>NZ_LODW01000043.1 GCF_002914525.1 Rhizobium hidalgonense | reverse complement strand
TCGCAAGATTCCGGTCTTCCGTCCGCAGATCGACGGGGTTGAGCCATGGCTTAATCTGGGCGGTGCGGCAAAGTTACTCGGGATATCGCCAAAGACGCTGCGTCTGGCGGCCGAGGCTGGCGATATTAAGGGGGCTCATCCGCTACCCGATGGCCCATGGATCTTCAGCCGTTCCAAACTCGCGACCCCGCAAGCACGTCAGATTCTCGATCGTGTACGGAAGAACCCTCGCCACCCCGCGGGATCGCCTCCAGATCAGGAAAATCTATTTCTTTCAATGACATAGAAAGATGGGTGTTATGAAACAGGATTGTAGTCGTCCGCCCATTCGGCAATGGCGCTTCGGGCATGATCGAGACCGAAGAACAGGCTTTCGTTGAGCAGTTCGTCGCGCATCCGGCCGTTGAAGCTCTCGACATAGCCGTTCTGCATCGGCTTCCCCGGCGCGATGTAGTGCCAGTCAACCTTGTGATCCTTCGACCAAGCAAGGATAGCATTCGAGGTGAGTTCGGTGCCGTAACACCTTCGGAAGTCTGCGTTGAATGAGGCTTTGACCAGCTGCGTAGCCCCCATCAGGCGAAGCAGGTGGTCATAGCCAGGCCTCAGGTCTCACAGTGGTTTTGCGAAGCCACACTGTAAAGGAGACAGGCTATGACCGATTGTGACATTACCGCATTTACCCCCGTTCTGGCAGCTATCGATGTTTCCAAAGAACGCCACGAGGTGCTGATCGAAGCACCGGACAAAAAGCGTCGACGTCGAGTGATCGTGCTCAACAATCTCGATGAGTTCGATCGCCTCATCGGCCTGCTGCGTAGCTATCAGCGTCCTGTCCGTGTCGCCTTTGAGGCAACGGGAAACTATCATCGCGCATTGGCATATCGGCTCGGCTTAGCGGGCTTCGAGATCAAATTGATCTCGTCCATCGCACTGGCTCGGACCAGGGAGGCACTGCATAATTCCTGGGATAAAAATGATCCAAAGGATGCCCAGGTTATCCTCCATATGATGACCATTGGTGCCGAGCAGTTCTACCATGACCCGTTGATGCGCGGCACCAACGACATTCAGGAGTTGTCGAAGACCCACGATATGATCTCAAGGTCGAAGACCGAACTGTGGCATCGGATTCTGACGCATTACCTGCCGTTGTATTTCCCTGAAGCGGATCGCTTCCACCGCAGTTCGCGCAGCGACTGGTTCTTTGCTTTCCTTGAACTGTTTCCGTCTCCGCACTTCATCGCAGCCATGAACAAGGACGCTTTCATCAAAGCTGCCTGGGAGGTGGTTGGTCGCAAAGTTGGCAAAGAGCGTTTGTTGGCAGATATTTACGCAACGTCCGCCCGTTCGATAGGCCTTCCAGTTGCACCGGACTCTGACGCTATCTGCATGTTTCGTATGATCCTGGCCGAGGGCAGAAGCCTAATCGCCCAACGTAATGAGATCGAGGCGCGTGCGGTTGCGATGCTGAAGGACAACGCAGATTACCAGCTCTTATGCACAATCCCCGGCATTGGCCCAATCAATGCTCTGACAATCATGGCAGAAGCTGGGGACCTGCGCCGGTTTCAACACCATCGCCAGTTCCTGAAGTTCTGCGGCATGGATCTTGCGACAATCCAGTCAGGAATGTTTCGAGGCCAGACCAAACTCTCCAAATATGGAAATGCACGGCTGAGGCGGACCTTATGGATGGCAGCTCAAGTCGCGATATTGCAGCGCGCCAACAGCTTCCGCGACAAGTTCGAGCGATACATCACCAAGGACCGTCACAACACCCATTTACGTCGCAAGGCGTCAACAGCAATCGCCGCCAAGATGGCCCGCACCGTACATGCGGTTATCAAAAGCGGTGAACCTTATCGCCCCTTCTTTGAAGGGACGATCCACAGCGGAAGGACCCTTCTCTGACAGTGCCGTGGAGGCGTTGAGCTGCTCAGCGACCTCGTAGATAATGTTCAGGCCTTCCGCTCGACGGCAAAAAGGATCTCGTCTTAAGGACGGTGAGAGCCGCGATCATGCGTACTCTGTGTTTGTTATGGGAGAGACCGTTCGTTGACGATTGGCCGGGCCTACATCATAATTCAAACGCATCGGGAGACCGACGCGATAACGACCTGCTGCCAAAACGGCGTTTCATTCCGATTATAGGACGTTGTCGGAGACGATCATTCCGGGCTTGCCACGTCGTTCGATCAGCGTCGTCAGCTCCCGTGCGACGCGGCGGCCGGAGATCGAGGTGTCCGGGATTGCTGCCAGGCATTCGCGCGTCACGTCATCGACAATGTTGAGCACGCGGAATCGTCTGCCGCAGGCAAACTGGTCGTGCACGAAGTCCAGCGACCAGCGGGCATTGGCCTTCGCTTCGACCAGGATCGGTGCACGCGTGCCGACAGCACGGCGTCTGGCTTTACGCTTGCGAACGGAAAGACCCTCCTCGCGATAGAGCCGGTAGATGCGGTTTACCCCGGACAGCTCTCCCTCCCGCCGAAGCAGCACGAACAGCCGCCGGTAGCCGAAACGCCGACGCTCGTTGGCAAGGTCACGCAGCTTTGCTCGCAACTCCGTCTCCGGCGGTCGGTTCGCCTGGTAGCGGATCGTCTTGCGGTCGGCGGATATGATCTGGCAGGCCCGCCGCTCCGAAAGACCCATCACGGCCTTCAGATGCGTGACGGCTTCGCGCTTGGCGGCAGGCCCTACCATTTTTTTGCAAGAAGCTCGCGGAGCGCGGCCGCATCCAGCAACTGCTCGGCCAGCAGCTTCTTCAGTCTCGCGTTCTCGTCTTCAAGCGCCTTTAGCCGTTTCGCCTCGGAGACTTCCATACCGCCGTATTTGGCCTTCCAGTTGTAAAACGTCGCTTCTGAAATCCCGTGCTTGCGGCAGAGGTCGGCTGCCTTCGCACCAGCCTCCTGCTCCTTCAGCACCGCAATAATCTGCTCTTCGGTAAATCTCTGCTTCTTCATTCGTCCGTCCTTTGATGGGCCGGACTCTAATCAATTCTGGAGGAAATTCGCAGTGGCAGGTCAGAGATGATCAAATTCTTCACGACTGCAAGACCATGCCTTGTTGGTGTGGAAGCTTGCGCCACGGCGCATTATTGGGCCCGTGAACTGATTGTCAATGCCGCGTGGGCGGCGTGTTCCTGGCGCATCGTCGGCGAAAGCCGTTGCTCGAAGCTTCTAAAGAGCTCACAAAAGCGGCTGTAGCCGTAACCGTCGGGATGCGACCCACGATACTCCTCCCACAGGATGAGCAGAGTCACGCCGGGCTTCTTGAGTTCGACGGCAAGATCGGCCCAATTGGGTTCGACACGGCGTCTCGTGCCCTGTTTGATGCCGTTGCGAGCGAAGAGCTTGTTCTCGAGCGCATCGTCAGTGAGTTCGCCCGGCAACGGCCAGCTCAATCCAATTGCTGCCGCGCGCTGCTGTTATGCGGGTTCGTGACGAAAGTTCACGATCCGTTCGAGCTTAGCGTGTCGCCAGGAACAAATCTTGTTCCGACCCCAAATACCCCGCTCATTCGAACCGTGCAGCGCCGAATGAAAATCTGGCGCAGTACACAGGCCAATGCGCTGGTGTTCGGGCCATTCGCCGATGCGGCGCGGCAGACGGAAAGTATAGAGGTCGGGCAGTGAGATCATTACCGAACAATACAGGATCGTCATCCGCGCTCTTACCGCCAGGTTGGCCTTCGACAACCGACCCCACCGGAAAACATGATGACCGCCCGCGAAGCCGCCCGCTCGCTACAGCGCTATTGAGAGGCGCGCTCGCGAGCGGCTTCGCTACCTCCGTCACCTGCACCAGGTGCGGGGATACGATCGGAACAACCCGTGAGGCATTCGAGAACATCCGAGTGAGGCAACGGCATTATTTTCTGGGAACACTCTTGGGTGAGGCAATACGAGTCTCAACTAGATTGCGCTACGCACCGGTGCTGTTCAATTTTCGCTTCAAATGAGATTGAAATGTAGAAATCGAAAACTCTAGTGTAACCGAGCCTCCCGATAATCGTGAACATCAGATGACGGCATCTCTTCCGACCGAAGGGGCTGTGTTAGCTATGAGCACGCGGAGATAGGAATGTTGAAGGCAACGGGGCCGCTGTCGATCGTCTTGTTGGCCTCCACGCGCCCGTTCAACGACGCGCCGCCGTGTGCTGGCGGCGAGACGGCTGACGAGGAGCAATTGGCGCTTCGTCGGCCAATCTCCGCCTACAACACAGATTCTTCCACGCACGGCTTTGCGAACGCTACGTGCGAAAAGTTGAAATGGCCGCTCAACAGCTAGTTCCCCCGTCAACCGAGCAGCCGAAGCATGACCGGGAAAAGTCGGCATCCGAAGAATGGGATGTTTGGAGTTCATATACGCGTCGTTCTCCGAAGGGCGGCGCGATCCATCCGGTCCGCCACCGTCGCCGGACCAGGACGAGCGTAAATCCGGAGACCAACTCTTGTTCGATCTAAACAAAGGAGATTCGCAATGATGCGATGCTTTGAGAGATACCGCGTACATCTGAATCGCCTCTCCCTGTCGAACGCGGTGATGCGCCTGGTATCTGGCTATGCTCCTAGCGTGGGCGGCGCGATGGGTTGGAGCATGTTCTCCTTTGGGCCAGCTGCGGCCCAATCCGCAGGTGGCGGCACCGACCCGGCCACAATGGTTAGCAACATTTGCACGTTTATCCTTGGTCCGTTCGGCCAGTCACTCGCCGTTCTTGGAATCGTGGCGATCGGACTCTCCTGGATGTTCGGTCGCGCTTCACTGGGTCTTATCGCCGGCGTTGTCGGCGGCGTTGTCATCATGTTTGGAGCGAGTTTCCTCGGCAAGACGCTGACTGGAGGTGGTTGATTAGTAACCGTCTGGGAGAAGCCCTTTACCTGGCGGCGACACGGCCCGCATTGTTTCTTGGGGTGCCGCTAACGTTGGCCGGGCTATTTATGATGTCTGCCGGCTTTATCATCGTTATCGTTCAGAACCCGCTGTACGAAGTCGTACTCGTTCTCTTATGGTTCGGAGCGCGTCTTGTTGTGTACGAGACTTAATGCTGCCAGTGTGGTCCTGCTGGCGGCTCGTGGTGGATTGGACGACGCAGAATATGCCTGGGGTAACGAGTTGGAGCCCGAGGCCATGCCGATGGCAAGCATCTGGCAGGGGATTTCCGTGAGATCGTCGAAGCTTAAGGGTGCCGAACGCACCAGCGCCGTCGGGTCGTTCCCGGCAAACGGCCACGGCCTCTATGACATGATCGGCGACGTATGGGAGTGGACGACAGACTACTGGTCGACGAGTCACCCCGAGCTCGCACGACATTCCTGCTGCATCCCGAGCAACCCGCGCGGCGGCGATCCGGAGGCGAGCTACGATCCTCGGCAACCGGAAATTCGCATCCGCCGCCGGGTCCTGAAGGGCGGTTCGCATCTTTGCGCGCCGAACTATTGCCGGCGTTACCGCCCGGCCGCCCGACATGCCGAGCCGGAAGGCACCTCGACCAGCCATGTCGGCTTTCGCTGCATCAAAACATTGACGGGCTGAGGAGTGACGCGGGCGGGGGCATGAGTTCGCTTGGACTGTCGACAGTATGGATAGGGAGGAGCAGACTGCGGCTGAGCGCGACGCGATCCAGCTACGGACTGGCGTTCGCCAACTCGGGAGTGATCCGGCGCCCGCTTTCCGCAAGCCCGCTTCAAGGGCGTCGGCGACGTCGGTCTTGAAGCGTCTCTCCCGGATCTTCCGGCTGAACGTCTGCTCGAATCCGGGGTGGAAGCGCCTGAGATCGGCGAGGCCCGCGGGGGCCTGCGGAGATCCAAGCTGAGCGAGGGACGCGGCCCGCAACGCCCTGACGAGAAGGTCTCCGAATTCACCTGTTCTGCAAGGAGGGAGGCCGTCGACCATTCTTGCGATATGCGTTGAGCGCAAGAACCATCGTTGCTTCCCGCGGCGGCGGTTCGACGGCGCCCGAGCTTCTCCCGCCAGAGCGACACCTTCCTCGACCAGGCCGGCGGCGAACATGACGGTGGCAAGCTTGGCCGCTACCTTCGGACTGCCGGGATTGAGCGCCTGAGCGCGCCTGCCAGCTTCGATCGCAGCCTCGGGGCGCCCGCTCAGAAACTGCGCCACCATGAGGGCGGTGTTCGCCCGTGCAGAGAGGGGGGCCATCGCGACCGCCTGGTTAGCGAGGCCGAGCGGCCCATCCGTATCCGATGGATCGAGGGCGAGCTGCGTCCGTGCGAGCGTCGCCAGCACTTCCGCACCAGGTCGATCCCAGTCGACGGTGCGCCGCAGGCAGCGCTGCGCGGCACGGATGCTCGTCTCGCCCTGGGAGATCGAGGGGATGCCGGCCTTCAGGACGCAGACGTTGCCTGCGGCTCGGCCCGGCGCTCGTTCGATCTCGAATTGCCCGATCCCACCGAGCTCTCCGGCAAGCTTCAGTGAAAGCGACTGGACAAGCACCTCCCTCGCGGATACCGCCGATCGATCGTCGGCGTCGATTCCACGCCGTTCTTGACGACATGTCCGTCGGCGTCGTCGGTGACTTGCCACCAGATCGTCCGCACCGCTGATCGGCATAATATTTGAGTTCCGCCGAATAGAGATTTCTCCGGCCGTCGGTGGTCATGGGCTGCCCGGTCGACGTGGCAACCGTCAGCGTATCGAACCCCGTCAGCGCCGAAAGCAGAAAGTCCCTGGTAACGCTCGCCTCGCCCTCGAGCCGCTTCTCGGACGCCGACATGGTCACCGCAAGCAGAGGCTTTTCGATCACGACCGGCCGCGTACTCAACCGCGCCGCCCGCCCCGTAACGGATGTCAAACAGAGGATTGCGACAGCCGCGAAGCGCGGATACGGGAGAATGATTTTCCTTGCCCCTTGCTCTGAAGACTGCAACTCCTGCTCTCAGCCCGTCGCCTCGTCTTCCAGCTCTTCGGTCGGACCAATGTCCTCCTCCCCGAACGCCAGCCGATAGCGCCCTTTCGGCACGCTCAGCATGATCCGATGATCGCCGGACATAGTATTGCTTCAGGAAAGTCCGCACCCGACCGACTTCGATGCGAACAATGGGGTCGGCGGGATCGAAGCTATGGGGTCTCGCCAGCACGTCAATCGCAATGTCGTAGGCCTTGACGGGATCGTGGTGCCCTTCAAACCGTCTTTGCACCAGATACGACGGGATCGTGCGGCTGCGCTCCGTCGCCTGGAACTTCGGATCTTCCAGAAGGCGGCGAAACTCCACGCGCGCCGCATCCATGCTGGCTTCGCAAGCCCTGCCGTGCGTTCCCCAGCGTTCATAGCCGCCCCCCGCTAAGCCGTGGTTCAAGTCGAAACAGACCAGACGGTCTTATCGCTCAAATGACGAGAGGTTTGCAATCGGAGTTGCTGATATACCGTTGCATGATCGCGCCCAGGTAGCTCGGTGGCCCTCACTCCTGCCGTGTTTTAACATTCGCGACGCGGTCTTGCTGACCGCCGCGGGAGATGATCCAGGGGCCGGCGGCAAGGCGCGGCTATTGGCGGTAGCGCCGAAGGTCCGGACCAAGGGCGCCGATCCGGTCATTCGCCGATTGCTGACCGAAGACGCGGTACCGGCGTCCGCTCCGGGCAGCGCTCTGTCACGCTGGGCGGCAAACCGCCTGTTCGAGCGGCTCGAAAGTTTTGAGGCGGTGCGCGCACTGTCCGGCCGGTCCTCCTTCCGGATTTTTGGGCTGTGACGATGGCGGGATCGAGCACAGCCAAGACCAGTCGGCGACAGGCGAAAGGGCGACAGCAAGAAGTCCTGTACGATCGCGAGCTCGAGGACCTGCCGCCGGAGCTGCGCTGGCGGGAATAGATGCTGCGGGTCGAGGCGGTGTGATTTTTGCCTCGGCCGAGCCGATCAGGCGAGAGACCCTGGCGCGGGTGGTCGGCAAAGACTGTAGCATTGACCTGTTGATCGACGATCTCATCGAGGAGCTGTGGGATCGACCGTACGAATTGGTGTCGGTCGCGGGCGGCTGGCCGCACCAAACACGATCGCGGTTCGCCGAGACCATCCGAACTTCGGCAGCGCCAACAAGGGGAGGGGGCGGCGGCACTGTTCGAGTTCAAGGCGATGGTTGTTTTCCTCCCCGTTGCGGCCGTGCATCCTGGCGGCGACGGCGGCCGATTTGAGGGCGAGGCGATCGCGCCAACAGCCCAGCCATGGCGGGTCTGCACGGATTAGATCATCGAGCGATTTCAAAGCGATAGCTGCGGCAAAGGCAGCATCGGATTCGCTGACGTCGCGGCCGCGTGCCAATCCCCAACCTGGTAGACGGTGAGGCCATGGCGACGTCGTTGGAGCGGCGGCAATGAGCGAATCCGTGCGGAAGAGCATAAACATGAGCGCGGTTTTTGCCACCAATAAAGGATCAAACCGCACACCTTGCCGGCACGGTGATATGAACGATAAACTTCCATTGTCGTTCATTAGAGAAATGACGCAAATCACCGAGCAAAACAGCGAAATTCACGTCGAGGCGGGCTCTTCTCCGCCCCTCAGCACGGCGGCCGCCGGTGACATTTCCGCGCCGCAGTGGTCGGCCGCCATCTCGTTCCGTGTGGTGCCGCCGGCAAGGGTTGGGTGCTTCCGCCCGACCCACAGACGGTCGGCCTCTACATCACCGCTTGTGCCGCCGGGAGTGACGGGATCACCGCCTCGCGCGACAATCGCCGGCCGCAAGTCGAATTCGGTCAAACGATCGAGCGGCGACTTTCGGCGCTGACCTGGAATTATGCCCGGCGTGGCACAACGCTCGACCGAAAGGACCGCCATGTCGCTACTGTGCTCGCCGCGATCCGCAACACCCACGCCACGCAACCCCGCCAGAAGGAAGCGGCGCTGCCCGAACACCTGATCGCCATGCTGGAGACGTTGCCCTGCGGCACCTTCTGGGGACTGCGCGACCGGGCGATGCTGCTGATCGGTTTTGCCGGCGGGCTGCGGCGTTCCGAGATCGTCGGGCTCGACGTCGGCCGCGACCAAACGAAGGAAAGCCGCGGCTGGGTCGAGATTCTTGACAAGGGCATGGTCGTCACGGTGCGGGGAAAGCGCGGCTGGCGAAGTGGAAATCGGCCGCGGCTCGTCGGACGCCACCTGCCCGATCGTGACGCTGCAGACCTGGCTCAACCTTGCGAGGATCGCGCACGGCCCCCTGTTCCGGCGGGTGACCGGTCAAGGCAAGGATGTTGGCCCCGAACGGCTGCTGGATCAGGAAGTGGCGCGCCTCGTCAAGAAGGCGGCACTGGCTGCCGGCGTGCGACCCGACCTTACCGAAACCGAGCGTGCGGAAAAGTTCTCCGGCCACTCGCTGCGCGCAGGCCTGGCCTCCTCGGCCGAGGTCGAGGAGCGCTAAGTGCAGAAGCAACTCGGTCACGCATCCGCCGAGATGGCCGCAAGTACCAGCGCCGGCGCGACCGCTTCCGGGTCAACCTTACCAAGGCATCCGGGCTTTGACACGCCCCCTCCTCTGCCACCGTGCGGCGGCAAAGAAAACTCGAGGGTTTTCAGATTGGCATTCGGCCGACCGCGGAGGGCTGAAGCGGCGGCTGCCAACGCCGCGTTACAGCATCGCATGCCGACGGCCCGGGCCAGGCGTCGTAGGAGCAGATCCCATCAGCCGCAGCAGCCTTTGGTCTGCGATTATCCGCCTTCATCGCGACGGCCTTTGCCCAGGAGACCCCGGAGGCAGCAAGCGCTCAATGGCGCAGTGTCGCCGATCAAATCAGACCGAAAGTGCCGAAGCTTGCCACCATCATGGACGACGCTGAAGAGGACGTGCTCGCCTACATGGCCTTCCCGAAAGAGCACCGGGCAAAGCTGCACTCGATGAATCCAATTGAGCGTCTCAACGGCGAAATCAAGCGACGCACCGAGGTCGTCGGCATCTTTCCGAACGACGAAGCCATCGTCCGTCTCGTCGGTGCATTGCTGCTCGAACAGAATGATGAATGGGCCGTTCAACGCGCCAGGTATATGACGCTTGAGACCATGGCCCAAATGAGCGATGATCCCCAAATCAGCCTGCCCGCTGTGGCACGCTGATATCCCCTTCCGACCCATGTCGGGAAAGCACGGCCATCAGCCGCGACCTACACCACCTCCCGGGACACGATCATAGTACGATTTGGCACATACCTTGCTCAGACCACGGTGAAGGCTCACACACCCGATTGTGTCACACCGTCGGGCGGAGACCTGCCTTCACGAAGCCAACAAATCAACAGGAGGCAAGAAATGGGACAGTACGTAATCGAGTTTAAACAGAATCCAGACTTCGTGCTCGGGGTTGACGACCAGAAGGAGGGCGCTAAGGTTGTACTCCGCAAAAAAGACTCGACGGTTTATCGCCACGCTCTCTGGGATCTGAACTCAGATAGTGGCGCCATCACGTTGAACTCGAGCGCTGGCAATCTGGCGATTGGATCCGATCGCCTTGATCCACAAGCTCAGCTCTCGCTCAAGGTTTACAACCCCACCGACGAGAAGCAGCGATGGGAGTTGCTCAAGAAACCAGGCTTCATCCTTAGCAACGGCGACAACCGGCTGTGCATTGACAACGACGCTCGTGGAACGAGTACCGGCAATCGGATCTGGCTATTCCAGTTTAACGGTTCGCCTGCTCAACAATGGAATTTCGTCTCTCTTTCGAATAGGCTCATGTCGACCTTTCAAGAGGCTGCCGAGTAATCCTCGAGCATCGGATTGGCCGAATCTTCGATAGCTCCCCTGCGGCCGCCAAAAATTCCAATCGCGCAAGACCTGCAACGAGATGCAGGGGCTCCTTCGGGGGCCTCTGTTTCAACGGCTCTGCGGCGGCTCGGCCATCCCCCTGATCAAGGAAGCTATGGCGGCTGGCGAAATCATCTGGGCACATGCCCCATGCGGCGCGGTTCAAGGAAGCTCGGAAAGTAGCTGCCTTTGCGCAGCTTCGGGATGCGAAGCTCGACCTCTGCACCCGTGGCCGAGCCTACTTCCAGCTCCATCCGCCGCTCGGCGGCAAAGCCAATCATCTCACGCAATAATCTGCATCCGCGCTCTTCTCAACGAGGGAGCGCACGTCATCATGTCATTGGTCATTGGTCATTGGTGGTCTTTCCGTCAGGTTGGTCTTAAACACCCGACCCTAGCGGAAAACACCGATGGCCGCCCGCAAAGCCGATCACCCGCTACAGCGCAACGAGAAGCGCGCGGGCACTCGGCTTTGCTACCTCCCGCCACCTACACCACGTACTGGGACACGATCCGTACTCTATTTCCTTCGAAAGGAATCCATGCGCGCCGCAAGGCAAGTGTTGCGGTGTTCGCGAAAGCTTTCTGTGTTCCTGCGTGCCATGTGTACATCAGGCGAAGCGGTCAGATGGCCGGCGCTAAGGCAAAGGGGACACACGTGACCGATATACCCCTCAGGGCCTGCTTACACCAAGAAATCGCCCGAACAGGTCGGTGGCGCAGTTAAAACTAATCCTCACAGCGCGAGTGCCTGATCATCAAGGTAGCCGGAAATCCCACTTTGGTCGAGACATCCTATTCAACGCCATGAAGAGGCAGCCACAAAGCTGGCTTCCAAGAGAACTTTTAGCCTAACCATCAATTCTAAAAAGCTAAAAAGCCAGGTTGCCAGCAACGCGATCACAACTCTCGCAACGTTGTCACCCGAATTCCCAGGGGCCATCTTCGGCGTCAACGCCGGAGGCCCTATCTGACTTTCAAAGCATAGAACTACGTCAGGTATTGGACATATGTGTGAAGAATCCGACACGGCACTAGGCTGTGCGATCATGATATGGAGGCCGCAGCCCAACGACAATTATCAATCGGCTTCGCTGATCGATTAAGCTGGCGAAGCCTGCCGTCATAGCCGCATTTGGCACGCTCGTGCAGATGCGCGCCAGCAATGACGAAATTGCCAAGCGGCGGGAAATCGCCACAGGACCTGAGTCTGTCGTCAAAAAATCCATACATGGTAGAAGTTACCCCTCACTTCCGGCGAACACGGTATCGGCATCTCGCGGATACCAACTCTCGAACCTTTGGGGTGGGAGGGGAGCGCGAGGGGAAGCGGCCACGGGGCTCACCTCGCCCTGCTGTGGTCGGGTCCCACCCGCCGGGACAGATAAGTCCAGCAAAAGGCCCGATGATGTGAACTGACCCCCGAAGGTCGATGTCCAGCTTTCGGGGGTCAATCCAGATGGTCCGGGGCCTAGGGTCGGGGCGTCACGCCGATGCTTCGTGCAAGGCTCCCTGCCCTTCACTCCGGTTTGCAGGTACTTGCCGTCAGATTTTTTCGGTTCCATAAATTAGATTACGCGATTTTCGCAACCTTGGATCGTATTTTGCAACGATAGCCTGTTCCCTCCCCTGCGGGCGAATCGCATGCGTTGTGACATTTGAAAACTACTACCCATTGAACATCCACGTAAATCTTACGGCTTCTCCTCCTGCGGGAAGCTTTATTTCTTTACCAATCGGAAGGAGGCAAATATACTCCAGGTAGATTAGCTGTGCCCCAAATCGCGGTGCAATGTGACCTCTCGCGTCAATGAGACGAACCAAGTTTGAGCATTTGAGCCATTGGAAAAAAACGGGAAGATTTTTGTCCCCCCTCCGAAGGACGGGCGCGATTTCAAAGAACTGTTCAAGCAACTAGCCGCCGCCGGCGCGGGCCGGCCCCTGGGTCGGGACGGGTTTCCGCAAGGCCCATGGACGCCAGAATTGTTGGCTGAGGCGATATCACAGATCGACTCCAACCGGCTCGGCGTCGATTTGCGAACAGTTCAGCTCTGGTTTCAAGAAAACGACAAGGGGATCAGCCCTTCCAACATTCGTTGGCTGGCACGGATCTATGGCTGCGATGATCCCGAAGCAACGAGCGAATGGCTCACGGAGCTCAGCGCGGCGCAATCGCGCCTTACCTCCAAAAGGCGAGATTTGAAGAAATCGGCAAGACGCACGGCATCGGTCGCTCCAGAGACGCCGCCGTCTGTGTCCGCTGATGGTGAGACCCATCCTGCAGGCGGGCTCGCACAAGACAGTGACGTTTCCCGAGAAAGACAACGCTTCAGCTTAGCGGAAAGATCGGAAGCGCTTTTCAGTCATGGATCCCCTTTGAACCTTCCGGCATCGATATTCGCCGGTGCTTCCGCCCTCGGGTTTTTGTCGTACATCGTCGGGATCGCCAGCATCACCTATGGGCGGCCGGACGGCGTCGTTAAGGAAGTTGGTTTCCTATGGGCACCGAACTGGACCCTTCTCTTCATGGTACTCCTGCCGCTATTTTTCGTAGTCGTGATTGAGCTGCTGGCCTTTTGGAAACAGGATGCACGCTTACGCCTGGTAGCATACGCCGATAGCTCAGAAAGCACCAAAGCCTGGGCGAGCAATGTTCGCTCTTATTCGTATTCCTATTGGGCTGTTTTTCTGATCTGTATCTTAGTAGCTGGCCTTCTTCAATGGATCGGCGTGTGTCTCGTCCCTCTGCTGGAGGGTAGTGGCGATTACGCCATCAGCTGGGGCACGATAGCGATTGTGCAGCCTGATCTCATATCGGTGCCAGTGGAAATCGTGTTCACCGCGTTTTCCTACCTTTACATGAGCATTTGCTTTTATCTCTTTTTCGCGGGCCTGATTTTGCTTCATACGATTGTCCACGATCTTTGGAAAATCGAAGGAGACGCAAAGGCGCAGCCAGACGTAGCGCATCGGCGCGAACGAGCGGAGATTCGCCTTAGGATCATGCGGGGAATTTTCCGCTGCACCGTCCTTGGTGTTCTTGTCGCCGTGTGCATGAAGATCCAAAGCGCATACTTGAGCTCGAATGGAGAAGACGTCGTGACCTGGCTGATCCACGATATGTCTTCGGTCCTCGATGGCCACCCCGATGGTAGCGAAAGCTTGGGCTATCGAATGCCGACACATTACAGCAGCCTGCTTGTCGCCATTTCAACCTGTGTCGTTTTTGTATACGGTTTTCTTCGTTTGGGTCTAGGAAAGAGGTTTCGTGTGATTTTGTGGAAGATGGCAGCGGTCGTAGGCCTCCTCTTTGCCAGCTATCTGTTGATCGATGCCTTTGCCGGCTTTTCGATCTTCCTCGGCGTTAGTGTTCTACTCGCCTTATACGGCCTCTTTGATCCAGAGTTCGGCCAACGGCGAAATGCTGAATTGGAAGGCAATCAGAGTGTATCATAAATGGCTTGATCATTGGGACGAGCAGCGGGCGCGGCGTGGCGAGGAAGCGAAGAAAGCGACAACTATCGTTCTTGACAGCTGCCTCGCGTTCCCGGGTGAGAAGAGGGTAGGAACTATCGAGGAGTTTTGTGCCCTTGCCGACCAGGCTCTGGCTGATTCAAGCTTTTATGACGAACCGAGCGAGAGCGTTGATCGCTTTGAGATACAAGATGGGTGGTTGAAATATCCTTCGGACATTTTAACGGACGTCGAAGAGAATAACTTTGTTTGGGCGAAGGTAACCGAAAGCGGCTCGCGCAATCAGGCATTGGTGATCTTCCATCACTGGAACGCCAGCCGTCGAAATCATCAGATCGCCAAGTTCTTTTGGCGGCGGGGGATTACGACCGTCGAGATCGCTATGCCCTATCACTTCGAGCGAAGCCGTCCTGGCTCGCTCTATGCCGATGACATGCTCAGCGCGAATCTCGGCCGAACGATCCAGTCTGTAAGGCAGGCCGTATGGGACGGGCGAAAACTCATCCGCTGGCTAAAAAGCGAAGGCTATCGAGAGATCTCGGTTCTCGGCATGAGCCTTGGCTCCTGGGTTGCGGGATTGATCGCGGCACATGAACCGACTGTCACAAAGGCGTCCTTGTTTTTGACGGCGGGTAGCCTCGCTGACATGGTTTGGACAGGCCGTGCGACCCGGACGATACGTGATGGCCTGGAGCGTGCGATCGAGATCACCGATCTTCGTAGGGCGTGGGGTCCGCTGGATTTGGAGAACTACGCGCATAAACTCGCGCGACCCGATCTTGCTCTTCACGCGGTGATCGCGACCAGAGACAAGGTGGTGTTACCCAAGCTATCGAAACACTTCATCGAAAAACTACACGAAGTCGGGGCGAGGCCAAACGTCCTGGAGCTGAACTGCGGTCATTATTCCCTCGCGATGCCCCCGTACATTTTGCTCGCAGGTTGGAGCCTAAAGCGTTTTCTGTCGCGACGAGGCTAAAGTACGAGGACCGCAAGGAATCTTGCTGATGGCCTACAAGCAGAGCGGGCCTCCCGCTCTTTTCGCTCACGCGTCCATAAAAAACTTTCTGTTCTGAATCAATACCCTGCGCCCGACATTTCGTTTGGTTTCGCTAGGATTCTCATTCCATCACGCAATCTGCGATAAGCACCGTAGTTACCAAATGTCAGTTTTCAGCAAGGCGCCGCTCGAGTGAAAGCAGCGCCTTAGCGCTTATTTTGAACGGACACAGATCGCAATCGACAGCGCACAGGGGAAGCTATTTCAGCTTTGAGAGCAGCTATGGATTCTGACGTATTCGACGTGCATTGCATCCGCAGGCAAGTGGGTTCAACCGGCTTAGTCATTTTTGAGCGTGACGACATCCTCCTGAGGCAGAAGCCGCAGTTCGAAGACCAGACACTCGACGATATCGATGCTGATTTCGTGGCAATGCTTCAGGACATGCGTGACCTCGATGTTCGTTTCGGGTTTATTTCCCGTCATCTAGCTCCGCCATTCGACACGCGTGTCCGTATCGATAGCGCGACACTGACACGGCTGCTCGACGATCTTCTGAAGGTATCAGGCGCCCTGCCCGACTTCTGGATAGACGCAGCCTGTACATCGGACCTACGACAGCGCCAGCCTTCGCACAGCAGATCTGAAGTCGATCTGATAACGGAACTGACGGGATGGTACGAAGCCGATCTCAACAGGACGGTATTGGTGCGGAAAGCAGAGGCACCCCGAGTCAGCCCAGAGACGCCGGGTCTCAAGGAAATTTTTTATCCAGGATTAAGCGCTCGCGCGCCCTCCAACACAAGCCGGCGGGCGACAGTCGGTTGGCTTAAGATGATGATCAAGCATGCCTTGGATCTAGAGTAAGCGGGCCCCGTAGTCGAGATGAAGGCTGGTGAAGCCTTTCTCGTTCATGCAGCTCGCCTTTTTCGGTTACCGACCGCGGTCCCGATCCTTTTCCTGCGGCGGGCGCAGCTTGATCGATTTCGGTATCTCGCGATCGCGCTGTTGGTTTCTCTGGCGGTCCGGCCGCTTTTCAGAGCTATCATGCTCGGCATTCGAACGAGCTATGCGCGACTGATCGACAGCACGGTTGCTCGAACTCTTGTTGACGACGCCCTGCTCCGCAACATGGTCGCGTCCGGTCGACGACTTCGTCTCCAGGCTATCCGAAGCGCGCTTATCCTTGCCAGCCTCCGCACGATCCCGATTTTTCGCGACGCGGGAATCGAGCTGCAGCCCAACCACCTTGCCGATGATCTTTGTCGCTTGCTCGAAGATCAACCGATCAGACGGATTGGCGATCTTGGCAGCAACGCTCAAAGCTGTGTTCGCCAGTGTTTCTTTCGCCGCCCTTGCCTGCGCGGCACTAATGGGAGTGGATCGTAGCATGTGCTCTTCGCCTTTCTCTCGTATGGGATCGCGGCCTTCTTGTACCGCTGTTTCGAGCCGTTGGTATTCCCGACGAAGTCCCACGGACAGATCGTGACCAAGATCGCGTGCGGTGCTGGGGGCCGATCGATCTTTTGCGATTTTCTCCAGCATCTCGATGACACGTCCGACGGACCGCCGACTCTGTTCGAGCCGGATGCGAGCATCCTGGCGCTTCGGTGCGGTCGGAGTGTCACGCACCCTCGCCATGACTTTATCAACGACGTTGCCCGGAGCCGTTGCGCCCATCCGCCGGAACATCTCCCATTCCCATCGCTTCACCGGCGGCGGCCCCGCGCGTTCGATGCGCTTCTGACGATCGATCGGGATACCCCGGTCTCGCGCCTTTTCGGCAAAGCGGACACGCCACTCGGTGAAGTCACGGATGTTGGGGTTGAGCGTCTTCCCGTTCGAATCGCGTAGCGCGACAATCACATGCAGGTGCGGGTGCTTATCGGGGTCGTGACGATTGTGGACAGCATAGGCATAACGATGCCCCGCGAATTGCTCCCGCAGGAAATCTCGGCCAGCGAGGATGAACTGGCCGCGATCTACATTGGCTGGTCCTGAGAGCAAAAGGTGCATGAAATCCCGGGATTGCCGGGTCTGCATGAGAACCCCAACCGTCCTGCCCTCCGCGGTCAATACCTTGTGGTCCCTGGTCGTGACTTCGCGCCGCACCTCGCCGAGTTCATACCGGCCGCTCCTGCCAGGCCGCTCCTCGATGCGTGCTTTTGTAGAAAGCGTGACCTCCGCCCCTGCCCGCTGCATGGCATGCAGGGTTGCCGTCAGGCCTTTGGGTCCAGAGGAAAACTCCGCCGGGTAGCGCGAAACCGGAGTAGTTCCAGTGTCCCGCAGAGCCCTGTCCAATCGATCGTCGATCGCACGCACATCCCCTATTTCCGCAGGAACCCGGTTCGCGCTGCTTCGATCCGACCTGTCTTTCTTCTCGTGAGCGATGACCAGGGCAAACTGCAGACGGGTTCCTCCCTTCACGCCTTCGCTGACGCTGAACGCGTAGGTCCGATCTGTGTCGCCGGACTGACGGAAACCATCTTCCGCGAGAGAAGCAAGACCACGAGCGATATCGTCGCGGTTGGCATTCTCCAGTTCATAGGTCAGGCGAAGAATATCCTGACTGCCTTTCCGGTTGCCGAACTCTCGCTCCCAGGACCGCACAGCGTCTCGCAGATCGGTAACCTCGCGGCCATCCTGGTCGTGCGCTTTCTCTTCCTTGCTCTGATAGGCAAGCACGTTGCGCGCTGAAGCCGCGCCCGCCCCATACGACAGGACTTTGACGACAACCGCATTGTTGCCGGAAGCACGACTGAAAGCCGAGGCAGCGCCGGGATGTTTGCCGGCGCGCGGAACCGCCTTGGCCGACGATGGTCGTTTTGCGGCGCCGCCTCCACCGCCGCCTCGTCGCCGGAGTTCGTCTTCTATAAGCTCGAAGTAGCCCGGCAGTCGGCGGCCCTGGGACCTAGATGCGAAGCGACTTTTGGACATGTCGGTCATCATGGTTCCTGATCAAATCGGCGATAAAGGTAGAGGGCCGGACGTAGGCTGCGTCTCTGATAGCATCGAGCGCACCCATGACGTTCTCGAGCTGCTGCGCAATCGCTTTCGCGCTTGCAGCAAGAACGTCTCCTTCGGAAAGGAACTCCTCGTTTCGAAAAGCAAGTTCTCGCAGGAACTGGTGGATGTTTGCCAACTGACGGTCATGTTCTTCGAGCATCGCAGGGATGTGCATGACCTCTCTGGTGACGATGAGCTTGGCGACAATGTTCACAGAGACATCGAGCCTCCGAGACACGGCCTCGAGATTGCTCAGAATGTGAACGGGGAGGCGGAACATCACGGCGGACTCACGCATCTGGTTACAGCCCCCTCGCCTTCAGCGCCTCTAAAATCAGCCGGTGCGTCGCAGAAGAGAGCTGTTCATGCCGCTCCAGCGACACGCGGAATATCTTGGTCAGTACGTCGTCGTCGAGATAGAGCGAGATACGCTTGCGCTTTGTTTCAGCGTCCGTGGCGATCGCTTGCGGTGGCAGTGGACTGGGATTTCGGGTCTTGGCTGGTTGCCGCCGCGCCTGAGGCTCGCGGCTCTCGGCTTCTGCTTCCAGAGCCTCATCTGGCATCAGCGTCTCAAGGTCGATATCCGTCGGCATGTAAGACGTGGCACTCTCTTCCACCTCCTTCGCCTGGTCCTCCCTGGACCGTGCAAGGGCAAGAATATTGCCGGCCGGCGTCCGTTCCCTCGACATACGTTAGGCCGCTTCCGCCTGCAGCAGGCCGATGAATTCGTTGTTGATCTTCTTCACGAGATCAATCGCATCGAGCACGCTCTCGGATGCCCGCCGCTTTGCCGATCGGGTCAGCGAGGAATTGTTCTCGATACTTGCCAGTTTGGAATAGAGCGAGCCGAAACCAGCTCCGACATCGCTGAAATGATTGCTCTTCCGGATTACCGTCTCCACCATCGGAATCCGGCCGCTCGTCAGGATCGCATGAACCTCGGGAAGTGACCTGTTGTGCTTGAGCGCGATCATGTCGATGTAATTCCAGATGGCCGCATAGGGGATCGGCCCTGCAGCGCGCTTTTTGGATATTTCCTTCAGGATCGTCGCCACCTTGATTGCTGACGTCGCAGCGGTCGGCTCCGGGATGATCGGAATGAGGACCGCATCGCACTCGTGATAAACCTCGATAGCCCGTTGATGCACGTAGCCGCCGACGTCATAGATACGGATATCCGCTTCAGGTGCGTTGGCCAGGCGGTCGCGAAACCTGTCGCCAGGTGCGACGCGCAGATGCAGCAACGTGCCGTCTGTCGGGAGCAGCCCGCGCTTCATCGAGACATTGTACCAGCGCGTTGACGACTCCTGCTCGTCGCAATCGATCAGGAGCGTTCGATGTCCCTGCTGCGCGAACTCGGCTGCGAGATTGACGTTCAGGGTTGATTTGCCGGCACCGCCTTTGAACGTCGAGATTGCGAGGGAAAGTGGTTTCACTGCCATGGAATTCTTCACCATCTTGCATCTGTTGGGAGGAAGGGAGTTCGATGGTGGCGGCAAAAGATTGCGGACATCTCCGCCACGCTGTGGACGAACCCGCCCTCGTCATGCCCGAAGTTTGGCTCGTAGCTCTTCCTGCCGCCGAGCGGCAATCAAATCCTCGTTCAGCCGTGTCATTTCGCGTTCACGAGTTGCATCCGCAACCGGATCCCTCCCCGGCCAAAAGCGAAGGATTGGTAAAAACACCAGCGCGAAGAATGTGATCGTGGCCGCTTTGAACCAGGACGAATGAGCGTAGAGATCAGCTACCCATTGCCACAGCGCTTGCGTCCATTCTGTGGGAAGAAACGCATATGAAAATACCAGCGCGACGCCGTATGCGACGAACGACGCAAAAAACAGGCCCACAGCCGACACTATGATAAAATTGGCGCTCAAAACGACGAACCACGCCGCCCGAAACGGGAAGGCAACGACCTTAAGTGACTGCCTGAACGCTGACATCCGCTTTTCTCCGCTTGCGATTTTCAGTGCCTGGACAAGGCATACTCCAATCCGCATGCATTTTCCAGACTTGCACTGCGGTATAATTTCGTGCATGATCGAAAACGTCGAAACAAGGCGGATGCGGACATGAAGAATGGCGCATGGCGGCTCGATCGCCTCCTCTCCCACACCCTCGTCAACATCCTCATCGCGCTGCCCCGGGCTGCTGCGGCCGATACCGATACCGCTGCGGACTTCGTCAAGTACTATCAACACGCCTACGCGCAGGGGCGCGATCTGATACCGGCGCCAATCCTGCCGCTCGATACATCCTCGATTGCAACGCGGCTCGACCTGCAAACCATCAGACCTCAAAGTGCCCTTACCGGCACTGGGTTCGTCGCGCTCGATGGGACGATTGTCAAACTAGCCGGCGCTCAGGGCTGCCTTTCGACAGCAGCAGTAGAGTTCACTGGATTGCGGACAACATGCGCGATGGTCTCGCTTGCGGGAATGACAGCGACTCTCAATGAGGCAGAGGTAGGTGCGGGCAACGCATTTCCCTGTCATGTCTTCGGAAATGCGCCCGGAACACCCACGGTTCACTATGCCGAGTGCTTCTTTGTCGGAGATGGCGGGGTCCAATCGCTTTCGGAAACGCTCATCAGCAGAGGACTGGCGTTTGCTGCCCGTGATGGTGCCGGACGTCCTGTTTTTCCGGAATACGCAAAAGCCGAGGAGCAGGCTCGGCGGGACAAGGCGGGGATTTGGGCGAACGCCTATTTCGTACATCCCTACGGCGCTCACTATCGTGCCGATCTATCAACGAACTGATGCGGGTGAGATCACTCATGCTGATTTCCACGATCACAGTGTCCGGCCTCTCAGCAGCGATGAACATCATGCCGCTGCTTGCACAAGGCGACATGACGCCGATAGCCTCTGCACCGGTCGTCCGAGTTCAGGCCTCTGAACAAGAGTTGCCCGCCACTGGCGCGCGCGACGACGATCAGTCCAAATTCCTTCCCTTTCCTTCAGAGGCGCAATTCGAAACCGGTGACACCTGGATTTCCAGCGGCCGGCGGTATCGCCTCTACGGCCTGCAATCGTGCCTCCGAGGGACAAATATCACGGTGTCTGCCGGCGTCGTGCGCGACTGCGGCGAGCTCGACCTCATCATGGTGCAAGCATTGATCCGGGACACCCGACCCGTCTGCGCCACCATCAAAGATCTCGACCAGAACAATGCGGTCGTGGCGTGCCAGACAACCACCGGCCAACACCGCTACGATCTGGCAACCTATATGATCGCTCAGGGATGGGGATTTGCCGCAGTCGACGGGGCGGGCCGTTTGATCGTCCCTGGATATAGGACGGCTGAGGAGGCGGCGCGATCTGCACGCGCCGGGCTTTGGGCGTATCCTGACATGCCGCATCCGGTTGCGTTCCTCACGCAGCAGGCGAGGACCCAACGATGAAAGCTGTGACCGTTTCGATGATGCTGTTCATGGCGATACCAGCGGCGTCGCTTGCACAAAGTCGACCAGCCGATGTGCCGCGCCAGATCTACGGCATGGTTCAGGTCGTTGATGCAACGACTTTCGAATTCGTCAAGAGCCGACAGGTCGTCCGTCTCGCCGGCTACGAGGCGCCCCGACTGGAGCAGACCGCGACGAGCGCTGGAGTGGGATGGCCTGCCGGTCAGGTGTCACGTGCATGGATGATCCTTCGGACGCTTGGCCAAAACGTCAACTGCGGGCCGATCGGACGCGACGCCAAGCAGGTGTTGGTCGCCCACTGCTTCGTCGGAGAGACCAATCTGGCAGCGACAGCAATTGCCGAAGGCATCGGCTATGCGTTCAACTACCCGGGCGAGCCTCAGGTGCCTGCCTATTTCGACATCGAAAGAAAAGCCAGGGGTCTGGGGTACGGAGTCTGGTCGTCACCCGACCTGCTTGCGCCCTGGCTATACGATGCTTCGGTGGCGAAGGCAGACACGTCCGACCGCAGGCTGCCGGAATCCGAACCGGGACTGCCGTTGCCGCTCCCCGTCAATCAAACAACGCGCTGAGTTGAAGAATCTGCCTGGAGGCTGAATGAAACGTGTTCTCGAAACCCTTGTCGTAGCAATGGCCTTGCTTGCCTCTGTTCCGGTTGCAGCCAGCGCGCAAAATGCTGGTTCGCCCAACCAGATCGAACAGCGAGACCCCGATCACTGCGGTGTCGCCGGCGCCGGATGTGATCCGGCGGACGTGCAGCAATGGAAGGCTGTTGGCAACCGGCTTGCCGACCTGTCGTCGGCAGACCTTAGCCAGTACGCCTACGCCTGCGCGCGTCATCCGGAATGGAAAAAAGACTGCCAAACCGATCCCGCAATCATTCTGAAGCGCCTGGGAATTGAAGGATATTGAGACTGCCGATGAGCAAGTCGGACAATGTCGTCGCCATTGCCGAAATGGCCTTCCTCGTCAGGACGGCCGGCCCTTTCCTTCAAGGATCGGTGGCACCTGGACGCTAATTCAAGAAATAGATGGAGGCGAAGTAATGAGACGATTTTCAATCGTGGTCGCGGCGTTGGCGGCTGGGAGCTTCACCGTATCGAGCCCTGATGCGAAGGCCGACGACGCGTCATGGGGTTGTCAGGTCCTCCTATGCGCGGCATCGCAGAATCCCTCATGGCATGGCGTTCCCTATTGCGTTCCGCCCATAACGAGGCTGATTGCTGCCATGAAGAAACCCGGATTTGATTGGCCTATCTGCCACGAAGCCAATTCGGGCAAGCCAGGCCGCGAGGATTTCGAGGAATGCCCAGCCGGCACGACAGTCGGCTACAGCTTACAGGGCGACAATGGATGGCGAGGTGAGCCGGACCAGTGCATCAAGACAGTCGATGTCTGCCGCTCGCCGAACCTGCGTTCAGATGCGACGAAGTCGCCTGGTCAAACCATTCGTCGCAGCTTTGGAAACGACGACACCGGCTGCGTCCAAAGGATTGCCACTCCGCGCCCGCGACGCGCCGACCCCTATTTCTTCGACATACCCAACGACACGGGCGTCAAGGAGCGGTTCTGGTTCAACCTCAATCATTAGCCGCGTGTTTTCGATCGATCCGGAGAGCCGAGTCAGGCAGCGGGCTCCGCTGTCCTCTTTTTCTTTCCCCGCCGCGATCTCAACGCTGCGACGCGAGTAAGATCGTCTTCGGTGACCTTGAGCAGATCTTCGATAACGACTTTCCACTCGCGCTGCATCTTGTCGAGGGTCGAAAGTTTCACGTCACGCATGCAGCGTGTGACTTGCGACATGTAGGCTTCCGATACGCCGAGCTGCTCGGCCAAATCCTTGTTGGTAACGCGACGCCTAGCCTTCAGACGGGCAATACCGACGGCCAGTCTTTCCTGAAACGACAGCGATGTGAGGATCGACTTGTCCAGTTCTATGTCGGCATCGACCTTCACACGTGGCATTGCACGAATATCCCGCGTTCGGTTGAAAGCGACATGCCGGGAGAGGACGCGTCATCTCTTGGAAAAGAGTCGTCGCTGCGGCGCCTGTTTGTCAACATGTTCGAAAATAAATCAATCATTGCGGATCCGACGGCGACAGATGATCAACATAAGCATGCCTATAACTCTTTGTTGCCCATCGTTGTCATTGGGACGTTCACAAGCTCGTTACCTCTCTACACCGTCAGTCAACAATGCAGCAAGCGGTCCTGGATTGCAGGGGGCTTCGAACTGCGCCCTTTGATCGTCGTCGCGATGATGTCGGACGACATGGCTTGCACTTGTGAACAAAAATTCCATTGCCGAATAATTATACTGCAGTTAAAGTCTATTCGTTATGCTTGATCGGAGGATTTGGATGGTATCGTTCACGACGTCCAGCTATCGATTTGACCTGACGCGTCTCGCCGTCGCGCTTTTGATCCTCGGACTGATTTTCATCACGGCCCGCCTGTCGATCGGCGACAGCCTGACAGTTGGTTACGTTATGGTGATCCCAGTGTACGTTTTTTTGTCGGCCGTTCTCGAGGACGCGCGGCTCGTAAAACACAGCCGCGTCCATGCGTGGGCAGAGAGATTGGCAGCTTTTAGCGCTGCAGCGGCTTGCGGATATACAGGCTACCAACTCTGGATATCAGGGTACTAAGACGTCGGCATGCGGATCGTTGTTCGCAATAGCCCTGCCCACGGTCTCGCCACACTGGAAGAACGCGAGGCAGTTGCGTTGCGCGCCTGGTATGGCAACGCTGCTTCCAGTGAAGACGAGGCCATCGCCCT
The DNA here is from genome assembly GCF_002914525.1 of Rhizobium hidalgonense. GTDB lineage: Bacteria > Pseudomonadota > Alphaproteobacteria > Rhizobiales > Rhizobiaceae > Rhizobium > Rhizobium hidalgonense. The sequence continues at coordinate 148,147 of NZ_LODW01000043.1, read as the reverse complement.
ATCCGTCATCAAGCGCTCTCGGTTGATGGACGGTTGGATCGAATGCGACTGCCTGCCCGGCCGATACCAGCCCCTTCTTGCCCCGATTCAACAGGAACACACATACACCCTACGGCGCCTGCTGCCGAAAGACGAAGATCCCGACCGGCATGAAGAGCGCCCAAACCATGCACATGCCTGCCCGTTTCATGTCGACAAGGATGCCGCGCCCTCTCGCTTCGATCGCGGCTATCAACTTCGCCCGTTGCCCAAGTCGGAACGAAGCTACATCGATGCGCTCCCAGCCATTCCCGGCCGACTTGCTGACGTCTCCGCCTCAGACCGGATCCGATCGGTCGAGCGAAACGATCGGCCCTCCCGGCTTGGATCAATCCTCTGGAGGGTGCTAGATAAAGCCGGCACCAATGTCATTCCGCCCCTGCAGGATGAGCGGGATTTCAGCCTCGGAGATCAGCTTGCGAGGCTACGCTCCGCAGCGCGTGAGTTTCGGGTGCTGCGCACCTGGACGCTTAACGCGTTGATGTCGACATGGGCGGCCGACTACCGTGATCCAGACAGCCGTTGGCAGCGGTTGATCGCAACCTCGCGCCCAGACTGGCCCGAGACTGTACGTCGAACCGGCTTCATGGCGCTGTTTGCGACAAGCGTTTCGACACAGACAATCATGCCGGCATCCTCGGCGCGCAAGCTCGATATCCTGGCAAAAGTCCGCCAGCCCCTTCGTGGCGATCCTACCAGCCGCGGACCATTCCTGACACTGTTGAATGTCGATTTTGGAGACCATGACGATGGGCCGGCCCGAGCGGTCCAAGCCTATGCACAGCCCGTCTACAATGGCGACACCCTGTTTCCGGTGGAATCGGGATTTGAGCGGGACGTAACCCATCTCCTGTTCTGGCTGCAACAGTCACTATTTGAGGCCGCACCAGAACTTCGTATCGAGATCACCAAACCACTCTTCGCCTCTGACACACCCATTGGTCCATGCCGGCCAGACTTCATCTTGAACGTCAGCTATGGAGCAACCCATTCCTTAAACCTTATCATCGAAGCCTTTGGAATGGAGAGTGACGAGTATCGTCAGGCGAAGGAGGTGATGTTGCCGCGAGCTAAGTATCTCGGACCCCTTTTTGGAATTTTTCCGAACGACCTGGCTGCGGCGAACGCGGCTGAGACTGCCCGGCGTCTGCAGTCGTGGGTCATCGATCAGGTGCGACACGCCGGAAATCTTTCCAGCCTATCTGCCGGTGGACGTGCGTCGTAGCTATCCGTCGTCGACGTCGGAACTGGAGCTATCTCCCGCGTTCTGTAATTGAGCATCCCGCAGTTCGGCACCCGCTGCTTGGAGCAAGGCCTCTTGAATGTTCGCTAGGGTCCCGGTTGAACACGTTCCAAACATGCGCGAGACCAGTTCCTCGGCGAGAAGTGCGATCGACGGCGTCAGTCTTTCCGCAGCGGGACTGCCCACCTCGCTTCTCACAGTGGTGAGCGCGTTAACGGCAAGCGTCCGCCTCTCCATCTCGCGCTCGTTCACCATCAACCAGAAACCTGCGTCAGCCTTTGCCGCGGAGACGATCTGCTGGATACTCCGAGGATCTGGAAAATCTGCTTTCGAAAAAGTGTTTAATCTCGCCCATGATATTGCTCTCCTCAAAAAGGTGACGCGGCGCTTCTTGCTTGCCTCGCCGGTTTGAATCGCTGGCGATGGAGACGCGCCTATTCGCCCGGCTCATCGAGTCGCTCGACCTCCTCCCCCAACGGATCGCGCGCCACCCTCGCGAACTGATGCAGGTAATCCAGTGAACTCGTCTGCGTCAGGCGGTTCGATAAGGTCCCGATGAGGAGATCGACGTCCGAATTGAGGTCGGTTGGTTCGAGTGAGAGCTCGTCGGTCTGCTCGAAGATCGCATCGTTCAAGGTCCGCAAGTCGCTTCCGAACGCTTCCCCGACCTCCTGCCGCTTGAGAATGCCTGCCTCCGCAGGGCGGGCGGCTGCATGATCCGTAGACTGGTTGACACCTTGGCGTCGACGACCGTTGCGAGCCGGAGATCCCGAATAGACATTATCCGCAAGTCTCCGCTCGTCGATTTTCAGACCAACGCCGGGGCCACGGTCGGGACCATGCCGGTTCGGCGCGCGGTCCTGTCGACGCCTTCCCAAGGGCTCCGATGCAGGTTCTTTCCGTCGCTGCTTCTGCTCCGCTGCGGATGAATCATCGTCGGCAACCCCAACCTCACGCGCCTCATCCAGATCGAGCCGATCGCGAAGCTCATCGAGGGAGGAGATATAGACATGGCGAACACCGTCTTTGACGATGAAGCGCTCGTCGTTGGCTTGCCACGACCGTGTGACGGCTGCGTGGTCGCGATGGCCGATCGTCGATTCGACCGGCTCCATGCATGGCCGCGACACTGGGCCGAATTTGCGCACTTTAGCGAACATCCGCTCGCCGCCAGAATCGAGTTTCATGATCCGCATCAGCGGCATGCCGGTGACCTGCAGGATTGCCTCCTCAGGCTTCATCATCATCAGCGTGTTGACGGGAAGCAGGTCGACCGAGACCGGCACTTTCGAAATCGATCTTTGGCGGCGTCCGTGGCGGTGGGAATAGGAAGATTGCTCGACCCATTCCGTCGTCTTGCCGGCTGCCATGGAGACCGCTGTCGCGTCCTCCTGGTTCTGGAAGTTCATGAACAGCTTGATCGTCGATGCCCCCATGAGGATCTTCTGGCCCGAGCGTTGGTAGAGGCGTTCGAGCTGGGCACCATCCTGGAGAATGAACACGAAACGCACGCCGTTCTTGCGGATCAGCGGCGCGAGCGTCAGAACCGTATCGATACGGCCGCCGTTGCCGAACTCGTCGAGCATCATCAGGACCTCGTGCTCGCCGTTGCGCAACGGGCCCATCTGGACAAGTTTGTCGGCCATCTGCTGGATGAACATCGAGATCAGCCGCTCGTAGATCTGCATGGCGTTCCAGTCCGCCTGGATATACACCACCATCTTTCGCGTCCTGATTGTGTCGATCGGGATTGACGTGATCGAGGTAAGCGCTTCGACCAGCGGGTTCTGCAAGAAGTTGAGTTTGGCGACGATCTCGGCGGCAATCCCCTCCCCGAGCTTTTCGTGGCGGCCGGCGAATTTGGTCAGTTGCATACGGGTCTGGTCGGAAAGGACCGCCTCGTAGTTTTCAAGCAATTGCACGATCGCCTTGCGCTCGTCGGACATGGAATTGAGGATGCGGTAAAGTTCGCTGAGCGACTTGCGCGAGTCCGGGCATTCGAGCACAAACCCCAGCATCGCCGTCAGTAGGATCCGGGCGCTCTCCTCCCAGAAGTCGGACGAGTCGGACCGCAGGCGTTCCGGCAGCAGCATCTGCGTCAGCTTCTGCAGGTCGGTGATCCGCTGGTTCGGCTCGGTGCTGATCAGATCGAGCGGGTTATAGCCGTCGGTGAATTTCGAGCCTGGCGCCAGAAGAAATACCTCGTAGCCTTTGTCCTTCAGGTATCCCGACGTTTCCTCGAACAGCTCACCGCTCATATCGAGGACCATCTGCGACCCTTCAAAACTCATCATCGTCGGGATGACGAAGCCTCGCGATTTTCCTTGCCCCGGCGAGCCGATGACCATGACGTGCTGGTCGCCGTCGTTGCGCAGCAGAAGCCCTTGTTTCAGACCGAGGACGATGCCGCGCTTGTCGCGTAGACGAAAATCGGCCGCATCCTTCAAGGTCGCCAGACGCGCCCTGCCCATGATCATCCGCTGGCGACGCTGGATGGCCGCGCCGATCGGAAATCCTACCAGAGCGCCGGCGGCGGCAAGACCGGCAAGCGCGGCTAGCACCGTCTGCCGGGAAGGCTTCTGATAGATCCCGGCCGTGTCGGTCGCGCCGAAAGGTGCCTGATACATCGCGGCCAGATGATTGCCGTAGTAGCCGGCGATCTCGGCGTGTTCGCCGGCTTTGGTGGCCACGAGATAGAAGGTCACACCATAGACGATCACGCCGGCATAGGCAGCCGCGAAGACCAGAGCCGTATGCGCGATCAGGCTGAACATCGAGCGCACATGCAAAAGGTAGAGGATCTTGCGCGAGAGAGCCCTGCCTCCCTTCAGCATCCAGAGGCACAGCAGGAGAAACAGGAATGGCGCGGCAAGCGCGAAAGCCAGCAGCGACAATCCGACCGTGTTGCGAGTGTGAATGATCGACCAGGTATAGCGGAGAGCATCGACGAAGCGCACCTGCCCGACATAGTCGAAGTAGGAGGCCGACCCAAAGGAGGAGGTATAGGCGTCGTAGATCAGCGTGAAAAATATAAGCCAAAGCATGACCGCGCAAAGCAGCGCGACCGGCAAGGTAATCAGCGAGGCACGCTGCAGGACGGTCCATTTTGGGCGGTCAGTCTCCGCTGACGTGAATACGCTTGCCATCTTTGTCCACCTCATCGGCAAAGTAGATCTCGCTGACGCCGCGGCCGCCGGCCGCATCGCTCTTCTTCAACTGCACCACGATCGGGATGATCGAACGGATATATCGAATGATATCGTCGCGCTCCATGCGGACATTGCTGTTGAGCACCAGCGTCGACAGGCGGTTGAATGCATGGTGCGGCGAGTTCGCATGGATGGTCGACATCGATCCCGGATGGCCGGTGTTGATCGCGTTCAGGAAATCAAACGCCTCGTCGCCGCGCAGCTCGCCCATGAAGATCCTGTCCGGCCTGAGCCGTAGCGCCGTGGCCAGCAGATCAGTCATGGTGACCCTCGCCTCTCCTTGGCCTCCCTTCGAGACCAGCAGCGACACGACATTTTCCTGTCGCGGTTCGAGTTCCTCCGTATCCTGCATCAGGATGAAGCGTTCCTGGTTTGGAATGGAAGTCAGCATGGTGTTGAGAAACGTCGTCTTGCCGGTGGACGTCCCACCGGAAATCAGCATACTGCGGTGATTGACGGCTGCGAGTTCCAGGAAAGCGCGAATCTTGCCGGCGCGGAGCAGCGTTGAAAGCTCGATATCCACGTCATCGATATAGTCATCGCCAGTAACCTTCGTGAAGCGAAACGCGCCGGCCTTCTCGTAGTCGTCTAGGTCGAAGCGACGAATGAACTGCTTGCGGATCGAGAATGCATGCCCCGTCGCCGACGTCGGACTAAGGACGAACTGCACGCGCTCGCCGCCTGTCAGTGTCGCCGACAATAGCGGGTTCTCAGCGTTGACGGTCTGCTTGGTAAAAGACGCCGCGCGAGACGCCATGTGGCGGATTGCGTCCTGGTCCAGGCCGTCGACCTGTTGGCTAACCATGCTGAGCTGGCCGATCTTCTCGAGCCAGATCTCGTTGCTGCGCTGGCAGGAAATCTCGACAACGGCAGGATCGTCGAGAAAGGCCCGGATGGGTTCCAGCGCCTCTGCCAGAAAATGCCGTTCGGCGGAGATTGCAGGGCGTGCGTTCATTTGCCGTATCTCTGCTTGCGCAAGCTCTCGAACCGCTCACGAACCGGATCAGGATAAAGGTCTGCGAAGTCGAGGTCGCGTGTGACAAAGACGTTGATGTCGGAGCCCTGCGGGATGTGGATGGTCGGCCGGATGTTGCGGCTGTCCTGGAAGGCTTCCGTGCCAAGCTGTTGAATGCCGGAAGCGATGGTCTCTGCGGCGATTTGCCGGGCTCGATCCTGTGACGTGTCGCCGTTGTCCTGCGGGATGCTGGTGACGCTGCCACTGTCGTTGATGATGGTGATATTCCGGTCGGGCTTCTGGCCAAGCTGGGCGATATATTGCGTGGCGCCGCCGATCAGCGTCATCAGAGCCGGCGGTCCGAACCGTTCCCAATATTTCCGGTCGACGACACCCGTCATGCCCGAGCGGCCAAGCCGGTCTGTGCCGTAGGAGCCAAGCTGCACCGAGACACCGTCACCGCGGATCATGCGGGTCCAGACGATCAGGATACGCTCCTGCCCCCGTTCGACCCCGGACTTGTAGTCGCCGATCAGCGAGGAATCGGCCGGAATAAGAATTCGACGGCCGTCAAAGGAATAGACGTCTTCGCGGACAATCCCTTTGACCATGCCGGCGAGATCGGAATTGATCGCTGTCTCCAGCGTTCCCCGGATCATCGTGCCCTGGGGGATCCAGGCGTCGGTGCGACGGTTCTGGGAGGCGACAGAGACTTCGGCGCCTTGCCCACCCATCGCCTTCAAGAACGCGCGGTCACTATCGGCCGCATTGCCATCCGTCGCCGCGCTCGGCTGCGCCCCCGATCCAACCCCTGATCCGAACGGTCCGGCACTCGCGCTATCGGCGGACGCTTGGGCCGCACCGGTCGTCCTGTTTGATTGGTCGAAGACCATGGCCGACGAACGTACGCGCTCCAAAAGCTTTGCCTCCCGCGCGAGTTCGATGCAGCGCGGGTTGTCAGGGTTCTTGCCTCGCGTGCAATCGACTTCCGCCGGGGGTGCTACGGGAGCAGCGGCGGGAACAACAGGTGCGGGCGGTGGCGGAGGTGGCGGCGGGGGAGCCTCTGGGACTTCAACCGTTGGAAGCGGTGGAGGCGCTGGCGTCCTGAAGCCTTCACTGCGCGGCACCTGCGCGGGGCGAAACTCTTCGCGCGGCGACGTGTCGACCGCCGGCTCCCTCTCTCCGCCCGCCAGGAGGAAATACAGGACCACGCCTACGCCCGCGATCGCCGCAACGACCGCGATCGGCCGCATCATGCCGATGCCAGACCGTCTGACCTGCCCGCCGATGGCGGTATCGTTGTCGATCGAGTGGTAGCTGGGATCTGACATGGCGCACCTCCTATCGTGATTGGGATTGCTGGTTGGCGGCTCCGGCTCCAATCCGCTTCGGAGCGACTGCACCTTCGATGGGCGCCGGAGTGTCGGCGGGAGACGTCCGGAGATTGAACAGGCACGTCTCCTCCTCGGTCCCGTACCGGAGGGACCACTGCCGCGAGACCTTGTCGATGACGATATAGTCCGCCTCCCGACGGTAGTTCACGAGGCTCTCGCGCCGCTTGGGGTCGACAATGAAAATCGCCGGGATGTCGCCGGTGAACTTCATGAAGGTCTTCACCCCATCGTCGAAGACCCATCGGGGCTTGGCGGCATCGTTGCCCTTGAAGCCATAGTCGTAATTGACCTTGTCGCGACGAATGTTCTTGATATTCGGATTACGCTCGGCATCCTGAGCCTGCTTCCAGAGCTCGGCAGTTCCTTTCAAGCCGGCATCTTCCGGATAGGTGAATGTCAGCTTGAAGGTCTGGTTCTGCATCGCCTTGCTGTCGTTGACGCGCAGATCGAAGGAATAGGTTCGCTTCGTGGTCACAACCGACAGATTGGTCGCCGCGTCCTTCTCCATCGGCTTCAATGTCAACGAACGCCTGTCGGCCGAGGTGAGGATCTGCCAGGAGACGGTGTCGCCCGCGACGACCTGAGTGATCTCCTCGTCAGTACCGAAGAGAATGGTCGTGACCAGCCCATAGGTGCCGGTGACGAGAAATACCTGCTCGGCGGAATACGGAAGTGACCGGACGCGCGGGTCAAGCCGGCCCGGCCGTGCCAGCAGCTCGCCATGAACGACTGCTGGGCTCAGCAGCAGAACCAGGGAAAATGCGGCGGCGCATCTCTTCATGGGGCGAGCCCCGAAGGCATTGTCTCTGGGACCTTCACATATTCGGTAACGACAAAGCCGAGCGGATTGTAGAGCCGAACCCGGTTGCTGGCCGGCAGATTGATCTGGCGAAAGCGTACCGTTGCAGACCACCGATTGACGACGTCACCGCCACGCTGGCGCTCACGTGTCTCGAACCGGACGGCCATGGTTGAGGCATTGAGCGGATTGACCGAGAGGATCTCCGGACGGATGTCACCGGTCGCGCCCATGGTTTTCACAGGCCCTCGTGGGTTGGAAGGGTTCATCCACTCCTCGTAGTCCTTGAAAGCTTCCGAGTTCGGCTCCGACCAAAGCGCGATCATGTCGAAATTATCCGACAGATAGCGCGGATCGTAGGTCTCCCGCCGTATGACGTAATTGCCAACGAAGGAGGCCCGAACGGCCTGCATTTCCGAGACGCTCGACCGATCTTTGTCGAGCGACGTCACGGTTTCCATGTATCCCGTGTTCTTATCGACGATGAGAGGAACGACCTCGGTGCGCACAAGGGGGAAAAGCTGGGCCACGGAAAAAGAAAGCACGCCGGCGACGACCCAGCCGGCAACGGCGAAGGCCAACAGGATGAGACCAATGAGGGTCCTGAGCGAGCGGTTCTTTTCTCCCCAAGACAAATGCTGATCGTAGATATCCAGCGGACCGGGGAAATGATCGGCCGGGGCGGCCCTCAATTGGTTTCTGAACAATGCCAAGTTTCAAACCTCGAATTCGTGGGCGTCAAAATCGTGGAAACATCTCTGTCGCCGGATCGTCACTCGCCGCTGCGGCGCCGGTTGGTCAGCATGCGGCCCAGTGCGCCGGCACCTGCCAAGCTACTGCTGCCGGCGAGCGCCGCTGCGGTTACCGCGCCTCTGGGGCCCGCCAACATGCCAAGAGCAACCTCTGCGGCCTGCCCGGCTCTCGAATTGCTGGCCGACAGTCTCCTTCGTGCCGATCCATATGCCGCGTCGACGCCGCCCCCGGCCGGCACGCCGGAAATGGCAGCGCCGTAAGCGAAGGTGCGGGCAAAATCAGGGACCTGGAAAATGAAGTAGGAGATCAGCGCCAGGTACAGCACCATGGCCAGCACGATCGCGAGCGCGTTCTCCTTGGTCGCCATGTCACCGTTGATGGTGTCCATCATTCCGATCAGAAAGCCGAACGACAGCCCGGCCATGATGTAGGTGAACAGAAGCATGAACATGCCGTAGGCGACGCCCCTTACCCAGGCGTCGAAGACGAAGCGCGTGATGCCGAAGAAATAGCAAAGGATGGCGATCGGCCCGATCGCTAACATCACCGCGGTGATCATTTTGGCAAAGAGCGTGACGCCGGTCAGGATCAGCAGCATCGGGAGTAGGCCGAAGACGAGGACGATGAAGACGACGACAGCGCCGGTGACATTCGGCAGCCAGCCAGATTCGTAGGAATTGAAGAGCTGCATGGCAAAGTCGTAAACTTTGCGCGCCATCGAGGCGACCTGGCTGGCAAGATCCGATCCGGCTGATTGCCCACCCATTGCCGAGGAAATCGCCGAGCCAAGATCCTGTGGCGTCGACAGCACGAACTGGCCGATATTGTCGTAAAACGTGGCCCAGGACATAATAAGGGCGTAGGCTAACGCGAGCTTGAACGCTGTAACGGCCATGTCCTGTAAAGATACGCTGGAGAACCCGAGCGCGCCCCAGAGAAAGTACAGGATGAGGAAGATCGCCAGGATCCTAGAGACGAGATTGCCGTTTTCGGCAAACAGACCCCAGGCTCGTTCCAGCGACGCTTCGTTGATCTTGTCGAAGTAACGCAAGGCATCGCCATAGAAATTGATCGCGTAGCTGACCGGATCCATGTCGCATCCTGTAAGTGGCTTCTAGAATTGATTGACGGGTCGCATGGGACCGCAATCGTTCACGACGGCTGCCGCCATTGCCCGTTCAGCGGGTCCAGGCTTTTGCTCCTTATCAAAGCCGAGTGCCGGCACCGGGTTCTCGTCGGCGGAGCACTTCGCCAGTTGTTCCTGTTTGCCGGCGCAGCCGGAAAGCGCCACGCAGCCGAGGAAAAGCACCAGAATCAGCCTCACTGTGACTGCTCCTCGAACGCCTTCAGTTGATCCCGCACGGAGACGCCTTGCTGACCGGCACCGTCATCACGCATGACGCTGTCGGGGAGCGTCGCGAAGGTCTTCAGGTTTTGAGACGACGTCGCGAGCGCGGCCTTGTATTGTTGGTTCAACAGCATGACCTGATTGTTGAGCGAGCCGACGGCCTCGTTGGCGGTCTGGTTGCCCTGCAGCACCATCTGGGTGTTCTGCTCCAGCGCTCCCTTCAGATCCTGCGCGGTGCCCACCTGCTGTGTCGCCTGCATGAAGGAGTTCTGTCTATCCTTGGTGGCGCTGTTCATCGCGTCGGTGAGCGCCGTCATGGTCGTCAGGGCGTTTATGCCTTGCGAGTAAGCCTGGTTGGCACCGGAGAGCTCGCCCCCCTTGACCGTGTCGGCGATCATCTTCACCAGATTCAAGCCGTTGATCAGCTTGGCGGCCGTATTCTGGAACTGGCCGCCGATACCGCCGAACACAGCTTGGTTGCCGGACAAGATGCTGTTGAAATCCGGCGCCTGCCCCATGCTGAAACCATTGCCGGTCGCAAGCTTGGCAAACTGGCTGGCATCCTGGGTACGATCGCCGGTAATCGCCTGCAGCGTCTTCGTCGTATTGTCCTTGACGACTGACGTGTCCTGCTGGATCTGCGACGATAGCCGCTTGATCTCCTCGCTCAGAGATATGTTCTCTGCATCCTTGACCGGCACCTGCGAGTGAGCGTGCGAGGCGGCGATGATGCCAAGACCCGCCGCGATAATGAATGCCTTCATGTGCCTAACCTCTCTTTTTCGTTCAGTTTGCTGTCGGTCTGGCGTCGACGACCGTCACCAGACCCAGTGCTGGATCCTGCATAACCGAGAAGGTCGCGACGTCGCCGTTGGCGCGCGCCTGTTCCTGCAGGTCCTCAAGCCAGCGCTGGATCTGTTCGGTCGTCGCCGTCGACGGCACGGCAAAGCAGCGGGTGCTGCCGGTATCGGCGATCGTCGTCGGGCATTGGATCTGCGCCATGACAAGCGAACCGTCCTGGTCCTTCGCATTGCCGCCGCCAGCGCCGCGCAGATTCGCCGATGACGACTGCAACCCGGCCTGAAGACGCTGCAAATATTGCTGGTTCGCTTCCGTCGACTTTTCGACAAACGCGTTCCACACGTTGCCGCGCTCGATCTGTGCCTCTGTGTTGCGATCGACGGCCTTCTTCAACTGCTCGCCGCAACCGGTGCTATCGCTGACAGTTTCCGGCTCGGCTTCGGAGCCAGCGGGGGGAGTGCGGTCGCCATTCTGCGCCTTGTTGCGGCTGTAATAGGCCGAAACCTTTTTGACGTAGTCCTGCGTCTCGGGAATCTTTGGGATCTGTCCATTCTGCAGCGACTGGCGATACGGCCCTGCATTATAGCCGGCGGCGATCAGGTCAAAGCGATTGCCGAACATTCCTTGCAGTTGCTTGATGTATTTGACGCCGCCACGAATGTTGTCGCGCGTATCATAGGGATTGACGCCAAGCCCTGCCGCGGTTCCGGGCATCAACTGCATGACGCCGGTGGCGCCAACGGCGGAACGCGCGGATTGCCGGAAGCGCGATTCCTGTTTGGCAATTGCCATAGCAAAGTTTGGGTCGACGCCCTGGCGCAGCGCCTCGTCCGCGACCATGCGAGCGACCTCCTGTTGGCTCGGGGTCTGCTTCGATAGAGCGGCGGGCGCTGTGTTCCCTGCCATACCTTCCGCCGAACAATCGGCCGGTGCGCCCGAGCCTTGCCCGGGTGCCACGCTGTCGGTCGTTCCGCCCGTGGCGCCCTTTACCCCTTGAGTGTCCGCCTGATAATTTTTGTACCAGTTCAACGTCTCCTGCTGGATCTTCAGACGAGCGTTGTCGATGACGGGCACCTGCGCGTAGGCAGTCGGGGTCGTCACAGCGGCGAGCGCCAGGAGGCTGACGGTCGCCAGCTCAGAAAGCCTTGCGGTCTTCATCGGACGCGCCTCCCTCCCAGTTGCAGAACTTCGAAAGCCAGCCTTTCGGATCGTCACCGTATTCGTCGAGCAGCAGCTCGACTTCGCGCACGGTCTCTTCCCTCCCAGAAAGCACCTTGATGAATTCCGGCATGTGGGACATGTCGACGCGCGCGATGACGCTGCTCTTGGCTTGCTTGATCAGCATGAAGCGCGAACTTGGGTCGCCGTTCTTGACCCAGTCAAATTCGGCCCTGGAAAGCCCGAAATGCTCCATGTAGGAGTTCTCGTCGGCCTTCGGATTGGCGAAAAAAATGTTGGTCGACGTCTGCTCGATGATCGTCCGGCTGACGCTCGATTGAACCACGTCGTCGGCGGACTGCGTGCCAAAGATCACAAGACCGTTCCGTTTACGGATGGTCTTGAAATAGTCTTTCATCGTGCGCTTGAACTCGTCGTCATCGAGCAGCTTCCAGGCTTCGTCCATCAGGTTGATGATCGGCGCCTTGCCGTCATAGATCGCGTCGAGCCGATGAAACATGTACAGAAGCGCTGCTGTGCGCACCGTGGGGTCGTCAAGGATCGACGTCATGTCGAAGCCGATCATCGGCCTGGAAATGTCGAGATTGTCATCGGCATTGTCGAACAGCCACGCATAGGGGCCGTGACCGACCCATTTATCAAGCCTTGCGATCAGGCTCCCCTCGGTTCTCTCGCTGCCGGCGAGAAGAGCACGTAGCGACGACAGACGGCGATAGGATCTGTCCTTCGTCTTCAGTACCGACTTTATCGCGTTGCGAATAATCGCCTCTTCCTGCGGCGTCAGGTTCTCGCCTTCCTTCGAGGGCTTCAACATAAAGCTCAGAAGGCCGTATAGAAAAACCCGGTTCTCTTCGGTGTCATCGAGAAGGAGCGGATTCCAGCCGGACGGTTCTCCGGGCTCCAGCGCCATGTATGTGCCGCCTGCAGCGCGTACCATGATGTCGAGGCCGCGGTCCTTGTCGAAGACAATCGTCTTCAGGCGCGGGCTGACCCTGTAGGCTTGCAGGATCAGAAAAGCCATGATCACGGTCTTGCCCGATCCGGTCGGGCCAAAGACGGTGGTGTGCCCGACATCACCCTGATGGAAATTGAAGAAGAAGGGTGTGCCTGATGTCGTCTCGAAAATGGTGATCGCCGGCCCCCAATGGTTACCGTCCGGCTTGCCATAGGGATAGGCGTGGAAGCTGCTTAAACCCGCGCAGTTAAGAGTCGAGATCAAGGCTCGTCGGGCAATGTACGCCTGGTTGCCGGGAAGCTGCGCCCAATAGGCCGGCTCGGCATTCAGGTCTTCGCGAACGTAGGAGGCGCCGAGCGCTCCCAATTCATTGCCGATGAGGGCCACGGCGTCGTCCAGCTGGGCCGTCGACTTGGCGACGGGCATGACGGTGAGATGGTGCTCGGTGAAGGCGACACGCTTGCGAGCCAGTTCGTCACGGGCAATGTCGAGATTGGCCTGGACGCTAGAACCACCCTCGTCGGCTTTCGACATCTGCCGGTCGAGCCTCTCGATCCGGCTGCGCGCCGCCATGTCGTCGATGAATGACATCGACTGGGTCAGCACGATCTCGAATGGAAGCTTGAGAACATAGTCGAGCATGCCGGCCCCGGTTTCGGGCGGGTACTCCTTCAGCGAAACCATCGCGGCATATCGATCATCGTCCTGCGTATCGCCCTGCAAATGGATGACCCGGTTGCCGATCGACGTTCGACGTGCGGGAAGCATTTGATCGATCGGGATATTGCCAAGCCGGATCGGTCGGACGCGCCCACCGTTCAGGAGCGTGTAGAAGAATTCACACTGTTCCGAGAACCAGATCTTCCGCATGCCCTCCTCGACCACCATGTCTTCGGAGATGTCGCGATAGATCTTCCTTCCGTTCCCAAGATCGGCTTCGACGCGTTGCATATCGCGCAGAACCTTGGGGCCATAAACAGCGAGAGACTTCTCAAGTGCGCGCGTCGCCTCGACCAATTTATCGCGCATCGCCCGAAACTGCTCCCTGCGTACGACATTGCCGCCGACGCCCATGATCCGGGACAGCGCCGATCCTTTCTTGAACAAGGGCCGGACGATCAGCGACACGTAGGTGTCGTTGACGAACATTTCGTTCTTGGAGATGCTCGATTGATAGACGTCGTCGAGGCGCCGCATGAAGGGGTCGGAAAACCCGGACGGTAGCGATGGCGCCACCTTGCGCCTGATGACATGGGTGTAGAGCGCGAAATTGCCGATGGACGAAATTGCCCGAAACGCCGAGTTGCGTTGTCGCTGCAGCATGTTGATCGTCTCGATATCAGCTGTCTCAAATGAGAAGCCGGTCAACTTTATGGTCGAGACCAGGCAATCGTTCTTAAGCCGGATAATGCCGTTTTCGATCGGCACGTAGAATGGAACATGGGTCGAGATACTGCGGTCGGCAAATATCTCCCATCCCTTCGACAAGGTTCCTTTCAGCGATCTCGCCATCGTGCTCATGGGTCAAACTCCGTAGGTTCGGATGCCGCCGCCGAGCCGACGGCCGAGCGGGTTGATGCCGCACAGGCTGAGCCTCCCGACGATGTCGAAGAACCAGAGGTCGAGCTTGACTGTGAGCACATAGAGGATGGTGTGCAGGATGACGAAGGAGACCGGAAACCAGAGGATCGAGCCCAAGATCATGAACACCATCAGCGAGACAAAGCATTCCGCTAGAAAATAGGTGTAGGGTATGCCCATCACGGTCGGCGGCCGGGTGAGCGCGAGAATGACGGGGTGGCACTCGATATAGTCGTCGCCACCGTCTGCATTGCTTGTCGACCCGGCCATGATCAGGATCCGCCGCCAGCCAGGAAGTCGACGAGTTCGGCGGCGGCAAACATGCCGGCAAGGCTTCCGCCGACGCGAAGCAGCGCGCCCCAGGACCAGTATCCGAAGGCTGCCGCCAGAAACATTCCGATGAAGGCGATCGCCCCGACCGAGCGGCCGAAGGGCCCGGTAAAGAATTGTACCAGCCGGTCGGCGGCGTTCTGCAACGCATCGAGATTTTGCGCAGCGGCTGGCTCAAATTGACTGATGAGGAGGATCAGGCTGGCGGTGACGATGACTGCGGCATTGCCGATCCACTTTTGTCTCATCAGCGAGTACCAGACCGCGCGCCCGTAGACGACGAGGATCTGGACTGCATATTCGGAACGATTCATGGGAGCACCTCTTCCTTGACGATTTTTACCGGGCCGCCGAATGGGATTGCGGCGGCCTCCTCTTGGCTGCGGCTCGCCGCCACGGGCGTGCCTAAAATGGAAAAGACAAGCATTGGGGATCTAGCCCGATCAGCCCGACCTGTAGGACGACCAGGGGCCGGGGCGGACGGAGCTGCGTTGGCAGTGCTTGAAGCTGATGAAGGTGACGATGTACCCGTGTAGTAGCCAACGGCCCGCGCCACATAGTCAGCCGTCTCCTGAATCAGCGGCAAGGAATGACGCGCGTCGACGCGGGGTTCGCCGGCATTGTAGGCGGAGGCGACGAGAACCGGATTGCGATATTTGTCGATGAGGAGGCGCAGGAAGCGGGTACCGGCACGGATATTCTGCTCGGGATCCGTAAGGTCGGCAGCGCCGAAAGCCTTCCCAATCTTCGGCATGACCTGCATCAGGCCGATGGCGCCAGCGGCACTGACCAGTTCGGGATCGAAATCGCCATTCTCGGCGCGCATGATCGACAGCACCCAGTTCGGATCGACGCCCTCTTCGACGGCGATCTTTATGGCAAGCGCGGTATACTCCTGGGGCATTTGGGCAATGAGGTCAGGTCGCGCTCCGGCCGCCGCGCTGCTCTTGCGAGGCTCGCCTGCCTGGTTGGCGGGCGCGATCACCGGCTGATCATCAGCGGAAAAAACGCCGATCGACGAATAAACGCCTGATTTGGCTCCGGCAGCTCCGCTCGAGGCCGTGCCTCGCGCGTCAAGGCTGCTTTCCATCGTGTCGACCACATTTGTCCCCAGTGGAGACAGGCTGGGCGTCATCTTTTCGGCAGTGTCGGGTTCACCGATCCGCTGTGAGAAATTGGTCCAATCGATTGCCGGCGGCGAGGCTACGCTCACCTTGGTCGCCGCGCCCACGGCAGCCAAACTCGGCTGGGTTGGAGCGACGCCTGATTTGAAGTTGTCAACAGAGCGCAGCCGGTCGCCTCGCTGAGGCGGTGGCGCGGCTACGATAAACTGACCGCCCTTCCCGGTACTGGCGGTGAAAGACGTCAGGATAACAACAGATGTAAGTGCTGGCCAAAAAACGTGTCGCGACCATTCGGTTTGCGGTCTCTGGAGGGGAGAAAGCGGACTGAGAAACATGGCCAAACCAGTTCATGAATTATACTGCGGTATAATAGTTTGAACTGTATCCCGGCCTGGAAATCAACCGAAAAATTGCACTTGAGTATAATTCTCGGAGAGTTGCGCCTTCTGCGCCAAAAAATTCACAAGAAACTTCAATCCCTTAGGCGCGACCACGGGTCAGGCGTCCACCGGTATTCAAATTGTTCCCGATCGCCAAGAATTCGCGCGAGGCGAACCGCCGTACCACCCTTGATCAACACAGAGCCGACATCAGCTCCTGATTGAGTGCCATAGATTCGGCACACGAAATTTGGCAACTGCCGCTGGACTCTCGGCGCGGGCGAGCACGACGATACCTGATACCGAACGTCCTCACGATCGGTCGCCAGGGCGAGCGCGACCTCTTGTACCGGGCCAAGGCGATGCCGCCCAAACTTCGTGCCATATTCCAGCTGGCACTCGACGATATTGCTTCGATAGTCTCGGCAGGCTGTGAGGCTCAGATATGCAAATGGTGGTGCCGGCGACGGCCGCGCTGGTGGCGGTAATTGCGCGCATCCCGAAAGAACGAGCGGAATGGCGAGAAGTCGCGATAGTGCTCTAGAGATCTGCATGATCCGCCTCCTGATATTCCTGCTGATACCCGGCATCGCCGAGCGCTTTGAGAAAGAGATCGCGGGCAAGCGCGCAATATGGTGACGACGCCTGCGCGAGATGAAGCTGTGTCAGCACCAAGCCAAGATCGGAGACGGTGGCCACCACACTGGCCAAATCGTCGTTGACGGCGTCGCGAAGTACCTCGCGACCGTCATGCCCCCTGACAAGAATGGCGTAGTCGTTGCACGCGATGCTATGCCACAATTCGAGTGTACCGCTATCGCCACCTGGGCTCTCCGTGTCGCAGACGAGCACAACCGCGTAGTCGGGATACGGGAAATCGGTTTCCTCGATCGATGTGCCGCCGCGAAACTCTGTCAGGACCGCGTTCGACGCGAAGATCAGCACCCGTTCATTCACGAGCAGCCGCCTCTGCCCCAAACGCACGAAACCATTCATCACTGAAGACCGGATCGTCGGCGGTGCGAGACCCTCGGTGCAATGCTCACAAATCGGCATCAAGCAATCGTTTCTGAAAGCGAATATGCTATGGAAGCGGTTGACGACGAAGCGCTCGATATTTTGAGTTCGACCGCTCAGCGTTTCGACAAATGCAAACCCGTCCAGTAAAGCCGGGGTCCTCGTCAGGATATCGTTTTCGGCGGAGTCGACGGGATCTCCAATCAAGCTCGACGGCCCCACAACGATGCCGGCAGATCGCGTTTGCGCGCCGCAGCTCGGACAGTCGACGCAAAGCGGGACCTTGTACCATTCCTTGGTCAGGAGAGATCGGCTGTGTGTCATCGAAAAACCTGCGTTCATCAAACGGAGGATTGGCAGCTGGACCAGCCGAGCAGAGGGCGAAAACCGGCGTCGCGTGATACTTATACTTCAGTATAATTATTTGCAACCGGTAGAGGTTTCACAAGTCCGAACCCTGACGCGTTGCCGAAATGCGCCGTGCAGTAAACCCGCCCTCAGAACTCATGAAAGGTGCGTTCGCTGGCGGGACCTGGGTACATTTCATCGCCCGATGCCAGTTGCCTAAAAAGGTCGTGTACGGCAAGTCCTGCAAATAGCGGCTTGGCCTGCTGGTCAGGCTGCTTGACGTAGATCGGCTTTCTTCATCTCCTTCAAGTCGTTCATGTTGAGATAGCGGTTGGCCTCGAGCCAGTTTTCGTGGGTCTCCACGGCGAGCGAGCGGATGAGGCGGAGGCAACTGTCCTCGTTGGGGAAGATGCGCAGCACGATGGTCCTGCGTTTGATCTCCTCATTGAAGCGCTCGAGCATGTTGGTAGATTTCATGTGTTTGTGGTGCTGGCGCGGTAGCCGGTAGAAAGTGAAAGTCTCCTCGATGGCCTCCTCCGCCCAGCTCGCGAGTTTGGGATATCGCGGTGACCATTTCCTCAGCCAAGCAGCGAGGTCGCTCTTGGCCTCTGACAATTCACGGCGATCATAGATCCAACGCAGTTCCTGGAGGCAATCGTCGTCTGCTTTGCGCGGCAGGTGATCGAGTGCGTTGCGAAGGAAGTGGACATAGCAGCGCTGGAACCATGCGTCGGGCAGAACCTCGCGAACGGCCGCGCGCAAGCCGGCATGGTCATCGGCAACGATGTATTCGACACCGTGCAGTCCGCGCTGTTTGAGGCCGAGCAGGAATTCCTTCCACGACGAGTGGCTCTCTCGGTTGGCAAGCTCGACTGCAAGGATCTGACGACGCCCTTCCCAATCGACCCCGAGCGCGACGAGCACGGCGCACGAGCGAACTACACCTGCCTGGCGGACCTTTTCGTACTTCGCATCGATGATGAGTTAGGCGAACGGCTCGTCCAGCCGACGTTGGGCAAAGGCCGTCAAGCTCTCGTCCAGTCGCTTGTTGATCGCCGATATGGTCGAGGCGGAGAAGCTGTGGCCGCATAGCTCTTCGGTGATCGCCTTCACCTTCCGGGTCGAAACGCCCTGAACGTACATCTCTGCCAGTGACGCTACCAGCGTCTGTTCGGAGCGTTGATAGCGCTCAAACAGCTCAGTTGAAAACCGCCCATCGCGGTCCTGCGGCACCCGCAGTTCGAGCTTGCCGACCCGCGTGATCAGAGTCCGATTGTAATGCCCGGACCGATAGCCGATCCGGGCCTCAGCCCGTTCACTCTTCGCGGCGCCGAGCGCCTCGGTCATCTCGCCTTCCAGCATCTCTTGCAGCAGATCCTGCACAATCCTGCGCAACGCGTCCCGGTCGCACGCATCAAATCTTTGACGGCGGCTATCGATGGTTTATTCTCACTCCTGGTCATGGTGGGGCTCCTACGGAGTTGGTGACGTTAGACATCACCAGCCTGCCATGGCCGCTCAGATCCTCAACGGATTTTTGCAGAACCTCCCGCACACTACCCCTAAAAAGCCCATCCGGCAGATCGGCGATTTCCCTATTCGCTCATTCGCACAGCCACCTATTCGCTGAGTCGCGCATTCACTCATCCGCCGATACGCGTAAACCCCCGTTCGCTCATACGCCGATTTACCCAATCGCCTAATTGATCATTCGGCGGATCGGCGTGTCACCTATTCGCCCATTTGCGCAAACACCTATTCGCCGGTTCACACATGTGCTGATTCACCGAGCGCCTTATTCTCTCAAAGACCGATGCGCTCAGACCCCTGTTCACCGACTTGCCGATCTACCCAACCACCCAATTGCTGAATCGGCGGATCGGCATTTCGCCTGTTCGCTCATTCGCGCATTCACCTATTCGCCGAAAATATGTTGTTCCCGATCGCATCCGGCCGTCGATGACCCAAGCGGTCACCCGCCCCAACTTGCCCGTGGGCCCGACGCCTCTTCGCGGTGGTGTCTCTTCTCTGGATCGACGGGAAATGGGCGACGCCTCCGTCGCCGGCTCGCCATAGCGACAATCGCCCCTCGGGCGAAACGGCTATTGGTATACCAATAGCCTATCCTGCCATCTCTCACCAAATCGGCCCGGACGCCGTGCCCGAGGCGCCATGCTGTTGCGAGTCGTCAGACAAAGCAACAGCGATCACAGGCGCAAGCCTGTGATCCGCGCCGGAGGAACAGCGCGGTGGCGGGGCCGATTTGGTGAGAGATGCTGAAGCGAGCTGTCGTCGTGAGCTGCCGTGATGTCCGTGACCGAAGGGAGCCGGCATCGATGGCATGCGAACGATGAGACGGCGAGCGCACCGCAGGAGGAGAGGATCACCGGGAGCGGATGCCCTAGCATGAGGGCGAAGCGCACGGTGATCCTCTCCTCCGTCTTGTTTGAGGAAGTCGCGGCAGCGTCCGCCTACCGGCCCGAAAGGCCGGGCGGGTCTCGACCCGCACCGCATGGAGAGGGGTGTTTGAGGGGAGAGGCGGCAAGTCTCTCCCCTCAAGATCGCGCGCAGGCTCGATGCCGGCAAGCGGTCAAGGGAACGGAAGATCGCGAGAGACGGCCAAGCCGTCTCTCGCCGAGCATCAATCGTAGACGACACGGGCGGCGCTGATGCCGATGCCAGTCTCGCGGGAGATATCGCGGATGATTGGACCGAGCCCGCCCAGCTCTGCCTCGGTCATGTCGATGGTGCAGGGATAGCAGATCTGGATGCCGTCGCAGTCCGCCGACAGCGCTGAATGCCAATCGCCATTGTTGATACGGTACTCATAGGTGAAGTAGTCAATTTCAAGTTCGTCGAGAAGTATGATCCGGAATCTGTCGAGGCACTCTTGTTCCCCTTGAAGCAGGAACGCGGCGAAGCCTTCGGGATCCGGTTTCCATGCGAGCTCGCGCTCCAGCGCCAGGATGGATCGTGTCCGTCGGATTGCGTGTTCAAGGCCGTCTGCCAAGCTGTCGTGCAGCATCCGCGAGAATTCGTCGGCGCAGCCGATCCGGTTCGCAAGGACCACGAGCTTGAATCCTGAAAGCGCCGCGAGTTGATGAGTGTAGTACCAGTCATCGGACATCGTATTGTCTCCTTTCTGTCTCTGACGAAAGGAGGCCGCACCGTAGCCGCGAGGGGTCAAGGATCGCGGAACGCGGCCGCCAAAGGCGGCAAGCGGAGGAACCGATTTTCTGGCAATGGCCCGAAGGGACGGTGGCTGAAAATTGGAGGGGCCGCGCAGTCCTTGACGCCGGAGTGGCGGGTGCACAATGGGACGTCAGAGAGAGATAGACCACGGCGCCCCAGGCGCCGTGTCCGTACCCGGCGTCCAGCCGGCCATGCTGCCGATGCTCGACCATTGCCTTGGAATAATCCGCCGCCCGAGCGGCGGCCGCGAGAGGGGCGTCACCCGAATGGGACGAAACCCGCAAGCGGTTCGGTGAGCGCAGCTCATAGCACCGTCCGCCACAGGCGGCTCGCCCAATCAGCCTCAACCCGACAATCCATCATCGGCGTGAATCGATGAACACCGACCGATTCAAATATCTCGTTGGACGCGGAGTCTGCCTTGTCTGATTCTGCCTGTTATGATCGCGCAGCCCTACCAGCTATATGTCGAACGCACGGACGCCAGGAAGAACATGGCGCGCTATTATGCGATGTCGATCGAGCCCGACCTGTTTGGCGAAGCATGTCTGATCCGCCGGTGGGGCCGCATCGGCGCCAGCGGCCAAAGACTGGTACGTCATTTTGAGAGTGAGGAGGAAGCGGTCGGGCTCTTCCTCAAACTCCTTCGGCAGAAGCGGAGGCGCGGCTACGGCCCCAGATCGCATCTCTCGCGAGAGACGATTGCCTGAGGATCGCAGGCGGCATTCGGCGTGCCGAACCTTCGAGCCTGAGGCGGCGGCCGGCGCGTCAGGCAAGGCGATGGCAAAAGCCGCCCTCAGAAGGGTGGCTCGGCGTCGATTTCGCCCTCTTGCTCTGCGGTGATCACAGCCAGCTCGGCGCTGGCCAGCTCCAGTTCGGTTTCGATCTCGCGGCGCTCCACCGGGTCGATTGCTTCGCGCAGTTCGAGGCGAAGCTCTTCAATCTGTTGCTCCAGAAGCATCGTCGTCATCTCCTTGACGTTTGTGAAAGATGACGCGCGCGGTCATGGGGGCGTGGCGGGGTCAGGGATCGCGGAACGCGACCGCCAGCGGCGGCGAGTGGGGGTGCCGATTTTGTCGAAGCGCAGGGAACCGAAGCGGAGGAAAAATTGGGGGAACCGCTCGTCCTTGAGGCCGTCATGCACACATGGCACCCTCGGAGGGACTGAGCAGATATTCCTCTCCGTATCGCACCCAAAATCGAAGGCGGGCTCGATGCCCGCACTTCGGTTTACTCACATGTGATCTGAATAACTGTGGAGATCCCGGGCTTTCCGCGCCATTTGCCGCAGCGTGTCGATGACAGCTCGGGTCAGTAATGGCAGGGATTCTGCATCTGAAACGATGCGGAGACGAAGATGACCACGACCAACGAAATCGCCGACAAGATCGCGATCGACCATAGCCTTACAAAGGCGCAGGGGAAAGCCATCGTCGAGGCGGTGATCGCCTCTATTACCGAAGCTGCGGTGGCCGGCAACGAAACCTCCCTACCAGGCTTCGGCAAGTTCAAGGTAAAGGAAACGCCGGAGCGCGAAGCACGCAATCCTGCGACCGGCGCGACAATCAAGGTTGCCGCGGCCAAGAAGCTAGCCTTTACGCCGGCCAAGGCACTGAAGGACGCGCTCAACAAGTGACATGACGAAAGCCCCGGTCCGAGCGAGCGGGGCTTTTATCAGTTCGTCAGCGGCGCGTGCTGCGCGACCAGATTAGCTGCAGGCCTTCCTGTCCCTGGACTTCGGTCAGCGTTGCATAGATCGGGGCGGGGAAGCTCGGGTCGTCGAGCTTGACCGAGATGTAGTCGCGCTCGCTCTCCCGGGCCTGTTTCTGCCAGCCGGCGCCGAATTCAACATTGCCCGCCAGAACCCTGAAATCCGGTGCGTCGTCGGAGGAGCGTTCGACGCGGACGATCTTGGCCTTGACGTTGAGGTTGAGGGTCTTGATGGTGCCGGAGAAGCCGTTTTCGGAAGCGGTGAAAGAGCCGATGGTTGCCATTGTGGTGATCCTTTTCAGTTGCTCGGGCCGCGCCCATCGCGGTCTCGATGGCTGTCGATGAGACCGGAAACGATCGGGCCGCACCCCTTGGGGCCGCAACGAAGTGAAGGACGGCCTTTGGCCGAGGCTTTCTTGTGTCGCGAGGAATGGCCGCAGATCCGGGGTCCCCACATGACCCGTCATGTGGGGTGGGCGTGGCCAGGGGAAGAAAACGAGCAGGCCGTTGCGGGAAGACGATCGAGCCGAGCTTGCGAGACGGTTTTTGGTCAGACAAGCCGCATCGAGACCGCGGTGGGCGAGCCGTTGCTTGGGGAAGGGTCAGACAATGGCTCCGTCAGGGCGGGCGCGGATCTGGACGGTGTTTTCCGGAATATCCCTGCAATCGAAGCGCTCCAAGGCCCGTCCGGCTCGGATTCGGTCCAATTTGCCACTCTGGAATTCAGGGCGTCGCGGATGAGATCGGTGCGGTTGGCATAGGACCCGACGGCGCCACTGGCTAGGAACGGTTCACTGCCGCCAGCCTGCGGCTCGCCGCCGCTTGCTTGACGATGCCGGCGATCTTTTTCAGGAAGGCCGGGCTGAAGCTGCCAAGTGGCCTACCCGTTTCGAAGTCGAAAGCCTTGTCGAGCTCGACACGGTTATATTCGTCGAGAATGATCCAGCACGGAAAATCGAGGCCGGCGCGGCGGCATTCCATCTGGCTGATCGACAGAAACAGGCGATCCTCGGAGGGGACCTGTGAAGTAATGGCAAACAGGAAAACGGCGCCCGGGACGGCTGGTGTCCGCACAACGACGCAGACCGGGCGAGCCTTGCGGCCACTCTCCTCGCCGGCATCCGCCTGTCGCTTCCAGAGGTAATGGAAGCGGACGACGTCGCCCGCATTAAACATGATCGTCCTCAAGCAACGCGTCGAGGCCGGTCATCAGCTCCGCATGGACGGCATCCGGTGCATCGTCGAGTCCGTAGGCCACCGTGTGCGAGCCGCCGACGAGCTTTCGATACTGTTCCGCCGTCAGGATGACGAGCTTTTCCTTGCCGCGCTTGGTGAGCGCGACCGGCTCGATCAAGGCTGCCTCCAGGATCTCACCCGAGGCCCGGTTCATATCGGAAAACGAAAACTGCTTCATAGGCACCTCCAGCCAATTACGTAAAATACGTAATCTATGCGGTTCGCGCAAGCCTGTAGTTTGCTGCAACCGGTTCGCTTTCACCGTGAGCCTGAAGAGCCGATCGAGGTATGTTCTCACCAGGCAGCGCAGCCGACAAGGGTAAGAGAGTGATTGTGGCCGTTGCGGGAAATCGATCGAGGCGCAGCCGCTCTTTGGTCAGACGTGCCTCATCGAGGCGGCTATAGATCGGTCCCTTGTCGCGCAATCAAAGGAATTCGTACATGGCTGCGCCGCAAACGCCGAATGCACGTGAAAACGCAGTTCTCCGCATTGACTTTAAATGACGACGAAACAAATGCTTGGCCCGCCTAACAGAGGAGAACACTGATGGCTGACGAAACCACGATTGAGACCACTGCCACGACCGAAGCGCCGGCCGTAGCTGCCGCTGAAAAGAAGACCCGCAAGCCACGGACGCCGAAAGCCGCCGCCGAAGCCAGCTCCGTCGATGCCATCGCTGCACCTGCCGAAAAGCCGGGCAAGAAGACGCGTGCGAAGCGTGGCTCCAAGGCGGCTCCGGTCAAGGCTGAAAAGGCAGTTGCCGCGCCGAAGGCGGCCGCCACTCGCGCGCCTCGAGCCAAAGCCGCTGCTTCCGCTCCGGTCTCTACCGCGGCTGACGTCATCGACGATATCGCCGACCTTATCAAGCTTGAGGAGGAGAATAAGCAGCTTCGCAAGGAGCTCTCCGAAAAGCTGCGCGCCGAAAATGAAGATCTGCGCAAGCGCCTTGGCAAGGCCTGAATTCCGTTTTGAGCGGCGCCACGTATTTCCATACGACGGCGCCGTCGATCTTTCGTCAGACTGGGCGAAGATCAATGCGGCCTTGGTAACAATGAATGACCGCGGCGATGTCCCGCCACCATGCTTTGAAGGTTGAATGCAATGAGAAAGCCATGGAGATTTGTAGCTGACCTGGTGTCGCGTAAGCCGAAAACACATGGTCATGACGAGAGCTCAGCAGTCGCACCGAAGAGCATCGCCCTCGAATACAAGCCTGTGCCCGAGGAGGAACAACCTGGCCTCGATGCGACGGCATTCGACCGCGCCGCTGATCGCGGCTCCGAGACGCAAGTCGAGGCAAGCCGACCCCAGTCCGATACCGATCCGACTGAAGCCCGAACAGCGGCATCAGTTGAAGACGCTCCTGCGGTCGCAGTCGGTGACGACGAGCCCGCAAACCTCGCTACCACGGGGCAGGCCGAGGGAACATCGCCTGCTTACCCGGGGACGGAGGCTGCCAAGGCAACGACCAAGGCAGCGTCCACGCGGCGGAAGAGGGTCGCGTCGATCACGGAGCCGTTGGGCTGGATCGGTACAGCTTTAGATGAAGCTCCTGCCATCGCCGCCGGCCCGAGATCCCTCACGGATGAAATGGCCGACCTTGACGCTGAGGTCGATGCGTTGCGGCGTCAGCTGGCAAGGAAGCTCGTCGAGCAGAACGCGCAATTGCGCAAGATGCTCGCGAGGTTCGACGTGCGTTAGTCGTGGCCCCCGTTCCCGATAGGTGAATGCTCCGCCCAAGGCGGCGTCCCTGATCTTCATCAATCCCGGTTTGGGCGGGACAAGATAAGCGTTAGGCCGCGACTTTCACATCCGCTCCCGGTTGCAACGAATGCAAGAAGCTCACGGCGCGTTGCGCATGGGCTGCCGCCTGGAAGATCGCCCGCTTGTCATTGGCAAGGACCGATAACCAGGACTTCAAATAGGACGCGTGATCCGGCCGCGGCTCGAGCTCCGGCGCGATACCGAGGTCGGCACAAAGGAAGCAACTGCCAAGTTCGGCGATCAGTTCTTCGCGGGCACGCTCCGTGCGATCTTTTGCATACCTTGAGAGATCGCGGTTGAGCCGGTGCGAGGCACCCGCCCAGTGGATTTCCTCATGCGCCAAGGTCGCATAATAGCTCTCCACATCACGAAACGCCTCAATGGGCGGCATCTGGATCAGATCCTGTCCGGGGGCATAAAAGGCTGCGTTGCCGCCATGACGGATTACTGCGCCCGTTGCCAGAAAGAAGGCGTCGGCATGCTCCAGCCGTTCCACGGGTGTGAAGGCCGGCGTGTTCGGCGATGCACCGTAACGCGCAGGCAGCCCTTCGATCTGTTCGATATTGAAGACGGTATAGGCCTTCAGGAACGGGATCTCCTGCTCGACGTCGTCACCGTTGGCGTCGGTTCCGGTTTTCTTGATGCGGTTGGCATAGACGACCATCGAGCCGGTCTCGCCTTTGCGCACATTGCCGCCAAGCTCCAGCGCCTGGCGAAATGTCATCCATGTGCTGGCGGCAAAGCCACGGCTGGTGGCCTCCGACCAGAGGAGCAGGACATTGATGCCCGAATAGGGTTCGCCGTTGAAGCGATGCGGCCGCGACACGTTTCCTGCCAGGCGTATGGCACTCCACGGCTGGACCCAGGGGCGCACGCCCTGCTCCATCTGAGCGACCATGATGTCGGTGATCCGCGTGTAAACGTCCGGGCGTGCTGCGCCGGTCTGGCCAGACGGTTTCATTGGCTTTTTCATCGTCTTTTCCTTCCTCTTCGACACCGCGCCGATCGCGGTTCGTCACGGCGGTCGAAAAAGACGAGGCCGGCTGCTGCGCACCCGCTTGGACCTGGACCACGGGTGCCATGCTGGGAGGCGGGCCGGAACGCCAGTGGAGGACGGCGTGCCGTTGCGCTTCTGCTGTCCGGGCGAGGCTAGACCGCGCTCCGGGACGGGCTGCGGTCAGCGCCTGAGCTCAAACAGCAAAAAGGGCCGGCGTGGCCGGCCCTGGACATGCTGGGAAGGGAGGCGTCAGTCGAAGGCTGACATTTGAAGCGAGGCGGCCTTCTGATCCAGCGAGGCGGTCGGCGTTGCGATCGAGCCGCGTTCATAGGGCTTCCACGTCTCGCCGGTGATGTCCTCGTAGGCGGACACCGCGCCTTCAGCGGCCATGCGCAGGACGTGGGCCTGCAGGCCCATATCGGCGGCGAATTCGCGCTTTCGCTGGGCTCGGCTGTCGAAGCCAACGGGACCGTCCAGATCTTCGTCGCGGAACTCGTTGGCGAGTTTCGTGGTGAGATCGCGCGCTTCGGTCACGGACCGGCTGTAGAATTGCCCGGCGCCGTAGGCCGAACCGACGAACGAGCCGACGATGCGCTGCATGTGGATCTGCATCGCCTTGCCGCCGAGCCCATCCTTCAGCGCGTCGGCGCTGTCGATCAGTTGTTGACGATGAAGGTCTCGAATTCCGTCGCTGTCGACAACGGGAAGACCGAAGCTTTCCGAGATCCGGATCGCCTGGACGCTGTCGGGGCATGCGTGGCGGACCATCTCAAGGGTGGTGGCGCGTTGGGCGGAAGGGCGGGCTTTCGGAGCGGAACGGTTAAGCGATGCCATGGTCTTGTCCTCGTCTGGTTGAGCAAAGCCCGAGAGCGTTTCTTGCGTGCTGTCCCTCGGGTGCGGTCGACAGGAACCGGGCAAGCGGCCCGGCCCAAGGCCAGGACGATGAGAGCAAGCGGGGCGGGGTTGCGGAGGCCGCGGACCAGCAGGGCGGTCGGCGGAAAACGCGGGCCCGCCTTGCGCAGCGCGCATCGAGACTGCCGCAACGCGGCGAGGCACGCGGCCTTTGACCGGGGCGAGTCCGGTTCAGACCGCAGCAAACCCGAGAGACAACTCGCAAGACTGGTGACAGTGCTCCTCAGATCAGGAACGGACCGGCATCTGCTGAATGGTTGTTCGCGGGCGCGGACCGCCTGCCTCCCATTCGCCGACCGGCGATGGTCGATGATGCGGCGGTATCAAGTCCGATTTTTCGGATGCGGTTGCCGATGACGTCGACGCCAGCTGACGCGGATCCGGTTCAGTCGGAGCGTCAGTCGAATGCCCGGCACGAACTACTGCGGCGATGAACCGACAAAGCTCGATGGGCCGTCATATGGCTGGTCCTGCTCTTCGTCGATGACGTAGCCGAACTCACCGATATCATAGCGGTCCTCCGCGACCAGGAAACGCCGCTCGACGAGCTCGCCCGACTTGCCGCCGATGGACTTGCCGCCTCGCCGCCCGCCGAGCGTTGCGATGCACTCGACAAAGCCGGGGTTCTGGGTTGAAAGGATCGCCGAAATGACGATCCAGCGTTCGGCGTTTTCCGCATCAAAGGATCGACGGTCCTTCGCCCTGGACTGGCCTCGCGGAAGCGTCGCGCCGTGGATTGTTTCCCAAGCGTCAGGGTAAACCTGTTTCAGGATCTCATCCGCATCGCCGCGTTCCAGTCCGTGAAGAGTTCGGGGAACGCGGCTGCGACCGCGGCCCACGCGCAGTCTTCTTCATAGAAGCCGTTGTCAGATCGCAGCAGAAGATGGATCCCGGTGTTCCGATCCGCGGTGAGCTCAAAGCCTCCATGGCTGGCCGTGTGGTGGAAAACAATACCCTGGCCATAAACGACCGCGTGCTGAGACTGCCCCAGGGCGTAGAGCGCAACGCCAAGGTCGAGGACCGGCCCAGAACTGCCAGTTGCCGTTGGTGGGCAGCCCACCCTTCGACGCATTCGCGAAACCCTGCCTCGTCAACTGGACGGTGGCCCCCGCCATAAAAATCTGCGGCCGTCCAGTCCCCGATGGTGCCGGGCAAACCCCACGCCTTGACGATGTGATGGCCGTTGTCCGTCGGCATCATCGCGAAGGCCTGGTTGCCGACCCGCGCGGCCAGCACTCCGTCGCGCGTGCGACCATATTCGATGGAGATTCTGTTGGACATCGTATGCTCCTGTCCGATGAGCGGAAATGGAAACGCCGCCGGGGAGCCGGCGGCGCGTGTGGAATCTGGATGCGAAGCGCTATTCGGCCGCTTCGCGGAAGCCGGCGGGTTCGTCCTCTTCGCCGTCTTCCGCTGGTCGTCGACCGTTTCGACATCGGCCACGGCTGCCTCGGGCACTTCGCCTTCGACGTCACCGGTGGTCTCGGCCCCCGACCTGTCGTCGCCCGAACCTGTCGGAGCAAAACGGGCAGCCCAGGCGGAGACCTCGTCGGCAGTAGGGGCGATCGTAGACGCTGGATGGATGAAGCTGCCATCGGCAAAATGCTCGACCAGGGCCGCGCGGGTGTCCTTGACCTTGATCCGGACCGGCACATCCGACGCCTCGGCTGCCGCCTCCAGTGCCCCGCGCGACAGGCAGGACAGGAATTCCTGGGTCGCCATATTGGGCAGAAAGGCATCGGCGCCGATAGCGTCACCGGCAATGCGTGCCGCCAAACCGCTATCGGATCGGTTGCGGCGGCATGACATCACATCGACCAGCAGCGACCTCGCCACCTGCTGCAGCGTGTCCCGGTCAAAGTGGAGCTTTCCATCCTCGCCGATAAACCGCGCCGCATGCTTGCGGCCGTTCGCATGGCCATAGGGGTTATCGGAAGAGCCGCTGGCGATCGTGACATTGGTGCCGGCAAAGCCGAGGATTAGCAATGCCATCAGCGTGTCGTCCTCAATCGGAGCGCGGGCGAGCGCCTCATGCAGCGCGTCGGTACGCAGGTCGCCGATCATATCGAGACCCTTCTGGCTGACGTCGGGCCGGGCCTTCGGCGTCTCGATCGGGTCCTGCGCCGTATCGGCATCGCTCTCGCCCACGGCCGCCTTCTTCTTCGTCTCAGGCAAGCGATAGGCGACGGACTGAACGGAGCCGTCACGCGGGTTGATGTACCAGCCGGTGCTGTCGCCCTTGCCCGGCTTGCCGTAAACCTGGCTCGCCTTTGCGGGAAGCTTGGGCTGACCCCAGTCGTTGACCTCAATTATCGCGCCGCGTTTCGGCAGGTTGTTGGAAAGCCATTCCTGCTGGGCGCCGAGAAAGGCCTCGACATCGGTGGTGTATCGCCCGTCCTGGTCTGCCGGCGCGAAGAGATCCTCCTGCCAGACGATCCCATAGGCGGTGGTAAGCTCGTCGCCGAAGCTCGCATCCTTGGCAAGCATCCGGGTTTTCGTCAGCGCCCGGGCGATGTCCCACCAGGGGGTCTGCGGATCCTGCTTCTTCGGCTTGTACTTCTTCCAGACCTCCGCCTGCTCTTCCTGGCTGGCGGCCGCGATGGTGCGCAATTGCTGCTCGTTCGGCATGTCGCCACGCGCCATCTGATCGAGCATCGCCGGCAGGATATTGGCGAGCAGGCGCAGCTTGCGGATCTGGCGGACGGCAAGCGCCAGAGCCAGCGCGATCGATTCCTCGGTCCATCCGAGTGCGACCAAACGCTCGATGGCGCGCCACTGGTCGACCGGGTTCAGCGGTTCGCGGACAATGTTTTCGACGACCGAGCGGATGGCGCCGTCGGCGTGACCGCCGTCATCGACGAGCACGAGGATTTCTGGCAGATCCGCTTCGATCGCCTGGGCCACACGGCGGTGCCCGGCGTCGATCACGAACCCGTTGCTACCATCCGGCGCCGCAGAGACGACAGGCGGCTGCACGATGCCGACGGCCTTGATCGAGGCGAGCAGCACGGCATCTGCCTGCGCGGAGGATTTCGAGCGACGAGCCTTGTTCGGGTTTTCCTTGAGGGCGCGGGGATCGATGGATATGAGATGCATAGGAATATCCTTTTAGGGTTTCCTGGTACGGCCTGTTGCCGTCCCTTCTCGTCTTCATCCCGAAGACCCCTCCCCGGCCGCAGGCGGATGACGCATCCGCAATTGCGAACGAGCGGCGCCGGCTTGCGCACCAGCGGGTCGTTCGACCTGCGTGAGGGCGCGGGCCGGCGTTGCGACGGTCGCGATTGAGGGAACCGGCGGGTGGGACAGTCGTCTGCGACCCGTTCTCCCCCATCTCCGTTCCATTCCCTAAGCGTCCTGGCGCCGTAGGGACGGCTTGCGAAACCGCAGCGCTTGCCTGAAGGTGCTGGCGGACCACACAGGGAGGAACAGCCATGCCAGAGAGCCGGTCGCCGCGGCTAGCGGTGCTGATCGACGCGGACAACGCCTCCGCAAAGATTGCCGACGGGCTTTTCGAGGAGATCGCCAAGATCGGCGAGGCAAGCGTGCGGCGCATCTACGGCGACTTCGCCAATGCCCGCATGAAGGCCTGGACGGAGGTGCTTTCTCGTCACGCCATCATCCCGCAGCAGCAGTTCGCCTACACGACGGGCAAGAACGCGTCGGATATCACGCTGGTGATTGACGCGATGGACCTACTGCACAGCGGCCGTTTCGACGGGTTTTGTCTTGTATCTTCAGACAGCGATTTCACGCGGCTGGCGTCGCGGATCCGCGAACAGGGTGTCGATGTCTTCGGCTTTGGCGAGCAGAAGACGCCGGAGAGTTTTCGCCAGGCCTGCCGTCGTTTCATCTATACCGAAAACCTGATCGCACCTGCCGCCACGAACGGTGCGGAAGCGGCCGCTGCGCCCGTGCCGCTGCAGGAACCGGTGGCGGCGGCTGCGATCATAAAACGGGTGATCGCCCAGATGGAAAGTGAGGACGGATGGGTGCCACTCGGCCTCGTCGGCAATCAGTTGGCTAACCTCGCCTCCGACTTCGACCCCCGCACCTACGGTTTCCGGAAACTAAGCGATCTCGTCAGAAAGACCGGTTCGTTCGAGCTCGAGCAGGCCGAGGGCAAGCCAATGCGCGTCCGCGCCAAGCCACAGGCGGGGCGCAAAAAGCGCTGACCACGGAGAGTGGCCGCGACGCCCCGGCATCGTTGGCCGGCAAAGAAGGCCGCCCCGCCGGCGCCGGAGAGGTCAGTGGTCCCCACTGGCCGGGAAACAGTTTCGATCCGGATCGACTCGGACGTTCTCGCCTTCTTCCAGGAGGACGGCCCGGGCTGGCAGGACCGCATCAATGCGGCCCTGCGCAGCGTCATGGATGCCGGTCGCTAGGTTACGCCACTTGCCTCGGAACTTCCTCCCTGCCCTCGTCGGTGGCGGCGAGTTCTTTTTCGATTTCGGCAAGCAGATCACATTTGAGGGCAAGCTCGGCTTCGAATGAGAAGCTTTCACCCAGACGCGGCGCGTAAGAGCCGAGACGGCGTCTCGCTTCGGCCAGCCGATGATGGTGGCTCTCGCGCTCGTGTTCGAACCCATCCAGCGCGTGTTCGATCCTGGAGATCGCGCCAATCGGTGTCGTGGTGACGGCCAGGTCGATCACGTAACCGCCACCTGTGCGGTGAAGCAGGGTCTCATAACGGTAGCCATCCTTGCCGAACCGTTCACCATGGTATGCGAGATCGAAACCGCCGATCGTGCCATTGATGGCTTCACCCTCCTGCTGAAGCTGAACCAGCGTCAGGATCTCCTTCATCAGCGCGCGGCCGGCGAGCTTGCGCTCAACGAATGTGTCATTTCCGACGTGCATTGTGAACGCGTCACCCGTGGTCGGGATCAGGCGCTCGATGTCCTTGCTCACATCTTCGATCCGGTGGCTGGAAAACTCGATATCCCGTTCTGCGTCGCGTATCTGCCGACGGACGGCGTGCTGGTCATCGATATGGGCGGCCCGCAGCCGGTCGAGACGTGCGATCTCGGCCTCCAGCCCGGCCTTCTGCATCAGCCGCTCGTCGCCAGAGGCGATCGCCTTGGCCATGGCGAACTGGTTTGCCTGCCCCTCGCCCATATCCTCAAGCCGCCGCACACTGGTGTCGCCGGAGAGAGCCGCCGCGATGAAGCGCGCCTTGCGTTCGTTGTTCTGCCACATGGTGGCATCGAGACTGCCAAGCGTCGCATAAGCGAAGACATCGACTTCGTCATGCTGATTGCCCTGGCGGATGATGCGGCCCTCACGCTGCTCGATCTGCGACGGGAGCCACGGGACATCGAGGTGATGCAGGGCCTTAAGCCGCGCCTGAACATTGACGCCGGTGCCCATGGTTTCCGACGAGCCGATCAGCACGCGCACCTTGCCGGCATTGAAGTCGTTGAACAGCCGCTGCTTGGCCTCGGACTTCTTGTAATCCTGCATGAAGGCGATTTCGGAAGCCGGCACACCAAGGCGGACGAGCTCACCGCGGATCCAGCGATAGGCCGAGAAGCCGCGCGTGGCCTCGACCGAGATGGTGCCGAGATCGGAAAAGATCAGCTGCCCCGCGCCCGGCCGGTCGAACGGCTTGCCGTCCTTACGGCGATATTCCGCCTGTCCGGTTTCCTGCCAGATCCGATGGGTATTAGCGACAAGCGCATTCAGTTTGTTGGCTGACTCATTGCCCATGGCTTGATCGACCAGGCGCAAATCGATCGCAGCATGGCGGCCGTCGGTGATAACCGACAGCAGAATATCGTCGCCGGGCTTGGCCGGACCGTCGCGCATCTCGATCGCCTTGATCCGCGCGTCGAGCTGTTTCTGGTAGGACTTGAAAGCCGGCGTCGGCTCGGCGGTGACGATCTGGCGCTTGCCACCCGCTATCTCGGGCACCTTGACATAGGTCCT
The DNA here is from genome assembly GCF_002914525.1 of Rhizobium hidalgonense. Taxonomy (GTDB): domain Bacteria; phylum Pseudomonadota; class Alphaproteobacteria; order Rhizobiales; family Rhizobiaceae; genus Rhizobium; species Rhizobium hidalgonense. The sequence goes on along the minus strand of NZ_LODW01000043.1, from coordinate 114,955 downwards.
CAAATCCACCGGCAGCACGACGTCGGCGAACGAGCGGAACATGGCGATGAGTTCCGGCACGTTGACGAACTGGCTGAAGCGGGTGACCGGCTTGTATTTGCCGGATGGCTGCAGCTCGAGTTCCGTCGAGGTATCGCCGAAGGTCGAGGCCCAGGCGTCGAATTCGTGCAGTCCGCGCTCGGCAAGGGCCGCCGGATCCATCAGTCGCTGCACCGAGAACATCTCGCCAAGCGTGTTGGTGATCGGCGTGCCCGATGCCAGCACCAGCGCCCTGCCCGGGTTTTTCGTCTCGATGAAGCGGGATTTGACGAACAGATCCCAGGCGCGCTGCGAGCCGTTCGGATCGACGCCGCGCAACGTCGACATGTTTGTGGCAAAGGACAGTTTGCGGAATTCCTGCGCCTCGTCGACGATGATCTGGTCGATGCCGAGCTCGGAGATCGTCAAGAGGTCGTCCTTGCGGGTGGAGAGCGCCTCCAGCCGTTCCTTGTGGCCCTCCTTCATACGCTCGATCCGCTTGCGCGATATCCGATCGTCGCGCTCGACCTTGGTCAGCAGCTCCTCGTAAAGCCCAAGCTCATCCTGGATCATCTGCGCCTCGAAGGAGGACGGCACCGCGATGAAGCGGAACGCCGAGTGGGTGATGATGATGGCATCCCAGTTTGCGGTCGCCGCCCGTGAAAGGAAGCGGTGGCGCTTGTCCTTGACGAAATTGGTCTCGTCGGCGACCAGGATGCGGGCATTCGGATAGAGCGCCAGGAATTCGCGGGCGGCCTGCGCAAGGCAATGGCCAGGCACGGCGAGCATCGCCTTGTTGATCAGGCCGAGCCTGCGCTGTTCCATGATGGCGGCGGCCATGGTCAGCGTCTTTCCGGCCCCGACGGCATGGGCGAGATAGGTAGCTCCCGCCGAAATGATCCTCCAGATGCCGCGCTTCTGATGACCATACAAAGAAAAGGCGCCAGAGGCGCCCGGAAGCTGGAGATGATCGCCGTTGAAGGCACGCGGCGCGTTATTGTTAAATGTGTCGTTATAGACCCGCGCCAGGCGGTCGGTGCGATCCGGATCCGACCAGAGCCACGACTGGAAGGCCGTCTTGATCTTGGCGAGCTTTTCCTTGGCGGCTTCCGTCTCCACCGTATTGAGCACGCGCCGCTCGGTATCGCCGTCGCGGAACGTATCGAAGATCTGAGGCACCGAGGAGTTCAGGGCGTCGGAGAGAAGCTGACCGGCATGGCGGCGACGGGTGCCCCATTCCGTTGTGCCTGATGCCGACCACTCCAGCTGCCGGGAATTGACGGTCCAGGTCGCCAGTTCCGGCAGATGGTGGATGGAGATATCGGCGTCCATGGTCTGTTTCACGAAGGCGACGACATCACCGGCCGGTATCCATGGCGCGCCGAGGCGCGCGGTTATGTCGGAAGGCCTGAGATCGGCAGGCTGCACGCGCTCAAGTGCTGCGACATTGCGCGCGAATGCGGGATCGAGGTCTGCGGCCGCCCGTGCGGCCACGAGCTTCGAACGGACAGCGCCGGACAGATAGGCGTCAGCCGTGTGCCAGGAACCATCGGCTGGATCGCGAAATATCGCTTCGCCCAACTCCTCGATCACATCCTCCACGTCACGATGTAGCAACTCGGCGATATGATCCGGATCGACGTGCCCCCGTTCGTTCAAAACCACCGCGAGGGCGTCCGATGCGGAGGTGATGACGGGTGCCGGCGGCGGCGCGATCACCCGCTCGCTGAAGATCGGCCCGGGCTTGGCGGTGTTGGTCTCCAGATCGTAGTCCTCGATCGAGGCCACCAGCCAGCAATCGGGATCGTCGAGAAACGGGGCAAGGTTCGGCCGGCGATGGACTTCCCTGACCTCGCCGGTTTCCGGATCCTCCGATGTCGAGACGGAGGTGAAGTTGATCGGGCCGAACTCGCGCACGAAGTTCGACCAGGCGATGCGCAATGAGACCTGTGCCTTTTGCCAGGGCTGGTCGCGCTCCTGAAGCTTGAGAATGAGCCGCACAGCATCGCGAATCGGGATGAGCTTGCGGATAATCAGGGCGTGCTTGGCAAAGATGCCGTCGGTGCTCTTGCCCGTTCGGACAATAACCGGAACTGCGGCCCCGTCCACCACCTGCATCAAGGCCGTCGCCTTGCCAATGAAATAACTCCCTTCGCGCACCTTTGGATCGTCGGGCCGCTCTGCCATGGCGTCCGCCACCTCATCCTCGAGCTCGAAATCGATGGTCGAGGGCTCTCCGTCATAGATGTCGGCAGGAAGCCGTTGGATGGTCGCGTTCAAGATCGTTTCAAGATCGTCGTCTGTCGGCTGGCAGGTGTAGTTCTCGCCGAAAGGACCTGACGTGAGCGCGTGGCGTCCGAGAACCATGTCGGGATGTTCGGCGAACCACCGGTTGATGCGGATGCTACCGCCCTCATCTGCGGCCTGGACATCCGCAAGATCGAGCCAACTGTCCTCTCCAGCCCGCTCGTTGCCGCGCCGCTTGCGGAAGAACAGGATATCGACGACGACATCTGTGCCGGCATCGGCGCGAAAGCTGCCCTCGGGCAACCGAGTTGCTCCCACAAGGTCGGCCATGCCGGCAATGTGCTCGCGGGCGCGGGCATCGGCCTTGTCCATCGTGCCGGACGAAGTGACGAAGGCGGCAAGACCGCCCGGCTTTAGCCGGTCGATGGCCTTGGCGATGAAGTAGTCATGCAGTCGGAGACCGAGGGAGCGAAAGGCCGGATCGCTCTTCACTGTCCGATCCGAGAACGGCGGATTGCCGATCGCCAGATCGAAATGATCAGGCAGATCGGTTCGCGCGAAATCGCCTCCCATGATCCTGGCCCGTGGCTGCAGCAGCCCGACGATACGGGCGGTGACCGGGTCGAGCTCGACGCCCGTGACGTGGCTGACCTTCGAAAGCGCCTCCGGCATCAAAGCTGGAAACATCCCCGTGCCGATCCCAGGCTCCAGGATGCGTCCACCGCTGAAGCCAATGCGCTCCAAGCCTGACCAGATGGCACGAACGATAAACTCGGGCGTGAAGTGGGCATATTGGGTGCAGCGTGCCAGCGAGGCGCAGTCACCTGGTGCTAGGGCGCTTTCGAGATTGCCGCCGAGTTCTTCCCAGCCTTTGCGAAAGGCATCTTCGCCCGGTCGGCGGAAAATGCCGTTGGCCAGATCCGACGCGCCGAAGCTGGTAAACCGGATCAGCCTTGCCTGCTGGTCTTCTCGGGCCGGCAGACCATGACGGTCGATCTCGTTGGCCAGCAGGATGGCGGCGATGTTGTCGCGGGCACGCTCGCGCCATGTGTTGGCGAGACCGCGAGAACCCTGTAGCCGGAAATCGACCTTCGTCCGCGCCTGCAGTTTTATCCCGGGTTCTTTGCGAACCGCAGCGGCTGGCGCCGGTGTCGAGGGGTGCGGGTCAATATCTATATCGGTTCCGAATTCTGCTGCGAAACCCGGCACACCGAGATCAAAACCGGATGCGAGAGCTGTATTGCCGAACAAGTCGATGGTGAAGGGATCGTCATGCGCCATGGGAAAAACTCCTGTGAGTAGGCGCGCCGAGGCACACTCGCCGTTGGGTGCGGGTGTTGCCAGGACGCGGATAATGGAGGTTTGGAAGTGAAGGATGCCGTCAGGCAGCGACGGTCTCGGACATGTGCCGGAATTGCACGGGCAGTTTGGCGGCGATCTCCTCGGCGGTCAGGTCGTCGAGCAGTTTCCAGATCTTGCCCTGATCAGTACGATAGACGAGTACGATCTGGCGGTTGCGCAGATCGGCCGGAAAGCGAGCGTCGGCGTAACCTCGGAAATTGGGACCGGTCGTGCTCCAGATATAGTCACGTTTTTCTTGGTCACTCATCGCCCGCACAGGCCGGGACTCACGCGCGATGATCTCAGCGCGCATCCGCTCGAGCGACGGGCGATCGGACAGGTCGCAATAGCCGTGAAACCAGCGGGTGCGGTCATCGATCCTCAGCGCAAAAAAGACGCTGGTGACGCTGGCAGCCAGGAATTCGCGCATGGCGAACATGTCGCCGCGATAAAACAGTGGCGGCAGTATCTCGAACATGCGGTCGTGGTCGGCTTCGGAAATCTCAAACCATTCGCCGACGTAGCGCGTGCCATTCATCCTGTTATCATCGAACGGCGCCTGGGCATGCCGGTTGAACAGCGCATACATCTCGTGGCGGCTAGCCACGCCTTCAAACACCTTGCGGATTGCGGGGGAAACGAACATCTGCGGCTCCTTCGGGGTTGTGGCTGAAGGGATGCCCATCGACCTCCGCTTCTGTCCTTTGATCACCCCTCCCCGCTCGCCGCCTCGCGGGCGCCGTGTCAGGGGCCGCCGTCCGGCGGGCGCAGCTTTACCCTTGACCCGGCAGCGCGCGTATGCGGCACGTCTTCCTCATGTTGCCTTTCCTTCAGCTCCTCGTTCCAGTCGATCGCGTGTGGTCTCAGCCGGATGAAGTCGCCGCCGACGCGATCAGCGATCTGCCTCAAGCGATCGGCATAGACCTCTCCTTGCGGGTCGGCGTCGGTGGCGGCAACCAGCATCGCCTTTGGCGCAATCGTTTCGATGGCTCGGACGGTCGATGGCGACCACCCTCCCCCGGTGCTGGCATAGAGCGTGTCGGGCCTGATATCCTCAAGGGCGGCGAGACTGAGCGCATCGATGGCCGCCTCGGTGATGCAGACGCGGGTCATAGCCTTTCCGCCGAGGCGAAACAGGGTCTTTGATCCACCGGTGGAAAAGCCGCGCCATTGCGGCCCGCGTTCCTCCCAACCGGATATCGTGCCGGCTTCGTCGTGGTGGGCAAACCAGGCACTGCCCTGCGGGCCCTGCCGGACGATGCCCATTTCGGCAACGCGCCGCAGCACCTGCCATGGCAGCGCGCGCGTATCGTGCAGATAACGCCAGGCCGGTGACAGCCGGAAGAGCCTTGGCCGCCGTTCCCACGTATCCTCGACAGATAGCAGGGCCGGCGGTGCGCCGAGCCATCTTGGGGCCGGCATGAGGTTCACCCCTGCGAGCCGGCGGACACGCGCGATCGACGCTTTGAACGGAATCTTCTCCAGGAAGACCGCAAGCGAAAACACGTCTCCCTTTTCATCCGAAAGAGGATCAAACCAGCCGGCCCCGCCATGGGTTACGATGACGATCTCGCCGCCCCGGCGGAATTTGACGGCGCGGCGGGAGCTCTCGCGGGCGTCGAGGGCGAACCCCGCATCCACCAATACGGCCCCGCAAGACACTCGCTCGCGCAGTTCTTCGATCTTCTGCCTGTCCATTGTCTTCTCCCTGTTTCTGGCCTTTCGATACGAGAGGGCCACAGCTCTGCCCGGCGCGAAGGCCTGGCGCTGCAAGGGCGCGGTTACAAACAGGATCGGAATGGTTATGTCCGCGGCGAAGCTTCCCTTGCGGCGGCAGAGGCGCAAGCGCCACCGCGTCAGGGATCAAAGCCCGTCAGGGGCAAGAGTGGCACGGCCAGGCTTGCGCTGTGCCGAGAGCCCGCGCCGACAGGTGACGCACGCGACTGATTGCCGAGATCCGCGGTGGACTCTCTGGAAATTGGCGCCTCGTGTGAACGACGCATGCGCTGTCTCTGCCGCGAGATCATTGAATTGCCTGCTTGGAGAAGGATCGTATTCCGGCCGACCACGGATGCTTCGGATTGCGACGCATCGAAAACGCGGTCCCACAATTATTTTAGTCGCGTCTGAGACAGGCTTCGGCCGACTAGAGGTAGGCTCTCGCGAAGAAAATGACGGTGGTCAGGACGGCAACCAGTACGGTGATAGCCCGGACAGTAGGCGCCGACAGCCTGCGCCCGAGATGGGCTCCGCTCCAGCCACCTGCCAAGGCACCCGCGATCATCGGCAGGCATTGCTGCCAGGCGATCGCCCCGGCGAGCACAAAGACGATCACGGCGACCGCATTTGCCGCCGTCACCATGACCATGCGGGTCGGATTGAGACTTTTGATATCACCGCCGCCAAGCAGGCTCCACGCGGCGAGCATCATCAGTCCCACCGCTCCGCCGAAATAACCGCCATAGGTGCCAAGCAGCAACTGGACCGGCAAGACAACCGCGGTCTGCGAGCGTTTAACCCGTTGCAGCCGAATGCCGAGCTTGGGTCCGAGAATGAGCATGGAAGTGGCGATGAGCAAGAGCCAGGGCAACATGACGTCGAATGTCGTCGTGGGCGTCAAAAGCAAAAGGACGCTACCGGTGACACCGCCTGTCACGGTGGCAATTGCAATCGGCTTGACCCCGACACCGCAGACGTCTCTGACCCCGTCGCGATAGACCCAGGAGCTTGCCACGCCTCCTGGAAAGAGAGCGAAGGTACTGGTTGCGTTCGCGATCACGGACGGAACGCCACCTGCCAGCGCGTTCATACTGCCGGCGAGGAAGCCGGCCACGAAAAGCAGCAAAAGATCAAACATGGTCGGAAGAAACCCCGGGCGACGCGACCATCCGCCTCCGTCTTCAAGGCAAAGGCGACGACCGTATGGACCTTCTAACCAGATCGGTGGCGGGCCCGCAAGAACGGTCGATGCACGGATGAATGTGATGTCTCATGACAGGAGACATTGAGGAGCCTGCCTGAGGCGTTCCGACGAACCTACTCGAACGGCGAGGAAATTGCCTTCATCCGCGCCTGCATCATTCGGTATCGAACCGGCGCAACATGGCCTGAAGTGCCCGGTTTTCGTCACGGAGCTTGGCAAGCAGAAGACGCTTGAGGCGGCGGTTTTCTGCGTCGAGCGCACTAAGGTCATCCATCTGGCTGTCTGGTTGCAGCTTTGCCTGGTGGTCGTCGACAGGTGTCATCGCCGGGATCGAGGCAGGCTCAGTCTGCACAGAGGCAACGGCGGTCCGCTTCGAGGCAGCAGGAGTGCGCCGATGCCGAGGAGCCGGCGCGACAGGCTTCTCGGTTGCAGCCCCTGACGAAAGCTCCTGTTTCGCCACGCCAATTCCGTCGGGCAGGATGCCAGCAGGAGGTTTCTGGGGATTATGTTCGGGTGCGGCAAGGAGATCCAGCGACGGGACGGATGTTTCAGCCGGTTTTGGGTCGTCGACTGTCTGCCTCGCAACTAAATGTCCGGTATCAGGCAAAATCCCGTCGGCCTCGACCTGTCGGGCCACGGCTCGCAGATCAAGGCTGCCCCAAATGGAAGAAGGTCGCGTGAGGGTTTGCCGCCTGTTCGCCTTGTATTCGACGACGAAGGGGCGTTGTGGTGTTTTCATATCTCATCAATTTCGTCGACAGCGGCAGCGCAGTAAATCCTGCTGCCCAGCGTCTCAAAGGATATTGCTTAGTTGATCCCGAGCCGCTTGCGCAGTTCTGCGTTTTCGGCGCGGAGTTTTTCGCCAAGGAGCTTGCGCAGCCGCCGATTTTCTTCCTCGAGCTGAATGAATTCGGCAAGCTCGTCGTCAACGGCAACTGGGCTGGACGACGTCCCAGACGTTGGTGCAGCGACGGCTTTCTTCCATGTGTAGTAGGTCTGGTCGGATATCGAGACCGCACCCACGGCATCTTTCAGGGTTGCCCCACCAGCAACAGCGGCCTCGATCTGCCTGATCTTCTCAAGCTTGTCCGAGTTGCTCAAGCCGCGTACCTTCGGCTTGTCGCTCTCTTGGACCCTGCTGGCAAGCCGGTCGCGGCCTTCTTGGGGCTCGACCGGGTCACCTTGGTCTTCTCGACCTCAGCTTTGGTCTCGGTGATATCCGATTGTGTCGGGACGTCGTCTTCGATCATCATTGATCCTCGTATCGTTGCAGGCGTTTTTCGGCCAGGCGAGTGCAAGAGTCAACATCGAGCTTGGGCGGCATCAAACCCATGCTTGAAGATCGTGACGTTTGGCCCCGCCTTGCAGCGATCATGGCATTGCGCTCGGGGGACCTATCGGCTCGCCTTCGAAGCCAACGGGCGTTTCATCCCGTCCGGCGAGCCATCGGACCGTTCAACCGCACGAGCGCCATCAACATCGGGCCAATGGCAAATTCGTCCCTCTCTGCGCGGCGGGTGAGGTCGCGAAGATATCCTCCGGCCGAGCTCACATGACCACCTTTTTCCAGGATGCAGGCGACGACAGTTGCCGCGTTCTCCGGCCCCAGTATCGAGCAGGCCTCTTCAAATGCGGATGGGCTGACGCCGAGCATCGTTCGCACGACCACCGCCGCTTTCATCAGATCCCGCCAGCTTGAAATAGCTCCCGCCGGGCCATAGTCGATGATTTGCGGGCAGGCCTGAAGTACGAGCCCGAGCGGGAAAGACTTCAAACCGGCCCGAGCTTTCATGTCGGCCGCGAGGGACGGCACGGTCACGGCCGCAGCGCGAAGCTGTGCCTGATCCGATCGCCCCGCTCCTGCCGTCTCGGCACGACGATCGTGGTCTTCCGCTCCCTCTGCGCCCAGCTTCGCTTCGAAGCCGGGTTCAAGTTCAGAGATAGAGTCGGGATTTGAATTCTGTATATGCCGCTCATTTTGATGGGCATTGGCGCTTTGTTTTGTGGTTTTTATTTGCGGTTCCAATGTGTTGAGGATTTCCTGGCGGAGAAGGTCGAGCTCATCGAGCACGTCCTCGACCTGGGAGGTGCTCGGCTGACGGGTCAACCGCGCTAAAATGGACTTCAACATCGCGATCATAGCCTGCCAATCACCATCCACGCCCTCCTCGATGGCCGCCTCGATTAATTTGGTGATATCGCGCCGGCAGACGGTCAGGCGTTCGCGCAAGCGCTGAAGGCGCAGTCGATCGGTGACCACCTCGGCCGCCAGGCCCTCGATTTCCGCAGCGCGAGCCAGCAAGGGCGCGAGAGAAAATCCGAAAGCCTCGGAAATCTCTCCACCGCGACCCTTATGTGCATACCGCTTGCCATTGGCGCTATCCTTGCGCACGAGAAGGCCGGTTTCGATCAGCGCGGCGAGATGCCGACGGATGGTTTGCTCCGCCATGCCATGTGCCCTCAGCGACAGCTGTGCATTGGAAGGGAACACGATCAGACCGTTATCTTCCGCCAGTTCGTTGTGCGGATAAAAACTGAGAAGCGCATTCAAAACAGAAAGCGCCCGGTCGGTGATACCGAGCAACGGCCTCGCCTCGCACAGCGAGCGATATAGTTTCCACTTGTCGATCGACGCACCTGGTTCTATCTCGCGCGCCGTCATCTGGCTTGCGAGCATGCCAAGCGACATCGAGCGCCGCCCAAAGGGCGTCGTCACATGTCCACTCTCCATTTTCTTTCACCTTTCATCAGGCAAAAGAAATCCGCTCACCAAAACGATGCCAAAGACTCTTGACTGTGATTCGGGGAAATGCGATTCTCGATCTGTCACGAATACGAGAGAGGCTTCCACGGCTTGGTCGTTTGGGGGCCTTTTTCTTTTGCTGCGCTTTGCTCCTGGTTCGTGTTGTCAGTCCGCGTTTCGATTTTGCTTAGCGCGGAAGTTTTCATAGATTTCCGGCAACTGCTCGACGAGAAAGGCTGCGAAATTCGGCGCCATCTTCTCGTTGATCGTCACCTTGGTTTTTCTTGCATTGGTCTCGACCTCGGCGATACGCTCGCCTTGTCTGGTCGATACGGTCACAGAATTCGCTTGGCTGGAACGCGGCGGTGCTGCGGCCGCAGCGACATGTTCGAAGCGCTCATCGCTCCCCAGTGACCGGAAACCGTTGTCTTTGATGACCGTTCGCCAATCAAACGCTTCGTTCGAAGCGAGGTAGTTCGCGAGCTGCTCCCAACGCGGCCGGCCGATCTTCGGGGCGGCGCCGATCGCAACGATCAATTCCTCCGGCACCTGCCGCGTCAGCGATATCATCGTCGACAAATTGCCTTTGTGAACCGAAAGCGCCGCGAGGATCACCTCTCGCTTCATGCCGCGTTCCTCAAGGCGTTTAGCAAACAAAGCTCGCTCGATGAACGAGAGGTCCTTTCGCTCGAGGTTCTCTTTGCCTTGAGCGATGATCAGATCATCGTCGCCCATGTCCCTGACGACGGCCTTTACCTTCATGCCCAGTCTGCGCAGCGCCTCAACGCGCCGGTGGCCGAAAGCGAGCTGGTACGTGCTGGGCTTCTGCGGATGGCGCCGGACAAGCACAGGCAAGATCTGTCCATGCGATGCAAGGCTTTCCTGCAAGATCTCGAAATCCTCCGTATCAAAGGCATCGAGGCGGTCTTTGATGAACGAGGCGTCAATATCGCTCGGGTCAATTTCGACTATCGACGCGCCGGCGGCGATCTGCGCACGCAACTCTTCCGCTGCCTCAGCGTCCTGGGTAAGGCTTTCGAACGCAGCGTTCATCGATCGCAGAGCGCCAGACTGCACTACCGGCTTTAACTGCCGAGGCACTTCATCTGGTCCACCGGTGATCGGCGCCAGCATGTCACGCATCGCGTCACGTCGCTTGTTCATACGGGTCTCCCCCACGCGCCTTTGACCAGGTCTTCGATTTCACCGTTGACATTGTCGAGTGCCTCCATTGCTCGGTCATAGGTTGAGCGGTGGAAATTCTCCCTGCCGACCTCGTAAAGCGTCTGTTTCGTCAGGCCTGCGTCCGAGATCGCAGCCGACTTCAGGAGCGTGTTTGTCAGAACTCTCTCGCCGAACAGGCTTTTCAACAGCCCAACAATCTGCCCCTGGGGACCGTCGCTTGGCTCATAGCGCGTGACCACATACCGGAAGAAATCATAGTCCGCATTGCCCCCTGCCCTTTCCACGACGTCGAACAGGCCGGCCGTCATATGGAGGAACTGCGACATCGAGGCGACGTCGAGCATCTGGGGGTGGATCGTCACAAGCACGCTACGCGCTGCGCAAACGGCCGAGAGAGTGAGATACCCGAGGGACGGCGGGCAATCCAAGATGACAACATCATAGTTTTCCTCCACCGACTGGAGCGCGCCGCCGACGCGGGCAAAGAACATGCGGTCCTGTGCGCGCCCACGTTCGGCAAGAACACGAGGGGTATCGTGCTCGAACTCCTGGAGTTCGAGGTTGCCCGGGACGATATCGAGACCGGCGAAATAGGTCTTCTGAATGATCTGACTGAGTGGCACCTGTTGATCGTCGTAACGGATTGCTCCGTAGAGCGTTTCGTTGGGGCCGAGGTCAAACTCAGGCTGGATGCCGAACAACGCAGACAGCGAAGCCTGTGGATCAAGATCGACGGCAAGGGTCCGATATCCCCGCAGCGCAAAATACTGCGCTAAATGAGCCGCAGTCGTGGTTTTGCCCGAACCGCCCTTGAAGTTGGTTACGGCAATAACCTGCAGAGCTTCGCCTTCCTTGCGTTCCGGGGAATAGCCCTTTTTGGATGTCGCCAGATGTCGGCGGATCTCGTGAATTTGCTCGAGCGAATAGAGACGCCGGCCAGCACCGTTTTTCTCTGCTTCAGGAATGACGCCTTCTAGCGAAAGGTGCCGCAAATAGGCATCGCTGATGCCAATCAGTTTGGCGGCCTCGCCAGCCATAAATTTGCGCAGCACTTTCTGTGCGGAGGGTGGGAATGCGCGTGCCCGCAATGTCTGCAACTGCGCACTGAGAAGTTCCGCATCGGCTTCCACGAGTCGCGTAAGCGATCGGACACTCGTGTCACGCACCGATAGTGGTTTTGCGCTGCTCTGCATCATAAACGCTCATTCTCTTCAAATCGACGATTGAGCGTAAATTGCGCTGAGTCTGTTTGGCGGTCAAGAAAAATTAGGTTAATCAAACGTTAACAGCAACCGCTTGATACGGCCCTTAGACTCGCTGGTGGATTTTACGCTTGATCTCGCTCCAATAGAACCCCTCACTCGACAGGCGGCGCACGGGTTTGTTCATGCCGCAGGACCCTATCTCGCGCCTTTGGCCACCCCGTTCTCTAGCCCTTCTACGCGCCGTCGTTGCCGTAGATGAGGTACCATTCAGGCGAAAGTTCTCAGCTGAGAACTTTTTGCCCGTGCCTTCCAAGCTTACAGACACCGCAAGCGAAACCTCTCCGCATTGACGGCCTTGGTTGACCGATCCCAGGCCCCTGCACTCCGCACTACCGGCCAGAGAGGGCAGAATCGTCGCGCGCCTTCGAGACGCGACTGTCGCAGGAATCGCAACTCGATCAAAGGCCGGAGGCCATTGCCTGCACTCTTCCCAACAAGAAGTTCTGTCGGTCTGCAGCCCGCGAACGCAAGCAGCACGCGCGCTTCGCGATTTTACGGCAAAGTTCTCAGCTGAGAACTTTTCACCATCCCAGAGTATGTACTATCGAAGTCTATATAAGCGGAACGTCTTTCCGGCATGCTCGGAAGCCTTCGAGACCGTCACGCGGCGGATGCCCCACGGCTGAATATAGAGGCAACCAGCAGCCCAAGCGAAAGCCGCAGTTTGCCAACGCGCAGCACCCGCCTCCCTCCCCAGTCTACGACAGTACATCTCCAGGATCCCGTAGCTGAAATGCAGGTAGTTCCGGTCACTGTATGAACAGCATTTGCGTAGCCGGTCTCGAGGCGTTCAGTGATGGCAGTCACTCGTCTGCGCCAGGCATCCGTCACCCGACCCGCAGCGAGAAGAGCGTCAGCAACGAGCAGTTCTGTCGCAAATCGCGGAACGAGATATCGGATGCCCAACTCCCTCAGAGCGGCTTCCCCATGTTCCGGAGGGAGGCGCAGTCCTCGACCGCTTCGTTGAAGCACCGAAGGGACGCGCTGCCGAGGTCCTTTAACGTTTGGTAGACTTCCAGCGCGCCGCGATACGCGAGCAGCGCACTGTGGAGGCTTACGTGGTACTGCTCTATACCGTCTGCGGAGCTCGCCTCCAGGCATAAGGCCTTGCCTCGCTCCCTCAGGACCCGCCCTGCCGCCTTGGCTGTGATAATGGCTGCGGTGCCAGCCAATCTCGGATGAGTGAGGTAGAACGCTACGTCCATCGGCGGGACAAGATGTGTCGGTACCGCTGAGATGTCCCAGATGCGCTCCCCTTCAAACATCTCTTCGAGGATCATCGCAATGCCGTGCCTCTCCGGATGAAGGGAAAAATAACACAGGACCGCGATCGCCTTCTGAGCAGCGTGCCCCTCCACTCTTGTCATATAGAACTCGAGCGACTCTGCGTTGATCACATCCTTGACAATTAGATCGGCGAATGACCCGCTGAGATCGGTCTTTGCCTGGGCGCGAGCGACGAGAGTGTTTGGACCATGATGAGCCACGCCCTCGCCTACCTCGTAACATTGCACGATGGCGTCGAGCCTTCCCCGGATATCCATTGCGACAAAGAGATTGTGCTGACGCTTCTCGATCAACCGAGCAGCCCGCCGAACGGTAGGGCGACCAGACGTGGGAGCTCGCGGCTCACAAGGATCCAAGCTCCTTCTCGATCCGCTCGACTAGCTGGCGACCTCGCAGCGTCACCGAATCTGGCGGATAACCAATGTCTTTAAGATAGTGCACGACTTGGTCTGATGCGTCGGCCGTATGAAGATGAAAATGGACGTGCAGTTCTCATAGACCGGCTCCTCTGTGATCTCCGCAATCTCGGTCTTCAGTTCGGTGACGACGGCAACGATCGCAAGTCGCCCATCTGCGATGGACGGCGATCTTCAAAGCATTCGAGCAGCCCGCCCGCTTCGGCGCGTTGCGTTGTCCTACTAGCTCGATGCTTGTTGGACCGATCGGTGGCGCGATGCTCTATAGCTTCAGGAAGCGGGATGCCGCGTTCGCAGCCTCGGTCAGGTACCCAGATCGTATGCCGTGCGCAGAAAACTCCCCAGTATCCAGCCCCGCCATCGCCGCCCGCTGCTCGAGCATCGCATTGTCCGACTGCGGATCGATCGCGGGCCGCGAAACTTAGCTTAGATGCGTCGCGTGATGGCGCCGTCAACCACCAGGTTGGCGCCTGTGACATAGCTCGCCGCTGGGCTCGCCGCGAATGCGACGACGTTGGCGATCTCCTCCGGCCTCGCCATGCGGCCCATCGGGATCATGGCAACGGCTTTGTGAAAATGTTCGGGTTGCTCGCTCTTGACTTGATCCCAGGCACCACCGTCAAAGAACGTCGAACCGGGGCTGACGACATTGGCTCGGATACCCTTTGGTGCGACGGTGCGGGCGAGCGACTTGATGTAAAAGTGCAGCGCAGCCTTTATGGCGCCATAGGACACCTCTGTGTAAGCATTAAGTTCTGAATCTTCCACTCCCCCAATCGAGCCAATGGCGACGATCCTCCCCGCCCGTGATCGCTCAAGGTACGGCATAACCGCCTCAACTGCCGTCACAGTGTGGATCAGATCGACGTCGAAGGCCGACTGGAACGCCTCGATACTCAGGCCGAAAGATAGGGCGCTGGCATTTGCCACCAAAATGTCGACACCGCCAAGCGCCGCCGCAGCGTTTTCAACCCAGCTCCGAAGTGCGGCGGGGTCTTTGACGTCGACGGATCGGCCCCAGGCCTTGCCTCCCTTGCATTCTAGTGCCTTGACCACGTCATCAACGGCGTCGCCGCTGCGGGCACAAATCGCGACGTCGGCTCCCTCCAACGCAAGACGCTCAGCGATGGCAAGCCCAATCCCCCGAGTCGAGCCGGTTACCAATGCCTTTTTGCCAGTGAGCTGCAGATCCATTTCATGGGCTCCTCTAATCCGACATCCGTTGGAAATACTGCTTTGTGGGGCCTAGGTATGTTCCCTGCAGACAAACGCGGCAAGACCGGATCGGCATAATGCTGCTATGAATCGCAGGATGCCATGATGTCGAGCCTAAGCAGGATCGGCGCTCATTCGGAGGTTACCTGCCCGATGCGCGCGATGCCCCGCCATTGCAGCGGTGAATTCTATCGAAGATGCGAGTGGCGCGGATGCGGACCCAGTTAGCCTGTCCCAATGACCGCCTTTTGCCAAAACTGATTGTTACAGGAGCCGCGCTGCCCTGCCATTTCGACGTGTCGCATTGTTGTAATAGCTCGACGCTTGTTGGACCGAACGATGCCTCGACTGCTCCATGGCCTCGGGGAGGGGAATGCCGCGGTTGGCGGCTTCCGTCAGGTAACCCGACCGCAGCCCATGCGCCGAAAACTCGCCGACCTCCAGCCCGGCCATCGCCACCCGCCGCTTGACGATATCGTTGACGGCCTTCGGATCGAGCCCCCGGCGCGAAACATGGCCCCAGCGATCGATCGCCCGAAACACGCTGCCGCCGCCGATCCTGGCGGCCGCCAGCCAGGCATTTAGCGCCTCGACCGGCCGGCCGGTCAGATAGACGACCTCGTCCTGGCTGGCGCCAGAATTCTTGGTGCGGCCGAGATGAATCGACAACGAGGGGAGGGGGCTGCCGTCCTCGCCGGCAACGGGCGGCTCGACCGTCAGCTGTTCCTTGCGCAAGCCGGCGACTTCGCTGCGCCGGCGGCCGCCGGAGGCAAAGGCGACCATCAGGATGGCGCGGTCACGCAGATCGCGCAAATTGTCGCCGCCGCAGGTCGCCAGCAGTTTTGCCAGCACGTCACCGGTGACCGCCTTGGCGCTCTTGCGAAGACGTTGTCTTGGCGCGGCTCGGATCGCCAGCCGAATGGCTGATTTGAGGGCAGGGGAGGCGAAGGCCCCGTCAAAACCGCGCCATTTGGTCAGCGTCGACCAGTTGGCGAGCCGTCGGCGCACGGTCGCCGGCGCGTGCGGCCCGGTCGATCGAAGAAGACCGCCGTCCCTCAAGGCGTGGCCGACTGCGGCCGGCATGCCGTGCTCGGGATCGGTTTCGCGCCGCGCCGGGTCCCACAGATGATGGGCGACGAATTTCAGCAGCAGCGCTTCCGGCGCCGGCCAGGGCAGCGGATTTTCGGTCGCCGCCAGTGCCCAGGCTTCGAGGTAAGCAAGATCGGAGGTCAGTGCCCGCAGGGTGTTGGCGCCCATGCCTTCGTTGACCAGGTGTTTGAGCGTCTCGACGTCCTGGTCGGTAAGGATCTCGGCGAGCTTGTCGCGCCGGTCGATCGGCAGCACCGCGGCAATGGTGTCGAGCGCTTCGGCGCGCCGGGCGACGGCTTCGGGTGCAGATTTCGGGGCGACGATGTCCACAGGAGCTCCTGAAACGGCGAAAGCCGCGTATCCGAACGGCCGCTTTGGCCGTCCATTGATGCCGTTTTGACTGATTTGCGCGTCCAAATCAATCGCTTCCGATAAGCAGTACTTATCGATGGTTATCTATCACGGCTCAGGACGCGATCGGTGACGGAAGTTGGAGGTGATTTGGCTTCCACGAGGGAAAAGAATAACGTTAATTCATATGGTTAACGAAGCGCAAACACCACCAGCTTCCGCGAAGTTAGCGATAAGAGCCGCGCAGCATGAGACCATAGGCAATCGAGGCAGACCGAACCTGCCACCCGACGCGGCGGCAAGCTCGGCAGACCGCTGACCGACAGCTATGTGAGCGGAGTTCCGGCCGATCGCTAGTTCCGGCCTATGCCGCTTCCCAAACCTGGTTCAGGATCTTTGCCGCGAGCGCCGCCTTATCCTGTGGAAGGAAGCGGCCGTAATGTTGCTGGATCATATCGGGCGTGTCCTGGATCGCGTAGCTTGCCTGCTCATAGGAGCCGGTCAGTTTCAGGATATGCGTGGCCAGTACGTCGCGCACGTTGTGTGGCCCATGGGGAAGCAAGCCAGGCAGGGCGCCCCGGCCAGTGTAGGGATTGTAGATGCCGTAGCGCTGGATGGTCAGCCGCCATGCCTCATAGAAGGTCGTCTGGTCATATGCAGCGTCCGTGCTCGTCTGCTTTACGGTCTTGACGAAGAATGTACCAGGGTCAGTGCCATCACCCAGTAGTACGCCTCGATGACGATCGATATAGGCACCGATATGGTAATAGAGGTCGAGAAGGTCAGGCAGC
This sequence comes from Rhizobium hidalgonense, assembly GCF_002914525.1. Taxonomy (GTDB): domain Bacteria; phylum Pseudomonadota; class Alphaproteobacteria; order Rhizobiales; family Rhizobiaceae; genus Rhizobium; species Rhizobium hidalgonense. Next base: position 98,084 of record NZ_LODW01000043.1, on the reverse strand, counting down.
ACCAGGCGAAACGGTTTCGATCCGAAGAACGACGAGTGCGCATTCTTGAAGGCATTTGCAGGAATCAGGACTTCCCAGCCGTGATCGCGCTCGCTCCAGCGAAGCTCGCCGCGCCGCATCTCCTCAAGGCGCCGTTCCGATGTTGGAAAATGGCCGCGCGGGCACAGCAGCAGTTGTCGAAGGTTTTTCTGCCGCAGCCCCAGATGCAGGCCGAGACGTAGCATCAGAAACGACCGCACCGACTCCGCAGCTGCCCTGGGATAACGATCCTTGTCCGGCATTTTTATGAGGATCTCATCAGTGATCTTGCGGTATTCTGCGAGCGGGCTCGGCGCTTCCAGGACGCACATGATCGGCTCGAACGGGTCACGATGCACCCGCATCACCCGCTGGATTTCCTTGATGCGATTACGGGCATGCTGGTGGAAGGCGTCACAGCATGCGTGCCAGTCACGTTTGGCAAATGCGATTTCCTCGGCCGTCACTAAACCTGCGATCGGCACCACTCGCTCTATCAACTCCGGGTGCTGGCGCAGCCATCCCGTTTCTTCGCGCGTCAGCGACAGCGATATGCTCAGCATATCGGCTTCCCAGGCAGTGAAGAAGCCACGGCGGCGTTCCCGCCATTGCAAATACCAGTCCCAGATGCCGGGAAACACAAGCAGTCCGAAGGTCAATGCGCCGAGCGGTACCCCGCGACCTGCAATCTCGCCGTTGGGGGAAGCCACCAATGCGCCGAACATCAATCCGAGGTGCTCCAGCTTCTGCGAGGCGGTCTCTTCTCCCCACACGCCATTGCGCTGAAAACCAATCGCCGTCAGCGTGGCGGTCTTGAACATGATCAAATCCGCCATCTCCATGGCGAGACGGGGAGGGGCGTCAATGACCCCGGAGAGAATATCCGGGTCTTCGATCTCGTCTACAGTCGAGAACGACTGCGCAAGCGTCTGCGTGAGTGAACGAATGTCACCCCGTCGGCCATAGGCCAACGCCGGAAAGCGAATGGCATAGCGCTGTTTCGATGCCGCGGCCTGGAAGCGCCGATAGTCGGTCGAGCCGCTAATGATGACGCGCCGAACCCATTCCAGGATTTCCTCACGCTTCGTGAAGGGCAGTGAGTTGAAGTTGTCCGGAAGGTGCCAGGCGAGCCGCCGACGTTCGGCCGGTGAGATGTCGTCGCCGAGATCATGACCCGAGGCCGAGCGCGATTGATGCGGAAGCTTGGCCTTGAAGTAACCGGATGGCAGCCGGTAACGCCGTTCAATACGCCCGAGCACCTCAAGGCTGTCGATTGTCCGCGGCACCTTCGTCCCCTTCAGCCACGAGAGTATGGTCTTGTTGTCGAATGTCTCGTCGGGGCGAATGACGGCCCGATGCAGGTAGTAATAGGATTCTCCAAAACGGCGCATGTGCAATTCCAACGCAGCCTGGAAGGAGACCGGTTCCTCCCACCGATCGAATAGCGGGTTTGGAAATTCTTCAATCGGCACCGGCTTGGGGCCGGATTTCGCCGAGTGCTTCGTCGCGGGGGCAGACGGTTTCGCTGCGGCTTGCCGGTTGCGCGTGAGGCGCTGCGCGGGGTTCCGCTTTTCCGCCGGTCGAGTTCCTGTGGCGACGGTTGCTTTGTTCGCTGCAAGCCAGCGGAAGATGGCGTCGAAGCCGTGTTGCGCCGTTCTCTTCACATCGGCCGTGAGCTCATTCGTAAGATCGCAGGCCAGGGCAATTTCCTGCCAATCGAGCTTGCCGGATTTCATTGGCGGGTAAGCATAGTGGCCGATCAGCCCAAGCAAGTAGCTTGTCAGGTTTTCGATCGAGCGAGGCTGAAGCAGAGGCGAAAGACGTATTTCGCAGAAGCTGGCAATCTTACGTTGGAAAGTTTCTGACGAGGTTGGAGTTGGGTTGGCCATCGGTGTTCCTTGCAGTCTGCCTTTATCGAAGGCGTGGGCTGCTAAGGCAGATCGGTAAAGGCTGAGTTAACGCACAGAAAGCACCTAAAGGAAGGCGTTAAAATATAGCCGGCTAACGGTCATAGAGGCTGCTTAGAGATCTTCCGTTGCCTCATAAATGACTGATAATGCAAGATTATCGGACATTATATGTTTGCGACGGGCTGTGCGGTTTATACGGATATTGCTGGCATAAACTGCGCACTTGATTTATGCTTCACCACATGGATTCGATCGCGCCCTCCGCTCCAACGACCCCGATCTGGTCGCCTCGGCTGCCCGGCTGGGCGTTGTCGCGCGGTCGCGACATCACCGAATCCGACGCCGCCTTTGCCGCTGGTATCGCCCTGAAATCACTGGACGATCTGCTCCGTTCCAACTCGCAGTGGTTGGGGTGCTGGCGTGATCGCCTTGCCCTCAAATCGGCCGCCGTCGCCGCCAGGGTGCTGGGTCGCAACGAGGAAGAAGCCGCCATCCGCGATTCGGTTTTGCTGACCGCGGCGGGTGACGATGCCGGCCCGGCCGGCAAGCTGTTCTTGGCCACACGAATGCTAACGCGCCGATCCGAGACAACTGGCACGGCCTTCATTAGGGAAGTCGCCGAACTGCTGGGGATGAAGTGGGACGACAGCCTTGGATCGATCCCCGACATGATCGATTCTGCAAAACAGTCCGGGCGAGCAGCACCCTTCGCGGTGGCGGACCTGATAACGGCGATCTCTGCCGTTCGCCCGGACGCCGAGGTGCTGGCGCTTGGTCTGGCTGAGCTCGCGTTGGCGCAAAGGCTGAATTGGCCGAGATCTATGCCGCTGCTGCTTCCCGAGCGTTTTGGCTCTGCCTTTCGCACCATCGGGGGGCGCGGTCGTGTCCGGCCTGGGGAGGCGGGTTATCCAAAGGCAATCTGCCTGGCGCTGGTCGACGGCGTCGAGGCAGCGCTTCGATCTGGGGGTGAAATCGACCGTCGCGCCGCGCGGCTCATGGAAGTAGCGCCAAAAGTCCGAACCAAGGGAGCCGAGCCGGTGATCCGTCGATTGTTCAGCGAAGACGCCATTCCGGCCTCTGCACCAGGAAGCGACTTATCGCGCTGGGCCTGCCAACCGGTTGTTCGAGCGTCTCGAAAGTTTTGAGGCAGTGCGCGAGCTGCCTGGCCGTTCCTCCTTTCGGATTTTTGGGTTGTGATCGTGGCCGGATTTCCCGCGGCCAAAGCCCGTCGGAAAGCGAATGCCGCAGATGAACGTCTGTTTGATCGGGAGCTGGAAGAGTTGCCGCGCAAGTTGCGCTGGCGGGAATGGATGCTGCGGGTCGAGGCGGTGATTTTTGCCTCGGCTGAACCGGTCTCCCGCGAGACGTTGGCGCGAGTGGTGGGGAAAGACTGCAGCATCGATCTGCTCATCTGCGCGAGGAACTCAGTTCGCGGCCGTACGAACTGGTGTCAGTCGCCGACGGCTGGCAGCATCGGACCCGGCCGCGGTTTGCGGAAACGATCCGGGCTTCTTCGGCGCCGACGCGGGGAGGAGCAGCGGCACTGTCGGAGTTCGAGGCGATGGTGCTGATGGCGGTGGGATATTTCCAGCCGGTGACCCGCGGTGAACTGTCGAAGATCTTTGGCAGGGAAGTCAGCCGCGACGTCATCAGTAATTTGCGCGGCGCAGGTTTTCTCGGCTCCGGGCCGCGCAGTCCATCGCCCGGGGCGCCTTATACCTATGTGACAACCCCGCATTTTCTGTCGGCCTTCGGCTTTGAGACGCTGCGTGACCTGCCGAACATCGAAGCGCTCGAGGATGCAGGCCTGCTGATCAAGAACGCTCCGCAGCCTTCTGATACTCTGATCATGTCTGGCGACGAAGCCGAAGCGGACGGGGCAGAATTCGGATCTGCGTTTGAGCATTAGAGTTAGCAAAAACTGCTAGCTCTTGGTCTTAAATGGCGCGTCCGGATCCTCTTCGATCCGGACATAGAATAAGGTCTCCCCAGCGAAGCCGCCGAACTGCATCCCCCAGTCAACGACGCGCGACGTCGTGTAGTCGTGGCCGGACCGAAAAGATATCTTGCCATGCGCTACCCGAAGGGCATCCTCAAGCGTATCGGCTACGCCATCATAGGTTTGACTTTCACCAGACATCATTTCCTCCACAATCAGACTAAGCGCGTCAGGCTCCAGCCTGGCGAAAAATCGTTCACTCTTACGATATTGTTCATCTCGGCATACTTAACGTACTCGAAGTCACTTTCGAGCTTTCTGCAGACAGAAGCTTCCTCAAATGGCGTGCAGGCCGCGGTGAGGAAGGTGCCAGATCCATCCAGATCTTGGAGACCAAAGTCAGAAAGCTCCTGACGGACCTGAGAGAAATCCACATCGTCCACAAGCCCGATCATGATACTTCCGGCGACGCCAGGGTAGACGAGGCCCCTGTAGGTCTTCTCGCGTATCGATCGAAGTGTAACCGGCTTCTTCCATGGAAAGTCCGCATCGCCAAATTTGCCGAGCGCCTCCCAGATGATCGAGCCGCCGACGAGATGTTCGAGCCCGACGTCGAAAGTGAAAAGAAACTCGGGCGGATAAATGACAGCGGTATTGTTTTCGGCCCCACTCATTGGCCGCGTGGCTACTTCGCTCAGCGCCTGTATGAGGTACAGCTCTGCTGATATGGCGGAAGGCAGGTTCTTGCCAAATTTCCTGGAGAGCGCCTCAGCGGCTTCGAGTACACTGGTATTGAACGGCTGACTTGCCTCCATACCAGCTGAAGGAACAGACCGGGCGGATGCCACGTCCGTTACCGGGCTCGGAGTGAACCATGGGAAAGGCCAGGGTAGGTTTGTTCCGTCGCTCATTTTTTCCTCCGTTTTGTTGGCGTTGATGAGAAGCCTGTTCCAGGCTGTGGTTCGCTCCTGTTGCGTCAGCCGTTCAATTCAAGAGGTTGTTGATCATGAAGATGCAATCCCAGCCCATTGAATCCATCCAGGCGTGATCTGACTCGGTGCGTTCCCAACTCCACTGGGTCCACTTCTGCTTCGCCGGATCGATCACACACTTCTTTCTTACGAGATCGGCAACCCGCGCGTCCTTGCCCCGCGCGAGATAGAGAAAGAACGGGTTGTCCGGCTGCCTTCCCGCGAGGATCTCGGCCGCGGCATCCAGCCTCGGATCGGCGATGCCTAGTTTCTTCGATATGTAAATCTCAACCCCGACAAGGTGGCTCCGATAGCCCAGCTTGTTGATTATGGCCTTCCACGGCAGCATGCCTACAGGGTCACCGAACTTGGCGGCATAATCTTTTGCATCAGTAGGCACATGAGCATCGACACCGAGTTTGGCCGCGAAAATGTTCAGCCATCTCCACTCCTCGTCGATGATGTTGCATTTGCCACCGGGGTCGTCCGTGCAGCCGTTATACATCTTGACGATATTCGTTGCCTTGCTCGGATACGGCGTCCACTTCGCCGATACGCTATCGAGGTATTTCTCTAGAGAGTCGGAATCACCGGTTCCCGCCCAGTATGCCGCTAGTCCCTTGAACTGATCGCCACTGAATTGGTCGTCTGTCTTCGAGTCCGCACGGGCGGGCGATCTCCAGAACTGACCGTTGCGACTCTGGGCGCGGCGGACCAGCTCACATCCTTCCGCCTCGCCGGACAGACATAGCAGTCCCCCGAAAATGGACATGTCGCCGTCGTCGTAACCACCCGGATGGCGCTTAGCCGGAAACGCGTAACCGTTGGTGTCTCCGGCAACTGGCATCCGCGGCGACACTTTGCGCAGTTCATCCCGCAGTTCGGCCAACCCCGTCAGGTCAGGCGGTATCGTTCCCTGCGGCGCGGACGTTCGCACGAGGTTGCGATGTTCGGCAAGACTGCGTTGCCGCCAACTCACCTTTATGCAAATGCCGGCGGGGAACGGCGCTTCACACAATGTCCCGCCTATCCAACCCTCTTCCAGCAGGGCCTTAAGCTTCGGGTCGTCAACGGCCAGTCGGTAAAGTCTTCCTCGTTGAGAACGGTTCCAACTATGCCCACCGCTTGAGAAGCGATTGCCGATCTGATCGCTTCGCTCATCAGGGCATCCAGACCGAAAGCGTGCGCAAAAAAACCGCTCGCATCGCACGTACTGTCCGCGCTTTGGATCAGAGCGCCAACCTTGGTACCGGCAGTCAACGGAGATCCCGGGATCGACATGCTGGTCTTCACTTTGCAGTCGACGTCTTCGACGATGCTTCTGAGGTTTACGTCCATGTTCAGATCGAAGCGTTCCCTGAAGATTTCCCCCGGGAACGCGCTGCTCTGATGCGCTGAAGCGTGCGCGTTGGCCACGCTCCAGGAATAAAAAACGAAGGCGCCGTCCTTCTGTGCGTTCATCTCGGACTCGAGCAACGAAAATGGCAACGCGATCGTCAGTTCCGAGAAGTTATCAGTAAAGGAGAAAGGAAAGACCCCATTGAACTTGCCCGCATAGTCGAACGGGCTCGAAGATGGCGGATCCTTCAGCCGGAAGAAGTGTTCAAAACGAGGGATCTTTACGGTACAGCGCACCCGCGCCTTTCGGTCAAGACCATTTTGGCTCTGAGCCTTCGCTACAATACAGAACTGACGCGGAAACGATGGGTTGCGGCGGCCGGGGAATTGGAGATAGTTGTGCAGCTCCACGTAGCACGCCCGCTCGGAGCCTTCCTCATCGCTCTTCGTCACTTCGATCTGGCTATCGATCAAGCCCCGTCCATCGCCGCTAGAGAAGCAGGCCGATTTGGCGCAATGCGCTATCCCGGTAGCGTTATAGCCAGAACATTCGACTACTTCCGTCTGCGGTGAAGCCTCCGGTCCCGGCATCATAGACCCTGCATAGGCCGACTGCATAGGAGATGAGCAAAACAAGCATACAAGCATGCTAAGCACGCGTGGGAACGCGCTGCCAGCGAACGATTTCATGGTGCCCCCACCCTCAAGTTGTTGAGCACAATGTAATCTAGTGCATAATGCGCTGCAACCTATACTTGATTGGTAGAAAGGGATCCTAAATCGGTGTCGCCACGTTCACAGAGGATGTCGGGCATTTCCATTTCTCGCACGCCGGTGCCTTGGCGGTGGGCGAAGAGATCGACCACGTGAAGGTCATCTCGGCCGCTACGCATGAAGCGTCCTGTGTCCTCGCCGGTTTGCATCATGGCACGCGTCTCAATATCTCGAAGCACTACACCGACACTGGCGGAGCCACCGGTCACGTCTTCGCTCTCTGCGCTGCTGTGGCGCTTCCGGTTTTGCCTAAGCATGCGCGATTTCCCGGATCGCCATCTCATTCCGATCGAGCCGACCGGCAACTATCCGCACCTGGCGCCCTTTCTCGGAAAGATCGTCCGCGCTCACATCAGCCGTGAGCATTGTGATAATGTCCTGCGGCTCGTTGCCTCTCTGGAATCGGGCCACGTCGCACCTTCGCCCATGCTTCGGGCGCTTGCTGCTTACGAGCGTCAGAACCAACTCGATGTCGCCTCTTCAGAAAATCGACAAAGTGGAGCGAACCTTGTTCATGCCGGATCGGCTAGAAAATCCGGCACTCGGCGCACCGCTGCCCTAGGTCTGCTCGACCCGATAATGGCGCAGGCTTCCGGCAAGCTTGCGAAGCTTGATGTTGAGATCGGCATGATGCGGCATGATCGTAACGCCGCCTTCGTCCGGTGCGACTCCCCGCAACAGCCAAGAGAAGAAGTCCGGATTGTCGTCCGCGAGCATGCCAACCGTGTCAGGATGGTAGATTGAACCCCCTCTTACGGTGCGCAACGCCATTCGGTCGACGAAGTCCAGCATGACCTCGATTGTGTCGCCCAGTCCCAGAAGTCCCTGAACTCCGGTGCGCTGCATCTCCGGGTGATATCCGTTCGGGAATGTGAAACGCAGCAGTGCGGACAGGCGGGCATCGACCGGTGATTTTGCACTCTCCAGCGTCGCCCATACCTTGAGCCTCTCAAGCCAATCATCTGGGGGCAGCAGGTCTAACTGGCGTGCCAGTCCATCGCCAAATACGCGGATGAATTCGAACGGACGAGCGGATGGGAAAATGATGCGGTTAAGACGTCCGCGCAACTGTGTCAGCTTCGAGCGGGGCACCTCAAGGAAAACTCCTCGCTGCAGGTACAGGCGATCAACAAATACCGGCGGCAGCACGACGCGGAGGCCCAACTCCTTTGCTGTCTTGAGATCGACCCAGTCGATTGCGCTCTTGCGGGGAGTGGGGTCGATGTCCGATTGCGAGCTCGCAAACCACATTGCGACCAGAGCGTTTGTCGTGAAGTCGAGTAGGTTCGTTTTCATGCCGTAGTGCTGAGCGGCTGCAATTCCTGCGCGACGGTTCGGGCGAGGATAGTCCTGCATGCCATCGGATCTGTAGATTTCCCTGAACATCTCGTAGGCTACTTGCGCGAACAGGCTCGCCGCTAACTTGGCCTGCTTCCGCTCGGCGGGCTGCAGGCGCTGGAGCCCACTCTGGACCGCCCAACCGGCGTCGGCCTGTCCCCGAAATAACACCAGAGGCGGAAGGTCGACGCGTTGCGCGCCATCGATCGAGTCGCCTAGGAATCCTATCTGGCCCCGCCACTCGTGGTGGAATAGCAACCACGCCAGGGCGTGCCTTGCCGATGGCGCCTCCCATATCGATTGAGCGCGCGTCACTTGCGCCGCCAATCTTTGAATCTCTTCGAGGAAGGCGCGACGCCCCTTACCGAAATCGCTATCGTCCGACGTCATCTTGGTTTGCGGTCCCTTCACCGATGCATCCGCCGACTGTAAATGAACGAGAGTAGAAGCAGCCCCCACGATGAAAGCCTAGATGCGTAACGGCAAGGATATTAGTCCAGGAATGTTTCTTTCGATCTCTCGACCCGGCTCGCACGTACCTGACATCCCATCCCATAGAGCTTCGTCTCTCGAGACGGCGCGACGGGTCAGCCGCTGTGGCAGCCGCCGGACGAACGCGCTTATGCATTTCTTCAAACAGTGCTGCCGGAAGGGCATAAGCAATGCCGTGCTTTCGGCAATCGAAACGTAAGGCGGCTTGGACTGCCTACGGAGTAGGCGGCTGTTGGGATGACGATAGCCCGACCGAACTGCCGTGATGGCCTCGGCGGGATCTTGCACTTCTGCGCTGCCAGCGGATCAATACCGGCAATGCCTGTGGAAAGCGGTTGCCATCGGTCAAAGAGCGTTAAACAACGACCGCGTGCGGTTGCTGTGAAGTCGATTGCAAGAAGTCGCTTTCCTGCAACCGTTCCAGCAGCTATCGTCCGCCGTCACACAATTGCAAACCGGGCTAAGGAATAGGAATGGCGACGCTTGGGCAGGTATACAGATCCCTTTTTCCGCATGAGGGACGACGGGCTCCATTCCAATCCGTGCCGCGACTTCCAACCGACCTGTTCGCATTTGTTGGCCATGTGGTGGAACGTTCAGGCGCTTATCACCACGTTTCTCAACAAATGCGAGGTGGCCCCGACGACGGTCTACGCAAGTTATTGGTGACTGACCGGATGCGCGAACGCGCGGTTAGGCGCGGTCAGCAATGGAGAAACCGACGGCTAGAGACGGGCACCCGGCTGCCAAACCCTCCGGCCAGTGTTGAACGCCTTTGGCAGCGGCTGGAAGAATATCAGAACGATCCGGTTTTTGCGCCACTCGACGACGAGGCTCCCACACCTGACTGGTGGTCGATCTGCCTTGAGCTCTTAATCGTCGCGGATGAAGCATGTGAATCCATCGGCTTCGAAGCCGATAACCCGTTTTTCGATTTCTTCATGGACGAGTACACTCGTGAAGATCTGGCCTCCGGCCGGCGCTTCCGCCGCGTGCAGCGCGCACCATTTTCGCTGTCCCTTGCCGCCGAGGATCTGGTTTGCGTCCAGGCGAAGGCACGCACGCCTTCCGTGGGCTGCACACTACGGTCACTGACACATCATCTTGCGCTTCTTCCGCCACGCGGGCAGGTTCGGGCCAGATGGGTCGCGCCGGTCATTGCGCAAGAGCCTCCCGAAGATAAGCTCGGCCTTCTACTCGTCCCTTTTCCATACCAGATTTCCGACGAAAGCTTTCAAGAAGGCGCCGTGGACGGAAGCGATCATTGGGGATGGTTCGAAGTCAAGCAAACATGGTTGCCTTCGAACACCAACCGACCGAAGCGCGCTGAGTTTATCGCATTTGTTGTCGATCTGGTCCGTGTCGCTCGCGAGAAGGGGGCGACTGTCAATGCGGTCGTCCTGCCCGAACTCGCTCTCAATTATTTACAATTCCGAGCGCTTGCTGATGCGCTTGCCCGAGACAGTCAGATTGATTTCCTAATCTCGGGCATATCGCAGGATGAGGCACGCCGGCGAGGAAACTTCGCGGCTATCGCGCCGTTCTTTCTCCTGGGGCGTGAACGCGATGCTGACATCACCGCGTGGCAAGGCCTTATTCTCATCCGAGAAAAGCACCACCGCTGGAAACTCGATAGGGGACAGATCGAACGATACAATCTTCCAAACCTCGACAAAAGCAAGTCTTGGTGGGAGAACCTGACGATTCTCAGCCGAAGCCTCGACTTCCTTGTTTATCGTGGCAACACGACGCTGACGACCTTGATTTGCGAGGATCTTGCCCGAGTCGATCCCTGCCAAGCCGTCGTCCGGGCGATTGGCCCGAATTTGCTCATCGCGCTTCTCATGGACGGCCCGCAGATTGGTGAGCGCTGGCCGGGCCGATACGCCACCGTGCTAGCTGAAGACCCAGGCACTTCCGTCCTCAGCCTTTCCTCTTTCGCTCTTATTGCGAGACAAAATGATATCGGCGGCTTCGATCAGGCAAGCAGCGTTGCCTTGTGGAAGGACGAGAAAAAAGGACCGCGCAAACTTGAGCTCCAGAGGGACGCGGATGCTTTGGTTCTCGAATTGGAGCCGACAGTAAAGGAAGAACGATCGCTTGACGGGCGGGCCGATGGAGGATCATCGATCCGTTGGGAATATATCCGCCACCTGCAGGTAAAAGCCTCTCATCGGCCAGGGTGGATCAGGGACGGCACGGGCCGTTAGTCCTGTCGAGACGGCTTCTGCGATGCTAAAGTACGGTAATCAAGTCTCACACGCTCACGGATTTTTGCGGCCAAGCGGGCTTCTTCCTGCGACGCAGCTGAGCCCATCTTGCCACTCCGTTCGTCACGTGCGCCAGCAGCTTTGGCGCTACGGATGATTTCGCCGTATCGAGTCTTTATGTTTGCCATCAACAGCGCCAACCATATTGCGTCTATCAATTAAAGATATTCATTCCCGCAGCGGAGATCAAGCCGCTGCCCTGAGGTGACGGAATTCTTCTTTTCGTCCTTCGATATGGTCAACCTGGATTGAAGTCGGTGAAGCTGTGCGCCTCGACCTGCTCAGCTTGAACGCCTTAGAACTCGCCGAGTCCTACCAAGGAATTCACTCTGCCTACCCGCAAACTGAAACTTGTGGCATCGCCATGCCCACCGCGCGAATACGCAGGCAGCCTGTTTTGTGCGAGCTGGGCGCGCCTGTCTGCCTCCCCAGCAGCCATGGAAGAGCTCTGGTGGCCTTGTCCTTACCTGCCGACCGCAACGCCCGCATCTAAACGCCAGAAGCGCGGTGACGGCTGACACGGAACCAGTTTACGTCAGCTCACAACAGCGAAATGCCGGGTGGCAAGGCATTACGACCTGACGAATTCATTGATGTGTTTGCCGGCAATTATGTCAGCGAAAGCATCGCGGTCGCATAGGCTCGGTCTCGCTCTGCCGGCCATGCATTGAATGCTTCCCGTCATGCAAATTCGCCTACAAGTGGTTCCAAAAATGGCACTATGCAACCCAGAAAAACCGTATTATTGTTCTGGGACTGGCTTGAGCTTTAGTTCGATACCCACTGCATTTCTCTGCTCTGACGCGTTCGAGTTATTGCTCGAACGAAGCTAATCGATTTCCGCGAGCGGCGTCCTGCTGCTCGTTGCACATCAGCTTGCTTGAATTCAACTGATACTCATCAACTGCTGGAAAACGGGGAATGTCATGCATGTTCGTCGCAATGTGTGGGAGCTCGGCGCTGACTGGGCAGATCCAATCCTCTGGTATGCTCGTGCGGTAGGCCAGCTCAAAGGCAAACGCTTGGCTGATAGAACCGGATGGCGGTTCTGGGCTGGGATGCACGGATATCATCAGGGTTTATGGGAGTTTTATGGATACAAGACGCCCGCGGAGCAGCTCCCCGGCAAAAAGGACTTCGATGACCTCTGGCTCCAGTGCCAGCATGGGAGTTGGTATTTCCTTCCCTGGCATCGGGGATATCTCATCGGCTTTGAGAAATTGATACGCGCGACCATCGTGTCGCTGGGTGGGCCGGACGATTGGGCGCTTCCCTACTGGAACTATTTCAAACCCGGTCAGGATGGCCTGCCGCCAGCGTTCGCCAGTCCGGACTGGCCCGATGGCAAGGGTAACAACCCGTTGTTTGTCGAACAGAGATGGGGCCCCGATCCAAGCAATCCCGGACAGGTGTTCATCCCTTCGGATGCCGTCAGCCTCGATGCTCTCGATCAGCTGAAATTCACGGGTGTCGAAAGTGGGGGCGAAACCGGATTTGGCGGTATCGACACAGGCTTTGAACATGGCGGTCGCAATCACGGCAAACTCGAAAGTGACCCGCATGATCAGGTCCATGGCCTCACGGGCGGCGAAAAACTGTTCCCGGGCGTCAGCCCTCGACCGCTGCCGGGGCTGATGTCCGCACCTGACACTGCGGGGCTCGACCCGATCTTCTGGCTCCACCATTCCAACATCGACCGTCTCTGGCAAGTCTGGCGATTGATCAAGCCAACTCACCTCGATCCGGTACAGCAGGATTGGAAAGACGGGCCTAAGAGCCTTGGCCAGCGACCCTTTGTCGTACCTTTGCCGGACGCCTCGCTGTGGGAGTATACGCCAGGGGAGATGGCGGATTTTGCCATTCTCGATTATACTTACGACGATTTCACGCCGGCTGCGCATTCGTCGACAATCGCACCAGCGGCGGCGAAGCCGGTAACACCGGAGGTCGTTATGACACCCCCTATCGTAGAGGTCGTTGGCTCAATTCAGGCTGTTCCCGTCGTCGGGAAGCTCGCAGAAGCGCAAGTTCCCCTGAACGCACAAATGCGGGCTAAGGTCGCGAGCAAGATGAGTACCGCTCCTGCTTTGAGCACGAATGGTGACGAGCCAGAGAAAGTGCTGCTCAATCTGGAGAACGTGACGGGATATTCCGACGCGACCGTCCTTCAGGTGTTCGTCGAATTCCCACGAAAGGATGGAGCTCAGTCGATCGAGCGTAAGGTGGGAAGTGTTGGTCTGTTCGGTGTCACGAAAGCAACTGAAGCCAACGACGGTCATGGAGACGGTCTTTCCTATGTGCTCGACATCACCAAACCTTACAGTGAAGTCGCAGGTTCGAGTGATATCGATCCCGCCACTCTGACTGTCCGTTTGCTTCCGGTTGCGCCTGTTCACGAAGCGTCGGAAGTCAAGGTTGGGCGCATCAGTATCGTTCGGCAGGGTGAGTGAATGGCGATGACCCCGGCAGCTTTTGAGCGTTGGCGCGCTCGCCTTCCGCTGATCGTGGTCGCCGGGGTCTCTTGGCTTGCAATCCTCCTTTTGCCCAAAGGGGAGCGCCTGTCCTTCTGTGACACGTCCGTATCGGCCTCGATTTCGACCGACAGGCTTCTGTTCGTGCTAGAGGGATTGAGCGCTCTTACGCTTGTCTGGTCTTGGATGCTCATGGTTGTCGCGATGATGGCGCCCATGCTTACCCGCAACGTCGCGCATGTGCAGGCACGATCGGTTCCCTCGTTGAAAGCCACGGGAACGATTGTTTTCCTGACTGGATATTTTGCGGTCTGGCTTCTTGCAGGCGTTCCGGCGGCGGCGATCTTGATATCGATCGAATGGCTTCAACCCGCCGCCCATCTAGCGTTCACTACAGCGTTGTCGATTGCACTTGTTTGGCAATTCTCTCCGGTCAAGCAATCCTGCCTGAACCGGTGCCATCGGCTGCCTTCGCTTGCTGGAAGCGGCACGCATTTCGTGCGTTCGATATTTTGTTATGGCTTTGCGCAAGGAATCTGGTGCGTTGGAACCTGCTGGGTTCTCATGATCGTTGGGTTGGTTTCCGGCGAGGCGCATATACCCGTCATGGCTTTCCTGAGCGCCGTTCTCCTTGCAGAGCGCCTCGAAAAGCCGGTGCGACCGGTTTGGAGCGTTCGTTACCCAACCGTCGTGCTGCGCATGGCAATTTTTCGACTGGAGAGGCTGGTCAAATTCGCTCCGGTTCAAGTCCCGAACACGGAGAATTAGCCGGAAATAATGTCTCGGGGGATATCCGCATGAACCGCTATGTTGTTCTTCCAGCCCACGGTTTTCGGTCTCAAACGCTGGCTCAAGCAGCATCGCTGAGAGCCACAATTCCGCTTGCCGCTGCAGTCCGCGGCGCAAACCCCGCCGTCCGCGATGCGATCAGCAAAGTCGATGTCATCGATTCCGTTAGTGTCGACGGACCGAAGCTTGTCGAAATGACACCCGAGACGGAACTGAGGCTAAGGCTTGAAGAGCCGTCACTCAAAATCGTCCCTCTCGTTATCTACGAGAAAATGCGGCTCGTTTACGAGATCAAGCGTGAAGCCGCCGCAGCCGTTTTCTCCACGGCTGAGCAAGGGGCTGTCCTGCGGATCGAGGATATGGCCGGAGGACCCATCGAGGGCGCCCGCGTCATCGCCTTTACCAACTTCCGCACGCGAGCCGGAGACGAGGGGAGAACGGATGCAAACGGTGCCGTTCGCTTGCGCATCGCCTCGGGGACGACCCTGGAGCGAATTTACGTCTACGGCCCGCCTCGCTATTGGGGCCGTTTCGAGAAAAGCTTCACTCTTTCCAACGACGCTAGCCTCCAGCTCGAACCGATCGATCTCTCGCAGGAATTGACGGCCCTGCGCCGGTTTCGCGCTGACATTCCGCTCACCGCAGGTCAGGGCATTGTCGTCGGCATCGTCGACAGTGGCGTTGATAGTGCTCATCCGCTTTTGCCGAATGTCTCGGGTGGTGCCAACATGGTGCTGGCCGAGACGAAGGACGATCCCGGGCAAATAGCCGACTGGGGTCCAGCCGCTATCGATGGTGAGCATGGTACACATGTCGCTGGCATCGTCGGAGCCAGGCCGACCGCCGAATTTGATCTTGCTGGCGTTGCACCTGGCGTCACGTTGAGGAGTTATCGGGTCTTTCCACACACAGGCGGCGGGGCGACCAACTACGATATCATGAACGCCATTGACCGGGCTGTTCAAGACGGTTGCCACATCATCAACCTGAGCCTTGGGGGCGGAACAGAAGACGAGGCGCTCCGTGCCGCCATCGGTTCTGCATTGGACAGCGGCGTCCTGGTTATCGCCGCGGCTGGCAACGACGGTCGCAAACCTGTGAGTTTCCCGGGAACATTGCCCTTCTGCATCGCAGTCACTGCGATGGCATGGTCGGATTCTTTCCCCTCGGTCTCGTCGGAGGCAAGCGATATCGCGCGACCTTACGGATCGGAGAACACTTTTCTCGGCGCATTCTCCAACTTCGGGCCGCAGATTGACCTGACCGGGCCGGGAGTTGGCGTGATCTCGACGTTGCCCGAAGGAACATATGGGGTCATGAGCGGCACCTCCATGGCCAGTCCGGCAGTCGCCGGCTACGCGGCCTTTCTTTTGGCCGCAGACGGCATTATATTAAGGTTGAATGGTGCAGATCGGAGCACGGCTCTTCGAGACCGGCTGTTTGGCTCCGCTGTTCCGCTTGGCCTTGGCCGAGACTACGAAGGCTTCGGGCTTCCGGGTAAGGGATCGACATGACCGACACGACGTCACAACAGGTAATATTGCGCAAGGAAGGTTCGGCTGGTCCGTCTTCCAGCGAGATGGCCGAGAAAGTTGGGCGTGCGGGAGCGGTGGTGATTGACGAAAAGCCGTCCACTCTTCTGGTCGAGGGAAATGAAGAAACCCTGCGGTCCGCAACCGAGTCGGTCACAGGGTGGAAAGCCATCCCGATGAAACGATACTCGCTGCCCGACACACGCAAGAAAATCGGCTGGTAATTCGAGCCCCATTCCGGACTTGGGATCGACCTCCGGATCGAGCCGGTTGCTTCCTGCTTCGTTGAAGGCAGTTTTCCTGCCGCCGCGTGCTTGTTCTCGGCGTTTGGTCGGCTCGAGTCCCTGATTGAGTCTTGCTAAAAACCCCAACTTTAAGTATAGAGGATTGTCGTCTTCGACCATGGCAGAGCGAGTGCATCGATCGAGGGGAGATCATGTCTTTTGTTCGCAGAAGCGTCTGGAAATCGCCGGCCCGGGACGAGACGTTGGTATGGCAAATGCCAACCTGCCTGTTCGCCTCTGCTTTGCTAGCTGAAGTTTTTGCCCGTATCCTTGTGGCCAGCCTCCGAGGTGCGCCATGATTGTCAGCATTCCCGTTTATGATCAGGTGGATCTTCTCGACGTCACCGCACCGCACGAGGTGTTCAGGTGGATGGATCCGAATCTCGAAATAAGGCTTGTTGCAGGAACCGCCGATGCCACCGTTACCACGCGCGACGGTTTCCGTTTCCTGTCCACACATTCTTTTGCAGAGGACACGCCTATCGACGTTCTGTGGGTTCCAGGCGGAAATCCAGGCGCGCTGGCGCCGATGATGAACGGAAGCGGTGACAAACGGTACGTCCAGTACCTGAACCGGGTTGCGGGACAAGCAAAATGGGTCTGCTCAGTCTGCGAAGGTGCTCTTCTGTTGGCAGCCGCCGGTCTGCTGGATGGCTATGAAGCAACAACACACTGGGCCTTTATTCCCTGCCTGAAGAGCTTCGACAAAATCAGCGTGGTTCCGGGCTTCCCGCGTTTCCACCGAGACCGGAACCGGCTGACCGGCGGCGGCATTTCGTCC
Source organism: Rhizobium hidalgonense (assembly GCF_002914525.1). Lineage (GTDB taxonomy): Bacteria > Pseudomonadota > Alphaproteobacteria > Rhizobiales > Rhizobiaceae > Rhizobium > Rhizobium hidalgonense. Next base: position 81,177 of record NZ_LODW01000043.1, on the reverse strand, counting down.
GGCCTGGATGAATCGCTCGAGCTCGTCCGGTTGACTGCTGGCGATAGTTCCGCGCGGGACGTGCAAAGAACGCTCCAATATTATCCGCAACCACCCTTCCCGAACGATCTTCAGGAACCAGGGCGCTGCATGTTTTCCTGGTAACGACACAACCCTTTGGAGGTGCTGAAATGACGAGTGCAGACCTGACGGGCTCCTGGACCTATCGCAGCTTCCGCAATGATCCTGTTCCGGTGGACGGCGATCCGCAAAAGGCGATCGACCTTTTCTTCGCTGAAGCGGAATTTCGCTTCGAAGCAATGACGGATCTGGAATTTAAAGGCGTCATCGACTGGGGAAGTGGCGGTTTGGACCTTGTGGGCGGTATCAACGCTGGCAGTATCGACACGCCGGTCGGATTTTCGATCGTCGGGATCGGGCGCCCTGGAAGCCAGACGGATGGATGGCAGTATGACTACAACGGCTGCATCGCTCATCATTGGCCGAACGGTGTCGATCAGGTTCCCTCCCTTGTCGGCACGGTCATCCGGGCAAAACCCCATAACGGCGCGCCTGCAGGCTACACCGCGTCTTTCATCGCGGTGAAAAGGCCCTGACGTCGGACGGCGTTGCCGGCGACAAGCATGCTATCAATATCAATGTTTTGAGCATTCGGGGGCAGGGGATGCAGAAGGTAAAAACACTCTCGTTAGCGGCTGGCATAGCCTTCGCGCTTGTGGCATCGGTCGCAATACCGGGTGACGCCGACGCGCAGGATCGGTCAGTGTCAAACCCCCGCATTCTCGGATCGTCGTCGCAACCGCGATCGAAGATTCTGTTCAATACGATTGAGCCGTCAGCGGCATTATCCCACGAGAAGCTGCTGAACCTGAACATCGTCTATACCAAGAGCAAGCTCTACAATCCCGCGACAGGCACGTATGACGATGTCGAGCTTCGCAGTTACAACGGCACCGACGTCAGTCCGGACGCGCCCTACGTCTCCCCGACGATAGAAGCAGCTCCGGGCGACACGATCCGTATCAATCTCGACAATCAATTGCCGGCAGATGCGAGCTGTGCGAGCGGCGGCACGCATCCGAACACGCCGCATTGCAAAAACGGCACAAACCTGCACGCGCATGGCCTATGGGTCAATCCTGCGGGCAATGGCGATAACGTGTTGTTGTCGATCAATCCCGGCGTCAAATTCCAGTACGAATATAATATTCCGAGCGAGCATCCCGCCGGAACGTACTGGTATCATACACACCGTCATGGCTCGACAGCTCTGCAGGTCTCAAGCGGCATGGCCGGCGCCTTGATCATCCGGGGCGATCGTCTGCCAAGCCAGGATGGCAACGGGGACTTGGATGTGCTGTTGAAAAACCTGCGCGAGCGTGTGCAGGTCTTCCAACAAATCCAATATGCCTGCGACGAGCTAAAGGGGGACGGCTCGATTGGGCCCAAGACCAACGCCGACGGGACCTACCGCTGCGATGCCGGCGACACGGGTAAGATCGAGAATTATGATCTGTTTGGTCCCGGAGCATGGCTGGCTTCAGGACGCTACACCTCCGTCAACGGGGTCGTTTTGCCTGAGTTCCAGTCGTCTCAGGGGCAGGTCGAAAGGTGGAGACTGATCCATGCTGGGGTTCGAGATACGATCGCCTTGACATTCGTAAAAATGGCAGCTGCTGCAGTCCTGCCCGCAAAGCTCGATCGCGCTGGGGCAAACAGCTTCATCCACGAATCCTGCACCGGCGCAACCGTGCCGTTTCATCTGGTTGCTGCTGATGGTCTGACGATGGCGGCAGCACAGAAGGTTGAGGTCGCGACACTTCAGCCTGGATACCGCTTCGACGCGTTGATCGCATTTCCGGAACCCGGGACGTATTGTGTCATCAATGCCGCCGCGACCCGGGCGGGATCGGTCAATGGCGACAATCCGCCCGAACGGCTGATCGGGACTGTTGAGGTTACTACCGGGCAAGGTTTTTCGGATATCGAAAGTCATCTTGTTGATATCCTGTCCGCGGCCGCTACCGAAGAAATGCCGTCGATCGCACCCATCGTCATCCAGGACCTAAAGGATGGATTGAAGCTCGGCAAGTTGACACCCAATCCTGACATTGCAGACGGCGAGGTGACTGGGCAACAGGAGCTGACCTTCCAGATCGATCTGAGCGGCGCTCCGCCGATATTCGGCGTCTCCAACAGCTTGAACGCGGCGGAAAGGCAACCTTACGACCCCGACCGGCTCGACCGGCGGCTGTCACTTGGCGCTGTCGAGGAATGGACGTTGCAATCACGCCTTGCCAGCCATCCCTTTCACATCCATGTCAACCCGTTCCAGATCGTCTCCATTATAGACCCGAACGGCAAGGACGTGAGCGCAGCGGATGCAGTCGATGACTACAGCCCCAGCGGCTCGGGACCGGTGGATCCTCAATATCGAGGTTTAAAGAACGTCTGGAAAGATACTCTCTGGATCAAGAGCAACGCGACGCCGGCCAGCGCGAGAGGGATGTATCAAGTGAAGATCCGGACGCGCTATCAGCGCTACATCGGTGCCTTCGTACTGCATTGCCATATCCTGGATCACGAAGATCAGGGCATGATGCAAAACATCGCTATCGTCCTACCGGACGGAAATGGGAACGAAATCGCCACGCCTCAAGCCGCCAGTCGCCAACAGCCCCATCACCATTAACACGTCTTGTGACCGGTTTCGTGGAGAGCTCGGCCCATAGGGCGGCGCATTTGCGACGAAGAAGATGGACCGTCGGGTCTCGGGACCCGGCAGCATGCGTCTCGCGCAACCCGATGGAAGTGGAGCCCTCGTTTGGGAAACCAAGGGCCGACATGTCGGGGCCGCGAAGAAGCTGTTCTGCCCCATTGGTTTGGCGGACAGATCACGCATCGCTGGATCTTCATCGAGAAAAACACTGGGGACAGCTGCGTTGAGCGCCACATACCTGCCGTTGCAGATATAGTGTTGCGCACGAGTGACTCGAAGAGTGCTTGCGGGGAGGTGGATCATCGCTGCGGATAATGTCTTGGAACGTTTCGAGGCTCCCTTGGAAGAAGGATCGGCAAAGGCATTCCTCACAGATTGGGGGTACCGCAAGGTCCGCGGCTTCGAGGGGACAATCGATGAGAACGGCGAGTACCTTTCAAAGATCTATTCGACCGCCAGCAGCATTAGTGAACAGATCGCAGCGGATTATCATGGTCGCTTCCTGATCGAACTGATTCAGAATGCGCATGATGTGCACCTGGACGGCCGCAAGGACGGTCAGATTGAGGTTCTATTCGATGCCGGCGCCGGCGCCCATGGAATCTTGTACGTCGCGAATGGCGGCGCGCCTTTTGCGCGTTCGAATGTAGAAGCGCTTTGCGATCTCGGCCTGTCGAGCAAGCCACCCGGGCAAGCGATCGGGAATAAGGGTTTGGGCTTCCGAAGCGTCCGTCACATCTGCGACGCGCCCGAGATCTATTCTCAAGCCCTCGCTCACAAAGGCGGGGATAGTTTCCACGGCTACTGCTTCCGATTTGCGAACGGCGACGACCTGGCTTTCATGACTTCTGGAGCTCGGGTTTTGGAGCTCGCCTGCAAGGACCTTCCTCCCTTTCATGTTCCGGTTTGGCTTGACGTACAGCCGCCCGAGATCCAAGCGTTCGCCCGACGTGGATTTGCGACGGTAATTGCATTGCCCGTTCGCGACGCCCGGGCCGCCGACGCGGTCTTGGCGGAAATCGAGGCACTTCGCCGCGTCGGCGCGCCAATGCTGCTTTTCCTCACACGGCTGGAAATGCTCCATGTTCAAGTAAAAGGCGTTGATGGCGCGCAATCCGCACCCCTTTTTCTGACCCGCCATGAACACGCTTTGCAAAATGCGCCGACCGGGTTCGTGGTTGCCGATCTGGGATCGGCAGGCCGCTACCTGATCGCACGAAAGGCGGTCGATGAAACCGCAATGATCGAGGCGATTACGCTTGGGATCAACCAGACCCAGTTACATTCTCATTGGGGCGAATGGGACGGCGACGGCGAAGTTGCTCTCGCAGTGCGGCTGGACGAGGCCGGTGACGTGTCCTCCAGGCTCTACACGCATCTTCCAATGGGAGAGCAGGCGCACGCACCGTTTCGTGGTTACCTTCATGCGTCGTTCTTTCCGACTGCAAATCGGAAAGGCCTGGACGGCAAGGTTCGATTGAATGCAATGCTCCTTGAAAAGGCGGCAGACCTTGCTGCCGAGACCGTTGCTTGGCTGGTCACAGACAATTCGCATGAGGCCGGGGAGTTGAGCGCCGCGGAGCGCGCCCGTTCGGCCGTCGATATTATGAGCTGGGACAAAACCCAAAGCTTCGAGACAGACGCGGATCTTCCGTCGCGCGTTGCCAAGGCGGTCGCAGTGGCGATGGGCGTTGCTGCGTTCGCGGATGCTCCGGTGGCGCCCGTGCTCACCTCTGCCGAGCCGGACCTTGCGACCATTTCCTGGCGCAGCCCGCGTGTGTCACGCCGTTGGGTTCAGGCCGGGAATATCTTCTCATTGGCGGTCGCGGCGCGACATGGCGATAAGGTGGGAACGTGGCCGCTCTGGCCGGGGCTAGATCGCCGAACGGACGCCTTCATTGGCTTCATAAAGGCGCAGACCAGCGGTTATGCCGACGCGCCCAGCGCGGCCGAGCGTGTAGCGCTGGCGGTAGAGGTCGCAACATCGCTGCAGCGCGACGAACATCATTCGCTGGCGGCGTGGTCCGCCTACTACAAGGACCTACCGGAGTTCGTCGGAAATGGCGGCAATGCGCTCGCCGAGAAACTCATTCTACAATGTGACGACGGACAGTTGCGTGCGGCAATGTCGACGGTCGCGGCTGCCGAGGACACTGCGAGCAGCGGCCGACGTCGGGTTCGGCGCGTGGGACGCGTTGCCGTATTTGCGCCGCCGGCACGCAAAGGGCCGGAAGACGACGAGACCAGCGACCTTTCACCTCCCAGCGCCCTGGCGGAAAATTTCGCGTTCCTCTCCGACCGGCTGGATTGGTACGCAGAACTTGCCGATGCGCGCAATTTCCTCTTGCGGCACAAATTGATCCTGGAGTTCGATAGAGAAAACATTCTCAGTCAGATCGCACGGGTGTTGCGTGACGACAGCCGCCACCAGACGCGCGCCGCCGGCCTGCGCTGGGCTTTCCAGATTTGGCGGCGGCCGCAGGGCAAGGGACGCGGTGTGTCTCTGCCTACCAACCTGCGGCTATACGTGCCGACAATGGATCACGGATTCATTCCCGCTGAGGACGCTGTGTTTTCCGGCAACTGGCCCGAGGAGACAAGGGGTCGTCTCCTCGAGCGCTTCCTCGCCGCTGCTCCTTCGGACTGCCCCGATCTTGAGGACGTTGCCCGGCGGCGATTGGCCGGACCGGAACATTATGCATTTAAGATCGGCAGTTTGGGCCTCTGGACCGAATTCCTGAGCGAATTGGGCGTCCAACGCGGTTTGCATCCTGTCCAAAAATCCGTGTCAGGGACACATCGCGGCCACACGCTCGATGGGCCGGGTTTTTGGCGCGGGCAAGGCCTGGCCGAGGCCGCGGCGGTCGCGTGGAGGGCGTCGATTGCCGGCACCAAACCCTCGCCACTCATTGGAAGCAGCGCCTATTCCATCAGCGGCAATTTGCAATGGATGCCCGGTCAATGGGATATACAGCGCTTCGATCGTGAGGCGCTGGAGTATTATGCCTTGTTGATCATCGGCTGGCTGGGCGAGCCGCTTCCGGAGGCCTGGTCGCTGACCATACGGCACTCGTTCTTTGTCCAAGCCGACGTGCGGCAATGGCCGACGCCGTTGAGGGTATTTCTGCGCAATGCCGAATGGATTCCCGCACTGGAGCCCACATCGAATGGGAACCAAGCGGTTTCCGTGATGCCTTCGCAGATCTGGATGGCCGCCGAATCCGGCGACCGTTTTCCGTTTTACCTTCGTCGTCCCGCGGTTCCGGTCATGCGTGCCTTGGACAAGGCAAGCACGGTGCATATGGCAGCCATTCGCCAACACACCAATCTTAGTGTCCTCGATGACCCCGCAAGTTTGCTTCGGCAGGCGGCATTTCTTGCCAGCCAATTCGCAAAGCCGGGTTTTGAGACCTTCTATGAACGGCAGCTGGCAAATCTCTATGCGGGCACATGGCAGCGGATCGCCGATCACTATCGCACCGCCACTTTGCCAAAGCCAGAAAGTGCCCCCGTGTTGCTTCTGGCGCGACGTGGCGGCCTGTTGCAAGCCTTTTCCATGCGCGGCGCGAACGTTGCCGAAGAGCCGATCTACGTACGAGACAATGATGACGAGACGGCAGCGAGCCTTGTCGAGGCAGCCGGAAAGCCGATGCTCGAGATCAGGACGGGTGACAAGCTCCGCCTGGGCCAAATCTTGCAAGCCTTCTACAGTGATCGCGTACGTTTGCTGTCAAAAGCAGAATATAAAATTACCATCGACGGAAGGGACGTCGGTACCGGCGCCATGATCCCGGCGGTCAAATGGTGCCCGCGCCTCCTCTTGATGGTGGCCGTCGCTATGGAAGGAGTCAAAGGTCTCGACGCTCGAAACCTGCCGGTCAACCGTCAGTCCATTCTAGACCGCTTGAACCGCGTCTTGATCCAAACAGGTTCGCGCCTGGGCTTCCGGCTGGATGATTTCGCTCATGATGAATTGGAGGGCGGTCCCGAGGCACTTGGTCTGAAGCTTGCCGATGGCCAGGCGGTCATCGTGGTACGGACGGATGAGCCGACGAGCTGGGACCAGCTCGATCAGTCACTGGGTGCGCTTTGCGATGCATTGGGACAACCGGGCCTGGAACAGGCCTTACGGATCTTGCTGCGTTCCTTGCAAGCCGATGGTACGGCAATCGGAGAGCCGACTGATCTTGAAAGCGAGCTCAATAGGCTTTGCGACAGCCTTCGTTTGACACCGCGAGCCTGCCGGGTGGTGCGTGAGACGATGGGTGGCGGCCTGGAACGCCATCTGCCTTGGCTACGCGCCCTGTTGTATTTGGCTGGGGGCCAGGCCGCCGTCGACGCATTTGCCGCCGATGAAGCAGATTGCATCCAGGACGCATCTCGGCTGCGTCAGGCAATCGCGCCTTGGCTTTCATCCTTCGGATTCGATGCGCAGGAAGCACTCGACGCCTGCCGTACGGCGCTTTCGGTGTCCGAACTGCGGGACATGCTGAAGCTCGACTTTGAAGGGATGAATTGGGCGCTTGCGGCTGTCGGGCAGACGCCGGACACTTATCCGGATATTCATGCCCGCCAAGTCTCCAATCGGGTCCGATCCGTAAGCTTTGCAATTTTCGACGCCCTGCGTGCGACATTCGCGCCGACGATCGCAGCGGCCACTGCCGCGCCAGCCTACGCCCGCGCTCGCGACGCGTCGGCTGACCTGAGACCAGATCCCGCCTGGGCAATGCGGTGGAAAGAGGTGCCCGACGCGGCTCTCGATCAGCACATAGACGCGTGGCTTGCCACTCACGGCGCAAAACCACTCGACGTTGCGCATCCCAACCTTACGCCGTTGGACGAGGTTCGTCGAGCGAACAGTCATGCGCTGAAGGAAATCGCACGCCTGGCGGCCCCGCTGATACGCGCCTGGTGCTCAGCGCGAGCGGCGCCGATCCCGGCGCCATGGGCCGCGGCGGATGGCGGCTTTTCCGACCTGCGTGCGCGCCTTGACCAGGCTGGCGTCATCGATATCCAAATATGTGACCAAAACGCCTTGCTCGGCTGGATAGAACGGCTTGGCGTTTGGCCGGTGAACATGGCGCTGACGCTAGATCGTGACGCGCTCGAATTGGGAGATGCGGCTTTGGCGGACGCGCGCGCCAAGGCAGAGGCGGAAGTGGCAGCCCGTCGCAAGCAAGAGCGCTCGATCGAATTCAACGGCCGATCCGTCGATCCTGAAGAAACGGATTGGGCGGCGCTGGATGCAGAACTCAAGCAGGTTCTTCCGCGCGATTTTCTAAAGACCCCTGTCGGTCAGGGTGCGGGCCTTGCACCAGCACGTCCCGGCGGTAGAGGGTCCGACGCGGGTGGCCAGGACAGGAGCTACCGGACGTCAAGCTATGGCGGTCGCTCCTTCGTTCCGTCTGCGAAGACGGACATGATCGGGCGCATGGGCGAACTTGCGGTTCGGCATTGGCTCCAGGCGCGGATGCCAAAGCAGGATATCGACGCGGCATGGAAGTCATCCAATGCCGAAGTCTTTACCGGACGCAAGGGCAATGATGGCCTTGGTTTTGACTTCGAGGTGTCGTGGCAGAGGCAAACCTGGCAGATCGAAGTCAAGGCCAGTCTCAACGATCCGCGGCTTTTCGAAATGGGCGAAACAGAGGTAAAAGCTGGAAGGATTGCGGCGCGGACACGGACCGGTCTGGTTTACTGGATCGCCTATGTCAGTAACCTCGCCGAACCTGCCCAAATGCAGGTGGAAATGATCCCCAATCCTCTAAGCGAAGCCGGCGAAGCTGTACTGGAACTCGTTGGAGAGGGGCTTCGCTACAGTTTCCGGAGAACCTGATCGCCAGCGTTGCGAAAATCAGATATCCCACGAAAGCCTCCTTCCAGCTTGAATGTGTAACCATGTCGAAGGTTTCACACGTGGGTGTCGCGGAAATCTGCTATGGTTCCTCCACACTGTTTGTTGCGACGGGGTTGAAGATGACCGAAGCTCAGGTGCTTGATGACACTGTAACCCTTTTCCCCAGCCTGCGAAGTTTGCGCCCCGCCCACGGTGCCGGAATCACTGGCACAGCGGCGGTGGACGGTTTAGAAGCCTCGCTCTTTCCTCAAGACTATTTGGACCGTCTGGCGCAATTGGACTTGGACCGGAGAGCCCATCGGGTCGAAGCATATCTCTCGGTCCGTAACATCGAATGCGGCCAACCGTGCGAGAATTTCGCATTCCTGCGAAGCCTTGAGGCGTGCATAGAAGCGCTCGAAGAGCCTTCGAGGCGCTGCTTAAAGTTGGTTCCGAAAGCCAAATATCATGAACTTGGATTACCGATCACCCATTTCATAAGGAGCCGCGACATCCGCGGCGTGACAAGCCTCAATATGCTGCTTCTCGCCCGCTCCTTGCAGCGATCCGGGCGGCCCTATCTGGGCGACGCATTGGAACTTCGGAAGGAAGAAATCTTGCTTCATGCCATAGCCCTTTCGCGAACGCGAAAGCCGATGGGCCTCGTGGAGTACTTCCTTCGGCTGCTTAATGCCTCCAATCTGGAGCTTGGCATGTGTGCACCGGCTTGGCATCGACCCACGCAGACATACCCTTACGACTTGGCACAGCATCGGCGATCGCTTGTGTGGCGGCCAGTGGCCCGCCCTTCACGTGCACCCTACCTTCGCGTTGTCACAGACTAATCGTCTAGTGAAAGGTTTTCTTTGCCAGTGGCCCTGAGGGTGCCTGGGATACCCCTGCCGGATGTCACTCTTATCTCTCCGGCCGGCTGTGATGCCCTCGCGACCTCGGAGCAGTAATCGGCAATCTGCCTTACAGTGCCATAGCTGAGGGTATGTCCGAGTGCTGCTTCCTTGATCGCAGTCTCTTCCTGACCGATCTCTTGAGCGAGGTCGCGCAGAAAGCTAGGCCGCAAGGCGTTCTGCTTCTCTAAGTATTCGGTTGTAAGGTTAGAAACGTGCCAGCAAGCAGGAACAATTGCCATATGGCTGTAAACATCCGTGCCGCCGTCGATGGCCTCTTCCATGTGTTGCTGAGGATTTAGCCGACCGGCTTTTTGTTTGCTCAACCGGTCCTCAAGAGCAAGCTCGCACGTCAAAATGACGAGGGCGGCCTTGGAAAACTGCAGGCTCTCGCCCTTTTTCGCCTGATAAAACTGTGGTTTGGCTAGCTTTTCCCAAAAGATCGACATCTCCCGCTGCGCCATCGGGGGAACGCCATCGGGGCGGCGCCACCCAGCTTTCTGCGCGACGACGACAGCCTCGTCCTTGTAATTCGCGAGCTGCTCGATCGTCATCTTGGCGGTGGTCAGGAACCAGTCCAAACCACCAACATAAAATCGCAGCTTGGTCCCATGTTCAAGCAGCCATGATCCTTTCCAATCGCCTGGACCGTCCGGATCGGCAAGAACGGGTCTGATCAGGAGATCTTGCGGATCCTCAGGGCGAACCGTCGCACGCTTTTGAGCGCCAATTTCATTGTTAAAACTCGTTTGCACGATATCCCCCACCTTGGTGGAATTCGGATAGAGTTTGCCGCGAGTACTTGATTTAGGGGCCATTTGCGGACCGTCAGCTGACCGCAAGGCGTTCCGGGGTGCCCAACGCCGTTTCAGGGTGTTTCAGGGTGGTTGCCCAAATGTTCTGCGATTGGCCGCCGATAGGACGTCCTGGAGGCCAAGCGTCGGCAATAGCGCTGCAACCACTCGTCCCTACACGAGAAGAAATAGACAATGAGGTCAATGGCTTAGCGGGCTTCCTCACTAGCAAGCCTTCGAGTTGCGTGCGATATAGATATCCAGGTTAAACGTTTGGAGCCCGGGAAAAGATGCGTAAAGTGATCTCTGCGATGTCTTGGCGAGCGATCTTTATGAACGTGAACGTCACCTTGGCAATCCTGCTCAGCATAGCGCTTGGCTTTGCGGGCCAAGGCACTGTCGCATGCGCTATTTGTGCAATGGTTACAGCGGCGTACGGTATCAAGGCCGTACAGGACCTGAGGTCGGAAAAGTCTCATCGACAAGTGACGTAGCCCGCCCACCAGGCAGCTTCGGTTGGGTGGCAATTACTGCGAAACCTTGGCGCGAAAGGGGATCTGGGTCGACCTGTGGAGCCCGATCCATCTTGAACAGCGCCTTCGTGCCCGGCCATACATCGCCGAGCGTTTTGCAGATATCGTGCGGCGAATCGAATGAGACAGGTTTTCGAACAAAACCAAGCTGCCTTCAACCCGCGCCGCTGACCGCAGCCACTTCGGGAAGAGGAGCAATGAGCGTGATGTCGTCCTCGGTCCCATTTTCAGCCGTCATCGACACTGGCTCATCGATTTGCAGAACCACGCGGGGCTTTCCTCCGTCCTGCCAATCTGGCCCTAAGACAAAACCAAATGGCCCCTGCGGTCGCTCGTTTCCCTTCGGATTAAGCTCAACGTTTCGCAACAGCTCGATCCAGAACGCGTCATTCTCAATATGCGCGGAGAGAGCGTCGACTTTTTTCTGAAGGGCTTGAACATCCTTGGCCTTCGCATCGGCCAGCTGTTTGCCAAGGCGTCTCAACAAGTCTTCACAGGCAGACTTGAGGGCACCGGCGATGTTCGGGGTGACGCGTAAGGTAACCCCGCCTTTGAAACGCGTAATCATAACCTCTTTGAGGCCAAGCTGTCGGACCTCTTCCCGCTCCGGCCCGCACACGAATATACGACCTGTCGCGGCGGTTGTGGTTGGCGGCAAAAGCGGCGGTCCGACCCGAAGCAGGTGCGCGCCGAACTCCTGCTGGAGTTTCAGTGCAAAGAGCGGTCGAAGACGATCCCGGTTACTGATGTCGAAACCACGATCTTCCAACCACTTTGTGAGTTCTCCGAGGCCGACGGATCGGTATTTGCCGAAATCCCAGACAATACGGTAGACCTCGTCGCGATGAAGGAGCCCATCGGTCCGGTGCTCGGTATCGCCCGCGGCATCCTTCAATTTAACAGGTTTACCGGGCACCAGCATTGTTGGCGTTTCTCCGTCTGGGGCGCGGTCGCTCATTGGAGAAAACGCCAGGTCGCAATCTGCACTCATGACGACGACGGCCTTCGTTCTATCCTTATCGAGAAAGACGTCGCCCAGTTGTACTAGCGGGAAATCCGCGTATTCGCTTCCAGCGCGCGCGCGCGGGTGAGGACCCAGCGGACCCACGTCGCGTGAAACCAAGGCGCTGTGCAGCATATTGGCGACGACGATCGACGGCTCCGTTGCGGCGAATGGCTCCCCAACAAACTCCAACTCGTCCAACTCCCGCTGGCGTTCACGCATGTCGCCATGCTCGAATGTCAGCGCCGTAAGCTGTGAGGACAGGAGCCAGAAGATATAATCGCCCAAGGGGTGCCCGTCCTTCATGAGCGCGCGCCCCTGTAGAAAGGCATAGTCACCGATATCAAGATCATCGACAAGCGAGAGCAGCTGGCTTTTTGCCCGCGAAAGAGCCTCCTCAAGTTTGGATCTGTAGCTTGTGAAGGCAGGTGCATAGGGTCGGGCGCGTTCCAGCATTCCAAGATGAGCCTTGATTTTCCACCTTTCGTTGAGATCAGGTTTGCCGACGAAGGCGAAAGCGGAACCTGTCAAATTCGATCGCTCGCGGAATTCGCCACGAAGTTCTCGGACGGTTTCTATGGATGACATCAGAACAATCTGTTGATCGCCACCCCGACCGGGCTGGAGACGGATCGTGTCGGCGATTGCGATCGCGCGCTCACCGCCATGGGCGCTGCCATCGAGATAATAGTCCAGTAATACAAGATGATAGCCTGTCAGATCTGGCATCGCGATATAGGGATCGCAAACCGTTACGTTGTTTACTTCACTTTCCAATGCGGCCTTCAGGCGCAGGAAGGAGCGGTGCTCCTCGATCATACGCGGCGCGTCTTTGGAAATTTCAGACAGCCGTGCAACCGTCATGAAGGGGCCTTCCCCCTCAGCCAGGAAGAGCAGCCGCTGGTCTGCGCTGGCAGCCTCGGGACATCCAAGCGCGGAAAGCTCTGCGAGAACGTCCGGATCGCTTGCTAACAATTTGTCAATTGCCGTCGCCTCGCCTTCGGCAAGACGGTCCAGGCGAGGGGGGTGCATGGCGTCGTCGATGATAACCACTCTCAATGCCGCCCATGGTTCTTGCACACGCTGCGGGTCTTGCTCGGCCGCCGGTTCTTTTGATGGCAGGACCGCCGGTTCCGCAACAGCCGCCGCGACCCGTTCCGGCGGGTTCTCCTGCTCCTCCCCGCCTGAGCGGGTTGGCCTTCCCTTGATCGTCTTAGCCATCTACGTTGCCAATCTCAAAAATGACGGAATGAATGTTGCCGTGATTATCGGCGGGACCCAAAGTGAGGGTGCCGCCGTGATATTCGGCAATTTCGCGAGCGATGTACAAACCAAGACCCTTGCCTTGCTTTTGCGGTTTCGTGCTGAAGAACGGTTCAAAAACTGTTTCTCTGCGCTCTTCTGGGATCCCCGGGCCATCATCCGTCACGACGATCCTTCGGGCGTTCAAATCGATGACGACCTCGATGTGGCCAATCGGGTCATCGTCGTCCCGTGCCACATGCAGGCGAAGTCGCTCCCGGAATTGGGCGGCCACCCAGAACAGCGAGTTGGAAAGGAGGTTTTCGAGCACCTGGACGAACATGCCTTTCACCGCATGAATGCGCAGTTCGCGGTTCGGCGGCACTGAGCGCGCGATGATGTCGATACGGCGCCCTTCGTTCCGGCTGGCGAACCCGCGTACGATGTCATCTATCCATCCGACCAGTTCGAAATTCTCTTTGGTTTGTCGAGCGTTCGTACTGAGGGGATCAAGGACCTTCAGCCGCTTCTGCAGCGTGCGCAGCTGGGAATCGAGGACGCGCAGCGACGTACCCGTGCTGTCTGCGTTTCGTGACCGCTTCGCCTGCGCAATCGTCTCAAGCCCGGCCGCGGTGGCGCGATAAAGCTCGTGGGCAAGGCTTTCGATCATAAGGCCGACACTTGCCAAATGCAGGACACGGCTACGCTCGCGCTCCTGAGCGCCCGCCGCGCGCTGCACTAGCTCCGCGGCGGCGCGCAGGTCCACAACGGTGTCGCGCAATCGCCTTGTCAGAGTCCGCCCGCCTTCACTCTCGCGCAAGGCTTCTTCGACCAGTGGCATCAGGGAACCCAGCCGCTCATCCTCCTCTTGAAACCGGGCGAGTGCCTCAGCGGCGGTTACCCGTCGAGCGCGGTCGATATCGCGGTCGATCTCGTTCAGATACTGGCGATAGATCTCCACGATCGCAGCGAGGATCGTGACAAAAGCTTCTTTTTCCGGGTTCTCCTTGAGCCCTTCCCGGTTCGTCTGATCCACAAGATAGGGGTTGCCACGCTGCGTAATCGTCGCGCGGCCGATAATTTGGCCACGGTTAAGCTTGAACCCGCTCGTCGAAAAAGCATCGCGATCGAGATCCAGCCAGTCGTCGTTAGCACCCCCATAAGGATTAACGCGGTAGCCGTCGCGGTAAAGCGCGACGCCGCCAGCCCATTCGGCGAGGATGCGACGCACCACGGTGAGGTTCCCGATGCCTTCAAGCTTTGTCAGAAGCCGTCGGTTGAACCAGTACATATCGAGTTCGAACGCCCCGACGCGCTCTATTGTTGCAACATCGATGCCAGTTAGCGTGTGCAACTCAAGCGTCGTCAAGCGCAGCGGCCGGTTGCGGCCGTGCAACCGGTACTCCATACGCCCCTCGATCCTCGGTGCCCGGGCTCCGGTCAGGATCAGCCTCGCCTGGAAGCGCCCGTGCGCTTGTTCCAGCAGGAAGCCCGCAAATTCGGGAACAGGAACGGGCTGGTCGTTGAAGCGCAAATGCAACGGGGGACGCCGGGCTCTGCTGAAGGGGTCGGATAGCTTGGAAAAATGCTCAACAGCCAGCGACTGCAGCTTGTCTGCCGACCATTCCGATCGAAGCGCCGATATCTGTATCAGCGTACCGCTCTCCTGCCGGGCCTTTTCGTTGCCTTCCTCAGGCTCGACGACAACGCTGTCCAGATCCTGGTCTGCGGCATCCGCAAAGTCGTTCCAATCGATGTCCAGCTGGTTCCAGTGTCGGGAACCTGTTTGGGCCGTTACAATCGTCACACGGTCACCCAGCCGCATCGCCGAGAGACGTCCCAAACCCTTTTCGCCCAAGATCACCCGGGGCGCTTCCTCATCCTCATCTGAACTCTCTTCGTCGTCAGCATATTGTTCCAACTTCTGCTGCGCGCGATATGATGTCCCGATTGTCAGGTAGACGGTCTGTAGAATGTCCATTGACATCCCATCTCCATCGTCATCGACCTCAATGCGATTGGCCGACCGAAGAGCGGTAATAAAAGCGGCACGCGACCGTGCCCGTTGGAAAGCTGCTTCGAGGTCATCGACTTCCGGGGCCTCCGCGACAAGGCCTGCAATCGCAACAGGGCGTAATTGCTGCCAGGTGCGTCTGCGCGGTAGCGATCGCAAGTAGCGTTCGCGCAGGGCCGGCGGGGTATCGCGGTCTTCACCTAGTTCGCGAAGGATCTGCGCATAGACGACATGGTCGAGACGGTAGATGATCGATACGGTGACGCTGCTGGCCCTTGCATCGAGCGAGTTTTTAATAAGCTCATAAAAGGCTACGCCATCGGAACTGATGAGCTCCGATCCAAGGTGCAATATCGTCCTAGCTGAAATCCGAAAGTTCAATACGCCACCTTATAACCGCTCATAGTCGACTTGCATGCGGCAGACACCCTGCAAGCTTCGCTGCACTATAGTCTCTCATTTGTTAAGGTTTCCGCCTGCAGAAGCGCATTGGACGAGGCCGGTTTTTCCCCCATCCGGGAACAGATTGCGGCGACCACATCCGTTATAAAGGTCTCGCTTGTAAAAGGGACTTGAGCGTAGATCAGGTCCTGCTCTCCCTCCAGCCGCGCGAGGAGATGCCCCTTGCCAAGCAGGCGTTCAGCGCCACGCTCACCCAGAGCAAGTTCCGACGTTCCCTCTGAATCGACGCGCAGGATCAATCGGTTCCCCAATTGCGAGCGCAACTGCATCGGCATGACATTTGCTTCAGGACGCTGGGCCGCGAAAATCAAGTGAATGCCGGCAGCCCTTGCCTTGACGCCTAGTCTACCGACTGTGGCGGTCACTGCCGTCCGATAAGTCTCCGTCATCATCCACTCGGCGAACTCGTCATGAACCACCCAGAAGACAGGCAGGCGTTCGGCCTCAGCAACCTTAGCATTATAGGCCGTCAAATTGGGCACACGCGACTGTTTGAACAGGCCGTAGCGTCGATCCATTTCGGTTGCCAACCATCCCAGTTTATCGATCGCCTCCTCCTGGCGATCGATAATCCCGCCATTGAGGTGCGGAAGTTCGTCGAATGCAAAATAGTCCACGCCTTGCTTGGGATCGATAAGAACGATCTGAGCCTGTGCTGGTGTATTGGTCACGGCGATTCCGAGTAGAATTGCCTGCATCAGTACAGACTTTCCCGACCCGGTGCTGCCGGCAATCAAAGTGTGGGGCGCATGTCGCTCACCGGGAGAAAACACTAGCAGCGTGTTGTCGTTCTCGGTTACCGCGATGGCGATGCTTTTGTTCGCCTCTCTTGAGAGAGTCGGCTGCCACCTCGACCAAACTTCGTTTGCCGTCACCACGCGACGGTCCGGACGGGCGACGTAAAGGGCTACGACCCCAGGCTCCGGGCGAACCGCGATCACATTCAGGCCATGCGTCGTCAGCAGCTCGGAGCGTTTTTTGAGAACTTGCTCCGTCGTCAGCTGCGCGCTGCCTGCGAAGCGCAGAATAGCGGCATTTGGCGTGAGCGTCTGACTGACGGATTTTGCTTGCAGGCCCAGTTGTTGCAATGCGCTCCTGGTGGTCAGTGAGATTTTCGACAACCAGTCCTGATCGTCGACTGCGTCGCGAAGCCCTTCCGCGATCACTTGCTGTACCCTGTTGCGAAACTGTGCATCGGGATCTTGGAGCGCTGTAGCATGGATAGGCTCAGTCGTGGCTAGCGGTTCCGTGGGAACTTCGTTTGCAGGGGTGGGCGAGGCCGGGTCTTGCGAACCGGCTTGCGGCGCTTCTGCGGCTTTTGCGGGCTTGCCATTGGCGCCCCAGAGGAGGGCGTCCGGAGCGTTGGGCGCTATGTAGGGATCAATCCCCTGGAGAACGGGACCGGGATTACCGTTACTGGCATAGGCGGCGATAAGCGCCTTGAGTTCAGCTCGCCCGAAAACGAACTGAACTGCCTCGTCTGCCCCGGCCACATGTTTTGCATCGGAGAGGTTTTTTCCATCAATCTGATTGGGCACGAAGACGTGGCTGAACCCCAAGATTTCGATCGTGCAACGCCCTTCCCGAACGCGTCGCCGCCATTCCCCCAGGGGTACCGGGCTGGAGGCCGGGACATGAATGCCGTCCAGCAACATGTCGCCCAGTCTCGATAACCACGCATCCCTGTCCAGCCGACCGGGTGCCTGCAGGGCCCCGCTGATACGACGGACTGTGTCACGCAGCTGTTTTTCAGATTCCTTCCTCTTGGCCGAGAGCGATGCGGCATCCACATACTTCGCTTCGGTGACCAGAACAGTCAGGTGTAGTTCGCCCGACGAATCCAGCCAAGGCGAAAGTGACAGGATGTCGGCCTGAGTTTCCTCTCTGGCGCCAAGCCACGTGGCATAGTCGTCCAGGAAGTACCAGCCTGTGAGAGGCACTTCTTTCAGAGCATGTTGGGCGAGAAACCTGCTGAGAACCACGCCAATCAACTCGGCTGCCGCCTCACCTCGTTTGGCTGCTCGCAGCACAATATCGCCGGAAACGTCATTCGCATCGGTAATGAACTTTTCGGCCAACCGATCGAGGTCGGGAGAGGAGAGACCCAGCTGCAGTTCCTCTAGCCGCCGCAGCACCATGGCCCGCAACAGGTTAAGTGGCGCCCGCGACGAGATAACGACCGCACGCCCTTGGGTGGAAGACTGCTTATAACGGATGATGCGCACCGCCTGGTTCTGAAGCTGGCGCCGATCGAGCAGCTCGTCGAAATTGACGACCCAGGCGCCAAGATTGTGGGTCTCTTCGAAGATCCGTGCGGTTCGCTGGTCGCGGAAATCGAGCTGTCGCACAGGCAGAAGATGGCGACCCTCCTGTCCGAGCCGATGATCTTTGAGGAACGACGTGATGGCCGAGAGATACTGCCAGCCCTCGCGGCTTTGAACGGGTGAACAGAGATAGACAGCGGATTTCAGATCGTCGGCAGCTGCCGGTCGCCGCCTCGACCAGCGTGCGGGCAGGAGTGTATCAAGGTCTGCTGGTTCAGCAGCTTCCGCGTACCATTCCAACACCGCATGGCGAGAAATCACGTCCTGGCTGAAGACGATATCGTAAGGTCGACCATCGCGAGGATCAGGAGGTGCGGCTTGATCGGCTATGACGCTGATGCGCAGTCTGGCCATGAAATCCTGCGTTGCTTCGGACGGGGACAGGACTTGCGGATTGTCGTTGCTGTCGGTCAGAATGGATCTGTAAATTTGCCGCAGCCGTGTCGGATCGGTGTGGCGCATCATGATCTGGCAACGAATGTCTTCGTCTTCGCGCAGGGCGCTCATTCCTTCGACGATCTGCTGCGGGAGACGGGCCGAGTCGCAATTGTAGAGAACGAGCGACATATTGGCACGTTCGTGGGGATGAAGGGTCATGTAGCGATCGGCGAGATCCAGCAGACATTGACTGCCCGGCCGAGGATCATCGCTAATTTCGCTGGCATCATCTCGATCAACCACCGGCGGCTCGTGAAGCGAGTAGTCGCTCTCGCAATCTGCCAGCGACAGAAGTTCCGGCTTCCGTCCACCCCACCACGAAACCACCTCGGGATAGAAAGGATGGGCGAGGTCTTCGGCGAGATCCTTGAAAAAGAGCTTGCTGTCTCCATCCAGACCTTGTGGCGTTTGCAGTACCAGCGAGACGACATCAGACACCAGTTTGGCTTTTCGCCACATCGCCGCCAAACGCAAGGGGTGCCACGGCGCGATGATGGCCGCAGGCGCGCCGTCCTGGATACTCGCCTGGCCCAACTCAAGGATCGGCCGAAGCAGTGCTTCGCTGTTGCGATCTCCAGGTGCTTCGGCAATGACCGTCGCCAGAAGTTCTGAATAGCAGGTCGCCTGAGTGCGGCAGAGCGGCTGAATTGCGCCTTCCGTACGGAAACGGCCGATTGCCTCACTGTAGGCCGCTATAAACCTCAGAAAGCTCTGTTCGAGCTTCCGAGCGGATTCAGCCGACACCAGACCTTGTGACAGCGCCGTGCGCAGATTTTCCGGCCAGATGAGGCGCAGGTCGCGTTCTTTTCGGTAGGTCGGCAAAAGCGAACCGCGATCGCGATCGAATGCGGGGACGAGGGTCTTGATGTCGGAAAGATCGATCGCTCCGGATCGCTGGCCACCCACGCCAGGCTCACGGCCGGCGCGCGGCAATACGAAGGGGTGATCTTCGAGCCTTTCCCAATCATCGGTCAGCTGCGAGGAAATCACAAAGGGCCTATACTTCCATATCAACTGCGCCTGCGCCGGAGGTGTTGATCCTCCGTCGACGTCGGTGGTTTCCATCTCGAACGAAAACTTGAGCTGCAGTGCGGCCTTCGAGACAGACTTGTTCGACGCCGCTTTGTCCTTGCCGGCCCGCCAGGTCTCGACGACGCTTGGAAACTCCATGAGAGAGCCAAGCTCAAGTGAAACGTTGGGTCCGACGATTGTTTGGAGGCCGGCATAACGGAGAGCGAAATACAATCCGGCCTCGGTGTTGAGGCTGCGAAGCTCCCGCTTCGTGGCGCTATCACAACGGATCGTCATGTGCCGCGCGACGCCAGGAAGGGCACGGGCATTGAGGGTTTCCATGACAGCGGCCAAGCCAGCCAGGAAATCTTCCGTCTCCAGCGGCCGGCCAAAAATGAACTTGTCCCAAGCTGATTTCAGTTTGCGATCTGTGGCGATCTCGTTGCGATGACGTTCGTAGAACTGGATATCGAGATCGTCCGCCGAGGGCGATTTGCGCCGTGCCAGAAGTGAGAGGTACTCATCCTCGTCTTTCGTTAAAAGGTCAGGCTGTCCTTCCTCGTAGAACTTGATGGTCTCTCGGCCAAGGTTGGTCTTTTCCTTGGTCAGCCCCTCGAACAGCGGCTTGATCTGTTCCCATTCGCACAGGGCCAAAGCCTCGGCAGCCTCGTTCCACCCGGGCCTTGCGGCAATGAAGGTCTCGACCACCTGATGGAGGGGCAAGGGGATCGTGTCCTTGGCCTTGTCAAAGGCGGCCTGGAGTTCGTCGACAGACAGAGCAATCTGCGACGGGTTCTGCTTGAGCAAATAGGGATGCCTGCGGCGGCGAAGATTCTGGTATTCCTTTCTCCATGCGGAAACATGTCGCAGGGAGCGGTCCCGGATTGCGTCAAAGGCGGTTGGATCGCAGGGGATCCTCAACGGTGGAAGTGCGTATCCCAAAGCCTGGACAATGGGATATCCGTGGATTTCGACGGCCTCGCGCACAGCAACAACGTATCTCGCGAACCGTTCCAGCGAGATTGAGCCCAGCGCGGTCAGCCCGCCCAGTGCCCTTTCCCAGTGAAGCCGAGCTTCTTCATTCAGTCCCAGATCCGTGCCTGCGGCGGCCACCCATGCTGGCAGCTTTTCGAAGAGCTGAGCCGCCCCAAGGGGTGTCAGTTCATGAAGCGACATCTCTTGTGCTTCGTTTCCAGGAGCTGATGCATTGGTGACGACGAAGGCGGAACGCGTGCATTCCGCACTTCGATAATAGGTGGCATTCCGTTCGGTAATGACATCATCGGGAAGGCCGAAGCTATCGAACAGCGACTTTGGAAGCTTCAGGTCGATCAAAGGTGCCAAAAAGGGATCGTTCAGGATTGCCTTTGCGATCGCGACGGTCTGGCTGATACTTAGCCCGTCCAGCACGAAACGCGCCGTGCCACTGTCCACGTCGTTCCTAAGTTCTTCGCGTAGAAAGGACGTGGCGACCTTGCCAATAACGTATTGCGCGTCAAACACGATCGCCGACTTTCGATGAGAGGGGATTTTCAACATAGGCACAGGCGTCGGACAGCCGGCGCAGCATTCCAAGCGTCCTCAGGCGACGCTCCAGCCTTGCCGCATTATTCTGAAACGCCTTGCGATCATATTCATCTTCCGAGAGGACCTGGGCTGCTTCCTTGTCGCCGATGACCAGGCCATATCGCTGGAACAACAGGTCGAGAAACTCCGCGAAATCCATTCGAACATCGACATTGGCGAGAATTACGCTTTTCAACAGTGCGTCGTTTGGGGCGTATCGCAACTGTGTCGTGCCGCGACGGGAAACAAGGCCCGCGCCGCCCCCATAGGATCGGTGCACATGGGCAACGTGCTGGCGGTGGCGCGCTTGCGCAGCCCTCTTGACGGCACCCGCCAGTTCGGCGGGTTCGTGTGGTCCGCTGTAATCGTCGCCATCACCCCATCGAACAGTTTGACGAAGCACACGCCGGCATTCCTGGAACGGCGTGTCTGTCTCCAGAGCTCTTTCCCACTCGGCAGATGTGATGATGCTATCCAGGTAGCTATCGATTGCGCGAGCAGGAATTGAATCATTTCGCTGGAAGCTACCAATCGAAAGATCACGCACGGGCGTTCGGCGCGAACCGACGATCTCGCAGACAAATGTGGGCTGTTCGGTCCCACTAATTTCTGCTCCAACTGATAATTGGTAGCGCATAAGATGAAAGGCGCCCAAAATGGCCAAATGAGGATAGATGTCAAAGCGCGGCTGATCGCCGCGAAGAAGCGTCAGCCAGTCGCCGGCTAGGTCGTCAAAACACTGGTGGCGTTGGTAGGGAAGGTAGCTGTTGCCTCGCCAGTGTCGGTCTTCCGGCTGATCGGGCTCGAGAAGCGATAGTAACCGATCGCAGCGATCGCCATCAAAGCCTTTGGCAAGCTCCTCGGCCAAAGCAGGTGCCGCGCTCGATCGGGACAGCATCTGGTAGACTAGCTCGCCAGGCAGTCCAAAGTTGATGTACTCACGCGACGGCGAGTTGCTCTTGACATTAAGATCCTCGTACAGCGCATGCCGACCAAATGGAAAGACGAAGCGCGATGACCAGCGTTTGTTCGTTCCGTTCTCGATGGTGGTTCCGCGGAGCATCGAAATAAGAGCCGCGAAGTCTCTGAAAGAGCCAAAGCGACGCTTGAGATAGCTGAAATCGCGCAAAGGGACGCCTTGTGCGTTTTCTTCGATCCAAGACAGCCATTCGGTCCAGGCGGCGCTGTCTGCCAATCCTTTCGCCTCAATACGGGTCAACCGCTCATTGTTATAGAGAATGTTGCGAAGGTACATTCTCTGCGCGGGTCGAAACCGCAACGGGTAGTGCGAGCTGGCAGCGTCGAATAACTGGCCGTCGCGGTCCTTTGATTCCGCAACCCCCATGAACTCCAAAAAAATGAGCCAGGGACTCGTCGCGTCCCAAAGCCGATGGCCCCATATTTGCTCGTCGACCCACATATCATTGGATCTGTGATCAGAAACCGGCGGTGCCGGCAGCATTTCAAGCATAACGGACCTCAATGGCCTCATCGGCCGGCTCGCCTTCGGCATTCAACGTCAACAGGCGGAAGACAAGGTCACCCGTATCCTCCTGAGGGCGCGAACGCGCCAAAGCTGCCAGAAGCGAACTTTTGAAAGCGAGGATGTCTTCATGGCACTCGCGCGAAAAGCTGCCTGGCAGTGCGCCCTCGGCCACGCGGGTGAGAAACTCGTATCGAACGAGATTGAGAGGCAGACGGCTCCGCGTATGATCGTCCAGATGGACGACCAGCGTGGGCAGGCCATCCCAGATGATTTCGATCCTTTCACCCTTGCGGGGGGCGACACTCACGCGCTCCTGCAGGATTTGACTTACTGCAGTTGTGGACCCCGACAGGCCAGAGGCGATCAGAAGCTCGCGGTCGGTAGAAACCAGCATGCCCGTAAACACCCGGTTCAGACCCTTGACGATCTGCGCCACGTTGGCACGGACGACGCGCTCCCCGCGTTGCAGCGGTTCCACGACAGCAGATAGGAATTCGCCTGCATGTCTAAAAACGGTCAGATCCCAGAGGCGGAGCTCGGCCGCCTGCTCATCCGGGATCGTAAAAAACATTTTGCGCCGCTGCGCCGCCAGCGACGCTAGAAACTCATGATCATTGTCCTGCGCGGTTTCCGGATGTTCAAGATACTGATTGCGCAGGGACCGAAGTCTTTCCAAACTATCCCTGGATAAGCCATTTTCGATCAGCTCCTGATAATAAACGCGCAAATTCTCGTCATTTGGTCCGAAGACGAGAATATTGTCTACTCGGTTGGTGGTCTCCTCTCCAATGCCAAAGCGGTTGAGGAATTCGATGATTTCCAACCCATCCCGACGCGCCGGCGTCAGGTTGGCCCCAAAGACATTCTGGTAGATGTCGCCCTTGAACGCCGTGCGATCATGGATGTAGCCCCTGATGTCTGCGGGCTGCATCAGACGGTCTGTCGCCGCAGGATGGCCGAGCAACATGTTG
Organism: Rhizobium hidalgonense; assembly: GCF_002914525.1. Classification (GTDB taxonomy): domain Bacteria; phylum Pseudomonadota; class Alphaproteobacteria; order Rhizobiales; family Rhizobiaceae; genus Rhizobium; species Rhizobium hidalgonense. Next base: position 57,873 of record NZ_LODW01000043.1, on the reverse strand, counting down.
GACAAGAGTAGAAGAACGCGGCGGATCGGCGTATGCAGCTCGTTGAGCTCCATCAGCTTGAAGAGGGCGATCAACCTGCTCTGGAAAGGCGCAGAGGAAAGGATTTCGTAGTTCCGGCGGATCGGACAGTCCGGTCCAAAAAAGCCATCAGGCTCGCTGTCCTGATAAGCTTCGTTCCAGCCCGGATGAGACAACAGCGCGGAAAGAGCCAGCTCCAATATCTCCGTGCAAGGAACGGTGCTGAGATTGAAGAAGGCCACGTTCTCGGCTTCTCTGCCATCGATGAGGCACTGTTCCAGCAGGGCGCGGGTTTCGGCTGCGGATCCGCCATTGTCCAGGCGACGCCAGGTATCCATCAACTGCCCATCGTTGGCGGCGACGACGTAGATCGTGTCAGGATCCGCGTCCAGGAATGCGCTACTGACGGCGAGAAGCAACGATGTCTTGTCGGCAAAAGCGCCATAAGGGCCCTGTTCGGGGAGAGCGGTGAGGTCGCGGATTATTCCGACGACCCGTTCTCTACCGGCGATCTGGGCTCTGGTCTCATGATAAATTTCATCAAGTCCCCAGGTCCGTTCATCGCCACCAAGCGCCTTCCAGACACGCCCACACAAGCGGCTCTTGCCGTCGCCGGCGGTGCCTGTCAGGACCACGGACCTCGCCTTTGGAGCATCCGGCGAAATCGCTGCAAGCAGTCGCGCTTCGTAAGGGTGAGGAAAATTGATCGCATCGACGCCATAGCGCCTGGCTGACTTCTGGATGCGCTCATCGTACATATTGTCGTTACGCGCGATCGGGCCGTACTGCCGTACGAACCGCACCCATTTTTTCCCCAGTCCCGCCATAATATTCCGGCCCCCCGCCGCTTACCTCAAATCGAGCAAACCAGACATCCGTCCCGAAGATGGGCGTCGTCTTCGACCTCCAGGCCCCCCAGGGTCTCGATGAGCGAGCGGTTGGTCCGCTTCGCCCGTTTGCGGGCCTGGGCCTTCTCCCAGTCGGATTTGATCTTTTCGACCCGGTCAGGCTCCCTCAGCTGACGCAGCGACTCGCTTTGGCACCAGTAGAACTGTTCGCCGAACTGGACGGAGCGTTCCTCATATTCCATCGCCAGTTCATAAAGATCCGGATGGGTTTCAAGCAGGCGCACCCATTCGATCTTCTGCTGATAGAAGCAGAAATAGCAGCCAGAGCGGGAGCGGCCCCAATCCATGTAGGGCGGGAGACCCAGACCGGAATCCTCAAGGATCTGGATGATATCGGAGCGCACAAGCCCGTCGTCCTGGAATGGGTATACCGCGAGAATGTTCGACTTCGTGCTGATATAACCGGTGCGGTTTTCGTCTGCGCGCAGACCGACATAATTGATGACGGGTCCATCGCCGACATAGGTCTCGAATGGCTTCAGCTTCAGCATGCGCGTGCACCATCTGCGGTGGTTGGATGGCAGCATGCCTCGATAGACGGCCAGCCAGTGATCGAAGCTGTCGGCGGGCGTCGTGCGCACGATCGGCTTGCCCAGGATGGCCTCCAGCCGGGCAATATAGTCGTAGGTCTCGGGAAGTTCCTTGTCGGTATCATGGAAGATGTATTCGATCGTTGGAACCCGATCGCGCAGATAGATTGCCAGTGCCGCGCTGTCTTTCCCGCCGCTCAGGCTAAGGATATGTCGTGGCTCAACGTCCCCAAAAATATCTTTTATGTCAGCACTGTATGACTTCATGACTTGACCTGATTTCCAACCGTCTCCGGCTCTTTTGATGCCACATCGCTCTTGGCCTTCAGCTCTCTGAGCAACAGATTGGTGAGCAGTTGCACACGCTTGTGTTCGCCCTGAGGAAGCATCGACGCCAGGTCCTCCATGACGCGCTCCTCGGTTGGCGAAAGAGTGATGTTTTCGACAACCTGAACGAAATCCTGCCCGTCAGGCCGCGTCAGGTTCACCCTGACAGCATCCGGCGCCGCGTGACCGTCGGAGCTATTGAAGGTCGCCGCCTCTACTTTCTTAAAAAGTTCAGCAAGTGCACCGATCTCCTCACCGAACCGGGCCTCGTCGCCCGGCATCCATTTAGACGGCGGTCGGGCGACAACGAAGCTTGCCAGCGCTTCGGCCCATGCATCGTTCGAAAGGCCGGGATCTCTGAGCCGGAGCGCAAAGGCGCGCAATCTAGGCTCGCGCACGAGCAATGAAACCCGCGCCGCCCGATTGGCCAGTACGATGCGATCAAAGCTTCCCGGTTCAAAACCCGATGCTTCCGCCACGCGATCGACGATGCGCTCGAGAAGTTTGCCATAGGCCGTCTGCAGTTCGTTGATGGCTTCGCCCAAAAGCGTAACGAACTGCTCCGCAGCTTCGGGCGAGGAAGGGGCATCCAGGGCGAAAGCTTCGACTCCGCAAGCCTTTGGCAGGTCATGAAACAACAGCGTCGCCGGCTCCGTGGCAGTCGTCAAGACATCGCGGACAGCGCGCGTGACGGGTGACAGACCGCGGGATTTGCGTGTTTGCTCCGGCAGCCGGGCGGCAAACTGGCAAAGCTCCTGGACGACGTCCAGAAGTACTGGCTGTCTATCGGTCACGCCGTTTGCGAAAGCTTTAGCCAGCTGGCCGAAAACGTCCGATCGCACGCCTTCTACGCTGCAATACTGAATCTCAAACGCGGCGGTCGCGCGTGTCATTCTCTGTAATTCCAGGGCGCCAAAGCGCGCGAGGAAGGTGCCGCTCTCATAGACCGCAAGCTCGTGGCTGTGGATCTTGAGGACCAGAGCAAGTAGCAGGGGCGCTAGGCCGTCGCGCACGCCGTATGGCGGCTGCTTGAGGTCGTCCAGCAAGGCACTGACGGAAACACGATTGCCCAAACCCTGGCGGATCATGAACATCAGCCGCGAAAGCGAAGGCCGCAGGTTCAGCGGGTCATTTTCCGGTGTTGGTTCGGCCAGCTGGAAGTGGCCGTCTGCCTCGACATGAAGGCGACCTGCCTTGAAGATTGACAGATAGATCGACTTTTCCGGCGGCGCCTTGACCGCGTCCATTCCGAACAATGGTCGCTCTGCCGCCTCGAACACGCCTTCGATGAGGCGCATGCGCGCTGAGGCTGCAGCGCTGCTCAGGACGTTCTTATTGATCAGCTCGTTGGCAACACGCGGGGCGCTGGTAAACAGCCTGTCGCAAAGAAGCGAGAGCGTGTTCGTCAGCGTTGTCTCGAGCGCGAGCTCTGCGCCCCGGTGATACCATTCGACCATAGAGGCACTGGAACGGTCGAGACCCGAGACCATGGCGAACTGCGACGTCAGCGAGCGTATCGCAAAATGCAGCTGCCGCGACACTTCTTCTGCGGCGGTGGTGTCATCGAGGAGTTCCGGTGTGTTGTTCTGGACCCACTGCCAATACCGCACCGCCGATAATTCGGGGGCCAGGAACGAGAGCGGGCGCAGGATTCCGACAACGACATTCTCCAGATTTGTGGTTGCGGCCTTTGCGAGTTCCCGCGCTGCAGACTGCTCCTCTGCCGTGTCGGGAAGAACGAGCGTTACAATGCCATCGCCGTTGCACGGTGCTGCGATCGTCTCGGCAAGGCGATCACCGATAGCGCAGCGGATCTCGAAATAGCGCATCGTGCCGGTTTCGAGATAGTGGCGGCGTGCGAGCAACGTGTCGTGGGCCAGGAACGGCGCCAGATGCAGTCCAACCTTCTCGACTGGTCCCAGCGCACGTTTGGCATTCTCGAAAGCTGCGATTAGGTTGACGCTTGCATTGCGCCAAAGCCGAAAGCCGCTGCGCTCGCCACGGCTGAACAAGACGCCATCGCGTTCCAGTTGCTCGATGGCCTGATCGACGTCAGTCTCTGGAACGGTTGAGAGGCAAGCGTGGATTGCTCTCCTGGTTGGCAGCAGATCGTCGGCATCGAGAAGATTGAGTAGTCCCACCGTCTTGGCGATCTTTAGTTCAAGCGGGGCCCTATCAGCCAGGGCGTCGATGGTATTGGCGATCCGCAACCACTGACTCTGGTAGCTCTGCCCGGTCAGGCGATGGCCGAAATTGGCGCGGACGTAGTCATAGAACTCGCCAGTAGTGTACCAAGCGTCGCCCACGTGGGCTCGTTCGCTAAAGGACTGAAGGGCGAATGGTTCGCCCGACAGGAGAAATCCGAACAGCGATCTCTCGTTTTGTCCAAACCGAGCGAAAAATCGTGCCAGCGGCGGCAACAGGGTCGGGTGCAATGGATAGATGCGCGAGGCATCCATCGTCGTTGCGCTTGTTGTGGCGCCGCCCAGCCAACCCATAGATCCGGTCGCGCGAGCTGCTTCGCGAGCTTCTTCGAGAGTTTCAGTCGGCAGACTTTCCGTGGAGAGCCCCAGCGCGCCGGAAATCAAGGCCGCGGTATGGGCGAGAGGCTGATCAAAGACAATTTCGTCAAATCGGCCAGCGACCTTGTCCCATTCATGGCGCGTTGCGACCGGCAGCCTCTCGGCATAGGCTTGAAAACCCTGGTGCAAAAGCCCGATGACGAGAAAGGGCTTCTCTCCACTTCGTGCGGCAGTTTCGGCTAGGCGCTGCAGAACATAGACATCCTGCGCGTCCGGGTTCTGCGCCGCATATTCGAGCAGCTTTCCAAGCTCATCGATGATTAGCGCGACACCGAGACAAGACTCGGCCGCCTGTTCGCGGAGGAGGGCAATCAAACGGTCGAATGGCCTCGTGGTTTTTGCCGTTTTGCAGGCGCTGATCGCGTGCTGCAAGCTTTCCAGGTCAATAGACGGCATATGGCGACCGGCAACCCCCAGCGCCTCTTCCACACCGCGAAGAATAGACTGGACAATCCCCTCTCGTGCCCCGGTGATCAGGATTGGCCAATAGACGTCCTTCTCCAAACGCCGGTCGGACCATCCGATTGCGTCGGAGATATCAATGCTTTCGGCATTTTTGGAGCCGCTCAAAAGATGCGACAGGAGCAGTGCGAAGGAGGATTTACCAACACCGTAATCGCCCGTGACACGCCATGCGCGGTGGGAAGACCCACTGCGCAGTCCATCTGCGACGCGACCCACGGCTTCCGCCATGGCGGGCGTCACGATGTAATTTTCCAGAGCGTTGGGATCTGCGAAATCCTTCTCCAGATGAACCGATCGCAGAAAACGATTGGGGACATTGAACAGGTCGGAGATTGGCGCTTTGTTCAACTCAGACATGCTTCGGGCTCTCATTGTAGATTGTCGCAAGGGTCGGTGCAGCGCCTTGCCGGGATATCATGGCCTGGACGGCAGAAGGCTGATAACGGAACGCAGCGTTGGCGTTCGATACCGCAGTATCTTCCAGGCGCTGGCGTACATCGTCTTCTGTCAGTTTGAATACCTGTCCGGGGGATGATGGCATCGTCGCAAGCACGCGCAGGCTCAGCGTTCTGTCTTGAGGGGCGTGGCGGTTCCAGAAATCCATGACGCAGTATTCGAAGAGCTGTGGAGTAATGTCTGGCTTCGGTTCACGGCGAAAGCTGAAGACGTTTTCCCAGCGTCCGGACGGGCCACGCTTCTCGCCGCTAAGAACCAGCAGGCCGAGCCCGACCAGCGGACCGTCCAGCGAGTCCTCAATCGCAACCTTGCCTTTACGGGCGGCGTAATAGGTGTGGATGAACACATCCAGGTGTTGGCTCAGTGTCACCTCGGAATGCTTGAACCCGAGTTTCGCAGACTGACGCTTGAAGGCATCCAGAGCCTCCGATCGAGTGAACTCGGGATAAGGCCATTCTCCCAACATGTAGCGCCAGGCAAACAGGCCGGGATTTTTGGAAGAGATATGCCAATGCAGCAACCACAAGGTCCGTTCGTCCTCCAGGAACGGATCGAAGCCGTCGGGTCCAAGAACTTGATGTGCAAAATCGGTCAGAACATGCGTCTTGTTGGCGTCAGCGCGGGCAACATCCATGGCATCGATCCAAAAGCGCAGGGAACGCACCATGTTTTTGCCGATGCCCATCTCGACCATCGCTTCTTCTTCGTCGAAGAAAATCGACGGATTGCGCGATATAGCCCGGTAGGCCTTAGGCAACCAGGCATAACGGCAGGCAAAGGATTCGTGGCCTGAGAAACGGAAGGCTGCAGGTGCCATTTCGATGGTCGCTGCATCAATCATCGGATGAACCTTTCAGTGCTGATTTGACGTCGATGATTGCCGCTTCAATCTCTGCTGCGGCAAGTGTGATATCGTCTTGCGTCGTGAACCGGCCGAGCCCAATCCTCAAAGCGCCGTTCTGTATTTCCTGGGACAGCCCCATGGCCTGCAGCACGTGAGATGCGCTCTGGGCTCCAGACATGCATGCCGCGCCGGTGGAAACGGCGACGCGACCACGCAATCGCTGCACGACCAGATCGTTGGGAACGCCGGGGATCGATATGTGGAGACTATGGGGAAGCCGATTTGCCTGCGAGGCGTTGACGACGAGTTCCGGCAGTTTCGCGATGAGCATCGACTGCAGCGTATCGCGCATCTCCGCGGTGCGCCGATTGTCGGTCAGGCCTTCTTCAGCCATCAGCCGGCAGGCCTCTCCCATTCCGGCGATCCCGGGAACATTCGGGGTCGCATCATGAGTTGCGGCAAGCCCATGCACCTGCGACGCGTCATATGTCGAAGAAATAAGGGCGCCGACCCCCTTCGGGCCATAAATCTTGTGAGAACTCAGGATCAGATACTCAACGGGTGTTTCAGCGAGATCGATGGGGACCCGGCCTGCGGCCTGTGTGGCGTCGACAAGCATGAGGGCACCACCCGCTTCGGCAAGCCCGAAGATTTCGGAAAGGGGATATATGGTCCCGACTTCGTTGTTCGCTGCCATGATGCACAAGAGGTCGATGCCATCCTTGAGTGCCTCCTGAAGCGAAGCCATGTCGAGTTGCGCATCGGTCCCAACGTCGATCCATATCAGTCGAGCCAGCCCAAGTCGTTCTGCGCGAGCTGCGGTGTCAAGAACCGCGGGGTGCTCCACCCTGGACAAGCCAATGCGAAGCGGACGCCCGTCGGCAACTCCGACCGCATGGGCAATCGCAAGCCGGATCGCTTCCGTTGACCCTGACGTGAAATGGACGTCGGCGTCATCGCAGTTGACCAGCTGCGCAACATGAAAAGACGCCCGTTCGATCAAGTGGCGGCCAGCTTCTCCATAGGTGTGGTCGATGCTGTTGGCGTTGCCGAAATCTTCCACCATTGCCCGCATCACAACTTCGGCGACACGCTGGTCGACTGGCGTCGTCGAGTGGTGATCAAGATAGATGCCTGATGTGTTTCGAAGCGATTGGGATGCAGGTCGGAAGATGGACACGCTATTCATCCAACATCACCCCAGGTTTGCCTACACCGGCCGTCCGCTTAAGACGAATTTCCACATCCCAGCCCAAGGCCATCAGCCAGCACAGAAGCTTTTCTGAACTGGCATTCTGTTTTCTGCCTGCAAGGATTTTTGAAAGTGTGGGTTGGTCGGTGTCGCACATCCGTGCGGCATCGACTTGACTAAGCTGCCTTTCGGCCAAAGCTTCCGCGATCATCGACGTCAACTGTGATCTCAAGGATTGCCGTGCGTCAAACGATACGCGGTGTGCCGCTTGTGGTGAGATAGATGTGACGGACTGGATGGGCATTCGGGACACCGTTGCGAATCGACTCTGTCATCCTATGGGAGAAAAACCATAATTGAAGTGGACGCGGTCGATTTTCCCGTGTTGTCGACAAGCAAATTCATCGCTTGGTTGTTATCTGGTGCCACGATGCTTTCGGCGATGAGTTCGCCGTGGTTGTGGTCCTGATCTGCGGGAAAGGCCGAACTCCGATGTCCCGCGAGAACATGTTCACACCGGATTTACGCCTCGATACGCTGAAGGTGAAGGTGCTGAATTCTCAGAGACTTCCGGCTCGCAAATTACAGGTCATAGGTTCGGGTCCCTTCAACCGCTTTAAGAATCTGCCGGCAACTTGGCACCTGATGGCGGTCAGTAAGCTCATTGTAACGCAGAGGTCCAGCCAGCCGTCTCACATTTGAGACGACTACCGTTCCTGTTCTGCCGTCCCGAAAACGAACAGCTTCGCCCATTGCAGAGAAGTCTCCAACGAATACATCACATTATCGACGGTCAGTGGCATGCCCGCCAATGAACAATTCAATATGGCTTGGTCGCAAAAGCGGTCGCACTGACTCGTTCAAATAGGCAAGCACTTTCGGCTGCCGACATTCCTTGGAGCAACATGTGGGCTTTTCTAACCTCGCTAGCCAACGTCTCAACTGAATCGCGGTGCCGATCGGATTGAAAACATCCGTTCTTTTAACTGTAGAGCTTTTCAATGGTCGGCCACTACCCGACGACTACTTCAGGTAGCAGTATTCTCTGGAAAAAATTCTGAAACTCGCTAACATATCCCGTGGGCGACAAAGGTTGGGGGGGCGTGAACCATGCACAATTCACAAGGCGTAAGCCTTCGACCCGAGCGCGATCAGACACGATCAACCAGCGTTGCCGACCGTTTCGACCGCCAGGATGCATCACCTTTCGGTCTCCGACGGGTGCTCGCCACCGTGATCAACGACCTCTACGGAACCAAGGACGTCCAGGACGCGATCACTGCGAGTTACGTGTGGATGGCAGATCAGATCGGACACCTCGCGCTCGGACTTGTTCCAACCCTCTTGCTTTGCTGGTTCGTCAGCGGTCTCGGCATTGATGATCAACAAGGGGAAATGGCGCTCTATGTCGTGGCAGGGCTCGCAGTGTTTTTGGTCTGGTATCGAAAGGAAGAGGTGGATCGACACGACAGCAAAGCGCGGGCAGGAGGGACATTTCCTTACGATTCCGGCGACATCGACTGGAACATCACTACCGCACTGATCTATTTCGGGATCGGGGGTCTACTTGGGCTTGCAGCCTTTATCCGATGGTGGTTGCCACTTGTCGTGCTCGCGGCAGTTCTTTATCCGGCGCTGGCCGTCGCCTTCTGGTGGCTGCAGCGTAAGCTCTCCTTTCAGCAGGCCGGCCTACCCTATCTCTTTCGCCTGGCAAATTTTGCCCGCCCGCTCGAGTGCGAGCTCATCAAACTGGTGACCGAACTCTCTGACCTCAAGGACCGTCGTGTCACACTTCTCGACGTCCTACGATTCCGGCCGACGGAGCAGAAAGGCAGCCCGGCGACCCGGCATGTGGTCATCACTGGCAGCATCGGCGCTGGCAAGACCAGCCTCTGCGTCGGCATCGGAACTGAATACGCCTTTGCCCTCAATCGCTGCCGTTATCTGTCAGCCACCAAGTTGGTCGAGCAAGTGCTCGATCCCCCCGTTCGCGGCGGCGGCCGCGAATATGCCGATGGGCGGTACCTGTGGGCGCTCGATAGCTGTGAGATGGTTCTCGTCGACGACGTCGATGTTGGTATCGGCTCCCGCGAAGGCGAGCATCGTCATCTGATTGAGCCAATCGATATGCTAAACACCTTGGTGCGCACCAACGAGCCTTCGCCGCTTGGTTGGCTGGGGTCGAAGCGATCAGTCTGGGTGGTCGGCGATCCGCGCGCCGCCGAGGACTGGCGCGAGATGATCGCCCAGCTGATCGGCGTCACCACGCATGATGTGGGCATCGTCTGGCTGGGCGGAAAAATCTCGAAGACCGAACCAAAACAGGACGCACCGGGAGTCCTCGTCATATGAACCATCTTCGCCGTATTTTTGCTTGGCTCGGCGGCGCGATCGGGGTCGTGTTGCTGGCGCTTTCGGCCGCTTGGTGGTACGGTGAGAAAATATGGGGCGAGGCGGCTCCCCTTACGGATGAGCAGGCTTTTGCCGATGGGACCTTCGGTCTTGAGATGGCTCCGCTCAAATATATCCTCGTTGCGCAATCCATTTCCGCCAATGCGCTGGGACCTGACTGGCCGCGGCGCTTCGGGTTCTTGGCGCGGGACGGAGAGGCCGGGCTTTGCGCACCCGACGCCCCGCGCAATCTTCCGATCGGCTTCGGCATCAGCCACCGATTGCCTGGCAATGCGACCCCGCTGCCCGTGCAGTTCGTTGGGCTGACATGCGCTGCCTGCCATGCTGCAGCCCCTGCCGGCAAGGTCATTCTCGGCGTCGGATCGCAGACGGCCGACGTGATCGCCTTTACCGATGCCTTTCTCAACGCCGTACTTGACCCGTCGCTGAGCGCAAACAGGATCCTCGCCGCCTATGATGCGCAATGTCCCGCTGAGCGGCCGACCGATATCATCGGCAAGGCAAACCGCTGGGCGGAGACCTTCTTCATCAGCCAATGGCTTGACGGCGTTCGCGAACAATCACGCACGAACGAAACGAAATACGATATGCCTTACCATGCGGACGATCTAGGCAATCCCGACTACATCCCAACGGGACCAAGCCGGACACGGCCCTTCCGCAGCATCGTCCGCAATACGCTTGATTTGCCGGGCGGCGGCAATTTCGCCTACTCGAAGGTCCCGTTGGCTGCCATGCAGGGCCTCAAGCGCTGGAGCCAGTTCGACGGTAGCATCGGCGACCCGGTAGTCCGCAGTATGATCGCGGTTTTCACGTCAGGCGCCTCGATTGCTGCACTCGACGATCCGGAGATCTCGCGCAATATCGAACAAGCTGCCGCCTATACATTGAAACTCGGCACATCGACGGCGTTACCCACGCTTGCGGACCAATTCCCCGCTCTGCTTAAACCATCCGCGGAAACGCTGGACCGCGGCTACTCCGTTTACATGCAGTATTGCAACGCATGTCACGGCCATCCCGAGCCGTCAGGATGGGTTTCCCCCGACTCGGCCTCGGATCAACCCTCGATCACCGTTCTCGAAAAAATTGGCACCGACGGCGCACGTCTGACCTTCCGTTACGCCGACATGCTTCCTGTCGCGCTGGCTGGCACACTGCCGTCATTGGACATAGTCGATCAACAGTCCAAACTGCAGGCCATGCGCATTGCCGCGAATACTGCGAACGATTTCGCTGAGGAGGATTGGTGGGCTCAGGCGATTGCTCGGCTGGACCAGCGTTCGCGCGAATTCCCCGCCGGCCATCGGCGGTCTTTCCCAATCGCCGACGTGGCAAAACGCGACGGCTACCAAAACGCCCCGCTGCCTTTCATGTGGCTACGCGCGCCTTACCTCCACAATGCCAGCGTGCCGACCTTACGCCAACTGATCGGTTTGGACGCGCGTCCCGCTCAATTCTGTCGTGGCGACGCCGGCTATGATCCAGTCGCGATCGGCGTCATTGCGCCTAAACCCGGCGACAGCGGCTGCTCCGGAAAAAAATCACCCTTCCTGTTCGACACGTCTCGGCCGGGCAACTCCAATGCCGGCCACCTCTATCCGCCACCGGGAGAGGTCGGCGACGATGACCTCCAATCCCTGCTTGCCTATCTGGGGACCCTGTGATGGAAAGACGTGCAGATCCATTGCCTTATGGGCTTGCAATCTTGACTCTTGGCGCTGGTGTAGCGCTGGTGACTTTCCTGTCGCTCGCGCAGCCCAATGTCGGTTATGTCAGGACGCAATGGACGGCACTGCTGTCGATGGCGCTCGCGTTCCCCGCCATCGTGCTCTATGCGGCCGACGCCGGACCGCCGAACGCTTGGTGGCGTGCCTTCTGGACTACTGGAATGCTTGCCTATCTGCTGCATTTCTGGTGGGCGATCTTCGTCAGCTTCCATGGCAGTCTCGATGCCGTCATCACGCGGCAGGGTTTCGTTGCCTATAGCAATTTCGCGACGACGGGCCTCTGGATTATGGATGTCGCAACCGCTTGGTTGTATCCGGCAACAACCCGTGGCCGGGTGCAACGTGTGCTCGGAGTTCTGACTTGGTTGCTCGTCTTCATCAGTTTTATTGTGGCGAGCACAGTATTCCGCACGGGAACAGTGCGCTATCTCGGTTTGCTTTTGGCACTGGCGGTGCTTATCGCACTTGCGCTCCGTATCTTTTCCGGTGCTAAACCGGGTACAGTTCACGAGACACAACTATGACCAGATGTTGATAGCACGGTCATTGAGGCACTTGGGCGGGCACCGCTTTGCCGTCGGGTTTCATACATCGCCACGGGTCGCCGCGGTGATCCGCAGAATTCCTCGACGCTTTGACGAAAGCATACGCAAGGCCCCGATGTTGGCAGCCATATTCGATTCATTTGAATTTAGCGGCACGCTTACCGCGCGATACGGGCGTAGCGCCTGGATCGAACCGGTCCGGGGAGCCAGATGGATTTTTGCGGTAACGCCGCGACCGTCTGGCCGGACAGGGTCTTCAAAGCCATCCGAACCGGCATGGCGGCGGCCGATGAGATTTCAACGAATATAGGCGAGGCGACCAGTTACGAGGATGAACTGGAAAAGGGTTTTGATGATTTATCGGACACGGCGCCATACACTCTACCGCGCCGAGATGCGATGGAAGGACTACCTATTCTGGCGCGCGCACCAATCCTGATACTGCCCGCGGGCGCATCTTTTCGATCGGCATCGCCGACTTTTCCAATCTAGCGCGAACCACGCCCAAGACGTCGCCTTCGGCCGCGTCCTTATATGTTTGCTGAGCAGGCTGCCATCAGGCTCGAAGGGCCATGCCGTAGAGCATGCCGTCAAACACTCCGTTGACAACTTTAAATTTTGAGCGATGATGAATGCAAGTACGCTCAATAAGGCCTGGGGGAGGGATGGCGGGTGTTGATCGGCGCTAATGCCAGACTAGCAAATCATCCTTTTTTTGAGCCTTGTTCCAACCCCCTGTGGCAGGAGCGTGATGCATCCACATCCCAAGATTTGAAGGCATCGGCGGGAGGCAATCCGTGAAGCTGGGTATTTGCAGGCCCAGCTCGGTCGTCGCATTTGATTAAAAGGAGGGACAAGCAATGAGTGAGGGCATACCGCTACCGTGGCCGATACCATGGTTCGTAGGACCCGGTGCAGCCACCGTCAAGGATATTAGGGACGCCAGCGCGTTCTCGCAGGTGTCTCATCTAGATCTGAGCCCTTATTCAAACCTTCCACACGCGGCAGAGGTGCATGCCGAAGCCGATCGGCTCAGTCAGGAATTCGGGAAAAGACTGCCGGTGGCCACCGTGACCGAACTCTACCTTGTGCAAGGCGTTTCCGAGGTCAAGAACAGCCCGGACAAGTCCATGCCGCCGTTCGCCGTTATCTATCCTCCGGAATTCCTGTTTGTCCTTGATGTCGGTCTCGACTGTCTCGTCGGGGGAAGCGTCTTGTGGAAGAACGCCTATCTCGGCGATCCGGGGTTCCCCGAAAAGAACGGTATTGGTCTCAGAAGCATTCGGACGCGGACGCCGTCGGCACTAATTTTTCCGAAGATTGCCGGCGAGCTGATAATCGGTCTGAAGGAGGGCACTGACCTCGCCGAAGCCAAGACCGCTTTCAACGATTTTGGGCTGCGGAATATCTCAATACCAGGAACGTTCGTCACGGCGACCTGCTTGCCGTTTCAGGAGCCTTCAGTCTGCCGGGAACTCGAAGCCCAGTTCGAGTTCGTGAAATATGCGGAGATGAACGGCGTCGTGCGGCTTATCGACTTCGCGCCGGGATGGACGGTGAAACGGTTGATGTGAGGTAGCTCGGGCCTTCGCTGGCCACAAATGGGGAGGGGAAAGACATGAATCAGGAAACCTTTGAAGGTGTCGCGGAAACGCTCGAACAAGCGCTTGCGGCGGCACATATGCAGATACCCGTTGTCACAGGGAATGACTTTACCCTGTCCCGAGTCATCGACTGGGGAATGCAGTACGGGGGCTTCAATCCGCAAGCTCTCTTCTATGTCCGCGTAGTTGCTGATCGCGATAGTGCATTCAAGACCAAGACTTGAGCCCCAAAAGCCACGGTCGCATTGGGACTCACCTGCTTCATCTTAGGCCCCGCAAGCGCAACCAGTTCGAACTGGCGACTGGTCGGGGCGGCCTTAACGCTGTCAATTCTGCGGAGCGCGGCGCCGGTGATCAATGTCGCTGCTGGCCACCCTGAAGCGCCTGTTGGTGATGACCGCTCGCGGTCTCCGATGCGTGCCGAGTAAACTCAAAAATGATGATATATGCTCGATGTTGCAGTTGAAAGTCGTGCAGGTCTTCAATTGAACTGTCATTCGACGCCATCGGTCACGGAATGCCGAGCCCCGCCGATGTCCACGGCTAGGGAATTTGAGACGGAGGACTTTTGTAACAACGGGGCGTGGGTTCTGATCCCTTCAAGGCGCTCACGTTCGGTACAATGAGCCGGTCGCTGCTTGTTCACCGACCAAAGAGACTGGCGACCAGGCGCGAGCTTGCAGAGGGAAGGCGACCCTCATCCAGTCCATTTGTTCGATAGTAGGCGAGAAGTCGCTCGCGCCCGAGTGTTCCTCGTTCCAAGGGAAGGAAACGAAGCGCATTACGACGGAAGATCTTGTCGCAAATATCGTCCGAAAGACCGCAGTCGGTGCGCAGGAAGGCGTTCACGCTTTCGATATAGTGATTATAGCCTGCCTCCTTCCCAAGCATTATCCAATCGCTCCCGTAAACGATGTGATCGCAACCGCTGTCGAATTTTTCCAGCCATTTGTTGAAGGACCTCGCAAGGAAGTCTCGTTCTTTCGAGCCAGCCGAAAGCACCTCCGAAAAATAGCTGATGTCGGCGACCACGTTCCCGCCGGGATTTTCCTTGATGAATTCACCCAGCCGCCATTCCCAACTGCCATCCGGCAAAGGCATTCCTTCCCGTCCAGCCGACCGTGCGCGGAAACGACCGAAATGCGCGATACAAACCCGTAACTTGGGGAACTCCTTGAACACGGGGATCCGGTAGGCCGGATCGCCCCGCTTTGCATAATCTGGACCGGAACCGTTCGACGAATAGCCATGAGCCAATATTGGGGCATCAACATCGACACAGAGCTTGTAGAGGTCTCGAAGCGCAGCATCGAGTTCCTCGTTGGGCTCAAATCCCAGGCTCTTCACTGTTCGCTCCGGATATGGCGGCTGGTTGCCCTCGGGACGAAAGCCCATCGGCGGGTAGAGCTTGATGCCGATGAAACCATGTTTCATCAAAGCCGAATGGGCAGTCGCAAGCGAGCTTACGCTGCTTTTCCCTTTCCGGAATGCCACTTCCCGGAGTGGATCAAATCCCATGTAGCCGTGGACGACGGGACCGGATTTAGCTTTCGCCATGCGCTGCGAAATCCGGTCCATCACTACCATCTGCCGGGGTAAGGGCGAAGAGTCTACATCTTCATAGAGCCACTCATCATAATCGACGAGCGCCGGCGTTAACAGGAGCGGATTGAAGCCCTGTGCCTTGCTGTCAGCAACCAGGCGATCGACAAGGACGTGCCGGTAAAGGCGAAACAGGCTGAACCAATTGAGATAGCGCCCCACAGGATCTTGCCTCAGGAAAGCGCGCTGGCTGGCTCCGCGGGCTTCTCCAATCGTGAGCGGTTCGTTCGCGCGCAAAGTCTTGATCGGGTCACCGAGCATATAATTTAGGAACTTTTCCTCGGAGATAGATGATCGTGTCGACAGATCGCCCGGGTCTGCCACCGTAACGATCCGCCGCCTCTTCCGATCGAGTTCCAGGAGATGCTGGCTTGTGTCTTCGACCGCCGCTGCGCGCGCTTTGTCGACCGTCAGCGAGGCCGCTTTTCCGTTCCGTCCGGTCTCGAGAAACGCGATCTCCTCATCCGCCGTCGGTGCGCTACCGGTGCCGAGTAGCTTCAGAAGAAGTGCGATGAATTCGTCGGTCACGTCGGGATCACGAACTGCGAGAATGCTGGCGGCCGACTGCTTGGGAAAATCGTCGAAGACGACTTGCCGCAGGAAGCGGGTGGTCGGCAGATCCGACGCATTGAAGACGTGGCAGTGAGCGTCGACCAACGGGACGCCTTCGCCCGGTACCGACGGGCTCGGTCGTCCGCAACCCGCAGTCAATGCGACAGCAGACAAAGATGCCTGCGTTAGAAAAGTTCGACGTAACATAACCATCCCCCAACTCGGCCTCGATGCAATGCAGACATGAAATGCCCGCCAAGCGTTCTGATCGTCACGAGGGTTCAAAAATTCAGCCGGGCGATCATCGGGCAGTGATCGGAAATAGCCAATACTTGGTCTTTCCCGTTCGGGGTGCCTGCTTTGTTGCCACCAAGGTTTCCGATGCTCAGATGTTCGGCCGGGCCATCGCCTTTGATTCCGGGGCCGACGAGGATGTGATCAAGGCCTACCGGATTGCGGCACTCGAGATAACTGTCTGATGCGAGCAACTGTGTTTCCGGCATGGTCAGGTCGCGGATTTCGGCCTAGGTGCAAAGTGCCTGCCCGGCATCGCTGATCTGGCAGTGCTCGTCGAGAACCTCGAGATTGGCAGCCGCCGGCTGACCATCGGCGAATTCTTCTATTAGAGACCGCGACAGCACGCCCGCCGGCCGGGCGATGAGGTTCCGCTGGCGCCGGTCCTGGCCGGCCGCTGGTCGCGCAGTTCGTGCCAGAGATTGCGGTTAAAATCGCCGAGGAGAACGATCCTGGCGCCATCGGCCGCCGAGCGCTCAATCCAGCTTTCGAGCGGGTCGATCTGTTGCTGCAGGATCATGCAGTGATTACCACTTTCCTCCAGATTTCCACCGTCGAATGGCGACACGCAGCTCGACTTGAGGTGGACATCCATGATGCGAAGCAGTTTTCCATCGATCTTGAGTGTGACCGCAAGACCAGGGCAGCCAAGCAGACGAATGCGCTTGCGGCGGGAAGATCAGCGCCGCAACAGGCCGACGAAATCCTCAAGATCAGTGATCGCCGGCAAGGGGGCCGTAACCGTCGTGCTGCGGGTGATCTGGTTGAAGTCGGCAAATTTGACCTTCATGGTCACGGTCTTGGCGCCAACCTCAATGGCCTCGCAGTAACCCACACGCTTGCAAGCCATGCAGACTATCTGTTCAGCTTGCGAAGCGAGAGATAAACGTTTGCTTGCCGGTGCGACAATTCCGCCCAGGCGTGGTTTTTCGTAAGGTCCGGATCAACCTGTTCGGCGAGGCGCGACATTGCATCTGCGGCCGCATGAAAGCCTGAATACCATCCGGCACCAACGGCAGCCGACATGCCCGCGCCGAGAGCGGATGCTTCATTCGAGAGGCTGCGGATGACGGGAAGGCCGGTCGAATCGGCGACCATTTGCCGCCACAACGCACTGCTGGCGCCGCCTCCGATGACAAAGACACGGTCGGCTGCCACGTCCCTTCGCCGCATTTCATTGAGCGATCGAACAAACTCCAGCGTAATCGCCTCCATCGACGCGCGATAGAGATGCCCCATACCGGTTTCAGGCCCCATGCCGGTGAAGCTTGCGCGCGCATTTTCGTCCCAGTGGGGATCCATGCACCCTACGAGATAGGAGCAGACCGTGACGCCGCCCGACCCAACGCCAAGGCTGTTTGCCTCAGCCTCAAGGCGTTCGAAAATTCGGGCACCGTTACGACTGCCGGCGAAGGTATCCAGAAGCCAGTTCACAAAATAGGCGCCTCCGCGCTGGCAGCTTTCCAGAAGATAGCCCTCGCCGCTGGGCGAGGCCAGGGTGCGCCAGTAGCGGCTGAGTTCCGGTGTTTCCGACCACCCGCCGCCAACGACTGCCGTGCCGAGGTTCAGGTAGACAGCGCCGGGGTTTATCGCATTGACGCCGAGACCTGCGCAGTTTCCGTCGCCTCCGCCGGCAAAGACGGGTGTCCCGGGACGAAGACCCGTTGCCGCCGCTGCTTCTGCTGTGACGCGGCCGATCGCGGAGCCCGGCCTGTTCAGTGGCGGCAGCTTTTCAAGCGGAATACCCAGATGATCGAGGATCTCGCGTGACCAGACTTTCTTTTCGATATCGAGAATCCCGAAAGGATCGCCGCTGGTCCAGCTGGCCTGCGCTTCTCCCGTCAGCTTCTGCGTCAGGAAGTCATGAACACTGAGAATCTGCGCGGCATTGTCGAGAAGGTCCGGCTGGGTTTCGTGGAAAAACCGCAGACGGTAGACGCAGGGGATGACGTCGATCGGTTTGCCGGTGATCGCGTGGAGCCGCTCTGCACCGATCTCCGCGGCAAGCGTGCGCACCACGTCCTTTGCGCGGCGGTCGAGCCAGAGCGTCGCCGGGGCAAGTGGCTTTCGATCCTTGTCGAGCAGAACCATGGTTTCGCGCTGGTTTGATATCGCAATGCCATCCACGCGGGCAGGGTCGATCTCACGGATCAGCGATGAAAGCGCCATGCAGGCCGCTGTCCACCAGTCGTCGGCATCCTGTTCGGCATGCAGCGGATGTGGTGTTGAAATGACATGGGCGGCCCGACCTTCTGCCCGGGGTGTGCCATCGGCGGTCCAGGCAACCGCCTTGACCGATTGAGTCGATGAATCCATGCCAATGACGTATCGTTCGTCAGGCCGCATGCACGCTCCTCCACAGACGGAGGTACTCTCCGCCGATCTCCCTTGCCGGTTCCCCGGCTCCTCCTGTCGGCTTTACCCAACACTCCTCACACCGCGCTGAACGCGGTGTCCTGCGAAAGCGTTTCGTCTCTAAGGTCTGCTCCTGACGCTTTAGTTCTTTGTTTTTACGCATGTCGCTTTGCAAAATTGGTGCAATTTTACGAAACATGCCTAAAGCTCCAGCAACGCCTCTCCCGTGGCGACGTCGGTTACAAAATGTGTCGCATAGCCCGCTTCAAGGGTAGCGACGATGGCGGGTAATTTGGACACTCCCCCGGCAACACAGATCCGGCTTGGGACCTGGCGCAGATCGCCAAGGGTGATGCCGACCATGCGGTCGTCATGATCCCCCTCGACGGCGGCGCCGTGGGCATCCAGAAAACGGCCGATGATCACCGCGGCGGCGCCGCGGGCGACGTAGTCATCGATCTCTTCTTGACTGGCGATCCCGGAGACCCGAACCGTGCTGCGAGGTCCCAGATCACCGACGCCAAAAAGGATGCGATTGCAAGAATGCACCAGGTCCATCTGCTTTTTAAGCACGGGTTCGGCGAGCAGCGCGGCTTTCAGTTCGCGCGTCGACAAGACGGCCGGCGCCAAGAGGTTGACGCAGCGCGCCTGGATGCGATTTGAAAGCAGCGACGTACAAAGTTCCGGTGAAAACTCCGGCTCGCCGGTCGAGCTACCGGAAACCTGCACCACGGTCAGGTTCGATAGCGGCCGCGTCAGGACAATCTGATCCGCGACGGCAAGTACCGTACGGCCCCAGGCAACACCGATGACGTCGCCGTCCTCAATTTGGTCTGCGAGCACCCGGGCGCCGGCGTCTCCGAGGCGTTGGGACAGGCTTTCATCCGTGCCATTGGGAATGACGAAGACGCCGGAAAGCCCGTATTTGCTCATCAACGCCCGCGCAACGCTGGTACGGCCGCCGGCCTTCGGGTTGATGACGACGGACACAATCCCGCGCTCGCGAGCCTCCTGCAGGTAGTTGACGATCGTGGCGCGGGAGACATTCAGCTGCTTCGCGATCTCGCTCTGCGTCAGCTGGTCGGCATAATAGAGCCACGCCGCCCACATCACGGTATCATCGAACTCAGTGGGCACTGATGTCCCGGTTTCGTCGCCGCGTTTCACTGAAGATTTTGCTCGTCCCATGGGGCTATATGGCAGAGGTGCGTGTCTTTTGTCAATCTTTGTTGTCATGTGTATTGACAAATGGCAATCAAGGTTGTCTTTTGTCTTCCCAACGCAGAAAGACGGCAGTGCAAGCCCTGGAGGGGGGAGCGGCGGTGTCGGCAAAGGAGGATCGCATGGCAGTCACAATGCCTTACGGCGGCTGGACGGCGTTGATTGATGACATCGTGGGCGGCAGGTGGAGCAACCCGGAAACGGGCATGCTGGCATCCGTTCCCTACGAGAAGATCGTCATTGAAGAGAGCCTGGACGGTCGCGAGGCAGCGCTGGTTGCTGGCCTTGAGCTAGGCGATCGCTATACGGTTGTTGCAGATGCCGATACCTGGGATGCGATGGGCTCGCGCGTGGCGAAGGCACTGGGTTCGCTTGCTCCGGTGGATACCGTTATCCTCGAGCATCCCCATGCGGACATGGCCAATGTTGCAGATCTGAGCGAAAGGCTGGCCGGCGCCGAAGGCGTCGTGGCTGTTGGCTCCGGCACGATCAACGATCTCTGCAAGTTCGTTACCGGCCGCACCAATCGCCGCTATGCCGTGTTCGGTACGGCGGCCTCGATGAACGGATATACGTCTACGACGGCTTCGATCACGCTGAAAAGCGGTCTGAAAGTGTCTTTGCCGTCCCATGCACCGTCCGGCTTCTTTATCGATCTCAACGTCAATGCCGCAGCTCCGGCCTATCTCTCGGCCGCCGGCTTTGCCGATTGCCTCGTGCGTTCGGTGGCGCAGGTTGACTGGTGGATGTCTCACAGGCTGATCGGCAGCCTTTATTCCAAGGTACCCTACATCATTCAGGATGCAGATGAGCAGGAGCTCAATACACGCGCCAAGGGTATCGCCAACGGCGATATCGCCGCCAATGGTTACCTGCACCGGGTGCTGACAATGTGCGGTCTCGGCGTGTCCTTCACGGGCATGTCGAACCACGGTTCGATGGGTGAACACCAGGTGTCACACTATATAGACTGCTTTGCCGGAGAGAAGCATCCGGGGACCTTGCATGGCCAGCAGGTCGGCGTTGCGACCCTCTCGATGGCAAGGTTGCAACGCCTATTCCTCGATAGCGAAAAGCCACCGGTGATCCGCCCCACCAAGATCGACCGAGAGGGTATGAACGCCCGCATGGGCCACGAGATTGCTGCCCAATGCTGGCAAGAAATCCAGCCGAAGGCCTTCGATGCGCGGGCCGCCGCTGAAATCAACGAAAAGCTGGCCGATATCTGGCCGACGCTGCGCCAAGAGCTGAAAGCCTTTGCGCTTCCGGTTGAAGACATGGAGCAGCTTCTAAGAGATGCCGGAGGCCCGATGACATCAGCCGATCTCGGCTTACCAGTGGAAACATACAGAGAGGCGCTCGTGCATTGCCGCGAAATGCGCAATCGCTACGCCTTCCTCGATATAGCCGCCGATGCGGGGCTGCTCGAGGACTTCGCTGCCGGGGAGGTGTAGGCCATGCGCCCGGTTGCCGAGATGCCGAAAGATGTCGCTGGCGCGGTTCGCGTGCTTTTTGCTGACATCGACGACACGTTGACTAATGAGGGGCGGCTGCCTGCTGTCGCCTATGATGCGCTCGAGCGGCTGAGTGCGGCCGGCATCGCCGTTGCCCCAATTACCGGCCGGCCGGCGGGTTGGTGTGACATGATCGCCCGCATGTGGCCTGTCGTCGGCGTGGTCGGCGAAAACGGCGCTTTCTATTTCGCCTATGACGAGGAAGCACGTCGTATGCGCCGCAGTTTTGCGATCGGCGAAACACAACGCACCGCCGATCGCCAACGGCTGGCGCGGGTCGGTGACCGAATTCTGTCGGAAGTTCCCGGCGCTGCAATTTCTGCTGATCAACTTTACCGTGAGGCCGACCTCGCCATTGATGTCTGCGAGGATATCCAGCCGCTTGCCAACACCGATGTCGATCGTATCAAGCATATTTTCGAGAAAGAGGGAGCCGTCGCAAAAATCTCTTCGATCCATGTCAACGGCTGGTATGGCGCCTATAACAAGCTGACCACGAGCCGCCGGTTTGCGGCCGATATTCTCGGCATGGATATCGATGCCGAGAAGGATCGTATCGTCTTTGTCGGGGACAGCCCCAACGACGCTCCCATGTTCGGTTTCTTTCCAAACGCCTGCGGCGTCGCCAATGTTCTGGATTTTCGAGGAACCTCGATAGCGAGCCGACCTATGTCGCGGCCAGGAAGGGAGGCTATGGATTCGTCGCGGTGGTGAACCGCATCCTAGAAGCACGGGGACAGGCGGCATGAGCGGCTCGGTTTACGATATCGCGATCATCGGTGCCGGCATCATCGGCGCATCGTTATGCGATGGCCAAGGGCGGCATCGCCGCCAGCGCGGTTCTCTGCTTCATCTTTTCGTGGACGGAATTCCTGTTCGTGCTGACGCTGACGCAGACGGGCCTCAAAACGGTTCCGGTCGTGTCTTCGACCTTCGTGACCTCCATCGGTACCGCATGGCAGCGCTTGGCGCAGCCGCTATCGTTCCGCCTTTATCGTCATTCTGCTGGTGCAGCGCCACCTGGTTCGCGGCCTCGCCATGGGGTCGCTCAAACAATAGAAAAAGAAGGGAATGGGCCTGGAGGAGGCCTGCTCCCGGCAAACGAGAAATTCGGCCCAAGCCCGGTCCCGGATATGGAGAAGGAAGAAAGCATGAATGAACATGACAGAAAATCCTATCTCGCCCTGGTGACGGATCGTTTCGTCCACGGTCGCTCCCAGACCACGGTTTCCGGGCTTTGCGAAGCCGTCATTCCGCCGCAACCGATCGCGCTGCACAAGCCGGAAGAGTGCGGTTATGGTGAAATCCCGGGTGCTGGCCACCAGGGCGGCTCTTTGCTCGCAGTCTCCAAATATTCGAAGAGTCCGGACGCCGCATGGCTGTTCATGCAATGGGCGACCTGCGCCGATAGACAGGCTCTCATCACTACGCTTGGCGGTGGAACAGGCCCCACACGCGCATCCGTCTATGACGACCCGCGCGTCAAGGGCAACGCCCGCGTCGGCGCCGGCACGACGCGGCATCTGCCGGTCGTGCGGGAAACGATCGCCAAATATATGGGATCGGAACCGGGTCTCCCGGAATGGGCGCAGATTTCGTCCGACACCATCCCTGTGAGCCTCGGCAAGTATTTCGCCGGCAGCTATGGCTCGCAGAAGGAAGCGATGGATGACATCGCCACGCAGATAGAGACCGTTATGAAGGGCTGATGACAGAAGTGGGAAGCGGCGGCGCAACCGCGATGCCCCTTCCTCAGACACTTCGCTGGAGAAAGAGGATGGAGAATGTGGTGGACAAACCTTTGATCGCAATTACCGGTGCGAGTTCCGGCATTGGCGAGGCCGTGGCCCGGGCGTTTTCCGCGGCCGGCCACCCGTTGCTGCTGATTGCCCGCAGGCTGGACCGGCTGCAGAAGCTCTCCCTGCCCAACGCGGTGCTGAAGCAGGCCGATGTGCGCGACCGCGAAGCGCTGGTTGAAGCTGTCAAAGCCGCCGAGACCCAGCATGGACCGGTGGACATGATGTTTGCCAACGCCGGCATCGCCCGGCTCGGAGATATCGCCCGTCAGCCGCCTGAAGAATGGGACGAAATGATCGACATAAACACCAAGGGCGTGATGAACAGCGTCCATGCGGTTATGAACGGCATGATCGAGCGCAAGCACGGGACGCTGATGATGATGAGCTCGATCGCCGGGCGGAAGGTTTATCCCGATCATACCGTCTATTGTGGCACCAAGTTCTTTGTCCATGCCGTCTCGGAAAGCCTGCGCGAATATCTGTCGCCGCATAATGTCCGCGTCATCGTCATCTCACCGGGCATTATCGATACGGAGGTGCTGGACAGCGTGCGCGACGAGACGACGCTTGCCAACTACAAGGCGAACAAGGCCGAGATCGGCGGCGGTATTTCGGCGGATATCGTGGCGGAACTGATCCTCGACGCCTACCAGAAGCCGCAGCGCGCCATCGTCCAGGAAATCGTCATCACGCCAACCCGGCAGAAGTATTGAAACGTGGCGGCCACCCTCCTCCATCAGGGGCAGGCTGCGCAAACGGAGTTAACACCCCCATGGCGACCGTGGTATATCAGCGCATCGGAAAGTACTTCGGCGCCTTTACGATCATGCGAGACATCTCGTTCAAGATTGAAGGCCATGAGTTCGTTGTTCTGCTCGGGCCGTCGGGCTGTGGCAAGACGACTTTGCTGCGCATGACGGCGGGCCTCGAGACCGTCACGGAAGGCGACTTGCTGATTGATGGCAAGCGCGTGAATGACGTGCACCCGCGCGACCGCTCGATCGCGATGGTGTTCCAGAACGCTTTACCCGACGATGAAGGTCTACGACAATATCGCCTTCTCTCTCGAAGTCGCCAAAGTGCCCGCCGCGGACATCAAGAGGCGTGTCGAGTGGGCCGCGGCGACGTTGAAGCTGACGGATTATCTCGGCCGCTACCCGAAGGAGCTTTCCGGTGGTCAGCGCCAGCGTGTCGCCATGGGCCGCGCCATGGTGCGTGAGGCAGCGGTGTTTCTCTTCGACGAACCTCTTTCGAACCTCGATGCGAAGCTGCGCGCGCATATCCGTACCGAAATCCGTCAGCTGCACAACCGGTTGAAAACCACCACCATCTACGTGACCCACGAGCAGGTCGAGGCCATGACAATGGCGGGCAAGATCGTCGTTATGCGTGCCGGCAAGATCAAGCAGATAGGTTCTAACGACGACGTCTATGACAGGCCGGAAAGCAAATATGTCGCGGATTTCATCGGCTCCTCGGCCATCAACTTCCTCCCCGGAACGGTCGTCGTGGCCGATGGCGTTCCCGCCGTCGACACGGCGACCGGACGGGTGCCGCTGGATGCGTCCACGCGGGAAAAGCCGGGGCAGTCGGTCGTGATCGGATTGCGCCCGACCGATCTCCAGGTCGATCCCGCCGGACCGCTTGCGGCTAAATCGATCCTGCTGGAGCGTCTGGGGCATGACGCGCAGTTGTTCTGCGAAGGGCCGGATGGCCGGTTCGTCGCGGTGGTTGACAAGGCCGCGCGGCTCGCGCCCGGAAGCGACGTCCGCTTCACCGTGCCCACGTCCAAAGTTCACGTTTTCGATACTGCTACCGAGGCGCGCATCTAGGTTCGCGGGCTCTTCCAATCACAGGTTTATCGCGCCGTGCCGGACCCGCCGGGCGGTCAGGAAAGGAACTTTTATGAAATCGCGCTGGTCGGTATCCGAATTTGCCTCGGTGGTCGATGGATACGTCGCCAAAGGTATCAACCGTGACCTCGCCATCCGCACCTACACGACCCGGTTGCTCGGCTGCGACCCGGAACTGGTTCTGCATGGCGGCGGCAACACCTCCGTCAAAACCGTTCTGACCGAAATGGATGGATCCGAGGTCGAGGTGCTCGGCGTCAAGGGCAGCGGCTGGGACATGGGCACGATCGAACCCCAGGGGTTGCCGGCAGTGCGTCTTGAGCCGTTGCGCGCCATGGTCGGCTTCGAAACGCTCTCCGATGACGACATGGTGATGCTACAAAGACGATTGCTGATCGATCCCTCTGCCCCCAATCCCTCCGTCGAGGCGATCCTGCATGCCCTGCTCCCGTTCAAGCACATAGACCACACCCATGCGAACGCCATCGTATCCCTGACCAACCAGCCCCATGGCGAAGACATCATCCGCGAGCTCTTCCCGGACTCGATTATCGTTCCCTATGTCATGCCAGGCTTCGATCTCGCCAAGGTCTGCGATGCTGCCTACCGCGCCAATCCCAAGGGCGATGGCATGATCCTCTTAAAACATGGCATCTTCACATGGTCGGAAGATCCGCGCACTTCCTATGAGGATATGATCGCGAAGATAGATCAGGCAAAAAAACGTATCGCCAAGGGGAGGGCGAAGCCGTTCCAGAGCGTCAGCGTACCGGGAGGACTGGCCGATACTGCCGATATTGCCCCGATCCTGCGTGGTGCGCTGGCGGTCGACACGGGCCAGGACGGCGAACCCAGACGCTTCGTGTTGGAACACCGCTCAAGCGAACGAATCCTCGATTTCTGCAATTCGGACAAGGTGGAAAGCCTCGTGCGCCGTGGCAATGCGACCCCGGAACACGTCATTCACATCAAGCGCTTTGGCGTGGCGCTCCCGGCGCCCCGGAAAGACAAGCTTGAGGAGTGGGCTGCCACGGTGCAGGAAGCGGTTTCCAGCTATGAGGCCGACTACAAGGATTACTTCGCCCGCAACAATCTTCGCGCGGGCGGGATCAAGCGAATGCTCGATCCGAAGCCGCGTGTCTTCTATGTTGCTGGACTGGGCCTCTTTGCCGCCGGCGCGGCGCACAAGAATGCGATAGTGGCTGCCGATGTCGCGGAGGCAACAATCGAGGTCATCAGCAATGCCGAGGGGATCGATGCCTTCGAGGCCCTTTCGGAAGCCGATCTCTTCGATATCGAGTATTGGTCGCTTGAACAGGTCAAGCTTATCAAGGTCCAGGAAAAGCCCTTGACACGGCAGGTAGCGATCGTAACGGGTGCGGCAAGCGGCCTCGGTCTGTCGGTCGCCGAAGCGTTAAAGGCGGAGGGCGCCGATGTCGCGCTGTTCGACATCTCGGAAGAGCCGCTGAAGGTCGCCGCGAAACGTCTAGGTGCGCTGCCCGTCGTCTGCGATGTGACCAACCCCGATGCAGTAGATCGCGCCGTGGCGGAGGTTGCCCGTCATTACGGCGGCGTCGACATCCTGATTTCCAATGCCGGAGCGGCTTTTCAGGGCAAGCTTCTCTCCGTCGACGAGGCCACGTTCCGCATGGCGTTTGAGCTGAATTTCTGGGGCCATCACTATGTCGCCCGGGCTGCCGTTCGCATCATGGAAAAGCAGGGAACCGGCGGTGCCTTGGTCTTCAATGTCTCGAAACAGGCGGTCAATCCGGGTGCTGATTTCGGTCCCTATGGCACGTCCAAAGCAGCGCTGATGGCGCTAATGCGGCAATATGCGGTTGAACACGGTGCATCCGGCATCACGTCGAATGCGGTCAATGCCGACCGCATTCGTACCGGCCTGATGACCGACCAGATGGTGGAGGATCGCTCCAAGGCGCGCGGCCTGCCCCCGGAGGAATACATGCGCGGCAACATGCTGAAGCGGGAGGTGACCGCCGCAGACGTGGCCGCCGCCTTCCTGCATCTCGCCAAGGCGCGCGCCTCGACAGGGGCAGTTATCACCGTGGACGGCGGAAACGTCGCCGCGATGATGCGATAACGCGCAAACGGCTTTTTCGTAGGCGGCGTGCCGGTCATCGCCGCCATCATCATATGGCATTGGAAGGACATCGGGCATAGCAACCATCCTCATCCTGGGCGCAGGCGTCATGGGTTCGGCCCTCGCCGTTCCCGCGACCGATAACGGGCACACCGTCCTGCTTGCGGGAACACCGCTCGATGCTGCCATCATCGACCGGCTCAAACAGTGGGGTGGCATCCATCCCGAGCTGGACGCACCCCTTTTCGATGCCGTGCAAGTCATTGCCGGTGGGGAACTGACGCCAGCGCATGTGGAGGCTGCCGATCTCGTTGTCGTCGGCGTGTCCAACCCCGGTATCGAGTGGGTCGCGGATCGGCTGAACGGGCTGCTCGTATCGGAAATACCCATCGCCTTCGTGACCAAGGGCTGGACCGAGATGGCGGCCGCGTGGTCACCTATGCCGAGACCCTGCCGCGCCGCATCGAGAGGATGTCGGCTTTCATTGGCATCGGCGGTCCCTGTATCGCGAAAGAGCTGTCCAACCGCTTTCCGACCCTCAGCGTTTATTCTGGCCGTGACCGCGAGGCGACGGAGCGAGCGGTGGAACTGATGCGCACGCCTTATTATCGTCTTGCGATCACCGACGACGTGACAGGCGTGGAGGCCTGCGCGGCCTTGAAAAACTTCTTTGCCATCGGTGTAAGCGCCATGCAGACACGCTATCCGGACCCGACGCGACCGGACGGGCAATCCAAAAACCCCACCGCTGGTGTGTTCAATCAGGCAATGCTGGAAATGGCCTCGCTTTGCGAGCGTATCGGCGGGCACCGCGCCACAGCCTTTGATCTTGCCGGTCTCGGCGACTTGCATGTCACGGTCGGCGGCGGACGCAACAGTAGGCTCGGTCACGGGGGCTGGGGCACTCGGTTTCCGAAATAAAATCCGGTGAGCTTGCGGGTGAAACGGTGGAAGGCATCGACACGGCTGGCGTTGTTCTCTCCCTGCTGCATCAAATCGACAATGCGGAAAACGAATTTCCATTGGCGACCGCCATCACCAATGCCGTGCAGGGAGACGCGAGAATGGTCTTTGATTTTAGCAAGCTCTGCACGCAGTAGCTCGGTCGCCTTGAACTGAGTGCTGCGGTGACGATCGTCAGGGTGCGGCGCCCTTCGCCCAACCGGGAAAGAGCGATGCAAGCTTTCCCAGTGCATCTTCAGCAAGCACCCGATAGGTCGTTATCTTGCCGCCAAGGACCGAGAGAAGCGGGGCCTTCCCCGGACCGCCATCAAGCTGCGGCAAATTGTCGCGCGTGGTCTCCTGGGCGTTGGCCGCGCCGTTGTTTAAGCGCCTGTACGACCGAATAGCTCCAGACCACATTCGGCGCGTTTCACATCCTTGCCAAATAGGAAGAAACTGCCTGCACGAGATAATCGATTTCTTCCGACGAAGCCGCGACGTTCTCGGGAGCAGCATCGTAATCACGATCGGTCGTGCCCACGAGCGTAAAGTCGTCTTCATAAGGAATGGCGAAGAAGATGCGACCGTCCGGATTCTGGAAAATGTAGCAGCGGTCGTGATCATAAAGCCTGTTGACGACGATATGGCTGCCCTGAACCAGCCGGATACGATCATTCGTCTTCAGACCAACGACATCGGAGATGACATTGGCAACCCAGGGACCGGCAGCATTCACGAGGGCTTTCGCGCGCGCCTCCGATTTTTCGCCGGGCTAGCCGTTCGGTGGGCCTATTAATGCGGGCGCCCTGAAGCTTATCGCTCCCTAAAGCGTTCTCTGCTTCTCGAGGAAGACGCCACTTCCACTCGTGCGTTACTTGGGGCCGTGAGGCGGTCCAGTAAAGCCTGCCGGTCGGCGACGAGGGTGTCGAGGTGCAGCGGCTGGCTCCCGGGCCGTTCTCCATCAGCCAATCGCGCGGCCAGCGCCCTGGTGGCGTCCACGACAAATACCCCGCAATCGTAGCTGTTGTCCTGCTGGGCCATCCGCACTCCATCCAAGCGGGCCCCCAGACGTGCTGCCAGCCCCTTTGCAATGGCGCTGTTCAGGGTGCCCAAGGAGTCGTAATGATAGGCGACCGGCTGGCGCCCGCGCAGATCGACAAACAAAAGCGACCAGTGGGTGCCCCCCGCGCCAGTCCCAGCATTGTTGACCGGAAGGAACACGAAGCTGGCCGTGCCGCTCCCGAAGTTGGCTCTGCCGCCATCGATGATGTCGTGGAAAGCGGCGGCCGCGTCGGCCGGGTTCCGAGCCATGCGCAAGAAATGGGCCACCGCAGGCGCCACCAACCGTGTCCGGGCGGCGATGTCGGGACTGGCCCTGCGCAGCGCCTCGCCAAGCAGTGCAAAATCGGCCGCGATATGCTCGTCTTCGAGCAAAGGAGGGATTGGCGCGCTCCCGACTAGCCGGTTGTCACCAATATGTTCGGCATCAAAAACCGTGTGGGTGACTGATTGGTACCCCGCCTGTTGCGCGTAGGAAGTGACAGGACCTGCCCTGACTTGATCTTCAAGCCTGATCTGCCGGTTCCCCGTTCCAAAAGCAGCCCTCCTGGTGTCGATGGGCGACAACTCACTGACATCCGCCAAATCGGATTCGGCTAAATCGGGAACGTCCTTGGGGCTTGCTTGCGATGACCTCTGCGCCTCCGCTGAGGTACTGTATTCAAGGCCGCCAAGCGCCGCATCGGCTGGACGGCGTTTGCTTGCGGATCGAGATGGCGCCACCGTCGGCCGCTGCCGGCGGTAGGACGATTTGGCTTCGCTCCCCTGTTGGCAAGGCTGCGGAGAGCATCGGGTTTGCTCGGCTGATGAACTGGTTCGTCGCGCCAGCAACGCGTTCGCCGATGTTCTTGATCTCGGCCGCGGTCAGCGACGGAATTTCATGATACTCCATCACATCGGAATACGCACCAAGCCTTTGGCTTGGTTGATGGCCTGTTGCTCGGTCAGCTTCGTCGGCCTCGTGAGCCCGGTCTTGACCTCGGCATAACCATTTGCGAGGCACCACTCGATGATGCCCGCAAACCTGGTCAGCGTTATCTCATGTACTGAACCCGATCGCCTGCGCTCTTCAAGGGTCGTATCAACGCAGAAGCGGGAGCTCTTGACCATCGCCGGTGTGCGTTCAGCCTGTCCTCCGGTAGCCGTTGTTGGAAGCGGCAACGATGTAGGTTGGGTCTAGAGTCTCGAAGCCGGATGCTTGGCCGTCTACAACCTTGACCTCCCAGCCTAGCCGCTCCGAGAAGACGCGAGCGCGTAGCTGGTGGTGTTGGTGAAGGAGCTGAGTTTTGTGGACATTCCGCGGTTTACTGAGCGCGAACACCTGCATGAATTTCGCCGTCGTCGTTGAAGTCGGCACAAATCGGAGTCGGCCGCTAGTTGTAAATCTTACAAGGCAGATTCGGTCGTGAAGAATGGTGAAAGCGATCGGCGTGTGCTGGAATTGCGTTTCGATCGCACTTAGAGATGCGTTACGGTTGTAGGATTCATAGTAAAACAATTGGCGACACTGCTTGGAGGATAGCATCCTAAGTCTCTGTATTTATAGGAGGTCTGCCCTTGGGTGGCAGAGGTTTTACCCGCTGGTTCGTAACCGTTGGTTAACGAAGTATGGTTTGACGCAATCTGGGAATCGGGTAACTGCTTATCGACGGAAAATCACTGACGATCGCGAAAAAACCGTCGTGAGGAAAAATGATAACAAACCAGCAGCAGATCCAACAAGCTGAATCGTCGGCGATGAAGATCAGGCGACAGTCACAGTTGTTGTCTTCGCAACTCCAGTCAATTCGCGAACGACTTTATGAGCCTGAGGCTGCAAAATCCCTTAAAACTTTTACGTCGCGCGAGGTTGCTGCGCTACTCGGCATTGCGGAATCCACGCTACGCCAGATGTCGCTTGACGGTGAGAGCGCTATCCCCGACCGACAGGACAACGGCCGGCGGATCTATACGCTTCACCAGGTAAATCAGATACGTGAGCATCTCGCCCAAAAGCGTCCAAACGAAGCACTGGTGTTCTTGCCCCGACGCCGGGCGGGTGACAAGCTACAGGTTGTTGCCGTCGCAAACTTCAAGGGCGGCTCGGCTAAAACTACCACAACCGTGCATCTGGCGCACTATCTGGCAATCCGGGGGCTTCGGGTGCTTGCAATTGATCTAGACCCGCAAGCATCATTGTCGGCAATGTTCGGATACCAGCCCGAGTTCGACGTTGATGAAAACGAAACTGTCTATGCCGCGATTCGTTACGATGATCGTCGCAGGTCTGTTCACGAGGTAATCAGACGAACCTATTTCGCAGGAATCGATTTGATCCCGGCAAACCTCGAGTTGATGGAGTACGAACACGAAACTCCGCATGCTATCGCGGATGGCTATGGGCGAGGAGACGAGATCTTTTTTCGCAGGCTTTTGACGGTCATCAGCGAAGTTGAGGCGGACTACGATATAGTCCTTGTCGATGCCCCTCCCCAGCTCGGTTACCTTACGCTCGGCGCCCTCTGTGCTGCCACCGCGCTGCTTATCACAATTCATCCAGCAATGATTGACGTTGCCAGTATGAATCAGTTTCTAGCTATGATGAGTGATCTCATGGGCGTGATCGAGAAACGCGGCGGTACACTCAGCCACGATTTCATCCGCTATGTGATCACGCGACACAACCCCAACGACGGTCCTCAAGTTAACGTCGTCACTTTGTTACGCTCCCTGTTTAAAGAGGATGTTTTGGCTCCGGCTGTTGCCGAGACTACTGCGATTGCAAGTGCCGGGCTTGAAAACAAGAGTCTTTATGAATTGTCAAGGGGTGTCGGACGCGATACGCTTAGTCGCGCACTCGAGTCGGTGGATTCGGTCAATCGCGAGATTTTCCATCATATCAAAAACGTGTGGGGTAGATGATGGTCAATCCCAAAGAGCGAAACCAGCGAATGAAGAGCCTGTTTGCTCAGGTCGATACG
Source organism: Rhizobium hidalgonense (assembly GCF_002914525.1). Lineage (GTDB taxonomy): Bacteria > Pseudomonadota > Alphaproteobacteria > Rhizobiales > Rhizobiaceae > Rhizobium > Rhizobium hidalgonense. Next base: position 26,008 of record NZ_LODW01000043.1, on the reverse strand, counting down.
GAGGTCCTTGCTAAGCAATCGGCACCCTCACGCGCCGAGCAGGAAAAGCGGCGAGTCGGTTCGGTGGCTGTAAAATCAATGGATCGTGCCTTCGTCTCGATCGAAGATGAGAACAGGCGCCTTCATGATCAGTTGCTTTCGTGTGAATCGGTTATCGAACTCGATCCCGATCGAGTCGCCCCGTCGTTTATCAGCGACCGCTTGGATATAGAGGGCGATGGTACGTTTCAAGCGTTTGTCGAAGGGATTAGAGAGGCCGGGCAGAAACTTCCGATCCTCGTGCGTCCCTTGGCTGGGAGGCCAGGTCAATACCAGGCTGCATATGGCCACCGGCGTCTTCGCGCTTGCCAGATACTTAAACGCCCCGCCAAGGCGATCGTACGCGAGCTAAGCGACGAGGAGCTTGTTATCTCACGGGGTATTGAGAACTCGGAACGACTCAATCTATCCTTCATCGAGCAGGCCCTGTTTGCCTTTAATCTGAAGGAGCGGAAGTACTCGCGGGAATTAATATCGAACGCGCTTGGACGTAAAGAGGGCCAGCGCCTCGCCTCGATATCGATTCTTACAAATACCGCGGCCCTGATACCTGAGGGACTCATCCGGTGATCGGCCCGGCGCCGTCGGTTGGACGTCCAAAATCGGAAAAGCTGGGCGCTCGCGTCCACAATCGAATCCTGAACGCCCGGCAAAGGGAAATCTTGGCGGAGCTGACTGCGTCTCCAGCATGGGCTCAGTGCCGAAGCGACCAGCGGTTCGCGCTCATCATGGAAGCGTTTGATCTTTCTGCAAAAAGCAAACCGGATATTGTAGAGTCGCCTTGGACGATGGCATCGTCATAGTAACGAGGCGTACCGATAATTCGACTCGCTTTTCAATTCCTGACGATCGACTTCCGGGGCTTTCGGACTGGCTGCTGCAACGGCTACCCGATCTCTTTCAGGAGTTCAAAGACGACAAGGGAAGGGTTCTGGAATGATCTAGAAACGAGAAATGGAAAAAGGGCCTATCGACTGCAATCGACAGACCCTTCAATCACGGCCAACGGAGCATCTCGGCACCGTCAACGTCAGCTCTAGCGGGCTAATTCTAAGACGGATAAGGGTGTTAATCAAGTCGCTGTAACTGTCAGGGACGGTTTTTTTGCGCTTAGCTTCCGGCGGCTTCCTGAAAAATCGCATTATTGGGACTGCGATCGAGAGATCCGCAGCAGGATAGCTATGACTGAAGCTTTGTCAGTGGCGTCGTTCCGACGCGTGACTCCTGGAATTGCCGCAAGTGCACGTCTTGCAATGGCAAACGACATACCAGATACGACAAAATCGGAAATGGCTTTGCTCCTGAAGAAGGCTGCTCCAGTTTTGGGCATAGATGGCACGACGTATCATGTAATGGATATCCTTCTCGGTCTTTCCCAGGCCGATGACTGGAAAGGCTCTGGGCGTCCAATCGTGGCCATATCTAATGCGAAACTCGCTGAGTATACGCTGCGCTCGCAGCGCACCGTAATGCGATGCATCCGACGGCTCGTAGAGGCGGGTGTTGCAGCCTACCGGGACAGTTCGACAGGTCGGCGCTTTGTATATCGCAACGATAAAGGCGAAGTGACGGCTGGCTTTGGAATTGACTTCACACCATCCCGTGTAAGGGCTGGCGAACTTAAGCAGGCGGTGATCCAGTACCATCAGCAATTGAACGCCGAACTCGCTGCCAAACGCGACATCAGCCGCCTGTCGCGTGCGATTGAAGATCTCTGCCTGTCCAATCCCTCGCAGATGACGACTGAAAGATCCGAGCTCGAGTCCATACTGGCGGGTGGGGGCGGGTTGGTTGAACGCGCAAATCGTATAAGTTCGCTTCACGAACAGGCGTTGGCTGCATTGGCGCCGGAGGACATTCCGTTCCGTTTGTCATGCGAGGGTGACATTGATGACAGCGCTAATATCAATACAACCCATGAATCAGAATCTGAAAGTAGAAAATTGCGGGCCCGCTCTACAGAGCGGGAACAAATTAGCAAGAACGACCGCTCCGCGGTCGAAATGGCTTTTAAAAGAAAGTCTCGCGAAGCGGAGGGGGTTAAGCAAGACAACGGAAGTTGCGATGGCCGCGACTCTTCCACGATCCAAGGGGAGGTTTTGGGCTCTGTGTCAGTTGGGCTCATTCGCGCGGCGTGCCCCGGTGCTCAATCAATGATAGGCCAAGAGTTCGAAAGTTGGTATGCGATCGGCCGGTCAGGCGAAACGCTGCGCAGGATGATAGGGTTGTCCGAAGCAGGTTGGGCAGATGGTCAGAAGAAAGTGGGCCAGTACGCGGCAGCGGCGATCTTAGCGACCGTGCTTGAAAAGTCAATTCGAGATCCGGAGCAGATTTCCAGGCCGGGGGGCTATTTCCGGGCCATGATAGATCGAGCGATCGTCGGAAGGCTGAACCTGGAGCGGAGCCTTTTCGGACTGGCAGACAGCAGGTATGAAAGTTCATGAGAGGAGTAACAGCTGTTACCTGTCCGGCCGGCCCAACAACTGATCGCTTGCGTCCATATGTGCGGCCTGTTGTTGCGTTCGCACATGAACGCTGGCCAAGATGGTTTCCGCAACACAGGCCCAGACATCAAGTCGGCCTTGAGGGTCCAAAGGGATGCCCAGAGTATCCTGTGTCCCGGATCGATCGATCACACCATCTGCTATTATCTTGCAAGTTGTCGTATTACCAACACGTGGTGAAGATCACGTTTCTCCTCTCGAAACAGAGATTCATGCGACTTCAGGTCGCACTCCGGCGTCAAGGACGACGCGGTCTCCCCCAATTTTTCCGCCGCTGCGCTTCTCAGAAAAATCGGTTCCCCCGCTTGCCGCCGCTGGCGGTCGCGTTCCGCGATCCCTGGCCCCTCGCGGCTACGGTGCGGTCTCCTTTCGTCAGAGACAGAAAGGAGAAACTGATATGTCCGATGACTGGTACGTAAGCGTCCGAGGAGCGCCGCCTTGAGCGCGTAGGATGAATCTGTCGTTTTGTGGCTATGGACAGGCATATGGACAGTTTTCGGACAGCGGTGAGCCGGCTTGAAATCATCGACATGGGGCGTCGGCGGCGTTTTACCGCCGAAGCGAAGCTGAAGATGCGTTTTCTGGCCATCGTCGCCAGGTTTCCGCGACGGCGGCGAAGCATGGGGTTTCCCGCTCGCAACTGTATCGCTGGCGTCAGTTGGTGCAGACCGGCAATCTGGGCAGCATTCGGATTGAGGGCTTCGTGCCGGCGTTGATCACGCCGGACGCCCCTGCGCCCGTGCCGGCTGCATCGAAGCCGGTCGCGGGTGGTGGTCGTATGGAGGTGCTGAGCGCGAACGGCCGGCGCGTGATCGTCGACCGTGACGTAGACGTCGCTGTGCTGCTGCGCATCCTGCGCGGGCTGGAGACGTTGCGATGATCCCGATCCCGACAGGCGTTCGGGTGTGGCTGGCGACGGGCCATACGGATATGCGGTGCGGGTTCCCGTCCTTGGCGCTGCGGGTGCAGGAGGTGCTGAAACATGACCCGCTGGGCGGTCATCTGTTCTGCTTCAGGGGCAAGCGCGGACAACTACCGACATTCTGCATACGTTTCCCGTTATTCGACGATTGCCTATCCTTGGCACCCGCTGTTCGGGAGGAAAGTGCAGGTCTCACCGTTCAGGCGTGGCAAAAGTTTAACCTGCATCTACACGGATGAGCGTCCAGATCTGTGCCGCGAGTTGCCGAATTGGATGTTCGATCAAAGCTATTGCACTACCATGGCGCTAGGGCTGCCTGAGATCAGCATTGCCGGTCTCAACGAATTGGCAGCGGCGCTGGCATCGTTCGGCGCGACTCACGCAATAGGAGCAAAATACCGTCCTTCGAGGAAGAAGGAGAAGGAGAAGGATGATGCGAAGCAGGCGACATCAAAATCGCGACCAACTCGTTCTGCAGTTGGAGCGCCAAAATCTACAGGTTCCGGCGGTCAAGAACGTCAAAGGGTTGGAGGAAGCGCTGGCGGATCTTCTGCTGGAAGCTTTGGACGCGAACAGAATGACGAAGACGGGAGGCGTTGATGAACACGAAGATCACGCCTGACCATCTTGGCCGCGCCGCTGTGGTCTATGTCCGCCAGTCCACAATGACTCAGGTCACCGGCAATCTGGAAAGTCAGCGCCGGCAGTATGATCTGGCTGGAGCTGCCGCAACGACCGGCTTTGCATCGGTGACCGTAATCGATGACGATCTCGGCCGCTCCGGCTCAGGCAGCATGGAACGGCCTGGATTCGAACGGCTTGTGGCACAGGTTTGCTCCGGCGATGTGGGAGCGGTCTATTGCATCGAGGCATCCCGCCTGGCGCGCAATGGCAGGGACTGGCATCATCTGATCGACCTTTGCGCCCTTGCCGGTACGCTGGTCATTGATCCGGATGGTGCCTATGACCCGCGGCTCGTCAACGATCGTCTGCTGCTTGGATTGAAAGGCACGATGTCGGAGTATGAGCTTAGCTTGATGCGTCAGCGCGGCATCGCAGCACGCGGTTCCAAGGCTGGACGCGGGGAACTGCGGTTCATGTTGCCGCCGGGCTTGTGCTGGAGCGAAGTGGGCAAGATCGAGATCGACCCGGACGAACATGTGGCTGAGACGATCAGGCTTGTCTTTGCCAACTTCCGGGAGCTGGGAAGTGGACGACAGGTCTTTTTGTGGCTGCGGTCGGCCGATATCAAGATGCCGGTCGTTCTGCGCAATGTGGACGTCTGCAAGCTCGTCTGGAAAGCGCCAGCGTACCACAGCGTCATGCAGATCCTCCACAACCCACTCTATGCAGGCGCCTATGCCTTCGGAAGACGCGCACAGCGAACGCGGATCATCGATGGTCGCGCTCGCAAAGCCACCGGGGTGCGCAAACCCCGGGATGAATGGAGCGTGTTGCTGCGCGACAATCATCAAGGTTACATCAGTTGGCGGGAATACGAGGAGAACCACAAGCTCCTGGCCGAGAACGCGCACATGAAGAAGAACTGCGATCGCAAGTCAGCGCGTGGCGGCCGTGCCCTTTTGACCGGGCTGATGCGATGCGGTCGCTGTGGCCGAATGATGCGCGTCTTCTACGGCAGCGCGAAGGGCAACGCGCATCGCTATCAGTGCCGCGGCGACGATGCACACGTGGGTGTCGGCCTTTGTATCGGCATTGGCGGCGTCAGGGTCGATCGCGCCGTTGCGGTCCAGATTCTGGAAGCGGTGTCTTATCGTGCCGTCGAAGCGGCAATCTTCGCCTCGGATCAAGTCGAGCGGTCCCGAAGAGATGGCATTGCGGCACTCGAGCGGGATCTCGAAGGCTCACGCTACGAAGCGCTGTTGGCCAGTCGCAGGTATGAGCTTGTGGACCCGGCCAAGCGGCATGTTGCACGCGAACTGGAGGCCCGATGGAATGATGCCCTGGAGCGAGTGGGCGTGCTTGAGCGCAAGATCAAGGACCTGTCCGCGCTGTCAGCAGCGCGCCCCGTCATCGATCGTGGCCGACTCCTGCAGCTTGCCCAGGATCTCCCGACCGTCTGGAATGCGCCCTCCACTGAGACGAGAACAAAGCAGCGGCTCATTCACATCCTGGTTCAGGAGATTATTTGCGATCTCGACGATGCGACCAACGAGGCGGTGCTGTTGATCCATTGGACCGGAGGTCGGCACACAGAGGTGCGTGTGGCGCGCGTCAAGACCGGAAGATATCCTGCTGAGCTCGCACCATCGGCCGTCGAAGCACTGCGCAAACTGGGCGGACATTGGCCAGATCGGGAACTCGCGGTCTCCCTCAATCGGATGCTTTGCAAGACAGGTAATGGCGAGAGCTGGACGGCCGTGCGTGTTCGTGACATGCGCGAGCGTCTGGGAATTCCCGAATATGATGCCACCAAAGTGGAGATACCGATGATCAGCTTGATGAAAGCGGCGGAGAAACTCGGTATTTGCGTGGGATCGGCCAAAAGCCTGGTGCAGAGGAATTCTTCCTGCAACGCAAATCCTTCCTGGCTCGCCGTGGATGGTTCCGGTAGATGCGTTAACCTCGGAAGCCGTCCAGGGGTGCAGGGTGTCGTCGATCGACGCCCCAAGTTTTATGAAGATTATCAATACGATAAAGTCGCCCGGTTGCCCGGAATTTGATGGAGGGATGCATTATGAAGCGCACTGTGGTGATCTGATCAAGGTCGTTTGGCACGATGGCCAGGGAGCCTGCCTGTTCACAAAACGGCTCGAAAGAGGCAGGTTTAAATGGCCTTCGTACTACGTCCATCAACTCGCAGTGCTTGCGGGTTTCAGGCTTATCGTCCTCGCCAATCGCATCGACTGCGCGGACGCATTCTTGCTGGAACTGCATGACGAGCTCGCCGAGGGTTGCGGCAGACAATGCAAAAGCATCGATGCGAAGCTTCAAGGATCTTGTTTCCCATTTGCTTTGTTCTCGACTGCCTACACGCACCTGGAATCCGGGTCTACTAAAGCCTTGGGCCGGGCGCCCCCCGGATTCCGCCATACCTTACTCCCAGCGCCTCCTGAGGAATGCGCGCCACTAACGATCAGTGAGTCTACGGCTTTTGTCTTGATCCCAACGAAGTGTTTCTAATGAAATACAAAATGCCTTGATGGATCGCGCCTGAGGGGTAATGTGATTGAAAGAAACAAGAGGAGCTCAATTATGGATAGTTCCACTCTGCAAGGTGGCGGATCCGGAACTGTAGCCGCGCATGACGCCCGCGAGACACAATTGCTTGATCTACCCGACTCGCTGCTGACGGAAGTAGCGAAACGTTTGACTACAGAAAATCCAGTCGAGACAGCGGAAAATGTCGCAAATTTTAACGAAACTCATGCCTTGACCAGCCTTTCGACTCGAACAGAACCTTTCGAGACGTTTAAATCGCGCCTCAAAATACTCAGCTATCATGCGAAACTGCTGCCTCACACGGTTAGGCACGCACCAACACTTCCAGACGGGGAACGGCTGACTGAAAACCAACTGGCACGCATGCAAAGCGAAGTTGCATATCGTCCAGTGTTGGGCACCGCGTATACCCATCACGCTGGCCAAGCTCCAGAACGGTTGGCAGGGACCGACTTGGCCCGTAGAATCGAGGGCATCTCTGACGAGGTCTTCGACGTGGCGGAACCCGTAATGTTTAGGGAGATCTCCGCTCATGAGTTGATGCCGAAGATTCGGCCGATCGCCAAATCAATTAAGGAAGCCCATGACGGTGCGCGAGCGGAATTGATGTCTGCGGATAGGCAGAGGGAAGGACGCGGTCGATAATATTTCCCGCGCCGCTACAGTGCCTTAAAGCATGTCGCGCAAAAGTGTGCAGCGGTTTTGCGGCAACGACATGCGTTAAAACAAAGAGCTAAAGCGCGTCGCATGAATCAAGTTTGACGCGACGCGCTTTAGTTGCAAACATTCCAATTGACGGGCTAATGCGTCCGTCGGAATCATACGAAGCTTCCCGGATAATGTCGTGTTCGAATTCTGATGAAAAGTCGGCGACGACGCTCTGTACGCACGATTAAAAACGCGTCCCTAGTGAGGTATCCCATTACGATGGCTGGCGCAGCGGCTGATGGCCCGCTCAAAATGACAAAAGCGCCGAACGGGCAGCTGTTTTAACGATTGAGTGTGGCTGGCAACGGACGACCGTACCCGCTACGCCTGCCATGTAACTCACTCGGAGATGCATGATCAACCGCTTTGCTTTCTTCAACGACGGCATCTTCGGACGATGACGGCGACAACTCCTCTGTTTCTGGCAGACGCGCAAAAAATACTCCTGCGACCGGAATATTCTTCGGCATGCGGACCAATATTTCATTTGAAACCATTTCACGCGACCTTTGCACGTCGCGACCATTTACAAACCCTGCCATGCGGTAAGCGTCGCCCGGGTGGTCAATCGCCGGCGCGGGGAGGTATGTACGGATGAATGAAAGATATTCACCGACTCGCCAGAATTTCAAAATGGGTGCAAGGTCGTGGTCTATCCCAGCCCTCACCGTTACTGCGGTGATCTTTGGCGTGATGGCAGTTGTATGCTGGCAGGACAACGAAACCAATTGGGCAATCCTTACCCAGCTGCGAGCGATCAATATCGACAGCGCCTCGTTGCAGCGGGATGTCCTCCGCGCCCGTACCGGTATGGTTACGACCTACCGGCCCATCCTTTCCAGGTTAGGAAATTTGCGAAGAAATCTGGAAAATCTTAAGCTGCGGTTTCAACAATCTCCCCTTTTGAGCGGCGACGATTTCTCTCAAATGCTGAACCAGCTGAAGGTGTCCGTGGACACGACCGATGCTGCCGTCGCAACCTTTGGCGCGCAGAACGTCCTCCTGCAGGATTCGCTGGCCAGCTTCACCCGCGCGCTCAGCATTCTTCCAGGACCGTCGTCTACGGATCAAAGGGGCCAATTCCTGAAACTGGATAACCTGATGCTGCAGTATATACGTCAGCCAAGCCCAGCTCTTTCGGGGGCGATTAGCCTTGAACTTGACAGGATCCAAAACACCCGCGGTGCAGATGAAGCCACGTTGCGCATACTTTCGCGCGAGGGGCCAATTATTCTGTCGCTCTTGCCCCGGGTAAACGATGCGGTAAACGTGATTCAGATCTCCGATGCCACTGAAATCGCCGAAAGATTGCAGCGCAGATGTCTGGAGGCGTACAGCTTGGAAAGCGTGAGGGAGCAGCGTGCACGAACCTTCCTGGGTTTTGTTGCGGTTTGCCTCTGCATCTACATCATTTCACTGGTCTACCGGCTACGCCGCAAGACTGACTGGCTAGCGAGGCGGCTGGACCACGAGGAATTGATCAAGGAGATCGGCGTTTGTTTCGAAGCTGACGGAGTCTCGGCGCCATCGCTTGAGTCCTCGGCGCAAGTTGCGCTTGAAATTATCCAGCGCTTCTTTAATGCCGATGCATGCGCGCTGGCACTGGTGGACCACGGCGACAGGTGGGCTGTTGAAACTTTCGCCGCGACGCTTCCTTTGCCGGTATGGGAGGACCGGACGCTACGCGAAATGGTCTCGCTTGCCAAGTCGAATGAACGGGCGTCGGTGTTTCGCGTCATGCCGACGCGCAAGACTGGCTGTTTTTCGCGGGAAATTCCGGGCCTCTCGATACTTCTGGCACATAAATCCACGGATCAGTTGATAGCAATTTGCTCCCTGGGCTACCAAAGCTATCATCTGCGAGCGAGTGCTGGTGAAATTCAGCTCCTCGAACTCGCTACGGCCTGTCTATGTCATCACATCGATGTGCGGCGCAAGCAAACCGAATGTGGTATTCTTGGGAGACGCCTGGAGCATGCGGAACGCCTTCAGGCAGTCGGAACACTCGCCGGTGGAATAGCGCACGAATTCAACAACATCCTGGGCGCGATCATCGGGCACGCCGAAATGGCGCAAAATTCATTGCGTCGATCTTCGGTCGCGCGAAAATACATCGAGCATATAATCTCTTCGGGCGACCGGGCCAGGCTCATCATCGACCAGATTCTGACGTTGAGCCGAAAGCGGGAACGCGTGATCACGCCGTTCAGTGTCTCGGAACTCGTGACGGAAATCGCGCCATTGTTACGCGTTGCGTTGCCACGCAACATCGACCTCAATTTCCGGTTTGACGACAAACGGACCGTGGTCGAGGGAAGTCCTCTTGAGCTTCAGCAGATGTTGATGAATCTATGCAAGAACGCGTCACAAGCCATTAATACTGACGGTCGGATCGACATCGTCGTTGACCGAATTGTATCCGGACCGAAAGCACTGGCGCATGGTATCATGCCAGCCGGTGATTATGTTCTTCTATGTGTCAGTGATACCGGTGAAGGCATTTCCGAGGCTGTCCTGCCTCACATTTTCGAACCGTTCTTCACCACGCGCGCTCGTTGCGGTGGTACTGGCTTGGGGCTCGCCGCCGTCCACGGGCAAGTCAGCGGTTTTGCAGGATACATTGATGTTGCTTCAGCCGTTGGCGAGGGGACGCGTTTTGACATCTATCTGCCGCCATCCTCTAGGGAACCCGTCAGTCCCGACACATTTTTCGGCCGCTATGAAACGCCGCGCGGGAGGGGCGAGACAGTAGCACTCGTTGAGCCTGATCTCGTCTTGCGGGAGGTTTACGAGGACAATATCGCAGCTCTGGGCTATGAGCCTGCTGGTTTTAGAACATTTGGTCAGTTTCAAGACTGGATTTCGAAAGGCAAACAAGCCGATCTGATTCTGATCGACTACTCGTCCCTTCCCAGAAATCAGGCTGCGATTGCCCTGCAGCCGGCTTTCAAGACCGCCGTCATCGTCATTGGAGAAAGTGGCCTGAACATGTCTTCCCTGGGGGACGACATGTTGAGCGCCCTGTTTCTGCCGAAGCCCTTATCTTCCAGAACCATGGCGTATGCAATTAGTCTCAAGATCAGGACACAGGGTGCTATCCGGTGATTTCCCGCACCGGAGAGCTGTGTCTCCAAAGGGCGGGCTCTCAATGCCTATTGTGAGCCGGCCGCGCGCTTCATATGACATCGAAAATAAAAAATCGAAAATCCTAGTGTAACCGAACTGCCGATAATCGTGAGCATCAAACTGCGGCATCTTTTCCAACGAAGAGGGCCCGCTTTGGTGACGATTTGAGGAGACTGGAATGCTCAGGGAAACGGTACCGCTTTCGATCGTCATGCTGGTCTGGGTGTGCCCGCCGAGCGACGCGGCGCCGCTCTCTTTTGACGAGTTCAATCGTTTCGCTCGCGAATGCGCCCCCTCCGTTGCACCATCTACGCTCGCGGCGATCGCAAGGGTCGAGAGCCGCCTTGATCCGCTCACTGTACATGACAATACCACGCGCGAAACGCTTCGCTGGAACAACCACGCACAGGCAGCACAGGCCGTGATGGAGCGCCTCAAGGCCCGGCACTCGCTCGATGTCGGTCTCATGCAGATCAATTCTGGGAATTTCTCCGGTCTGAGCCTGTCAGCCGCCCTTGCCCTTGACGCATGTACCTCATTGTCCGTCGCGGCAAAACTGCTTGGTCGCAGTTATGCAGGGGGCGAAACGCCCAGTATGAAGCAACTGGCGCTTCGCAAGGCAATCTCGGCCTACAACACCGGTGACTTCACGCACGGCTTTACGAACGGCTACGTCCGAAAGGTCGAACTCGCCGCTCAACAACTCGTCCCGCCGATCACCGGGCGAACAACGGATGATCGCGATAAGCCGCGATCCGAAGAAACATGGGATGTTTGGGGCTCATACAAACGTCTTTCTCCCGAGGGCAAGTCTGGCGGCGCGTCCGGTGCGCCAACTGTGCCTGACCGGGACACTCGCAGGATCGAAGACGACGATCGACTGCCGTTTGACTTGGATCAAGGAGGTCAGCAATGAGGCAATGCATATATAGATGTCGGCTAAACCTGAATCGGGTCGCGCTCTCGAACGCCGTGATTCGCGCCGTATCCGGTTCTGCATCTAGCATGGGAGGGGCAATGTGGTGGAGCATTTTTTCCTCAAGCCCGGCCGGCTGATGAATGAGCGTCTCGAAGAAGCGACCCTTTACCTGGCAGCGACACGACCCGCTTTGTTTCTCGGGGTGCCGCTGACTCTGGCGGGGATATTCATGATGTTGGGCGGTTTCGTCATCGTTGTCGTCCAGAACCCGCTCTACGAAGTGGTTATCATACCCTTATGGTTCTCAGCACGACTTGTCGTGGAGCGAGATTACAACGCGGCAAGCGTCGTCCTGCTATTTTTGCAGACGGCCGGAAGGAATGTCGATGGTCTGGTTTGGGGTGGCGCAAGCGTCAGTCCGAATCCAATCAGGGTTCCCGCAAGAGGCAGAGGAATGGCGTAATGCTCGGCACAAGTGGCACGACCGAAAGATCCGGTGAAGTCTATCTACCCTACGTCGGACACCTCAGCGACCATATCGTCCTTCTCGAAGACGGCTCGATCATGACCATGGCACATATCAGCGGCGTGGCGTTCGAACTCGAGGATGCCGAAATGCGCAATGCGCGTTGTCGTGCATTCAACACGCTCCTGCGCAATATCGCCGATGATCATGTGTCGCTATATGCTCACCTAGTGCGTCACGACGATGTGTCGCCAGCACCGGCGCGACATTTTCGCAGCGCTTTTTCTGCCAGCCTGAGCGGAGCCTTCGAACAGCGGGTCCTGTGCGGCCAGCTTCTTCGCAACGACCACTTCCTCACGCTAATGGTCTTTCCGCGGACAGCGCTCGGGAAGGTGAAGAGGAAGTTCGCCAAACTCTACATGAAGAAGGAAAATGAACTCGCAGGCCAGATCAGGCACCTGGAAGACCTTTGGCATGTCGTTGCCGGTGCTCTTGAAGAATACGGCCTGCGACGCCTCGGCGTTCGCGAGAAGCAGGATGTACTTTTCTCGGAGGTTGGAGAGGCGCTGCGGCTCGTCATGACCGGTCGATTTGCACCGGTACCGGTCGTCAGCGGCTCACTGGGCGCCTCGATCTATACCGACCGTGTCATTTGCGGGAAGCGGGGGATCGAGATCCGGACGCCTAAAGAAAGTTACGTCGGATCGATCTACTCGTTTCGAGAATACCCCGCGCGAACGCGACCGGGTATGCTCAACACCCTGCTGTCCCTCGATTTTCCGATTGTTCTGACGCAGAGCTTTTCATTCCTGACCCGCGCGCAAGCGCATGCGAAGCTCAGCCTCAAGTCGCGCCAGATGCTAAGTTCCGGCGACAAGGCCGTTACCCAGATTAGCGAACTGGCCGAAGCGGAGGATGCATTGGCCAGCAACCAATTTGTTATGGGATCACACCATTTGAGCCTCTGCATATATGCGAAGGATCTTGAGAGCCTCGCCGACAAAGGAGCCCGGGCCCGGACGCGACTTGCGGATGCGGGAGCCGTCGTTGTCCAGGAGGGCATAGGCATGGAGGCGGCCTACTGGTCGCAGTTGCCGGGCAACTGCAGATGGCGCACACGCCCGGGAGCCATCAACTCGCGCAATTTCGCCGGCCTGGTCTCATTCGAAAACTATCCCGAAGGTGCCCGCTCTGGACATTGGGGCGATGCGATCGCGCGCTTCCGCACCAACGGTGGAACTCCATTCGATTACATTCCCCATGAGCACGATGTCGGCATGACGGCGATATTCGGTCCGATCGGCAGGGGAAAGACGACGCTTATGACATTCATACTCGCCATGCTCGAGCAGAGCATGCTCGAGCGTGAGGGTGCGGTCGTCTTCTTCGATAAGGATCGTGGCGGTGAACTGCTCGTTCGCGCCACCGGAGGAACGTATCTCGCGCTTCGCAGAGGTGTGCCCAGTGGACTGGCCCCGTTGCGCGGCCTGGAAAATACAGCAGCCTCACGTGACTTTCTGCGGGAATGGCTTGTCGCGCTCATAGAGAGCGATGGGCGGGGCGGAATATCCCCCGAGGAGAACCGGCGGCTGGTGCGGGGTATCCATAGACAGCTGTCGTTCGATCCCCCTATGCGCTCGATCGCGGGGCTGCGCGAATTTCTGTTGCACGGGCCTGCCGAAGGGGCCGGAGCAAGACTGCAGCGCTGGTGCCGCGGCAATGCGCTGGGCTGGGCATTCGACGGCGAGCTTGACGACGTTAGGCTGGACCCTTCGATTACCGGTTTCGACATGACGCATCTGCTCGAATACGAGGAAGTATGCGCTCCCGCGGCAGCATATCTCCTGCACCGTATTGGAGCGCTGCTCGACGGGCGCCGGTTCGTGATGAGTTGCGACGAGTTTCGCGCCTATTTGCTGAATCCCAAGTTTTCAGCCGTCATCGACAAGTTCCTGCTGACCGTACGCAAAAACAACGGGATGCTGATACTCGCGACACAGCAACCCGAACATGTTCTGGAATCGCAACTGGGCGCAAGCCTGGTTGCCCAGTGCATGACGAAGATCTTTTATCCGTCGCCTACGGCAAATCGGTCGGCCTACATCGATGGACTGAAATGCACCGAAAAGGAATTCCAGGCGATCCGCGAAGAGATGGCTGTGGGCAATCGAAAATTTCTGCTCAAACGGGAGAGCGGAAGTGTCATCTGCGAATTTGATCTGCGCGAAATGCGAGAATATATCGCCGTACTTTCGGGACGTGCGAACACAGTGCGCTTTGCAGATCAACTGCGCGAGGCACGGGGAGAAGACCCCTCTGCCTGGCTGAGCGAATTCATGAACCGTTACCACGAGGCAAAAGACTGATCAAAGGTGGGAAACCATGAAGATGTCGAGACTAGTTACTGCGGCTGTTGCCGGTAGCCTTCTTTCTGTCGTACCTGCCAGGGCGCAGATGGTTGTCAGTGACCCGGTGGCAGATGCCGAAACACTGGCGACGGCGCTCGCAACGGCAGATAATCTCGCCCAGACCATTGCGATGGTGACGATGCTGACGTCGGCCTATGGCGTGACCGGCTTGCTGACCTTACTCAACCAGAAAAACCAGTATCCCGCCACGAGGGACCTGGATACCGAAATGTTCTCGGCGCAACGGCCCGCGTCGACCACGGCGCGTGCGATCGCCGGCGACGCCGACCGTACCGTGACTGGTAGTGACGCTGAAGCGGACCTGTTGCGGTCGCAGATCACCGGTGCTGCAAACAGCACGGGAATTGCAGCCGACAACCTGGAAGCGATGGACAAACGACTGAAGGCGAATGCGGAAACTTCAGCACAGCTTTCCCGCTCCCGCAATATAATGCAGGCAACTGTCACCAATGGGCTGCTCCTGAAGCAGATCCACGATGCAGCGATTCAAAATGTCCAGGCGACCAGCTTGCTGACCATGACCACTGCGCAGGCGGGCCTTCATGCGGCGGAAGAAGCGGCCGAACAACGCAAGGAGCACCAGAAGACCGCGGCCATCTTCGGGGCGCTGCCATGAGGACGCGCAACCTGTCAGTGTCGCCGATTCGCGCGCCGGGGACGCCAACAGTCCTGCCCGATACTCCGTGACAAGACAGTCGAGATCAGGTGCAAGCGATGAATTTCACCATTCCGGCGCCGTTTACGGCCATCCATACGATCTTCGATCTGGCCTTCAAGACACGTCTTGATACAGTGCTGGAGGCGATCCAGGAGAAAGTGAGCGCTCCGCTGATCGCTTGTGTTACCCTCTGGATTATCGTCCAGGGTGTTCTTGTGATGCGTGGTGAGGTCGACGTACGCGGTGGTATCACACGGGTGATCATGGTCAGTGTCGTCGTTGCCCTTGTCGTCGGGCAGGCCAACTACCACGATTATGTGGTTTCCGTGTTTGAAGAGACAATCCCGGATTTCATACAGCAGTTTAGTGGCAGCGGCCTTCCACTGCAGACGATCCCCACGCAACTGGACTCGATGTTCGCGCTCAGCCAGGCCGCATTCCAGAAAATCGCGTCCGAAATCGGACCTATGAACGACCAGGACATTCTTGCCTTTCAGGGGGCTCAGTGGGTCTTTTACGGCACGCTCTGGTCTGCCTTCGGAATCTATGATGCCGTCGGCATTCTCACGGAGGTGCTTTTGACGATTGGTCCGCTAGTCCTCGTGGGATACATCTTTGATCGCACTCGCGATATCGCGGCCAAGTGGATCGGACAACTCATCACCTACGGTTTCCTGCTGCTGCTGCTCAACATCGTGGCGACGATAGTCATTCTGACCGAGGCGACTGCACTCGCCCTTATACTCGGTGTGATCACGCTTGCCGGTACGACCGCGGCTAAGATCATTGGTCTTTATGAACTCGACATGTTCTTTCTCACCGGGGACGCACTCATCGTCGCCCTGCCGGCGATCGCCGGCAATATCGGTGGCAGCTACTGGAGCGGTGTAACCCAATCTGCCAACAGCCTGTACCGCCGCTTTGCACAGGTTGAACGACGCTAGGGTGAAACATTGCGCCAAAGGAGGACTCAATGAAATATTGCTTGCTGTGCTTGGCTATCGTTTTGACCGGTTGCCAGACGAATGACAAACCGGCGAGTTGTAAAGGACCTATTTTCCCGCTGAATGTGGGACGATGGCAACCTGCGCCGTCAGATCTTCACCCGGGTATGGCGGATGGACAGCATGAAAGGGTCTGACTATGCGCTGCTGGTAGGGCGGGAAAAGCTGGCCGAGCACTACAAGGAAGTGGAGGCTTTTCAAACCGCACGTGCGAAATCGGCGCGACGTCTCTCCAGAGTGGCTGCGGTTGTCGCAGCCGTCGCAACCTTGGGCAATGTCGCTCAAGCGTTCACGATTGCCACAATGGTACCGCTGACAAGGCTTGTGCCGGTGTATCTGTGGATCCGGCCGGACGGCACAGTGGACAGCGAGGTATCCGTCTCGCGCTTGCCTGCCACCCAGGAAAAAGCCGTCGTCAACGCCTCATTGTGGGAGTATGTCCGGATGCGCGAGAGTTACACCGCTGATACTGCCCAGTACGCCTATGATCTGGTCTCGAACTTCAGCGCCCCGGCGGTGCGCCAGGATTACCAGCAGTTCTTCAATTATCCCAATCCAGGTTCACCTCAGGTCGTCGTCGGAAAACGCGGCAGGCTGGAGGTTGAGCACATTGCTTCGAACGATGTAGCGCCGGGTGTGCAGGAAATTCGCTACAAACGGACCCTCGTCATCGACAGCAAAATGCCGGTGGTGAGTACGTGGACCGCAACAATTCACTACGAAAAGGTGAACAGCCTGCCCGGCAGATTAAGGCTTACCAATCCGGGAGGTTTGGTCATCACATCATACCAGACATCCGAAGATACCGTTTCCAACGCGGGCGCCGGCGAACCATGAAAAAAAAAGAGCTTCTCACCTTGGCATGTCTGCTGTTTGCCGCGACCGGCGTGATGGCCGAAGAAACGCCAACGCCAGGCAGACTGGACCCGCGTATGCGTTATCTGGCCTACAATCCCGATCAGGTGGTACACCTGTCGACGGCGGTTGGAGCCACTCTGGTTGTTTCGTTCGCAGCCAACGAAACGGTGACGGCAGTGGCCGTTTCCAACAGCAAGACTCTCGCGGCACTTCCACGCGGAAACTATCTGTTCTTCAAAGCCAGTCAGGTTCTGCCGCCCGAGCCGGTGGTGGTGCTGACCGCAAGCGATGCCGGGATGCGGCGCTATGTCTTCAGCATCTCTTCCAGTACGCTGGCACATCTCGATAAGGAACAGCCTGATCTCTACTACAGCGTACAATTCGCCTATCCTGCCGATGAAGCGGCGGCCCGCCGAAAGGAGGCGCAGGACAAGGCAGCCGCAGACCGCTTGCGTGGGGAAGCGCAGTATCAACGCAGGGCGGCAGATTTGCTGGATCAGCCCGCCACAACAGGGGCCACCGGAGACAGGAACTGGCACTACGTGGCCCAGGGTGATCGTTCGCTGTTGCCGCTCGAAGTATTCGATAACGGATTTACAACTGTATTCCGCTTTCCCGGCAATGTTCGCATACCCTCCATCTACACGATTGATCCTGACGGCAAGGAAGCGGTTGCGAACTATTCAGTCAAGGGGAGCTATGTCGAGATTTCTTCAGTTTCTAGTGGTTGGCGGCTGAGAGATGGTAACACCGTTTTGTGTGTCTGGAATACTGCCTACGATCCTGTTGGCCGAAGGCCGGATACGGGTACGGTCAGGCCGGATGTGAAGCGCGTGCTGATGGAGGAGAGAGGGTGATCGGGGATGATCAGCAACCGTCCCACGATATCGATGCCGGCGGATCCCTTGTCTCCGGCACACATCACCAGCGACTTTCGGGACCCCGCAAGCTGATCGTTGCAGGTCTTGTTCTTGTGCTTTCACTTGGTCTCATCTGGCTCGGCGGGCGACAGAAGAAGGCGGATGCAAACCCGCCACCGTCTCCCATGATCTCCACGAACACGCAGCCGTTTCATCCGGCACCAATCGAGATTTCACCCGATGCCCCGCCGGCCGAGAGAGCCGTCCAGTTGCCTGCTCCGGAACCAGCACGCAGTGAGCCGCAGCCGGCGGAAACACCGATCTTCGCGTATACCGGTGGCGATGACCGCCCCGGTCATGGCGCCACCGGCCGGCAAGATGACAAGGACGAAGAGCGGACGCCGCCGAACGGTGAGGTGTCTGCAGGAAGCGATGTTTCGATACGCATGAAGCCCACCGAACTCCAGCCCAGCAAGGCAACGCTGTTGCCCCACCCGGATTTCATGATAACCCAGGGAACGATCATCCCGTGCATCCTGCAAACGGCAATCGACACGAATTTGGCTGGCTATGTAAAATGCGTATTGCCCAGGGATGTTCGCGGCACGACCAACAATGTTGTGCTACTTGATCGTGGTACCACAGTCGTCGGCGAAATCCAGCGTGGTCTGCAACAAGGAGATGCGCGGGTATTTGTTCTTTGGGACCGCGCGGAGACGCCCAATCATGCCATGATTTCGCTTTCATCGCCCGGCACGGATGAACTCGGCCGCTCGGGATTGCCGGGCACCGTCGATAACCACTTCTGGCAGCGCTTTGGCGGCGCCATGCTCCTTAGTGTCGTTCAAGGGGCATTCCAGGCAGCGAGCACCTATGCCGGCAGCTCGGACGGCGGAACGAGCTTCAACAGTATCCAGAACAACGGTGAACAAACGGCGGATACTGCTCTCAAGGCAACCATCAACATACCGCCGACCCTGAGGAAAAATCAGGGCGATACGGTCTCGATTTTCGTGGCTCGTGACCTTGATTTCTCCGACATTTACCAGCTTCGCGTGACGGGTGGCGCGACCCGATACCGGCAGCACCGCCGCTGACAAAGCCAACTTTTTCGCTCACAGAACGGGATGTGATACAATGGAGGTCAATACGCAGCTGCGATTTCTTCTCAATCCGGTTTTGGAATGGCTCGACGACCCGAGGACCGAAGAGGTTGCGATAAATCGACCTGGCGAGGCATTTCTGCGCCAGGGCGGCATCTTCACCAAAATGTCCCTGCCTCTGTCATACAACGATCTCGAAGATATCGCCATTCTGGCAGGCGCATTGAGAAAGCAGGATGTCGGACCACGAAATCCCCTTTGCGCCACTGAACTTCCGGGTGGTGAGCGGCTGCAAATTTGCCTGCCGCCCGCTGTCCTGGCGGGCACTGTGAGCTTGACGATTCGACGGCCAGCTTCCCATGTTTCCGGTCTCAACGGGGTTACGGACCGTTACGATGTTTCAAGATGGAACCAGTGGGAGAGGCGAAAAAGGCGCCGGGATCAACAGGATGAAACTATCCTCAGGCACTACGACAGCGGCGATCTGGAGGCATTTCTGCATGCATGCGTCGTGGGTCGGTTGACGATGCTGCTTTGCGGCCCAACCGGGAGCGGCAAGACGACGATGAGCAAGACTCTGATCAGTGCAATCCCGCCGCAGGAACGGCTGATCACAATCGAGGATACCCTCGAACTCGTCATTCCACATGAGAACCACGTCCGGCTGCTCTATGCAAAAAATGCGGGCGGACCGGACGCTGTAACCGCCGAGCACCTGCTGCAGGCCAGTCTGCGCATGCGGCCGGACCGGATTCTTCTCGGAGAGATGCGTGACGACGCGGCATGGGCCTATCTGAGTGAAGTCGTCTCAGGGCATCCGGGATCGATTTCCACCATACACGGCGCCAATCCTGTTCAGGGGTTCAAGAAACTGTTTTCACTGGTGAAAAGCAGCTCGCAGGGCGCTGGCCTGGAAGATAGAACACTGATCGACATGCTTTCGAGCGCGATTGATGTCATCATACCCTTTCGAGCCTACGGCGACATTTACGAGGTGGAAGAAATCTGGCTCGCCGCTGATGCGCGCCGTCGGGGAGAGGCGATTGGCGATCTTCTGGATCAGCACTAGATGTTGCTCAACTTTCAAGCAGGCGAGATATGTATCGGGTTATGTTTGTAACAAATCATTTTTATGCACGCTCAGCCTCAGCCGCTGGGATCCTGGAATGAAAGGTGAACGGTTGAAACACGTTCTTGTCATTGATGACGACCTCGCGATGCGGCATCTTATCGTCGAATGTCTCACGGTTCATGCCTTGAAGGTGACTGCCGTAGCCGACAGCCAGCAGTTTAACCGCGTCCTCTCATCCGAGACCGTCGATGTTGTGGTCGTTGATCTCAATCTGGGACGTGAGGATGGGCTTGAAATCGTCCGCACGCTAGCAACAAAATCAGACGTTCCGATCATAATCATCAGCGGAGATCGCCTGGAAGAAGCGGACAAGGTCTTGGCTCTCGAACTCGGAGCCACCGATTTTATCGCAAAACCCTTCGGAACGCGGGAGTTTCTGGCACGGATCCGCGTTGCCTTGCGTGTGCGTCCGACCGTCGCGCGCACCAAGGATCGGCGCACATTCTATTTCGACGGCTGGACACTTAATCTCAGACAACGCCGTTTGACTTCGGAAGGCGGCGCCGAGGTCAAGCTCACTGCAGGTGAGTTCAACCTTCTGGTCGCATTCCTCGAGAAACCGCGCGATGTGTTATCCCGCGAGCAGCTTCTGATTGCGAGCCGGGTGCGCGAAGAGGAGGTATATGACCGAAGCATCGACGTCCTCATCCTGAGGCTTCGCCGCAAGCTCGAGCAAGATGCGGCGAACCCTCGGCTGATCAAGACTGCAAGAGGTGCCGGCTACTTCTTCGATATTGATGTGAATGTTTCCTACGGAGGAGTGATGGCTGCCTGATCTGGCGTAGCAGCCATCCGGCGGTTCGATCCCGAACCAATTTTTCCCGCGTCCGGCAGGTGCTCGAATTGTTCGGGCATCTCACGTCCTCCGGCCGCGTCCCGGTGCCTTCGCCGCGTCAAAGAATGAAGCAAGCGCGGCGGTGGCGAGTTTAAGGCCAAACGCGCGCGAAGTCTCCAGTCCGGATGGATCGAAGTGATCGCGTGCGATTTTCAGCGCCGATACGGGGAGCATGCGGGATGTCTGAACAATGACGCGTTTTTCGGAAGTTTCCTGAGGGATTGGATAGCTTTGGGAAGCCTTGCTAAACGATCCGTCCATCAGCATGGTTTCGAAATCGTCGAGCGCACGACGCAGTATCATCTGCAGAGACTTGGAAGCGCTGTATTGCAGGATCAGACTGTCATATATTTCTGATACTCCAGGCGCGGGCGGCCGCGCTGAAAGAAAAACCTGGACCTTTTCCGGCGCCGTGCTCGAATTGAGCGCATCCACAGTTCTTATCGATTGCGATTCGGGGCCGGAACGCTTGGCAAGAGCAGATGTCGTTCGTCGCTCTTCATGGCCGGCTCTTTGGGGCAACCGTGGCGCGGCTGCATCCCGGGAGAAATGTTGCAGGTCCGGATGAATAATCCCGGGTCGAGCTGCAGCAAGCCGCTTCGCTTCGTCGACGGACAGGGCCGGTTTGCGGATACCCATCTTCAACCCTCCAGGGCGTCGCCAATCAATTTTGAGATGACCACGAGTTCCTCCATCGCAATCCTGATATTCCGCTCAAGCAGACGCATCGTTGAATCAGCTCTCATGTTCAACAATGTGAGATGCAACATGCCGCGTTCCTTCATTGCGGCAAAGGCATCCCTCTCGTGCATGGGAGCCTGCACAACCGGGAGGCTCGCGAGCATGTCCGACATCGCGCGCTGCGATGTGGTCAATCGGCCGACCGGAACACGTTGTCGCAATACGGTTGTGGGAACTGCGAGGTTCTCGCTCAGCAACAGCTCGATAACGTAGCGGTAGGTCGACAATGCCTCGTCAATATCGAGCGGGGTCAACATTGTAGGGATCAGAAGCATGTTTGAGCTGGCAATGATGGTGTTGTTGAGTTCGCTCGATCCTCCATGCGTATCTGCCAACGCATAATCAAATCCCTGAAGCTCGGCGTCCTCATAGGCTGCCTCGAGAAGGGCCATCTCCTCGGCGGCGTAAACCTCGCAGCAAGGGTCCCAGGTCCCGCTGCGTATTGCATTTTCCTTCCACCTCGGCAGCGGCCGGTTCTCGTCGGCATCGAAGAGAGCCACCCGTTTGCCGTCGTTTGCAAGGGCAGCGCAAACACCCATGAGCGCAGTCGTTTTGCCTGCACCTCCTTTGAAGGAGCAAAATGTCAGAAGTTTCATTTTTTGTCCTGCCTGTGGTGTGACACTGAAATGGCGTCTGTCTGTTCGTATATTCCCGTGTTTCTTCGAGTATTCATGAGGGCATCTATTAATCGAATTTTATATTTCATTCCTGTTATATTGATCGCGAATGTAGCAATAGACGGCCGTTCCAGAAGTGTAATAGGCCTCGATCCGACAACGGTCAGCATGAATCGCACGCTTATGTCCGTGAGGCCAATACGGCGGTAGCTCGCCTCGTGCTGACGAGGACGGTACGCGCAATGTAAAGGGAGATTCCGGTCCTCCTCGCTCACTAGCCGCGAGCGCAAACGGCCAAGAGACGCCCGGCGCGGCCCGCTCCAGGCGGCTTGAACGACAAATCGTGCACGGCCCCATCCATCTCCATCCCTGCATGATCGATCGATGTTCAAGGAGATAGTAGGGACACCTCGATCCCAACTGGCATTTCAAGATGGCCAAGTGCATGTCCGCGGCAGACGTCCCAGAAACATTGGCTTGTGGCCTGGAGCGTGTGTCGACCAATATTCAGACCGCAACGCCCAAATTTTTCGACAGAACGAACTGAGGAGGGAGAACGGCGATTTCCCCACGACCATGTAGCACTTGTTCTAACTTGAACGGGAAAATCCCGGCAAGCGCGAGAGGTGAGCCGCTGCGTTTGCAAACTTTGCAACGGGGGGCACAATGCGACCACGCGAGATCCGCCATTCCTGGCAGTGCAGGCAAATCCCTTTGAAGGCTCGATCATCGACCGCGGAGGTCGAATGCGACTGACGAGATCGATGAATGGGCGGGGGAGCGCGGGTCTAAGAGCTGACCGAAAAAGAGTTGAGTGAAATCAGCCAGTTGTGATTCTGTTTGTTTGCTTAGGACAAACGGAGACCACAATGGGCTGGACTGATTTCACCCGTCGGCAATATGCCCGACGCGCAGTGCGGTATGCAAGCGATCTGACGGACCGGGAATGGGGATTGATCTCGCCTTGCCTGCCTGGACCGAGGCGGTTGGGCAGACCGCGCAGCACCGATCTTCGCGAGGTCGTGAATGCGCTGCTTTACATCGCCACGACGGGGTGCCAGTGGCGGATGATGCCCAGAGATTTTCCACCTTTTACAACTGTGCGGTCCTATTTCTATGAATGGCGAGCGACAGGGTTATGGGGCCGGATCAACCATCATCTTGTGATGGAGGCGCGTGACTTGGAAGGTCGGGAGGCCTCGCCGTCTGCGGGCGTGATCGACAGTCAAAGCGTGAAAATCACGGAACGTGGGGGAATTTCGGGCTATGACGCGGGCAAGAAGATCAAGGGACGCAAGCGTCATAGTGTCGTCGACACGCTCGGACTGATGGTCGGCCTCATCGTTCACAGCGCCGATATTCAGGATCGCGACGGCGCGCCTGCCGTCCTCAAAACCATCAGGCGCTGGCCGTGGCTGAGGCATATCTTCGCCGATGGTGTTTATGCCGGACCGAAGCTGAAGGGCGCACTGCAAAAGATCGCTGCGTTCACTCTCCAGATCGTCAAGCGGACCGATAAGGCCAAGGGGCCTCGAGGTTCTGCCGCGTCGCTGGGTCGTGGAGCGCACCTTCGCATGACTTGGCAGATGCCATATCCAGCGGCCTTAAAGTAGTTTGCGCATTCTGCCGCAGTGAAGCGAGGCATCAAGGCCCCGACCGCATCCCATAGAGCATCGATCTCTCGCTCGGCTCGGCCTCGCAACATGGCTTTCAGCTTCGAAAATGCGTTCTCGATTGGATTGAAGTCCGGGCTATAGGGCGGAAGGAACATGAGCTTGGCGCCGGCACGTTCGATGGCATCGCGGACACCGGCTATCTTGTGTGCAGCAGGGACTGCCAGGAATCCTGTGCGTGAGGCCATGATGATGGAAAGGAGAGAATCATCACATGGCTATCGACAAGGAACTTCTGGACCAGCTTTTGGCTGGCCGCGATCCGTCTGAGGTGTTCGGCAAGGATGGCTTGCTCGACGATCTGAGGAAGGCGCTTTCAGAGCGCATTCTCCATGCCGAGTTGGACGAGCATCTCGATGACGAACAGGCGGAGGGCAACGCCAATCGTCGCAACGGCTCTTCGAAGAAGACGGTGCTGACAGGTACGTCAAAGATGACGCTGTCGATCCCGCGCGATCGGGCCGGGACCTTTGATCCGAAGCTGATTGCGAAATACCAGCGTCGCTTCCCGGACTTTGATCACAAGATCATCTCGATGTATGCGCGCGGCATGACGGTGCGCGAGATCCAGGGTCATCTCGAAGAAATCTACGGTATCGAGGTGTCGCCGGATCTGATCTCTGCGGTCACCAATGCTGTTCTCGAGGAAGTTGGGGAATGGCAGAACCGGCCGCTCGAGCTTTGCTATCCGCTCGTGTTCTTCGATGCAATCCGGGTCAAGATCAGGGATGAGGGCTTCGTCCGCAACAAGGCCGTCTATATCGCGCTTGCCGTTCTGGCGGACGGCACCAAGGAAATCCTCGGCCTGTGGATTGAGCAGACGGAAGACGCGAAGTTCTGGCTGCGGGTGATGAACGAACTGAAGAACCGGGGCTGCCAGGACATCCTGATTGCCGTCGTCGACGGGCTGAAAGGCTTTCCAGAGGCGATCACCGCTGCTTTCCCGCAGACGATCGTCCAGACCTGCATCGTGCATCATCCGCCATTCGCTCGAATTCGTGTCATGGAAAGACCGAAAACCGGTTGTCCCGGCGCTGCGGGCAATCTACCGCGCCAAGGACGCCGAAGCCGGAATGAAGGCGCTAGAAGCGTTCGAAACCGGATACTGGGGTCAAAAATATCCTGCCATCGCTCAGAGCTGGCGACGCAATTGGGAACACGTCATTCCTTTCTTCGCCTTTCCCGAAAGCGTGCGTCGGATCATCTACACGACCAACGCCATCGAGGCGTTAAACTCCAAACTCCGGCGGGCAGTCCGCTCGCGGGGCCATTTCCCCAGTGACGATGCCGCCATGAAGCTGCTATATTTAGTTCTGAACCACGCGGCCGAAGACTGGAAACGTCCGCCTCGCGAATGGTTCGAGGCCAAAACCCAGTTCGCCGTCGTCTTTGGCGAACGGTTCTTCAACCAATGACGAACCGGCCTCACGCACAGAATTCCTGACAGTCCCGTGCAGGCAGGTTATCCATAATGACCACGTCTCTAATCCGGCTCAATCATCTGCTTGACCACCATCTGCGCGATCCGATCACTGACCGTCGGCACGCCCAAAACCCTTTCGCCTCCAGTCTTCTTTGGAATGGAGACGGCGCGCACCGGCGGCGGAAAGTAAGCCCCAGAAGACATCCGATTCCAGATCTTGTAGAGATTTCTCGCAAGGTCTTTCTCAAACATCTCCAGGGTCTCACCGTCCACCCCGGCTGCACCACGGTTGGCTTTGACCGCTTTGTAAGCTTCGTACACTTGCCGCTTCTCAATCCGAAACGGCTTGTCTGTCGTACCTATCGAAGTCATCCTGTTTCCAGTTGTTCCAAACAATACGACCACCTGATCCGATCCCTTTGCTCCGGCCCCATTACAGGGCCCTCAACGCTCATACGGATCGGTCCGCCCCAGTCTCCTGCATCGGTACTCTCGCCTTACGGTTTCTCCGCTTGGGCTTCTCCCTTGGCATCAGGAGCCTGGTTCCTGCAGTTCCGCGTGAAAGCCTGTGTCCAACTCACGCCCCCTCTACGCCGATCGCCGCCCGCCCAATCATCAGGCACCCGGCGGACTCGTCCCAGGATGACGAAACAGTCCTGGTTTCGACGACGCTTATATTCATAACGGCGCGTCTTCGGAGGGTTCACTTTCGTTCGTCTTTCGGACACGCACCTGCTCGGATCTCGTCCGAACTTTTCATCCGACGCTCACCACCACGGCTCTTTACCGCAGCAGCTCGGA
This sequence comes from Rhizobium hidalgonense, assembly GCF_002914525.1. Taxonomy (GTDB): domain Bacteria; phylum Pseudomonadota; class Alphaproteobacteria; order Rhizobiales; family Rhizobiaceae; genus Rhizobium; species Rhizobium hidalgonense. Next base: position 7 of record NZ_LODW01000043.1, on the reverse strand, counting down.
CTGGTTT
>NZ_LODW01000042.1 GCF_002914525.1 Rhizobium hidalgonense | reverse complement strand
AGCCGTCCGGCCTCGCGTTTCCCATCATCGTCATCCTGATTGCCATGGTCGCAATTGTCGGCAGCCTGGCACTGTCATCAGGCCATCAGGCATCAGCTCGGGTCTGGCTCCCTGCTACTTCGGCAGGGCCTTGATTTCATTTTAATATGCTGAGCGCAGAGCGCGCGCTTCCCCGTTGAGGCGCTTGGTCATCGTGGCGAGGTCGCGCTTTGCGCATGGATATGCGCGTGATCGACCCGGTCGTCGAGCCACCTGCCTTTCGATCGAAGTTGTGGTACTGTTTGATGGATGTCGTTGTCCTCGGGAGGGGTAGCAATTCATGGTCGTGCACAGGGATATGACTAGCGACGAATGGAAATGGCTTGTGCGCCTTTGCCAGCACGAGGCAGATAGCATTCCAAAGGAAATCGAAGCGCGATTTACCGAACTTGGTCTGTTCGGGCCGGACGGTCTCTCGGATAATGCCAGGAATTTGGTTCGAAATGAACTGCTGGCAGAGCGGCGGAACAGACTGCAAGGGCTTCACTGACTGATAACTTTAGACGCAGAAGTCCAAAGCGGTGATGTCGGACGAGACGTTCCAAGCCGGAGATCCGACTATCTCGGCGCGCCGGCCGCAGACAGCTGGTCGCAATCGTCCAGCCGCAGTCTAAACCTGTGGAGATTCCGATCGCTCGGTCTCGGGAAAGCCAAGCATGGATTGGGCCATAAGGACGATGTCGGGGCGAACATCGGCTCCCGCGCGATGCCGGCAAACCTGCTGACGTCGTCCCACGGCGTTGTGTTGATTGGCCCTCTTTTCTAATAGCTACAAGACCGCCCGTCGCTAGGCCTGAACCCGCCTCCACAGGCCGGATTGAGCGGCTGGCTCTCGTAATGGTAATAACCGCCGCCGATCGACGAAGTCTGATCGGGGCTTGTGGATGTGCAGGCCGAAGTGATCGTGGCAAGGCTGATCAGCGTTCCGGTCGCGATAAATGCGAAAAATCGGTTCATCTGAGCGTCTCCTCGGAGGGGCGTGGCTTTGCCCCGGCCAAGCAATCTACCACGCCATAGCGAATGCAGGCATTGATTGATGGCAATCGACTGCCTTCTGCGGCCTCGCGTAACGCTAAATTGATCGCCTTTCAGCCCATCTTTTCAAGCCTATGCACCGTCACATAACTGTCATGCAAAATTGCCCATTGTTATGGCAGCCTGGGCAAAATATATGCCGCGGGCTAACAAAAAGAAGAATGAGCGACCTGTGATGAGTGCCATACAGAAACTTTTCAACCGCAATCTCCTGACCCGTTTTGTGACCGGTCTCGGTGCGGTTCCGCAGCGTTTTCGCGAAACCCGCGAAGAGCGCAAGCCTGCGATCCATCCCTCCTTCATGGATGATTTCGGCGCCTGACCCTACAATGCGTCCGCCGGCGCCGGGTGAGGCAAACGCCTTATCCTGGCTGGCGCGGGCCCTCAGTTGACCGCGGGCGCTGCCGGTTCGCCCCAGCTTATATGGGCTGGCCGGCCTTGGTCGCCATCCGCCCACCAGGAAATAAGAAAACCGATTATTCTCGGAAACTGTGGAGCTGCCGACCAGGCCGGCGAAATTCGTGCCGGTCTCGGTCTTCGCGGCCGGCGCCATATGCCGGTAGATGGTCATGCCGTCCATAAACGGCGCCTGACGAAGGCGTTACCCTCAACCTCCTTCAGTCCTGTGCTCGTCACAGGAATCCAGCCACTGCGCGTCTGCGCGGTGAATGACCCTTCTATGTGAAAGCCGAGTTTTCCGCGCCCAAAGACTTGGGCGCCCTGGATTCCTGTGACGAGCACAGGAATGAGAGAGGGGAAGGAGGAGCCCCCCTGAGGACCCACATATTTTTCCCGCGATGAGGCTCACGGTTCCCTTCCGCCGCAATAGCTTCACAATCAACCGACAGAAAGTTCATCCGGGAAACGACAACTAGGGAATGAAACATGGCGCCGATTCTCTCCAAGACTCTTCTGATGACTGCCCTTCTGGCCCTGCCGCTTGGCTCCGCCGCGCCGGTATTGGCGCAGGAGGCAAAGCCGCGTGAGGCGGTGATTTCGGTGACGGGCGATGGCGAATCGGCCCTCGCGCCCGATATGGCCGTCGTCAACCTCGCCGTCGTCAAGCAGGCGAAGACCGCCCGTGAAGCGCTCGACGAAAACAACAAGGCGATGAACGAGGTGCTGAAGGCGCTGAAGGACGGCGGCATTGCCGAGCGCGATCTGCAGACCTCCGGTTTTTCCATCCAGCCGCAATACAACTATCCGCAGCCAGTCGATGGTCAGCAGCAGCAGCCGCAGCTGATCGGCTACCAGACCATCAATTCCATCACCATCAGGCTGCGCGATCTTGCCAAGCTCGGACAGGTGATCGACCAGTCCGTGACCCTCGGCATCAACCAGGGCGGAGACATCCAGTTCACCAACGACAAGCCGCAAGCAGCCCTCGAAGAGGCGCGCAAGAATGCCGTCGCCGAGGCGGTGAAGAAGGCGAAGACGCTGAGTGAAGCGGCCGGCGTCAAGCTCGGCCGCATCATCGAGATCAACGAGAATGCCCCTCGCCCGATGCCGCAACCGGCCTATCGCGCCACGATGATGAAGGAAGCCTCGGATGCGGCCGTTCCCGTCCAGGGCGGCGAGAACAATTACAGTGTCAGCGTCACTGTGACTTTTGCGATTGAGCAGTAACAATGAAGGTGTCGCGCCGTGCGTTTCGACGCGCGGCGCGCAAACTGCTAAAAAATTGACGAGCAAGAGTTCAACGTGACGGCCCGTCCGGCCTCGGAGATCGGTGAGATCAGCCCCTCATCCGCCTGTCGGCACCTTCTCCCCGCTTGCGGGGCGAAGGGGATATGGCGCACCGGCCTCCTCCATCTCCACGTTGCCTTTGGCACGTCCCCTCGCCCCGTTTTTTTACGGGGAGAGGGTTAGGGTGAGGGGCAGTCGTGCGGTCGAACCGCAGCTATGGTAGAAGGCGAAGACGACGGCGGACTCACAAAAGAAAACCGCCCTTGCCGATCCGGGGAGACTGGCAAAGGCGGTTTTGCAGCGCCGCACGTCTTTCGGACGTGCTAAGGACGCCGCAACACTTTGAATTGCTGCATAATTTTATCCTCAGATCGATTCCGATCTAAGAAATTATGCAGTGCCGCCGCATCGGGGAGACGAGGCGGTATTCTACTTGATATCAGCGGCGCATCGCCGGGCAGCCGCGGACGTTGGCGAAGCTCATTTCGCCGGGGCCGCGGCGGGTCCAGCCCTGGACGATGACGCGGCGGGGCGTGACGTCGACGACGCGGGCGCGGCGGAAGCCGTAATCGCGGGCCATATCTTCGGCCATACGCGGATCGCAGCCGCGCGGCCGGCGGTCGAAGCCCGGACGCTCGTAACCCGGAGGCGGACGGCGGTAGTCGCGCGGCGCGTCACGGTCCTGATCGCCGATAATGATATTCAACTGCGCGGCGGCAGGCGCCACCGTGCCGGCAAGGGTGCCGGCTGTCAGCATGACGGCAAGACCCGCCTTTGCCAAAAACTGCATCATCGAAAAACCTTTCATTCTATAGTCGGTGCGGTCGAGCCGCCCTCCCCCGCTCTCCGCGGGAATCACTCATACGGGTTAGAGAAGAGACGGCTGAAAGTGGCGCCGTCAAGGCAAAACGGCGGCAAGCGCCTGTCGGCGCTCGCCGCTCGATGCTCAGCGCCGGATCAGCGGGCAGCCGCGGACATTGGCGAAGACCATTCTGTCCCAGCCGCGCCGGTCGCGACCGGCAACGACGACGACCCGGGGCGACATGCGGGTGATATGGGCTCTCCGGAGGCCGAAATCACGCGCCTTGTTCACGGCATGGATCGGCGAGCAGCCGCGGATCGGCCGATGATATTGCGCCTCGACGACGAAGTTCGTCTGCGGCCCGGCGGCTGCCGCCGTGGAAACCGTGGCCGGAATGGAGCAGAGGGCGAGCAATGCGGCCAGCGAGGCCTTGGCGAGGAAATGCGTCATGGAGTGTCTCCGTCGGTTTGATAGGCTCTCCCTTCAGGGATTGTCTCGACAGTAGACGCTGCAAACTGAATGGTGTTCGAACCACCCATTCAGTTTTCATTCACAAGGATTAATCCTTTCAGGGGCTGAGATGCAGGACGATTTCGCGCCGGTGCGGGCGGTCGCGATGTTCGAAGAGATAGAGCCCCTGCCAGGTGCCGAGCATCAGCCGGCCGCGCGCGACGGGAATGCCGATCGTGACCTGCGTCAGCGCCGCCTTGATATGCGCCGGCATGTCGTCCGGCCCCTCGGCCCGATGCACGACCCAGCCCATCGCAGGATCGGTGGCCGGCGGCACTAGGCGGCGGAAGAAGGTGAGAAGATCGGTGCGCACGTCGGGATCGGCATTTTCCTGGATCAGCAACGAGCAGGAGGTGTGACGCACGAAGACGGTGAGTAGCCCCTCCTCCAGCCCCGAGGTGTTGACGAAGGCGTCCGCCTGATCGGTGAATTCATAAAGGCCCTGTCCGCGGGTGGATAGGGTCAGGATCGTCTGGGGCAAGGCGCTCTCCCGTCTCGAAATCTTATCGCAGCGAGGTGGCGCGTCACTGGCGGCAAGTCAAGCTTGCCGGGGCAAGTCAAGCTTGCCGGGGCAAGTCAAAGCGAACACCGCGTCAAAGCTTGATCAGCGTCTCGAAGCCACCGTAGATCATTCGCTTGCCATCGAACGGCATCTTCCATTGATCGCCTTTGAGCCGCGGATCGGCCATCACCTTGGCGTTGATATCGTCGCGCTCCTGCCGCGACCGGTAGACAATCCAGGCAAACACTACGACCTCGTCCTCCTCGGCCTGCACGGCGCGGGGAAAGGAGTCAGCTCGCCATAAGGCACGTCGTCGCCGATGCATTCGACATATTCGAGCGCGCCGTATTCCTTCCAGATCGAACCGGCAAACGTCGAGAACGCCTTATAAGCTTCGATATTCTCCTTCGGCACCGCCACGATGAAACCGTCGATATAGGACATCACACTGCTCCTCCCTCTCGCGCTGGGGTGAGAGATAGGAGCGCGGCGGGGCAGGTCCAGGGATGACGCGCCCGCCAGCCTCGTTAGGGCAGTCAGGGCCCGTTGACCAGCTTGAGGATGAGTTGCTGGATATTGCCGCCGTCGCCCATTTCCACCTTATCGAAGTCGCGGCCGCGCTGACGCTGCTTCGCCGAGATCTCGCCGAGGCGCCGGGTCAGCTCTATGCGAATCTTTTTGCAATCGGGGTCGTCGGCAACGGTGAGGCCGATGCTCATCACCTCGATTTCCTTGACCATCTCCTTGATGGTGTCGCCATGCACCCGCTCATGCGCCTGCACGCCGGCGATGAAGCTGCCCCAGCTGCCGCCAACGGCCGGCGGCAGCGCAGCCGAGGGTTTCGGCAGCGTATAGGTGATGATCAGCTTCGGGCGGTTGGTCGTGATGACGCAGGAAGTGCCCTGCGCTTCGTATTTCCGTGTCCAGGTCAGCTTGAACGTCGTATGTGCGATGACCCGGCCGATGCCGACCTGAGGTCCCCGCGCCCCGATCGACTCGTAGAGTTCAGCGCCTGACTTGCCTGATATCGAATAGGGCCGCACTTCCTCGACCACCTGCCACTCGGCCAGCGCCGCAACCGGCGCGCAGGCGAAAACCGCCGCCAGTGCATAGGGTAAAAAAGCTCTCGTCACGCGCTGCCCCGATTAATCGTTCGCGCGAACCCTAGCGGGAGCCGCTACCACTTTCAACGCGCCATGCATGTTTCAGCCCTGCAGCGTCTTGACCTTGGTAAGAGCAGGGAAGAGCCGCATCCACAGCAGCACGACGGCGATGGTCCCAAGCCCGCCGACGAGGCCGGTGGCGACCGGGCCTAGCGCTGCCGCCATCATGCCGGATTCGAATTCGCCGAGCTGGTTGGAGGTGCCGATGAACAGCGAGTTGACGGCGCTGACGCGGCCGCGCATTTCGTCCGGCGTCAGCAGTTGCACCAGCGAGCTGCGCACGACGACGCTCACCGTATCGGAGGCGCCGACGACAAGAAGGGCGGCGACCGAAAGCACGATATTGGTGGAGAGCGAAAAGACGATGGTGGCGAGGCCGAACACGGCGACAGCGGCAAGCATTTTGCGCCCGACATTGCTCTCGAGCGGCCGGCGAGCAAGCACGATCGACATGGCAAGCGCGCCGATCGCCGGTGCGGCGCGCAGGAAGCCCAGTCCCCAGGGGCCGGCATGCAGAATATCACGGGCGAACATCGGCAGGAGCGCGGTGGCGCCGCCGAGCAGTACCGCAAAGAGATCGAGCGAAATCGTGCCGAGCATTACCGGCCGGCTGCGGATGAAGGAGACGCCGGCAAAGACCGAGGCCAGTGTCACCGGCTCGCGTTTGGAAGGCGCCCATTGCATGCGGATCGAGATGACGTTGAAGCTCGCCACGGCAAAGAGCAACGCGGCAACAGCGAAGGGCGCCACAGGGTCGAGGCCGTAGAGCAGGCCGCCGAGCGAGGGGCCGACGATCAGCGCCGTCTGCATCAGCGAGGTGGAGGTAGCGACCGCCTTCTGCAGCAGCGAAGCCGGCACGATGTTCGGCAGCAGCGCCGCCATGGTCGGCCGCTCGAAGGCGACGACAGCGCCGAGCACGGTGACGGCGGCAAGGATGCCGGCCGGCGTCAGCCATTGCTGCCAGGTGGCAACCGCCAGCACCAGCGCCGTCACCGCCTCGATCAACTGGCAGATGAGGCCGATTCGCCGCCGGTCGAACCGGTCGGCGACATGGCCGACGACGAAGGTCAGCGCCGCCATCGGCAGGAACTGGCAGAGGCCGACGAGGCCGAGCGCAAAGGCGCTGTGCGTCTGGTCGTAGATCATCCAGCCCATGGCGATACCGATCGACTGGAAGGCAAGCGAGGAAAAGACGCGGGAGGCAGCGAAGTTCAGATAGCCGGGGTGGCGAAGAACGCTCCGCGGGCCTTGGGATATGTCCATGTTGCGATGTCACCGGCCGACGTGGGAGGCAGCGGCCTTCAGGAGATTTTTCGTGAATGTGCGAATGGTGTTCTGCCCCGATAGAGGGTTTGTCAATTGGAATGAACCGATGTCACTGGATTGTGCATGCGACGCGCTTAGCGCGGCTCCTTTATGATGTTCAGGTAGGCGGGGTCGAATTCGGCGATTTCCTGCAGGCGCTCCCAGTCGACGATAGTGATCGTCCGGTTCTCCCAGGTGAAAACGCCCTCGCGCCTCAGCGCCTGCAGCGTCTTGTTCAGATGGACGACGGAAACGCCGAGCACGTCGGCCATCTCGATCTGCGTCAACGGAAACTGGAAGCTCGCGCCCCGCGTCCGCTTGACGACCTGCAGCCGCACGAAGAGCTCGCAGACGAGGTGGGCGATATGGGCGCGTTTGGAGCGCCGGCCCATGGCGACGATCCACTCGCGGTGAATGGCACCATCGACCAGCGTATCGAGCCAGAGCAGCCGTGTCAGATGCGGCATTCGCTCGGTGATCGCCCTGAGATCGCCGTGGTCGGCGAAAACGACGTGGCAGGACGACAGCGCGACGATGCCGTGATCCATTTTCTTGACGGGAAAGGCATGCAGGTCGACGAAATCGCCGGCGACATGCAGCGCGGTGATCTGGCGGCTGCCATCGGCCATGACCTTGTAGCGCGCCGCGAAACCATCGAGCAGCAGCGTGCTGTAGGGCGGGCGGCTGCCTTCGGGGACGATATCTTCTCCGGCAGCGAAGTGCCTGTCCTTGATCAGGATCGACCGGAGTAGGTTCTCCTCCTCGGCCGAAAGCACATCGCGGCTTCCAAGGTTGAGCAGCAGGGCTTCAATCACGGGCTTGCCCACCGATGGCACACGAGGAGATCATGACTATGCGACCTGTATTTTCTATAAGAATCAATGCCTAGCCTCGGGAACAATTGTCTTCATCTGTAATTTCTCCCTGTGACGCACAGGAAAAAACATGGCTCGCTACTTCTTCGATCTCCATAACGGCGAAGGTCCCACACGCGATGAGCACGGCACCGAGCTCAGATCGCGTGACGACATTCCGAAAGAGGTGACCCGCATCCTGCTGGATGTGGCCCGTGACGAACTGCCCGCGGGCGATCGCACGATCATCGCCGTCACTGTCCGCAACGAAAGCGGCGACCCGGTGACAGTTGCCAGTCTCGTCTTCAACAATGAGTGGCTCGACGTCTTGCGATAGGGCGGCCGTTTAAGGCTGCCGCCGATCTTCTCCGCATCAGTCCGACTCGGTCGCCGCGACGCTAAGACCCGCCTTCATAGCCAGCAATTAAATTTGACATAGTCGCGTCATCGCTTGACTAACATCGCAGGCAGTATGCCGGCCGCGGCTATTTGGCGATTTCCTCGAGAATCAGCCGGATTTCCGCAAGCGGCCGCCGGCTTTCGTCGAAGAGTTCCACGGACAGCATGTTCAGAGGTTCCGCCGGCAGGCCTTCGGCAGCCATCTCCGCCAGCACGCGCCGCGCCTCCGCTTTCGCGGCCTCGATTGAGGCGAATTCATATCCGGTCTCGGTCGCCCCGACGCCATCACGATCAAGGAGCTGAAAGTAGAACTTCGGCACGACACATCCCCCGCTAGATCAGTCTAACGATCCCGCAAGCAACATGTTCCCGACCGCAACCGTGGCCCATCTCCGACGGTCAGAAGGTGCCGGCCTCCGGAGAGGCCATTTCCTCGATGCCGTCGACGCGGTCGGGATAGAAGGCGAGATGGTCCTTGATGCTGCTGACGGCAGCATTCGGCGACTCGTAAGTCCAGACGGCATTCCTGGAGCGCTCGCCGCCCGCAATGATGCTGTAATAGGCGGCGTCGCCCTTATAGGGACAATGGCTGGCATGATCGGTGCGCTGCAGCAGCGACATCTCCACATCCCGGCGCGGAATATACTGCACCGGCGGATAGGAGGCCTCACGCAGCGTCAGCGCATCGTGGCTATCGGCAATCACCTTGCCATCAAGCGTGACGACGACACGGCAGGGATTGTGCTCGACGGTGATCGGATGATCCGGGCCCGGAATCTTGATCGACTTGTCTGACATGAGGTTCGTCTCCACGAGATATCGATCTCACCGAGATAGGGCGGGCATGCCGCCAGCCCAAGACCTTTCGCGACGACATGTATCAGAATTCGAATCGCGGCGATGCCAGGCTCAGCATGGCGGTTTTCGGCTCGCCCGGCCAGTGATGCGCCAGCGCCTCTGCCAGAGTTGCGACCAGCCTGCCAATATCCTCGCCGGCAGAAGCATGCAGGGCCTCGGCAACGATCAGCACCGAGCGGCTCTCCTGCCGCACCGCCGACAGACCGCTCTGCCGGTTTGTCCAGCGCCGCGCATGCGCCCTCTCCTCACCGTCTGCGAAGATCACCTCGTTAGGTTCCGGATGCTCGATGTCTCCGCCGAAGGTCAGATAGGTCTCATGGCCGCCGGCCCGCCGAACCTCGAGATCGCCCGCAATCCGTTCGGTGTCGAAGACGGCGATCGGAATGGCGAAGGCGAGCGAAATCGCATTGCAGAGATTGACGAGCGGATGCAGGCGCGGCAGGCCATGCTCCTGGCGGAAGCGGCGCAGCAGCGCCTCGGAGGCCGAGCGATATTGCGTCGGCTTCAGCCCCATGCGGGAAAAGCCGCGCCGCCACGCCTGTATTTCAGGAAATTCGCCCTCCTGCGCGGCGGCCAGCCGGGCGCTGGCGGTCGCGCTGAAGCCCGCAATCGCCTTCTCGACCTCGGCATCCGCATGAATATCGTCCACATGGAGCGCGCCGGCGCGAAGCTCCGGAAACGCCTGCCATATTGCACCGGAATGACGGAACTGCATGGCCTATCTCCCTCCAGATATGTTCATCGCCGCCCGGCTGCCGGCAAAGGCAAGCCCGAGCATGGCCGCCAATACGCAGGCAATGCCGGCGATCTGATTGAGCCCGATCGGTTCGCCGAGGATGAGGAACGCAAGGATGACGGCGGAGACCGGAGCGACCGCAGTGAAGAGCGCGGCTTCCGTGCCGCTCACTCTTGCCGCCCCCGCATACCAGAGCAGGAAGCCGCCGGCCGTCGGCACCAGCGCATAATAAACGACGGCAATAACGGCGCTTGTGGACATATCGCGTGCAAAAGGCGCCTCGAAAACCGCCGGGATGACAGCGACGACAAAGCCGATGCCGGCCATCACAGTCGACTGGGCAAGCGGCGGAATGTCAGTCTTCAGCCTCTTGTTCAGCAGGATGAACAAACCCTCGCAGACGACGGCGCAGAAGATCAGCACATTGCCGGCGAACGACCCGCCGGCGGCACCCGGCGTGAAGGCGATCGAAAACACGCCCGCCGTCGCAAGCGCCACGGCAACAAGCAGACCGCGCCCAGGGCTTTCACGAAGCAGCAGGATGGAAATGGCCGCCGAGACCACCGGCAGCGTGCCGATGATGACGCCGGCATCGGCGGCCGAGGTCAGGCTAAGGCCTGATATCAGCAGCGTCGTATAACCAACGCTGCCGGCACCCGCCTGAATGGCGAGGATCAGGCGGTCATGCCCGGAGAGCTTTGGCAGCCGGACGCCGTTCGCGCGCATCAGCACGAGGAGGATGGGAAATGCGAGGGCGAAGCGCAGGGCGGTGGCGGTAAATGGCGGCAAGCCCGATGCGATGAACTTGCTGGCGACAACCGTGCTTCCCACCGTCAGCATGGCCAGCGCCAGATAGAGATATCCTTGAACCTGCCTCGACATTCAAACGCCTCCTGTTGGGAGCGCAGAGCAAACAGCAGGGGTTTCTCGCGGTCTTGAACGAAATTGCAGCCGCGACGCTGGCATTCAGGAAAAGGCGCCGGCATAGAGCCGCGGCGACAGGCCGTATTTGCGCACGAAGACCCGTGTCATATGGCTCTGGTCGGCAAAGCCGCTGGCGAAGGCTGCTTCGGCAAGCGGCATGCCCTTGGCGATCAGCCGCCGGGCGATATGGATGCGGGCCTGGACGAGATAGGCGTGCGGCGTCAATCCCGTCGCCTTGGCAAAGCCGCGCAGCACCTGGAAGCGGCTGAGCCCGCTTTCCCTGGCGAGATCGGCGAGCGAGACGGCGGCAAGCGGATCGTCGTCAATCAGGTCTCGGGCCGCGCGGATGGAGCCCGGCACCGGCGGCCGCTCGTGGCCGCCGGCGCGTTCCCGCATGACATCGGCGACGAGCTGCAGCAGCAGTTGCTCGCAGAGCAGCCCGTTGGCCGCTCCGCCGCCAGTCACCGCGCCAAACAACATTTCGAAACGGGCGGCGATCGCCCTGTTGCGGATGACGGGATAAGGGATTTCCTGCCGCCCTGCCCCACCCTCGGCGAACTCTTGCGACAGGCCAGTGACGATCTCCGGATCGAAATAGAGGATGCGCCACGACCGCCCTTCGCCGATCGGCGCACCGTCATGCACCTCGTTCGGATTGACCGTGATGATATCGCCGGCCTCGGCCTCCACCATGCCGCGGCCGCTCAGCGATTTCTGTGCCCCTGATGAGACGAGGCCGATGCCGAACTGATCATGGGTGTGGCGGATGAAACTGCGATGCGTTTCCGCTTCCATCGCTTCGACGCCCGTCAGCGCCGAGCGCCGCATCCTGAACTGGTTTTTCGGCATGTTTCGTCCGCAGGTCCGATCGCCGCCCACTTTGCCAGCTAGGCGCAGATGGCGCAATGCCTACAGCATGTCGCGCAAAAGGTACGGCGGTTTCGCGATCACGACATGCGTAAAAACAGGGAGCTAAAGCGCGTGGCGCTTAGAAGAACTCGTCGAGCAGTTGATAGTAGTCGAGCCTTGCCGGTTCCGGCGCCGTCAGCCCGTAACGATCGAGGAAGGGCTGCAGCAGCGCCTCGCCGAAATTATGGGCGATGCTGCGGCAGGCGAGCGCGATATCCTGATAGCGGTCGGCCACGCCGAGCCGGCTGCAATCGATATAGCCGGAAAACCGCTCTTCGGCGGTAATGAAATTCGGCAGGCAGGCGTCGCCATGGGTGACGACGAGATCCTCGTCGATGGGCCTCGTGCGCAGCAGTTCGGCAAATAGGGCCGCAGCGCTCTGTCCAAGCCGCGCCGCGTCGAAATCGGTCTCGTCGACGATGCCGGCCTGCATCCGCGCTTTGGCCACCGCCACGCGGTTCTCCAGCCGGTGATCGAAGGGACAGGATGCGATTGGCAGACGATGCAGGTCGAGAAGCGCCGCAGCCAGCAATTCGACCCGCACAAGCGGCGTCAGCGTCGAGGCGCTGGCGAGATCGGCGCCTGGCAGCGCGCCGATCAGCAGCCAATTACGCTCCCCGTCGCTTTGTTCTGCGATCACATCGGGACATGGCAAACCGGCGGCCTTGAGCCAGCCGAGCCGGGCCGCTTCATCGGCAATCTCGCCGAATGTCCCCGCCAGCTCGACCTTTAGATAGAGCGCCGACAAGCCCTCGCCTTCCAGCCGGAAGACGCTTGCCGCCGAACGGCCGAGCCCATCCCGCTCCAACCGGTAGCCCGACAGCCGGTCGCCAAACGGTCCGGCCGGCAATGTCCAGGGAAATGTCAATGAAGTGTTTCGGCGGGGGCAGCTTCGAGAAGGATCTCGAAGGCCTCTTCAAGTGCCGCCACCAGAATATCGGTCAGCTCGTCGCCTTTGTGTTCCAGGAACAGCGCGCTGACGGCTTCATCCTGACGCTCCAAAAAACGCTCGATCTCGTTCGACATATCATTGTCCCTTCTTCACCGTATCATTACGGCCGTGAGGAGAGGCTAGATGCGGTTCCTTGTGTGTGGCTTGTTGACATCCAGATTCCAAATTCAATTGTCAGGAAGCCCCCGACGTTTCCATTGGCTGCGCGGAATTTCTCCGCTGACATCAAATGCAAAAGAGACAACCTTCATAGCGTCATCATCCACTTCACAACGAAAGTGGACGTCGTACCAGCCCTCAGCCGTGCGGAAGGCGGCTCGGAGATCCAGAACGGTGCCCTGTGACAAACCCTGACTGGGTACAATAATTGGCTGAAAGCTTGGCGAAGCGTGGATCAGCTGTTGCTGGAGTTCGCTTCTACACAGCTGGGCAACACGTTTACGGCGCGGCACGCCATTCATCGCGATTTTCGCCACAGGATCGTCATCGGCTGACTGCGAAAACAAGGTCTTGGCCTTTACGAGATCGTCCTTTTCTGCGTCCGTCTTCGTTGTCTCAGGAGGCTTCCGTTCTGGCGGCTTGACCACCTGGATATCTGTCTTGGCTTCACCGGTCGCTTCCGCAAGAGGCGCGTTGCGCTCAGGAGAAACGTCGGCCGTCGCGACCTCTGGAAGTTGCACATCGTCAGGAACTGGCCTTGCCGGAGGCGTCTCCGTCTGCGGCTTTTCTGCCGAAACCTCTGCAGGCGCCTGTTCCGGCTTCGCTCCGTGCTGGGGCGCCGTCGTCGCAGGCTTTACCTCACCCTGAGAAGAATTCCCCGCTGGCGATTTTTTCGGTCCGCTATCCCTGTCTCCGAACTCGACGACAGGATTCAGGCTGGGGATGGGGGCCGCGGGCTTGGCTTGCTCTGCCTGCTTATTTTCAACGGGGCGCGGCGGTGGTGGCGGAGGCGGTGGTGGCGGTGGCGGCGGCGGTTGTTTCTTGGCCTGTTCCGGGGGCTTCGGCTCCGGTGGCTTTTCCTTGGGCTTTTCCTCCGGCTTCTTCTCCTCCGGCGGCGGGACGAGTTCTACTTTCACGCTCTCGTCTTCGGGCGGCTTCGGCTCGATCTTCGGCAGCCCGAAAATGAGCAGCGCGACGATGGGCACATGCAGAAGCACCGACACGGCAACACCCCAGCGGAATTCGGGCCGCTGTTTTGCCGTTGCGTGATTCGTCTCTGTCATTTCCACGTCGTCTGTCACAGCAGCGATGTGGCTGTTAAAGCCGGCAGCATCAAGCCACGAAACAAAAAAACCTCGTGATCGTGGTGGTCATTGGTCGGCGGCACCGTCGTCCGCCACCAGATCGTGCGCCTGCCATTCACCCTCTGGAATGGCATCGCCGACGAGGAAGGCGAAGGACACGACCTTGCCGGAGCCGGCATCGAGCCCGCATTTGAACTGGATGTTGTACCACTTGCGTTGGCTGCGGAAGGCGCCGCCCCTCACCTCGACATTGTTGCCGCTGACCTTCTCCGCCGCCATCGCGTAGGGGGCGAGCGTATCGGGCCGCAGATCCGGCCGCGCGCGGCGGACCTGCTCCAGCGCCTCGAGGTCGCAAAGCTGCAGATTGCGCTCACTGCCGGCAAGGCCACGCAGCGCTGCGCGGGCGCCCCGGCTGCGCGGATCGGCCAGCACCTTGTCGGAAAACAGCTGGCTTGCCGCGACGAATTCCGCCGGCCTCGGTGCCGGCGGAGCGACTGGCGTCACAGACGGCATTGCCGCAGCGGGCGCGTTAGTGGTAACCGGCGCAGGTCTTTCGGCTTGAGCCCGCGCGGCTTCAGGTTTTGCCGGTCCCGGTGATGGCGCCTTGATCGGCTCGGTCGGTTTCAGTGGCTCCACAGACTGCGGAACAATCTCCACAGAGAGACCATCATCAGGTAATGGCAGCGGCGGCTCGGTCTTCGGCATCAGCAGCAGAAGAAGCAGGATTGCAACGGCATGCAGCGCAAATGACGCGGCAGCGCCGCGCTGGATCCCATCATCCCATTTGCCCGCCGCCAGTTCCATCGGTCAGTAAGCAGCTGTTGAATGATCGGCGGAGATGATGAAACTGAGGAGCGCCTTGATCATGGAGCTTGCCGAAAATCAGGCCGGGAGACCTGCCGCGGAAATTGAAGCACGGCGCGACACTGCCAGCACAGCCGAGGCTCTGCAACATATAAATCACACAACCATAATTTGCACCTAGCCGAGCGAGCCTATCAGATCCCGGTAGGCAGCCTCTGGAAAAGCTTTCAGCGTCTCGGTCCGGACATTGCCGCCCATGGCAAGAGAGAGGGTAAAATGCGCCATCACCGCGTCATCCGGCGCCTCGCAGACGGCAACCATGTCATGCCCGCCCATTGTCAGGAAGAACTGGTTGAAGGAACCGCCCACGCTGGCGAGCAATTTCTTCGCCGCGTCCAGCCTCTTTGCCGAGTCGCGAACGTTGCGGATGCCCTGATCCGTCCAATCGATCAAAAGAATGTAAGTGGTCATGTCGTACCTCCTTAACGGAGGAGCCAGTCCACGCAGGTATGCGTCGACCTTGGTTCGCGCCGCGCGATCGATCCCTTCCCCCGTGGCCGGATTATAGCCCTGTCACCATGAGGGGACAAGAAAATCGCCCCGATCATTGGTGTTAATTACAAAAGCAAAAGCCGGGCGCAGGCCCGGCTTTTCCAATGATCGGCGTCGTCGAAACCTCAGCTGTCGAGGAAGCTTCTGAGCTTCCTGGAGCGGCTCGGATGCTTCAGCTTGCGCAGCGCCTTCGCCTCGATCTGGCGGATACGTTCGCGGGTGACCGAGAACTGCTGGCCGACTTCTTCGAGCGTATGATCGGTGTTCATGCCAATCCCGAAGCGCATGCGCAGCACACGTTCCTCGCGCGGCGTCAGCGAGGCGAGAACGCGGGTCGTCGTCTCGCGCAGGTTCGCCTGGATGGCAGCGTCGATCGGCAGCAGCGCGTTCTTGTCCTCGATGAAATCGCCGAGATGCGAATCCTCTTCGTCGCCCACCGGGGTTTCGAGCGAGATCGGCTCCTTGGCAATCTTCAAGACCTTGCGGACCTTTTCGAGCGGCATGGCGAGCTTTTCGGCCAGTTCTTCCGGCGTCGGCTCGCGGCCGATCTCGTGCAGCATCTGGCGCGAGGTACGAACGATCTTGTTGATCGTCTCGATCATGTGCACCGGAATGCGGATCGTGCGGGCCTGGTCGGCGATCGAACGGGTGATCGCCTGACGGATCCACCATGTCGCATAGGTCGAGAACTTGTAGCCGCGGCGGTATTCGAACTTGTCGACCGCCTTCATCAGGCCGATATTGCCTTCCTGAATGAGGTCGAGGAACTGCAGGCCGCGGTTCGTGTATTTCTTGGCGATGGAGATGACGAGGCGAAGGTTCGCTTCGACCATTTCCTTCTTGGCGATGCGGGCTTCGCGCTCGCCCTTCTGCACCATGTGCACGATGCGGCGGAATTCCGAAATCGAAATGCCGGTCTCGGTGGCGAGATTCTGGATCTCCTGACGGATATCGCGGATCGTCGTATTTTCGCCGCGGGCGAATTCCTTCCAGCCGCGGGCGGCCAGATTACCGATCGACTTCATCCAGTTCGGATCGAGCTCGGCACCCTGGTATTGTTCCAGGAAGCTATCGCGCTTGACGCCGTAGGATTCGGCGAGACGCAGCAGGCGGCCTTCGTTGGAAACGAGGCGCTTGTTGATGTCGTAGAGCTGCTCGACCAGAGCGTCGATGCGGTTCTGGTTGAGCGACAGCGACTTGACGGCCTTGATCAACTCGTCCTTGAGTTCCTTGTAGCGGCGCTCCTGGGCTGAAGACAGCGTGCCGGATGCCGACAGGCGCTGCTCGACCTGCTGGTCCTGCAGCTTGCGCAGCTTCTTGTAGGTCTCGGCGATCGTATCCAGCGTCTCCATCACCTGCGGGCGAAGCTCGGCTTCCATTGCCGCCAGCGAAAGGTTGGATTCGTCCTCGTCCTCTTCCTCCTCCTCGGGAGGCAGGCCTTCGCCGCCGACATCGGTGATGTCGTCGTCGCCGGAGCGGGCGCGCCGGGTCTTTTCCTTTTCCTCGGCCGCCTTGCGGTCGGCCTCGATTTTCTCGGGGCTCTGGAACTGCGGCGCAGCCTTGGCTTCGGGACCGGAATAGGTGGTTTCGAGATCGATGATCTCGCGCAACAGCGTCGTGCCTTCGTTGAGTTCGTCGCGCCAGATGATCAGCGCCTGGAAGGTCAGCGGGCTCTCGCAGAGGCCCGCGATCATCGTTTCGCGGCCGGCCTCGATGCGCTTGGCGATGGCGATTTCGCCCTCGCGGGAGAGAAGCTCCACCGAGCCCATTTCGCGCAGGTACATGCGCACCGGATCGTCGGTGCGGTCGGTCGGCTCTTTCTTCTTGGCTGTCGCGAGCGCCGTGCCGCTCGAAGGTGCGAGTTCGCCGCCTTCGCTCTCTTCGTCGCCGCCGCTATCGTCGTCATCGCCGCCGCCGGAAGCACCGGCTTCCTCGGCCTCTTCATCTTCGATGACGTTGATGCCCATATCCGACAACATCGACATCGTGTCTTCGATCTGCTCGGACGTCACTTCTTCAGACGGCAGGACGGCGTTGAGCTCGTCCATCGTCACATAGCCGCGCTTCTTGGCGGCTTTGATCATCTTCTTGACCGCGTCGTCGGAAAGATCGAGAAGAGGGCCGTCGCTTGCGCCGTCGCGTTCGACTTCCGCGTCTTCGTTCTCTTTGACCTTGGTTGCCATTTATATCGTCGCCTTCCTGACGCTATCCAATCTCGCTACGGTGAATGGGCCGTCTCCGGGCCTGACGCGCCGCACGCGTCGCCCTAGAATCACCTTTGCCCACCTAACGGGATGACATTTAAAGCCTGATTAACCACGATCGCCGGCACCGGATAGCAAATCTTTTTTGCTTTTGGATTTCCGGCCATGGTTGCGCGATCCGCCTTGACCCAGTTCACCGTTTCAACAAGTCGAACGGTGATTCCCACATTTTTTGCTCTCGTCAAGCTTTTCCAGAAAAAAAGCTCACGAAATATCGGAAAAAGCCTTATCCACAGGCTTTGAACCGCGGCAGCGATTGCGAACCCTTATTTAAGATGCGGCGAACAAAAGACAAGGGCAGCACGGATTTTGCTCCCCGTGCCAGTTGTTCGCGGCTTTTTTGCGTCCTGTCGTTGGTCTATTCGCCTCTGTACGGACAATACTGGCTACTTTGCCTCACCATCATAGGCCGTCACCTTCAGCGCGCCGAGATCGACCGCAGGAATGCAGCGCAGATTGACCGACGCCATGGCCGCGCCATTCGGTCCTACGCCTTCGCCGAACGGCGCGATGCCGCAATTGGCGCAGAAGTGATGCCGGATGACATGCCTGTTGAAAGTATAGGTCGAGAGATCGTCTTCGGGCGTCTTCAGCACCAGCTTGTCGCGCGGCACGAAGGCCAGGAGCCCGCCCCGCCGGCGGCAGAGCGAACAGTTGCAGTCCAGCGCCTCGGTGAATTCGCCTTCGACTTCGAAAGCGACTTTTCCGCAATGGCAGCTTCCTTCATGGAGCATGTCTTCCTCCTCACATCCAATCCATCACGACCTTGCCTGAATTGCCTGACCGCATCGCCTCGAAGCCGTCGCGGAAATCGTCGATGCCGATGCGGTGGGTGATGATCGGCGAAAGGTCGAGGCCGCCCTGGACGAAGGCGATCATCTTGTACCAGGTCTCGAACATCTCGCGGCCGTAGATGCCCTTGAGATTGAGCATCTTGAAGATCACCTTGTTCCAGTCGATCTCGAAACCGGCAGGCGCAATACCGAGAATGGCGATCTTGCCGCCGTTGTTCATCTTGTCGATCATGTCGCGGAAGGCGGGTGCGGCCCCCGACATTTCGAGCCCGACGTCGAAACCCTCCGTCATGCCGATCGCCTTCATCACGTCGGCCAGGTTTTCGCTCGAAGCGTCGACGACGTGGTCGATGCCGAGCTTGCGCGCCAGCGCCAGCCGGTGCGGGTTGATATCGGTGATCACCACCTTGCGGGCGCCCGAACGTTTGGCGACCAGCGCCCCCATGATGCCGATCGGCCCGGCGCCGGTGACGAGCACGTCCTCGCCGACGAGATCGAAGGAGAGTGCCGTGTGCACGGCATTGCCGAACGGATCGAAAATCGCGGCGATCTCATCGGAAATATCCTCCGGGATCGCCACGACATTGCTTTCGGGAATGCAGACGAACTCGCCGAAGGAACCCGGCCGGTTGACGCCGACTCCGAGCGTGTTGCGGCAGAGATGCCCCCTGCCCGCCCGGCAGTTGCGGCACTTGCCGCAGACGATATGCCCCTCGCCCGAAACCCGCTCGCCGACATGATAACGGGTAACCGCCGAACCGATCTCGGCAATCTCGCCGGAAAATTCATGGCCGACGACCATCGGCACTGGGATGCTCTTCTGCGCCCACTGATCCCAGTTCCAGATATGGACGTCGGTGCCGCAGATCGCCGATTTCCTCACCCGGATCAGCACATCGTTCGGCCCGACCTCCGGCACCGGCACATTCTCCATCCAGAGCCCGACTTCCGGCTTCGACTTGACCAGCGCCTTCATCATGTTCGACATATCTATATCCTTGGCCAGTGCCTATTCCCGCAGGGTTAGGGTGAGGGGCAGCCCCAGTCTCAAATCACGCTCAGATCCCGCCCAGCCTCGGCAAAGGCCGCAATCGCCCGCTCCACATCCGCCCTGGAATGCGCCGCCGACATCTGCGTGCGGATGCGGGCCTGGCCCTTCGGCACGACCGGGAAGGAAAAGCCGATGACATAGATGCCCTTCTTCAGCATCAGCCCCGCCATGTCCTGGGCGAGCTTGGCATCGCCAAGCATGACCGGGATGATCGGATGGCCTTCGCCGGCAAGCGTGAAGCCGAGCTTGGTCATCTCGCGGCGGAAGAGATCGGCATTGTCGGACAGGTGCTGGCGCAAGGCATTGCCGTTTTCAATGAGGTCGAACACTTTGAGCGAGGCGGCGGCGATAACCGGCGCCAGCGTGTTCGAGAACAGATAGGGCCGCGAGCGCTGCCGCAGCCATTCGACGACTTCAGCCTTGGCAGATGTATAACCGCCGGACGCGCCACCGAGCGCCTTGCCGAGCGTGCCGGTGATGATGTCGATTCGGCCTTCGACCCCGCAATGTTCCGGCGAGCCGCGGCCATTCTTGCCGACGAAGCCGACCGCGTGGCTGTCATCGACCATCACCATCGCGCCGTATTTTTCGGCGAGATCGCAAACGCCGCCGAGATTGGCGATGATACCGTCCATCGAGAAGACGCCATCAGTGGCGATCAGCTTGAAGCGGCTGCCTTCAGCCTTTTTCAGTTCCTCTTCGAGTGCCGCCATATCGTTGTTGGCGTAGCGGAAGCGTTTGGCCTTCGAAAGCCGGACGCCGTCGATGATCGAGGCGTGGTTGAGCGCGTCCGAAATGATCGCGTCCTCCTCCGAAAGCAGCGTTTCGAACAGGCCGCCATTGGCGTCAAAGCAGGAGGAATAGAGGATCGTGTCTTCCAGGCCGAGGAAGGAGGAGATACGCGCTTCGAGTTGCTTATGCTCCTCCTGCGTGCCGCAGATGAAGCGCACCGAGGCCATGCCGTAGCCGTAGCGATCGAGCGCCCTCTTGCCGGCCTCGGCCAGTTCCTCGTTGTCGGCAAGGCCGAGATAGTTGTTGGCGCAGAAATTCAGCACCCGCTCGCCGGTCGAAATTCCGATCTCGCCGGCTTGTTTGGAGCTGATGACGCGCTCGGATTTGTAAAGCCCGGCATCCTTCAGCGCCGAAATCTCGGCTCGGAGATGGGAGAGAAATGGCGAGGTCATGGGCGGCCCTTCCTGACGTTTTTTATAGCACTCGGGTTAGCATACCGCCGCCGGATTGTCTTGTTCAGTGCTGAACAGATCAACCGACCTCGTTCAGCCGTTATCCTGCGTCAGGATGATTTCCAGGAAGGCATCGCCATAGCGCTCGAGCTTCGCCTGCCCGACGCCGGATATGGCAAGCAGTTCCTTGCGGCTCCTCGGCCGTTCCGTAGCAAAGGCGATCAGCGTCGTATCGGGGAAGACGACATAGGGCGGCACGCCGAGCGATTTGGCGATCGCCATGCGCTCGGCCCGCAGCGCCTCGAACAGACTGCCGTCAGCCCCCGAAAGCCCTGATTTGCGCTCGCTGCGTTCCGCCTTCTTCGTGCGCCGTTCCGAGGCCGGTCGGTCCTTGCGGAAGAACACCTGCCGCTCTTGCTTGAAGACGGCGCGCGCCTCCGGCTCCAGCTTCAGCGCGCCATAGGCTTCATGATCGACACGGATCAGCCCCATGGCCAGCAGTTGGCGGTAGACGGATTGCCAGGTGCGCGATGGAATATCCTTGCCGGCGCCGAACACCGGCATATCGACATGACCGAAACGCTCGGTCTTTTCGTTGACGTTGCCGAGAAGCACATCGATGACGTGGCCGGCGCCGAAACGCTCGCCGGTGCGGTAGACCGCGGCCAGCGCCTTGATCGCCGCTTCCGTGCCTTCCCAGGTCTCGACCGGCTTCAGGCAGGTGTCGCAATTGCCGCATTGGCCGGCATGCGCCTCGCCGAAATGGCCAAGGATCGCCTGGCGGCGGCAGGAGGCGGTCTCGCAGATCGCCAGCAATGCATTGAGCTTGGCGCGCTCGACCCGCTTGATCTCCGCGGCGGCACCGCCCTCATCGATCATCCGGCCGCGCTGGATGACATCGGCCATGCCATAGGCCATCCAGACCTCCGACGGCAGGCCGTCGCGCCCGGCGCGCCCGGTCTCCTGGTAATAGGCTTCCACCGAGCCCGGCAGGTCGAGGTGGGCGACATAACGTACATTCGGCTTGTCGATGCCCATGCCGAAGGCGACGGTGGCGACCAGGCAGAGGTTTTCCTCTTTCAGGAAAGCATCCTGATTTGCGTCGCGAACCGCCCTGTCCATACCGGCATGGTAGGCAAGCGCGCGCACTCCCTGCCCGTTCAACCACTCGGCCGTATCCTCGACCTTGGCGCGCGACAGGCAATAGACGATGCCGCTGTTTCCCTTGTGGCCGGACAGGAACCGCAGGAGCTGCTGACGCGGCTGGTCCCGCTCGACGATTTCATAGGCGATGTTCGGACGGTCGAAGCTGGTGGTGAAGATCTCGGCAGCGTCGAGCCCCAGCCGCTCGATAATGTCGTCGCGCGTATGCGGATCGGCGGTTGCCGTCAGCGCCACCCTCGGCACGCCGGGATATTGCTCGCCGAGTTGGCCGAGCGCTCGATATTCCGGGCGGAAATCATGGCCCCATTGCGAGACGCAATGGGCCTCGTCGATCGCAAACAGCGCGATCTTTTCGTTGGCGATCAGCTCGCGGAAACCGTCGGTCAGGATGCGCTCGGGTGTGACGTAGAGAAGGTCGAGCTTGCCTGCCGAAAGCGCCCGGCGAACCTCGATGAACTCCTCGCGTGACAGCGACGAATTGAGCGCGGCGGCGCGGATGCCGAGCTGCTTCATCGCCTCGACCTGATCGCGCATCAGCGCAATCAGCGGCGAAACGACGATTCCGACACCGTCACGGCAGAGCGCCGGGATCTGGAAGCACAGGGATTTGCCCGCACCTGTGGGGAAGAGCACCACGGCATCGCCGCCGGCGACCACATGCTCGACCACCTGTTGCTGCTTGCCGCGGAAGGAGGAATAGCCGTAGACCTGCTTGAGAATATCGAGCGGCGCGCGGCCGGCGGAAAACAGCGCATCGGCGGCGGAAAAGCCTGGTTCGTTCCGTTCGGTCAGCGGCATCAGTGGTTCGCCGCCCCTTTGACGCGGCCGGAAAGCACGCCGAAGCCGTCGATGATCGCCTCCTGGTTCTCAAGGCGCACGCCTTCGAAATGCACTTCCTGCTGCGCCCGCATCAGCTGAACGATCGCCTCGCCGTCGCCGGCTTCGGTCGCCAGCGCGATCTCGCGTTCGAGCTCGTTCTTCTGCCGGCGCAGCGCTTTTGCCCGTTTATGGGAGGCCAGCGCCTGCCGGTATCCCTCACGCGCATCCTCCATCGCCGCCTCTTCGGTGGCGATCCACAGCCGGGCATTGCGCACCTGCTGGTCGAGGCTCTTGATGAGCGGGCCGAAGCCTTCGAATTCCAACCGTTCGGTCAGATACTCGCGCGTCAGATGCGGGCCGGCGACGGCAGCGGCGGCCCCAAGCATCGCCGACCAGAGCCGCTGCAGCTCGCGGCTGTCATATTCGATTGCGGCGATCTCATCATAATCGTCGATCATCAAGGCCGGATGGTTGACGACGGTGAGCGCCAGCACGCTTTCGCGCAGCGCCGTATTGGCCTGGTGGCCGCGAACGGGGCCCGAACGGGCAAGCCGGTCGGAAATGATGCTGGGGCTTTTCGGCCCTGCCTTGGACGGATTGTCGCGGCCCGCACGGAAATTGCCGTTGCCGTTAAAGGCGCGGCGCTCGCCATTATTGCGGTTCTGGAACTGCGGCTGGAAGAAGGCGTTCAGCCGGTCGCGTATATCCTGCTGATAATGGCGGCGGACATTCTCGTCGGCGATGACCGCCACCAGCTGCTTCAGCCGCGCCTCGAGCTCGGCGCGTGCCTCGGGCGTGTCGAATTTGCCCGTGTTGATCTCCCGGCTCCAGAGCATCTCCGATAGAGGCTTTGCCTGGCTCATCACCTTGTCAAAGGGGGCACGGCCGTCATCGCGCACCAGATCGTCGGGGTCCTTGCCATCGGGCAGTAGCGCAAAGCGGACGGAACGGCCGGGCTTCAAATGCGGCAGCGCCAGTTCGGCGGCGCGGTTGGCGGCGCGAATGCCGGCGCCGTCGCCGTCGAAACAGAGCACCGGCTGCGGCACCATCTTCCAGAGCAGTTCGAGCTGGTTTTCGGTGAGCGCCGTGCCGAGCGGCGCGACGGCGTTCTCGATACCCGCCTGATAGAGCGCGATCACATCCATATAGCCTTCGACAGCGATAATGGTGCCGCTCGCATTGTCATCCTGGGGATCACCGCGGCCAGGCCCCTGGATGGCGCGGCGCGCGCGGGCGAAATTGTAGAGGACATTGCCCTTGTGGAAGAGTTCCGTCTCGTTGGAGTTCAGATATTTCGCCGGTGCATCTGATGACATGGCGCGGCCGCCGAAGGCGATCACCTTTTCCCGCGACGAAAGGATCGGGAACATGATGCGATCGCGGAAACGATCGTAGGACACCGGCACGTTTTCATGAACGACCAGGCCGCAGGCCTCGATCTGCTCCTTGGAGACACCCTTGCCGGCGAGGAATTCCTTGAGCGCATTGCGGCTGTCAGGCGCATAGCCGAGGCGGAAGGTCTCGATGGTGCGTCCGGTCAGCCCGCGGTCGCGCAGATAGGCGCGCGCCCTCGCCCCATTCGCCGTCTGCAACTGATCCTGGAAAAATTGTGTCGCCATTTCCATGACGTCGATCAGCGAGCCGCGCTCCTTCTCGCGCTTCTCCATCACAGGATCGGCAAGCGGCATCGGCACGCCGGCCATATCGGCGACCTGCTGCACCGCCTCGGGAAAGCTCAAGCCTTCCAGCTCCGTGAGGAAGCGAAAATGATCGCCGGTGACGCCGCAGCCGAAGCAATGATAGCGGCCCTTACGGTCCTCGCAGTGGAAACTCGGCGATTTCTCGCCGTGGAACGGGCAGCATGCCCAGTAATCGCCGCGCGACACGTTGGTCTTGCGCTTATCCCAGCTGACGCGGCGCGCAATCACGTTCGAAATCGGAACGCGGTCGCGAATATCATCGAGAAAGGTGTTGGAAAAGCGCATCTAAACCTCTTGGCCAGCCTCCATATAAGCTGCTTTGCCGCCCCATGCCACGAAACTTGTCATGAAAACCCGCTATTCACAGGCAAGTGCACCCGTCATCAGCGGCTCGGTTATCCAATCAAAAACACGTTATCGCCCCCTGCGACAGGGTGCGACACTATTGTCCTTCGAGCACTGAAATTCCCCCCTCCGCAAAAGTCTTGGCAAAGGTGCCGGCCCTTGTTGTGGCAGAGGTAAACCGTTTTGAAACATATACTTATCACCCGCTTCGATGGCGCAACCTTATCCCGGCGCGGCCACCCGAGCCTTCGCTTCGACGCCTCCAAAACCGACGTTTTCGGCAATCATTATTTTTTTGTAATTTGAATAAGCCGCCATCCCGCAATAGGTTCGATCTCAACAAAGCGATCCCCGAGCGAAGCACCATCCCTACCCCCGGCGCCGCTTCGCAAGGGTGCCTTTGCAAATACCCTCCGGCTTGGGCCTCGGCCCTGCGTTGGCCGGCGGAAGCAAAGAGCAAGAAGGCAGGAGCGCCCCCAGCTCCTGCCTTCTTAAATTTTGGCTTCCCCTGATACAAATTCCCTTTTGAAATTAACCGATTATTGACAAAGTCGTTGACAGGCAGCGCTTGCGTGAAAGAAGTATGCGCCGAATTCCCTGGACCGCTTCCACATGGCTTTTACCGCTGAAACTCTTGCAGCAGACGATCGCTTTCTCGCTGCGATCCTGCATTGCGCCGATCAGATGCTCTCGATCTATCGTGAGAGCCCGCGCATCGCCTCGATTTTCGCCGCACAGCAGCGCTGGCTGATGGCACATGCCGGCTTTGCGCTTCACTACGGTCACCCCGACGATGGCAGGAGCGGTCTCTATTCCGGCCGCTTCATCGATTTCGCGATCAGGAACGATATCGCCAGCCGCAACACGGCCGCAGCCTTCATGCAGGAAATGCTGGCCTATCGTTTCCTGCGGCCGGTTCCCGGCCCCGACAGGCGCACACGCTACCTGGAGCCCACGGAAACCGCCGAGCAGCATTTCACTCGTTGGCTCGTCGCCCATCTGATGATCCTCGACAGCCTCGACGGCGGTGAACGCGCCGGCAAGGTCACCGCCGATCCCTCGGCGATGATGGCAGCGATCCAGCCGCGGATCGCCAAGGCGATCATCGGGAGCGAAGCGGTGCGCAACCCCGGCCCCACCTTCAACCTCTTCAACTGGGCAAATACCGGCGGCCTGGTGATGGACTACCTGATCTCACGCCTTCCGGAATTTCCCCGCACGGCCGAACGTGTCGTGATTGGCCCGCTGTCGCTCCGGGAAATCCGCGAACAGTTCATGATTTCCAACACTCACCTGAAGCGGCTTCTGACGCAGGCAGCGACCATGGAAAGCGTCGGCTGGACCGAACCCTCCCGCAAGGGAGACTTCTGGCTGTCGGGCCGCTTCATCATGGAATATTGGAATTATCAGGCGGCGAAATTCGCCATCATCGATGCTGCCGCTGAAGCGGTGCTCGGGCCTGCGGTTCAGGAAGAACCGCAGGCAAGACGCGTGGTCTAAAGACGCATCAGTTTAGAAGTTCCTTGACGGTCGCCGACGCCTTGGCGAAATCCATCTGCCCGGCATAACGCTCCTTGAGCGCTGCCATGACCTTGCCCATGTCCTTGGCGCCGGCAGCACCGGTCTCGGCGATGATCGCCGAGATGTTGGCGCGTACCTCACTGTCCGAAAGCTGGTTCGGCATGAAATCCTGAATGACGGTGATTTCGGCGCGCTCCTTGGCGGCAAGCTCCGGGCGGGAATTCTCCTCGTAGATCTTGGCCGATTCGTCGCGCTGCTTCACCATCTTGGCGAGGATCTGCAGGATCTCATCGTCGCTCGCCTGCTCTTTGCCGGTGCCGCGATTGGCGATATCGCGGTCCTTGACCGCAGCCTGAATCAGCCGGACGGTGGAAAGCCGCTCCGCGTTCTTGGCCTTCATCGCCTCTTTCAGCTGGGTGGCGAGTTGATCGCGCAGCATGGTCTTCACTCCTGTTTTGATGCCGCTTCATAAACCACGCTGATGTGGCGGATCAAATAAATTGCGCGGTCGCCGCGATAAAGCGCAGGAAAACAGCGGCAATCTCGGCTAGAAAGATTGACGCTAAGCGATTGCGTGGCTATTTACCGCCACCTGCACCAAAATTCGTGATCAGGCCTGAAGCGCGCGGCATTGCCGTGTCCACACGCCTGCGAGATCAAATGGCGACGAGCGCGGCAACGCGCACCGACCGCCGGAAACGGGATGAAGATGACCGCGACAGCACCCTGGACAATCGAAAAGCCGACCGCCCTGCTCGTTCTTGCCGACGGCACGATCATCGAAGGCAAGGGCATCGGCGCCACCGGCAAGGTCCAGGCCGAAGTGGTCTTCAACACCGCGCTGACCGGCTATGAAGAGATCATGACCGACCCCTCCTATCTCGGCCAGATCGTCACCTTCACCTTTCCGCATATCGGCAATATCGGCGCCAATGATGAAGACATCGAGGATCTGACGCCTGCCGCCCGCCACGGCGCGGTCGGCGTCATCTTCAAGGCCGATATCACCGACCCCTCGAACTATCGCGCCGCCAAGCATCTCGACCATTGGCTGAAGGCGCGCGGCGTCATCGGTCTCTGCGGCATCGACACGCGCGCACTGACCGCCTGGATCCGCGAGAACGGTGCCCCGAACGCGGTGATCGCCCACGACCCGAACGGCGTCTTCGATATCGAGACCCTGAAGGCCGAAGCCAAAGCCTGGAGCGGCCTCGAAGGTCTCGACCTTGCCAAGGTCGCCTCGTCGGGCCAGTCCTCGCAATGGACCGAGACCCCGTGGGTTTGGAACGAAGGTTACGGTCAACTCGGCGCGGCGGATGCCAAATACCACGTCGTCTGCCTCGATTACGGCGTCAAGCGCAACATCCTGCGGCTGTTTGCCGGTCTGGATTGCAAGGTGACGGTCGTGCCGGCCGCAACCAGCGCCGAAGACGTGCTCGCCATGCAGCCGGACGGCATTTTCCTGTCGAACGGCCCGGGCGACCCGGCGGCGACCGGCGAATACGCCGTCCCGGTGATCAAGACGCTGGTTAAAACCGATATCCCGGTCTTCGGCATCTGTCTCGGCCATCAGATGCTGGGCCTTGCCCTCGGCGCCAAGACCGAGAAGATGCATCAGGGCCATCACGGCGCCAACCATCCCGTCAAGGATCATACGACCGGCAAGGTCGAGATCGTCTCGATGAACCATGGCTTCGCGGTCGACTCGAAGTCGCTGCCCGATGGCGTTGAAGAGACCCATATTTCCCTTTTCGACGGCACCAATTGCGGCTTGCGCGTCCTCGGCAAGCAGGTTTTCTCTGTCCAGCACCATCCCGAAGCCTCTCCCGGCCCGCAGGACAGCCACTACCTCTTCCGCCGCTTCATCAACATGGTGCGCGAGAAGAAGGGCGAACCGGCGCTCGCTGAACGCTGATCTTAAGGAATACCGATTTCGAAAAGGCCCCATCAACCGGGCCTTTTTCTGTGCTTCGCCTATTGACCTCAACTTAACTTGAGGAATTACAGAATTGCCTGCAAATCTCATGTAGGAGAAAATGGATGAGCGGAGCCTTCTTTCGTGTCGATAAGTTCGTCGTGCCGGCCGCGGCGCGTGAGGAATTTCTCGTCAAAGTGATGATGACACACAAGCTGCTGGAGGCGCAGGAAGGTTTCGTCGATCACAGGGTGCTGGAGCAGGTCGCCGGTCCCGGCGAATTCAATTTCGTCACCATTGCCGAATGGGAAAATGCCGAGGTCGTCGAGCGCGTACGGGTAGCCGTCGCGGCTGCCCACGAGGCTGCCAATTTCGATCCGCAGGAAATGTTTAGCCGTCTCGGCATTCGCGCCGATATCGCCAGCTACAAACCTGTCTCGGCCTGAGGGCAAGACGGCCGGCTCAGGCGCCGGCCATCGCTCCTTCCCGACGAAGCAGAAGATAGAACCGCCAGCAGAGCATGACGGCCGCCGCCGCCAGTCCGACGAGGAACCCGAACCAGATGCCGATGCCGCCGAAGCCCAGCGGGAAGGCAAAGGCCCAGGCAAGGAAGAAGCCGATCGGCCAATAAGCAATCAACGCCATGATCATCGGCACACGTGCGTCCTTGAGGCCGCGCAGCAATCCGTTGGCGACGACCTGCAACCCGTCGACGAGCTGGAAAAGCCCGGCAACGACGATCAGCGGTCCGGCATAGGCAAGCACCGCGGGCGCCTCCGGCGAGTTGACGTCGAGGAACCAGCTGCCGAGGAATTGCGGCATGGTAGCAAAGAGCACCGAGCCCACCGCCGAAATGGCGCAGGCAAGGATGAGCACCATGAGCGAAGCCCGCACCAGACCATCATAATCGCCCTGCCCATGGGCAACGCCGACGCGCACCGTCGCCGCTTGGCTGAGGCCGAGCGGGATCATGAAGGCGATCGAGGCCCATTGCAGGGCAATGCCGTGGGCGGCAAGCTCGATGGTGCCAATATAGCCCATCAGCAGCGAGGCCACCGTGAACAGGCTGACCTCGGCAAGGATGGTGACGCTGATCGGAAAACCGAGCCGGATGACCTCCAGCAGCGCATGCCAGTCGGGCTTCCAGAACCGCACGAAGATCTCGTAGCGCCGTGTCTCCTCCCGCCCCTGAACGAAAGCGAGGATGAAGAGGAAGCCGGCCGTCTGCACGACGACCGAAACGATCGCCGCGCCCTCCAGCCCCATCGCAGGAAAGCCGAAATGGCCGAGCACCAGGGCATAGGCGAAGATCGCGTTCAGCGCCAGCGTGGCAATGGTGACGTTGAGGATGATGCCCGCCTTGCCGATGGCGCTGACCAGCGCGCGCATGACGTTGAAAAGCAGGGCCGGCAGCACGCCGAACTGGCCGATCCTGATGTAGCCGTGGGCGAGCCTGGCGACCTCCGGCTTCTGCTGCGCGAAGAGAAGGATCTGCTCCGAATTGAAGAAGGCCGGCTGCATGATGAGCCAGTAGGCAATCACCACCCACAGACCCATGCGCAGCGCCCGGCGCGCGGAGACGACGTCACCGCGGCCATAGGCCTGCGCCACCATCGGAATGACGGCGATGGCAAAACCCGAGCCGAAGATCAGGATCGTGAACAGGAACTGGGCCGACAGCACCATCGCCGCCAGATGTTCGGCGCCGAGGCGGCCGACGATCATCACGTCGGTGGTGTTGATACCGAGCTGGGCGAGCTGCGCGCCGATCAGCGGAATGCCGAGCGCCAGCGTGGCACGGAAATGTGCGCCCCAACGATTATCGGTTTTCGGCGCAAGCCTGCGCGCGTCGATCGGCGTGTCCATGACACTAGTCCTGTGATTGAAATCGCATCGCCGCAGCTCGCGGCAAAATATCATGCCGGGCTTAGATCAAAGCCCGGCGAAGAACTACCCCAAAACAGGCAGATGATGAAAAATTCATCATCACATCAGCATTCCTGATCGATCACTCCGCGGCTTCCAGCGCCTCGGCCGGCTGACGGACCCGGACCCGCACGAGGAACACGCCGGCGGCCACCAGGATGAACAAAGCGGCGGTCAGATAGGGCGCGCCGGCAAAGGTGACCGGCGCCTCCGGCCGGGTGAAATAGCTGAACAACTGCGTGAAGATCAGCGGCCCGACTATGGTCGTGATGCTGCTGAGGCTGGTCAGCGCGCCTTGCAGCTCGCCCTGCGCCGAGGGTGGCACCTTGCCGGCGGCGATGCTGCGCAGCGGCGGATCGGCAACGTTTTCCATCACTGTCGCAACGATCACCACATAGACCACCCAGCCCTCCCAGGCGAAGGCATAGCCGGTCAGCCCTGCCGCCGAAAAACAGAGGCCGAGAAGCGCTGTCTTCCATTCGCCGAGCAGAGGCACGACACGCGGCAATACCAGTCCCATCACCAGCGCCGCGCCGATGCCGTAAATGCCGAGCGACAGGCCGATCTGCCCCTCGCTCCAGCCGTAGCGATAGGTCGAGACGAACGACCAGACCGAGGGATAGACGGCATGGGCCAGGAAGAACAGGAACATGACAAGGCTGACCCAGCCGATGCCGGGATAATGGCGCATCTGCCGCAGCGCGCCGAGCGGATTGGCGCGCTTCCACTCGAAGCGGCGGCGGTTCTTCGCCTCCAGCGTTTCCGGCAGCAGGAAGCAGGCGGCGATGAAATTGACAAGCGAGAGTGCTGCCGCGCCGAGGAACGGCACACGCGGGCCGAATTCGCCAAGGACACCGCCGATGACGGGACCGATGGTGAAGCCGACGCCGAAGGCGATACCGATCAGACCGAAATTCTTCGCCCGGTTCTCCTCGGTGCTGATATCGGCGATATAGGCCGAGCAGGTGGCGAAGCTGCCGCCGCTGATGCCGGCTAGTACGCGGCCGACGAACAGCATCCAGAAGCTGGTGGCGATGCCGCAGATGAAATTGTCGATCGCAAAGGTCAGTACCGACAGCAGAAGGATCGGCCGGCGGCCAAACCGATCGGAGAGGTTCCCGAGCAGCGGCGCAAACAGGAACTGCATGCCGGCATAGACGAGCATCAGCCAGCCGCCATCGATCGCCGCATCGCTGATGCCGCCGCCGGTCAGCTGCTCCAGATAGGCCGGCAGCACCGGCATGATGATGGCGATGCCGATAATGTCGAGGAAGAGGATGATGAAGACCAGGAAGAGGCCACGACGGACGAATTTAGGGTCAAGCATGAGGCATCTCTACAGCGGTTGGTTCTGAAAAGACGATCTCGTCGCCGAGAAAGTGACATAGCTCAGAAAAGAGACCGAAACAATCCGTGAACATTTCAAAGTTTTTGATGCTGCTGTACGGGAAATTTACGCAAGACCTCAACCGCAGGGAGCGCTCCTCAGCAGATCGAGCCCAGCGATCGCCATGCCGCACGTCACCTTGCAATTGCCGCGACGGCATCCAGATCACTGAGGCAAGATCGCTCATTGTGTATTTCCCCGCACAGCCTGTTCGATGCCGTCCGATTATCGGCGAGATGCGAAAGCGGTAGAACGACATTGGCAGCGCCGCTCGGGGGCGCGCCGCGCGGACGAAGGAGAAGACAATGCAGACCTATCGTTTGGGAAAGACCGGACCCGAAGTCTCGGCCATCGGCCTCGGCTGCATGGGCATGTCTGGCATGTACGGCCCCTCCGACCGCGCCGAAAGCATCGCGACCATCCATGCCACGCTCGGTGCCGGCATCAACCTGCTCGATACCGGCGATTTCTACGGCATGGGCCATAACGAGATGCTGATCGGCGAGGCCTTGAAGGGCCTCAAGCGCGAGGATGCCGTCATCAGCGTCAAGTTCGGCGCCCTCCGCGATCCCGCCGGCGGCTGGAGCGGCGTCGATGCCCGTCCAGCCACGGTGAAGAACTTCCTCGCTTATACGCTGCAGCGCCTCGGCGTCGCCTATATCGA
Organism: Rhizobium hidalgonense; assembly: GCF_002914525.1. Classification (GTDB taxonomy): domain Bacteria; phylum Pseudomonadota; class Alphaproteobacteria; order Rhizobiales; family Rhizobiaceae; genus Rhizobium; species Rhizobium hidalgonense. Next base: position 149,358 of record NZ_LODW01000042.1, on the reverse strand, counting down.
TATCTACCGCCCGGCCCGCCTCGATCCGAACGTGCCGATCGAGGACACGGTCGGCACCATCGCCGACATGGTAAAGGCAGGCTATGTCAGGCATATCGGCCTGTCCGAGGTCGGCGCAGACACCATCCGCCGCGCCGCAGCGGTCGCCCCGATCGTCGACCTCCAGATCGAGTATTCGCTGATCTCGCGCGGCATCGAAGAGAAGATCCTGCCTGCGACACGCGAACTCGGCATCTCGATCACCGCTTACGGCGTGCTCTCGCGTGGCCTGATCAGCGGCCACTGGCAAAAGGGCCAGGCCGCGGCCGGCGACTTCCGTGCCCACAGCCCCCGCTTCCAGGAAGGCAATGTCGATCAGAACCTCGCTCTGGTGGAAAAGCTGCGCGAAATTGCCGTGGCAAAAAGTGCCTCGGTCGCCCAGATCGCCATCGCCTGGGTCGCTGCCAAGGGCGGGGATATCGTCCCGATCATCGGCGCCCGCCGCCGCGACCGGTTGACCGAGGCGCTCGGCTCACGCGCGGTCGACCTGTCGCCGGAGGACTTCGCCGCCATCGAACGTGCCGTGCCGAAGGACGCAGCCGCCGGCGGACGTTATCCCGAGCATATGCTGCAGCATATGGATAGTGAGAAATAAAGTTGGGTCAAAGGGGCCGAAACGTTCTGCCGTGCAGCCCCTCAAACCGGCCCCGAAAACGTATCGCAAGCCGACAACTGTCCGCTGTCGAACCCGCGCTTGAACCATCTGACGCGCTGTTGGGAGGTCCCGTGATTGAAACTCTCAGGGACCACGTAGCCCTGCGAGCGCTTCTGCAGCGTATCATCGCCGATCTGCTGGGCGGCGTTCAGCGCCTCCTCTAGGTCGCCGGCCTCCAGGATACCTTTCTGCTGGGTATACTTGCCCCAGATGCCGGCGAAGCAATCGGCCTGCAGCTCGACCCGCACAGACATCTTGTTGGCCTCTTCCTCGCTCATGCGCTGGCGGGCCTGGTTGAACTTCGGCAGGATGCCGAGCAGGTTCTGCACGTGATGACCGACCTCGTGGGCGACGACATAGGCCTCGGCGAAATCACCCGAGGCGCCGAACCGGTTGGAAAGTTCCTGGAAGAATTGGGTGTCGAGATAGAGCTTGTGGTCGCCGGGGCAGTAAAATGGCCCAGTGGCCGCCGACGCCGAGCCGCAGGCCGATGCCGTCGAGCCAGAAAACAGCACGAGGCGCGGCTCTTCGTAAGTCCGGCCCTGCGCCTGGAAGATGCCCTGCCAGGTATCCTCGGTCTCGGCAAGCACCGTGCGCATGAAGGCGGTCATCTCGTCATTGGCCGGTGTGCGCGTGCCTTCGGACTGGCTCTGCTCGTAGCCGGGGCCGCTCGTCATGCCGCCGCCTTCGAGGACCTGCAGCAGATCGACGCCCATCATCTTGAAGATGAAATAGATGACGACAAGGAAGATGATCGTGCCGATGCTCAAGCCGCCGCCGGCGCGGCGAACGCCGCCGCCCGAAGGAAAGTTGAAGCCACCGCCGCGGCCGAAACCGCCGCCTGTGGGATCGCCGCGGCGATCCTCGACATTGTCGGACTGACGCCGGCCTCTCCATTCCATCTTCGTTCTCCCCGGCAATGCCTGTGCTTGCACTTTAGGAATCTATATATCCGTCGACGGGCGGAATTCCAGCGACTTCATCGGACAATCGGCCCCCTGCCGCGCGAGCACCATGGACCGTTGCAGCGCCTTTCACGGCGAAACGACACGCTGGACGCGACGCCTGATCTCGGCATTGTCGCGCGAGGTGCCGGACAGAGCGACGGTTGGGTGTGCCCCAATAACCAGAGGCGCTGGCCTTCATCCCTGCCGGCAGAATGCCCCTGGCTCGCGACGGCGGGATTTGCGGCCTAAGCCTGTCGCCACGTTATCATCAACTGCGAATGCAGGATTCAGCGTTGCCGGCTGTGTTTTCCGAAGGCTTTGCTCACTGTCAACATGATCGCGTTTGCCGCCGACGCCAGTACGGAGGGTTTCCGAATGACCGGGGGCAGACCCATTTTCAATCGCTGTTGAGGCGCGAGCGACACGGTATCGACAAGGGTCCACGCATCACCGATAGCAACATCGACCAAGCCGAGATCTTCCGCCGCTTTGACTACATCATCTTCTGCAAGGCCAACACCGGTCACGCGACCTCCCTGTGCGGCGATGGCGATCAAAAGCTTATCGATTTCCTGTGAATATGACACCTTGCGCCCCCCAGCACCTTACACCCAGAGCATCGACTATCAGCTTGTAAAGTGGGCGTAAATCGCGAACAGCGCTGGTCGTAGCAAGAGCCCAAAAATGGTTTGCCGGGTAAAGACCAAGACCGACCGCACCTTCATCATTCGGCGCCAAGGCCGCCATCGCCAATCCGGCGCGTGGCAGCAAAATGCGGGTGCTGATCGGGCCTGACGGAAAATAGCCTGCCGCGGTATGTTGGATTCCTGTCGATTCCGCGATTTATGGGGTTCCGTTTGCAAATACATTTGCCTATAAGCCGCTTCTAGCCTGAAAAGACCCAGCACGCGCGACCCGACCCGGTGATCTCCCCACCTTGGCCGGCTTTCTGCGCAGCCAGAAAACGGAAGCACTCATGCCGAAGCGCCAAGACATCAAATCGATCCTCATCATCGGCGCGGGACCGATCGTCATTGGCCAGGCTTGCGAGTTCGATTATTCCGGCACCCAGGCCTGCAAGGCGCTGAAGGAGGAAGGCTACCGCGTCATCCTCGTCAATTCCAACCCGGCAACGATCATGACCGACCCGGGCCTCGCCGACGCCACCTATGTGGAGCCGATCACCCCTGAGGTCGTCGCCAAGATCATCGCCAAGGAGCGCCCGGACGCGCTGCTGCCGACTATGGGCGGCCAGACGGCTTTGAATACCGCCCTCTCCCTGAAGCGCATGGGCGTGCTCGACCGCTACAATGTCGAGATGATCGGCGCCAAACCTGCCGCCATCGACATGGCCGAGGACCGGGCGCTGTTTCGCGAGGCGATGGTCCGCATCGGGCTGGAAACGCCGCGCTCGATGCTGGCGAACGCCACCGACATCAAGGACCTCGATCGCAAGACGCACGAGGCCGAGCGCAACAAGTTGCGCGAAAGCCTCTCCGGATCCGACCTCGACAAGGCGCTCGACGAGCTGGAAAACCAGTGGAACCTCGGCGAGAGCGACCGCAAGCAGCGCTACATGAACCATGCCGTGGCGATCGCCGCCCAGGCGCTCGACCATGTCGGCCTGCCCGCCATCATCCGCCCCTCCTTCACCCTCGGCGGCACCGGCGGCGGCATTGCCTACAACCGCTCGGAATTCTTCGAGATCGTCGGCGGCGGCCTCGACGCGTCGCCGACCACCGAAGTGCTGATCGAAGAATCGGTGCTCGGCTGGAAGGAGTATGAGATGGAGGTGGTCCGCGACAAGGCGGACAACTGCATCATCATCTGCTCGATCGAAAACATCGACCCGATGGGCGTCCACACCGGCGATTCGATCACCGTCGCCCCGGCGCTGACGCTGACCGACAAGGAATACCAGATCATGCGCAACGCCTCGATCGCGGTGCTGCGCGAGATCGGGGTGGAGACCGGCGGCTCGAACGTCCAGTTCGCCGTCAATCCGAAAGACGGCCGTCTCGTCGTCATCGAAATGAACCCGCGTGTGTCGCGTTCGTCGGCGCTGGCCTCAAAGGCCACCGGCTTCCCGATCGCCAAGATCGCCGCCAAGCTCGCCATCGGTTATACGCTCGACGAATTGGACAACGACATTACCGGCGGCGCCACGCCGGCCTCCTTCGAACCGTCGATCGACTATGTCGTCACCAAGATCCCGCGTTTCGCCTTCGAGAAATTCCCCGGCGCCTCGCCGGTGCTGACGACAGCAATGAAATCCGTCGGCGAAGTCATGGCGATCGGCCGCACCTTCGCCGAATCGCTGCAAAAGGCGCTGCGCGGCCTCGAAACCGGCCTGACCGGCCTCGACGAGATCGAGATCCCCGACTCCGAGGAAGGCGAATCCAGCCACAACGCCATCCGCGCCGCCATCGGCACGCCGACGCCGGATCGCCTGCGCATGGTCGCCCAGGCACTGCGCATGGGCCTCAGCATCGAAGAGGTGCATGAGGGCTGCAAGATCGATCCGTGGTTCATCGCTGAGCTCAAGAACATTATCGACACTGAAGCCCGCATCCGCGAGCACGGCCTGCCTGAAGATGCCGCCAACCTGCGGATGCTAAAGGCTATGGGCTTTTCCGACGCCCGCCTGGCGACGCTGACCGGCAAGCGCCCCAAGCAGGTCGCCGAATTCCGTAACAGCCTGAACGTCCGCCCGGTCTTCAAGCGGATCGATACTTGTGCTGCCGAATTCGCCTCGCCGACCGCCTACATGTATTCGACCTATGAGACGCCCTTCGTCGGCGCTGCCCGCTCCGAGGCCGAAGTGTCCGACCGCAAGAAGGTCGTCATCCTCGGCGGCGGCCCGAACCGCATCGGCCAGGGCATCGAGTTCGATTATTGCTGCTGCCATGCCGCCTTCGCCCTGAAGGATGCTGGTTATGAAGCGATCATGATCAACTGCAATCCGGAAACCGTCTCGACCGATTACGACACATCAGACCGCCTCTACTTCGAGCCGCTGACGGCCGAAGACGTGATCGAGATCCTCCGCGCTGAGCAGGAAAAGGGCGAAGTCGTCGGCGTCATCGTCCAGTTCGGCGGACAGACGCCGCTGAAGCTCGCCGAGGCGCTCGAAAAGAACGGCATTCCGATCCTCGGCACCGCGCCCGATATGATCGATCTCGCCGAAGATCGCGACCGCTTCCAGAAGCTGTTGATGAAGCTCGATCTCAACCAGCCGAACAACGGCATCGCCTATTCGGTCGAGCAGGCCCGCCTGGTCGCCGCGGAAATCGGCTTCCCGCTGGTCGTGCGTCCCTCATACGTGCTCGGCGGCCGCGCCATGCAGATCCTGCATTCGGAAGGCCAGTTGCAGACCTACCTGCTCGACACAGTTCCGGAACTGGTGCCGGAGGACATCAAGCAGCGTTATCCCAACGACAAGACCGGCCAGATCAACACCCTGCTCGGCAAGAACCCGCTGCTCTTCGACAGCTACCTCAGCCATGCCATCGAAGTCGACGTCGACTGCCTCTCCGACGGCACCGACGTCTATGTCGCCGGCATCATGGAACATATCGAGGAAGCCGGCATCCATTCCGGCGATAGCGCCTGCTCGCTGCCGCCGCGCTCGCTGCCCGTCGAACTGCTCGACGAGTTGGAGCGCCAGGCAAAGGCAATGGCCAAGGCGCTCAATGTCGGCGGCCTGATGAACGTCCAGTTCGCCATCAAGGATGGCACCGTCTACGTTCTCGAAGTCAATCCGCGCGCCTCGCGCACCGTGCCCTTCGTCGCCAAGACCATCGGCGCGCCGATCGCCAAGATCGCCGCCCGGGTGATGGCCGGCGAGAAGCTCGATGCGACCTTCGCCGCCTATGGTGAAAAGCCCGATCCGCGCCGGCTGAAGCACATCGCCGTCAAGGAAGCGGTCTTCCCCTTCGCCCGCTTCCCCGGCGTCGACACGCTGCTTGGCCCGGAAATGCGCTCGACCGGCGAAGTCATCGGCCTCGATACCGATTTCGCCCTGGCCTTCGCCAAATCACAGCTCGGCGCTGGCGTTGAGCTGCCGCGTGACGGCACGGTCTTCGTCTCCGTACGCGATGAAGACAAGTCGCGCGTGCTGCCGGCGATCCGCATCCTCGTCGAACAGGGCTTCAAGGTGCTGGCAACCGGCGGCACCGCCCGCTTCCTCGGCGAAAACGGCATCACCGCCACCAAGATCAACAAGGTGCTGGAAGGCCGTCCGCATATCGAGGACGCGATCCGCAACCGCCAGGTCCAGCTCGTCATCAACACCACCGACGGCAACAAGGCGATCTCGGATTCGAAGTCGCTGCGCCGCGCCACGCTGATGCAGAAGGTGCCCTACTACACGACGATGGCCGGCGCCGAAGCCGCCGCCCAGGCGATCAAGGCGCTGAAGGCGGGCAATCTCGAAGTGCGGCCGCTGCAGAGCTACTTCACCTGAGACAGCGCGCGATCAACGGTGCCATCGCTCGATGAGCGATGGCACCGGTCGTTCTGACCGAAGTGCCACAGTCCGGAATCAAACTATCCAATCGCTGTCATAAGCTGCTGTATATTCAGCATATCGTCGCGAAATCGCGCGAATTCCTCCGCCTTCAACCGCTCGTCTGGAATGCGCAGCAGATAGGACGGATGCACTGTCACAAACAGCGTCCGCCCGCCTTCCATCGCCATCGCCTGCCCCCTGATATCCTGGAGACGCTGCTTCGCATCGGTCAGCGCCGCAAGCGCCGTCGCTCCCATGGCAACGATCAGCTTCGGTTTGACCAGTTGCATCTCCAGGTTCAGCCACCAGCGGCAATGTTTCACCTCGCCCATATTGGGCTTCTGGTGGATCCGGCGCTTGCCGCGCGGCTCATATTTGAAATGCTTGACGGCATTGGTGATGTAGAGCTTCGAGCGGTCGATGCCCGCTTCCGCGATCACCTGATCGAGCAGCCTGCCAGCCGGGCCGACGAAGGGTCGCCCGGCAATATCCTCCTGATCGCCCGGCTGCTCGCCGACGAACATCACCTGCGCATCGGGCGGCCCCTCCCCGAAGACTGTCTGGGTCGCATTGGCGTGAAGTGGACAGCGCGTGCAGATCGCGGCCTCCGCGCGCAGTGCATCGAGTGTGCCGGCGGGAGCCGCAGCTTCTGTAGGAAGATGGCGCGCGGCCTGCTGTAAGCGGTCGTGAAAAGGCAGCGATTGCGTCGCCTCGCGCGCCGCCATCTCACGCACCTTGCTCTCGGCCGATGCAATCAGCCCTGGAATGAGATCGGCCTCCGGCAGGTTCTTCCAGTATTTTTTCGGCATCTCCGCCTGCATCGCCTTCACCTTCAATCGCGCCGGATTGAAGATGCTGGCGTAATAGGTGCGCCAGAGTTCATCTGTGACATCGCTGAGATTGGGCTTTTCGCACGGCTCGTCCTTGATCGTCAGCCGCTCGCCGTCCCAGGCGGCAGAGCCCTTGGGCGTTGCAATCAGCCAATCCATGTCAGTGAAGCGCCGCTGGAAGAAGGGCGCCGTACGCCTGACGATATGGTGGTCCGGCTCGAACCAGGCAATGAATTTTCGACGCCCTGCGGCAGCCGCACCAGTCTCCTTAAAGCGGACGAAGGCCGTCATCTTGTGCGCGTCGCGCCGGACATTTTTCGCCATCAGCCGGGCACGCACGACATCCTCGTCGGAGGCCACTTCGAGCAGTTGCCGGTCGAGTTGCAGCCGCCAGAGGAGGCGATAAAGCAGGGAAAACCGCACCGGATCGGAATGGCAGAGAACCGTCTCAGCCAGCTCGACAAAGACGGGCGGCACCGTCATCGGCCTGCGTGTCGCCGCGGGTGCCGGCGGCATGGCGTCGCGTTGGAATGAAAGATCGGCCTCGGGGCTTTTTTCCCGCCAGTCGATCTCCTCGGGCAGGATGCCGGCGGCCGCAAGCGCACGCGCGGCGTCGCGCCACTCGGCAAGATCGCCCCGCCCGGCAAGTACGACCCGGCGCATCACAGTAACGACAATTGTTCGGGTTGCGGTTCGAACATGGCGCGAAGGTCCGGCCGGTCGATCAGCCGGCGCGGCGACCAGCCTTCCGCTGAGATGAAGGATTGGACTTTCCTGATCGAAATGCCGAGCCGCGAGAGATCGTCGAGCCGCAGGCGGTGAAATCGGCGGGCCGAAACGATCGCTTTGACCGTCTTGGTGCCGAGACCGGGCACACGCAGCAACCGTTCACGCTCCGCCCTGTTGATATCGACGGGAAACTCGGCGCGGTTGGAAAGCGCCCAGGCAAGTTTCGGATCGAGGTTCAGATCGAGCATGCCGCCCGTCTGGTTGGCGGTGATCTCGTCGATGCCGAAACCGTAGAAGCGATAGAGCCAGTCGGCCTGATAGAGCCGGTGTTCGCGCATCAGCGGCGGCTTGATCAGCGGCAGGTTTTTCGACGAATCCGGGATCGGGCTGAAGGCGGAATAATAGATGCGCTTCAGGCCGTAGCTGCTGTAGAGCCGTCCGCTAGTGGCAAGGATCGTCGCGTCGTTGGCGCCATCGGCGCCGACGATCATCTGCGTGCTTTGGCCGGCGGGCACGAATCGCTGACGCTTCTTGGTCCGCAGCGTCGGTTCGCCGGCCGCCTCGATCTTTAGCCTCAGATCGCCCATCGATCGCCGGATATTGGCGGGTTTCTTTTCCGGCGCGAAGCGGCTGATGCCGGTATCCGTCGGCAATTCGATATTGAGGGACAGCCTGTCTGCATAAAGTCCCGCCTCCTCGATCAGACGCGGCGACGCCTCGGGGATCGACTTGAGATGGATATAACCGCGAAAATTATGCGTCACCCGCAATTCGCGGACGATGCGGACCATCTCTTCCATCGTGTAATCGGACGAGCGAATAATGCCCGAGGATAGGAACAGCCCTTCGATATAGTTGCGGCGATAGAATTCCAGCGTCAACCAGACCACTTCTTCCGGCGTAAAACGCGCCCGTTCGACATTGCTCGACGAACGATTGACGCAATAGGCGCAGTCGTAAATGCAGAAATTCGTCAGCAATATTTTGAGAAGCGAAATGCACCGCCCATCCGGCGCATAGGCATGACAGATGCCGGACCCCTCGGTCGAGCCGAGCCCGCCGCTTGCGCCGGAATCACGTTTCACCGTGCCACTGGAGGCGCAGGAAGCGTCATATTTGGCGGCGTCGGAAAGGATGGCCAAGCGTTCTGTTAGCGACTTCTTCATTAGTGTGTTCACTATATGTTCCGCACCGCAAAGTCAATCACGGCGATCCCGCCTTTGCCCATTTTTACGGCGCGCGACCCGCTATTGCGGCGGCTTGCGTTTCGTCTATGCGAATTTTCTGGAAATCGGCCTTGCCGATCTGCTATAAGCACTTAACTAGAATTGTGGCACGGTTCCGAAGCTCCCCTTCGGGACCTGTTTTCTTTTGTGTCCGCGCCTGATTGCGCGAACATAAGGAGTGAAGGACAGAGAAATGGTTGAAAAGGTACCGATGACACCGGGTGGTTTCGTCAAGCTGCAGGAAGAACTGCGCTGGCGTCAGCAGGAGGAGCGCCCGCGAATCATCGAGGCGATCGCCGAAGCCCGTGCTCATGGCGACCTTTCCGAAAACGCCGAATACCACGCCGCCAAGGAAGCCCAGAGCCACAATGAAGGCCGCATCAGCGAGCTGGAAGACCTGACGGCGCGCGCCGAGGTCATCGATCTCACCAAGATGTCGGGCGACAAGATCAAGTTCGGCGCCAAGGTGAAGCTTGTCGACGAGGACACCGAGGAAGAAAAGACCTATCAGATCGTCGGCGACCAGGAAGCCGACGTCAAGGCCGGCCGCATCTCCATTTCCTCGCCGATCGCCCGCGCGCTGATCGGCAAGGAAGTTGGCGATTCCATCGAGGTCAATGCGCCCGGTGGTTCCAAGGCCTACGAAATCCTCCAGGTTTCCTGGGGCTGATCGCCCACCAGAGATCCATCCATTGCCGGACATTCGTGACGTCGAGATCATCGCGCCCAATTTCAAGCGCCGGCTCTCCGGCGTCACGTCGACCATCATCCAGCTCATCCCATGCCAGGTCCGCCTCGGTTTCAGGATCGCCACGCTTGGCCCCGGCTTGCCGCAGGGTCTGCCGGAACTGAAGTGGCCGCAGCTCGCCGGCCTCTGGCGTCCGCCGGCGCGCCGGCGCCAGCGTGTCTGGCACGCCCGCCGCAACAATGAGATGGCCGTCGGCATCCTGCTTCGCCATCTCCTGCGCATGCCATTAAAGCTGCTTTTCACCTCGGCCGCGCAACGCCGCCACACTGCCTATACGAAATGGCTGATCCGCCGCATGGACGCGGTGATCGCAACCAGCGACCGTTCCGGTTCGTTCCTTGAGGTGCCGCATACGGTCATCCAGCACGGCGTCGACCTTTCCCTGTTCCACCCACCGGAAACCGCAGAGGACGGCATTGCCGCCAGCGGTCTGCCCGGCCGCTATCTCGTCGGCTGTTTCGGCCGCGTACGCCATCAGAAGGGCACCGATCTTTTCGTCCAAGCAATGATCGAATTGCTGCCGCAGCACCCGGAATGGACGGCGGTCGTCTCCGGCCGCGTGACGGCCGAGCACGCTGCCTTCGGCGAAAAGCTCAAGGCCGATGTCGCCGCCGCCGGGCTCGGTGACCGTATCGTCTTCCTTGGCGAAGTGCCCGATATCAAGGTCTGGTATCGCCGCCTGACGCTTTACGTCGCCCCTTCCCGTAACGAGGGTTTCGGCCTGACGCCACTCGAAGCCATGGCCTCGCGGACCGCCGTGGTGGCATCGGATGCGGGGGCCTATGCCGAACTGATCGCCGAGGGCGAGACCGGCGCGGTCGTCGTCGCCGGCGACGGCGAGGCGCTGACGCGGGCAATCGCCCCCTATATCGCAGAGCCCGCGCTGGCGATTGCGCATGGCGAGAATGCGCTGCGGCATGTCAGGGCAAATTTTGCGCTGGAAAAAGAAGCAAACGCGATCGGCGCCGTTTACACCAGGCTTCTCAGCGACAACCGCGGCTAACGCCGAAAAGAGAAGCGGCCCGTTTCGGAACGAGCCGCCGCAAGATTTCTTAATGATGACCAATCCGGCCGATTACTCCGCCGGCTGAAGCCCGGCAGCCGGAGCGCCCTCTTCTGCCTGGCCGCCCAGCGCTCTGGCAAGCTGGGCCGTATCCAGCTCGTTTTCCCAGCGCGCGACAACGATCGTCGCGACCGCATTGCCGACGAGGTTGGTCAGCGCCCGGCATTCCGACATGAAGCGGTCGATGCCGAGGATGAGCGCCATGCCGGCGACCGGCACAGAGGGCACGACGGAGAGCGTTGCGGCCAGCGTGATGAAGCCAGCGCCGGTGATGCCAGCGGCACCCTTGGAGCTCAGCATCGCCACCAGCAGCAGCAGGATTTGGTCGCCCCAGGAGAGATTGATGCCGGTTGCTTGGGCAATGAACAGCGCCGCCAGCGTCATGTAGATGTTGGTGCCGTCGAGATTGAAGGAATAGCCTGTGGGGATGACGAGGCCAACGACCGAGCGTTTGCAGCCGGCCTTTTCCATCTTGTTCATCAGCCCGGGAAGTGCGGCCTCCGAAGACGAGGTGCCGAGAACCAGGAGCAGCTCTTCCTTGATGTAGCGCAGCAGCGCCAGGATCGAGAAGCCGTTGTAGCGGGCGACGGCGCCGAGAACGACGAGGACGAAGAGCAGCGAAGTGATGTAGAAGGTGCCGATCAGCATGGCGAGATTGGCAATTGATCCGATGCCATACTTGCCGATGGTGAAGGCCATGGCGCCGAAAGCGCCGATCGGGGCGGCTTTCATCAGGATGGCGACCAGCTTGAAGACCGGAGCCGTCAGGGCATTGAGGAAGCCGACCACCTGTTCGCCCTTTTCGCCGACCATGGCGAGCGCGATGCCGAACAGCACCGAGAAGAACAGCACCTGCAGAATGTCGCCATCGGCAAAGGCGCCGACGATCGTCGTCGGGATGATGTTGGTGAGGAAGCCGACGATGCTCTGCTCATGAGCCTTCGAGGCATAGCTGGCCACCGCGGTAGGATCGAGCGAAGCCGGATCGATATTCATGCCGGCGCCGGGCTGAACGACATTGGCGACGATCATGCCGATGACGAGCGCCAGCGTCGAGAAGGTCAGGAAGTAAAGCATCGCCTTGCCGGCGACGCGGCCGACCTTTTTCAGGTCGCTCATGCCGGCAATGCCGGTCGCAACCGTCAGGAAGATGACCGGCGCAATGATCATCTTGACGAGCTTGATGAAGGCATCGCCGAGCGGCTTCAATTGCGCGCCGAGTTCGGGGTAGAAATGGCCGAGCAGGATGCCGGCGGCGATGGCCGCGAGAACCTGGACGTAAAGATGGGAATAAAAGGGCTTCTTGCCCTTGCTGTCTGCGACTGCATCGAATGGTGCTGCGATCATGTTATCCTCCTAAGGGCCCGTCCGGAAAGAACTCCGGCCTCCCGAGCCGTTCGCTTCACTCCAACAGCTCAGCCGTTGTTGCCATCTCCCCCGCAATCACCGTGCCAGTTTCGGCGATCCACATTAAACAATTGATTTTACTAAATAAAAACCTTCAGACGTCGTCAGCAGCTCGCTGAGGAATGCGGAAATCCGCACAAATCCATTTGCATACCGTGCAGAAAAATGCACAAATCCGCCATGTCCTTGTCCCTATCGCCGCTGTGGTCTTCCCTGCCCCTGCAGCACCGCATCCGCCGGATGTGGTGGGCCTTTGCGGCAATCGCGCTTGTCGCCGTCGCAGCAAGCCTGTGGGCCGGCGGCGAAATCGGCCGCTACCGGGCCGAGACCGCCCTCGAAGAGCAGGCGCGCACGGATGCAAGGCTGAATGCGGCATTGCTGCGCACAGTTCTCGAAAAATACCGGGCGCTGCCCTTCGTGCTGTCGCAGGACGCGGCACTCACCGCGGCACTGGCGGGAAACGATGCGGGGACCTTCGAGCGCCTCAGTCAGAAGCTGGAGACGCTGGCGGCGGGTACGAAGGCTGCGGTCATCTATGTCATCGACAAGGACGGCATGGCGGTTTCGGCCAGCAACTGGCACGAACCGACGAGCTTCGTCGGCAATGACTACCGCTTCCGGGAATATTTTCAGGGGGCGGTCGCGCAAGGACAGGCCGAGCACTTCGCGCTCGGCACCGTCAGCAAGAAACCCGGCCTCTATATTTCCGAGCGGATATCAGGCAGCAGCGGGCTGCTGGGCGTCGTCGTGGTCAAGGTTGAATTCGACGACGTCGAGGCGGATTGGAATGCCTCGGACGCGCCGTCCTACGTCATCGACGATCGCGGCATCGTCCTCATCACCAGCATTCCCTCGTGGCGGTTCATGACGATCGGCCGGATCGCCGACGACCGGCTGACGGCGATCCGCGAAAGCCTGCAATTCGGCGATGCGCCGCTTCAGCCGCTGCCGCTCGATACGGTCCGGAGCCTCGGCGACAGGCTCGATGTCGTCGAGATCGTCATGCCGGGCGGCGCCGGGAAAACCAGGTTTCTCGATGTCGGGATGCCGGTTCCCGCCACAGCATGGCATTTGCAGCACCTAGTGGCGCTGGGGCCGTCCGTTGATGCCGGCATTCGCGAAGCCCGAATGCTGGCATTGCTCATGCTTCTGCCCCTGTTGTCAGTCGCAGCCTTCCTATTGCGCCGCCGCCAGGTGGTCACCCTCAAAATTTTCAGGCAACAGCAGGCGCGAGAGGAACTGGAACGGCGCGTGGCCGAGCGGACCCTGGATCTCAGCCAGGCCCGCGACCGGCTGCAGGCGGAAATCACGGGTCACAGAAGCACGGAGCAGAAGCTGCAGGCGGTGCAGCAGGATCTTGTGCAGGCCAACCGGCTGGCAATCCTCGGTCAGGTGGCCGCCGGCGTCGCCCATGAGATCAATCAGCCGGTCGCAACCATCCGCGCCTATGCGGATAATGCCCGCACCTTCCTCGATCGCGGCCAGACGGCGCCTGCCGGTGAAAATCTCGAAAGCATCGCGGCGCTGACAGAACGCATCGGCTCGATCACCGAGGAGTTGAAGACCTTTGCCCGAAAGGGCCGCGGCAACGCCGAACCGACGGGATTGAAAGACGTCATCGAAGGCGCGGTGATGCTGTTGCGCAGCCGGTTTGCCGGCCGCATGGATACGCTCGACATCGCCCTGCCGCCGGCCGAACTGCAGGTCATGGGAAACCGGATCCGTCTCGAGCAGGTGCTCATCAATCTGCTTCAGAATGCGCTCGAAGCGGTGGCGCCGAAGGCCGATGAGGCGCGCGTCGAGGTCAGGATATCAATCGATGTGGAGATGGTGACCCTGACGGTCGCCGACAACGGCCCGGGCATTTCCCCCGAGATCCGCAAGGGCCTATTCACGCCGTTCAACACTTCGAAGGAAAGCGGTCTCGGCCTGGGGCTGGTCATCTCCAAGGATATCGTCGGCGACTACGGCGGCCGGATGGAGGTTGAGAGCGACGACAGGGGTACCCGATTCATGGTTCATCTGAAGAAAGTTTGAGATCATGGCCACTCCGATGCCCGTTGCGCTGATCGACGACGACAAGGATTTGCGCCGCGCCACGGCCCAGACGCTCGAACTCGCCGGATTTTCGGTGTCGGCCTATGACTGCGCCAAGGCCGCGCTGGCCGACCTGCCGATGGACTTTGCCGGCCCCGTCGTCACCGATATCCGCATGCCGGAGATCGACGGGTTGCAGTTGTTCGCCACGCTCAAGGGCATGGATGCCGACCTGCCGGTGATCCTGATGACCGGCCACGGTGATATCCCAATGGCCGTCCGGGCCATCCAGGACGGCGCCTATGATTTCATCGCCAAACCCTTTGCGGCTGATCGGCTCGTCCAGAGCGTGCGTCGCGCCAGCGAGAAGCGGCAGCTCATCCTGGAAAACCGCATGCTGCGCAAAGCTGCCGAAGACGCGCAAGAAAATTCGCCGCTGATCGGCCAGACGCCGGTCATGGAAAACTTGAGAAACATTCTTCGCCACATCGCCGATACCGACGTGGACGTGCTCGTTGCCGGCGAAACCGGCAGCGGCAAGGAAGTGGTCGCGCAGATCCTGCATCAATGGAGCCATCGCCGGAAGGGCAATTTCGTGGCGCTGAACTGCGGGGCGCTCCCCGAAACCGTGATCGAAAGTGAGTTATTCGGCCACGAGGCCGGCGCGTTTACCGGCGCCCAGAAGCGCCGCACCGGCCGCATCGAACATGCTAGCGGCGGCACGCTTTTCCTTGACGAGATCGAGAGCATGCCTGTCGCCACCCAGGTCAAGATGCTAAGGGTGCTGGAAATGCGTGAAATCACCCCGCTTGGCACCAACGAGGTACGCCCGGTCGATCTTCGCGTCGTCGCAGCCGCCAAGATCGACCTCGGCGATCCCGAACTGCGCGGTGATTTTCGCGAGGATCTCTATTACCGGCTGAATGTGGTGACGATCTCCATTCCGCCGCTTCGGGAGCGACGCGACGATATTCCGCTGCTGTTTTCCCACTTCGCAGCCCGCGCCGCCGAGCGGTTCCGCCGCGATGTGCCTGAGCTTTCGCCCGAGGTGCGCCGCCACCTTGCCTCGCATGCATGGCCGGGCAATGTCCGCGAACTCTCTCATTATGCCGAACGCGTGGTGCTGGGTGTGGAAGGCGGCGGAGCGGCCTCCCTTCCCCCGCAGCCGATGGGCGGTACGCTGCCCGAACGGCTGGAAAGCTACGAGGCAGAGATCATTCGCGATGCGCTGGCGGCCAATGACGGCGACGTGCGCCGCACGATCGAGGCGCTCGGCATTCCGAGAAAGACCTTTTACGACAAGCTCCAGCGCCACGGCATCAACCGCGGCGGCTATATTCAGCGAAAGTAACCGGCTTTAAACTTCCACCAATCCGAGCTTCTTCACCTGGCGGATCGTCAGCATGGTGCGCACGGTATCGACATGTTCGTTCGCCGTCAGCACCTCGATGACGAAATCCTGGAAGTGGGTGAGATTTTCGGCCACGCAATGCAACAGGAAATCGCTGTCGCCCGAGACCATCCAGGCCTGGCGCACCAGCGGCCACTCGGTGGTGGCGGCGGCGAATGATTTGAGATTGCCTTCCGACTGGTGTTTGAGGCCGACCATGCAGAAAGCGACCAGATCGAAGCCCAGCCTCGGGCTGTTCAGCATCGCGTGGTAGCCCTCGATGATGCCGGCTTCCTCGAGCTTTCGCACCCGGCGCAGGCAGGGCGGCGCCGAGATGCCGACGCGATCGGCAAGCTCCACATTGGTCATGCGGCCGTCGGCCTGCAGCTCCCGGAGGATCTTTATGTCGATGACGTCGAGCTCGGCGCGACCCACATCATTGCCTTTCTTTAATTCTCCGCGGGGAGCTTCTATATAAAGCCGCGGAATACGCAAGAATGTTTCACGCCGATGACGGATTCTTGCACATCCGGGTGATTTGCCTTGTTGGTAACGCAAGGCTGCCCTTGAATAAAAGCATTGGACGTTCATAAATGGCGCGTGGACCGCGAACGGCGCAATCGCCACTGAGCCGCCGCCTCCTGCCCAGTCGAAAGGAAATGACATGCCCGCCCGCCACACCAAGGTGCTCATCATCGGTTCCGGACCCGCAGGCTATACCGCCGCGGTCTATGCCGCGCGCGCCATGCTGAAGCCGGTTCTGATCGCCGGTCTCGAACAGGGCGGCCAGTTGATGATTACCACCGATGTCGAAAATTATCCGGGCTTTGCCGATCCGATCCAGGGTCCCTGGCTGATGGAACAGATGCTGCAGCAGGCCAAACATGTCGGCGCTGAGATCGTCAACGACCTCGTGACCGAAGTCGACATGAACCAGCGTCCCTTCGTCGCCCGCACCGACAGCGGCCAGGTCTGGACCGCTGATACGCTGATCATCGCTACCGGCGCCAAGGCCAAGTGGCTCGGCATCGAGAGCGAGCAGCATTTCCAGGGTTTTGGCGTTTCGGCCTGCGCCACCTGCGACGGTTTCTTCTATCGCAACAAGGATGTGATCGTGGTCGGCGGTGGCAACAGCGCCGTCGAGGAAGCCCTCTATCTCTCCAACATCGCCAAGTCGGTCACATTGGTGCATCGCCGCGATTTCTTCCGGGCTGAGAAGATCCTGCAGGAGCGCCTGTTCGCCAAGGAAAACGTCAAGCTGCTGTGGAACAGCGAAATTGCCGAAATCACCGGCACGCCGGCCAAGCCGCCAATGCCGCAATCCGTGACTGGCGCGCGCCTGCGCGACGTCAGAACCGGGGCGATCACCGAGATGCCGATCGACGGCGTCTTCGTCGCCATCGGCCATGCGCCGGCCACCGAGCTATTCAAGGACAAATTGAAGCTGAAGGACAATGGCTATCTTTGGACGGCGCCGGATTCGACCGCGACCAGTCTGGAGGGGGTCTATGCCGCCGGCGACGTGACCGACGATACATTCCGCCAGGCGATCACTGCCGCCGGCCTGGGGTGCATGGCAGCGCTTGAAGCCGAGCGATACCTGACGGGCCACATGCCCGTCGCCGTGGCCGCGGAGTAAGATCGGCATGAGGGGTGGGGGAATGCCATTGGATTGGGACAAGCTGCGCATCTTTCACGCAGCTGCCGAGGCGGGCTCGTTTACGCATGCGGCGGACAAACTGCATCTGTCCCAATCCGCCATCAGCCGCCAGGTCAGCGCGCTGGAGCAGGATGTCGGCACCAAGCTGTTTCACCGCCACGCGCGCGGCCTGATCCTGACGGAACAGGGCGAACTGCTTTACCGCACCGCCCATGACGTGCTGCTAAAGCTCGAAACCGTGAAGATGCAGCTCACCGAGACGAATGAGACGCCGTCCGGCAAGCTGCGCGTCACCACCACGGTCGGCCTCGGCCAGGGCTGGCTGACCGACAAGATCCAGGAATTCCTCCAGCTTTATCCCGATGTGCAGATCCAGCTGATCCTCGACAATGAGGAAGTGGATGTGAACATGCGCCATGCCGACTGCGCAATCCGACTGCGCCAGCCGCAGCAGTCCGACCTCATCCAGCGCAAGCTCTTCACCGTGCACATGCACGTCTATGCCGCTCCCTCCTACATCAACCGCCATGGCGAGCCACAGAAGATAGAGGATCTCGACAGTCATCGAATCATCACCTTCGGCGAGCCGGCGCCGAGCTATCTGCTCGATGTTAACTGGCTTGAGGTCGCCGGCCGCTCATCGGACAACAAACGCATCCCGCATCTGCAGATCAACAGCCAGACTTCGATCAAGCGCGCCGCGCTGCTCGGAATCGGCGTCGCCTGCCTGCCGGATTACATCGTCGGCCGCGATCCAGGCCTGATTCAGCTGGCGATCAATGCCGACGTCCCCTCTTTCGACACCTATTTTTGCTATCCGGACGAGATCAAGAACGCCGCCAAGCTGAAAGCTTTTCGTGATTTCATCGTCAGCAAGGCGAGAAACTGGAATTTTTAAGCCAGTTTTATGGAATGCTTTCCATACTATGCGGTGAGTGCATGACTGGCATGCACAAATGAGGGTTGCCGTTTGCCCATTAAACCACCATATCGCACATAGCTGATGCACATGGTGGCTTTTCCTCCCAGTTCCACCGCATTAGCTGTTCCCCTCTGGAGGTTTTTGACCTTCACACTTAAAAGGGCCCTGGTTTTCCAGCGGCCCTCTTTTTTTGCCTTGGGTCGACGGGAAATGCCGCACCGCAAAAAAATTGTGCGGCGCATAGCAGGCATGCACAAAAAAGCATTGAAACCTGCCTAAGGAAGCACCATATCCAATCCAGCTGATGCATTTCGTGGTTTCTCTCCCAGTACCACCGCATTAGCTGTTCCCCTCTGGAGGTTTTGACCTTCACAATTCAAAGGGCCCTGGTTTTCCAGTGGCCCTCTTTTTTTGCCCAAAATTTGCCCAATCGCCAAAAGCCGCGGCCTCACGTCTCCGTGATTTGCATATCGCCATCCGGCGATCAATATATCGACAAAACACGATTTATAGTTCGGTAAACAACGATGGACAAAGACGAGATCATGAAGGCCCTCGCCCATCCCACCCGGATGGACATTTTGAGCTGGCTGAAAAATCCCGAAGAACATTTCCCCACGCAGGAGCATCCCTTCGAGATGGGCGTCTGCGCCAGCCAGTTCGAGCGCTGCGGCCTATCGCAGTCCACCGTCTCTGCCCATCTCGGAACCCTGCAGCGCGCCGGCCTCGTCACCACCAAACGCGTCGGCCAATGGATCTTCTACAAGCGCAACGAAGAAATGATTGCTGCTTTCCTCAAGCAGCTGACACAGGATCTCTAGAATGCCCCTCGCCCTTCTCGTCCTTGCCTTGAGCTCTTTTGCGATAGGCACAACGGAATTCGTCATCATGGGTCTGCTGCCGGAGGTCGCCGCCGACCTCTCGGTCACCATCCCGCAAGCCGGCTGGCTGGTGACCGGTTATGCGCTGGCGGTCGCGATCGGCGCCCCGTTAATGGCCATATCGACCGCGAAGCTGAAGCGCCGGACCGCGCTGATTGCGCTGATGGCCTTCTTCATCGCCGGCAACCTGCTGTGCGCTCTGGCGAGCGACTATTGGGTGCTGATGATCGCCCGTGTCGTGACCGCGCTGTGTCATGGCGCCTTCTTCGGCATTGGTTCGGTCGTCGCCTCCGGCCTCGTCACCGAAGACCGCAAGGCCCGGGCCGTCGCACTGATGTTCACCGGCCTGACACTGGCCAATGTCCTCGGCGTGCCGATTGGCACGGCGATCGGCCAGGCCTATGGCTGGCGCGCCACCTTTGGCGTCGTCACCGTCATCGGCGTCGTGACCATTCTCGGCCTGATTGCCATCCTGCCCCGGGATAAGCAGCAGGAAAACGGCAGAATCTTGCGCGAGATCGCGGCACTCAGAAACGGCGGCCTGTGGCTGGCGCTGTCCACCACCGTCTTCTTCGCCGCTTCGATGTTTGCGCTCTTCACTTATATTGCTCCGCTCTTGCGTGACGTCACCGGCGTTTCGCCGGAAGGCGTCACCTGGACGCTGTTCCTGATCGGCCTCGGCCTGACCATCGGCAATCTCGTCGGCGGCAAACTGGCAGACTGGCGCCTTGGCGCAACGCTTGCCGGCGTCTTCGTCGCGATCGCCCTCACCTCGATTGCCTTCAGCTTTACGAGCCGCTTCTTCATCCCGGCGGAAATCACGCTTTTCCTCTGGGCACTCGCAAACTTTGCCGCCGTGCCGGCGCTCCAAGTCGGCGTCGTCGGCTTCGGAAAGGACGCCCCGAACCTGGTTTCAACAATCAACATCGGCGCCTTCAACACCGGCAATGCACTCGGCGCCTGGGCGGGCGGCCTGGTCATCGAAGCCGGCTTCGATCTCACCCGCGTTCCGCTCGCCGCAGCCCTGATGGCTCTCATCGGCCTTGGCGCGACAACGCTCACCTATCTCTCTGCCAGGGGCCGAGCCGCGCTTGCCCCCGCCGAGTGATCCTCCCGCAAAGAAAGGACCATCATGGCCAAGCTTTTCGAACCCACCAAGATCGGCGACATCGCAGTCAAGAACCGCATCGTCATGGCGCCGCTTACCCGCAACCGTTCGCCGGGCGCGATCCCGAACGACCTCAATGTCGAATATTACCGCCAGCGCGCCACGGCAGGCCTGATCATCACCGAAGCGACAGCGATCACCCATCAGGGCCAGGGTTATGCCGACGTGCCCGGCCTCTACAGCAAAGAGGCTCTCGACGGCTGGAAGCGCGTGACCGACGCCGTCCACGCAGCCGGCGGCAGGATCGTCGTCCAGATGTGGCATGTCGGCCGCATCTCGCACACGACGCTGCAGCCGGATGGCGGCAAGCCGGTCTCCTCGACCGACCGGGTTGCCAAGGCCAAAACCTATCTGGTCAATGGCGACGGCAGCGGCAGCTTTGCCGACACTTCAGAGCCGCGCGCGCTCGAAACCGCTGAAATCCCCGGCATTATCGAGGATTACCGCAAGGCTGCCCGCGCCGCCATTGATGCCGGCTTCGACGGTGTCGAAATCCACGGCGCCAACGGCTATCTGCTCGATCAGTTCATTCGCGATGGCGTCAACGACCGCACCGACCAATATGGCGGCTCGGTCGAAAACCGCACCCGCCTGACCTTCGAAGTCGTCGATGCCATTGTTAAGGAGGTCGGCGCAGGCCGCACCGCGATCCGCATCTCACCGGTGACGCCGTCGGGTGAAAGCTATGATTCCAATCCGCAGGCGACCTTTACCCATGTCGTCGAGGGACTGGCCAGATACGGCCTCGCTTATCTCCACGTGATTGAAGGCCAGACCGGCGGTGAGCGTGACTACCGCCATGGCGACAACCCCTCCTTCGATTACAGGGCGCTGCGCCAGGCCTATGAAAAGGCCGGCGGCAAAGCCAACTGGATGGTCAATAACGGTTACGACCGCGATCTCGCGATCGACGCTGTCGAAAGCGGCCGTGCTGACCTCGTCGCCTTCGGCAAACCCTTCATTGCCAATCCCGATCTCGTCGAACGGCTGGCGAAGAACCTGCCGCTTAACACGCCCGACCAATCGACCTTCTATGGCGGCACCGCCAAGGGTTATCTCGACTATCCCGTCCTCGAAAAGGTCGCCTGAGCCTTTCGGATGCGAGCCGCGAAATCCCGCCGAAAGGCGGGATTTCCATTTCCCTCGCATCTTTGTAGGCTGTGCTCAATGTTCGCTCCCTATTTCGATCGCTGGTCGCTCATATCAGACGGCGAGCCCATCATCACCCATTCGAGCCACCTGCTTCCGGTTCTCTGGCAGGACAAGCCCGCCATGCTGAAAGTCGCCGCCGATATCGACGAACGATATGGGGCGCTGTTGATGCAATGGTGGGATGGCGACGGCGCAGCCCATGTCTACGCCCATGAGGGCGACGCGGTGCTCCTGGAACGGGCGATGGGAGAACGCTCGCTGCTTGCCATGGCGATGAACGGCGAAGACGATGAGGCAAGCCGCATCCTCTGCCGGACGGCTGCACGGCTGCATGCGCCGCGCGAAAAACCGCTTCCCGATCCCATACCCCTCAGCCGCTGGTTTCGCGATCTGGAACCAGAAGCCAAAAAACATGGCGGCACGCTTGCCGACTGCTCGGCGGTCGCCAATGCGCTCCTTGCCGATCCACAGGACCCCTCCGTCCTCCACGGCGACATCCACCACGGCAACATTCTCGATTTCGAGGAGCGCGGCTGGCTGGCGATAGATCCGAAGCGGCTCCATGGCGAGCGCGGTTTCGACTTCGCAAACATCTTCGCCAATGAGGAACTGCCGACAATTACCGACCCCACCCGCTTCCGCCGCCAACTCGCCGTCGTCTCTGCCGAGGCCCGGCTGGAACCGAGGCAGCTGCTGCAATGGATCGCCGCCTATTCCGGCCTTTCCGCCGCGTGGTTCCTCGGCGATCCGAACGTCGAGCAGGCCGAGACGGCCTTGACGGTTGCCCGGATGGCACTCGCCGAACTTGCCGCTTAACGCGCCTTCTGCAGCGAATGACCGATGAAGGCAACCGCCGCGTCGCGATGCTGTTCGGGCAGGCAGCCGAGCGCCACAAGCGAAGCCCTGACCGCCTCGTCGATCGGCGTCTGCGGTTCCTTGCCGAGTTCGCTCACAAGCTTGGCGTTGCTCATTCTGAGCGGGACCTTCCAGAGATAGCGCATTTCCTTGAGCTCCCGCATGATCGGAACGAAAGGCGCGGCGAGCGGCACGATCCACCAGGGAAATCGCCCGATCTTCGCCTTACCGCCGGCAACGCGCTTGATTGCTTCCGCCATCTGCATGCCATCCGCATCCCAGAAACCATCCATATGATAGACGGCAAAGGATGGCAGCCGCTCAGCCCGGTCGATAAGCTGGGCAACGGTTTCCGCCATATCGGGCAGATAGGTCCATTGATGGCCGATGCCGCGCCGCCCCGGATTCTTGATTGTGCCGATCGGCTTGCCCGGCGTCACCAACCCCGATGAGAACCAGCTATTGGCCGTTGCACCCGGGCCGAAGAAATCTCCGGCCCTGAGGATGATCGCGCCAACACCGGCCTGCGACCCCGCCTCCAGCCGTTTCTCCATCTCGACGCGGACCGCCCCCTTCTTCGTCAGCGGATGCTGCGGGCTTTCCTCCGTCAGCGCCGGCAGGGCATCGGGGCCGAAATTGTAGACGTTTCCAGGCAGTACGATGCGCGCGCCGACGGTTCTGGCAGCGGCGATGCTATTGTCCAACATCGGCAGCACCAGCGTTTCCCAATTGCGGTAGCCGGGCGGATTGACGGCGTGGACGATCAAGTTGACGCCTTCAGCCGCCCTCAACACGTCACCGGCATTCATCGCATCGCCCTGCACCCATTCGAATGCCGGCTCGGACCTCGACGCCTTGAGCGCATCACGGTTGAGCGCCCGGATGCGCCAGCCACGCGCCGAGAGCTTGCGGGCAACTGCGCCGCCGATACCGCCCGTGGCGCCAAGAACGAGCGCCGTCGTCTTCATTTCGCTGCTCATGACAATCATCTCCTTCGCTTGACTGGAGGGACTATGCCACCGGCCCGGAATAAACAAAATTGACGAAATAAATGCATCAGCTATACAAAAATATATGAACATTGAACCGAACTGGGATTTCTACCGCAGTTTCCTGACCGTGCTCCAGCAAGGGTCGCTTTCGGCCGCCGCCCGCGAGTTGGGGTTGACGCAGCCGACGATAGGCCGACATGTCGACGCACTGGAAATGGCAATCGGCGCCGAACTCTTCACCCGATCCCCGAACGGGTTGCTGCCGACCGACGCCGCATTGGCGCTGAAGCCCTATGCCGAGACGCTGGCGGCAACGACCGCCGCTCTTTTGCGCACCGCATCCGGTGAGCGCCAGCGCGTCGCCGGAACCGTCAGGGTCAGCGCCAGCGAGGTCATCGCCGTCGAAGTGCTGCCCGGAATTCTCGGACCGTTGCAGGAGACCTATCCCGAACTCCAGATCGAGCTCTCGGCTTCCGATGCGATTGAGGATCTGGTGAACCGCGAGGCCGATATCGCCGTGCGCATGGCCGAGCCGAAGCAAGGTGCGCTCGTCGTGCGCCGCATCGGCGATATCCCGCTCGGTTTCCACGCTCACCGCCGCTATCTCGAACAACATGGCATTCCGCAAACCCTGGCTGAGATCGCAAACCACCGGCTCATCGGCTTCGACCGGCAGACGGCCTATGTCCGCATGGTAACGAAACGCTATGAAGTGCCGGGCATCAACTTCTCCTATAGAACCGATAGCAATCTTGCCCAGCTTTCGGCGATCCGCGCCGGCATCGGCATCGGCATCTGCCAGACAGGGCTGGCGCGGCAGGATCCCGACCTGGTTCATCTTCTGCCCGACGCGTTCAGGATCCCGCTCGGCACGTGGGTGGCGATGCATGAGAGCCTGAAGACCTCGCCGCGCTGCCGCGCCGCCTTCGACGCACTGGTCAAGGGGCTTCAGGACTATCACCGATATTCGACCAGCGCTTAACTTCGAAATCCGCAATCGATTTTCGAAGCGAATCATGCGCAAATTTCAGCGCAAGAGAGCATCCGAAACCTGTCCTGTCGGATGCGCGGCGCTGCAGCGGAAGAAAATGATGAGCCACGATCCGGTTGAACTCGTGCCCTACGATCCGCAATGGCCGCACGCGTTCCGGCGCATCCGCGACAAGCTACTCCTCTTGCTGCCGCAGGCGCTCTCCATCGATCACATCGGCAGCACCTCCATATCAGGGATGACCGCCAAGCCGCTGATCGATATCGACATCGTTCTTCCCGGCCTCGGGCATATCGAGGCTGCCACCGATGTGCTTCTGGCAGAAGGTTACGAACCGCGCGGCAATCGTTACGACGACGAGGTCTGGGCGTTTTTATCGAGAGGTTTGGTGCCGCGGGAGCGGGTCTACCTTTGTCCTGCGGGCAATGGCACGCATCGAAACAGGCTGGCTTTCCGGGATCATCTCATCGGGCATCCCGAGGCTGCGGCCGAATATGCCGCACTGAAACGCAGACTAGCGGGCGAATTCAGGATGGACGGCGACGGCTATACCGCGCATAAGCGCGAATTCGTCGACGCGATCGTCGCGCGGGAATTGGCGGACGATCGCTAACATCAAATGCCTTGCGTGGCCTCGGCCGCGCGGCCCTTCCACTGGCCGTCCACCACCTCGGTTTCCGGCCGATCGCCGCCCTCGGCATATTCCTCATGCCACTTGCCGTTTTCGTCCTGCCAGCTGATCTCGGCGGAATCGCCGCCGACCTGCTGTTCGGCCGCGACGATGCGCGCAGCTTCGAGCGCCTCGGCATGGGTCGGGAATGCTTCGGAGTAGACGCCTCCCAGCCTGTAGGCCCAGCCGCCGTCATGCGGCACGACTTCATAGACCACCTTGATCATGCATCCGTCTCCTCATCCTTCTTGTTGCGCATTCGCACGCTTCCGGACAGGGTCCGGATCATCGCGGCCGCGTGACGAGAATTCGAGGGCGCCGCGATCTGCTTTCCGGCCCCGATTGTGTTCAGTATTCCATTAAACGCCGAAGACTGCAAATGGCACCGGATCACGGCTTCCTTGATATGCGAAATCAGCGGCTTAGATAAAACGCATGAATCGGGACAGGAGCTGAAACTTGGCGATTGCCTCACGCTTAAGAGAAGAGAAATTTCTGGTCGCTGCACTTGCCGTTGCAGCGACCGCCTATTTCTTGGAACATGCGGTGATCGGGATGGGGCGCGGCATCGCGCTGATCGCCGCCGCCGCCCTGGTCGGCACCATCGTTCTCGCCTCGATCCGCGTTGCTCATCACGCCGAACTGCTCGCCCTCAAGGTCGGCGACCCCTATGGCACGATGATCCTGACGCTGTCGGCCGTCGCCGTCGAGGTCATCATCCTAGCCATCATGATGAGCGGAGAAAGTTCGCCGACATTGGTGCGCGACACGATCTATTCGGCGTTGATGCTCGATATCAACGGCATTCTGGGTCTCGCCGCACTGCTCGGCGGCCTCAAGCATGGAGAACAGCCCTATAACGACAATTCGGGCAAGACCTACGGCGTGATGATCCTCACCGCCATGGGTATCTCGATGATCGTGCCGGAATTCGTGCCTCATGATAAATGGCACTATTATTCCGCCTTCACCATCGTCGCGATGATTGCGCTCTATGGCCTTTTCTTGCGCATGCAGGTCGGCAAGCACAGCTATTTCTTCAGCTACAGCTACCCGCGCTCCGAACGGAAGAAAGAAAGTCCGGACAAGCATGGCTCAGACGAGCCGGCCGCGCTGTCGATCGCCACCATTCTCGTCGGCGTCGTCATCATCGGCCTGCTGGCCGAGTTTATGGCCGCCTTCATGACCGAGGGTCTGCTTGACAGCGGTGCGCCGATCGCGGTCACCGCCGTCGTCGTCGCAGCGATTTCAGCCGCCCCCGAGATATTGACCGCCTTGAGGGCGGCACTGAGGAATCGCATGCAGGCGACGGTCAACATCGCCATGGGCGCCTCGCTGTCGACGGTAATCCTGACGGTCCCGGTCATGGAGGCGATCGCCCTCTTCACCGGCCAGCCCTTCGTCATGGCGATGACCCCGGTGCAGACGGTGATGGTAACAATCACCTTGATTGCGGCCGCGATCAACCTCAACGACGGCGAGACCAACGCCATCGAAGGCATGACGCATTTCATCCTCTTCGCCACCTTCGTTATGCTGACGGCGCTCGGGCTTTGACCGCCCCCGTCCCCGCAGAGAATGGCAAAGAACAGGCTGGTTAGGCGCGCGGTTGGACGAAAAGCAGGCGTTCGCGGGCTGCGAACCATTCCTCGGCGTAATCGTCGTTCTTGTATTCCTCGAAATACGGTCCGCCATCGGTGAAATGGATGTTCTTGGCGTCTTCGCGGTAGTCGTATTCATTGACGAGGTAATTCCAGGTCACCGGCAATTCGCCGATGAGGTCTTCGTTCTCCAGCCACTTGAACTGATGCAGTTGCAGCCCCGTCGCCGTATTGACGTAGTCGGGCGTCAGCGCGCGGCATTCGTCATTATTGAAGAGGATGAAGCTCGACCAGTTCTTCTTTTCGTACTTGGTCTGCGTCTGGCCGAGGAACTTGGTGTCGATCTTCGGCTGGTAATCGTGTTTGACGCACATGATGGCGTAACGGTCGTCTCGCAATGCCCAAAGCTCGGCGATATCGGCACGCATCAGCATGTCGCAATCCATGAAGAGGCTCCAGCCTCGGTAATCGCTGAGATAGGGCGCTAGGAAGCGCGAGAAGGAAAATTCCGTCGATTGCAGCGCATTGCGTTCGCGGGTGAAAATCCCGCCAAGATTGGAAAGTGCAATGGGCGAGAACTCGACCGGGATTGACGACTTCTCGATGATGCTCTGCACGAGAACGTGGTAGGCAACCACTTCCTTAGGGTCGAAGCCGACGAAAATTCGGACGTTGTGTTGTTGCATTGTCCACCTCCAAGGCCAGTACAGAGAGATGAATTGATTGGTATCGGAAACGCCTTTCTTGGCCACCACACCTGTAAGCAACGGATTACGACAGTCATTCCTTCGATTTTTCGAGAAAACGCTCCTTGCGGGTTTTTGGTTTGAACCGTCGAAAGAAATTGTCGATGGACCGGATGAATTTGGTAACTGACATCAGTCTGTCGATCTGCGTGTTCGTATTGTCGAGCCTCTCCGACAAGACCTCCGCCGCGGTCATCGCGATCTCGATCGGCGGCACCTCAGGAAACCGTTTGGCGAGCGCCGAATAGGGGCTGGCATCGACGCCGCCCATCATCGAGATCGAACCCATGCGCGCAAAGAGACGCAGGAAGATCTGCTCGAACGTCCAGTCGTGAACGTCGAAGACCTTCCACTTCTCGCTCCGTTTTGCGGAGAAGCCGGAAAGCAGTATCTTGGCCGGCAGTTGCAGATCGGCGAGCCACAGCGCTACCGCAAAGCCACTCGTCGCGATCTTACCGATCGGATAGAGGCCGACGAGCATTTGCGCTAGATCAAGGTGACGGACCTGAGCGCCTTCGAAGCGGCCGCTTTCGCTGAGATTTTCCTCCGCGGATACCCGAATGTTGACGACGCCGAGGAAATCATCGCCGCCAAAGAAGCGCAGGACATCCGCCACCTCGCGCCGGTGGACGATATGGGCGCCCATCACGTCGCTGCGGGCAACCAGCATCGAATGGCCGATAAATGGCTCGTCGAGCACCTTGTAGACCTTGTTGAAGAAGACGTAGAGTGTCGTCTCCGGCAATTCGCTTCGCAGCCGCTCAAGATCGACCGCCTCGCTGTTTGCTACGAGCACGATATGGGAATAGCGCGATAGCAGTGCCCTCCACGCGTCCGGCGTCAGGGAATTAAATCCGGTCATAGCCTTGTTATCGCTGGGGATTGCTTCCATATCGCCTCACATGCACTTTCCAAGGACGATGCGCTCTGACCGCGCGACTAGTTGTTGCTGAAATAGGCGCGCATCCGTGCCAGCCGCGCCAGCCCGCCGATCTGCTTTCCCAAATGCGCGAGGAAGCCCGCCACCCGGCCCGTCATCGACGGCTGCCTGCAGAAGGAAGCCCAGGGCGTATTGTGAAGATCCTCGGCATAGTGCTTGGCCATCCGCCGGTGCACCCAAGGAACGGTCGCCTGCCACGGTTTTTTCCGGCCGGTGAAATGGAAGATTGCCGGCTGGGCGACGAAAGGCAGCAGCCCCGTCTGCGTGTTCCAGCGCGGATCGAGCACCAGCCAGTCGCCGTCGAAAGTGACGTTCAGCGCATCCTGGTCGTTGTTCTCGAACAGATGCGACCGCTCCTCGAAGATGTCGCGGGTCCTGGCGAAAAGCCCCTTCGCCCGACAGGCCGACCAGTCGAACAGCAGCACGCCGGCATTGAAGTAGCGGCCGCCCTCGCCTACGCCGATCTTGCGCTGCCGGGCGCCTGATTTCCCGGGAAAGGCCATGACATAGTCATCGACGGCGGCAAGCGCCCTGCCTTGAAAATCAAGGGTGAAGAGTTCATCGACTGATGCAACCGCCAGTACGTCGGCGTCAAGGTAAAGCAGGCGCTCGATATGGTCGGGTATATCCCGGTCCATGTAGAGCCGCGCCAGCGTGGCGGCCGACCAGCGGCCCCGCGCCTGGAGGCCGGCATCCGGCGTCCTATAGGGCAGTACCCTGATCGCCATCCCGTGAAGCCGCCCAAAATTGTCGATCTCGGCGACCTCGTTCGGCTTGAGGTCGATGCCTAGAAGGAGGTATTCTACACCGGCCTTCGCCAAATTGCGCTTGACGGACAGCAGGGTGCAGCAGGCGGCCGGCAGCATGTTGACATCCGAACAGACGATGACGGCACTCTGCTGCAAAATCCGGCCCCCCGAAGCGGCAAATTGAACTTGATGCCGGATATCTAGTTGGTTTGGCGTCCGCCCGCAACCGCCGATCACCCGCCCCACCAGCACTCCCCTGTCACGATTTGAATCGGAATTCAACGACTTGCGAGGCGAAGCAGATTCAATGCGGCAACGCCTTGAATCGGGATGTGAGCTATAGTCGCAATGCCGGAGGATGCAGCCACATCGTCAACGCCGGGCAAAGAAAAGGCCCGCCGTCACCGGCAGGCCTTGGATCGATATGACGGCAAACAGCTTACTTGCAGGCGCCGCAGAAGCGCTGGATGCGGCGGCAGGCTTCCTCAAGCAGATCTTCCGACGTTGCATAGGAAATGCGGAAATTCGGGCCGAGGCCGAAGGCAGAGCCGTGAACGACGGCGACGCCTTCTGTTTCCAGTAGCTCGGAAACGAAATCTTCGTCCGTCTCGATGACCTTGCCCGACGGAGCCGTTTTGCCGATCAGGCCTTTGCAGGAGGGGTAGACGTAGAAGGCGCCCTCCGGCACCGGGCAGACAATACCCTTGGCCTGGTTCAGCATGGAAACGACGAGATCGCGGCGGCCTTCGAAGATCTTCTTGTTCGCAGGAATGAAGTCCTGGGTGCCGTTCAGCGCTTCGACAGCCGCCCACTGGGCGATCGAGGTCGCACCCGAGGTCTGCTGGCCCTGGATCATGTCCATGGCCTTGATCAGCTGGAGCGGGCCGGCAGCATAACCGATACGCCAGCCGGTCATCGCATAAGCCTTGGAGACGCCGTTCATCGTCAGCGTCCGGTCGTAGAGGCTGGGCTCGACTTCAACCGGTGTAACGAACTTGAAGTCGCCATAGGTCAGGTGCTCGTACATGTCGTCGGTCAGCACCCAGACATGCGGATGCTTGACCAGCACGTCGGTCAGTGCCTTCAGCTCGTCATGCGTATAGGCCGCACCCGTCGGGTTGGACGGCGAGTTGAAAATGAACCACTTGGTCTTCGGAGTGATCGCCTTTTCGAGATCGGCGGCTTGGAGCTTGAAATTGTGCTCCTGCGTGGCCGAAACGAAAACCGGCGTGCCGCCGCAAAGCGCCACCATTTCCGGATAGGACACCCAGTAAGGCGCCGGGACGACGACTTCATCGCCGGGATTCAGCGTCGCCATGAAGGCGTTGAACAGGATCTGCTTGCCGCCGGTGCCGACGATCGTCTGCTCCCAGGAATATTCCAGGCCGTTCTCGCGCTTGAACTTGGCGGCGATCGCCTTGCGCAGCTCAGGAATACCGGAAACCGGCGTGTACTTCGTCTCGCCGCGGTTGATCGCGTCGATGGCGGCCTTCTTGATATTCTCGGGCGTATCGAAATCAGGCTCGCCGGCGCCGAGGCCGATGACGTCGCGTCCTTTTGCTTTCAGCTCGCGCGCTTTTTGGGAAACGGCGATGGTGGCTGAAGGCTTCACACGGGAAAGAGCATCGGCAAGGAAGGCCATGATATCGGTCCTAATGGTTGAAACGGGCAGAAAGCCGCGACCGGAGTTCTGCGGTTAGCTCTATGTCCAATGTATCACGGCATTTCAAGCGCAAAGGCGTGATGGGGGCAATGATTCTTATTGATCCTTTTGCCGCACCGGTGAACAGGCCAGCCGTCCGTTTGCACGAGGGATGGAGTCACTAATCAATCTGGGTGAATTGCTTTTTCAGACTTTGCTGATGAACTGCCGGCATGACAAAGCTGCCCCGCCAGCCTTCCACGCCGCTGCGTATCGCGCCAGACGGTCCGGATTTGAACCAGGCCGAAGATCAGCGATATCCGCAACAGACCATCGGCCGGAACATGGCTCGTCGCAACTATCTGAACCTCGACACGGCGATCCTACTGGGGATCCTGATCATTGCGATCGTCTTCAGGTTCCACAAGATCACCTTGCCGCTGGTCGATGGCTTCAGCTGGCGCGAGATAAGCACCGCGATGATGGCCGACAATTTCCATCAGCGCAGCTGGAACATCTTCTTTCCGGAGGTCAGTTGGACCGGGCCAGGGCCAAGCTATCAAGGCCGCGAGTTCCAGATCGTCAGCTATCTCACTGCCCTGCTCTACCAACTCTTCGGCTGGCACGACTGGTTCGGCCGCGTGGTTGCGGCCTTCTTCGGGCTGGTGACCGTGTTTTCGCTGCATAGGCTGGCGGCACAATGCTGGAGCGAGATGCACGCCCATGCGGCGGCGCTTGCCTATGCGCTGATGCCGGCGGCGATCATGATCGACAGCTCGTTTCTTCCAGATCCCGCGATGCTGGCCCTCGTGACTCTCGGCGTCTGGCTGTTCGTCAAATACTGGGCCGGCGGCAGCGGCTGGCTCTTGCCCCTCGCCACGGCGAGCGTCTCGCTCGGCGCACTGTCAAAGCCGCCAGGCCTCGTCGCCGGCGCCGTCATCTTCTATTTGATGGTTTGCTGGGTTCTGGAGAAGAAGCAGAAGCAGGCGACCCGGGTGTTCCTATGGGGGCTTGTGAGCTTGGCTATCGTCGCCGCTTATTACAGCTGGGCCATTTATCTCGGCCGCAATTATCCGCCGTTTCATATCGCCGGCAGCGGCGGCTATATTTGGGATGGCGGCTTCTGGGCATACGTGAAGAACAGGTTCTACATCAAATCGGCGTGGAACACGTCGGTCTGGTGGTTCTACGGCTACCCATTCTTGATGCTGCTGGCGGTCGGCTTATGGATACCACCCAGACCTGCCGATGATCCGGAGCGACGCAGACTTTCGGCCATTCCGTATGTCTGGCTGGCAGCGGCCACGATCCTCTATTTGGCGGCGGCGGGCGAGATCACCGCCAATGTGTGGAACTTCCACATCTTCCATGTGCCGGTCGCGATGTTCTCGGGCCACGGCGCGCTTCTCCTGGCAACGCTTTCATCGAGGGCCATTGTTAAGCCGGCTGTGGCGCTTCGCGCGGTCTGCATCGTAGCCGTGGCGCTTGCCTGGTCGACCCTTCCCCTTGTCAGGACGATGAAGAAGCCAATCGCCATGAACGGCAAGCTGCTTGGCGAGGAACTGGCGCGGTTGGCGAAACCGGGCGATCTCGTCGTCGCCACCGCGCCAGACGTCGGCGATCCCGTCGCAGTCTATTACAGCAGGACGCGCGGCTGGGTGTTCCCGCCCGGCGGAGGCGACGCCGATTGGTCGACATTCGTCGCGGATGACGCCACTGCGATCGCGCAGTTCGAGGAACTGCGCGCGCAAGGCGCGGATCTGTTCGGCGTGACAAAGAACGCCACCGATCATCAGAATCTGCGGTTCATCGAGCATCATGCTGGCGTCATCAAATATCTGGACAAGACCGCAACCAAGCTTGTGGATTCGGCGGATTTCCTGGTCTATCGGATCACCCGTCCGTGAGAGCTGCGACAGCGGCGAATGATCGGTGACGCCTCGACGGCATCCGGCACTTTCGCGCTAGCGACGATCACGCTTTTTCCTCCCCTATGTCTTTTGAAATCAGAGAGATCGTCGGATTTCGTCGTCGCCACGAATAAGCCGCAACAAATGCCGGGCCGCGCCGCAATTCGGTCGCGAGCGCGCCGAGATCGAAGCCGCATCATTGCGTTATCCAAAATTGGTTATTGAGGGTATGCCAATGTTTCTGGAAGACGAATATGCCATAGGGCGCATACGCGCCCGCCGGATTTCCATTTCATTTCTTGTCGCCATCACCGCCTTTGTCGCCTGTGTCACGGCGATGCTGGGGCTTGCCTCCAGCGCCCGCGCCGAGGCGCGACAGGCCTCCGGCCAGCTCGCGGCCCTCGTCCGGCCGAACGACGTCAACAGCGGCTCGCTGCTCTTTCCGTCGAAGGAGCCGGGCTTCTATGTCGAAGCGCCGCGGCTGAAGACCGACGTTGCAATCGATGTTTCCGGCCCGATCGCCAGAGTGAAGGTGACGCAGCGCTTCCGAAACCCGAGCCAGGGCTGGGTCGAGGGTACCTATGTCTTCCCGCTGCCGGACAATTCCGCCGTCGATGTGCTGAAGATGCAGATCGGCGAACGCTTCATCGAAGGCCAGATCAAGCCGCGCCAGGAAGCCCGCGAAATTTACGAACAGGCCAAGGCCGAGGGCAAGAAGACGGCGCTGCTCGAACAGCAGCGGCCGAACATCTTCACCAACCAGGTCGCCAATATCGGCCCCGGCGAAGAGATCGTCGTGCAGGTCGAATATCAGCAGACCGTCCACCAGTCTGGTGGCGAGTTCTCGCTGCGCTTCCCGATGGTGGTCGCCCCGCGCTACAATCCGGCGCCGATCGTCCAGACCGTCGAGTTCAACAATGGCGCCGGTTTCGCCACGCCGCGCGACCCGGTGGAAAACCGCGACAAGATCGAAGCCCCGGTGCTCGATCCGCGCGAGAACGCGAAGATCAATCCGGTCTCCCTGACCGTCGACCTCAAGGCCGGCTTCCTGCTCGGCGATGTCAAATCCTCCTTCCACGAGGTCGATATCCGCCAAGACGGCAACCAGGCAAGAACGATCAGCCTGAAGGGCGAAGCCGTTCCCGCCGACAAGGATTTCGAGCTCACCTGGAAGCCCGCGCCCGGCAAGCTGCCGAGCGCTGGCCTCTTCCGCGAAGTGAAGGACGGCAAGACCTATCTGCTCGCCTTCGTCACCCCGCCCACGGCGCCGGATGCGGCAGCGCCCCTGGCAAAACGTGAAGTGGTCTTCGTCATCGACAATTCCGGCTCGATGTCCGGCCCGTCGATCGAGCAGGCAAGGCAGAGCCTGGCGCTCGCCATTTCGAGGCTGAATCCCGACGACCGCTTCAACGTCATCCGTTTCGACGACACGATGACCGACTATTTCAAGGGTCTCGTCCCTGCCACCCCAGACAACCGCGAAAAGGCGATTGCCTATGTCAGGGGCCTGACCGCCGACGGCGGTACGGAGATGCTGCCCGCGCTCGAGGACGCGCTGCGCAATCAGGGGTCGGTCGCCAGCGGCGCACTGCGGCAGATCGTGTTCCTGACCGATGGTGCGATCGGCAACGAACAGCAGCTGTTCCAGGAAATCACCGCAAACCGCGGCGATGCCCGCGTCTTCACCGTCGGCATCGGCTCGGCCCCGAACACCTATTTCATGACCAAGGCCGCCGAAATCGGCCGTGGTACCTTCACTCAGATCGGCTCCACCGATCAGGTGGCAAGCCGTATGGGCGAGCTTTTTGCCAAGCTGCAGAACCCGGCCATGACCGATATTGCCGCAAATTTCGAAGGCATTGCTGCCGAGGATATCACGCCGAACCCGATGCCGGACCTTTATAGCGGCGAGCCTGTCGTTCTGACCGCGGAACTGCCTGAGGATAAGCCCGCCGGCAAGCTTGAAATCATCGGCAAGACGGGCGACCAGCCCTGGCGGGTCGAAATGAATATCGCCAATGCCGCCGACGGCAGCGGCATCTCCAAGCTCTGGGCGCGGCGCAAGATCGATGATTTCGAAGCCCGCGCCTATGAGCGCCAGGATCCGGCCGGGCTCGACAAGGATATCGAGACGGTGGCGCTCGCCCACCATCTCGTCTCCCGCCTCACCAGCCTGGTCGCCGTGGACGTCACTCCGTCGCGGCCGGCAGGCGAGCCGCTGGACTCGGCGAAGCTGCCGCTCAACCTGCCTGAGGGTTGGGATTTCGATAAGGTCTTCGGCGAAAACGTTGTTCCTCCTGGCGGCGGAGAACGTCATGGCGCAGCTACCCCTGCAGGAAGCGCCGGACCGCAGCAAGCCGCGGCCGAAACGCAGGATCTCGCTGCATCTCCTGAGATCGCAAACATGATGGCCGCAGCCCCGACCGCCAAGGCCGCCACCCTGATCGCGCAGAAGAGCTCGACCGTGAACCTGCCGCAAACGGCGACGCGCGCCGATGAGCAGATCATCCGCGGGCTTACCATGCTGCTCCTGGCGCTGACGGCGGCAAGCGGGCTGGCCGTCTGGCGCCGGCGCATCAAGCGCATGATTGCGGTCGGAGCCAAGCCAAATGGTCTCTAGGCTCTCAGCAAGCCGGAACGAGGAAGCGGCCGAATTCGAGCCGCTTCCGACCTATCTGGAACTCGCCATGGCCGCCGCCACGGCCCACGACAGGCCCAAGGTGCGCCAGAGGAAGGGTTTCTTTCTCTGGCGTCTTTCCTCGATCGAAAAAGCGATCGCCGTCGCCATCGCCGGTCTTGCCCTTTACAGCTTGGCGCTGATCGGCGACGGCTTCCTGCTGAAGGCGAAGGCCGAGCTCTCCCAGATCCTGCTGAAGCGCGCCTTCGCCGCGGAACTCAAGGGCCAGGAGACAAAACCCTGGCCCTGGGCGGATTTCACCACGGAGGCCAAAGTGCGCGCACCGCGCCTCGGCAAGGAGGCGATCGTGCTCGCCGGCGCCTCCGGCGAAGCTCTCGCCTTCGGTCCGGCCTGGCTCGCCAATACGCCGCAGCCGGGCGAGGAAGGCACCTCGGTGATCGCCGCTCATCGCGACACGCATTTCCGCTGGCTGCAATATGTAAAGCCGGGCGATACGATCGAGGTCACCCGCCGTGACGGCAAGCTATTGACTTTCAAGGCCGGCGAAGGCCGTATCGCCCCGTGGGATGCCAGCGGCATCGATCCCGCCTCCGATGGCCGTCACCTCGCGCTGACCACCTGCTGGCCCTTCGACGCGACCGAACGCGGGCCGTTGCGCTATATTCTTGAGGCGGAACTGGTCGACGATGATGCGACCGGTTCCGTTCAACCGGCAAACACAAAGCCGTTATTCCAGGCCGAATGAGGCTTGAACCCATCCCCTGCCCGCTCCACGTTCCGCATGAGAGACGACGGGAGCAACGATGAAGAGAATATCCGCCATCCATTTCGCCACAGCGCTGATCCTGGCGGGTGCCGGCCCGGCTGGCGCAGCCGATACCGTCAATACGCAGGGTCCAACCGTCCGTGTCGAAAAACTCGCCGATGGCCTCGAACACCCCTGGGCAGTCGAGGTGTTGCCCGATGGCGCCTATCTCGTCTCCGAGCGGCCGGGCCGCATGCGGATCGTCCGCGACGGCAAGGTCTCTGAACCGATCGGCGGCGTGCCCAAGGTCAGCGCCCGTGGCCAGGGCGGCCTGATGGACGTGGCGCTCGCTCCGGACTTTGCGACGTCGAGAAAGCTCTATTTCACCGCTGCCGTCGCCAATGGACAGGGCTCCGGCACCGAGGCCTTCAGCGCCACACTTTCCGCCGACGAGAAGGCTCTCGATGCCGTCACGCCTGTTTTCACCATGCGGCGCTTCACCGCTGGCAACATCCAGTACGGCTCGCGCATTGCCATTGCCCGTGATGGTTCGCTGTTCATCAGCGTCGGCGACCGCGGCGACCGCGACCGCTCGCAGGACTGGCGGGACGATGCCGGCTCGATCATCCACATCAATGCCGATGGCAGCATCCCGGCCGACAATCCGTTCAAGGACGGCGGCAAGGCGCTGCCGGAAATCTTCTCGAAAGGCCACCGCAACCCGCAGGGTATCACCTTCGATACCAAGGACGGCAAGCTCTATACCGTCGAACACGGCGCGCGCGGCGGCGACGAGATCAACCAGCCCGAGGCCGGCAAGAATTACGGCTGGCCGATCATCACCTACGGCCGTGATTATTCGGGCGCCGAGATCGGAGAAGGCACCGCCAAGAAAGGGCTCGAACAGCCGCTGCATTACTGGGATCCGTCGATCGCCCCCGGTGCGCTCGCCGTCTATCGCGGCGCCATGTTCCCGGAATGGGACGGGGATTTCCTCGTCGCGGCGCTGAAATTCCAGTTGCTCTCGCGCATGCAGCGTGACGAGAGCGGGGCTTTCGTTGCCGAAGAGCGCTTGTTCGAGGGCGAATACGGCCGAATCCGCGATGTCATCGTCGCGCCCGATGGTGCGCTGCTGATGGTGACGGATGAGGATGACGGCGCGCTGCTCAGGGTTTCGCGCGCCGAGGCCAATAACGGCTGAAAGATCACAACGCGCCGCGTAGCTCCTTGCGGATGACGAATTTTAGTCCGGACCAGATTTCGTCGACGGCGCAGACCTTGACGTCGACAAGCCCGGTGGGAAGGAGGACCTCTCGCAATACATCCTCGGTCACATCGGTCGGCACCCGCGAACTCTTCTTCGGCCAGGAGATCCAGAGCATGCCGTCCGGCTTGAGAACACGCAGGAGCGTAGGTGCGATAGTCTCCAGCGCCTGTCGTTCAGTCACAAACAGATGCATATAGTCGAACGCCCGCCGAGGCGTTTCGGGAAGCGCAAGCGCAACCGAGGCAAAACCACCGAAGTCATGGATGGCACCGATCGCTTCGGGAACGCCGAGAAGCGCAGCCGTCTGCCCGCGCATAAGGCCGAGCTTCGTGGCCAGCGGCGTGCCTGAATAGCCAGCCGTCCCGGATGCCGCCACCATGTCGCCGGCCGGCCGGCCTTCTTCGCGTTGCATGCCCGCACCTCCATCGTCAGCTATGAAGTCTTGAGCCTTGCCTAGAGAAAAGACAACTGCTAACCGCTTGTGCCACCCCTTCCCATCGAGGACGACATGACGCGCGCTCAGGCGAACCTCCTGCTATTGCTCGCAGCCGCCATCTGGGGCGGCGGCTTCGTTGCGCAATCGACGGCGATGAAGGCGATCGGGCCCTTCTGGTTCATCGCGCTACGTTTTGTCGTAGCCACATTGGCCGTGCTGCCTTTCGTCGTTCTTGAAGCGCGCAAAGCCAAGGCGAAGACAGGCGCCCGCCATGCGAAACTCTATATCCTCACCGGCCTTGCCCTTTTCAGCGGCGCAGCCACGCAGCAGGTCGGGCTGCAGACGACGACGGTAACGAATTCCAGCTTCATCACCGGCCTCTATGTCGTCTTCGTTCCGCTGATCGCGGTGTTCTTCCTGCGCCGTGCCCCGCATTGGATCATCTGGCCGGGCGCGTGATGGCTGTCGCCGGCATCTATCTCCTCTCCGGCGGTCATCTCTCGGCCCTCACATCAGGCGATCTTCTGACTGTCGCCTGCGCCGTCTTCTGGGCAATCCAGATCACCCTTGCCGGCACAACCGTTTCTGCGACCGGAAGGCCACTCGCACTCTCGGCCACGCAATTCGCCGTCACCGCGGTCTGCGCGCTCGCGATTGCCGCAGCCTTTGAACCGATCACCCTATCGGCGATATGGGCCGCAGGACCTGAGATCCTCTATGTCGGTATCTTCTCCTCCGGCCTCGCCTTCGTGCTGCAGGTGATCGCCCAACGGTACACAACGCCCTCGCAGGCCGCGATCTTCCTCTCCTCCGAAGCGCTTTTCGGCGCCTCGCTTGCCGCTCTGCTGCTCGGCGAGACAATGCCGGCGAGCGGTTATGCAGGTTGCGCGCTCATGTTTATCGCTATGCTTGTGGTCGAACTCGTGCCCGGACTCGTCCGGCGCCCCCTGCCAGCGGCCTGAACACGCGTCCAAATATGGGTGAATGGCCTCTCCAGAAAAAATTTGTCGAATTCGAAGAGACGCGTTCACGTTGCACTTTTGGGAAAATCTGCTCGAAAATTATATTGCAGACGATATAAAACGTTAATCATTCCCCATCGGCGACGGAAATTTTGCGTTTTTGCGCAAATTGGATATCCGAGCAGGTGTGCCTCGAACGACACGGCAAAAAACTTTTACTTGCCAAAATTCGTTTAACGCAGCAATCTCGGCGCGTTCGGGCATTTGCGAGCATGGGAAGTCCTTAAGTATTTGCGCGCCGGGAACGCTAATATCCCGGTCAGCCGGTTCCGAAAATGGCGGGCAAAAGTCCTGTCTGGAACAGGCCGAGGTAGAGGGGACCTTTTTCTCACATTTCAAGAATTGCCTGCCAACGCCTCCCGCAAGGAGGCAATGCTATCATGCTGCCCGTGTGGATGGCGGGCAGAGAGAAAAGGACCTGACGCATGGCAGAGACTGGGACTGTAAAATTCTTCAATACCGACAAGGGCTTCGGCTTCATCAAGCCTGACCGGGGCGGCGCCGATATCTTCGTTCACATTTCTGCCGTACAGGCCTCTGGGCTGGCCGGCTTGACGGAAAACCAGAAGGTAAGCTTCGACACGGAGCCGGATCGCCGCGGCAAGGGTCCCAAGGCCGTCAATCTGCAGATTGCGGGCTGAGCCCTTAACAAGGCTGTCGAATTCGAGTTGAAGCCCGGCAGCAATGCCGGGTTTTGTCGTTCAGCCTTCGTTCAGCTATAACTCCTTAGGACTAACACCATCGAGAAGGAGCCGGCGTTCGGTTTCCGGGATTAGGACTTGATGGCTATGAACAGGCTCGCCAAAACTCTTCTGCTGACGGCAACGGCTGCTGCGCTTACTCTCTCTGTCATCAGCGAGGCCTCGGCCGGCGACCGCCACTGGCGCCATCATAACAACAACGACGCCCTCGTCGGCGGCGCTGTCGGTCTCGCCACCGGCTTGATCGTCGGCTCGGCAATCGCCAACGCCAATAACGGTCCTGCTTACGAAGAACGTCGCTACATCGACCCGGCCTACGAGCCGGATTATTACGAGCCCGCTCCGGTCTATCGCGCCCCGCGCCGCGTCTATGTCGAGCAGCCCGAATATGTCGAGCAGCCGCGCTACTATGCGCCGGTCCGCGCGTCAGTCGAGCCCTGGTCGCCGCAATGGCAGCGTTACTGCTCCTACCGCTACCGCTCCTTCGATCCGCGTAGCGGCACCTATATCGGCAATGACGGCCGTAGTCATTTCTGCACCGCCGGCTGATCGCTCGACGAAACCCTGATACGAAGCGCCGCTCCTCAGCGGCGCTTTTGTTTTCTGCCGCATCAACCGGCCTTTTTGTCCCAACTCATCAGTCCCGCCTCGGCATCCGGGTCGAAATCTGTCGAGACGCTGACGGCGCGCCATTCCCGATCTGCCTCGATGCGCGCAGCATCCGCCTTCTCGACATTGCGCACCGCGTCGCTGCCGAGCAGAAGCCGGAGCGGCGGTTGGTCGAGACCGGCAATATGGATGACGACAGCAGCCGCTTTGGCGGGATCGCCGGGCTGGCGGCCGTCATATTCACGCTGGAAGCGCACCGTTGCGCCGACCGTCGCGGCATATTCCGCCCGCCCCTCGGTAAGCACGGTCGAGGCGCCGGCGAAATCCGTCCTGAATCCGCCGGGCTCGATCACCGTCACCTTGATGCCGAAGGGCGCCACTTCCTTCGCCAGCACCTCGGAAAAACCCTCGACAGCGAACTTTGCCGCCGAATAGGCGCCGCGTCCGGCGGGTCCGATGCGCCCGCCGACCGAGGAGAACTGGATGATATGCCCCATCCCCTGCTCGCGCATCAGGGCGATCACCGCTTTGCTCATGATGATCGTGCCGAACAGGTTGGTTTCGATCTGGGCGCGGAAATCGGCAAGGCTGGTGTCCTCGATCGAGCCGACATTGCCGTAGCCGGCATTGTTGACGAGCACGTCGATGCGGCCGAATCTCTTGACGCCCGCCTCGACGGCTGCAGCCGCCGCCGCCGCGTCCGTCACGTCGAGCGCCAGCGTCAGCACCTGGCCGCCATAGCGTTCGGAAAGATCGGCAAGCTGGGCGGGATCGCGCGCCGTCGCCACCAGATTGTCGCCTGAGGCGAGCACCGCCTCCGCCAGCGCTCGGCCAAGACCGCGCGAACTCCCCGTAATCAACCACACCTTCGACATCGGAAACCTCTCCTTGATTGGTTCCCGGCCCATGTATGTTCTATTGTTTCCGATCGAAAGAAGGTACCAGCAAGATCCATACGCACCTGGAGGTAACTAACGTGACCAGCAACGTTTTCGATTTCTGCTGCAACATGACCGATGAACAGGATGCACGGGCGCGCGCCTTGATCGAGCGGGCGGCAGCAAAGTGGCCGCTGCGCATTCTGCACGCGCTCGCCGATGCCGGCGCGCCCTTACGCTTCTCACGGCTGCTGGAGCGGGTCGAGGGCATCAGTCAGAAAGTGCTGACGCAGACGTTGCGAACACTCGAAAGCGACGGCCTCCTCATCCGCACGCTTTATCCCGAGATTCCGCCCCGCGTCGAATATGAATTGACGCCGCTTGGGCGCGACCTCCTCATGCAGGTCGTCACGCTCTGGCGCTGGATCGTGGAGCGCCTGGACGATTTCGATATGCGCAAAGCCGTGAAGCTGACGGCAACGGACGGTTAGGCCGGAATTCGGATCGTCGCCCTCAGCCCCCCGAGCGGGCTGTCGCCGAGGGTGACGTTGCCGCCGTGGCTGCGGGCGATATCGCGGGCGATCGCAAGGCCGAGCCCGGTGCCCGACGCATCGAGATTTCGCGCCGTATCCAGCCGGAAGAACGGCTTGAACACATCCTCACGGTTCTTTTCGGGAATGCCCGGCCCGTCATCGTCGAAGACGACGGTCAGCCATTTGGCATTGTGCTTGGCCTCGATATCAAGCCTATCGGCGTAACGGCGGGCATTCGAGGCGAGATTGGTGACGAGACGCATGAAGGCATTCGGCCTGACCGATATATCGTCGTCGCCTTCGATCGAATAGTTGAAGCGTTTTCCGTGCAAAGCGAAATCGGATTCCAGCTTCGCGAAAATCTCGCTGAGCTTCAGCTCTCCGACATCCTCTTCGACCTCGCCGCGCGCGAAGGCCATGTAGGCCTCGAGCATCGTTTGCATATCGTTGACGTCGTCGTTCAGTCCGTGCAGGTCGGGATTGTCGCCGGCAAGCGCCAGCTGCAGCTTAAAGCGGGTGAGGATGGTGCGCAGATCATGGCTGACGCCGGAGAGCATCGCGGTGCGCTGCTCGATTTGCCGTTCGATTCGCTCGCGCATCAGGATGAAGGCAAGGCCGGCGCGCCGGACCTCGTCGGCGCCGCGCGGATAGAAATTATCGGGCTTCTGCCCCTTGCCGAAGCTTTCGGCCGCGCGCGCCAAGGTCAGAATCGGCCGGATCTGTCCACGCAGGAAGAGGATCGAGATGCCGATCAGCACCAGCGAGGTGCCAACCATCCAGACGATGAAGATATGCGTGTTCGAGGCATAGGTCTGGCTGCGCTTGGTCAGTACCCTGAGGATCTTGTTGTCGAGCTTGATGCGGATCTCGACGAGGTTCGAGTTGCCGACCGTGTCGATCCAGAAGGGCCGGTGGATCTCGTCGGTGATCTCGTCGCTGAGGATACCGTCGAGGATCGAGAAGAACGGCTTGACGCGCGGCGGCGGCAAGTCGCCGTCCGGCTCGATCGAGATCTGCAGGCTAAGCTGATCGCGGGCGATGCGGATGATCTCGCTATAATCCGAGTTCTGCGGGTAGGTCTCGATGATCTCGATGATCGCGGCAATGTCACGAGTGACGGCAAGCGACAGCCGCTCCGTCACCATCTGCCAGTGGCGCTCCATGAAGACGGCGGCGACGACGGATTGCAGCAGGACCATCGGAATGATGATGATCAGCAGCGAGCGCGCGTAAAGCCCGGTCGGCAGCCGCCGGCGCAGCCAGCGGACGATCCAGCGCCAGCCCGGCGCAGAACTGCGGTCTTCCCGCCGCAAGCTGTCGATCGTCACCATTAGCGCCGGTCCTGGCCTCTATCCTCAGATCTAGTCGATGCTTAGCCTGTATCCGATCCCGCGAACGGTCTGCAGCCAGACGGGATTGGCCGGATCATCCTCGATCTTACGCCGCAGCCGGTTGATCTGCACGTCGATCGTCCGCTCGCCGACCTCGGTGTCATTGCCGATCAGTTCATGGCGGGGGATCGTGTCGCCGGCGCGCCGTGCAAAGAGCAGCATGATTTCCTGCTCGCGGTCGGTGAGCCGGATGACCTCGGTGGCTTTCTTCAACTCCTTGCGAGTCAGCGAGAAGGTGTAGGGGCCGAACATCACCTGTTCGATCTTCGGTCCCTCGCCGCCGGCATTGCGCCGCAGGATGTTGTTGATGCGCAGCACCAATTCGCGCGGGTCGAAGGGCTTGGAAAGGTAGTCGTCGGCACCGGCCTCGAGGCCTTCGATGCGGTTGCCGGACTCCGCCAGCGCCGTCAGCATGATGATCGGCACGTTCTTGATGGCGCGAAGCCCGCGGGTGACGTCGATGCCGGATTCGCCGGGCATCATCACATCCATGATGATCAGGTCGAAATCGAGACCCGCGAGCTTGCGCTGCGCCTCGGCGCCGTCGGCAGCGACGGTAACGCGGAAGCCGTTTTCGGCGAGATAACGATTGAGCAGCGCGCGGATGCGCGAATCGTCGTCGACCACCAGCAGATGCGCCGCATCGTCGGAAATACCTGTCTTGACCGCCATTCAATCCGCCTTCTGTCTGTCCCGCATCCCTCTGAGGAAAGCTTTTACGCCCTCCCGCACCTCCGCAGAAGCCCCTTCGAATGCCCGCTCAATGCGGCGCGATTGCGGCTCTGCAAGGGCAAGCGCCAGCTCTCGTCCCGATTTCGTTGGATAAAGCTTGCGCTGCCTCCGGTCCTCAGGCCCTGCCACCTGGCGAATATAGCCTGAATCGATCAGCTGTTTCAGCACCCTTGCAAGGCTCTGCTTGGTGATCTTCAGCGT
This sequence comes from Rhizobium hidalgonense, assembly GCF_002914525.1. Taxonomy (GTDB): domain Bacteria; phylum Pseudomonadota; class Alphaproteobacteria; order Rhizobiales; family Rhizobiaceae; genus Rhizobium; species Rhizobium hidalgonense. Next base: position 105,745 of record NZ_LODW01000042.1, on the reverse strand, counting down.
ATCGAGAAGATCGGCCACCGTCATACCGGGGTTGCGATTGACGAAATGCACGACGCGGTGATGCGCCCGCCCGAAACCGCTTGTTTCGAGGATGGCGTCGGGATCGGAAACGAAGTCGCGATAGGCGAAGAAGAACAGCTCGATGATCTCGAAATCGATGATGTCGATATCGTCCATCGGCGTGGCCAGCGGCTCTGGCTTGGCTGTTTTCGGGCCGGTCTGTCGTGACACGCGGCATTTCCTTTCTCATTCCGCGAATTGCGGGAAACTGCTTTGCCGAACTTTGCGGGAACCCGCCCTACCTCTCATTTCCCTGGCATGTCTTCGGAAACCGAGGCCCGCCCGGAACTTCCGACGCAATAAAACAATTCCGTTGCGTCTGTGGATAAAACGTATTGGGGATAACAATCAACAGGCATGGCGCTTGAAGCGCCTGAGGAGGTTCAGCACGCCGCCGAAGCGATGGGCTATGCGGAGCGGGGATGCTCGATTATCGTGGCAAGGTCGCCGAAGCGACAGGGCCAACGTCTTCTTCGCCAGAGAGGACGTCACAGAAACGCCGACCCCGGATTGCTTCCTAAACGGCACCACCCACCAGACGGTCGTCGAGCGTGCGATCCGGCGGCAATCACCGCCGGATATGGCGTTTCACGCAATCGCTCCGGCCGGATAGCCGGGCGCTTTACCGATGCGCCCGTGCCATGACCAGTCCGGCGAGCGTCGAGAGAATGCCGCCGCCGATGAGGCCGCCGATGCCGTCGGCAATCATGCCGGTCATAGCCGCTTCTCCACCAACCATGCCGAGCAGCATGCCGCCGGCGACACCCCCGATCGCGCCTGCGATCGTACGGGCGACGACATTGATCGCATGCTGCTTCAAGGCGGCGCTGGCGACATTGCCGCCGATGGCACCCGATATCAATTGTATGACGAGCGGAAGTAGCACTTCCATGACTTTCCTCCTCTGGCGATCTCCCCGATCGCCGTTATATGCCGAACCTTCAGCATATTAGTATTTTATCATATTCAGGAGAAAAGCGTTAAGAAAATATCAACCGATGCGGGAGGCAAGGGAGGTGGCCAACGGGCTGGAAACGAGGCGGCCAGCGACCGCCTCATTGTGTTTTTACGGTTACATCATTGGTAAACGTAGACGATCCGGCGTGTGCCGGGATCGACCAGCACCGGCCGGTCGTTGATCCTGGTATAGCGGTACTCGTAATCCGGGATCGACTGGAAGGTAACGTCGGCGGGCACCTCTGCGCCGACGACGACATCGCCGCCGAGCTGAACCGTCTGACCGGGATTGGTTTCGATATAGGTGCGGACCGTCTCGGGCGGGGTGATGGTCTCGACAGCCCCGACTGGGCCGAGCAACTCGTCGCCCGGGGCCGGCTGCGGGTCAACGGGAACGACACTGGCGGTCGACTCGTAGGTCACGACCGGAACACCGATCTCGGCGCGGTGCTGTTCGACGATGACCGGGCTACCGCCGCGGTCAACCTGCAGGTAATCAGCATAGACCCAGCCGCGCATGCCGTTGACATCGACACGGCACCAGCGGCTGCCTTCGATGCAGCCGTCCAACACCGCGGTCGAGCCACGCGTGGCAAGTCCGACTGCCGGATATTGCGGGCCGGGGCCGGCGCGGACGTTGAGATCATTGACAGTCGTCGCCACCATCTCCGCCTGCGCAAGACCACCGCTCGCCAGGAGCACGGCTCCAGCCAGCAGAATGTTTCTTTTCCAGGTCATGTGAGCGTCTCCTTGGTTTCGATGGCCGGACAACGCATGGCGTTCCACGATGTTCCCTTGGGGCTTGCCACAGGGAAACGCCGCTCGCGAACGACTTCATGCAAGCAATTGAAAAATCTTGGTAAAGCTACAATTTTCTGCTCCATCGCAAGGAGGGAGAGACGCATAAACTCTTGTTGCAGCCCGTCATTTTGCCGTGAAACACACCGCCGCAGCGGAAAATTCAAGCTGCCCTTCCCGCCGTTTCGGACTATACCCTGAGCATCCGAGACACCACGCGAGGCACCTATGGGCATGCTCCAGGCCGGCATCATTCCGGTGACACCCTTCCAGCAGAACTGCACGATCTTCTTCGATCCCGAGACCAAGGAAGGTGTCGTCGTCGATCCCGGCGGCGACGTGCCGCTCATCCTGCAGGCGATCGCGCAAAACGGCTTGATCATCAAGGAAATCTGGCTGACCCACGGCCATCTCGACCATGCCGGCGGCGCCAGCGAACTGAAGGAAGCCCTTGGCGTCGACGTGGTCGGCCCGCATCAGGACGACCTGCCGCTGCTGCAGCGGATCGAGACCCAGGCCGAAAAATACGGCATATCGGGATTGCGCAACGTCGTGCCAGACCGCTGGCTGAAGGATGGCGACAAGATCTCTTTCGGCGTCCACGAATTCGAGGTCTATCATGCGCCGGGTCATGCCCCCGGCCACGTGATCTATTTCAACCGTGCGCAGAATTTCGCCCATCTCGGCGACGTGCTCTTCAACGGCTCGATTGGCCGGACCGACCTGCCGGGCGGCAATCATCGGCAGCTTCTCGATTCGATCCGCGACAAGGTGCTGCCGCTCGGCGACAACGTCGGCTTCATCTGCGGCCACGGCCCCGGCAGCCGTATCGGCGATGAACGGCGCAGCAATCCATTTTTGCAGGAAATCAGGGCCGGTGGAGCACCCGGCGCGGACGCATCAGCCGAAACGACCGATAAAACGATGTGAGCGAACGCTCACATCATCTTCCGGCCGTTCGGCACCCGCTGCCCGACGGCCGCAAGCACGATCGCGCCCTTCTCGTCCTCGAACCCCAGCGTCAGCACTTCCGAGCGGAACGGCCCGATCTGGCGCGGCGGGAAATTGACGACGCCGAGCACTTGCCGGCCGATCAAGCTTTCCGGCGTATAATGCACGGTGATTTGGGCTGAGGATTTTTTCGTGCCGATCTCGGGGCCGAAATCGATCACCAGCTTGAATGCCGGCTTACGCGCTTCCGGAAAGGGACTGGCCTCGACGATCGTGCCGACGCGGATGTCGACACGCTCGAAATCGGCGTAGGTGATCTCTTCGGCCATATCGTCTCCGTCAGCCGGCCAGTTCCTCGGCCCGCTTGCGCGCCGCCGCGAGTGCTGCGTCGAAGAGAGGCTGCATACCGTTTTCGGCCATCAGCACGGCGAGTGCGGCCGCCGTCGTGCCGCCGGGAGAGGTTACATTCTGCCGAAGCCGCGAAGCGTCGTCGGGGGACTGGTGCAAGAGTTCACCAGCCCCCGCGACTGTTTCCCGCGCAAGACGCATGGCGAGGTCCGCCTGCAGGCCGAGTTTACGGCCTGCCTCCGCCATACATTCGACGAGATAGAACACATAGGCAGGACCACTGCCCGAAAGCGCCGTCACCGCATCGATATCGGTCTCTGCAGGCACCCATTCGACCGGACCTGAGACGCTGAGAAGGGAATGCACGCGTTCACGCTGCTGCTTGCCGACCCCAGAATTGGCAAAAGCGCCGGTGACGCCACGCCCGACCATGGCCGGCGTATTCGGCATGGCCCGCACCATGGCGGCTTTGCCCAGATGTTTCTCGAGGAAACCGAGCGTCTTGCCGGCAGCAACCGAGACGACGACCGTTTGCGGCCCGACGGCGGTCTTTACCGCCGGCAGCACCGTCTCCATCACCTGCGGCTTGACCGCGAGAAACAGGACGCTTGCCTTCAAATCTGCGGGAACCGCGACCAAATGCGTCGCGCCGGCCTCACCAATCGTCGCAAGCATTGCCGGCGACGGGCCGGGATCGACGACAATGACGGCCGAGCCCGGAACGCCGCTTTTCAGCCAGCCGGAGAGCATTGCCCCGCCCATGTTGCCGGCGCCGATCAGGACGACGGGATTTGTCGCGGAGAAAGTGTTCGCGGGCATCTTATGCCTCGCCGACTGTTTCGAACAACACGGCTTCCATCGCCTTCGTCGCCTCCATGCCGGACCAGACGACGAACTGAAATGCCTGGAAATAGGCTTCGCAAGTATCGAGCGCGCTGGAAAGCAGCACTTCCACCTGGCGGTTGGTAGGCTCCGCACCGCCGGCCAGCAGCAGCGACTGGCGGAAGATGACGACATCTTCCTGGCGCCAGAGATCGAAATGCCCCATCAGCACCTGCCCGTTGATCGCCGACAGCAGCTTAACAACCTCGTTGACCCTGATGTCGGGAACTTTGATATCGAAGGCGCAGCCAAGGTGCAGCGCCTCGAATTCCTCCATCCAGGAGAAGGAGACGTGGTAGTCCGTCCAGCGCCCCTCGACCGTCATCGCGATCTCGTCCTCGCCGGACCGTTCGAACGACCAGTCGTTGTTGGAGGCAACGTACTCGATCATGTCGACCGGGTTCGACTGACGCTCGACTTCCAATTCCATCAGGTTCATGCAGCACCTTCTTGACCGGAACGAATGCGGCTAACTTGGTGTAGGAACACAAGAAAAGACACACGCAAATACCGGAACCACCACTCGGATGATCGTTGAACCGCTGCCAGACTTAACGCAGATAACCTGCCCGGAGCTTACCAAGTCGCTTCGAATCATCATTTAAAATCAGTGTATAATGCCCCTTGCCCCCTGCCAGCCCCCTGAGGGGAAAATAGGCCGGGCCACTGTGGAAAGGCTCTTCGAAATTCAATTCAGAAGGGAGAATAAGCGACTCTGCGAATTGGCTTTTTTGGCAGTGTCCACAGGTGGAAAACTCACCCGATTTTTTTATGGAAGATGCGGCATGTGCGGTGAAGGCCATGCCGCATCTGCGTCATATCGCGACGCCATTCAGTGCCCCTCGCCGGCAAGCCTCGCCTCGAGCGATGCGATGCGGGCAGCAAGCGCTTCGTTCTCATCGCGCGCCTTGATCGCCATTTCGCGCACAGCCTCGAACTCCTCGCGCTTGACGATATCCATGCTGTTCAGCCAACGCTCGGCCTGGGCGTTAAAGGCGGTCTCGATCTCCTTGCGGACGCCCTGGGCGGCACCGGCCGCATCGGTCATCAGCTTGGCGAATTCGTCCATGATGCGGTTCGTTCCGGTCGTCATGGCGTTTTTCTCCCTTCGCATGAGGTGAATTCAGCCCTTCGGGGCCTCAAGGATTGAGGTAGGGCTTCGCCACCCGCGATGCAAGCGCTTTGCTTGGGATCGGCCTGCCGGAACCGGCCGGCAAAGAGCCATCACGAACAATGGACTTGACCGTCCGGGATCGCAGCGGCATGTTCCGCGCAACCAAACAGGTGGGAAAACCTTGCCGACAGCAGCCAATCTCCTTGCCATCATGCCTTTTCCGGACATCGATCCGATCGCCTTTTCGATCGGTCCGCTGGCGATTCATTGGTACGGTCTCGCTTATGTCACCGGCATCCTGCTCGGCTGGGCCTATGCGCGTCGCCTCGCCGCCAATGAAAGTCTCTGGCCCGGTAACACCTCGCCAATAACAAGGACGCAGATCGACGATTTCATCGTCTGGGCGGCCCTTGGCGTCGTCCTCGGCGGTCGCCTCGGCTATATTTTCTTCTACGATCTCCCCGCCGTCCTGCGCAGTCCGATCCGTGCGCTCGAGATCTGGAACGGCGGCATGTCCTTCCATGGCGGCCTGACCGGTACGACGATTGCCATGATCGTCTTTGCCCGCCGCAACGGCATTCCGATCTGGAGCCTGTTCGACATCGTCGCCACGGTCGTTCCCTTCGGCCTCTTCTTCGGCCGCATCGCCAATTTCATCAATGGCGAGCTCTGGGGCCGGTTGACCGACGTGCCCTGGGCCGTGATCTTCCCCACAGGCGGCCCCTTTGCCCGCCACCCGAGCCAGCTCTACGAAGCCGGCCTCGAAGGCATCGTTCTCCTGCTGGTGCTGGCCGCGCTGGTTTACGGCATGCGCGCGCTGAAAAGCCCCGGCTTCATCACGGGCGTCTTCGTCTGCGGATATGCCCTGTCGCGCATCTTCGTCGAATTCTTCCGCGAGCCTGACGCCCAGCTCGGTTATCTCCTCGGCACGAACTGGCTGACCATGGGCATGGTGCTCTCCTCCCCGATGATCCTGCTCGGCCTCTGGGCGATGCTCAGGGCCCGCCGCCAGGCTGCGCTGCAGCTCTGATAACGGCAGGACGCACGACATGACCACCGCTCTCGGCGAAAAAATCAAGGCGATCATCCAGGCTAACGGCCCGATCAGCGTCACCGATTACTTCTCGCTCTGCCTGGCCGATCCCGAACACGGCTATTATCGCACCCGCGAGCCCTTCGGCCATTCGGGTGATTTCGTAACCGCGCCCGAGGTCAGCCAGATCTTCGGCGAAATGATCGGCGTCTTCATCGTTCATGCCTGGCAGCGTCACGGCACGCCCGCAGGCGTCCGCCTCGTCGAGATCGGCCCCGGCCGCGGCACCATGATGGCGGATATGCTGCGTGTCATCTCCCGCATCGCCCCGCCGCTGTTGGACGCCATGACCGTGCATCTCGTCGAAACCAGCGAGCGCCTGCGCGACGTCCAGAGCCAGACGCTCGAAGCTTACGGCGAAAAGATCGCCTGGCACGACGGCTTCGACGAAGTACCGCCAGGCTTCACGCTGATGGCCGCCAACGAATTGTTCGACGCCATCCCGATCCGCCAGTTTGTGCGCATGCCGACCGGTTTTCGCGAGCGCATGATCGGCATCGATGCCGATGGCGAGCTGACCTTCGCCGCCGGCGTCGCCGGCCTCGATCCGGCACTGCTGCCCGAACCGGTGCAGAACCTGCCGCTCGGCACGCTCTTCGAAATCTCGCCTGCCCGCCAGGCGGTCATGATGGCAATCTGCGAACGGCTGCGCGCCTTCGGCGGCACGGCGCTCGCAATCGATTACGGCCATCTCGTCACCGGCTTCGGCGATACGCTGCAGGCCGTGCGCATGCATGAATTCGATCCGCCGCTCGCCCATCCCGGTGAAGCCGATCTGACGAGCCATGTCGACTTCCAGCAGCTCGCCGAAACGGCGCTTGCGGCCGGCGTCCATCTGAACGGCGCCCTGCATCAGGGTGATTTTCTGACCGGCCTCGGCATCCTCGAACGTGCCGCGGCCCTCGGCAAGGATCGCGAGCCCCAGACCCAGCAGGTCATCCAGACCGCGGTCGACAGGCTCGCCGGCGCCGGCGAAGGCCGGATGGGCGAACTCTTCAAGGTCATGGCGGTCTCGCATCCCGCCGTCGATCTCATGCCCTTTCGCCCGGTGGATTGACAGGGCGCACGCGGCTGGTTCAACATCCCAGCGAGCGAACAAGAACTTGAAGCGCGCCGCCTGTGCGATGCGCTTGGGATAACAACAAACCCCTTAAAGACCCCGGAAGCACAGATGCAGGACGCGGCCTCTCCCGCACCGATCGAAAGCGCGCTGCTGAACGCAGCGGCAGGCAGCACTATCCGCCACGGTTATTTCACCCGCGCCGGCGGCGTGTCCGAAGGGATCTATCGCGGCCTCAATGTCGGCCTCGGCTCCAATGACGAACGCGACAAGGTCCTGGAAAACCGCCGCCGCGTCGCCGCCTGGTTCGACCTGCCGGTCGAGCGGCTGGCGACCGTGCATCAGGTCCATTCCCCTGATGTCGTGACCGTCGATTCCGATTATGATGGCGCCCGCCCCGAGGCGGATGCGATGGTAACGCGCACTCCCGGCATCGCGCTTGGCGTGCTTGCCGCCGATTGCGGCCCGATCCTGTTCGCCGACCCGGACAATCGCGTCGTCGGCGCCGCCCATGCCGGCTGGAAGGGCGCGCTGACGGGCGTGCTCGAAAATACCATCGCCGCCATGGAAGCGCTGGGGGCCGACCGCGCGCGCATTATCGCTTGCCTCGGCCCCTCGATCAGCCAGGCAAGCTATGAGGTCGGTCCTGAGTTCGTCGAGCGTTTCGTCGCCGGGAACCCGGATGATGCGCGTTTTTTCGCGCCTTCCGCAACATCCGGCCACGCCATGTTCGACCTGCCGGCGCTGACCGTCGACCGGCTGACGAAAGCCGGCGTGCGGGCCGAAAGCCTCGGCCTCTGCACCTATCCGGACAGCGAGCGCTTCTTTTCATACCGCAGGACGACACATCGCAAGGAGCCGGACTACGGCCGCCAGATTTCCGCGATATCAATCAGGGAGACGTGAGCAGAATGGCACTGCACTTCGAAAAGGCCGAATTCGCAAGCCGGCTTGCGCGCCTCACCGAGAAGATGAAGGAAGAAAAGCTCGACGCCCTGCTGCTCTTCGCTCAAGAAAGCATGTACTGGCTGACCGGCTACGACACCTTCGGCTACTGCTTCTTCCAGACGCTGGTCGTCAAGAGCGACGGCACCATGGCGCTTTTGACCCGCTCGGCCGATCTTCGCCAGGCAAGGCACACTTCGATCCTCGAGGACATCCATATCTGGGTCGACCGGGTCAATGCCGATCCGACGCTCGACCTGAAGAACCTGCTGGTCGAGATGGATCTGCTCGGTGCCCGGATCGGTATCGAATATGACACGCACGGCATGACCGGCCGTATCTCGCGGCTGCTCGACGCGCAGCTGACCACCTTCGGCCAGATCTCCGATGCATCCTATCTCGTCAGCCGCCTGCGCCTTGTCAAAAGCCCGACCGAGGTTGCCTATGTCGAGCGCGCCGCCGTTCTCGCTGACGACGCGCTGGATGCCGCGATCCGGCTGACGAAACCCGGGGCCGACGAGGCCGATATCCTCGCCGCCATGCAGGGTGCGATCTTTTCCGGCGGCGGCGATTATCCCGCCAACGAGTTCATCATCGGCTCCGGCGCCGATGCCCTGCTTTGCCGCTACAAGGCCGGCCGGCGCAAACTCGACGCCAGCGACCAGTTGACGCTCGAATGGGCCGGCGTCTACGCGCATTATCATGCCGCCATGATGCGCACGGTCATCATTGGCGAGCCGATGCAACGCCACCGCGAGCTCTATAATGCCTGCCGCGAAACCATCGAGGCGATCGAGACCGTGCTGAAGCCCGGCCACAGCTTCGGCGACGTCTTCGATATGCATGCCAGGATCATGGACGAACGCGGCCTCGCCCGCCACCGGCTGAATGCCTGCGGCTACTCGCTCGGCGCTCGCTTCTCGCCGTCCTGGATGGAGCATCAGATGTTCCATGTCGGCAATCCGCAGCCGATTGAGCCGAACATGTCGCTTTTCGTGCATATGATCATCGCCGATTCCGACACCGGCACGGCGATGACGCTTGGCCAGACCTATCTGACGACGACGGATGCGCCGCGCGCGCTATCCCGCCATCCGCTCGATTTCATCGGCCTTTGACCGATGAGAATCCGGAATTGACAGACGCCCGCCCCCGCCCGCATAAATTCGGACGGGGCTGATGCGATTGTGGGAAGGACGGATCAAGGGATGACGCGAGCTGCGATTGTGCCCACGCTCCTGGTCGTCATGGCTCTATTGACCGCCTGCAATACCACCGATGCGCTGACGCCGCTGGTCGACATCGGCAATTCCTCAGCCAGTGCGCCATCGAGCCCGGTGACGCAGGGCGAGGCCGAGAGCCTGGCAGGCACCCGCCAGCCAGCCTTCGCCGCAAATACACGGCAGCGCGGCTATCACCCGGCCTACGACCAAACGCAACGGACCTATCGGCCCGGTTCCGGTGCACCGCCGACGACGATGCAGGAGCAGGCCGACGCTTTGTCGCGCAACGATTCCTCGCCCGCCGCTTCCACCCCGATCGAAGGACAATCGCTGCCGCCGCCGTCAAGCGGCGGTGAACCTGCCGCTCCGGCGGCCGAAGCGCAGCAGCCGCAGCAGACCGCCGACCTCAGCGCCGGCGCCTCTGCCGCTCGCGGCAATACCGTGCGCTTCCTGCCGATCATCGGCGCGCCAGTGCAGGCCGTGACCCCGCTCTCGCGCCAGCTCGGCGCAGAGGCGCGCGCGCACGGCCTTTCCATCAAGAGCTCGACCGATGCGAGCAGCGACTACATTCTCAAAGGTTATCTCTCCGCCTTCAGCGACGACGGCAAGGTCACCGTGGTTTATGTCTGGGACATTCTCGACAGCGGAGGCGGCCGCCTGCATCGCATCCAAGGGCAGGAAAGCGTGCCGACGGCGGCGGCCAACCCCTGGGCCGGCGTTCCTGCCTCGGTGATGCAGCAGATCGGCTCGAAAACCATCGCGGAATTCGCCTCCTGGCGGCAGACGCGGGGCGGTTAGTCACAAACTTTTTGCAAATATCAAAGCCTGTGGCGCCTTTGCCCTTGCATTCACGGGGAAGCTGGCTAAAAAGCGCGGCTATCAGCGCATAACAGGCGGACCAAAATGAAGGTTTTCGCAGGCAATTCGAACCGGCAACTCGCCGAAGCGATCTGCACCTATCTCAACGTTCCCTTGGGGAGAGCCAGTGTTCGAAGGTTTGCCGATCAGGAAATCTTCGTGGAAATCCAGGAAAATGTGCGCGGCGAAGACGTTTTCCTCGTCCAGCCGACCGCCTTTCCTGCCAACGACCACCTGATGGAGCTGCTGATCATGATCGACGCGATGCGTCGTTCTTCAGCCCGTCGCATCACTGCAGTGCTTCCCTATTTCGGGTATGCGCGTCAGGATCGTCGCGCCTCAGGGCGCACACCGATCTCCGCAAAGCTGGTCGCCAACCTCATTACCGAAGCCGGCGCCGACCGCGTCATGACGCTCGATCTCCATGCCGGGCAGATCCAGGGCTTCTTCGATATACCCACAGACAATCTCTTCGCCATGCCCGTGCTGACGCGCGACATCAAAAGCCATTACGACCTCAGCAATGTCGTGGTCGTCTCGCCTGATGTCGGTGGTGTGGTTCGTGCCCGCGCGCTTGCCAAGCGGCTGGACTGTCTTCTTGCCATCGTCGACAAGCGTCGCGATCGGCCGGGTGAATCCGAAGTGATGAACATCATCGGCGACATCACCGGCAAGGACTGCCTGCTGATCGACGACATCGTCGATTCCGGCGGCACGCTCTGCAACGCCGCCGACGCGATGCTGGCCCAGGGCGCATCGAGCGTCACCGCCTATATCACCCACGGCGTCCTCTCCGGCGGCGCGGTAACCCGCGTCACCTCCTCGAAGCTTCGTGAACTCGTCATTACGGATTCGATCCAGCCGACCACAGCCGTACTCTCGGCGCACAATATCCGCATCGTGACGACGGCGCCGCTGATCGGCGAAGCCATCAGCCGAACGGCCCAGGAAGAGTCCGTCTCCAGCCTCTTCGACTAAGAAGAGCCGGCATTCGTCCGGCTCTTTCAATTTCAGCACAGATAAACCAGCTATTCCCGGGCATGCTGTCCGAGCCGCATGAATCGCTGGCCGTTGCTTGTCGCGAAGCCGCGTTCCTTGACGGCGAAAGCCCGGAATAAACCGCCGCGCCGATCGTTGGCAAAAAAAGGCCGGCACAAGGCCGACCTCTTCATTTGCGATTGATTGCGCTCAGGGCTGCTGCGGCGGCGCCGGCACCGCGTCCTGACCCTGCCCCGGCTCCTGATCCTGGTCTGGCTCCAGTCCCTGATCCTGGTCCTGGTCTGTCTCCAGCCCCTGATCTTGATCGGGACCATCCGGTCCCTTGATCTGCTGGCCATTGACCGCCACGGAACCATCGCGGCTGACGCTGATGTCCCAGCGCGAGCGACCGTCCGCATCGGTCTTGGCGAATCCCTTCACCATCATGATGCCGAAGGAGACCTGGTTGAGATCGGGATCCGTCTTGGCGAGTTCCTGAACCGCCGCGATCGTCTTGTCGAGATCGCGAGCAAGGATCGTCGCCTCCATCGAATAGTCCTTCTGGGTGTCGACGCGCCCCTCGATCTTGCCCGTCATATCGACATCATAGACCTGAGACTTGGCGCTGATCTTCGGAAACTCGACGGCAAGCCGGCCGTCGTGGAAGAGCTTCTTCGCCATCTCCTCGCCGGTCTTCTCGGGCGCTCTATCGTTGAAATCCAACGCCATGATCGCGTCGCCGAAGCTTGCGAAATCCAGGTTCGGAACAGCAAGCTGGAAATCGAAGCTGGTCGGCATGAAGGCCGAATAGTTTACCGGCATCAGCGGCGTGTCGAGGCTGATCTCCTGGGCGTTCATGCCGAAGCCGAAGCGCATGGCGTCACTCGGCCCGTCGATAGCGAGATTGTAGCCGAGTGCTTTGGCGCCGCCCTTACCCATCTCGCTGCTGACGATCAGGTCGTTGACCCCGATCGTCTCGCTGAACGAGGTAAGAAGCGGGAAGGCTTCCTTCACTATTCCCTTGATCTTGTCGCTGTTCTCCGGGCTCAATTCCTTCTCATCGAGATGATCGAGGACAAAGAAAACCATGTCGCGTATTTGCTTTGCCGGCAGGGCGTCCACCTTGGCATCGACATTGATCGAGCCGGCACGAAATTCGACGGGCGGCATTTGCAGGCCGGAAACCTGCTCGACGAAACCAGACATCGAGGCGTTGCCGACAAAATCGATACGTCTATTGCCGCCTGCGCTGTCCGTCGAACTCAGCTTTTGGTCCATGCTGGTGATGCTGGCATGGACCTCCTCGGTTTCGGACTTGCTGGCCATCTTGATGTCCTTGGCCGCGAATGTGCCGGAGCGTAGATAGCTGATCGCCGGGTCGAAGACGCCGGTATAAACAAGCGAAGCGATGGAATAGGTGAAATCCGTCGGCTTCTGATCCGGGCCTTTGAAGTGGCCGGAGACGTTGAACTTGTTGTCACCTTCGACGTTCCAGAGCCCGCTGTCGAGCGGCGTGGCGAACATCGAGAACGGTGTCAACCCGTTGATCGTGAACGTCGCCGGATTAGCTTTGGCAACCAGCTTGGCCAGATCGTAAATGACTTCGTAGCGCGTACCCGCCGGATTAACGGCTATAAAGCCGCTCTTCGCCAGTTCGTCAGGAAGCAGCTTCGTCAGAGTCTCCTTGACCGCATTGGCGCCGTCCTGGTTGATCTCCGCGCCCTTGGCCGTGGTGAAAAGGCAAAGAACAAGCAAGCTCGTTGCCGTGACATGTTTGAGACGCATAGTCTGTTTTTCTCCTCAGCCGCTTTTTTGATTGCGGCATCCAAAGATGCCAACTGCGCTCATGTCAAGCCAAGTGGCGGCAGGTACTGGCAATTTTGCCACGCGGGCGGGCGTGGATTACAAACATTTCAACGAGGTTCTTCTGGTCGAGACGGCCGGCGCGGATGGCACGCAGTCGATCCAAGCAGATTTGCCGTCTCAATAATTGAGCGCCGCGGCGGACGACTGTATATCACCCAAAAACCGCGGCAATCCGCAACTTGCGTTTCAGACCGACTTATAATATAGGCCACCGGTCCGTGTAGACACCCTTGGAGGCAACGCGGATGAGGATGGGGAAACCCCGCCTCCGGTTCGACGGAACAAGGCTTTTGCCCGCCGACGAACTCTCCAAATAACCTCGAAAGGAATAGCCATGAGCCAGGAAACTTACGAGCTCAAGGCCGAGGCGCGCGAACGGGTTGGTAAGGGGTCCGCCCGTGAACTTCGCCGCAACGGTTTGATTCCCGCTGTCATCTATGGTGACAAGCAGGCCCCCATTGCCATCGCTCTCAACACCAATGAGGTGACGAAGCGCATTCATGCCGGTGGTTTCATGACCACCGTGGCGACGATCGAAGTCGACGGCAAGAAGTACAAGGTTCTGCCGAAGGACTACCAGCTCGATCCGGTCCGCGACTTCACGATGCATGTCGATTTCCTGCGCGTCTCCGGCAACACCCAGGTGACCGTCGCAATCCCGGTTCACTTCATCAACGAAGATAAGTCCCAGGGCCTCAAGGTCGGCGGCGTGCTGAACATCGTTCGTCATGAAGTCGAAGTCCATTGCCCGGCCGATGCGATCCCGGAATTCTTCAACGTTGACCTCAGCGGCAAGAAGATCGGCGACAGCATCCATATTTCGGAAGTCACCCTTCCGAAGGGCGTCACCACCGTCATCGACCGTGACTTCACGATCGCGACCATCATCGCTCCGGCTGCCGGCATCGACGAGAGCGCCGCGGAAGGCGAAGCTGAAGCCTGATCGCTTCAACCAATTTGTAAAGCATACGGCCCGCTTTCCCATGAATTGGCCCCTGAAAGGTTGTCGTCCAACTTTCAGGAGCCAGTTCCCTGGGAAGGCGGGCTTTTCGTTGCCCGGCAAGCCCCCGTTTCAGCAACATTTAACGTATTCGTGAAAGCATGCTTCGTCAGCTGCGAAGAAGCCCGCCTTAGCGCGCGACAGCAGATAGGGTCGGCCTGGGGGAGTAAACGGAACCATGAACAATTCCGTTGAGAACAGATTTTTTGGAATTGTTTGCGGAGCGCTGCTCGTTTTTGTCGCTCCCCTCTTTGTTCTCTTCCTTTTTCTTTCCTCGGAACGGGCCGACAAGGAAATACGCGATCATATTTCCGTTCTTCTTGTCGCCAATGCCCAGGCGCTGGCAAAGCCGCTCTGGGATCTCGATGAGGAGAGCGTCACCCAGATCAGCGCGACGGTGGTTTCCCAAGGCGCTATCGTCAAGGTCGAGGTGCGTGACCAGTCGGGCCAGCTCGACATCAGTCAGTCCACCATTCCGCGCTCCTTCGACGGCAAGCTCGTCCAGGTGTCGCGCGCCATTATCTACAACGCCGTCGACGGCCCGAAGAATCTCGGCAGCATCAGCGTCTACTATCCCGCGCTCGGCTTGTTTTCCGGCCTGAAGCAGGAAGAGGTCGTCTTCATCTCGATTTTCATCTTCGCCGTGCTGACCGTTTTCGGCACGGCGCTGATCGGCAACCGGTTCTTCGTCATCCAGCCGCTGATGCGGCTGACGGCGGCGATCGAGGCTACCCGTCAGCTCGGCTCCCGGCACCATGTTGACTGGCAGTCGAACGACGAGATGGGACGGCTGGCCCGCAGCTTCAACGAGATGCAGACCAAGCTCGAAAGCGAGGAAAAGGAGCTGAAGCTCGCCCACCGCCGCGCCACCGACATCTACAATCTGACGCCCGCCATGCTCTTTTCCCTCGACGAGGAAGATCGCATCACCGCCGTCAGCGATTACTGGCTGCTGGCCACGGGTTATAACCGCGCCGCCGTCATCGGCCGCAATTTCGCCGATCTCGTCACATCGACCACCCGCGACAAGTTCGTCAAACGTCGCCGGGCCGAAAGCAGTATGACCGTTACGGTCAAGTTCGTTTGCCTGGATGGCCGTACCATGGACGTCCTTATCATGGAATCGGAGGCGGAAGCCGGCGCTCAGGACCGCCTCTCGCTGTCGGTCATGACCGATGTAACCGAGCTCAAGGCCTCCGAGGACCGCAACCACCGCCAGGCAATCACCGATCACCTGACCGGGCTGCTCAATCGCCAGGGTTTCGAAGCCGTCCTCGACAACAAGATCGCCGCCGCCGATGCGGCCGGCCAGGAACTGGCCTGCCTCTTCGTCGATCTCGATCGCTTCAAATGGATCAACGACAATATGGGCCACGCCGCCGGCGACATGGCGCTGGTCGAGCTCGTCGAACGCCTCAAGGCCTACCTTGCCCCCTCCGATGAGGCGGCCCGTCTCGGCGGCGACGAATTTGCCATCCTGCTGCCGGCGAAAGATGCCGAAAAACGCGCCAGGATGATGTGCGACAAGATCGCCTCGATCTTCGAAACGCCGTTCGCCCCCGACATGCATCTGAGTGCTTCCGTCGGCATCGCCATCTATCCGCACCATGCCGCAACCGCGGCCGAACTGCTGCAGAAGTCCGACCTGGCGATGTATGCCAAGAAGCGCGACGGCAAGAATGGCGCGCAGCTTTTCGATAACGCCATGCTCGACCGTGCCCGCAGGCGCGCCGAGATCGAGGCCAATATCGAAGCTGGTCTCGTCGACAACTGGTTCGAGGCCTTCCTGCAGCCGATCGTCAATCTGAACGGTCGCGGTATATCAGGTTTCGAAGCACTGATGCGCCTCAACCATCCGCAGAAAGGCTTGATGCCGCCGGCCGAGATTATCAGCGTCGCCGAAGAGACGGCAAAGATCGTCCGCGTCGGCAACGTCATCATGGAAAAGGCGATCGCCAACCTCGCGAAGATTTCCCGCATATCAGGCATGCAGGACACCTATCTCGCCATCAACTTCTCGCCGCTGCAGTTCGAGCCGGCACTGCCGGCCCGCCTTGCCGCCATTGTCGGTCGCCATGGCATCCGACCCGAGCGCATCGTCGTCGAGATTACCGAAGCCGTGCTGATGCACGACAACCCCGAAATTCGCATGATCGTCACCGAGCTTCGCCGCTTCGGCTGCCGTATCGCGCTCGATGATTTCGGCACCGGCTATTCGTCGCTGAGTTACCTCAACCGCTTCCCGGTCGACATCATCAAGATCGACCAGTCCTTCACCCGCGCGATCAATGATGGCGATGACGACGTGCGCCAGAAGAGCCGCATGCTGATCGAAGGCATTACCACGCTTTCGCACAAGATGAACTGCACCGTCATTGCCGAGGGCATCGAAACCGAAGAGGAATGCCGCACGCTCCACCAGATGGGGCTTGATTATGGGCAGGGCTATCTCTTCCACCGTCCGCAGCACGCAGCCGTCCTCATCGAGGAACTGATGGCCCCGCAATCGGCCGTCGCACGGGCCTCTTGAACGAAGGATAAAGGAGATGATTATGATGAAAAAGCTCCTGTTTCTTGCATGCCTGGCGCTGCCCTGCACCGCCCATGCGCAAACCGTGACCTTCACCACCGAGGACTATGCCCCCTTCAATTATCGCGACGGCAAGGAGATCAAGGGCGCGACCGTCGAGCAGGTCGAAAAGGTGATGGCCGCGATCGGCGTCGACTACACGATCGAGATCATGCCCTGGGCGCGCGCTTTCGGCCTTGCCCGCACGGCACCGATGACCTGCGTCTTCGCGACCGCCCACAATGGCGCACGCGACCCGTTGTTCAAATGGATCGAACCATTGCTCATTGATCGCAACATCCTGATCACCCGCAAGGGTTCCGGCGTTACAGCTGGCAGTCTGGACGAAGCGAAGAAATATACGATCGGCACGCAGCGCGAGGATTATACCGAGACGATCCTGAAGGAGAAGGGTTTCACCAAGCTCGATGTCGCCAGCGACTTCAACGCGACGCTGCGCAAGTTGCTGGGCGGCCGAATCGACATGATGCCGATCTCCGAACTCTATTTCGAAAAGCTGAAGGCCGATCAGCCGCTGGAAATGGTGACCGTGCTCTCCGCCCAGCCGATGAGCATCGCCTGCGAGAAGAGTTTTCCGGACGATTTGCGCGCCAGGATGCAGGCAGCCCTCGACAAGCTGATCGCCGACGGCGTACAGAAGCAGATCTTCCTGAAATACGGCATGAACCTGTCGGAATGACTCCGACGGCCGCTGCCCTTTCGACTTGACTTTGGTTTCATTTCCAGATGGTGAACGGCGGGAAGTTCTAGCGAGGGAAGACAGACCATGCTGATCATCGCGGGTCTCGGCAATCCCGGCGGCAAATACGCCGGCAACCGCCACAATATCGGCTTCATGGCCGTCGACGCCATTCATCGGCGCCATAGCTTCTCGCCCTGGTCCAAGAAATTCAGGGCCGAGATCGCCGAGGGCGAGCTCGGCGGCGAGAAGGTGCTGCTGATCAAGCCGCAGACCTTCATGAACCTCTCAGGCGAGTCCGTCGGCGAGGCGATGCGCTTCTACAAGCTCCAGCCCGCCGATCTTGTCGCGATCTACGACGAACTCGATCTTCCCCAGGGCAAGGCGCGGCTGAAGACCGGCGGCGGCCATGGCGGCCATAACGGCATCAAGTCGCTGGACGCCCATTGCGGCAAGGAATACCGGCGGCTGCGGCTCGGCATCGGCCATCCCGGCATCAAGGAAATGGTGCAGAACCACGTCCTCGGCGATTTCGCCAAGGCCGACAAGGCTTGGCTGGAGCCGCTTCTCGACACGCTTGCCGACAATGCCGACATGCTGGTGCGAAACGAGGATTCGCAGTTGATGAACAAGATCGCGCTGGCACTCGGCGGCAAGGCCGAGGAGGAGAAGCCGCGGAAGGACAACAAAAATAGTGAAAAGAAGCCGGCCGGCCAGTCGCATATACATCAGGCCCGCAATCACAATCAGCCGAAGGTGCTGGCCACCGGCCCGATGGCCGATATTCTGAAGAAGATGTTCGGCAACAAGGGGGAATGAGGCCGGTGCCGGATCAGAATTTCGCCATCCGTCCCGCAGCATCAGGCGATCTTCCCGGGCTGACCACCCTCTACCGGCATCTGAACCCAACGGATCCGGTTCTCGACGAAACCATGGCAGAAGAGCGGTTCTCCGCCATCCTCGCCCAACCCGGCATGACCGTATTCATCGGCTTTGCCGGCGATCTCGCCGCGGCAACCGCTACCCTAATCGTCGTCCCGAACCTGACGCGGAACGGCGCCTCCTATGCACTGATTGAGAACGTCGTCACCCACGCCGACCACCGCCAGCGCGGTCATGCCGGCGCCGTTATCGGCCATGCGGTGACCGAGGCCTGGAAGGCCGGCTGTTACAAGGTAATGCTGCTGACCGGCTCGACGAACCCGGCGACACATCGCTTCTACGAAAATTGCGGCTTCCTGCGGGATAAGACCGGTTTTCAGATCCGCCGCCCCTGAACCACAATTTACTCCTCCGGCTCCGTCGTGAACATCAGCGGAAAGCCCATCTCCTTGGCAAGGTCGATACCCTCCTTGGCCTTGGTCTCGGCAATGTCCCTGGCGCAGACCACGACCACGCAGGAACCGAGCTTGTGCGCTGTCATCATCACCCGGTAACCCGTCTCCTCGCTCATGCGGAAGACGACCTTCAGGATCAAGATGACGAATTCGCGCGGCGTATAATCGTCATTGACGAGGATGACCTTGTAGAGCTTCGGCTTGTCTAGCTTCAGCTTCACTTTGGTCTTCGGTTTCACGACAACGTCATTGTCACTCATCGGAAAAATCCAGCCGTTGATGACATGGGGTCAGGTTCTGTAAACTATCTAATCATTGTCGATGACGAATTTCCGACGGCCAGCCGTGGCAGTGCCCGGCTTCAAAGACGCCGGAACCGAGTATCGGCATTGACATGGAGAGCGGCAATTGCCTTTGGGCGGGTGACCTGCATCCTGCAAAAACCCGCAATGCGCCGAAATCTCCGTCGCTTTCAACAATAGGCCGGCACCGATCGATCGACAAGTCAGCGACGGGAAAAGCTCTCTAAGACTTGACCATATTGCTCCTTTATCCCATAGGCAGCCACAAGGAATTCAAGAACAGCAGGTTTTAGCCATGGGCTTCAAGTGCGGCATCGTCGGTCTGCCGAACGTCGGCAAATCGACCCTCTTCAACGCGCTCACCAAGACGGCGGCGGCACAGGCGGCGAATTATCCCTTCTGCACCATCGAGCCGAATACCGGCGAAGTCGCCGTGCCAGATCCGCGCATGCGCAAGCTTGCCGACATCGCCAAGTCGAAGGAACTGATCCCGACCCGCATCTCCTTCGTCGATATCGCCGGTCTGGTGCGCGGCGCCTCGAAGGGTGAAGGCCTCGGCAACCAGTTCCTCGCCAATATCCGTGAAGTCGACGCCATCGTCCATGTGCTGCGCTGCTTCGAAGACAGCGACATCACCCATGTCGAAGGCCGCATCAACCCTGTCGCCGATGCCGAGACGATCGAGACAGAGCTGATGCTCGCCGACCTCGAAAGCCTGGAACGTCGCACCGAGCAGACGCGCAAGCGCGCCACCAGCAAGGACAAGGAATCGGTGGCGATGCTGCCGATCATGGAAGCGTCGCTGAAGCTGCTCAATGAGGGCAAGCCGGTGCGCACACTGCTGTCGACGCTCGACGCCGAGGAGATCGCCATCCTCAAGGGCCTCAATCTCCTGACCTCGCACCCGGTGCTCTATGTCTGCAACGTCGCCGAGGCCGAAGCATCGACCGGCAACGAATTCACCGAGGCCGTCGCCGTCATGGCTCGGGAACAGGGTGCCGAAACCGTCGTCATCTCGGCGGCGATCGAGGCTGAAGTCGCTCAGCTTCCCGAGGATGAGGCCAAGGAATTCCTCTCCGCCCTCGACCTTGACGAAGCAGGTCTCGACCGGCTGATCCGCGCCGGCTACAAGCTGCTTCACCTCATTACCTATTTCACCGTCGGTCCGAAGGAAACGCGCGCCTGGACGATCGAGCGCGGTACCAAGGCGCCGCAGGCCGCCGGCGTCATCCATTCGGATTTCGAGCGCGGCTTCATCCGCGCCAACACCATCGCCTATGACGATTACGTCAAGTACAACGGCGAAGTCGGCGCCAAGGATGCCGGCAAGGCGCGCGACGAAGGCAAGGAATACGTCGTCCAGGACGGCGACGTCATCCACTTCCGCTTCAACACCTGATCCGAAGTGACTGCCGCCTTCAACCGGGCGGCAGTCTCTGTGAAATAGCAGCCGGCAGTGCGCGCAGCACCTGCCGCCGAAGCGGCATCCATCCCGTTCCGACAATGAGTACGATGGCCCCGACGACGATCAGCGTCGTGAAGATATAGGTGTCAACAGTCGCGCTTCCGTGCCGGAAGACGCTGAAAATCGCGACGCCGAGCGACAGCAGCCCCGAGGTGACGAAGGCGCGGCGGTCGATAATGAGACCGATCAGCATCAGCGCCGCTACCGTCGCGACGACCACCGGCGTCCGGGCCGATGCGTTCGCCAAGTCGAAGATACGGCCGCCTTCCCCCAGAGACAGCAAGGAAACAGTGCTGTAAAGCAGCGCCGGCGCCGCGCCGAGATGCAGCCAGAAAGCGATATCCGAGCGCGTCGTCCGGCGCAGCCGGTCGCCGAGGTCGAAATAGAGTGCCGTCGCGAAGAGGCCAAGCGCGCAGACGAGGGAGACTGCAGCCAGCACGGCAAGATGATCGACGAAAAATGCAGGGTTGCCACTTAGCGATTGCACCAAGCGCAAAAGCAGGGTGAGGACCAAGGCAAGCGTTGATATGATGGCGAGCGCCAGCGACAGGGGCACGCGATAGCGGGCATAGTAGATGCCGAGAAGGATCGGGAAACCGGCGACGAACTGCGTCAGTTCCGCCCCGATTTCGGAAGTCCACGGCGTGAAGACGCGGGACATCAGCAAAAATGTCCAGCAGAACAGCGCAATCGTCAGGCTGACGGCCGGCAAAGCGAGCCGCTGGCGGCGCACCAGGATTTCCGAAAGCACGATGATGGCAGGCGGCACGGCATAAAGCGGCGCAAGGCCCCAGAGGCCGACGAGCGCCACGATGACGCCGATGGTGATCAGCACGTCGTGGAAGCCGCGCACGAAACGCGGCGTCTCCGTATCCGACCACGCCTGCTCCTCGGCCGCCATGGCCGGCGTCGCCCCGGCGACGGCCACGCCGCGCTCGATGAGGAACGGCAGCAGCCGCCCGCCCGCCTCCGACGAAATCAGCTCTCGGCGCACCGCCTCGTCGAGTATCGACCTTAGTTCAGTCATACCGGTTGTTTATCTCCCCGGAATCATTGAGCCCATGCGGATGCTATTGTAAGCACTAGAGCATGATGCCGAAAAGTGTAAGCGGTTTTCGGACGACATCCTGCTCTAACTCTTTAATGTAGAACAGGATTCAGATTTCTGGCCGAGCGGCCTAAAAACATCCTGTTCTAGGCTGCATATGGCGGAGGAGCGAATGTCGGCAGAAATGCTTTCCCTTGAGGATTTTCAGCCTGGCCGCCGCTTCACCCTCGGCCCGAAGCTGGTGCTGGCTGAGGAAATCATCGAGTTTGCCCGCGAATTCGATCCGCAGCCGATGCATCTCGACGAGGCCGCCGGCCGCGCCAGCATTCTCGGCGGGCTCGCCGCTTCCGGCTGGCATACCTCCTCGATGCTGATGCGCATGATGGCCGACAGCTATATTCTGAACGCACTCTGCGAGGGTGCGCCGGGCATCGATCTGATGGAATGGCGAAAGCCGGTGCTTTCAGGCGATACGCTGCAGGGTCACTCGACCGTACTCGAAGCCCGGCCGATGCGCTCGCGCCCCGGCATGGGAATCGTCAAGTTCCGTCACGAGGTGGAAAACCAGCGCGGCGACCTCGTTTGTCTCTCGGAGAATTCGGTGATGATCCGCATGCGCCCGGAGATTACAGCATGAGAATGTCCGAGCTTTACGCCATCGGTGAAATGGCCGAGATCGGCAGCTACACCTTCACCGAGGAAAACATCATCCGCTTCGCCGAGCGCTACGATCCGCAGCGTTTTCATGTCGACAAGGAAGCCGCCAAAGATACCCTCTTCGGCGGCCTCTGCGCGTCCGGCTGGCATACCACCGCCGCCTGGATGCGAACCTTCCTCGCCTTCTGGAAAACCCAGAGCGTTGCCCTCGCGAAGAGGGGCCTGAAGGCGCCGAACCTCGGCCCCTCGCCGGGCTTCCAGAAACTGCAATGGCTGCGGCCGATCTTCCCGGGCGACGTCGTGACCTATTCGGTCGCCTTGCTCTCGAGCCGGCCGCTTGCGTCGCGGCCGGGCTGGCACCTCAACACCATTCTCTGCGAGGGCGTCAATCAGAACGGCGATGCCGTCATGCGCTTCGAAAGCGGCGTCTTGGAATTCGACTGACGCCGCTGGCGGAATGCCGGGTCAGTGGCCGGAGAATTCGACCAGCGTATGCACGACGACGCCGAGCTCTTCCAGCTTCTTGCGACCGCCGAGATCCGGCAGATCGATGACGAAGCAGGCGCCGACTACCTCAGCGCCGATCTGGCGCAGCAGCTTGGTCGCACCAACGGCCGTACCGCCGGTGGCGATCAGGTCGTCGACCAGGATAACCTTCTCGCCGGGCTGCACCGCATCGCGATGCATCTCCATCTCGTCGACGCCATATTCCAGGCTGTAAGCGATGCGCACGGTCTCGTGCGGCAGCTTTCCCTTCTTGCGGATCGGCACGAAGCCCGAGGAAAGCTGGTGCGCCACCGCACCGCCGAGAATGAAGCCGCGTGCCTCCATGCCGGCGATCTTGTCGATCTTCGTGCCGGCATAGGGCTGCACGAGTTCATCGACCGCCCGGCGGAACGCGCGGGGGTTGCCGAGCAACGTGGTGATGTCACGGAAGATGATGCCGGGCTTGGGATAGTCGGGGATGGAGCGGATGCTGGCTGCGAGCTCCGAAAGCGTATTGTTCATGGAAAGTCCATATTCTGCGAGGGCATGAAACGGCCCGCACCCTAGATCATGAAGCCGAAAAGTGTAAGCGGTTTCCGAAGGGATTGCCGGCCGGAATCGACGCAAAGCGGCAGGCAATAAAAAAGGCGGCTCGCAAGCCGCCTTTCGAATTCAGACAAGGAACGCTCAATGTTCCTTGTTGGCGTAGACCGAGCGCTTCGTCAGATAGATCAGCACGGTGAAGATCGCCAGGAAGACCATGACCATGAAGCCGGTGCGCTTACGCTCCTCCAGATGCGGCTCGGCAGCCCACATCAGGAAGGCGGAGACGTCTCTCGAATACTGGTCGACGGTCGCCGGCGCGCCGTCATCATAGGTTACCTGGCCGTCGGAAAGCGGCTTCGGCATGGCGAGAACGGCAGCGGCATGGAAATAGGGATTGTAATGTCCACCCTGCGGCACTTGGAAACCGGCCGGCGGTTCTTCATAGCCGGTCAGCAGCGCGTGGATATAGTCCGGGCCGTTTTCCTGATACTGCGTGAAGATGTCGACGACGAACCGCGGGAAGCCGCGCTCGACTTCTCGGGCCTTGGCAATCAGCGAAAAGTCAGGCGGAGCCGCGCCGTTGTTGGAAGCGGCAGCCGCCTCCGCATTGGCGAAAGGCGCCGGAAAGTGATCGGAAGGGACCGCCTTGCGGGTAAACATCTCACCGGCAGCATTCGGCCCGTCTTGGACCTCGTAGTTCGCGGCGAAAGCCTTCACCTGCGCCTCGGAATAACCGAGCTCATCGAGCATGCGGAAAGGCACGAGGTTCATCGAATGGCAGGCCGAACAGACTTCGGTGTAGACCTTGAGGCCGCGCTGAAGCTGAGCCTTGTCGTAATGGCCGAACGGGCCGGCAAAACTCCACTCCTCCTCCTTCGGCTCCTTCAGCGGATAGTGCGGTGTCGCACCTTCCTCGTGATGGGCGGGTGCTGCGCCATTGGCGGGCGTCGCTTCCTGGGCGAAGGCGGCGCTGCCGAGAACGGCAGCGACTGCGAGCGAAAGAATGCTTGCAACAAGCGTTTTCATATTTCTGTTTCCTTCCGCCGCGCGCTTATGCATTGGCCGCTGCATTGGCAGCAACTGTCTTGTTGCGCTTTTCGAGCACCGCTTCGGTGATCGAGTTCGGGATGCGACGCGGTGTTTCCACCAGGCCGAGAACTGGCATCGCGACCAGGAAGAAAGCGAAGTAGAGCAGCGTGCAGATCTGCGAAATCGTCGTAAACAGGCCTTCCGCCGGCTGCGAACCGAGCCAGCCGAGGATGATCGCATTGATCACGAACAGCCAGTAGAACAGCTTGTACCAGGGACGGTAGACGGCCGAGCGAACCTTGGAGGTATCGAGCCAGGGCAGGAAGAACAGCACGATGATCGCGCCGAACATCACCAGCACGCCGCCGAGCTTGGAGTCGATCGGGCCGACGTTGAAGGTGATCGAGCGCAGCATCGCGTAGAACGGCAGGAAGTACCATTCCGGAACGATGTGGGCCGGCGTCTTCAACGGGTCAGCCGGGATGTAGTTGTCCGCGTGACCCAGGAAGTTCGGCAGGTAAAAGACGAAATAGGCGTAGACCAGCAGGAAGACGGAAACGCCAAGCGCATCCTTCATCGTCGCATAAGGCGTGAAACGCACCGTGTCCGTCTTCGTCTTGACTTCGATGCCGGTCGGGTTCGTCTGGCCGGTGACGTGCAGCGCCCAGATGTGCAGGACGACGACGCCGGCGATCATGAAGGGCAGCAAGTAGTGCAGCGAGAAGAAGCGGTTCAGCGTCGGCTGATCGACGGCGAAGCCGCCAAGCAGGAACTGCTGGATCCATTCGCCGACCAGCGGGAACGCCGAGAAGAAGCCGGTGATGACCGTCGCGCCCCAGAAGGACATCTGGCCCCAGGGCAGAACATAGCCCATGAAGCCGGTCGCCATCATCAAAAGGTAGATGACGACGCCGAGGATCCAAAGGATTTCGCGCGGCGCCTTGTAGGAACCATAATAAAGGCCGCGAGCAATGTGCAGGTAGACGGCGACGAAGAAGAAGGAGGCGCCGTTGGCATGCATATAGCGCAGCAGCCAGCCGTGGTTGACGTCGCGCATAATCTTTTCAACGGAGTTGAAGGCCAGCGTGGTGTCGGCGGCATAATGCATGGCGAGCGTGACGCCCGTCAGGATTTGCACAATCAGCATGACGGCGAGCATGGCGCCGAACGTATAGGCATAGTTCAGGTTTCTGGGAGCCGGATAGGCAATGAAGCTGTCATAGACCATGCGCGGCAAAGGCAGGCGCGCATCGACCCATTTCTCAAGGCCGGTTGACGGCTCGTAGCTGGAATGGCCACTCATTAATCAGTCTCCCCTCAACCGATTTTGATTTTGGTATCGGATATAAATGAAAAGGTCGGAATCGCCAGGTTCTGCGGCGCAGGACCCTTACGGATGCGGCCGGCCGTATCGTAGACCGAGCCATGGCAGGGACAGAACCAACCATTATATTCGCCGGCCTGACCGAGCGGAACGCAGCCGAGATGGGTGCAGGTGCCAATCATGACGATCCAGTTTTCCTTGTCCTTGCCGCCTGAACGGTCGACACCGGTTGCCTGAGCTTCAGGCGGCAGGTTGGCATTGCGGGCGACCGGATCTTTGAGATCTGCCAGCGGAACATCGGCGGCGGCCTTCACTTCCTCAGGCGTACGGTTGCGGATGAAGATCGGCTTGCCGCGCCACTTGACCGTCAGCGACATGCCGGGCTCAAGGCTCGCGACATCGACTTCGATGGAGGCCAGCGCCAGCGTCGACGCATCCGGGCGCATCTGGTCGATGAACGGCCAGGCAACCGCGACGGCGCCGACAGCGCCCGCCATACCAGTGGTGAGATAAAGGAAATCACGGCGAGTAGGCTCTGTCGAAGCCTCGCTTGTCGTTACGTGTTCGCTCACGGCCTAACCATCCTCTGCGCATCTATTGCGGAATTCCGCCCTGCCCCCTCTGCCGGCGAATCGATCTGGACACAATTCGGCCATAGATTCCCCGGCAATCCGGCGCGTTCTAAGCTTGATCGCAAATTATGTCCAGCCTTGGCAAGGGGACGAGGGCACAATGTCGCGGGAATTTCCGATGAAATTTTTAAGGCAAACACGAGCTTGCCCTTATGCTGCATTGCAACAAAAAGCCCACCGTGATAGGCGCAGTCGCAGCCAAGCCAGCGAGCCGGACAGAAGCGGATGAGAGACACGATTTATTGCGTATTCAGCGTTCTCACGACCCTCGTCCTTGCCGTCGTCTCGCTGCGCTACGTCAAAGATTTCTATCTGCTTTCCTTCTTTTACAGCTTCCAGGTCCATCTGGCCGTGGCAGCAGCAGCGGCGTCCATCGCAGCCTTTCTCGTCAAGCGGCACTGGTATGCGCTGCTGACGCTTGGCGTATCCGTGGTCCTTGCCGCCCACGGTGTCGTGATGATGCGCGAATTCGTCGAGCCCGCCGTCGAAGAAAACCGCCCGGCCCTCTTCAAGCTCATGTCCTTCAACATCGAGAATGACAATTTCGCCAACGGCCCGGCAATTGCCGACATGGCCATCGCCTCCGGCGCCGATGTCATCAACATACTCGAGGCCGAACCGCTGCTGTCGGAACTGCCGCGCCTCCTGAAGACGTATCCCTATTACATCGGCTGCGGCGTCGGCATGCAGGAATGCGATACGCTGGTTCTGTCGAAGCGCCCGCTGATCGAGCCCCGCATCCGCAACCTCGGCCTGCTCTGGCGCAACCGGCTGACGATCTCGACGATCGATTTCGACGGTCAAAAGGTCAATTTCCTCGCCGCGCATTTGACCAAACCTTATTATGACGAATTCCACGGCCTTGAGATCGAAGATCTCGCCGAGATCATCCCCACCCTGCCGGGACCGCTTGTCCTCGCCGGTGATTTCAATACCTCCATCCTGGCGCCCGACGTACAGTATCTTATGCGCAGCCAGGGCCTGGGCACGGTATCGCTGGAGCCGGCCACATGGCCGATTGCTGCCGGCGCCTTCGGCATTCCGATCGATCACATCTTCAGCAATGCGCCCCTTCGGCTGAAATCGGTGAGCCGCATCAAAGACGGCTTCGGTTCAAATCATTTTGGCCTCATGGCGGAATTCGCCGTCGACCCTTGAGACCGCATCCTCGTCCGCCGCGAGGAAACCGCCGGACTGGCGCGCCCAGAGCTCGGCATAGAGCCCGCCGCGGCGAAGCAGCTGATCGTGGGTGCCCTCCTCGATGATGCGGCCGAGATCGACAACGATCAGCCGGTCGAGCGCAGCAATCGTCGACAGCCGATGAGCGATCGCAAGCACGGTCTTGCCTTCCATGATCCGATGGAGATTGGACTGAATCGCTTCCTCCACTTCCGAATCGAGCGCCGAGGTCGCTTCGTCGAGGACAAGGATCGGAGCGTCCTTCAGCATGACGCGGGCAATGGCGATGCGTTGCCGCTGGCCGCCTGACAGTTTCACACCGCGTTCGCCGACATGCGCATCGAAACCGCTGCGCCCCTGCTGATCCTGCAGGCGCTCGATGAAGTCGATGGCTTCGGCGCGCGTGGCTGCCTCGACCAAGCGCTCCTCACCGGCATCCGGCCGTCCGAACAGGATATTGTCGCGCACCGAACGATGCAGCAGCGACGTGTCCTGGCTGACGACGCCGATCTGCATCCTGAGCGATTCCTGCGTCACAGCCGCAATATCCTGGCCGTCGATGAGAATGCGGCCGTCCTGAATGTCATAGAGGCGCAGCAGCAGGTTCATCAGCGTCGACTTGCCCGCGCCGGAACGGCCGACGATCCCGACCTTTTCGCCCGGGTGTATTGTCAGGGAGAAATTCTCGACGACCGGCAGGTGACCTTTGCCGTAGCGGAAGGAAACATTGTCGAAGCGGATGCCGGGCTGCCGGATCATCAGGCTCTTCGCATCCGGCCGATCGACGAGCCCCAGAGGCTGGGAGATCAGCTCGGCGGCGTTCTGGATGGTGCCGAGATTGCGCATGATGCCGTTGAACTGGGTCATCAGCCGCCCCAACAGGAAATTCAGCCTGAGCACCAGCGCCAGCGAGAATGCCACGGCACCCGAGCTGACCAGGCCGCGCAGCCAGAGATCGACGCTCAGCCCCGCCATCGTCACGATCATCAGGCCGGAGAGCAGCGCCATGGAGGCCCGGACACCGGTAATGAAGCGGGTGAAGCGCAGCACCGTATCCTGATAGATATCGAAGCCCTGCCGCATGTAGCGGTCGCTCTCCTCGGCGCGCGCAAACAGCTTCAGCGTCTGCATGTTGCTGTAGGAATCGACCATCCGGCCGTTCAGCATCGATCCGGCCTCCGCCGTTTCGCGGGAATGATGGCGGATCCTGGGAACGAAGTGGCGGGCAAGCAGGCTGAAGGCGCAAAGCCAGAACAGCACGACGGCGGCCAGGGAAAAGTCCAGCCGGGCGACGAGTACGAGCGTCGTCACGGCATAAATTCCGACGAACCAGACGCTTTCCATCAGCGAGGTGACGAGATCCCCGGCCGCCTGCCCGGCCGACCAGACCTTGGTAACGATGCGCCCGGAGAAATCGCTCTGGAAGAACGATAAAGACTGCCGGGAGACATGGAGATAGGATTGCCAACGTGCTAGATTGTAAAAACCCGGCGTGATCACCTGCTGATCGACGAGCGCGATCAGGAAAGCGACGACGAAACGTACGAGGCCGATGAGAGCGAGCATGCCGAACAGCTCGCCGCCATGGGCTGCCAGAAGACCGCTCCAGCCGGCGCCGGGTGTGATACTGCCGAGGATATCGACCAGCCGGCCGACGAACCAGAAAAGTGCCGCCTCGATTGCCGCCGATGTGCCGCCGAGAACGAGCATGGCGACGAAGGGCATCTTCGCCTGGCCGATATAGAACCGGATGAATCCGAGCGTCGAGCCCGGCGGCTGAAGATTGGCGCGCGGACGGAACGGATCGATCCAGGTTTCAAACAGGCGAAGAATGGGGCGCAGGAACATGGAAGCGATATAGGCGGATTGGCGGAAGCGGCAAAGAGAAGGAAATGCCGACCAACCTTATATTTTTGTAATGATCGATAACATCGGCGGCATCGCTATTGATTGCTCCCGAACCGGTCACAATCTGACACTATGATCACGGCTCACCGGAGAGAGGCCCATGGAAACGAAAATGCTCGATGCGCATATTCCGCTTCCGCTCGCGGAAAGGCTTGACGCCCTGGCCATCGACCTGGCGCTGCCGCGCGACGAGATCGTCACCGAGGCCCTTGCCGCCTGGCTCGACCAGGAAGACCGCCGCCGCATCGTGGCGCTGCGCACGATCGCCGCAGCCAACACCATCGTGGTCGTTGGACATGACCGGGTGATCGATTGGGCAGACAGCCTTTGAACGCACGTGGGCGGTCAGGCGATAATCCCGCCTCCCCATCAACCGCGTGGCTTTTAAAATAGTCCCTGAAAATCAAACGGCCCTCCTCGCTTTCGCAGGGAGGGCCAATTTGATTTTTATTCAGCCGCTTCTTCCGCCTCTTCGGTATGATCGGAGAGGAAGCCGCCGGACTGGCGGTTCCAGAGGTCGGCGTAGATGCCGCCATTTTCGATCAGTTCGGCATGCGTGCCGGCCTCGATGATCCGCCCCTTGTCGAGCACGATCAGCCGATCCATCTCCGTCAGCGTCGACAGCCGGTGGGCAATCGCGATCACCGTCTTGCCCTCCATCAGGGCGAAGAGGTTTTCCTGGATCGCCGCCTCGACTTCCGAATCGAGCGCCGAGGTTGCCTCGTCGAGCACCAGGATCGGCGCGTCCTTCAGGAAGACGCGGGCGATCGCGACGCGCTGCCGCTGGCCTCCTGAGAGCTTCACGCCGCGTTCGCCGACCTGCGCGTCGAGCCCTTGGCGGCCCTGCATGTCGACGAGGCCCTCGACGAACTCCCAGGCATTCGCACGCTTGGCAGCCTCGATAATCTCAGCATCAGAAGCGTCGGGGCGGCCATAGGCAATGTTGTCGCGGATCGAGCGATGCAGCAGCGAAGTATCCTGTGTCACCACGCCGATCAGCGAGCGCAGACTCTCCTGCGAGACGCCTGATATATCCTGCCCGTCGATGGTGATGCGGCCGCCCTCCAGATCGTAGAAGCGCAGCAGCAGGTTCATCAGCGTCGTCTTGCCGGCGCCGGAGCGCCCGACGAGACCGACCTTCTCGCCCGCCTTGATGTCGAGCGACAGGCTGTCGATGACACCCTTGCTTTTGCCGTAGTGGAAGCGGATGCGGTCGTAGTGGATCGCGCCCTTCTTCGCCGTCATCGAGGGCGCGCCCGGCTTGTCGACGATGTCGTGCTGTTTGCTCATCATCTCCATGCCGTCATAGACGGTGCCGATATTCTCAAACAGCGCCGAGACTTCCCACATAATCCATTGCGACATGCCGTTGACGCGCATGGCAAGGCCGATGGCGATGGCGATGGCGCCGACCGAGATCGCGCCGTTCAGCCAGAACCAGATCGACATGCTGGAGACGACGAAGAGCGCAATGCAGTTGTTCAGGTAGACGCTGATGTGGAAGAGCGTCACCTTGCGCATCTGCTTGTGCACGGTCTGCAGAAACTCGTCCATGCCCTCTTTGGCATAGACCTCCTCGCGGCCGGCATGCGAAAACAGCTTGACGGTTGCGATGTTGGTGTAGCTGTCGACCACGCGCCCCGTCATCATCGAGCGTGCATCCGCCTGCGCCGCCGCGATCTTGCGAAGCCGCGGCACGAAATAGGCGACGATGCCGATATAGATGGCGAGCCAGACGAGGATCGGGATCATCAGCCGCCAATCGGCCGCCGCAATCACGATGATCATCGTCAGGAAATAGCTGACGACATAGACGAAGACGTCGAGGATCTTCATCACCGTTTCGCGCACGGCAAGCGAGGTCTGCATCACCTTGGTCGCGACACGCCCGGCAAACTCATTGGCGAAGAATGTCATGCTGTGGCGCAGCAGGAAGCGATGCATCTGCCAACGGGCGCTCATCGGATAATTTCCGAGCAGCATCTGGTGCATGATGAGGGAATCGAGCCCGGCCGCCAGTGGTAAGCCAACCAGCACCAGCGCCGCCATCCAGAAAAGCTTGTGGCCCTCCGTCTGCAGGAAGGTGGCTCGGTCGGCATTGGTCAGCCAGTCGACGATATCGCCGAGAAACTGGAAGAGCGCCACTTCGCCGACGGCGATTGAGGCCGTCAGCATCGCCATCAGGCCGAGCCAGGGTGCTGCCGGCTTGCTGTAATGCCAGCAAAAGGCGAAAAGACCCTTCGGCGGAGCGACTGGCTCCTCGCTCGGAAAGGGATTGAGTCGCTGTTCGAACCAGCCAAACATGAAATTGCTCCAAAACGTCAGCGTTTCGGCTCCCGGCTTCGCGCCATCCCGGTGCTACGCAAGCACATATGGGAACCGAACGTTCAAGGGGCGAGGCTGAAACAGCCGCACAATGGATCAAAAAGGGGGATTCAGTAGGAAAGGCGCACTAGCGGCGCC
The DNA here is from genome assembly GCF_002914525.1 of Rhizobium hidalgonense. Taxonomy (GTDB): domain Bacteria; phylum Pseudomonadota; class Alphaproteobacteria; order Rhizobiales; family Rhizobiaceae; genus Rhizobium; species Rhizobium hidalgonense. The sequence continues at coordinate 73,967 of NZ_LODW01000042.1, read as the reverse complement.
GTGTCGCCTTAATCGGCATCACGCCGGGAAAGCGCATATCGAGCAAAATATTCATGACGGCCCTCCCTGCTGGCGACTGAAAGATGTGCATGGATAACGCGAAAATCGCTAAATTTCCAGCCCTATAATGGCGTAAATAGAACGTTTCTCGGCCAAAACGCGCCCTGTTGCGGCGAAACGGCAGTTGCTTTAGGTCTCACGCGTCTTAACGAAATAAGCGGCGTGTGATGACCGACCTCAGATTGGCACTCTATCAGCCGGATATCCCCGGCAATACCGGCACGATCCTGCGTCTTGCTGCCTGCCTCGGCTTTGCGGTCGATCTGATCGAACCGGCCGGCTTCGACGTTTCGGATCGAAACCTGAAACGATCCGGCATGGATTATATCGCCGCCGCCGCGCTGACCCGCCATGTCAACTGGGAGCGCTTCGTGGCGTGGCGTGCCACGACCGGCCGCCGTCTGATCCTCGCCTCGACCAAGGCGGCCGATCGCTACACCGATCTGGTCTTCCGCTCGGATGACATCCTGCTTTTCGGTCGCGAAAGCGCCGGCGTGCCGGATCATGTGCATGAAACCGCCGATGCCCGCATCCTGATCCCGGTGGTCAAGGGCCATCGTTCGATCAACGTCGCCGTCTCCGCCGCGATGATCGTCGGCGAAGCGATGCGCCAGACGGTCTGGGTTTGATCGATATCGACTTCGAAGCAACCACCGATCCGCTCCCGAACATGTCGCAAAACGACGTTGCGAATCCGCCAAATCGGTCTATATTTATTAGCCGGGCAAACAAAAATATCGCATAGCCTCCGTTATTTCAACAGCTTGGGAGGTTTCACCCAGGCCAGCGCCTCTGCACACAGATGAAAGAAGAATAAAAGCAAGAAAATGGATTCCACAGTCATCATGATCAACCTGTTCGGCGCCGTGGCCTTGCTGCTATTCGGCCTTGCGCAGGTGAAGGACGGCGTGTCCAGGGCATTCGGCGCACGCCTCAGGACAGGGTTGGCGACCGGCACGCGCGGCGGTTTCCGTTCATTTCTGTCCGGTCTCGTCGCGACCATCGCGCTACAGAGCTCCACGGCGACGGCGCTGATGACCGCATCCTTCGTCGAGCGTGATCTGATCAAGCCGCGCATGGCGCAAATCGTCCTGCTCGGCGCCAATGTCGGCACTGCGATCACCGCCTGGATCGTCGCCACCGGCATCGAATGGCTCTCTCCCCTCTTGATCCTCTTCGGCATCGTGCTTTACCGCGGGCGTTCCAGCGCCCGCCAGGGCGGCGGCGCAGCGCTGATCGGCATCGGGCTGATGCTGCTGTCGCTGCATCTTCTCGGCCTCGCGACAGAACCGATGCGCGCCTCCCCCGCTCTCGCCGCCTTTATCGGCCTGCTGGATGGCGCGCTGCCCGTGGCGCTGCTCTTCTCGGCAGCCCTCGCCTTCCTATCCTCATCGAGCCTGGCCGTAGTGGTGCTTATCCTCTCGCTCGCCTCGGCGGGCCTGGTTTCGGCCGAACTCGTCATCGTGCTTGTGCTCGGCGCCAACCTCGGCGGTGCGATCCCGCCCGTCATCGCAACATTATCCGGTCCGGTTTCGGCGCGGCGCGTCACCCTCGGCAATCTCGCGGTGCGCACGCTCGGATGCTTTATCGCCCTGCCGCTGGCGGGCTATGGCGCCGAATTCATCCGGATGCTGCCCTTTGGCCCGGCCAAGCTGCCGGTCGACGCGCATCTTGCCTTCAATCTTCTGCTCGCCGCCCTGGCCTGGCCTTTTTCCCGACCGCTCGCCACCTTGATGGCCCGGCTGGTGCCGGATCAGCCGGAACCTGACAACGCCCCGAAATATCTCGATGCGCAGGAGCTTTCGACACCCGTCATTGCCCTGACCAGCGCCACCCGCGAAGTGCTCGGGGTCGGCGACCTCATCGAGCGCATGCTCGTCAGGGTCTCCGAAGCCTTCGAGCAGAATGATGCCGGCAAACTTGCCGAAATCCCAGCTCTCGAAGAGCGCGTCGACCGGCTGCAGCAGGCGGTGAAGATCTACCTCTCGAAGCTCGGCCGCGAGGGGCTCAGCGATGAAAACGCTCGCCGCTCGATTGTCGTCATCGACTACGCGATCAATCTCGAACATATGGGCGACATCATCGAAAAAGGCTTGCGGGAGGAGGTGGCGAAGAAGATCTCGCTCGGCCTGAAATTTTCCGACGACGGCCATCAGGAACTGCGCAAGCTGTTCGATCTGACGATCGACAATCTGCGCGTCGCCCAGACGATCTTCGTCACCCGCGATTTCAATCTCGCGCGGCAGATGATGGAGATAAAGGTTGAGGTGCGCCGGATGGAAAAGCAATCGGCCGAGCGCCATCTCGAACGCCTGCGCGACGGCCGCGCCGACAGCCTGCAGACGAGTTCGCTGCATCTCGATATGCTGCGCGACCTGAAGCGCATCAACGCCCATATCGTCTCGGTGGCGCATCCGATCATGGATGAGAGCGGCCTGCTGATCGAAAGCCGCGTGCGGACTGCTGTAGAGTGATGGTCAGTCGGCCGATGGCAGGCGGCGCATAGTGAATTCGATCTGATCGCCGTCGAGCTGACGCCAGCTCTCCACTTCTGTCCAGTAGGCGGCTTTCGGATATTCGTCGAACCATTCGCGCGCCTTGGCGCGTGCGTCGAGGAGGCCGAGGCAATATGTCTCACGCACGAAATGGTCTTTCCTGCGGGAGGACGTTTCCGCCCGATGTCTCGCTATCCTGCGCTTCAGGCCGTCAAAGGATGGAGGCCCTGGAACTTTTTTCATCAAACCTACCTCTTCGGAAAAGGTAATATCGAAATCTGGGATTTGCGAGTCGAATCTTGGAAGCGCTTGGGAGTGCGCCTTGGCTTGGCGACATGCGGCGCCACCTGCTAAACGGGGCGGGTAATCGAGAATGAGCGAGTCGCTTCCTATGGAGATGCCGACCGCCGGAGGCGTGACATGGAAAGACCGGAACTGCCGATCGGCCTGCCTGACGATATCGAAGAGAAGAAGGCCGCCGCCCGCAGCTGGTTCGAAGGACTGCGCGACACGATTTGCGCCTCCTTTGAGGCCATCGAAGACGAACTGGAAGGCCCGCTCTCCGATCAGGAGCCCGGCCGCTTCGCCGCCAAGGACTGGTCGCGCGAAAACGGCGCCGGCGGCGGTGGTCGCATGTCGATGATGGAAGGCCGGGTCTTCGAGAAGGTCGGCGTCCACACCTCCACCGTCCATGGCGAGTTTTCCCCGGACTTCCGGGCGCAGATACCCGGCGCCAAGGACGATCCCCGTTTCTGGGCCTCGGGCATTTCGCTGATCGCCCATCCCGTGAACCCCAACGTCCCGGCCGTGCACATGAACACCCGTATGGTGGTGACCACCAGCCGCTGGTTCGGCGGTGGCGCCGACCTGACGCCGGTGCTGTCGCGCCGCCGCACCCAGGAGGACGAGGACAGCCAACTCTTTCACAAGGCGATGGAGATCGCTTGCCGCAATCATGCCGTCGCCGACTACGATGCCTACAAAGCCTGGTGCGACGAATATTTCTTCCTGAAACATCGCAACGAGGCCCGCGGCATCGGCGGCGTCTTCTATGACTGGCTGCATTCGGGCGAGGATGCCGGCGGCTGGGACGCCGACTTCGCCTTCACCCGCGATGTCGGCCGGGCCTTCGCCATGGTCTATCCGAAGATCGTCCGCTCCAACTTCAATAAGCAGTGGACGGAGGCGGACCGCGACGAACAATTGATCCGCCGGGGCCGCTACGTCGAATTCAATCTGCTGTATGATCGCGGCACGATCTTCGGCCTGAAGACCGGCGGCAACGTTGAATCCATACTCTCATCGCTGCCTCCCGTCGTCCGCTGGCCATGAGACTGTAATAACTCGTCGATAAATTCGAGTTGATTGACCTTCACGAAAATTAAGCGCGTCCTAACTTAATATGTATGTGCGTAACAATCGGAGGAGGATTGTCATGACGATACAAAGTGGTTCGCCTGCGTCCACGGATGTCCAGGAAACATCCCGCGCAATCGACACATCTGAGTTTCTGACGCGCATCGCCGAGAAGCTGCGGGCCAAGAGCGGCTCGGATCTGCCGCTGTCCTGCTTCATCGAGCAGGTCAAGCTGCAACTGGCCGGCGGCAAGTCGCCGGAACAGCTGCAGAACGAAGCCGCGGCCGCCAACAGCAACATGCCCGGCCAGCTATCGGATACCTACAAAGCCTGGGCGATGCCCGACTGACACGGCCTTTACCGGCCGGCATGTCGATGCCGGCCGGAACCTTCCCTCCCTCCGCATATTCATAAATCGCGTCAGATCGCGATCGTCTTTGTGTTTTAAATAGAGGAGAAGACCATGCGACTTTTCGAATGCGGCACTCTCGTCCCGGGCTGCGCCTGGCATACGCGGGCCGATAGCGACGCCGAGGTGGTCCGCCGCGCCGTCGAGCACCTGAAAAACGCTCACGGGGAAACCACGATCCGCGAGAACATGGTGGATAATATCAAGGCTCGCATCCGAGACGAGGTCAATGCAGCCTAATTATTGCACCCGTTCCTGCAGCCGGGCGAGCAGCGCCGCCCGGTCGGAAACGAAATTTTCCTCCACCCACTGGTTTTCCAGGCCGGCGAGCAACTCGCCAACACGCGGGCCGGACGCGATTCCCGCAGAAATCACGTCGCCGCCGTTCAGCGGAAATTGCGGCTTCTTCCAGTTCGCGGCCTGATCCAGCAGCTTGGTGAGCCGCGCCGATCGTGCCATTTCGTCGAAATCCCCTTCAGCCTTCCCACGCGCAACGCCGAGCGCCAGCTTCAGCCGAGACAAGATACCGTCGGCGCCGTTGCGGTAAAGCAACCGTTCGAAGGCCGCCGACGACATGTCGTCGTTAACAGGTGCCGCCATTGCCCAGGCCCTGAGAGTGGCCGCCTCCGCATTCGAGAGCTTGAGCCGGGCTGCCAGCCCCTCCAGCCGCACCGCATCGGGCGGCACGATCGCCGCAAGGCGCAGCAACGGATCCGGCGTCCAGCCGAGCGCCTTTTCGGTGGCGACCAGCGAGGGAATCGCATCGATCCCCCATTTTTCCGATTCCGGCAGGATTTCCGTCAGCACCGCCACCTGCCGCATCCAGAGCAGTGCCCTGCCGGGATCGGCAGCACTCAGCAGTTTCCGCAGCTCCGACCAGACTCGCTCCGCCGACAGCGTCTTCAGCTTCGAACGCGCCGCCGAACACGCCTTCAGCCCCTCGGCATCCGGCCGTCCGGAGCCGTAATAGGCAAAGAAGCGGAAGAAGCGCAGGATGCGCAGATGATCTTCGGCAATACGCTTTGCCGCATCGCCGATGAAACGGATGTTGCGCCTTTCAATGTCGGCAAGCCCGCCGACCAGATCCACTACCTCGCCGTCGGCATCGGCATAAAGCGCATTGATCGTCAGATCCCGCCGTTCGGCATCCGCCTTCCAATCGGTGCTGAACGCGACCTTGGCATGGCGCCCATCGGTCTCGACGTCGGTGCGAAGCGTCGTCACCTCGAAAGGCTTGCCGTCGATGACGAGCGTCACCGTGCCGTGCTGCAAGCCGGTCGGCACCGCCTTGATACCGGCGATTTCTGCCCGGTCCATCACCGTCTCCGGTCTGAGTGTCGTGGCAATGTCGATATCGCTGACCGGCAGGTTCATCAGGCTGTTGCGCACGGCGCCGCCGACCACCCGGCCTTCGCCGCCATCGGTATTGAGAAGCGCAAGAATCCGCCCGAGCGCCGGGTCGCGGAACCATGCTTGGTCGGCAAGGCCGGTCATGCATAAAGCCTTTCATAAAGCGTGCGGACGATGCCGGCGGTAATGCCCCAGATCATTCTGGTTTCATAGGGCACGCGGTAGAAATGCCGGTCGATGCCGTCGATAACACGCCTGTCGCGGGCATGATTGGCAGGGTTCATCAGGAAGGAAAGCGGCACCTCGAACACGTCGGCCACTTCGGCCGGGTTCAGCGTCAGCGCGAAGCCCGGCGAGACGACGCCAAGCACCGGCGTGATGCGGAAGCCGGTCGAGGCAAGATAATTCGGCAGCCGCCCGACGGTCTCGACGAAGGAACCGGAGAGACCGATCTCCTCCTCCGTCTCGCGGATCGCCGCCATCTCAGGTGAGATATCGGCGGGATCGATCGAGCCGCCGGGAAAGGCGATCTGCCCGGAATGTTTGCGCAGCGTCGCCGTGCGCTTGGTGAAGATCACATGCGCTTCCTCGCCGTCGTCGACGACGGGCACGAGCACGGCGGCGTCGCGCAGCTTGAAGGTCGCGACCTCCTCTACGATATCGGGATTGAGGATGTGGTCGCCATGATCGCGCCAGGCATGGTCGACCGGCCCGCCGTTCTGGTTGAGCGCCCGGCGGCGGAATTCGGCTGCTGAGAATAGCGGGTAACGGTGGGTAATCGCATCATTCATCGGCAAAGAGCATCCAGTTGATCGGCCGGCATGACCGGGAAAACCTCGCCGGCGGAGCGGATCGCAAACATCGCCTGCCCCTCCAGGTCGAGAATCTCGCCGAGCGCGACCAGTTCATACATCACCGCACGCGACACCAGCGCCTCCAGCCGCCCGCGCACATGCAGATAGGGTTTCAATTCGGCGTTGCCGTCCGCAATGGCAAAGCGCAGCCGATGCTCTCCTCCCGCCTCCACGACATCGCCGACATTGGTACGGAAGGTCAGCAGCTGTTGGCCCTGCCTCTCCGTCACGCTCATCTCCACGGCGATGAACGCAGCATCGACGACCCTGATCCCGACCTTTTCCACAGGAGTTACGAGATAGGTCTTCTCGTCGTCATCTTTCCGCAAAACTGTCGAAAACAGCCGCACCAACGCGGGCCGGCCGATCGGTGTGCCCATGTAGAACCAGGTGCCGTCGGCTCTGATCTCCATATCGATATCGCCGCAGAACGGCGGATTCCACCGCTCGACCGGCGGTAACCCGCGTTTTTTTCCGCCGCTTTCGTCAGACGCGCGCGAAATCATGGCAGCAAGTCCTGCCGCATCCGCCTGTCCGCTGATTTCCTCGGCTGCCATTCTTCCGTCCCGGTTTGTCCTTAACGAAGTAAAGTCACGAGATAGTCATTCGCAACGAACTTGTCAGCCCGTCGCATCTCCATAACTCTATCGAGTATGAGGCAGATGTATAAGTCCGCCGATTCGCTGCCGAATGATTTCAGCCGTTGGAGATGCCCGTGGGTATGATGAAGACCGAAGCCAGCCTCGATGAAAAGGCGATCGTCGCCGCTGCCGAAAAGGCGCTCTCCGATATCGCCGCCATCCGCGGAGAAGTCTCGAAGGTGATCTTCGGTCAGGAAAGCGTCGTCGAGAACACCATTCTCGCCGTCCTCTCCGGTGGCCATGCCCTCCTCGTCGGTGTCCCCGGCCTTGCCAAGACCAGACTGGTGACGACGCTCGGCGAAGTCCTCGGCCTTGCCGCCAATCGCATCCAGTTCACGCCGGACCTGATGCCGTCCGATATTCTCGGCTCCGAGGTGATGGATCAGGACGACAGTGGACGCCGCTCTTTCCGCTTCGTCAAGGGCCCCGTCTTCGCTCAGCTGCTGATGGCCGATGAGATCAACCGCGCCTCGCCGCGCACCCAGTCGGCGCTTCTGCAGGCGATGCAGGAATATCACATCACCATCGCCGGCCAGCGTTATGACCTGCCGGCCCCCTTCCATGTGCTCGCCACCCAGAACCCGCTCGAGCAGGAAGGCACCTATCCCCTGCCCGAAGCCCAGCTCGATCGTTTCCTGCTGCAGGTCGACGTCAACTATCCCGAACTCGCCGCCGAACGCCAGATCCTGCTCGAGACAACGGGCTTGGGTGAAAGCCGCCCGGCAGCCGTCATCGACGCGCAGCGGCTGATCGAGATTCAGACCCTGGTGCGGCAGATGCCGGTGAGCGACACCGTCGTCGATGCCATCCTGGCGCTGGTGCGTTCCGCCCGCCCCGGCCAGGGCAATGCCGCAACCGACAAGAACGTCGCCTGGGGTCCGGGCCCTCGCGCCGGCCAGGCGATGATGCTCTGCGCGCGTGCCCGGGCGCTCTACGAAGGCCGCCTGGCGCCCTCGCTCGATGATATTTTTGCGCTCGCCGAACCCATTCTCCAGCACCGCATGGCGCTGACTTTCGCTGCTCGCGCCGAAGGCATGTCGGTGCGCGACGTCATCGCCGGACTGGTCAAGCAGGCAAAGGGATAAGGAAGCCGGACGCGTGGCATCTATCGGACAGATCGTCAACCCGACGTCAGGCAGCGATGCCCTTTCCCGCGCCAGGCAGCGGGCCGCCCTGGTACCGGACTGCCTGGTGGAAGCCAAGCGCATCGCCAACACGGTCATCGCCGGCTGGCATGGCCGCCGCAAGCGCGGCATCGGCGAGAATTTCTGGCAGTTCCGCCCCTATGCCGAGGGCGAAAGCCTGTCGCGCATCGATTGGCGCCGCTCCGCCCGCGACGACCATACCTATGTGCGCGAGCGGGAATGGGAGGCGGCCCATACGATCTGGCTCTGGTGCGACATGTCGCCCTCGATGATGTACAAGTCGAGCTATGGCAGCGTCTCCAAGGAAAGCCGCGCGCTGGTCGTCATGCTGGCGCTGGCCGAAATTCTCGCCCGCTCCGGCGAGCGCATCGGCTGCCCCGGCATCATGGAACCCGCCTCCGCCCGCAACGCCGCTGAGCGCCTTGCAGCCGCGCTGATGCACACGCCACTAACGGGTGGCCTGCCGGAAACGGCGATGATCCGCGGCTGGAGCGACCTCGTCCTAATCGGCGATTTCCTCGACGGCGCGCCAGCGATCATGGAACGCCTCGGCCCACTTGCCCGCCGTGGCCTGCGCGGCCACGTGGTCGAGATAGCGGATCCCGCCGAAGAGATATTCCCCTATAGCGGCCGCACCGAATTCACCGATCCGGAGAGCGGCGCCAGGCTGATCGCCGGCCGCGCCGAACACATCCGCGAGGCCTATCGCAACGCCTATCTCGCTCGCAGGGACAGCCTCGGCCAGTCGCTGCGCCATCTCGGCTGGACCTTTGCGACGCACCGCACCGATCATCTCGCCTCGGAGGCGCTAGTCGCGGTGCACATGTACCTGTCCGGCATGCCGGCCAAGGCGACGCATGGAGGGCAGCTGTGAACGCCCTTCCCTTCGCTTTCGCCTTTCCCGCCATTCTCGGCGCCCTCATCGCCCTCCCGGTCATCTGGTGGCTGCTGCGGCTGACGCCGCCGCGCCCGAAGACCGAGGTCTTCCCGCCTCTAAAAATCCTCGCCTCCGTCTTGAAGCGCGAGGAGACGCCGGCGCAAAGCCCGTGGTGGCTGACGCTGCTGCGCATGCTGCTCGCCGCCACCATCATTCTTGCGATCGCCGATCCGGTCTTCAATCCGCGCACCAGTTCGCTCGCATCCGGCGGCCCGCTCGTCCTCTTCGTCGACAACAGCTGGGCGGCCGCACCCGACTGGGAGCGCCGCATCCAGACGGCCGACGCGTTGATAGACGACGCCGAATCCGCCGGCACGCCTGTGTCGATCGCCTTCACCGCCGATCCGACCAACAACGCCGTTCCAGGCACCGCCGCGAGCGCTCGCGACAAGCTGCGCGCCGCCGAGCCGCGACCGCTGGTGCCGGACCGTGAGCGCGCCTTCCAGGCGCTGCGCGCCGCGCTGAACGGCCTCAAGCCCGGCACCCTCGCCTTCCTGACCGACGGCGCCGCCGCCAAAGCCGACGACGCGACGGTGCGCAGGCTCGCTGAACTCCAGCCCGCCGATCTCCGCCTGATCGAGGGCGATGCCGCTCGCACGGTCGCGATCACCGCGGCTAACAATGCCGCTGACGCCATGACCGTCAAAGTCACGCGGCTCAACGCTTCGCGTCCTGCCTCCGTGGCGCTGAACGCCGTCGATAGCCAGGGCCGCTCGATCGCAAACGGCAGGGTGGACTTCAGCCCCGGCCAGAGCGTCGCGACGAGTTCGATCACCGCCCCTTTTGAAATGCGCAATGATTTCGCCCGCGTCAGTGTCGATAACGGCGCGACGGCCGGCGCCGTCCACCTTCTCGACGATGCGTTCAAGCGCCGCCGTGTTGCCTTGCTATCGGGTGAAGGAGGCGATGAATTCCAGCCGCTGCTGTCGCCGCTCTATTACATCCAGCGAGCGCTCCAGCCCTATGCGGATCTCATCCAGCCCAGCGATTCCGATCTTTCGGTCGCCATACCGAAACTTCTCGCCAGCAATCCCTCCATCATCATCATGGCCGATATCGGCCGTCTGCCGGAGGAGACCTACGAACCGCTGACACGCTGGATATCGAATGGCGGCATGCTGTTGCGTTTCGCCGGTCCGCGCATGGCCGCAGCCCCTGCGGACGATCCGCTGATCCCGGTCATCCTGCGCCAGGGAGAACGGGCGCTCGGCGGCACATTGTCCTGGAGCGAGCCGCAGTCGCTCGCCGAATTTCCGAGTTTAGGGCCTTTCGCCGGCATAGCGCGGCCCGCCGATGTGGTCGTCAAGCGGCAAGTGCTTGCCGAACCGACGCCCGATCTTGCCGAACGCACCTGGGCGAGCCTGGCTGACGGCACGCCGCTGGTGACGATGAAACAACTCGCATCCGGCCAGATCGTCCTGTTTCACGTCACGGCGGAAGCGACCTGGTCCGATCTGCCGATCTCAGGCACGTTCGTCGACATGCTGCGCCACCTCCTGCAGATATCGCGTTCAGGCGGCGTAACGTCGGAGGCCCGCGGCAATGCGCGTGTCTCCGAAACGCTGCCGCCATTCCGGATGCTGACGGCCAAGGGCACACTCGTCTCCGAGACGGGTTCGGCTCGGCCCCTCATTCCGCAGGCGGGAGCCGAACCGACGGCGAATTTCGACAACCCGCCCGGTCTCTATGGTTCGGAGGATGGTTTCACCTCGCTCAACGTACTGCCGGAGAATGCCGAACTGATGCCGCTCGACACAACGGGGACCAATGCCGTGCGCGAAGGCCTGATCGGCGGCGAAAGCTGGTCGGCAAAGCCCGCGCTTTTTCTGGTAGCTTTTCTGCTGCTTCTGGCCGACAGCCTGATCGTCCTCTTCATGAACGGCGCGTTCTCGCGCTCGCGCCCCGCTGTCAGCACCGCCGCGATGATCGCCATTGCGCTCAGTGCCGGCTTTCTGATGCAACCCGGTACGCTTCACGCCGACGACTCGAAGCCGGGTGACGACCTCATCCTTCAGAGGCTCGATAATACGCACCTCGCCTATGTCGTCACCGGTGAACAGGATGTCGACGATATATCCGAGCGCGGCCTCGAGGGCCTCACCCAGTTCCTGACCTTCCGCACGACGCTGGAACCGGCGCCGCCGGTGGGCATCGACCTCACCAAAGACGAGCTCGCCTTCTACCCGATCATCTACTGGCCGGTTTCGGCGACGGCGCCGATGCCGTCTTCGGCTGCGATCAGCCGCATCGACGCCTATATGCGCAACGGCGGCACCGTGCTTTTCGATACGCGCGATCAGATCAGCGCATTGGACAATGGCGGCAATGTCAGCGCCAACGGCGAGAGGCTGCAGCAAATCCTCGGCAATCTCGACATTCCGCCGCTGGAACCTGTGCCATCCGATCACGTGCTCACGAAATCTTTCTATCTTCTGTCGAGCTTTCCCGGTCGTTACACGGGCAGTCCACTGTGGATCGAGGCCCGGCAGGGCAGCCGCGAAGCGACCGAAAAATCGGCGGCGACGGCCGACGGTGTGTCACCGATCCTGATCACCGGCAATGATTTCGCCGGCGCTTGGGCAGTCGACAACAACGGCGTACCGATGCTGCCGACCGTGCCGTCCGATGAAGCGCAGCGCGAATATGCCTACCGTGCCGGCGTCAATATCATGATGTACATGCTGACCGGCAACTACAAGACCGACCAGGTCCATGTTCCCGACCTTCTCGAACGGTTAGGACAGTGAGATGACCTTCGACTTTTCGCCCTTCCTGCCTTGGCCGGTTCTGGCCGCACTGGCCACCGTCAGCGTCATCATCGCCGCCTTCGCGATCTGGCGCGGCATTCGCGGCGCCTGGATCAGAACGCTGGCGGCGCTCGCCATGCTGACCGCGCTTGCCAATCCGGTGCTGCTGCAGGAGGACCGGGATCAGCTGTCGACGATCGTCCCGGTTCTCGTCGACCGAAGCCAGAGCCAGCAGACGCCCGATCGCATCAAGATGACCGACGATGCGCTGGCCGCCCTGAAGGGACAGCTCGCCCGCTTCCCCCAGATCGAGCCTCGTTTCGTCGATGTCGAAGGCGACGTCAATTCCGACGTGCCGTCGACGCGCCTGTTCGACGCGCTGTCAGCCAACATCGCCGATGTCCCGCCTGCCCGTATCGGCGGCGCCATCATGCTGACCGACGGCGAAGTTCATGATGTTCCGGCCGCCAACCAGGCGCTCGGTTTCGACGCGCCGATCCATGGCCTCATCACTGGCAAGGCCAACGAATTCGATCGCCGCATCGAAGTCATCAAGGGGCCGCGCTTCGGCATCGTAAACGAGGAGCAGCAGGTCGTTCTGCGCGTCTTCGACGACGGCCCGAGCCCCGGCGGCACCGCCAATGTCACGGTGAAACTGAACGGTGACGAGATTGCTACTTTGCAGGCGACACCTGGCCAGGATACGCCCTTCTCCTTCAAGGTGCCGGCCGGCGGCAGCAACGTGCTGGAATTCTCCGTCGCAGCACTCCCCGGCGAGGTCACCACCGCCAACAATCGCGCCGTTCATGTCATCGACGGCATCCGTCAGAATCTTCGCGTCCTTCTCGTCTCCGGCGAGCCGCATGCCGGCGAGCGCGCCTGGCGCAACCTGCTGAAATCCGATGCCTCCGTCGATCTCGTTCACTTCACCATCCTGCGCCCGCCGGAAAAACAGGACGGCACGCCGATCAACGAGCTGTCGCTGATCGCCTTCCCGACGCGCGAACTCTTCGTCGACAAGATCAAGGATTTCGACCTCATCATCTTCGATCGCTACCAGCATCGCGGCGTGCTGCCGCTGCTCTATTACGATTACATCTCGCAATATGTCGAAAACGGCGGCGCGCTGCTGATCGCCGCCGGGCCTGAGCATGCTGGCCCCGATTCGATTGCAATAACGCCGCTTTCCACGGTCCTGCCGGCAACGCCCACCGGCGAGATGATCGAGAAGGCCTTCTATCCTCGCCTTTCCGAGGAAGGCCGCAAGCATCCCGTCACACGCGGCCTCGACGGTTCGGCTGAGGAACCGCCGCATTGGGGACGCTGGTTCCGCAGCGTCGACGTCGACCGGCCGCAGGGCGAGACAATCATGCTCGGCGCCGACAACCACCCGCTGCTGGTGCTGAACCGCGCCGGCCAGGGCCGTGTCGCCATGCTGCTTTCCGACCAGGGCTGGCTCTGGGCGCGCGGTTTCGAAGGCGGCGGCCCGAATGTCTCGCTCTACCGCCGCATCGCCCATTGGCTGATGAAGGAGCCGGCGCTCGAGGAAGAAGCGCTGACGGCGCGCGCCTCTGGCAGGACACTTGAAGTCACGCGCCAGACGATCGGCGACAATCCCGGCAACGCCACGGTGCGTTACCCCTCCGGCAAGACCGAAACCCTGCCGCTCACCCAATCCGAACCCGGGCTCTACAAGGCCGAAAAGCGGATGGACGAGATCGGCCTATTCGAAATCCGCAACGGCAAACTGTCGACGCTGGTCCATATCGGCGCCGTCGACGCACCGGAATTCAAGGCGATGATCTCGACGACGGATGTGCTGAAGCCTGTCGCCGACAGAAGCAAGGGTCTCGTCACCCGCGTCGCCAACGCAAACGGCAGGATCAACGTGCCGCCGATCCTGCCTGTGCGCGGCCAGGTCCGCGTCGCCGACAACGATCGCATGATGATCCGCATGACCAGCGAGACGGTCTTGAAGGGCATCAACACGCTGCCGCTCTTTGCCGGTTTTGCCGGCGTCGGCATCCTGCTGCTTGCCTTCGGAACCATGTGGTGGCGCGAGGGGCGGTAATCTGATGCGGGAATTCGAGTTGACCGCCTCCCCCTCGCCGGAGGAATTGGCGGCGATCACCGATGCGCTCTCCGCCTTCAACAACAGCGATGTCGGCCCCTCGGATCGCCGGCCGCTTGCCGTTCTCATCCGCGATACCGACGGCAAGGTGACCGGCGGTCTTTCGGGCTATACCGCCTGGGGCTGGCTCTTTACCCAGATGCTCTACATTCCCGACACGTTGCGCGGCAGCGGTCTCGCCGGCAGAATCCTGGCAAAAGCGGAAGAAGAGGCCAAGGCCCGGGGCTGCCGCGGCGCCTGGATCGACACCTTCAGCCCGCAGGCTCTGCATGTCTACATCAATCAGGGTTATGAGGTTTTCGGGGAGCTTGAGGATTTCCCGGAAGGCCGCACACGCAGCTTCCTCCGGAAGAATCTTTAATCATCCCTGCCACGCGATCGTGCCGGTCAGCCGTTCGTGCACGCCCTCGGCAATTGGTACGACGAGGACGCGGCCGGGATCGACGGGGCCTGGAAAGGCAAGCGCGTTATAGGCGACTTTCTCGAAGCCGAGTGGGCCGTAATAGGGCGGATCGCCGACCAGGATGACGGCTTCCGAGCCTTTGCGTCTAGCCGCCTCCACCGCAATCCGCACCAGTTCGCGACCGATGCCCTGGTTCTTATGGGAAGGACGCACGGCGAGCGGGCCGAGCAGATGACCCTTCACGCTGCCGGCCAACACCGGCGTCATCCGCACGGAAGCGATCGTCTCGCCATTATCGGTGCAGATGAAGGAGAGCGACAGGTCATGCGGCCCCTGCTCGCGGATGCGCGCAGCCGCCCGCGTGAAGCGGCCGGGACCGAAGGCTTCTTCGTTGATGTGTTCGATGGCGGCGTCATGAGACGCGTCTTCTGTAAGATAGACGAGATCGTGCTTGTACATGATGACAGAAACCGGGTGGACAAATTGATGGTTCTCGAACACGCCTTGGGCGTTCGGGAGCATCAGCGTCGTCGCGGGTTTCTGGAAATGAACATCAGGCAAGGATCCTAAAATCGTGAAAAGGCGGATAGCAGGAAAAATTTCCGCAGTCCAACGCAAAATGCAAGGGACGGCACTCGAAACTATGCAGTGCTCGAACGGCGTGACACACTGTTCAACCTTTACCGCCTGCAAAGCCCCGCTATCTCAGCTAAGTCAGGCCCCGACACGCAACCAAAGGAAATGAAGATCATGGGAATGCTGGTGGACGGCGTCTGGCATGATGTCTGGTACGACACGAAGGAGAGCAAGGGCCAGTTCAAGCGGCAGCCCTCGCAGTTCCGCAACTGGGTGACGTCGGACGGTCAAGCCGGCCCATCCGGCAGCGGCGGCTTCAAGGCCGAAGCCGGGCGATATCATCTCTATGTCTCACTTGCCTGCCCCTGGGCGCATCGTACGCTGATCTTCCGCAAGCTGAAGAAGCTGGAGGATCTGATCTCGGTCTCGGTCGTCGACCCGCTGATGCTCGATAACGGCTGGGAGTTCAAAGTCGGCGACGGCGCCACCGGAGACCAGCTTTACGGTTCAGCCACGCTCTGGCAGATCTATGCGAAGGCCGATCCGCATTACTCCGGCCGCGTCACCGTTCCCGTCCTTTGGGACAAAAGGACCGGCACGATCGTCAGCAACGAATCCGCCGAGATCATCCGCATGTTCAACAGCGCCTTCGACGGGCTGACCGGCGCGAGGACCGATTTTTATCCCGAGGATCTCCGCGCCGAAATCGACGCGCTAAACGCCACCGTCTACGACACCGTCAACAACGGCGTCTACAAGGCGGGCTTCGCCACCACCCAGGAAGCCTATGAGGAAAATGTCGGCAAGCTGTTCGAAACCCTCGATAGGCTCGACGAACGCTTGGGCAAGGGCCGCTATCTCTTCGGCAACCGTCAGACCGAAGCCGACTGGCGCCTGTTCACGACGCTGGTGCGCTTCGACCCCGTCTATGTCGGCCATTTCAAATGCAACATCCGACGGATCGCCGATTATCGCAACCTGCCCGGTTACTTGAGAGATCTCTACCAGACGGCGGGCATTGCCGAGACGGTGAACCTGACGCACATCAAGCACCACTATTACCGCAGCCACAAGACGATCAATCCGACCGGCATCGTCCCCGTCGGCCCGGCGCTCGATCTCGACAGCCCGCACGGTCGCGCTACAGCGCCGCGCGTCTTTTTAGACGCGCAAAGGACGCTGTAGAACTTTAAATTGCTGCATAATTTACTCTTAAATCGATTCCGATTTAAGAAATTATGCAGCGGCTTGCCGCGGCTTGAGACTTGCCTCTCACCAGCGGTGATCGGGCTCCTGCTCGCCCCGAAGCTCGGCGAGGCGGCGATGCGTCGCCTCGGTCGTGCCTTCGGGCAGGCTGTCGAGCGAGAAGAAGCCGCTGTCGGAGATCTCCCAGTCGGGTGGGCGCGGCGCGGTCTGCTCGACGCTCGCCCGGTAGAACACGACATGGTCGCGACGGGTGGTCGTGGTGTTGAAATAGACCTGGACCAACTGCGGTTTGCCGATGATCCTGAGGTTGCCCTCCTCGCGCAATTCCTTGGCGAGCGCTTCTTCGACCGTCTCGTTGCGCTCCAGCCCGCCGCCCGGCATATGCCAGCCGCCGACATAGCTGTGGCGCACCAGGAAAATTCGCCCCTCCGCATCGAAGCAGGCAGCCCTGACGCCCATCGTCATGCCGCGGGCGAAGGAGAAATAGACATGCAGAAGGCGCAGGGCCGTCCTGATGTGTAGGGGCCGCTTTTCTTTATCCACCATCGTTCCGTTTCAGACCTTCATCGCGCCGGATGTGTTTGATTTGTCAATAAGCTGGTCTATGTCTCGTAGCATGTTCAAGCTCGCGCATATTTCCGACGTCCACCTTGGGCCGTTGCCCCGTCTTTCCATCCAGGAGTTGTTTTCAAAACGTATAACGGGCTTTGTGAACTGGCATCGAAACCGACGCAAGCACCTTTTCGGCAGCACGCTGGATCTGCTGCTCGACGACATCCGCGCCCATCAGGCCGATCATCTGGCCGTCACCGGCGACCTTGTCAATCTGGCGAGCGGCATTGAGATCCGCGCCGCCGCCGCCTGGCTGCGCGAACTCGGCGACCCCGCCGACACCTCGGTCGTTCCCGGCAATCACGACGCCTATGTGCCCGGCGCCTACGAGAAGTCGATGCGCGCCTGGTACGATTATGTCCGCGGCGATCTCTCCCCGCCGCAATGGCAGGAGGATCGCCACATCTTCCCTTATCTGCGCATCCGCGACAAAGTCGCGATTGTCGGCTGCTCGACCGCGGTCGCCACGCCGCCCTTTGCAGCCTCCGGCTTCTTCGGCGCGCGCCAGGCCCGCGACACCGTCAATATGCTGCGCGCAGCCGGCGAAGCCGGTCTCTTCCGGGTCGTCATGATCCATCATCCGCCGATCCGCGGCGCCACCACCTTCTATAAGCGCATGATCGGCATTCGCCGCTTCGCCGCGGTGATTTCGACCGGCGGCGCCGAACTCGTGCTGCACGGCCACACCCACCTGAACACGCTGCATTGGCTGCGTGGCCAGGTGCAGCCGGTGCCCGTCGTCGGCATCGCTTCGGCTTCGCAGGGACCGGGCAGCATCAAGCCGCCCGCTGCCTACAACCTCTTCTCCATCGACGGTTCTCCCGGCGCCTGGGAACTCAGCGGCGAGCGTTTCAGCCTCAACAGATCAGGCGACGCAGTAATGCGGGAAAGCGCTGATATTTTCGTACGTTAGCATCGGTTCCGGACTCCTTTCCTCCAGCACTTGAACCGATCTGAGAGGAGGTCAGGCGATCGTCGCAACAATTGCTGTAGAGGCTGCTTACCCTACTTGGTATTTTTGGCGGTAAGCGTACAATCCGGCCCAACCGCATCGCCTCAGAACGGAGCCCGCCGATGACTTCTTCTTTCCGTCACCTGTCCAGACTTTCGCTCGCCGCCGGCTTTGCCTTCGGCATCGCCACGGCCGCTTTTGCGGTCGGCGGCGGTAATGATGACACCAATCCGCCGCCGAAGACCGAGACGACGAAGACCTGCACCGGAGGCAAGGTCTGGGACAAGGCCAAGAAGGAATGCGTCAATCCGAAGAAGAGCAGCTTCAACGACGACGATCTCTTTAAATTCGCACGGGAATTTGCCTATGCGGACCAATATGAGAACGCCATCACCGTGCTCAATCTCGCCCGCAATCAGAACGACCCGCGCATCCTGAATTATCTCGGCTACGCCAACCGCAAGGCCGGCCGCATGGAGCTCGGCATGTCCTACTACCGCAAGGCGCTGCAGGCGGATGAGAACTATATCCTCGCCCGCTCCTACATGGGCATGGCGCTGGTAGAACAGGGAGATATCCAGGGAGCCCGCGTCCAGCTCGTCGAAATCCGCGATCGCGGCGGCGAAGGCACATGGGCCTATCGCGCTCTGCTGCAAAGCTTGAATGGCTACAAGACATATTGACGCAAGTTTTGTGGCCCATAATACGAAAATCCCTTGAGAAAAGGGGATGAAGACAGCCGGATGCTTGCGAAGTGCAGGAGACTTGCTTCATAAAGCACATGCAGCGTCGGCGTCGATAAGGCCGGCTTCGCGCCCGAGGGCAAACCCTTCGTCCGCGAAACCATCGTGAATGCTTCTTGGATAGACAATGCGTCAACCCGCAACGACCATCGATCTCCGGCGTGATCTCGTCGGCCTTCTGCCCCGCCTTCGCCGCTTCGCGATCACGCTCGCGGGTGAGGCTGCCATGGCCGACGAACTCGTCCAGGCCGTCTGTCAGCGCGCCATCGCCAAGGGCCATCAATGGAGCGGAGAAGGCCGGCTGGAAAGCTGGATCTACACGCTTGCCCGCCAGCAATGGACCGAGGATAGCCGCAAGCGCAAGCCGAAGGCCTCCGTCCGCGGCAACGTCACCGATATCAGAGAGGCCGCCCGCGAACGCTCGGCTGCGGTCGATCCCGACGCAATCCATCGCATGATCGCGGAGATGCCGGACGGCATCTGCAGCATGTTCCTGCTTGTCGATGTCGAAGGCCACAGCTACCAGCAGGCGGCCGACATCATGGGCGTTCCGGTGGCAAATGTCGTTTCGCAGATCGCAACCGCCAGGCTGCATTTTGCCGGGCTTGCCGGCTCCCACCCGATCCACAGGTACTGAATTGCCCGATCTCAGGAAATTGCCGCTCGAAGCCCAACTCACCGCTCTGCTCGATGGCGAGGTCTCGCCCGAACAGCGCCACGAGCTGGAGCAGCGCCTGGCAGAGGACGAGAATGCGCGGCGGCTGCACGAGAAACTTCGACACGGCGCCGATTTCGGCCGCCGCCGCCTCGACGACATCCTGAAGGAGCCGGTGCCGCTTGCCCTCGTCCGCTCGATCAAGAGCACGCAGCCGCCGAAGACGCCGATCGCCCAGCGCGCCACGCGTCCGCCGGTGAAGCTGGCGCCGAGCGGCCCGCAGGCGCTGGCCGCCGCGCTTATTCTCTTCGCCGTCGGTTGCGGCATCGGCTATTTCGTCGGCATCAGCCCGGATGCCGATGAAATCGCCACCACGACCTCCGCCACGGCGCCTGCCAATACCAACGACTGGCTGGGCGACGTCACCGCCTATCAGCGCTTGCTGATCCGCCAGCCGCGGCATCTCGTCGAAGTGCCCGCCTCGCAGGCCGAGGAAATCTCCAGCTGGCTGACGACCGCGATCGGCGTGCCTTTCCGCGTGCCCGATCTCAGTGGCGAGTCCTGGACCTTCCAGGGCGCACGCGTCATCCTTGGCGACAGCCGCCCTGTCGGCCAGCTCGTCTATTCCAACGCCGACGGCGACGTCATCTCCATCTGCTTCCGCAAGGATGCGCAGCCACCGGAGACCGACGACTTCAAGGAAACCATCAAGGACGAGATCGGTCTCGTGACATGGCATAATGCCGGCACGTCCTACGTGCTTGCCGGCCCCTCCGCCGAAGCGACGCTAGGCCAGCTCGCCATGAAGATCGCTGCGGCGATCTGACGGCAGAGCATGGTTCCCTGCTCTGCTTTATTGATTTAAGGCACAAGCACGACCTTGCCCACCACTCTGCGTTCCTCGATGGCGCGATGTAACCCCGCCGCTTGATGCATCGGAAAGCGGCCGCCATCGATGACCTTGAGCCCAGATGGAGGAACACGGGCTGGTCGCCCGCCGAGTATTCGCCGAAGTACCAGCCCGCGTCGAATACAGCACGACTGAACTTGGCCTTGATCTCGAACCGGTGTTGCTGGCGCTTTGCCAATGGGGTCAGCGCCACGCCGAGGCGAGGAACGAAGCCGGCGAGATCGCCGACTGCATCGTCAGGCCGCGCCGCACCGACGCGATCGCGGCCTGAACCCTATCTGATCAGACTCTACCAGCCTTAACGTCGAGCACGCGGTTGGCGGCCGAGACGATCGCTTCCAGCGATGCCGCAACAATATTGGTGTTGACGCCGGCGCCAAAGAGCTTGCCGCCGGGATAGGAGGTCTCGACATAGGAGATCGCCGCTGCGTTCGAGCCGTGCTGCAGCGAATGCTCGGAATAATCCTCGACCGACATCTCGATGCCGAGATAGTGCGACAGTGCGTTGATGAAGCCGTCGATCGGACCGTTGCCGCGGCCTTCGATGCGCTTGATCTCACCATTGTCTGATATCTCGGCCGCAACGATCCGCTGACCCTTGCGCTCGGTGTCGGGATAGGTGTGGTGATCGACAAACCTCAGGCGTGCATCGGGCTGCGTCACATAGCGCTCGATGAAACGATCGTAGATCCGCCTCGAAGGAAGCTCCTTGCCCTCGACGTCGGTGATGCGCTGGATATCCTCGCGGAACTCGACCTGCAGGTTGCGCGGCAGGTTCAGCCCGTAATCCTGCTGCAGGATATAGGCGATGCCGCCCTTGCCGGACTGCGAGTTGATGCGGATGATCGCCTCGTAGGAACGGCCGACGTCGCGCGGGTCGATCGGCAGGTACGGCACTTCCCAGACGGGATGGTTGGCGACCTGCGCCGCCTTCATGCCCTTGTTGATCGCATCCTGATGTGAACCCGAGAAAGCCGTATAGACCAGTTCCCCGACGTAAGGGTGACGCTCGGAAATCGCCATCTGGTTGGAATATTCGAACACTTCCTTGATCCGCTCGATGTTCGAGCAGTCGATCTCGGGATCGACCCCTTGCGTGAACATGTTCAGCGCCATCGTCACCATGTCGACATTGCCGGTGCGCTCGCCATTGCCGAACAGCGTGCCTTCAACGCGGTCGGCACCTGCCAGCAAGGCCAGTTCGGCAGCGGCGATGCCGGTGCCGCGATCGTTATGCGGATGCAGCGAAATGATCAGGTTCTCGCGATTGTCGAGATTGCGGCACATCCACTCGATCTGGTCGGCATAGACGTTCGGCGTCGCCATCTCGACGGTGGACGGCAGGTTGATGATCAGCTTGTTGTCGGGCGTCGGCTTGACGACCTCGATGACGCCGTTGCAGATTTCCAGCGCCACTTCGAGCTCCGTGCCGGTAAAGCTCTCGGGCGAATATTCGAAGCGGTAGCCGCCGCCGGCTTTGACGGCCATGTCGGTAATCATCTTGGCGGCATCGACGGCGATCTGCTTGATGCCCTGCACATCCTTGGCGAAGACGACGCGGCGCTGCAGCTCACTGGTCGAGTTGTAGAAGTGCACGATCGGCCTGTTTGCGCCTTCCAGCGCTTCGAAGGTGCGTGTGATCAGCTCAGGCCGGCACTGCACCAGCACCTGCAGGGAGACGTCGGCGGGCACATTGCCCTCCTCCACGCACCAGCGGGCGAAATCGAAATCCGTCTGTGAAGCCGAGGGAAAGCCGATCTCGATTTCCTTGAAGCCCATCTCCAGCAGCAGCTGGAACATGCGCGCCTTGCGGTCGTGGCCCATCGGGTCGACCAGGGCCTGGTTGCCGTCGCGCAGGTCGACCGAGCACCAGACCGGCGCCTTGGTGATGATCTTTGTTGGCCAAGTGCGGTCTGGAATGTTTACCTGCGGATAGGGCCGGTATTTCACCGCGGCGTCGGGCATGCCCTTTGCAGGGCTCGTCGCGCTTTTGGAGGATTGCGTTTTCGCGTCCATGGTATCGTCTCCTCGTCCCGGCATTTGCCCCGCTCTTAGCCGATCACATCAGGCTTGGCGATAAACAAATGCGGACCTTTGTCGGTCGTTAGGTCAATTTTGAAAATGAGTCGCGAGGAGCGATGGCCGGGCGGGCTTTCGGCCGCCGGGCGCTCCTCAAAGGACCCGGCAACCGCGCGTAAGGCCGAGGAGAAGAAGCGAGGTCAGGGCGCGCGTATTGTCACGCAAGGCGATGCGGCCGCGTGCAATCGTGTTGGAAATCCTGGCGCCAGTGGTCTTCATGGCCGCGCTTATAACCTTGGGCGGCGGAACTGGCAAGCCCTTGCGGCACGGCAACCTCCATCACCGTGGCTGAGCCCGATCCTTCGACATCTTCACCAGCCGTGACAGCGCCAGCATCAGCCCACCGGCGATCAATCCCCAGAAGGCGCCTGATATGCCGCCGAAGGAGATGCCGGAGGCGGTGACGAGGAAGGTGATCGCCGCCGCCTCACGTGATTCCGGCGCCTGGAAGGCCGACATCGCCGACGACGAGAAGGCACCGACGAGCGCCAGTCCCGCCACCGCCTCGATCAGGATAGGAGGCGCCAAGGCGACGAAAGCCGTCACCACGCCGGCGAGCAAGCCGAGGATGATATAACCGACGCCGGCGATCAGTGACGCCCAGTAGCGCCGCTTGGGATCGGCATGGGCATCTTGGCCCGCGCACATTGCCGCTGTGATTGCCGCCAGATTGACGGCATGGCCGCCGAACGGCGCCGACAGCAGCGAGAAGAAGCCGGTGACCGCAAAAAGCGGGCCGGGCTTCGGATCATAGTGATTGACCTTCAGCACCGCGATACCGGGAATGTTCTGCGATGCCATGGTAACGATGAAGAGCGGCAGCGCGATCGACACGAGACCGGCAAGGTTGAACACCGGCCGGACGATTTCCGCCGTCGGCACCAGCGATTGTTCGAGCGACCTAAGCGCGCCGTCCGGGATATCGACACCGAAGGTGAGCACCAGCACGAAGGCCGCAAGTGCCGCCGGCACCGCCCAGAGGCGCTTGAAGGCGCCGACGACGATCCAGGCGCCGATGATCGGCAGGCCGACGACGGGATTGAAACCGATTGCCTTCACCGGCGCGAAGCAGAGGCCGATCAGCACGCCGGAAAGCATCGCATTGGCAAGCGGCGCGGGAATGGCAGCAACCGCCCGGCCGAGCGGCTTGAACAGCCCCGCGACGATGATCAGCGCTGCACAGATCAGGAATGCCCCGACCGCAGCATTGAAACCGCCGTCGATCGCGCCGGTGCTTGCCAGCAATGCCGCCCCGGGCGTCGACCAGGCAATGCTGATTGGCAGCCGCGTCACGGCGCTCAGCACGATCGCGCAGACGCCCATGGAGATCGACAATGCCATCAGCCCGGACGCCGCCTGCGCATCTGTCGCACCGACCGCCTCGAGCCCGTGCAGCACGACGGCAAACGAGCTGGCGGAACCGACGAAGGCGGTCAGCAGCCCCATGAACAGGGCTTGGACGGAAAAATCTTTGAGCATGGCGGGACTCGGCGATCTGCGGGAATGGCGCATGGAGCATGATGGTTGCCGCTGGCGCAAGCCCGAACTCAGCTCTTTCCGTTCAGCACCCGCGTCTTCCTATCCGTCAGGCTCTCCATGCCGGCCAAGACCGGCAGAAACAAAACGCCCTCGCCTGATGTTGCAGGCGAGGGCGTTCAAAAGCTTCAAATGAAAAACTCAGATATCGGCCTGTGACGTCACGATCCGCGAGACGAGACCGTAGTCCTTCGCCTCTTCGGCCGACAGCCAGTAGTCGCGATCCGTATCCCTGGCGATCTTGTCGAGCGGCTGGCCGGTGGCCTCCGCCATGATCTTGTTCAGGCGCTCGTTCATCTTGATGATCTCGCGTGCCTGGATCTCGATATCGGATGCCATGCCGCGGGTGCCGCCCGAGGGTTGGTGCAGCAGGAAGCGGGTGTTCGGCAGGCACAGGCGCCGCTCCTTCGGGGCGGCGACATAGATCAGCGCGCCGGCGGAGGCGACCCAGCCCGTGCCGATCATCCAGACCTTCGGCTTGATGAACTTGATCATGTCATGGATGGAATCGCCGGATTCGACGTGGCCGCCGGGCGAATTCACATAGATGCGGATATCTTCGTCGCCGGCCGCGGCAAGCGCCACAAGCTGCGAGCAGACCTTCTGCGCCAATTCCTGATTGATCGGTCCGTAGATGAAGATCGAACGCGACTTGAAAAGATTCGCCTCCGTTTCCTTGCCGAGCGGCAGTTCCTTCGTCTTGTCGTCCTGGTCTTCGTCGTTCATTCGAACCTCTTGGAGATGAATTCGGCTTCCCCGCACATAGTGCGACTCAATGCCTAAAACAATGCGGGAAAAACACAAGGCACCGAAGCGATGGAGATATCCTTAAGAAGCCGCGCGCCGTTCTGCAAGCCTTACTGAAATGTAACGGTGAAAGGCTTTGAAAAGCCTGAATCGGTTCCTACCTCAACCTTACGCAGCGATAGCTGCAGCGAAAAACCATGGAGCGCTTTACGCGTCCGGTCGGATACGAGAGCGCTCCGGACCAACAGGAGGCAGAACATGTCACCCGAAGAACGCCAATTGCTGACCGCCCTCTTCGACCGCGTGCGCACAGCAGCGGCGCAGCCGCGCGACCGCGACGCCGAGGCCCTGATCGACCAGGCGACGCGCGAACAGCCCTCCGCCACCTATTATCTCGCCCAGGCCGTCATCGTGCAGGAAAAGGGGCTGGAAGCGGCCGCCAACCATATCAAGGAACTCGAAGAGCATGTCCGCCAGCTGGAAGCCGGGGCGAGCGATCACCGCCAGGCCGAACAAGGCGGCGGCTTCCTGAGCTCGATCTTCGGCAACACCCAGACGCAGCAGCCGGCACCGGTTCCCTCCAATCCCGGTCCCTGGGGTCAGCAATCGCGCTCCTATGAGGATTCCCGCGGCTACGACCGCGATGGCCGGCAACAGCAGCAGCAGCCGACCGGTCCCTGGAACCAGCAGGCCGGTGCGCCATCAGCCGGCGGCAGTTTCCTGCGCGGCGCGCTCGGCACGGCCGCCGGCGTTGCCGGCGGCATGCTGCTTGCCAATTCACTGAGCGGCATTTTCGGCAATCACATGTCCTCGCTCGGCTGGGGCTCGCCTTTCGGCGCCAACCCCTTCGGCAATGCCAGCGCGCCCACCGAGGAAACCATCATCAACAATTATTACGGCAATGACGACGCCCGCCAGGCCTCGGATATTGCCGGCAATGACAATGACGACAATGTGCAGCAGGCCGATTATGACGACGGCGACGATTATAGCGATGACTCGTCCGGCGACGTTACGGATGTTTGACGGGCAGAAATTGGCGGTTGATTTTACACCGCCGCACCGTATCCCGGCCCTTCGCTCTAGCTCAGGGCGTTCGCTGCTGCAATCGATTCACTGGCGCCTTTGGCGGCGCCGCAGCTTACCCACGTCCGCGATAGGTGGCGACGCCCTGATCCGGCAGCCATACACCTTCCGGCGGTTTGCCAGTCTGCCAGAACACGTCGATCGGAATACCACCGCGCGGATACCAGTAAGCGCCGATCCTCAACCATTTGGGATTGAGCAGCTCGACGATGCGCTTGGCGATATAGATCGAGCAGTCCTCGTGGAAAGCGCCGTGGTTGCGGAAGGAATGCAGGAAGAGCTTCAGCGACTTCGATTCCACCAGCCATTCGCCCGGAATGTAATCAATGACGATATGGGCGAAATCCGGCTGCCCGGTCATCGGGCAGAGCGAGGTGAATTCCGGCGCGGTGAAGCGTACGACGTAATCGGTGCCGGCATGATTGGACGGCACTTTTTCAAGCACCGCCGCCTCCGGCGATTGCGCGGTTTCGGTTTGCTGACCCAGCATCGACAGGCTGGAAACATCGGTATTCGGCATCATGCCTCCTTGACGACTTTGACGCGGATGCCATGGGCCTTTTCGCCCTCCGGCTCCACGTGAATGGCTATTTTAGCGCCCTCGTGCGCCGCACTGATGGCATCCTCAAGGCGGTCGCATATATCATGCGCCTGCCGCACCGACATAGTGCCGGGCACGACCATGTGAAAATCGATGAAGGTGACGGTGCCCGCCCGCCTTGTTTTCAGGTCATGCACGCCGATCGAGCCCGCCGCATGGGTGGCGATCGCTTGCTTGATCGCCTCTTCGTCGAGCGGATCCACCGCCTGATCCATCAGCCCGCCGATCGATTGCGAGATCACTTTCCAGCCCTGATAGAGGATGTTGACGGCGACGAGAATGGCGAGCACCGGGTCGAAGATCGCATAACCCGTCGCCAGCGCCAGCAACAGGCCGACGAGCACGCCGGCGGAGGTCACCACGTCGGACAAGATATGCTGCCCGTCGGCTGCGAGCGCCGCCGAGCGGTATTTACGCCCGGTCCGGATCAACAGCCGCGCCCAGACCGCATTGATGACACCGGCCGCCAAATTGATCGCGAGGCCGAGCACCGGCGCATCGAGCATGCGCGGTGCTGCGAGATACCCCACCGCCTCGTTGACGATCAGCAGCGCGGCGACCACGATCAGCACGCCCTCGGTGACCGCGGACAGATATTCTGCCTTGTGATGGCCGAAAGGATGGTCGTGATCGGCCGGTTTCTGCGCGTAGCGGATGACGAAAAAGGCGATGAAGGCGGCCACGACGTTAACGGTCGATTCGAGCCCATCCGACAACAGCGCCACCGACCCGGTAACCCACCAGGCCACCATCTTCAGTCCCATGACACCGAGCGACAGCGGAATGCCCCACATCGCCAGCTTGCGAACCGTAAGATCGCCGTTGTCGCTCATATCGTCCTCCTGCGGTTGCGAATGAATTGCAGGGTCCAAGCCATTGAAATGCAAAACCGCCCACGCGAATGTCGCGCAGGCGGTCCAGTTTGAGGGTGATATGAGCGATGATGCAGGATTTGTCAAAGAGAATGACACTTCCTTCACAGGTGTCTTCACGACTGTTGTCACCCACAACTGGAAAGCAGCGACGGTGAATGTTCGCGATCCCGCTGCGGCGCTCAGTGAGCCGGGTCTGAGAGGACAGGCTGCGGCCAGCGCAAAAGCGCGGCCTGCCCCGCCGGCGTCAAGGCGTAGATGCCCTTTTCTATGCGCTCGAACCATCCGTAGACGTTGTCGCGCAGGATCGGACCGGCCTTTAATGTAAGCGCCTTCATATCTCGAGGCCTTACGATTCCCCGATCGAGTGCCGAAGCGCAAAGCAGCGCCTGCTGACGATAGGCGGTCATGATCGGCGCCCGCGAGCCGCCGCCGACAGCCGGGTCGCCACGACGGCGCTGATGCTCATTGACAAGACGCGTGCGCCGCTTCGGGTTGGTGCGCGGCATCGGCGAGACGGAACTGACGATGACGCTGACCTCGCCGCCATCGGAGACGCCGAGCATGCCGATACCGAGCCGCCGGCAGAGGTCGCGAAAGCGCCTGTCGGCCTCCCGCCCGCGCCCCTTGGCCGAAACGCGCGCCGCGATCCAGACTTCATCGCTCATAGCGGCGCGGTCGACCGCCTGCAGAAGCAGTTCGAGGTTGAAGGAAAGTTTCAGTTCGCAGACCACCACGACCGGCGGCTCGCCCTCGCTCAAGCCGACGAGATCGCATGCGCCGACCTCGCCCTTCACGACATAGCCGGCCGCTTCCAGGAAGGTTTTGACCGGCAGGTAAAGCGACGTTTCCACAGTGAAAACGGCGCCTCAGGCAGCGTTAAGATCGGCAATCTCGCCATATCGGGCGAGCAGTCGCGGCGAGGACATGTCGCCGGTTTCCTCGTCGACGATCACGGCATAGGCCGCCACGCCGACAAACCGCTCAGCCATCGCCGAGGCGATCTTTTCAGCACTGACGGAATTCGACGCCTGGCGCATTTCGCCGGGCACAAGATTGCCGCGGTTTTTGCGGTAAAGGAAGCACGATGAACTTTTCAGCATTGGCCACGGCGATGGGTTCCGATTGATCGTTCCTGAAATGTTCTGATTTGGCGAACAAAGTCAACCTCGGAATGCCCGCTGCGCCCTTCCCGCAATCAGGAAGGGCGCAGCGGAATTACCGTCACGCAGCCTTCGTCTTAGCCTTGCGCGCCAGATGTGCCACGACATTTTCAATCATCCGCATGCCGGCATCGCCGCCGAGCGTCATGATCGATTCCGGATGGAACTGCACCGCGGCGATCGGCTCCTTGGCGTGCTCGATGCCCATGATCGTGCCGTCTTCGCTTTCCGCCGTGATGATGAACTCGCGCGGCAGCGTCGAAGGATCGGCGAAGATCGAGTGATAACGGCCGACGGTCACTTCCTTCGACAGGCCGGAGAAGACGATACCCGGCTCCAGCACCCGGATGCGCGAGGGCTTGCCGTGCATCGGCAGCGCCAGATGGCGCAGTTCCCCGCCATAGGCTTCGGCGAGCGCCTGCAGGCCGAGGCAGACACCGAAGATCGGCAGGTTGCGCGCCCGCGCCTTCTTGATCGTCGCCTTGCAGTCGAAATCCTTCGGCGTTCCCGGCCCGGGCGACAGCACGACCAGATCCGGGTTCAGCCGGTCGAAGATTTCCTCCGGCACAGGCGTGCGCACGGTCGAAACCGTCGCCCCCGTCTGGCGGAAATAATTGGCGAGCGTGTGAACGAAACTATCCTCATGGTCGACAAGCAGGATGCTGACGCCCTTGCCGACGGAAGCAACGTCGCGCTGCATTTTGCCGGAATTGCCCGTTTTGGCATCGCGGATAGCGGAAAGCATGGCAGAGGCCTTCAATTCTGTTTCGGCTTCTTCTTCTTCTGGAATGGAATCATTCAGCAGCGTCGCACCGGCGCGCACCTCGGCGATACCGTCCTTGATGCGCACTGTGCGCAGCGTCAGGCCAGTGTTCATGTCGCCGTTGAAGCCGACCATGCCGATTGCCCCACCATACCATGCACGCGGGCTTTTTTCACGGCTCTCGATGAAGCGCATCGCCCAGAGCTTCGGGGCGCCGGTGACGGTAACGGCCCAGGCGTGGCTCAGGAACCCGTCGAAGGCGTCCATGTCGTCGCGCAGCCTGCCCTCGATATGGTCGACCGTGTGGATCAGGCGCGAATACATCTCGATCTGCCGGCGGCCGATCACCTTGACGGAGCCAGGTTCGCAGACGCGGCTCTTGTCGTTGCGGTCGACATCCGAGCACATGGTCAGCTCGGATTCGTCCTTCTTCGAATTCAAAAGCTTGAGGATCTGCTCGCTGTCGGCGATCGGGTCGTCACCACGCTTGATCGTGCCGGAGATCGGGCATGTCTCGATCCGCCGACCGGAAACGCGCACGAACATTTCGGGCGAGGCGCCGACCAGATATTCCTGGTGGCCGAGATTGATGAAGAAGGAATAGGGTGACGGATTGATCGCCTTCAGCCGCTTGGAGATGTCGGAAGGCTTGCTTTCGCAGCGCTCCATGAATTTCTGCCCGGGCACGACTTCGAAGAGGTCGCCCTTGCGGAAGCTTTCCTTCGCCTTGACGACCAAATCGGCATATTCGCCCGGCCGGTGATCGCTCTTCGGTGGAATGGCATCCGTGTGCTTGAAAGGCTCGGGCGCGATGTCTTGCGCCTTGCCCTCGGTCGTCACGCCGCCCTTTTCGAAATCGTAACGGTCGATCCAGGCCTTGGCGGCATAATTGTCGACGACCAGGATCTCGTCCGGCAGGTAGAGCACCATGTCGCGCTGGTCGGACGGCCGCGTCAGCTTCAGATCGATCGCGTCGAACTGGAAGGCGATGTCGTAGCCGAAAGCGCCGTAAAGCCCGAGGCTCGCATCCGCCTGCGAATAGAAGAGGTCGGCCACGGCGCGCAGTACGGTAAAAACCGTCGGCATCTTCGAGCGCTCTTCCTCGGTGAATACCCGGTCCGGCTTCTTGACCAAAAGGTCGAGGCGGCGGGCGGAGGAAGCGCCGAGCACGAGTTCGGACACAGTCTTCAGCCGCTCGGCCACGAAGCCGAGGAGCACCTCGCCGCGTTCGTTATAGGCTTCGATCCAGACGTCGCGCCCGAAGGAGGAGATGCCGAGCGGCGGATCGACGACGGCGGTATCCCAGCGCGTATAACGGCCCGGATATTCGTAGTTCGACGAGAACACCGCGCCGCGGCGTTCGTCGAGCTTGTCGATATAGGAAGAGACCGCATCGCCGTAGGGGATTGCCCGCCGCTGCCGCGTGACGGATATACCGCCTTTGGTCTCGTAGATTTCCGCACCATCATCCCGCAGGATCGTTACCATTGTTCCACTCCGTTATCGGGGCCCGGACGACAGGCGGCGATAAAATAAAAAAGCCGCCTCGAAGTTTCGGGCGGCTCACTCGTCGTCGTCTTTGGACACGATTGGTCGAGGCCGCCTTAGCGAGCCCACCACCAAACAGCAATGTTCAAGGACTTGATCATGGGAAAAATAGTTAGCCTGAGATCAGGCATTGCGCAAGAGGCGATCGCGGGAATGAAAAAGGGCGGCCCGAAAGCCGCCCCTCCCCAGCCTTGAAGGCATGATCGGTAATCAGAACGTCTTGGAGAGCGAGACCTTGAAGGTGCGGCCAGGTTCGGAATACCAATCGCGCGGCTGCGACGCCGTCGCCGAGCTGAGATTGACCTCGCGCACGGCAAGCGCGTTGAAATATTCCTGGTCGAAGATGTTGTAGACGCCAGCCTGCACGCGCAGGCCCGGCAACTGTTCCGGCGTCCACCAGCCGGTGAGGTCGACGATCGCATAGCCGGGCGCATCGAAGGTCGTATCGGCGGTCGAGCCGACGGTGTTGAGATGGTCGGTGAGCATCCCGGCCGAAAGCGTCGAGGAAAGATCGAAGCCGAAGGTCTCATTGCTCCAGCCGCCGCCGACAATCGCCTTGAAGGGTGCGACCGAGCGCAGACGCTGGGTGGTTTCTTCATTCCGGCCATAGGCATAGGCAAGCGAAGCATGCAGATTGATGCCGTTGTCGAAGGTCTTGGCGGCGCTGGCTTCGATACCCGAGATCACGGCTGACGACACGTTCGTGTAATTGAACTGCGTGAAGCCGGTGGCGTCTCTGGTTGTCACAGTCTCGATAAAGTTCTGATAGCGGGTGTGGAACGCTGCGACCCGGCCGGTGAAATCGCCCGTGTCGAAATTGGCGCCGATTTCGACACCGCGGCCGATTTCCGGTTCCAGGTTAGGATTGCCGAGCTGAGCGTAGCGGCCCGTGGGGTTGTAGAAGCGGCTGTAGAGTTCGTCCACCGTGGGGGCACGGAAGCCGACGGCCAGCTGCGCGTAGAGCTGAACATCGGGCGTCAGGTCGTATGTCGCAAGAATCTTCGGCGACATGCCGGCTTCCGTTCGCTCGCGCAGATCGCCGAAACGGGTAAGCCCGGTGTTGTTGGCGAAACCGCCGTCGGTCGACGGGTCGTAGTTGAACCAGTCGAAGCGGACGCCTGGCGTCAGCGTAAAGCCGGTATTGCCGATTTCAATCTTGTCTTCGACAATAAGCCCAAGGCTCTGGCTGTCCACATTGGGTACTTCCGCCTGGTTGTTCAGCGCCGGGCATGTTGTCGCCGTTGGGCAAAGTGCCCAGCTATACTGGCTCCAGCTCGTAACACCGATGTCGAGGCCAACGCGAACGGAATGGCTGAGACCGGAATATTCGAAGTCCTTCGTCGCGGTGCCGGTGAAGCCCCAGGTTTGGCTTTCGATCTCGTTGTTGCGGCCATAGGCCACATTGGCGGTCGTACGGCCTCTGCTGCCGGCTTCCTTCTTCAAGTCCAGCCAATAAAGCGTGGCGCGCGCGCTGCTGAAGAACGCGTCGGAAGATTGTGCCTCATAATCGTAATCGAGAGAAACGCGGTCGCGGTCGCGCCGTTCGCGGCCGTCATAATTGTCGATCATGAAGTTGCGGGCCGCAGTACCCCCCTGGAGTTCGCGCAGGTCGGTCGTAAGATCGCGGCGGAAGCGTTCCGCCGTCATGCCGATGCGATGGCCGCCTTCCAGATCCTGGCGCAGTTTGAAGAGCAGGTTATTCTGATCGAAATCAGCCGGATCCGCCTCGGTGCGAAGGGCGCCATAGCTGCCATTGTCGCCCAAATTGTCGCGTTCATGGCCCTTGCGGTAGCCGCCCTGAAACAGGATCGACGTGTTGCCGATCTTCTTGGCAGCGGCGGCCGAGCCGGAAAGGCTGCGGTCTTCGCTATCATAGGTCGACTTGACGATCGCACCCCAGTCGCGGCCTTCTGGAATGAGATCTTCCGGCTCCAGCGTGTTGAGAACGATGGCGCCGCCGAGCATGCCGGAACCGCCCTTGCTCGAATCCGCGCCGCGCACGATATCGAGCGAGGACAGTGAATCGAAATCGAAGGTATCGCCGCCGCCATTGGCGTTGGCCGGCGCAAAGGCACCCTGGCGCGCGCTGTTCGAAATATAGGGGATCGGAATGCCGTCGATCGTGGTCAGGATGCGAGCGCCGGAAAGGCCGCGCAGGTTGAAGCCAGAATCGGCGCGCGAATAGTTCACGCCTGCATCGACGCTGCGGCCGATATCGTCATAGCTGGTGACCTGTTTTTCTTCCAGCTGTTTGCTGGTGATCTCGGTCGCAAGCGGCGTGTCGGCGACGCTGCCCGGCGCCACGCGTTTGCCCTTGACGACGATCTTTTGCAGGACGGTGCCGTCCGCGCTGGCCTGCGGCGCCGTTGCCGGAGCGCTTTGCGCTAGAGATTGCGAAACAGGAAGAACAACTGTGGCTGCCGTGCAGACCAGGAGAACCGAGCGCCAATGCCGGACGATCATAACCTACCCTCTCATGATGATTACCGGGCTGGCTGGTCGTGGCGCGTCGAACGCTCGAGGGGCTGGCTGGGCTTTGCGGATGAAGGCGCAGAATTCCGCCTTCTTTCCGCCGCATAAAAAACATGAGGATTTATGTCAAGATAAAGCGGTAGTTTATGTTGAATATTAAATTTAAGTTTTAACGATCTTTCCGGACGTTGCGCAATTGCAACGAAAACCGCCACGATGCGTTATATCTTCCGTTATCGATATGACGGAACCGGATGCGTTGGGAAAATTTTCGATACTGGCGATCCTCACCGCTACCGCCTTTCTTGCCGGCGCCCGCCTCCCCCCGCACGGCCCGTTACCCCAACCTCGACCAGATGCTGGGGAGATGACAGCTCCCGCCCCGCTCCCCGATAAGACTGAACTGCCTGCACCGGATGATGTGCCCGCGCCTCAGCCAAAGCCTAATGTGCCAAAGCCTGGCGTGAAGGAGGAGCCGGAAGCGCCGGCGCCGGACCAGCCGTCGGCGCAACCGACCGAACCGGCAAAGCCCGAAACGGTAAAGCCCTCGCCGGCGGAACCGATGCAGGGCCCGCCGCTCCCGCCGGGCAAAGGCCCGCAGACGCCGGAGGAAGACAATATGCCACCCGCCGAGCAGACGCTCGAAGAGCAGCATCTGACGATCGAACCGGAAAGCGATCCCGAGCACGCCGAATGCACCGCTGCGCTCAAGGCCTTGGGCGTCGTCTTCAAGGACGCTCCGCGCATCGACGACGGCAATGGCTGCGGTATCGACAAGCCGATCATCGTTTCCGAAGCGCTGCCCGGCATCAGGCTAAAGCCGGAGGCGACGGTCCGCTGCCCGGCAGCCCTTGCCCTTGCCCGCTGGGTGAAGGAGAGCGTTATTCCGGCAGCCTCTGCCGCCCTGCCGGAACAGGGCCGCCTCATGACAGTCAACCAGGCAACGTCCTATATGTGCCGCCTGCGCAACGGCGCCGGAACGGGCAAGATCTCCGAACATGCCCGCGGCAATGCTATCGACATTGCAAGCTTCCATTTCGAGAAAGGCGAAGATGTCACCGTCCGCTCCCGCCGCGAGGACGCGACGCTGACCGGCGCCTTCCAACGCACCGTCAGCGCCGCCGGCTGCCTCTATTTCACCACCGTCCTCGACCCCGAAAGCGACGCCGCCCACGAGACCCATTTCCATCTCGACGTGATCGAGAGGAAAGGCGGCTATCGCTATTGTCACTAATCATTTAACGCGCTTGCGATTCTAGCTTGAATCAAGCCGTAAAATACCCAAATCGAAGCTGTGAAACGCGAGGGGAAGGCCGCTAACGGATGAAAACGATCGCAGGCTACCTGATCGTCTATCTGTTTTTCCTCGGTATCGGCTATCTCGTCACCGGCGAACCGTATTGGTTCGCCTGTCTGGCTGTGTTTCTCTTCGGCCTGGAGCGGCTCTTCATCTGGCTGTTCGTCGACCCGGACTATGGAAAGCGCCGCGATCGTGTGACCCGGCACTCCGGCAAGCTGTCCCCCGATCAGAACAACCCTTCGATATAACCTTGGTCATTCAGGAAAATCCGTTCCGCCGAGGGCGATTTCGGCAGGCCGGGCATTGTCATGATCTCGCCGGTGATGGCGACGACGAAGCCGGCGCCGGCTGAAAGCCGCACCTCCCGCACAGAGACGATATGCCCTTCCGGGGCGCCGCGCAGGTTCGGGTCGGTGGAGAAAGAATATTGCGTCTTCGCCATGCAGACCGGCAGCTTGCCGTAACCTTGCTCCTCCCATGTCTGCAGCTGGTCGCGCACAGCCTTGTCGGCCGTCACCTCGCCGGCATGGTAGATCTTCGAGGCGACGATCTCGATCTTCTCGAACAACGAAATGTCGTCGCCATAGAGCGGCTGGAATTTCGCCTGTCCTGACTCGGCCAGTTCCACCACCTTGTGCGCCAGTTCCTCGATACCGGCCGAACCCAGCGCCCAATGGCGGCAAAGGATCGCCTCGGCGCCGAGCCGCGAGACGAATTCCTTGACGGCCGCGACCTCGGCCTCGGTATCCGAGACGAAATGATTGATCGCCACGACGACCGGCACGCCGAAACGACGGACATTCGCCACATGCCGGCCGAGATTGGCGCAGCCCTTCTTCAGTGCGACGACATCCTC
Organism: Rhizobium hidalgonense; assembly: GCF_002914525.1. Lineage (GTDB taxonomy): Bacteria > Pseudomonadota > Alphaproteobacteria > Rhizobiales > Rhizobiaceae > Rhizobium > Rhizobium hidalgonense. Next base: position 38,762 of record NZ_LODW01000042.1, on the reverse strand, counting down.
CGTGCCGAGATCCTCCTTTTTCACCCCGCCGTTCATCTTCAGCGCCCTGACGGTCGCGACGATGACCGCCGCGTCCGGCTTCAGTCCGGCCTTGCGGCATTTGATGTCAAAAAATTTCTCGGCGCCGAGATCGGCCCCGAAGCCCGCTTCCGTCACCACATAGTCGCCGAGCTTCAGCGCCGTCTTCGTCGCCGTCACCGAATTGCAGCCATGGGCGATATTGGCGAAGGGCCCGCCATGCACGAAGGCGGGATTGTTCTCCAGCGTCTGCACCAGGTTCGGCTGCATCGCATCTTTGAGCAGCACCGCCATGGCGCCGTCGGCTTTCAGGTCGCGCGCATGCACCGGCGTCCTGTCGAAGCGATAGCCGATGATGATGTCGCCGAGCCGCCGCTCCAGGTCCTTGAGGTCGGTGGCGAGGCAAAGGATCGCCATCACTTCGGAGGCAACTGTGATGTCGAACCCGCCTTGGCGCGGAAAGCCGTTGGCGACGCCGCCGAGCGAGGAGACCATGCTTCTGAGCGCCCGGTCATTCATGTCCATCACCCGCCGCCAGGTGATGCGGCGGATATCGATATTCTCTTCGTTGCCCCAGTAAATGTGATTGTCGATTATCGCCGCCAGCAGATTGTGCGCTGAGGTGATCGCATGGAAATCGCCGGTGAAATGCAGGTTGATGTCTTCCATCGGCACGACCTGTGCATAACCACCGCCGGCCGCTCCGCCCTTGACGCCGAAGCAGGGGCCGAGCGAAGCCTCGCGGATGCAGACGATGGCTTTCTTGCCGATCCGATTCAGCCCGTCACCGAGGCCTACGGTCGTCGTCGTCTTGCCCTCGCCGGCCGGCGTTGGATTGATCGCGGTGACGAGGATCAGCTTGCCGTCCTTCTTGCCCGCTTGCCCGGCGATGAATTCGGCGCTGACCTTTGCCTTGTCGTGACCGTAGGGGACGAGCTGCTCGACCGGAATGCCGAGCTTCGCCCCGATTTCGAAGATCGGCATTTTGGCCGCAGCGCGCGCGATTTCGATATCGGATTTGATCGATGGCATGGATGTTCCCCGTCCCGGCCTTCCGCAGGGCGCGGAGGCGTTGCTCTGTCTTCATCGGGATAGCGAAATATCGGCGGGGTGTGAATAGCGCTGCGCCTTGCGGTCGCCACGCCGGATGTTTATGTGGCGATCAACGATCGCGGTTTTACAGGATGAAGACATGAAAGCACTGGAACTGATCATCGAGCGCATCATCCTGTCGAGCCGCTGGATCCTCGTCGCCTTCTATATCGGCCTGGTCGCGGCACTCGCCGTCTATGCCGTTTCCTTCGGCTACAAGCTCCTGAAGATCGCTTCCGACGTCTTCGCCCTCGACGAGGCGGAGATGATCCTTGCCATGCTTAGCCTGATCGATGCGGCCCTCGTCGCAAGCCTGATCGTCATGGTGATGATCTCGGGTTACGAGAATTTCGTCAGCCGCTTCGATGAGGCCAGTCAAGCCGACAACGAAGTCTCCTTTCTCGGCAAGCTCGATTCAGGCAGCCTGAAGATCAAGGTCGCCTCCTCGATCGTTGCCATCTCCTCCATCCACCTGCTGCAGGTCTTCCTCAACGCCGACAAATACGCGGACGGCAAGATCATGTGGCTGACACTGATGCACCTCGCCTTCGTCGCCTCCGCCGTCATGCTCGGCTTCCTGGAGAAGCTAATGAGCGCGACGTCGAAGAATGATTTGAAGGATAAGGCATAGAGGGACGACCAATTGGTTGTCACGTCGGTGAGTGGGCAGACCGGCTTTTAAGGCGTTCTTTCCGCATCAATTCGAGGCCGCAGCAGCAGGAACGATCGCTCCCTCAATCTTTCTCGGGCATCGAAGACTTTCCTTGGCATCGGGTCCACATAGGCGATCACCGGGTTCATCGCCATAAGGGATGATGCCATTGATGATGCCAAGATCGAGCGCCTGGGAACGAAGTATGGTCTTTCGCTCGATCGATGTCGCGAGCATCATCGTCTCGAATGTCTCGGCACTGGCGCCCATCTCGTCGAAATAGGCGAAGAACTTCGTATATTCAGCCGTGGTGGGCCTGACCAGGCCGATAGTGGAATATCCGATCATCCGGGGCGTTCCGCTCATCAAGACAAGAGTACAGGTCGAAAGGCAGTATCCACCCCCCGCAAAAACCTCGCCCTCGGTCGGTCCGCTTTTGGCGATGCTCGCCTTGCAACGCGGATCCAGCTTTGGACAATTCGGCAATTGGGTTCTGCCGATTGAGGTCTCCAGACCTGCAGCACGGATCATACGCCCCATAGCGAATGCCGCATCCATGTCTCCGCCGTTAGACTGAAGGACGACCGGCAGCTTTCGTTCGCCGAGCGTCTTCAAGAGCGCCTCGAGCCGAGCCGGTGTCTCCGGCGTGATGTCTCCATCGGCAGAAATCCACTGCGTGCATTCCTCCTGGCAATTGCCGTGGTACATCAGGAGAAAGTCCATCGGACCGGTTTTCGGCAGAGTCTCGCTTGTAACCATGGCCGATTTCTGCGGCGGCGCCGTGGATAAAGGCGTCGCCGCCGCCACGGGCGCTTCGGCCACCGGATGGCCGTGACAGACAGCCTCGGCCGCTGCATCCGGCGCGCAGAGCGGCATGCCGGGCCATTCATTGTAGGAAAGCATGTCGGTGATGAGACCTGTCCGAAGCGCCTCTGCGGACGATACGATGTTGATGTTGTCAGGCGTGGCGCTCATCATCAGGCCGATGACATCCTGGCTGACGCCCATTTCCTTCAGATAGGCCGTCAAGGCAGTGCTGGCCCTCTTTCCAAGTTTGGTGGAACTGCTCTGCCCCGCTGACTTGCGTCCAACCTCCTTGCGGGAGATTTCCTTCTTCTTGCCGTTCACGATCTTGTATTCGATGCGGTAGGAGACACGCACCTTGTTATAGATCGTCGTGATCTGGTGGACGCCGATCGCGGCCCATTGTGACGAAACACGCGACGTGCCGCCCGCCAACGCCAATGGACAGGCGGAAAAACAATATCCACCGGCCGAATAAGTGTCGCCGACCGAAGGGCCGTCCTTTGCAATAGCGGCTTCGCAGCGCGTATCCTCAACTGGGCACCCCTTCAGCAGCGTACCGCCCACTGCCGTCTCCAGCCCGGCCTTGCGGATCATCCTGCCCATCGCATAGGCAGCGTCGACGTCACCACCCTCCGAACGGAAAACGACAGGCAATTTACGGCCGCCGATCTTCTTGAGGACTTTTTTCAACTGAGCGGGCGTATCGGATGTTATGCGCCCCTCCGCCGATATCCATTCCGCACAGTTTTCCTCACAGAGGAAACTGCGCACGAGGATGAACTTCATGGGGGGCTGCGCTGCTTGTTTCTGTTCGGCAGCCTGCGCGATTGCCGTTCCCAATGGAAAGGTCAAAAGCAGAAAAACAAGTAATAAGCTGGAACATAAACACTTGATTAAAAAGGAAATTCCAAAGCGCACGATTAAATTGCCCCAACTTTATATGATATTACGCTTAGCAATTGAATTGAACGGCAGCAAGCCGGATTTCCAACTGTTGCCGCGCTCTTGTCTTGTTCGTCCATCACTACATGCGACCGGCTGCCGCAGTGCTTGCGCGTCGACTCCAGCATAAAGCTGGGCGCGAGTTCTCCTCGAACTCTACCCAAAGTGATTCTCTTGCTCGACTGTGCAAGGGCCATCGCTATGCGGCATGGGGGAAGTCAAAGATACCGTAACGCTATATCCGCAAGTCAAAACTCAACTAAAGCGCGATCACCTGTCAATTATTTTACACAATTCGAGTAAATCAGCTGACGCTAAGTCAATTGGGGCTAGCATCCGGCCGGCTTTCTGTGTTTGATAGCGTTAACATTGGGGCAGCCGGAGGCGTACAGATGTCTTATATGACCACCTCTGAAAGACAGTCATTGCTCTCGGCAGAGCTTGCCACTGCTCGAACGCGCAGCCTGTTTGCGCAAGCGCTCGGCCGGGTCTCCGCCGCTTTCGGATTGTCGCATGCGACCCTGATGCACGCTCCGTCCCCGGAAGACCTGCTGTTGAAGCCCCTGCTGATCGAAAGCTCGCTTCCGGCCGCCTACATCAAGGAGTTCGACCGCGCCCACATGATGCGCGGCTGTCCGTTCGGCTTACGGCTAAGGGAGTCCGCCGTCCCGCCGGCCTGGCACCTCAACGACGCCGCCAATGGTCAGGCCTTTCCCGCCGAACTGCGCGCCCTGATGCTGCGCCATGCCATTCCGGCAGGCGTTGCCATGCCGACCATTGCGGCCAATGGCCAGCGCCTGGTCTTCTGGTTCTGCGGCGAGCGCGCCGCACTGAGCCAGAGCGAGGTCAACGAACTGGCCATGATCATCCTGCATGCACTCGATGCATATAATGCAGTCAAACGGAATGAGGAATGCGCGCACAACGCGCTGTCGACCAGAGAACTAGAAGTTGTGCGCTGGACTGCCCAGGGCAAGACTTCGATCGAAATCGGCCAGATCCTGGCGCTCTCGGATCATACGGTGAACGCCTACATGACCAACGCGATCAAAAAGCTCGATTGCGTCAACCGCACCCAGTTGGTAGCCAAGGCAATTCGATTGAAGCTGATCAACTGAGGAATCGGAAGAGAGATGGCACGTCGTGCCGTGATCTGAGGGAATCGTTTCACCGCGTCGACAACCGGCTTGGCGGCTACAAGCTGGTGCGCAGCGTTGGCCGCTTTCGTGACGATGAAAGCGGCGGCGGCATCGTCGGCGTCACCTATGAGTTCGAGAAGCTGCGCGTCGTCGGCTTCGAGGACGATACGAGACCGCGCTGACTCCCGGAAATTTTAGCGGTCGAGCACAGAGCGGATCTCGACGAGGTTCGAGCGCACCCTGAGAATATAGAAGCCCATGGTGGCGAGATGGCTCGGCATGATCCAGCCGTCCTCACGCCCGTTAGAGATGATCGCCGGTTGGATTCGCAGCGCCGCTTGGAACTGCCGCATTGTGCTGCCCCAGACCGCTCCGAGATTGCGCTCCTGCACCACCTGCGAGAAATCCGCCTGCGCCGCGGCAAGGATGGCGTAATAGGCGTAGAGCTGGCCGTAGGCGAACCAGAACCGGTCGTCGGCGCGCGTATCGAACCAGCCGCGATTGTGGTTTTCCGAACGCTCGGCGAGCATGTCGGACGTGCCGCCGAGATCGTTGGCGATGCGGTCGATGAACTGCATCAGGTTATCGGCGCGGCCGTCGAAAATCACGTTACAGGCGGCAAGATCGGTGTTGAACTTGCGCAGACTGCCGATCGCCGAGCGGTAATAGGAGGGCGTTGGCGTTTTCGGCCCGAAGGGATTAAGGCCGAAATACCAGCTGTATTCATCGAACTGCAAGTTGCCGCGCGCGCTTTGCAGATCATTGTTGATACCCGAGGTGCCGCGCACGCGCCCGAGCGTATCGACAAGCTCCGCCGACGTCCGCCGGACCGCCTGATTGATGCCGCGCTGGAACGACGCCTTGTTGTCGAGGAAGGGCGTGTGATCCCAGTCGACGCCGAAGAAGCCCATCTTGTAGAGCAGCATGGAGGAAATCCATGCGTTCTGATTGACATTGAAATCGGTCAGATCGGCCGTGACGTCGACGATGGCCGAGCGCTGGCAAGTCTTGGCAGCCGTAGCGCTGCTGCCCGCGGCGACCGGCACTTCCTGGCCGGCGGCAACCTTGCGTTCGGAGAGCCTGTATTGATCGACGAAGGCGGTGTTGAAATTCGACCAGACCTGCGTCTGCCAGAAGAAATAGCCGTAGAGCACGACGAAGAGCGCCACGAACGCGATAACCGGCAACCGGATCATCCAGCTCCGACGCTGATACCAGCCGTGCGCGGCAAGGAAGGGCCAGAAGGCCCAGGCGAAAAACAGTCGGGCCGAGCGGCCGATCGTCTGGCCGATCAGCCTGAAAAAACCGGCAATCCGGTCAAGCATCGTCGTCTCCTGTCAGGCGAGGCGAACATCGGGACGTCGCCGCCCCGTTGCATCCACATATGCGCTCGGTAGGCCGAGCACAACATGAGCCTCGCGATTTTTACGACTGAAAGCAGCGCGAACCGGCGCCTGGCGGATCAGGACCGCAGGAACGGCAGGCTGAAGCGGAAGGCCCTGCGCGCCGTGTCGATCAGCGGCGCTCCCGATGCCTCCGGCAGCGGTTCGGCATAGGCCGGAAACCTGCCGGTGAATTCCAGATCGGCGCGGTTCTTGCGCCGCTCCAGATCCTGGGCGACCAGCATGCCCTTCTCGAACAGCCTGATCGGCGCGGCGATATCGGGAAAGAATTCCGGCTTGATCCGCATCTTCATGCCCGGCCGGTCGGTATCGACCTGCGCCTGGTAGATGATCAGCCGCTCCTCGACGTCGATCATTAGCTTGCGCAGCAGCACGTTGCAGGCGGCGATCCGGGCGTTCAGCGAATCGACAAAGGCCTGGAACAGGCCGATGAAGCGCTCGCGCCGCTGGCTGTCGTCGCGCATCTCGTGCTCCCCGGCGGAAATCCGCTCGGCCTCCGCCTTCAGCGCCCGCCGCTCAGTCTCCATCTGCTCCCAATGTGCCTTATTGCCGTAGACACCGATACGCCCCTGCGTCGTCAGCGCCTTGGCGTTGAGCTCCTTCATCTTGAGGCGGGCGAGATCGATGGAATCGACCAGCCGGCGCCGTTGCTCGACGATGTCGACGAGACCGCGTTCGGCAGCCCTGTGGCGTTCGATGATCGAAGCGCGCTGGCCGGCGATCAGCCTGGCAAGCGCATCCGATTTGGACAGAAGCTCGAGCAACCGTTCGATGACCGGGGCCTCGCGCACGCGTTCGGTATGCATGCGCCACATCCGCTGGCGCGACGTCCAGCCGGCCATCTTCTCGCGCAGCGTCAGCCCCCGGAAGCTGTCGAGATCGGCGGAAACCTCGGCCGTCAGCCGGTCGAGGGAAAAGACCAACTCGGCCTGCAGGGCGTCGAGTGCGGCAGCCTCGGCGATATACGCCTGGAAGCGAGCATTCTGCTCGAGGAAAACTTCGTCGGCCGACAGTGCTTCATCGCCGCTGAAGGCACTGATCGCCGCCACGCAATAGGCTCCGTCGGCCGCAACCCTCTCGGCAAGGCTGTCTGCAGTTTCGTACTGGCTGTCGAATGGCGGCGGTTTGCGCACCCGGCCTCTCCAGGGAATCTCGTGCTTCTCACGTTAAATCAATTTCAGCAAAAGTGCGAAGCGGTTTTCCGTCCGCGATTGCGTAAAATGGATCAGGTCGCCTGCGGCACCAAAGAAACAGGCGGTAGCGGCCTCCTCAGACCGGCTCGGCGATCCAGGCTCCGTTCATCGCTTCGTCCCAATGCCTGCGGCAGAGCGAGACATATTTCTCATTGCCGCCAACCTCGATCTGCGCGCCTTCGTGCAGCACTTTCCCTTCCGCGTCGAGTCGCACCACCATGGTCGCTTTGCGCCCGCAATGGCAGATCGTGCGCACCTCGCGCATTTCGTCGGCGATCGCCAACAGTTCCTGCGAAGCCGGAAATAATTTGCCCTGGAAATCGGTTCTCAGCCCATAGACCATCACGGGAATGCCGAGCCTGTCGACGACGCGGGCAAGCTGCCAGACATGGACAGGCGTCATGAAATGCGCCTCGTCGACGAAGACACAGGCAATCGGCGCCCCTTCCCCGCTCAGCGTCGAAATCAGCCGGAACAGGTCCTCATGTGGCTCGAAGGGAATGGCGCTCGCCTCCAGCCCGATCCGCGAGCCGATGATGCCGCGGCCGGTGCGCTCGTCGAAAGCGGCGATCAATTGCACCGTGCGCATGCCGCGCTCCTGGTAATTGTAGGAGGCCTGCAGCAGCATCGTCGACTTGCCGGCGTTCATCGTCGAGTAGTTGAAATAGAGTTTTGCCATCCGATCTCTCCTTGATCGGTTTATTGAAAGCTCACAACGGCAAAGGAAAGCCCCTGAAGGCGATAATCACAGGAATCCCAGCCCGACAATCGCGGGCGGCCTGAAAACAGGGTGCCGCAAAAAATCCGCCGACGTCGCAATCGCATGGGTCGATACGACGCAAACGCACTGAGGTCGCTTGTCAAACTCGGCTATTGGTGGTTGGCTTGGGAACTTAAAGACTGGGAGTCTAAAATGAAAACAACAAGCACGTTCAAACTCGTCACTGCAACTGCCGTCGCCGCCCTCTCCGTTGCGACCGCCGCCTTCGCCGCCGACCCCGACAGCTGCTCCACCGTCCATTTTTCCGATGTCGGCTGGACTGACATTACCGCCACCACCGCCACCGCATCCGTCGTCCTGAAGAGCATCGGCTATCAGACCGACGTCAAGGTTCTCTCGGTGCCGGTCACCTACACCTCGCTGAAGAACAAGGACATCGACATCTTCCTCGGCAACTGGATGCCGACGCAGGAAAAGGACGTCCGCCCATATATTGAGGACAAGTCGGTCGAATCCTTCGGCCCCAACCTGGTCGGCGCCAAGTATACGCTCGCCACCAACGCCAAGGGCGCCGAACTCGGGATCAAGGACTTCAAGGACATCGCCGCCCACAAGGACGATCTCGACGGCAAGATCTACGGCATCGAGCCGGGCAATGACGGCAACCGTCTCGTCATGGACCTGATCGAAAAGAACACCTTCGGCCTGAAGGAAATGGAAGTCGTCGAATCCTCAGAACAGGGCATGCTCGCTCAGGTCGCCCGCGCTGAGAAAGCCGGCAAGCCGGTTGTCTTCCTCGGCTGGGAACCGCACCCGATGAACACCAATTTCAAGCTGACCTACCTCACAGGTGGTGACGATGTCTTCGGTCCTGACTTCGGCGGCGCCAAAGTCTATACCAACGTTCGCGCTGGTTATCTCGACGAATGCCCGAATGTCGGCATGATGCTGAAGAACCTGAAGTTCTCCCTCGAGATGGAAAACCAGATCATGGGCAAGATCCTCGACGACGGCAAGGAGCCGGAAGCTGCCGCGACCGAATGGCTGAAGGCGAACCCTTCTGCGCTCGAGCCCTGGCTCGCCGGCGTCAAGACCCGCGACGGCAAGGGCGACGCGCTGGCGGCCTCCAAGACCGGCTTCGGCCTTTGATGGTCTGAACGGGGCGGCTCGCCGCCCCGTTTCATTTTTGTCCGATTGTTGATTTTTTCTGGATAGGCGCTCCCTTGAATTGGATCACCGAATTTAAAATTCCCATCGGCTCCTGGGCCAAAGCCTTCGTGGACTGGCTCACCTCGAACGGCGCGTGGTTCTTCGACCAGCTCGCCTCGCTGCTGTCGCACGTGATTGACGGGCTGCTCTTCGTGCTGCAGAAGCCTCACCCGCTGATCGTCATCGCCGCCATCGCCGCCATCGCCTTCTGGCTGCGCCGATCGATCGCGATCACCCTCTTCACCTGTCTGGGGCTGCTGCTCATCGTCAACCAGGGCTACTGGAAGGAAACGACGGAGACGCTCGCTCTCGTGCTCGCCTCCACTTTCGTCAGCATGGTGATCGGCATTCCGCTCGGGATTGCAGCGGCCCGCCGCGCCTGGGTCTATGCCGCCATGCGCCCGGCGCTCGATCTCATGCAGACCATCCCGACATTCGTCTATTTGATCCCGGCGCTGATCCTGTTCGGCCTCGGCATGGTGCCGGGCCTGATCGCAACCGTCATCTTCGCGATCCCTGCCCCCATCCGGCTGACGCGCCTCGGCATCATCTCGACGCCGCCATCCCTCGTCGAGGCCGCCGTGGCCTTCGGCGCTAGGCCGATGCAGGTGCTGCGCAAGGTCGAGCTTCCCTTTGCCATGCCACAGATTATGGCGGGCCTCACCCAGACCATCATGCTGTCGCTGTCGATGGTGGTCATCGCCGCCCTCGTCGGCGCCGACGGTCTCGGCGTGCCTGTCGTGCGCGCACTGAACACCGTCAATGTCGCGAAAGGCTTCGAAGCCGGTCTTTGTATCGTCATTCTGGCGATCATCCTCGACCGCATGTTCCGCACGGCGGGTGAAGGAGACGGTGCATGACCGCGGTAAGCTTCAAGGACGTCAGCATTATCTTCGGCAACAAGCCCGAAACCGCGCTTGCCATGGCCGACCAGGGCAAAACGCGCGACGAGATCGGTGCTGCGACCGGCCTGGTGCTCGGCGTCGCCAATGCCTCGCTGACGATCGAGGAGGGCGAGATCCTCGTGCTGATGGGGCTTTCCGGCTCCGGCAAGTCGACGCTGCTGCGCGCCGTCAACGCGCTCGCTCCTGTCGTGCGCGGCGATGTCGCGGTCTCGACCTCCACCGGGCCCGTCAACCCTTATAAATGCAATGCCAGGGCGCTGCGCGACCTGCGCACCCACACCGTCTCCATGGTGTTCCAGCAGTTCGCCCTGCTGCCGTGGCGCACCGTCGCCGAGAATGTCGGCTTCGGCCTCGAGCTCGCCGGCATGCCGGAGGCCGAACGCAAGGTGCGCATCGGCGAGCAGCTCGAACTCGTCAACCTGACGAAATGGGCCGACCGCAAGGTCAACGAACTCTCAGGCGGCATGCAGCAGCGCGTCGGGCTTGCCCGCGCCTTTGCCACCGGCGCCCCGATCCTGTTGATGGACGAGCCGTTCTCGGCACTCGATCCGTTGATCCGCACCCGCCTGCAGGACGAGCTCCTGGAATTCCAGCGGCGGCTGAAGAAGACCATCCTCTTCGTCAGCCACGATCTCGACGAAGCCTTCCGTATCGGCAACCGCATTGCCATCATGGAGGGCGGCCGCATCATCCAGTGCGGAACGCCGCATGACATCGTCAAGAATCCTGCCGACCAGTATGTCGCCGATTTCGTGCAGCATCTCAACCCGATCAGCATGCTGACGGCGGCCGACGTGATGCAGCCCGGCCTCGGTCAGACGGCCGCCGGCATGAGCGTCAGCGCCACGGCCCGCGCCGCGACCCCGCTCGTCGATATCCTCGACGTGCTTGCCCGCCAGCCGGGCAGCATCGGCATCGTGGAAAACGGCGCGGTGATCGGCACCATCACGGCCCAGGATATCGTCGCCGGCCTCACCCGCCATCGCCGCAGGCAGGACGCTTGATGTTTTCAATCCGCTTTGTCACAAAGCGGATATGAAGGATCAGCCCTCGCCCATACGTGAAACCGACGACGATGCCCGCAAACTCGCCCGCGTGCTTCTGCGCTCCGCGCGGCACGCGGCGATTGCTGTTCTCGACCCCGAGACCGGCTTTCCCTTCGCCAGCCGCGTGCTCGTCGCCACCGATATTGACGGCACCCCCGTCATTCTCGTTTCGAAGCTCTCTGCCCATACCAAAGCGCTCGCCGGAGACGCGCGCGTCTCGCTCCTGACCGGCGAGCCCGGCAAGGGCGATCCGCTCGCCCACCCTCGCCTGACGACCCAATGCCTGGCAGAACCCGTCGAGCGTGGCAGCGCCGTCCACGAGCGTATCCGCACGCGTTTTCTCGCTCGCCACACCAAGGCAAAGCTTTATATCGACTTTCCCGATTTCCTCTTCTTCCGTCTCAAACCGGAGCAGGCCAGCCTCAATGGCGGCTTCGGCCGCGCCTACCAGCTCGATGGGAGCGATCTCATCATTCAGTCGGCAGCCAATGAGGAGATCGCCGCCCGCGCGGCAGAAACAGTGCGAGATTTAGTAGAACGCCACCCTGATGTGGCCGAGGCCCTCGCTACCCGATTAAACGCGCCGGAATCGGCTTCCTGGCGCATTTGTGGTATCGATTCCTCAGGTTTTGACCTCGTTTCCGGCGATTTTCTGCTGCGATACGAATTCGAAACCCTCGCCGGGGATGCCGATCACATTTGTTCAAACATATCTAAAATAGCATACTCGATACCTTAAATTTAGGTATATACAATCTTCGACCCTAGTTGCTAGTTTCTGAGCGTGGGGAAAAATCGCGATTGACGGCCTGTGCCAGCACGCATGATGTACGTTTCGCATTAGGAAGATGATAATATGGAAACCACTAATTTGGCCGATCACACCAATGTGGCGGCAGCGTTATTGTCGGCAATGGCAAACCCCAAGAGATTGCTGATCCTGTGCAGCCTGGTGAAGGGTGAAGTGGCCGTCGGCGTACTTGCAACGCAGGTCGGCCTCAGCCAGTCCGCACTCTCTCAGCACCTGTCGAAACTGCGGGCGCAGAAGCTGGTGAAGACCCGGCGTGACGCACAGACCATTTACTATTCCAGCACCTCCGAGCCGGTGATGAAGATCCTGGCAACGCTCGAAGACATTTACTTGGTGGCGAACAGGAACAGATCCGCCGCTTGATGATAGCGCTGACATGAATGTCGGCCGATGCCACGCCGCAAGGGGATGTTCCCGGAGGCGCGGCAACGAAATTTCAGCACCTGAACCTTATGGCACGACCGGCAAACCTTGTGATTGCCGGTCGTGCCCTTTTTGCTGGACCTGCCGGTCCCGGAATTTCCCCCAGGCTTCCTGTCGCGAGCGGCACCCCGGGCGTTTTACCGTTGACGCTTCGAGCAGCCCTGATAATTTGACCAGGCAGTCAAAATATGGGCGTGAAGCCCCGGGAACCGGCCATCAGAGGCCAGGAGAACAGCATGTCCAACCGCCTCAACGCACCGAACGATCTTCGCGCCTTCTGGATGCCGTTCACGGCAAATCGCCAGTTCAAGAAGGAGCCACGCTTGTTCGTCGGCGCCAAGGACATGTACTACACGACCCATGACGGCCGTCAGGTGCTGGACGGCACGGCAGGCCTCTGGTGCGTCAATGCGGGCCATTGCCGCCCGAAGATCACCGAGGCGATCCGCGAGCAGGCCGGCGAGCTCGACTATGCGCCGGCCTTCCAGCTCGGCCATCCCAAAGCCTTCGAACTGGCGAACCGCCTGGTCGACATCGCCCCGGAAGGCCTGAACCACGTCCTCTACACCAATTCCGGATCCGAATCCGTCGAGACGGCGCTCAAGGTGGCGCTCGCCTATCACCGCGTGAAGGGCAATGGTTCACGCTTCCGCCTGATCGGCCGCGAGCGCGGCTATCACGGCGTCAATTTCGGCGGCATCTCCGTCGGCGGCATCGTCACCAACCGCAAGATGTTCGGCACGCTTTTGACTGGCGTCGACCACATGCCGCACACCCACCAGCCCGGCAAGAACAATTTTACCCGCGGCGAGCCGGAACACGGCGGCGACATCGCCTCCGAACTGGAGCGGATCGTCACCCTGCATGACGCTTCCACCGTCGCCGCCGTCATCGTCGAGCCGGTGGCCGGCTCCACCGGCGTGTTGATCCCGCCAAAAGGCTACCTGCAGAAACTGCGCGAGATCTGCACCAAGCACGGCATCCTGCTGATCTTCGACGAGGTCATCACCGGTTTCGGCCGCCTCGGCGCTCCCTTCGCCGCGCAATATTACGACGTCAAGCCCGACATGATCACCGCCGCCAAGGGACTGACCAACGGCGTCATTCCGATGGGCGCCGTCTTCGTCACCTCCGAGATCCATGATGCCTTCATGAACGGCCCGGAGCACATGATCGAGTTCTTCCACGGCTACACCTATTCCGGCAATCCGATCGCCTCCGCCGCAGCGCTTGCCACGCTCGACACCTACAAGGAAGAAGGGCTGCTGACACGCGCCGCCGAGCTTTCCGACTACTGGGCCGACGCGCTGCATTCGCTGAAAGACTGCCCCAATGTCATCGACATCAGGAACACCGGCCTGATCGGCGCGATCGAGCTCGATCCGATCGCCGGCGAGCCCACCAAGCGCGCCTTCACCGCCTTCCTGAAAGCCTATGAAAGCGGTCTGTTGATCCGCACCACCGGCGATATCATCGCGCTCTCCCCGCCGCTGATCATCGAGAAGCACCATATCGACGAACTCTTCGGCAAGCTACGCACCATCCTGCAGAACAACATCTGAGAGATCTCACGCTTTTCGCATCATGGCCTGCGGCGGGTGCAAGCCCACGCAGGCTTTTTGCCGCCGTGACGGGTTGACCTCAGGTCACCGAGGCGACGGAAAGGCAGAGGGCGAATTTTTTCAGGAGCCGGCGATCGAAGTGCCCTTCATTCCCGAGCATCCATTTCAGTGCGTCGCTCGCGCTCCAAGCCGCCTTGTATGACCGCACCGAGGTGATGGCGTCATAGACATCGCAGATTGTCGCAATTCGCGTGTAGAGGCTCACCTCTTTGCCGGACAGCCTGCGCGGGTAGCCCTTGCCGTCGATGCGCTCATGGTGATTGAGGCAGACATCGAGAATGATCTCCGACATGCCCTCCTGCCGCGACAGGAAAGCGTGCCCCTTCTCCGGATGGCCGCGGATCAAGCTGATCTCGTCCTGTTCCAGAGGCCCGGCCTTGTTGAGCACCTCAAGCGGAATTTCAAGCTTGCCGACATCATGCAGCAACCCCGCGGTACCGAGCATTTGGACCGTATGCTCGTCGAGTGCGAGATGGCGGCTGAACAGGATCATCAGCGCGCTCACCGAAATGGAATGGAGGAAGGTCACTTCGTCTTTTGATTTCAAACGCGTGACGTTCAGGAAAACCGAGGGATGTTCCTCCATCGACTTGGAGACGGATGAAATCACCGGCGCCACATGCGCGACACTGATTGCATCGCCATTCCGCAGCCTCGCGAAAGCCTCTTCCAGCACCTGCACGGATTTCTGGACGGTTTCGCGCGCGGCCTGGATATCGATCTCGATGTCGCGGGCCGGCAAGCCGTTGGTATCGAGCCCCTTGCTGGTGTTGATGACGACCCTGGCAGTGCCGCATTTGCGAATTTTCGCGGCATCGATCTCGCGCCGCAGAGAAAATCTGCGCTTGGACAAAAGCGGATCCTGCCACAGGCCCTCAACGGCCTCCACAAACATTCCGATACACACTTGGCTGGCGTCGATACGCTTGAGCATCCAGTCTCTGTTTCCCGATGTCTTATCTAATTATTTGTAAGAGTCTCTTTTTCAATGCTGCGGTATTTTGGGTATCGGGGATACTACCGCCACGGGCCAAACTAACGGTTAATGGGAAAGATAAAGAACCATTACAGAGGTGGTTTCGTCTGGGCGGAGGCGCCGCCCTCTGCAACTTCCTTATGGGAAATCGCCGAAAAACGAAGAAAATGATCGCCTTCGAACGCGTTTCCGCCCGGATCGATCCGATTTCCCTTCCGTTTTGTTATGAACTTGCGCAAACCCGCCAAAATTCTTAGAAATCTCGCCATGAGCCTTCCCGAGTCAAATATGGCCGGCAGGCTCACGGATCGCGCCCTTGTCGATCGTCCTTGGCACGGCTCAAAGGGCCGTTGAATGATCGGAAAAACCGGCGCGACACCTCATCGCGGGTCGAAGGACCCCACCCAAGGAGACAGATAATGACCCTCAAGACACTGACGGCGACGCTCGTTGCGTCGCTTGCCTTCGCGCCGCTTGCCCATGCCGATATCACCATCGGCCTGATTGCGCCGCTGACCGGCCCCGTCGCCGCCTATGGCGACCAGGTGAAGAACGGCGCTCAGACCGCCGTCGACGAGATCAACAAGAAGGGCGGCATTCTCGGCGAGAAAGTGGTTCTCGAACTGGCCGACGATGCCGGCGAACCGAAGCAGGGCGTTTCCGCTGCCAACAAGGTTGTCGGCGACGGCATCCGCTTCGTCGTCGGCCCGGTGACCTCGGGTGTTGCCATTCCGGTTTCGGACGTGCTGGCAGAAAATGGCGTGCTGATGGTCACCCCGACCGCGACAGCTCCTGACCTTACCAAGCGCGGTCTCACCAACGTGCTGCGCACCTGCGGCCGCGACGATCAGCAGGCCGAAGTCGCCGCCAAATACGTGCTGAAGAATTTCAAGGATAAGCGCATCGCCATCGTCAACGACAAGGGCGCCTATGGCAAAGGCCTCGCCGACGCCTTCAAGGCGACGTTGAACGCCGGTGGCGTCACCGAAGTCGTCAATGACGCGATCACCCCCGGCGACAAGGATTTCAGCGCGCTAACCACCCGCGTCAAATCAGAGAAGGTCGATGTGGTCTATTTCGGCGGCTACCACCCGGAAGGCGGTCTGCTCGCCCGCCAGCTGCATGACCTCGCCGCCAACGCGACGATCATCGGCGGCGACGGCCTCTCCAACACCGAATTCTGGGCGATCGGCACGGATGCGGCGGCAGGCACGCTGTTCACCAATGCCTCCGACGCCACCAAGAACCCGGATTCCAAGGCCGCCGCCGATGCGCTCGCTGCCAAGAACATCCCGGCAGAAGCCTTCACGCTCAACGCTTATGCCGCCGTCGAAGTGCTGAAAGCCGGCATTGAGAAGGCCGGCAGCGCCGAGGATGCGGAAGCCGTCGCGGCCGCGCTGAAAGACGGCAAGGAAATCCAGACCGCCATCGGCAAGGTCACCTACGGCGAAACCGGCGACCTGACTTCGCAGAGCTTCTCGCTCTACAAGTGGGAAGGCGGCAAGATCGTCGCTGCCGAATTAGCGCGACGCTGAGACACGATCGGGCGCCATCGGCGCCCGATTTCGTTGGCGGGCATCGCATGTCGGCGCAGATCGGTTATAACGTTGGAATCGTCCAATGTGAGCAATGCCATGACCGCAAGTCTCGAACGTCTGATCGACCAGGGCGTCGGCCGCGAGCCGGCCGATATCGTGCTGAAGGGCGGCAGCTTCTTCGATCTCGTCACCGGCGAAATCGTCCGCTCCGATATCGCCATCGGCGCCGATCGCATCGTCGGCACCTCAGGCGATTATGAGGGCGAGACCGAGATCGATATCGCCGGCAGGATCGTCGTTCCGGGCTTCATCGACACGCATCTGCACATCGAATCCTCGCTGGTGACGCCGCATGAATTTGATCGCTGCGTCCTGCCCTATGGTGTCACCACCGCGATCTGCGATCCGCACGAGATCGCCAATGTGCTCGGCGCCGCCGGTATCGAATTCTTTCTCCAATCTGCGCTCGAGACGATCATGGACATCCGTGTCCAGCTCTCCTCCTGTGTCCCGGCTACTCATCTCGAAACATCAGGCGCCGACCTGCCGATCGAGAGCCTCCTGCCCTTCCGCCATCATCCGAAAGTCATCGGCCTTGCCGAGTTCATGAATTTCCCCGGTGTGATCCATAAGGATCCCGTCTGCATGGCCAAGCTCGACGCCTTCCAGGGCGGCCATATCGACGGCCATGCGCCGCTGCTTTCCGGCAACGACCTGAACGGCTACCTCGCAGCCGGCATCCGCACCGAGCACGAGTGCACGACTGCTAGGGAAGCGCTGGAAAAGATCCGCAAGGGCATGCATATCCTGGTGCGCGAAGGCTCGGTCTCCAAGGACCTCGCGGCGCTGATCCCCATCATCACCGAGCGGCTTTCTCCCTATCTCGCGCTCTGCACCGACGACCGCAATCCGCTCGATATCACCGAACAGGGCCATCTCGATCACATGATCCGCACGGCGATCGCCGCGGGTGTCGAGCCCCTGGCGATCTACCGCGCCGCTTCGATCTCGGCCGCCCGCGCCTTCGGTCTGCGGGACCGTGGCCTGGTGGCGCCCGGCTGGCGCGCCGATCTCGTGGTTCTCGACAGCCTGGAAAGCTGCCGCGCCGAAATGGTCTTCTCAGCCGGCCGCCGCGTCACCGACGCGCTCTTTTCCAAGCGCAGGCCGGTTGCCCCGATCGGCCTCGACAGCGTCAAGGCCCGGCCGGTCAATGCCGCCCATTTCGGCGTACCGGCCAGAGAGGGTGAAACATCGGTCATCGGCGTCATGCCGGGCAAGATCATCACCGAGCATCGCCGCTACCGCCTGCCGGTCAGGGGCAACGAGACATCAGTCGATCTTGCCAACGACATCATCAAGGTCGCCGTCATCGAGCGCCATGGCAAGAATGGCAACCACGCCAACGGCTTCGTCCAGGGTTTCGGCCTGAAGAAGGGTGCCATCGCCTCCACCGTCGGCCATGACAGCCACAATATCTGCGTCGTCGGCGTCGACGAGGACGACATGGCGCACGCCGCAAACCGCCTCGGCGAGATCAAGGGCGGCTTCGTCGTGGTGGAGGACGGCAAGGTCACCGGCGAAATCGCCCTGCCCATCGCCGGCCTGATGAGCCTCGAACCCTACGAGACAGTCCGCGATACGCTGCATCATCTGCGCAAGGCCGCCTTCGCACTCGGCGCCACGCTGGAAGAACCCTTCCTCCAGCTCGCCTTCCTGCCGCTGCCGGTCATCCCGCACCTGAAGATATCCGATCGCGGCATGGTCGATGTGGACAAGTTCGCGCTGATCGGGTGATGAGCCCTCGCAGAATGAGCGGCGGGTCGAGGGCTTCAACACCTATCGCCATCCTTCCGGCAATTCATCGCCTTCGACCGGCTCCGCATCGGATACTTTGTCGAGCAGCTTCGCTAGACCGTCGCCACTGGCGCCGCCTGCCGAAACCCGTGCACAAAACCCATCCAGCGCCGCTAGCTTCACCGACCCTGAGCCCGCCACCGCCTCAAACCCGGGCATGGCGAACGCCTCCCCGAGCGCCATGCCGTCAGGCAGGCGGAATTCGGCCGGTTTGCGTGTCAGGTTGAAAACGAAGAGCAGCCTTTCGCCGCCCTTTTCGCGCGTGAAGGCCAATAGATCCTGGTTGGTGCCGATGAAGGTCATCTCGCCGTCGATCAGCGCCGGGTGCTGCTTCCGGAATGCGAGCGTCTTGCGGTAGTGATTGAGCACCGAGCTGTTACTCCCCTCCTGCGTATCCACGGAAAGTGCTGCCTGCTCGTAAGGCACTGGCAGCCAGCTCTTCTCGGCCGAGGTGAAGCCCGCATGCGCCTTGCCCGCCTCCCAGGGCATCGGCGTGCGGCATCCGTCGCGGCCTTTGAAGGCTGGCCAGAAGCGGATGCCGTAGGGATCACGCAGATCTTCGAAGGCAAGCTCGGCCTCCGGCAGCCCGAGTTCTTCGCCCTGATAGAGGCAGATCGAGCCGCGCAGCGCCGAAAGCACCGAGATCGCCAGCTTGGCGATGACGGGCCGCTCTTCCGCCGTCAGCGCGAAGCGGCTGACGTGGCGCATGACATCGTGATTGGAAAAAGCCCAGCAGACCCAGCCGTCGGTCACCGCCTTTTGGAAAGCCTCGACGCAGCCGCGAATATGCTCGGCGGTGAAATCGGGCCCAAGCAGGTCGAACGTGTAGCACATATGCAGCTTGTCGCCGCCGCTCGTATAGGCGGCCACCGTCTTCAGCGAACGCGCCCCGTCGCCGACCTCGCCAACTGTCGTGCGATCCTCGTACTGGTCGAGCAGCCCCCGGAAGCGTTTGAGGAAATCGACGTTTTCCGGCTGCGTCTTGTCATAGAGGTGATTCTGCATGCCGTAGGGGTTGCTGTCGGGCGCATCGAGGCCGGCATCATTCTCATCGGGCTCGTGCGGCGGATTGCTTCTGATCTGCTTATCGCAGAAATAATAGTTGACCGTATCCAGCCGGAAGCCGTCCACGCCGCGGTCGAGCCAGAACTTCACGGTCTCCAGCACTGCATCCTGCACCGCCTTGCTGTGGAAATTGAGGTCGGGCTGTGAGGTGAGGAAATTGTGCTGGTAATATTGCCGGCGCACGCCGTCCCACTCCCAGCCGGGCCCGCCGAAGATCGACAACCAGTTGTTTGGCGCCGTACCATCCGGCTTCGGGTCGGCCCAGACATACCAGTCCGCCCTAGGATTGGTCCGACTCGTCCGGCTTTCGACGAACCAGGAATGCCGGTCCGACGTATGCGAGATGACCTGGTCGATGACGACCTTGAGGCCGAGCCTGTGCGCCTCGGCCATCATCTCGTCGAAATCATCAAGCGTGCCAAAGATCGGATCGACGTCGCAGTAATCGGAAACGTCGTAACCCATGTCGGCCATCGGCGACTTGAAGAAGGGCGAGAGCCAGATCGCGTCGACACCGAGGCTGGCAATATGCGGCAGCCGGCGGGTGATCCCCTTGAGGTCGCCGAGACCGTCGCTGTTGGTGTCCTGAAACGAGCGCGGATAGACCTGATAGATCACCGCGCCGCGCCACCAATTCGCATTCCCGCCCGTCTGCAATACCATCGGCTACGTCTCCTGCTTGTTTGTGCTCGCCACACTAAAGCGGACGAAACAAAAGACAACCACATCAAGCCGTTATGAGAGTGCTGCCGATGTCGCGGCATGCCGTCGCGATCCGACAAGGGGGAGACGTATATAGGCTTGTCCACAACCCGTCTCCAGCTTCCGGATTTGGGGTTGCAACGCGATTCCTTTGCGATAAGGTGCGCACTGACCTGCACGTAAGAGGTCAAATGTCGGGAACAGATGTCTAATAAGGGCGCAAAGCCTAGAAAGGTGAACCCACGATGAACCAGTTCACGAAAAAATTTCTCGCCTCCGCAATGTTTGGCACATTGCTGGCGTTTTCAGCGCATGCGGCCACACTCAATATTCACAATGGTGGCGACCCGCAGTCGCTCGATCCCCAGAAGCTGTCGGGCGACTGGGAAAACCGCATCGCCGGCGATATCTTCGAAGGCCTCGTCACCGAGGACGCCAAGGACAATCCGGTCCCCGGCCAGGCCGAAAGCTGGACGATTTCGCCGGATGGCAAGGTCTACACCTTCAAGCTTCGCGACGGCATCAAGTGGTCCGATGGCCAGCCGGTAACGGCAGGAGACTTCGTCTTCGCCTTCCAGCGCCTCGTCGACCCGAAGAACGCCGCCGACTATGCCTATCTGCAGTTCACCATCAAGAATGCCGAAAAGATCAACAAGGGTGAGATCACCGATCTCAACCAGCTCGGCGTCAAGGCGATCGACGACAAGACGCTGGAGATCACCCTCGAAAATCCGACCCCCTATTTCCTCAATGCACTGATGCATTACACCGCCTATCCGCTGCCCAAACATGTCGTCGAGGCGAAGGGACAGGATTGGGTCAAGATCGGCAATATCGTCACCAACGGCCCCTATAAGCCGGTCGAATGGGTGCCGGGCTCGCATGTCACGACTGTTAAGAACGACCAGTGGTACGACACCAAGGACCTGAAGATCGACGGCGCTAAGTTCTTCGTGCTCGAGGATCAGGAAGCGGCGCTAAAACGTTACCGCGCCGGCGAATTCGACATTATGACCGACTTCCCGACCGACCAGTACGAGTGGATGAAGAAAAACCTGCCGGGCCAGGCGCATGTCGCGCCGTTTCTTGCCACCTATTACTATGTCCTAAACGCCCAGAAGCCGCCCTTCAACGACAAGCGCGTGCGCCAGGCTCTTTCTATGGCGGTCAACCGTGAAGTTATCGGTCCGCAAATTCTCGGCACCCAGGAACCGCCTGCCTATTCCTGGGTTCCACCGGGCACCGCCAATTATGGCGAACCGGCCTATGTCTCCTGGAAAGATCTTCCCTATAAGGACAAGGTCGAAGAAGCCAAGAAGCTGCTCGCCGAAGCCGGCTTCGGCCCCGACCATCCGCTAAAGGCGCAACTCCGTTATAACACCAATGACAACCACAAACGCGTTGCCGTCGCGATCGCCTCTATGTGGAAGCCACTCGGCGTCCAAGTTGAACTCTATAATGCCGAAACCAAAGTGCATTACGACGAAATGCAGCGCGGTCAGGTGGAAATCGGTCGAGCCGGCTGGATTGCCGACTACAACGATCCGGATAACTTTCTAAACTTGCTTACAACAGGTGTCGCGATGAATTACGGCCGTTGGAGCAATCCGGACTACGACAAGCTGATCAAAGAAGGAAATGCCGAAACGGACATCGGCAAGCGCGCTGAAATCTTCAAAAAGGCCGAACAATTGGCTCTCGACGATAGTGCTGCCATTCCGCTCTACTACTACGTCTCGAAGAATGTCGTTTCACCGAAGATCGAAGGCTTCGTCGATAATATTCAGGACATCCACCGCACCCGCTGGCTGTCGATGAAAGAGTAAGGGAAAACGGTCCTTCCCGCACATTACGGGAAGGACCGGCCCACGATCATGATCAAATACGCTCTCCGTCGCCTGCTATCGACGATCCCCGTTCTGTGGATCGCCGTCACAGCCTGCTTTTTTGTTTTGCGCCTTGCCCCCGGCGGCCCGTTCGATGGCGAAAGGCCATTGCCGCCGGTGATCCTGAAAAACCTTGCCGTCCACTACAACCTCGATAAGCCGCTGATCCAGCAGTACCTGATCTATGTCGGCGACCTGCTGCGAGGCGATCTCGGCCCCTCCTTCGCCAGTGAGGACTTTACCGTCGCCCAGCAGATTATGATCGGTCTGCCTTACACTTTCACCATCGGCACCGCTGCCTTCCTCATTGCCATCATCGTCGGCGTCGCCGTCGGATGTCTTGGGGCGCTCTACCAGAACAAGGCCCCGGATTACATTCTGGGCGCCCTTATCCTGGTCGGCGTCGTGTTACCGAACTTTCTGATCGCGCCGATTCTGCAGCTTATCTTCGGCATCCACCTCGCCTGGTTTCCGGTCGGCGGCTGGGGTGACGGTTCGATCAAATACCTGATCCTGCCGATCGTCGTTCTGGCCCTGCCGCATGCCGGTCGCATCTCGCGCATCACCCGCGGCTCGATGATCGAGGTGATGAACCAGAACTTCATCCGCACCGCCAAGGCCAAGGGCATCGGCCCGCGCCTGACGGTGATGCGCCATGCGCTGAAGCCCGCCCTGATGCCTGTCGTCTCCTATCTCGGACCGGCGGCAAGTTACCTTCTCACCGGCTCGCTTGTTGTCGAAAGCATCTTCGGATTGCCCGGCATCGGTCGCTATTTCGTCAACGCAGCGCTGAACCGCGATTACGGCATGGTTCTGGGCACAGTCATCTTCTACATGGTGCTGATCGTGTTCCTGAACCTTCTGGTCGACATCGCCTATGCCTGGCTGGACCCGAAAGTGAGAAACCGATGATCCTCAATCCCGCAAAACGCGAGTTGCTGGCCCAGGAGCTGCTGGAGGCGGAGGGCTTGGCACCTGAAGGCCGCTCTCTGACCAAGGATGCGCTGCGCCGTCTCGGTCGCAACAAGGCGGCCGTCCTGTCGATTGCCGTCCTGACGCTCTTGATCCTCGCCGCCTTCCTCGGCCCCTGGTTCATTCCCTTCAATTATGAGGACCCGGATTGGGCGGCCTTCCGCATCCCGCCCTCGATCGAGACCGGCCACTATTTCGGCACCGACCCCAACGGCCGCGATCTTCTCGCCCGCGTGCTCTACGGCACCCGCGTCTCGCTCGCCGTGGCCCTGACGGCCACCGTCGTCTCCGTCGTCATCGGCGTACTTTACGGCGCGGTGTCGGGCTATATCGGCGGCAGGCTGGATGCGATCATGATGCGCTTCGTCGATATCATGTACGCGCTGCCCTACATCCTCTTCGTCATCCTGCTGATGGTGATCTTCGGCCGCAACGTCTACCTGCTCTTTGCCGCGATCGGCGCGCTGGAGTGGCTGACCATGGCCCGCATCGTGCGCGGTCAGACGCTATCGATCAAACATCGCGAATTCATCGAGGCGGCCCGCGCCTCCGGGCAACGGCCGTTCAAGATCATCGTCAAGCACATCATTCCGAACCTCGTCGGACCGGTGGTCATTTTCGCGGCGCTGACGGTGCCCGAAATCATCGCCACGGAAAGCTTCCTCTCCTATCTCGGCTTTGGCGTGCAGGAACCGCTGACCTCGCTCGGCACGCTGATCGCCGAAGGAACCGATGCCATGGAAAGCATGCCGTGGCTTTTGATCTTCCCGGCAAGCTTCCTCGTGGCGCTGCTGCTCAGCCTGCTCTTCATCGGCGACGGCCTGCGCGACGCGTTCGACCCGAAGGATCGATAGAATGCCCCAAGAAAAAGACATCCTTCTCGAACTCAAGGACTATTCGATCACCTTCAAGACGCCTGACGGAGAGGTGAAGGCGGTCTCGAACATGAACCTCACCGTACGGCGCGGCGAGCGCATCGCCATCGTCGGCGAGTCCGGCTCCGGCAAGAGCCAGACCTTTCTCGGCATCATGGGCCTGCTCGCCAAGAACGGCAGGACGACGGGACAGGCGCTGCTCGAAGGCAAGGACGTGCTGGCATTGAAACCGCGCGAGCTCGACCAGATCCGCGGCAAGGACATGGCCATGGTCTTCCAGGATCCGATGACCGCCTTGAATCCGTCTCTGAAGATTTCCCGGCAACTGACGGAACAGCTTGAGGTTCACCGCGGCCTGACGGCGCGCGCCGCCTCCGACGCTGCCCTCGACATGCTGAAACGCGTCGGCATCCCCGACCCGGCGCGGCGCTTCCACCTCTATCCGCATGAACTCTCCGGCGGCATGCGCCAGCGCATCGTTATCGCCATGGCGCTGCTGACCAAGCCGAAGCTGCTGATTGCCGACGAGCCGACGACCGCCCTCGACGTTACCATCCAGGCGCAGATCCTCGATCTCTTCAACGACCTGACGGCGGAGATGAACACGGCGCTGATCATGATCACTCACGATCTCGGTGTCGTCGCCGGCCTCGCCGACCGCGTCGCCGTTATGTATGCCGGGCGCATCGTCGAGGAAGCGCCGGTCGACGAACTCTTCGACAATCCGGCCCACCCTTATACGGCGGCGCTGCACGCCTCGATCCCGCGGCCGGACCAGGACGTCGACGACCTCGTCGTCATCCCCGGGCGCCCGCCGAACCTGCAGCATCTGCCGAAGGGTTGCAATTTTTCGCCGCGCTGTTCGCAGGTCCAGGATGATTGCATCGACCGTCCGCCACCGCTGGAAATCCTGGCCCCGCGCCACTGCGCCGCCTGTTATCACCCCTTCCCGCGCCGTGAGGAGTTGCTGAACCATGGCTGACCGATCGCTTCTGAGGGTCGAGAACCTGACGACCCAGTTCGAATTGCCGGCGAAGGGCTTGTTCAAGCCGCCAGTCTTCCTCACCGCCGTCAACAATGTCAGCTTCGACCTCGCCGAAGGCCGCACGCTCGGCGTCGTCGGCGAATCCGGCTGTGGCAAATCGACGCTCGGCCGCTCCATCCTGCGGCTGCTGAAATCGCAGAAGGGCCGGATCCTCTGGCAGGGCCGCAATCTTCTCGACCTCTCGGAGGAGGAAATGCGCGCCGCCCGCCGCGACATGCAGATCATCTTCCAGGATCCGATCGCCTCGCTCGACCCGCGCATGACAGTCGGCGACATCATCGCCGAACCGCTCACCGTTTTCGAGCCGAAGCTTTCGAAGGCCGGGCGCACCGAACGTGTCCGCGAGATCATGACCGCCGTCGGCCTGGTACCGGAGATGATCAACCGCTATCCGCACGAATTCTCCGGCGGCCAGGCGCAACGCATCGGCATCGCCCGCGCCGTCGTCACCAAACCGAAGCTCATCATCTGCGACGAGCCGGTTTCGGCTCTCGACGTTTCGATCCAGGGCCAGGTGATCACACTTCTGCGCAAGCTGCGCAAGGAATTCGGCCTGACGCTGATCTTCATCAGCCACGACCTTTCGGTCGTGCGGCTGATCTCGGACGATGTGCTGGTGCTCTATCTCGGCCGCGTGGTGGAAGCAGGCGACTGCGCCACCGTCTTCGATCATCCGGCACACCCCTATACACAGGCGCTGTTTTCCGCCGCCCCGATCCCGGATCCGAAGCTGGCGCGCCTGCGCACCCGCATCCGCCTGCAGGGCGATCCGCCCTCGCCGCTCAACCCGCCGAAAGGCTGCGTCTTCTCTCCCCGCTGCTGGAAGGCGACCGATATCTGTCGCACCGAAATGCCGCCGACCGAGGAAGTCCGCCTCGGGCAGAAGGCCGCCTGCTATCATATGGACAGGCCGTGAAACGCTGCAAAAGCGGACTTATTTTGGGATTAAAATCCCCTGATAAGGAAGATTTATAGGGGCGCGTGTTATCTCGTTCCCGCCCGATCATGGGCTTGGGGAACGCATATATGAAATCGAAATTATCCGGATTGATCGCAGTTGCGACTGCGATCATCGCTGCCTCCGCCGTTTCGGCGCATGCCGAAGATCTGAAATTCAAGCTCACCAACGGCACGAATTCGGTGCTGGAACGCTTCTACAGCGCGCCGACCGGCGTCGACAACTGGGAAGAAGACGTCTTCGGCGACGACGTTCTCAATCCGGGCGAAAGCATCGACATCACCATTGCCGATGGCCGCACCGTCTGCAAATACGATATGCGCTTCGAGTTCGAGGAAGGCTCAAACCTCGCCACCACCGAAGATACGCAGGATCTTTGCCAGATGGGCAGCTATACCATCCACGAATGAGCATCCCTCTCCTGCGCCCGCCTTCGCCTAATGCATGTCGCCCGGAAGTGTACAGCGGTTCCGGGATAACGACATGCATAGAAGCAAAGAGCTAAAGCGCGTGGCATGAATCAATTTCGATGCGGGGCGCTTTAGTTCGCAAAGGCGGGCTTTTCGTGTGCCGCGAGATCAACGCTTGTCACTCCGCCCGGCTCCGCGTATCAGCGATGAAGAGCAATGCCGGGAGGACAAGGTGAGCAGACGGTTTCTATCGATCGGTGAATGCATGGTGGAGCTGTCGCAGGCGGGTGACGGCCTGCTGCGCAAGGGCTTTGCCGGCGATACTTTCAACACCGCCTGGTATGCCCGCGCCTGCCTTGGCCCCGACTGGTCGGTCGATTATTTCACAGCGCTCGGCGACGACGCCATGTCGGATGAAATGGTGGCCTTCATCGACAAGGCAGGCATCGGCACCAGCCTCATCCGCCGCATCAAGGGCAAGACGCCCGGCCTTTACATGATCAATCTGAAGAATGGCGAGCGCTCCTTCAGTTACTGGCGCGACAATTCGGCCGCCCGCAGCCTCGCCGCCGATCCCGACGGCCTGCGTGAGGCGGTGGAGAGCGTTGATGTCGTCTATTTCTCCGGCATCACCCTTGCCATTCTGCCGCAGGAGGATGCCACGACGCTGCTCGCCGAAATCCGCCGCGCCAAAGCCGCCGGCAAGCTCGTAGTGTTCGACCCGAACATCCGTCCCCGCCTCTGGTCGAGTTATGACATCATGCACGCAACGATCAGCGAGGGCGCCCGCTCCTCAGTGATCGTCATGCCGAGCTTCGATGACGAAGCCGCCCATTTCGGTGACGATTCCATCGAAGCGACGGTCCACCGCTATCGCGCGCTGGGCGCTGTCCATATCGTGGTCAAGAATGGCGCCGACGGCGTCAGGCTGAATTTCGCCGGCGAGGAGAGTTTCGTTCCGGCCCAGAAGGTCGAGCAAGTGGTCGATACCACCAGCGCCGGCGACAGTTTCAACGGCGCCTTCCTCGCACACTATCTGGATACAGCGGATGAAACCGCAGCCGCCCGCTTCGCCGCAGGCGTGGCAGCCCGCGTCGTCAGTGAACACGGCGCATTGGTGGCAAAGGAAAAGCTGGGATTGGACGGAGGCTGAGCCCCGCGAGATCCCGAACGAACGCCACGCGAGCGGCCACTCGGCATTCCGACCCCGTTAAAGGCAAAAATCAGGACTTCGTCGGCCGATCAGAATCGCGAACCGCCTCGTCATGATACCAGCAGCTGTCGAGCGCATCGCACACCTCAGCGGCCTCGCGTTCCATGAGCCGCGCGCGTTCGAACCGATTGGCGGCCCGCGTCGGCTTGACGGGGAACTGATAGATCGTTGCGGATTCACGATGGAAACCGGTGGGCATGAGATCGCCTCCATTCAGTTCGGCGCATCGACATTCAAGAACTCGACCGTAGCATGATGCACATAGTTTATGCAAATTGCACAATATATATGCACATTAATATTATGATTGATCAATATGCTGACTCCGCCTTGGGCGTCCGCCTATTTGTTCAACACTTCATCATTTCACGCTAACGCCGAATTTTTCATCTGGTTCCGCGGCGGAAATCCGCTTACCTCCGGACGATAAGGGCTGAAGCCGCCCCAAAACGCTGTTTGGGCAAAAGAAAAAAATGGATCTAGGCGGCCCGGTCTGCGATTTTTTTGGGCTGGAGGCCAAACTGGCACGCTACATGCTTTAATAGGTGCATCCCCTGGCGGTCGGATGCGCTTGCGCGCCCAGCTCGTCTCCGGGTTTGCTCACCTTCGTCGCATTGAGAGAGTCACGATGACAAAATATAAGCTCGAGTATATTTGGCTCGATGGGTACACTCCGGTACCGAACCTGCGTGGCAAGACGCAGATCAAGGAATTCGACGTATTCCCGACGCTGGAACAGCTTCCGCTCTGGGGCTTCGACGGTTCGTCGACCATGCAGGCCGAAGGCCGCAGCTCCGATTGCGTGCTGAAGCCGGTCGCCATCTATCCCGACCCGGCCCGCACCAACGGCGCGCTTGTCATGTGCGAAGTCATGATGCCCGATGGCGTCACGCCGCATGCATCGAATGCCCGCGCCACCATCCTCGACGACGAAGACGCCTGGTTCGGCTTCGAGCAGGAATATTTCTTCTACCAGAACGGCCGTCCGCTCGGCTTCCCCGAGCAGGGCTACCCCGCTCCGCAGGGCCCTTACTACACCGGCGTCGGCTATTCTAATGTCGGCGACGTCGCGCGCGAAATCGTTGAAGAGCATCTTGACCTCTGCCTCGCTGCCGGCATCAACCACGAAGGCATCAACGCCGAAGTGGCCAAGGGCCAGTGGGAGTTCCAGATTTTCGGCAAGGGCTCCAAGAAGGCCGCCGACCAGATCTGGATGGCACGCTACCTGCTGCAGCGCCTGACCGAAAAATACGGCATCGACATCGAGTATCACTGCAAGCCGCTCGGCGACACCGACTGGAACGGTTCGGGCATGCACTGCAACTTCTCGACCAAGTACATGCGCGAAGTCGGCGGCAAGGCCTATTTCGAAGCGCTGATGGCGCAGTTCGAAAAGAACCTCATGGACCACATCAGCG
The DNA here is from genome assembly GCF_002914525.1 of Rhizobium hidalgonense. Classification (GTDB taxonomy): domain Bacteria; phylum Pseudomonadota; class Alphaproteobacteria; order Rhizobiales; family Rhizobiaceae; genus Rhizobium; species Rhizobium hidalgonense. The sequence continues at coordinate 9,867 of NZ_LODW01000042.1, read as the reverse complement.
TCTATGGTCCTGACAACGACAAGCGTCTGACCGGCAAGCACGAAACGGCACCGTGGAACAAGTTCTCCTACGGCGTTGCCGACCGTGGCGCCTCCATCCGCGTCCCGCATTCCTTCGTCAAGAACGACTACAAGGGCTATCTGGAAGATCGCCGCCCGAACTCGCAGGGCTGCCCCTACCAGATCGCTTCGCAGGTTCTGAAGACGATCTCGGAAGTTCCGCTCGCTGGTTCCGCTTCCGCCGCCGCCTAACCTCCCAAGCGGCGCCGGTCCCCGACCGGCGCCGTCATTCTTTCTGCCATTCCGATCGGGCCGCTGACATATTCGCGGCGATCGAGCTGTTAAAAGCCTGAAAATTCTGGCAAGCGGCTGTAATATTTCCATCATGGTCATGCCTCAAAATAGGCAAGCGGGAATCGCCCTTCCGGAACCCCGCTTTGGGGTTGAGCGTTGGCATATCGATGCAACGCGGATGGAATCGTAAGATGCTACAACGTCCGGCAAACACTTACAGCGGCGAGAGCTGGGCCAGTGCCGCCTCCGCCGGTAAACTGCCGGAACGGCTGGTAATCGTCACCGACGCCTGGCACCCACAAGTCAATGGCGTGGTGCGTTCGATCGAAAACACCAATCGCCAACTGGCGAAGATGGGCGTCGAGGTGTCGATGGTGACGCCGGAGCGCTTCAACAGTATCCCCTGCCCCACCTATCCCGAGATCCGCCTGACGATCGCCGGTTATCGCCGTATCGCCCGCGAGATCGAAAAGCATAATCCTTCCTATGTGCATATCGCCACGGAAGGGCCGCTCGGGCTGACCGCCCGCCGCTGGTGCCTGAAGAACCGTATGCCGTTTTCGACGAGCTACCACACGCGGTTCCCGGAATATGTTGCCGCCCGCCTACCGATCCCGAAGAGCTGGCTCTATTCTTTCGTCCGCTGGTTCCACAATGGCGGCGCCGGCTGCATGGTGGCGACACCGAGCCTTGCGCGTGAGCTGTCGGAAAAGGGCATCCGCAATCTCATGCCCTGGAGCCGCGGCATCGACGCCACGCAGTTCCGCCCGATGGCGCTCGAAGAAAAACCCTTCGGCCTGCAGCGCCCGATCTTCATGACCGTCGGCCGCGTGGCGCTGGAAAAGAACCTGCCGGCCTTCCTCGATCTCGATCTGCCGGGCTCGAAGGTTGTCGTCGGCGACGGCCCGGCGCGTGCCGAGCTCGAAAAGCAATATCCTCAAGTCTTCTTCGCCGGCGTGAAGTTCGGCGAGGAGCTGGCACAGGCCTATGCCCAGGCCGACGTCTTCGTCTTTCCCTCGCTCACCGACACTTTCGGCAACACCATCCTCGAAGCACTGGCATCGGGCGTGCCGGTCGCCGCCTATCCGGTGACCGGCCCGCTCGACATCATCGGCGAAGACAGCGAGGTCGGTGCGCTCGACATGGACCTGCGCGCCGCCTGCCTCGCCGCCCTCTCCGCTTCGCGGCAGAAGGCGCATGCGCTCGCCATGCAATATTCCTGGGAAGCGGCGACGCTGCAGTTCATCAACAACATCCGCGCCGCAAACGGCGTCATCACGCCGAAATGGAAGAAGGCCTGGCAGTTTGCCAAGTCGCTTCCAAGAAGCAGAAAGCCCGGCGAAACCGCCGGGCCTCTCCCATCCGGAGATTGATCGACCTTATTTGTGCAGGGTGCTGCGAAGCGTGTCGCTGGCGACTGCAATTGCACTGCGCGCGGCCGGCGTTGCGGCAATCGCATTCAGTAGCAGGAAGTCGTGGATCATACCGTTGTAGCGGATCGAAGTGACCTTGACACCGGCCTGGCTGAGTTTGCGGCCATAGGCTTCGCCCTCATCGCGCAGCACGTCGTTTTCATCGGTGATGATAAGGGCCGGCGGCAAGCCGTTCAGCTGCTCGAGCGTTGCCTGCAGCGGCGAAGCCGTCGGCTCCTTGCGCTTGGCCTCATCAGGCAGGTAGGCGTTCCAGAACCATTTCATTGCTTCCTTGGTCAGCCACGGGCCGTTGGCGAACTGGTTATAGGAACCATTGTCGAAATTGGCGTCGGCAACAGGGTAGAACAGCACCTGCTGATCGATCGCAGGACCGTCGCGCTCTTTGGCAAGCAGCGTCACCACCGCCGCCATATTGCCGCCGACGCTGTCGCCTGCGACTGCGAGCCTCGACGCGTCGACCTTGAACTCCTTGGCATGCTCGGCGACATATTTGGTGGCAGCATAGGCCTGCTCAATGGCAATGGGATAACGTGCTTCCGGCGAGCGCTCGTAATCGACGAAGACGATGGCTGCATCGGCGCCATTGGCGATCTCGCGCACCAGCCAGTCATGCGTTTCGGCATCGCCGAGCACCCAGCCGCCGCCATGGAAATAGAGAATGACCGGCAGTGTGCCCTTGGCATGTTCCAGGCGGTCGATGCGCAGCTTGATGCTGCCTGTCGGACCCGCCTTGATGACCCTGTCCTCTTCCCGCGCTGCGAGTTTCTTGACCTCGCCCGTCTGGGCGCCCGCAGGATCAGCTGAAGCTCGACGATTTCATCTGCTTCGCCGTCTATACGGCAAGCCATGCCTTGAACCGCGTTTACAAGCCGCTTCTCGACGCGCTGGACCTCACCTATCCGCAATATCTGGCCATGGTCGCACTCTGGCAGCGGAATGACCTGACCGTCGGCGGGCTCGGCGAAAGACTCTTCTTGGAATCGAGCACATTGACCCCGCTGCTCAAACGACTGGAATGCGCCGGCTAGATCAGGCGCGAACGCGGCCGCGAGGGCGAACGTGTCGTCGTGCTCCATCTGACGGAGGCAGGCAAGCGCCTCAAGGAAAAAGCTACCGGCATCCCCGGCTGCATCGCCGCCGCCAGCGGCCGCGAAGCGATGGACCTCACTGGGCTACAGGCCGAGATCGTGGCGCTCGCGAGGCGCTGAATAGAAGCGTAGCTTAAGCGCTAGACGAGCGGGATAGCACCGTCGTGCCTGGGACGCCCCTCTGTCCGGCAGGACACAGGGGGTGCCAAGCGTAGCGACGCCAGCCAGCGCCCCAAACCCTACGTCCGCCTCTTCTTACCTTCGAACGGATTGTCGGCTGAACGGAAATGAATCCGGATCGGCACGCTCGGCATGTCGAAATCCGCACGCAACCCGTTGATCAGATAGCGTGTATAGGATTCCGGCAGCGCGTCGGAGCGGGTGCAGGAGATCATGAAGGCCGGCGGGCGGGCCTTGACCTGTGTCATGTATTTCAGCTTGATCCGGCGGCCGGAAACGGCCGGTGGCGGATGCTGGATCTGCTGCGTCTCCAGCCAGCGGTTCAGCCGCGCCGTCGAGATGCGCTTGTTCCAGACCCTGTCGGTGTCGATGATCGACTGCATCAGCTTGTCGAGGCCCCAGCCGGTCTGGCCCGAGATCGGCACTGCGCGAATGCCGCGCGCCTGCGGCAGCAGCCGGTCGGTCTTTTCGCGAAGATCCGCAAGAACCGCCTGCCGGTCTTCGATCATATCCCACTTGTTGAAGGCAAGCACCGCCGCGCGCCCCTCGCGCAGCACGAGATCGACGATCTGCAGATCCTGCTTCTCAAAAGGGATCGTCGCGTCGAAGACGATGACGACGGTTTCGGCAAAACGGATGGCGCGCAGCGCATCGGCGACGGAAAGCTTCTCCAGCTTCTCCGTGACCCGCGCCTTGCGGCGCATGCCTGCGGTATCGAACATCTTGATGGTGCGGCCACGCCAGTCCCATTCGACCGAGATGGAATCGCGAGTGATACCCGCCTCCGGCCCGGTCAAAAGCCGATCCTCGCCGAGGAAGCGGTTGATCAGTGTCGACTTGCCGGCATTCGGCCGGCCAACGATCGCCACCCTGAGCGGCTTGGTCTCGTCATAGGCAGGCTCTTCGTCCTCATCGCCGCCCTCGCTGTCGGACACGTCGACGTTGGTGACGGCGACATCCTCCTTGGTGGGATAGGCCCGATCCTCACCGATCGCCGCGACGATCGCGTCGCGCAGGTCGATCATACCCTGTCCGTGTTCAGCCGAAATCGGCGTCGGCTCGCCGAGGCCGAGCGTATAGGCGTCGTAGAAGCCGCTGTCGGAGCCGCGCGCTTCGGATTTGTTGGCGACGAGCACCACGGGCTTGCCGCGCCGGCGCAGCATTTCGGCGAGCGCCGTATCGACGGGCGTCAATCCGCTTTTGGCATCGACGACAAAAAGCGACAGGTCGGCCTCGTCGATCGCCGCTTCCGTCTGCGCCCGCATCCGGCCCTGCAAGCTCTCGGCGTCGGCCTCTTCGAGGCCGGCGGTGTCGATGATGGTAAAGGTCAGACCCATCAGCCGGGCATCGCCCGGCCGGCGGTCGCGGGTCACGCCCGGCGTGTCGTCGACGAGCGCCAGCTTCTTACCCACCAGGCGATTGAAAAGCGTCGACTTGCCGACATTCGGACGACCGACGATCGCGACCGTGAAACTCATTCTTTTTCCTTAAAACTCAGCCCTGCGCGGCGGGTGCCTTGCCGGATGCGGTAATGAGATCAAGCATCATATGGGCGCGATTGGAAACGTTGCGCGGGCTGTCGGTATCGTCGACGATCGACTGGAACCATTGCCGCGCCTGCGCCATGTTGCCGGCCTTATAGGAAGCAAGGCCGAGCGCTTCGCGCGCCGAATGGCGGAAAGCATTGCCGGGCACTGCCATTTCCTCGATCGCGGCCGAAACCTGCTCGTAGGAGCCGTTTTCGATCAGCAGCCAGCCGGCCCGCATTTTGGCGGCATCGCGCACGGCGGCCGGAACGCCGTTGTCCTTACCGATCTCGTTGAAAGCGGCGACCGCCGCAGCAGCGTCGCCCTTCTGTGCCTGGACGGTTGCGGCCCGCATCCGCGCCAGCACCGGATAGGCGCCATGGCCTTCCTTCTCGAGCTTGTCGAGGGCGGCCAGCGCCTCGTCGTTCTTGTTCTCGTCGGCAAGCTTCATCGCCGCCAGGAACTGATCGCCGGCGCCGGACGAGCGGTTGTCGTCCCAATATTCGTAGAGAACCTTGCCGGCCGTGCCGACGACGATCAGGATGGCGACGACGATGATATAGCGGCCGAAGCGGCGCCAGACGCCCTTCATCTGGTCGGACCGCAGTTCCTCATTGACTTCACGGATGAAGCTGTCGTCGTTGAATGCCATTCTCGTCTCCGGCCGCGGAAATACCCATACGTTGTGCAAGACGCACATTGTCGGGCCTTCTACCCCATTTTCCCGCCGTTGTAAGGGGGATATGAAAGATTCGTTACATGACGAGCGGCGAAACGCCGATCAGCCATTCGTGCAGCTTCCAGATGATCAGCGCCCAGACGACGATGCCGATGACGATCGCATAGAGATCATATTTGGCCGCGACGAACGGCCGGAGCACGATCTCGCCCGCCCGCTGCCGTCTTTTCAGCGAAATGCGCACGATGACGCCCCAGGCGAGGAAGGCGGCAAACAACAGCACCGACGACGTCTCGCCATTGGCGAGCAGATGCGCCAGCGCCCAGATTTTCACCGACAGCACCATCGGATGTTTGGTCTTGGTCGCGATATGCCCCGCCGGCAGCAGCGAGGCGACGAGACAGATCATCGCGATCAGCATCAGCGTGATCGCGATATGCGCCGTCCAGACCGGAGGACTGTAGAGCATGCCGGTCACCTGCCGGGCCTGCCCGAAGCCGTAGATCAAAAGGATCAGCGTGAGGATGCTCGCGATCGAATAGGCCGCCCGCCAGCCCTTCTCGCCGAGGCTGGCGATCATCGAACGGCGAAAACCGGGGGCCACCACCCGCACCAGATGCACCCCGAGGAAAAGTATGATGCCGACGATAAGCAAAGTCATTGGTGCGTCCCTTCCGTGCCGTTTTAAATGACTTATCGGCTGGCGGGAAAAAATGCCAGCAAGACCGCAGCTTCGCCGCAATTCTATCGGAGGGAAACCGCGAACAAATTGTCGCGGTGTCCATGTCTCGTTCTCTCCTCTCCACCTGTCTGGCGGCCTCGTTCCTTCTTCCCGTCATGGCAGAGGCGGCCGACCGGCCTAAACAGCTGGTCATCATCTCCTTCGACGGCGCCCACGACAACGCGCTCTGGCTGAAGAGCCGCGAGATGGCAGCGAAGAACGGCGCCCACTTCACCTATTTCCTCTCCTGCACCTTCCTGATGAACGAGACGGCGAAGAAGGCCTATCAGGCGCCGCACCAGAAACGCGGAAAATCCAATGTCGGCTTCGCCCAGAGCGACGACGAAATTCGCGAACGCCTCGGCAATATCTGGCACGCCCATCTCGAGGGCCATGACATATCGAGCCATGCCTGCGGCCATTTCGACGGCCGTGACTGGAGCGCCGCCGACTGGTCGGCCGAATACGCGACCTTCCACGCAACATTGAAAAACGCCTGGAAGAGCGTCGGCCTCGACGAGCCGGCCGGCTGGCAGGATCTGGTCGATCACGGCATCAAGGGCTTTCGCGCCCCCTACCTCTCCGCAACCGCGGGCGCCGACATGATCGCCGCCGAAAAGAAGGCGGGCTTCCGCTACGATGCGAGCCTCGTCACCAAAGGCCCTGATATGCCCGTCGAGGAAGACGGCATCATCCGCTTCGGCCTGCCGCTGATCCCCGAAGGCCCGAGCGAAAAACCGATCATCGGCATGGACTACAATCTCTTCGTCCGCCATTCCAAGGGTGAAGAAGACAGCGCAGACAGCGCTGCCTTCGAGCAGCGCGCCTATTCCGCCTTCAAAGAGGCTTTCGACAAGCAATATGCCGGCAGTCGCATCCCCCTCCAACTCGGCTTCCACTTCGTCGAAATGAACGGCGGCGCCTACTGGCGCGCCCTTGACCGGCTGGTCACGGACGTCTGCCACCGGTCAGATGTAGCTTGCGTGAGCTATTCCGAAGCGATCCCGATGATCGAAGCACGCAGGAAACTGCAGCAGACATCGGGCCTATAATAGGCTTTTGGAATGAGTTGTGGTGCCGGCGTCGAATCCCTCGCATGCACACCCCATCCAGACGTGCCTACCCATCAACCATCCGCGTGTACGGCGCCCGCCTCACGCTCCAGGTAACGCTGATCGATCTCCGGCAGCGGCTCGTCGTCGATTGCCGCCTCGAAGGCCTTCAGGCGTTTGTGGATGGAAAGAAGCTCGATGATCGTCGTCCAGGAATTGACGAGATACTGGAACGAGTTGCTGACCTGGCCGAACGCGGTCGAGATTTGCTGGAAGATCCCGTAGGTGATCGTGCCCGCCACGATTGTCGGCACCAGCATGAAAACCACGAAGAGCGCGTCGGCCTGGATGTAGAAATAGCGGGCGACATTGAAATACATGTAATGGAAATACATGCGGTAGTAGTTGCGGCGAACGTTGCCGAAGAGCTCGCGGACGGTCAGCGGCTGAGCCCTCTCCGCATGGTCCTCGCCATAAACGAGTTCCTTGCGATAAGCCGCCTCGACGCGCTGATTGCGGAAGTTCAGCCCCGGCAGCTTGACGCCGGCGATCGCCAGCAACAGCGTGCCGAATGCCGACCAGAAGAGCGCCAGCCAAAAGAGCGAATTCGCCACCGGCCCGATAAAGGGCAATTCCGTCACATAATGCGACAGCGCCAACAGGATCGGAAGGAACACAACCAGCGTCATCACCGAGTTGATGAGGCTGATGCCAAGACCTTCGAGCGTGCTAGAAAAGCGCATCGTATCTTCTTGAACGCGCTGCGAGGCGCCTTCGATATGGCGCAGCTTTTCCCACTTCGACATGTAGAAGTTGTTCATCGCCGTGCGCCAACGGAAGATGTAATGGCTGGTGAAGAAGTCAGTCATGATCGACACGAACATGCTGAGGAACGCGATCTGACAGAAAATCCACATCAGGTCGTAGAAATTATCAACGGTGATGCCTGGCTGTTTCGACAATGCGTTCTGCAGAAGGTCGCCGAAGGGCCGGCGCCAGTTGTTGATCACAACGGTGATCTGGACGCCGAAATAGGTCACAAAGATAATCAGCGCCGAACCCCAGATCGACCACAGCTTCCAGGGATGATGCAGGGCCTTCAGATGCCAGGCGCCGCAGAAAATCACGGCTGAAAGGAAGAAATAGCTGTAGAACCAGACGTTTTCCGGCAGCAGGAAGAACGAAAGATCGATCGGTTGCTGCTCTTCCGGAACAGGTCCGTAGCCGAGTGATACACCGAGATGAGCGGCGAAGAGATACCAGCCGGCGATGGAAATCAGGGTCCAAACGACGAGCGAAGTAAAGAACGCTTTTGGCTGCGGAAAAAAGGAATGAAACACGGGGAGCTATGCTTTCCTGAACTGTGAGTCTCGGGAGTGTCATGGAACACTGATTTTGCCGGAAACTAAGGCAGTTCGAAGGAAGCAGCAATGGGTTCGGCCGATTGTTACGGAGATGTAACGGGTTAAGCGATTTTCTTGATCACTGGCATCACCAGTGCCGCGCAAACGATGAGGGCGGCGGCGGCGATCACGGTCGGGACAGTGAAACTGCCCGAGCGTTCGGCGATCCAGCCGGCAACGATCGGCCCGACGATCTGGCCGACACCGAAGGCGGCCGTCATCATCGCCAGGATCCGCCGCGGGCTCTCGGGCGAAAGCTTGCGGCCGATCTGCAGGCCGTAAGCGGTGATCGCCAGGAAGGTCGCTCCGAACAGCGCGCCGCCGATCAGCGGTGCCACCGAGGGCGGCAGCATAACAGTCGCCAGCACGCCAGCGGCCTCGATCAGCAGTGCTGCGACATAGACGCCGCCAAGCCCGATCGGCCTGACCAGCGGCTTCCAGGCAAACAGCGCCACCGCCGCCGTCAGGCCGGCGATGAACCAGCAGAGGAACTCGACGAAAGCTCCGGTTGCCGACAGGCGGGCGATGGTGACGAGAAAGGTCGCGGTGATGACGTAGCCGAAGCCGAACACGCCGTAGGACAGCGTGATCAGAACCATCGGCCGGCTCCAGACGAGGGCCGGCTCCTTTCCGGCTTGCGCCGATTGGGCCGGCGCCAAGGGCAGGAGCCACCAGACGAAGACGAGGCTTGCCGCACAATAAAGCGCCCCGCCGATCCAGTCGGCGCGCCAGCCGTCCGGCCCGTCGTGAAAGTTAAGACCGATCAGCAGCACCATCACCGAGGACAGCGCGATGCCCGCCCCAGGCCCGCCGAAATGCGCCGCCTGCACATGGTCGTTGCCGGGGGCAGCCCCGTGGCTCAGCACGATCGACGAGGTGAAGACCATTGCAAAGGCGCTGGCGAGGCCGGCGAGGAAGCGGATGACGGCAAAGGCTGCGACGGAATCCGTGGCGGCCATAGCGGCGAGCAGGATTGCGGTGGCCAGCAGTGCCAGCAGCGCCACCAGCCGCTCGCGCCCCGCCGCCCAGCCATAGGCGGCAAGCACGGCGCCGACGAGATAACCGACGAAATTCGCCGAGGCGATAAAGCCAGCGTCCGCCGCCGAAAGCGGCACGCCGCTCATCATACCGGGCAGGATCGGCGTGTAGGAGAAACGCCCGAAACCCATGGCCGCCGCCATCGCAACGGCGCCGGCAGCAGCGGTGGCAACGAGGTTCGGCGGGGAGCGAGGCGGACGGGAAAGCATGCAGCGCTTATCGCGCCGCAATCGCTGCACCGCAAACGAGTATTTCTGATCGATCCATCAATTTCGTAAAAGGGCAAATTCCTCGCCCCCCGAAAAGCGAAGACGGCATGTCGGAACGCCGGGTGAAGAGGACGATGGCCGCCAAGCTCAATGAGTTAAAGAGCACGCTCACCACGACCTCCCTCACCAAGTCAGTTTATTCGAGTGCGATCATTATTTCATTTTGCTGCCGCAAGGCGTCTCTG
>NZ_LODW01000041.1 GCF_002914525.1 Rhizobium hidalgonense | reverse complement strand
GAGCAGCCCGGTAGCTCGTCAGGCTCATAACCTGAAGGCCGCAGGTTCAAATCCTGCCCCCGCAACCAACTTCCATACACACGCAAAAGCCCGCCTCATGGCGGGTTTTTGCGTTCCTGGGAGCGGTCGCGGGATTCAGCGCGCGGCCGCGGTATCCGTCAGTTCAACCCATTCCGCGCCAGGAATTCCGCCGCCTGCATTGTCTCCAAGGCGCTCGCTGTCTCCCTGAAGTACGGCAAGGCCTGCCAGAGAGTGCGGTCGCCGACGATATAGAAGCGGCGCTTGGCGCGCGTCAGCGCCACGTTCAGCAGGTTCGGCTTCGATGCCGCCCAAGCTGCTGCTCCGCTATGATCGGCATCGGTGCCGAGCACCATGAAAACAATATCTTCCTCCTTGCCCTGGAAGGTATGGACCGTGCCTATCCGCTCCCGCAGCCAACGCGACAGCCTCGGTGGGGGAGGTCGCATATTTCCGTGCCGATCGACCCAGGCTGCATGAGCCAGAGCCTGCCTCAAGCTGTTTTTGATCTCCTTGAAGGGCGAGATGATATAGAGGTTCGGCAATGCGCCATCGCGGCGATAGGTGGCAATGAGGACGTCGACGATGAAGTCCGTCTGTTCTGCAACCGCCTGTTTGCCCGATACCCTTCCCCTGACGTCGATCCAGGCGCTGTCGCCGTAAAAAGGCGGTGCGTCGCCGGCCGGCCGGCGCTTTTCCAGCCCGAATACCATCTTATTCTGATAGGCGATCCGGTTGGCGAGGCCGAACATCGGATCAATGCAACGCCGATGCACTCTGAGAGGGCAGCCGATCCAAAGCCCGTCCGCTGCCTCGCCGGGAACAGTCGTTCCATAGCGGTTGGCGGCATCGGCGAGCATCTGCACCGACGCCCTGTTCGGCGAATATTGTCCTGCCGCCGTGTGGGCCGAGAGGGCAGAAGCTGCGGTGATCAGCGCGCTCGGAAGGATAAAGACCGGTTCGATCTGCTGGGGATCGCCGATCGCCATGACGCGGCGCGCACGCAACAGGGCTCCGACGGCCGCTTGCGGCACCGCCTGACCGGCTTCGTCGATGAAGACCCAGCCGATCGAACCGGCTTCAAGCCCACGGAACTGCCGGGCGAAGGAGGCGAAGGTCGTCGAGACGATGGGAACGATCATGAAAAGGCTCTGCCAGATCGATGCAATGTGCTCGTCATCAACCGGACGGTTGTTGGAGAGCAGTTTGCTGATGGCGACGATGTTTCCGCCAAAACCTCCGCCCTTTCTGCCAACCTCCGCCAGCCATGCTTCGTGCAGCGCCAATGCTGCTTCCAACAATGCCGACCGCAGGCCCGCCAGTTCGTCCTGACGCCAGAGGCCATCGATCTGGAATCGGTCGGTCTCGAGATCGGCGAGACGCCCGGGCACGGCGGCATGACCGAAAATTTCCCCCAGACGCTCGAATTCCTCTCTTTTTCTCTCCCAGATTTTCTGTCGTGACCGCAGTGCCTGCTCGGCCCACTCATGTCCTCGCAAAGCCTGTTCCCGCTGAGGTCCGTGGGTTTTAGCAAGATGATGGTCACAGTCCGCCAATGCCTCGCGCAACTCCAGCTGCCGGCGCGCATTGACGCCGACATCCTGCCGGTGCTGCCGGGCGGGGCTGCTCGGCATCACCCGCTCCCACCAGGCAGGCGCGCTGCGGTCGAGCAGCTGTTCCACCTCCTTCAGATCCGACAATTCTTCCCTGATCTGGAGCATTTCCGCCGCCACCATATCGCAGCGCTCCTGCGCGCGCCGAAGTTCGGCGGCGGCTGCCGCCACCCGTTCAAGAGCGTCGCGGCAGAATGCATCCTGCGAAACCAGGGCGATGTCGTCTTGGAGATCGGCATAGCGTGCATATTGACCGATCCTGTCGCGAACCCGCTCATCGGCGGCACGAAAGGCCGCCGATGCCTCGGCGAAGCTCGGCCCCTCATAACCTTCTCGCCATTCCCAGATCGTCTGTGGCTTGGCCGCACCGGACCAGCCGGGGTTCGGCCTTTCGGGAATCTCCATGAAGGCGAAACGCTCCTTGAAGGCTCGCCGGTTCCTGGCGTTGCCGAGCGCGCAGGCAATTAGCCCCCAAGGGCGGTCGCCGTCGGAGAGCTTGACGGCGGCGCCATTGTCCTTTTGGCAAGCAATCTTGTGCGCGACGGTCTGCAGATATTGGAGTGAAGACGTCCTGGCAATCGAGCTTCGCTTGGGAAGGTCGCGCGAGATATTCTCCACGGCGGCATTGTTGGAGGAGGCGACGACCATTTCAAAACCGGCAAGGGCCGGGATCAGCGCCGATATCGAGGCGGTGCTGCGGTCTGCGAAGATGACGCGGCGCGGCGATCCGTCAAAAGCATCGCGCGCCGTCTTCAAGGAGGAGAGCACGCGGGCGCGCCGAACGATATTATCCGCGAACATGTCGCGAAGCAGGGTCGTCTTGCCCGTTCCCGGCGGGCCATTGACCGAGAAAAGTCCGGTATCCGAAAGCTCGCCGATCGCCGAGTTGATCGCGAACTGCTGCATGAGGCTCATCGCGTGATGTGGTTCGCCGAGCCAGCGTCCGCGGTTGATATTTCCTGGATGCAAGGCCCGAACGATCGCCCTCCGCCCGTCCTCCGAATAGAGGTCGATCCGCTTCTCCGGGGCAAGCGGGGTGAGATAGCGCCTGAGCGGCTCGGGAATATCGCCGTGTTTGACGCGCGTCATCGCCCGCTCGATATCCTCGATGAAGAAGCTGTTCAGGATACCGATCTCTTCCTCAACGCTTGCACTCTCATCCTCCTCATCGTCGGCATCGGGCGCATGGCTCTCCTGCTGCGGCGGCAGCGAAAGGACCTCAGGCCTTTCCGCCCGGTCTTTGTAGCGGATCTCAACGGCGGCGATGGGCTTCTCCTGACGCGAGGCAAAGCTCGCCCAATCGCAGAGCAATTCATGCAGCGTCAGGATTTCGCCGGCATCGAGTGGCTGACCGGCACCGTCGTCGAAGGATGAAGATCTCAGCTGTCGCTGCGCCCGAAAATTCTGAAGCAATTCCGTCAGTTGCCGCTTGCTGTCGGAAAATGCTTCGTGGCTGAGCGAGGAGAGGCCGGATTCGCGCAGGCGTCCCAAAGCCCATGGAAGCGTGGAAACGGAAAATGTTTCGAAGATCGGCTGTCCGAGGGGTGTCAGCTGCAGGCTGGCAAAGCAGGTATCGCCATCGAGATCGCCGCGTTCGACATCCTCATATTCGGCGATACCGGTCGCAACGCTATCGAAGTGCCTGCGGACAGCGGTCATTTCGGATTTGCTGAAAACGCCGAGGAACAGGGTAAAACCCGTGATTTGCTTCTCCTCGGGGATCGCTGGACGGCTGAGCGCGGCGCCGTCATCATCGAGCGTCCTTGCATGTAGCCAGAAGACGCTTCGTCCTTCACCTGCGACGATACGGCTGGAGAGATCATAGGGAATGAAGAACTCGATCTTGTGCCAGAAATCGAGAATGGCCAGAAGCCGTTCCCTTTCGGCGCCGTCCGCATGGGTCTGCATGAGGTTCCACTGAGGCGTTGCAATGAGGCTTGCGCCTCTTTTAACAATGATCGCAGCTCAAAATCAAAGACCACGTCCAGGAACTGCCCGAACGCATTGTCGCCGCCGGCGTTCCGTTAGTGCAGACGCGGCCGGCGCCGTTCGCTGAATTGTCGTGCCGGGTTCCAGCGGGCGATGGTCTCGGGCACGACACCCGTCTTCTGAGAGGCGGGCTCGGCACGCGCCTGGATCCTTTCGAGGGCGGCATTTGCCTTGACAACATAGTCGAGCGCGGCCGGATCGTCCGAATGCACCTCCCGGATCGCGGCGAAAGCCGCCTCCGCCTCGGCCAGCCGTTTGCTGGCTGCAAGAGCAACGCCGCGCTTATAATGCGCCTGGATCAGGTGCGGCCCGGCCTCGCCGACCCGGCGGAACGTCTCCGCGGCCTGGTCGTATTGACACAGGGCAAGCTGCGCGTCGCCAACCCGCATCTGGATAGGTGTCGGATCGGGCGCCTGCTCGGCGAGAACCTGATAGGCAGCCAGTGCCTCCGTCAGCTTGCCCCGGTCGAACAGCAGATTGGCGAGACCGAATCCCGCGCCGGTATGGTCTGGAGCCGATTGCAGGACCTGATTGAAGGCAATCTCCGCTTTGCCGCGGGCACCGTTGCGGTACATAGCGAGCGCCTGTTCGTAGACGAAACGAACGCTGCGCGGGTTGAGCGCGCCATGCAGGTTCTGGCCATTGCGGGTGCGGAACAGGGTGCAGCTGATCCGCTTTTCCTCGGCCCCGAACATATATTTATAGGGCTCGTTTCCGCGCAGGAAGTCATAGGTCTTGAAGCCGTGCTCGATCGCCCGCCGGATGCAGTAGCCATGCAGGATGAGACCGGGCGATGGCGTTTTCCAGGTCTCGTCGCGGCCGGTGACATAGAAGAGGATCGCCTTCTTCTGCCGGTCGACGATATTCGCCAGCGCGCCGAGCGGCTGATCGCCATGCCAGAAGACCGGTACCTCGAGATTGCCGCTGGTGAAGCAGTCCATCAGCATTTCGCGGGTGGTGATGATCAGCCGCTCGGTTCGCTCGGCGCCTTTGCGGGCGCTCCACTTGGTCCGCCAGAGATCGAAGAGAATGTCGAGGTCGCGATCAATGGTCACGGGGGTCGCCATCGTGATGCGGTAGATGTCGTCTCCTTCGACCTTGCGCAGGAACCTCCTGAGCTTCTGGCGCGTCTGGCTGCTCATGCGCTGTTCTAGATAATCGTCGAAGCTTGCCGGCAGGGGAACGATCGGGCAGATCGTATTGTCGATGTTCTCACTGTTTCTGGGCGAACTGTCGCGAAACATCACCTTCGGCCCCTTCAGCGCCTCGATCATCTTCTCGCGCCGCCCGGCGGGACCGCTGAAATATTCGAGCTTCAGATCGGTCCAGTTCTGATGTTTGAGAAACGAAGCAAAGCCGGCAATGGCATGATGCTCATAATCCGGCCTGACGATGAAGCCGGTATAATCGGCTGCAAAATTCCCGGCCATGATGATCTCGTCGTAGAAGAGCCCGGTCTTCTCGTTCAGGTGCGTAATGAGGCGCAAGGGAAAAAAAGCAACATAGGGTGCTTCGGGATCGCGTTCGCGGAGCGCCAGTATGAACCAGCGCCGCCGCCGCGAAAGATAATTCTTCAGCCATATCCAGGAGAGGAAATGCTGCGCATCGGGATCTTCCATGAAGACCTGATCCCAGTTGTCGCGCACCGCATCGAACCCGGCAATGGTGTCGATAATATCTATGCGCATGGCCGCCCCCCAATACCCCATACGTTACTCGGGAGCTTTCATTCTAATGGGAAACACTGATCTTCAAATAAACCGTCCGGATGATTTGCTGCGCTTAAATAGGATTAATTGTGAGCCGGCAAATAACCCACAATTGGAAACTGTTCCTGATGAAAATTCAAAGGCATGGATCTAACCGCGCTGCGTGGAGAGCGACGCTTCAATTCATGTCGCGTGAAAGTGTGCAACCGTTGGCAACACCCCATCCATACGGATTAGATCAGAGTTCGCCGGAAATCCGCGGGCTCGCATGGATGAAGGCCCAGAGCGCTCGGCTGATGTCGACGATTTCGGCAATCGACTTCTCCAGAAGGTCGATCTCGCGTGCATCCATCTGCTCGATCTTGCCGTAGCGGATCTCCTTGTCG
Source organism: Rhizobium hidalgonense (assembly GCF_002914525.1). Lineage (GTDB taxonomy): Bacteria > Pseudomonadota > Alphaproteobacteria > Rhizobiales > Rhizobiaceae > Rhizobium > Rhizobium hidalgonense. The sequence continues at coordinate 175,984 of NZ_LODW01000041.1, read as the reverse complement.
TCCTCGACCAGCCGCATCAGCTGGGTGCTCGAGATCTCTCCCTTCTCGTCGAAGGAATAGATGCAGTGATTGTATTTGTTGCGGGTCTTCGATTCCTTCTTCAGCCGCGCCATGGCTGAAAGGATCGCCTTCCGGTCGGAAGCCGATGTCGAGGCGAGTTTTGCAAGCCGTTCGATCAGATCCATCCGTGCGCGGGTCGTGTTGAGTGTCAGGAAGACGACGATTGCCGCCTCCTTTTCGACCCGCAGGAGATGGGCAATGATGTAGATCAGCAGGCTTTCGGTGTTCGTCCAGACATAGTTCAAGCGCCCGACCCGCAGCAGAACATCGGACATCGCCGCCATGCTCACCCTCTTCTTCCCCTAAGGGGATGTTCCATCCCGAAGGAATGATAGATGCCGATATCATATCAGCATAACGCCCAAATATTTTCTCTCCAGCGGACCGCCGTCGTCTGCCGCGCTCCGATCAGCGTTCCTTGAAAGCCCGGGACATGCTGTCGGTGATCGGTTTGCTGATATATTCGAAGAAGGTGCGTTCCGACGTCTGGATCAGCACTTCGGCCGGCATGCCGGGAACGGGATGGAAATTATGCACCCGCGCAATTTCGGAATCCGGTATTTGGACGCGGACGATATAGACGTCCTTGACCGAAACCCCCGAACTTTCCTCGATCGAGTCGGCCGAAACGTAGAAGACCCTGCCCTGCAGGACCGGCGTCGTCCGCCGATTAAGCGCCGTCAGCCGGATCGATGCCGTTTCTCCCTCACGCAACTGGTCGATCGAGGTGCGCAGCACCTGCGCTTCGAGGATCAGTGGCACATGCGCCGGCAGGATTTCCATGATCGGCTTGCCTGTGGTGATGACGCCCCCGGCGGTATGAAAATAGGAGCGTACCACGGTGCCGCTCACCGGTGAGCGGATGGTGGTGCGTTCGAGCACGCCGGCCGCCTCGCGCATTTGTTGGCGCACGCTGTCCAGATCGGATTCGGCGGTCTCGAGCGCATCGAGCGCCGCCTGCTTATTGGAGTTGACGGCGATGATGGCTTCCTGGCGGAATTTGGCAACCTCTGCCTCGCTCTCATTGAGTTCGCCGTTCAGGCGAGAAATGTCGCCCATCGCATCGGCGATCGCCCGCTCGATCGCCAGCAGATCGGTTTTGCGCATATAGCCGACCTTGACCAGCCGGGCCTTGGAATCGCGTTCCTCGGTCAGCAGCGACAATTGCCTTTCAAAGGATTCTCGCTGGCCTTTATAGCCGGCGAAACGGTATTCCAGCGACTTGATGTTCTTCTCGATCAGATTGAGCTGCTCTTCGAGTTTGATCTGCTTGCTGTGGAAGACGACGTTCTGGCTCTGGATGATCGCGTTGATGTCTGGGTCACCTGCCTCTTTCGTCACGATGTCGGGAACGTGGAATTCGCGTAGGCCCTGCGCTTCGGCCCTGAGCCTTGCGACGACGGCTTCCAGGCGCAGGCGGCGAAGCTGCAGCATCCGTTCGTTCGAGCGGGATGCAGTGGGGTCGAGGGTCAGCAGGACATCGCCTTCCTTCACCGTGTCGCCTTCGCTGACGCGCATTTCCCTGATAATGCCGCCTTCCAGATGTTGGACGATCTTGTTGTTGCCCGTTGCAACGAAGCTTGCCTGGGCGATGACGGCGGAGGCAAGCGGTGCGGTCGCTGCCCAAAAACCGAAGCCTCCGAACGAGGTGAAGAGAACCGTCAGGCCGACGATGCTGTGCATCCGGATCGAGCGCGGCACGTCGCTATACCATTCGAGCTGCGCCGGAGCGGATGTCTCCTGATTTTTCCGTCCCATGTCGTTCACCCTTCGATGCGTGGTGCTTGTTGAGCACTATTGCCGTTGCTCTTGGAAAGCGCCTGCAGCACCTCGATCCTTTCTCCGAACATGGCGACAGTGCCGTCCTTGAGGACGAGGATCTTGTCGACGCATTGGAGGAGAGCCGGGCGCTGGGTGATGGTCACGGTGGTGATGCCCTGCTTCTTGGCGTGGATCAGCGCCTTGGCCAGCGCCGCCTCGCCCTGGGTATCGAGGTTCGAATTCGGCTCGTCGAGGACCACGAATTTGGGATTGCCGAAAAAGGCGCGGGCAAGCGCGATGCGTTGCTTCTGGCCGCCCGAAAGCGGAGCACCGTCGGCCGCGACGATGGTTTCGTAGCCCTGCGGGAAGCCCGCGATGAGTTCGTGCACGTCGGCCAGCACCGCGGCCTCGTAGATCTGGCGATCCTCGACGTCGTCGCGCATGCGGCAGATATTGGCCTTGATCGTGCCTGGAAAGAGCTGCACGTCCTGCGGCAGATAGCCGATGCTTTCGCCGAATTGGCGCTGGTCCCAATTGCGCAGATCCATCAGGTCGAGGCGCACATTTCCCGATGTGGGCACGATCGAGCCGACGAGCATCTTGCCGAGCGTCGTCTTGCCGGAGCCGGAATTGCCGATTATCGCCAGCGATTCTCCCTTCTTGAGCGAGAAGGAGATGCCGTTGAGAACGACCTTCTTCTGCGGCGGCGGGACGAAGAGAATGCGTTCGACATCAAGCCGGCCCTCGGGGTTGGGAAGGCGCAGGCGCGGGAAGTTCAACGGCGAGTTCAACAGCAGGCTCTTGATCCGGGAATAGGCGGCTGCCGACCGGTTGAACTGGTGCCAGCCTTCGATGGCGCCTTCGATCGGCGCCAGCGCCCGTCCCGAGATGATCGATGACGCGATCACCATGCCGCCGGTCAGCTCGCCGGAGAGCGAAAGATGCGCGCCCCAGCCGAGCAGAGTGACCTGAGTGATCATGCGGCAGGCTTTCGATATGCCGGAAAAGATGATGTTGCGGTCCTGCGCCTCGACCTGCGATTTTAGCGAACCCGCCGTCTCGCGGCCCCACATCTTCACCGCCTCGGGGATCATCGCCATTGCGTTGATGATCTGCGAATTGCGCGACATGGAATCGAGGTGGAAATTCGCCCGGCTGAGATAGCCGTTGGATTCGGCAAACTGTCGGGCGGTGAATTTCTGGTTGAGATAGGCGATGACGAAAAGCACCGCGCAGCAGGTCATGATGATGATGCCGAGATGCGGATGCACGAAATAGACGACGACGACGAAGAACGGCATCAGCGGCGCATCGAGAAACGCGATCAGCGTGCCTGACGTCAGGAAGCCGCGTAAGAGCTGCAGGTCCTGCAGCGTCTGATAGTCCTTGCCGCTGCCATGCAGCGAAGCCCGCGCCGCTGCGCTGAGGATCGGCGCGCCGAGCTGCACTTCGAGTTCCACCGCGGTGCGCATCAGGATGAAGCGCCGCACCGAATCCATGAAGGCCTGCAGCAGCACCGCGCCGAGCACGACGATCGACAGCATGACGAGCGTGTCGATCGAGCGGCTGGTCAGCACCCGGTCGGATATCTGGAAGAGATAGAGCGGGATCGCCAACAGCAGCACGTTGATGGCAATCGTGAACATCATGACGACCACCATGTTGCGTCGTACGGCCGCCATCCCGCGCGAGAGGCTGGCGGCGAAATTCACAGGCTCGCTGCGCTTGTGAAATCCGCCGCCGCTTCCGCCGCCCCCACCGCCCCCGCCGCCACGGGGATCGGAATCCTTGCCGTTTCCGCCGCCGCCGGTGCGCAGCCGCCGGTCGGTCTCGCTGATCGGGCCACTATCGCCTTCGATGGTCTTGCCGAAGGGTACCGTTGGGCTCGATTTGAGCTCGGTCGTCTCCTTCGGTAATTCGGGCACCGCCCGCGCTTCGGTCTGCGGCTGGGCCGCTGCGACCGGTTTTGCTTCTACCGCCGATGCAGGAGCCGCCGTTTCTGCCTTCAAGACGTTCGGCGAAGCTTCCGGCATCGCTGTCATTTGCGCGAGGGCCTGCACTGTGCCTGCGCGCGCCATCTCGGCAGCTGCAGCTTCGGTCGTCCCGCGGCGATCGGCAGAAGGCGATGCAGACGGAGCCGCGCCGCCGCTGAGCCGGCGAAGGTTCTCGACCGCCTCGTCGATCGCGGAGAGGCGCAGATCGGCCGTCTTTAGTTCCGAAGGAGCGGCGGCGGGAATATTGCCCGACTTGAGATCGAGGGCGCTGCCGGCTGCAAAGATCTGTTTGGATATCTGGTTCATCGTGATTCCTCCGGTCACGCGACCATGGCTTGCATGACGTCGGGATGCCCCGACGACCATGAAAAATCATGCCCGGCATTGATGATGCCATCAGCGGAATCGCCGCCCGCGAGATAGTCGTCATCGAGGAAGGCGATGATTTCGTTGGCAAGTCTGTCGCCGGCTGCTTGCGGTTGTGTCGTGTCGTGCTCCACCAGCCCGCCCTGAATGAGGATGGCGTCCGAATAGAGCTGGCCTGCCAGATAGGTCGTCGCGCCGAAACTGTCGTAGTCGACGATCTCGGCGATGTTGATGAGCGCATTGCTGCCGGAGTCGATCGTCACCGTTGCATTGGGATTGTTCTCGAGGAGCGTTGATGCCGCGAGGGTCACATCATCGGAATCACCGAGGATGCTCACCTGTTTAATAACAGTCATGTCGTAGAGATTGCCGGTGATGTAGAGCACGTTGAGACCGGCATATCCCTGGAAGTTCGCATCGAAGGACAGCCCTTCCGGCATATTGGGATCGCGGTCTTCGATCCCTTTCTGCGCTTCGACCATATAATCCGGCATCGCCTCGAACGGGCTGCCCGTCCCGACATTGTGGATCGAGGCGAAATTCCAGATCAGGTTGTTGCCGGTCTCGATATCGGCGGCGGGATCGGCGCCGTCTTCCGCCCGCACCCGGTCATTGTCGTAGAGCAGCGAGATCTGCGTGATGCTGTTGATGTCGAGCACATTGCCGCGGATGATCACCAGATCATACTGCATGCCCATGCCGAAAAAGGAGGAGAAGTTGATGGAGGTGTTGCCGCCTGTCAGAATCGTGGTTTCGGATCCCGAGGTGGTAACCGTCATCGTGTCGTTGTCGCTGACGAAGTGATACTGCTCGACCCATTGTACGAAGGAAACGTCGCCGTCGATGACGCTGACGCGCCAACTGGTGGGAAACGTCGGATCGGCCGCGTCAGGCTCGGCGTGGCTCGATGCTTCGAAGGTGCTTTGCTGGAAGACGGCGATATTCTTGGCGACTGTCCCGGCCTCCTCGGCCGAATAGCCGGAGGAGCGCAGCGCCGAGGCGATCTCGTCATTGTCGCTGTAGACAAAGGACTGGGAAACCGCGTCGACCTGGTGGTAATCGCCCATGACGGCGGTGACAGAGGCGATGACGCCGGTATTGATCACCGAGGCGACGTTGACGACGAAGTTCGCACCGGCGGTCACATCAAGGCTGTTGCCGCTCGGTTCGGTCTGCTCGACGGATGAACTGCTGTCGTCGGGCTCTTCCGGGATCTTGGCGAGACCGCGGTCGGGCAGCAAGTCATCGAGCACGGGGATATCGGCCTCGACCTTGCCGTTGATGTAGACGGCGCCGTTGACCTCGGGATCGATGCGGATGAAATTATGCGAAGCGTCGGAGCTAAGCGGCGTTGCCTCGGTAGCCCCGGTATCCTCTGTATTTTGAGCATTCCGGATATAGGTTTCGAGATCCTGGGCGATCTTCAGCGCGCCGTCATAGGTATCGGTTCGGTGGAGATCCGCAAAAGGCGTGAAGATCTCGGCCTTGGTGCTGAACTCCGCCAGTCGCTCGATGACGAAGCTCGTGTCCCGGGCAGCATGGATGCCGTCCGTCATGTCGAGATAGTCGTCGTCGTCAAGCACGTTGACCTGGAGGACATGACTGATTGCCGAGCCAGGCCCGGCAAAGACATCCAGTTCCGGCTCATCCGACAGCACGATATCCGTAGCTTCGCCGAAATGCGGTAGCGGGATATCCCTTGCGGCAATCGCCGCCAGCTTCTCCACGCTCTCTTCGAAGATGCGGCCCGAATGACGCGCCGGACCGCTGTCGATCTCGTAACTGCCGCTTTTGTAGGTGATCCCGGGATCGTAGTCCTTGAGCTGCAGATTGGAGGCGAAACCCGCGCTAGAGGCGTCCTGATCCGGCAGCACCGGTCGATCTTCGCCGGGCCCTGCGCCTTCGGTATATTTGGCGCGCGCCCTCATCTCTTCGGTGGTCATCTCGAAGAGACCGATGAAGTGCGCAATGATGTCCGAAATCTTCTCGATATGCATGGTTCGGCCTCCCATTCGAAATGACGATCGGCCTTGAAATCGGCCCCTCCGGGAGCCGTGGTGTGGTCGTCAGATCGTTTTCAAACAGTCAAACTGCACCAGCGCCAGCCGATGCAGTTCGTCTTGGTCGTTGGAGGTCAGTGTCAGGTGCCGGTATCCTCGCCGACGTCGGAGGCATGAGAATTGCCGCCGATGACGCTGGAGTCGACGGTATTGCTGAGCAGGTTCGCGCCCTGAACGAGCTCGAGGTGGAAGCCGGAATTGGCAAGGATCGCCGAAGCATCGGCTGTGCTCGAGCCGCTGGCATCGTCGCCGGCCTTGAGATCCCAGCCCCGGCCGTCCATCTCCATGCCTTCTGCGCTGTCGGCGGTGCCGGCATTGGCATTCAGGTAGTTCTGAGCGCCTTCGTTCTCCATCTTGATGTTCCAGGCGCTATCCTGGTCGGCCAGATGGTTCGCCTGAACGGCGCTGAAGCCGCTGTCGTTGCCCGCACCGCTCAGCGAATTGTTCAGAATGCTGTCGACGTCGAGTGTGAAGGAGAAATCGTCGCCGAGATTGAAGGTGAGGTCGCCGCCGGCAATGCCGAGATTGTCGAAGTCCTTGACGTCTTCGAGCACGGCGAAGTCGGTGTCCGTCTTGTTGAAGCTGTCAGCCGTGTTGTTGCTGTCGGAGACCGTCTTGGTGTCCGTATCGGTAACGGTCTTGATATCGGTGTCGGTGACGGTCTTCGTATCGGTGTCGGTGATCGTCTTGGTGTCGTTGTCGCTGTACGACTTGCTGTCATAGCTCCAGTCGTAATCGTTTCTGGTGTCGGTGATCGTCGTGGTCTTGGTGCTCGTGTCGTCGTCGGACTTGTAGCTCCAGTCGTAGTCGTTGTCGCGATTGTCGCCGTTGTTGGCGGAGAGTTCGGCCGTGATGTCGACGTCGACGCTGTTGTCGGTATTGCCACGATTGTCGCCATTGGCGACGCCGCCGACATAACCGGTCGAGCCGTCGTCGACTTCAGTTGAATTGATGGCGCTGTTGGCAAAGCCGTCGGCCAGTGCGCCGACCTTCGTGATATCGTCGCCCGAAGATTTCGGGTCGTGCTTGTAATCATCAGACATTCCGCGGAAACTCCAGAAAAAAACCGGAGCAGCTTTTCGAAATCCCTCTCATCTCAAATGGGATTTTGCTCGCGCATCGCTCCGATGCGGTTAACATCGGCAGATGTATTCGGTACCAGTCATCTGCGGTTACGTCGCGACTTGTTGGATCAAATCGTTAGTATTGGGAGCGCACGTACTCAGTACAAGGCCGCACATATCCAGCTCATCATCCTGGACGGGATAAGGAGTATTCAGGCGTTGTTTTTGTTGAGTTGCCATGAGTGGAGGCCGTGTATCAAAAACGCACGCCGATACCTGGCTTTTCCATGTCGCCACTTGGCCGACGATCAGAGATTGCTGTAAAAAATGTGGATCCGATAGATGCTAATTCGGGCTAAGGCGGACTGGCCCCGTTTGGGTAGCCCTATCGCTGGAGAGGCGAGACGCCTTGCCTGGGGCGTCGGTGAGCGCAAACAATCCAGAATTTCCAGCATTCTCGGCTAGGTTGAGGGGAGCCTTCCGTCGCTCGCCTGTCTCAAATCAGGCATTTCGCGCAGGCCGAAAATATAACAATCTGTACTTAAATATTACATTTGACTCTTATCTATAGTGAGAGCAAATATAACCTTGAAGTATTCATCCTGCCAAAAATACAACCAACGCTTTGTAACATATCGCTTTTTGCCCCCGAAAACTAATCACTTTGGGCCATTTCCTTCCTTCTCAATCCGTATTAACATTATTAAGAAATGTCTAAAAAATAAAAGCGGGACATCCGGGGCCGACATTTCATACTATCCAATACCCGCTATCGCTCCACGTTTGAGTAAAGTGTAACGCAAGGGGAGGCGTATATGTTCATGGCAGGCTCAGGAATTGAGAATACCGACCAAGGTACCAAGTTGGGTTCGTCAGGAAATACTATACTGGTAGTGGCCAAACCGGATCTGTTTTCGGAATGCATGGTGGAAGCACTGGCCAAGAAATTTCCGAATTGTGATGTAGCAAGCATAACGAGCACAAAGCCAATGCTGGAAAAAGATACCAGCGATATAAAACTCGTTTTATTCTATCATATACCTGCGCCCGAGCTTCATGAGGCGCTGCAGGCTGCCCGCGAAAACCACCCGGAGACCTCTGTCGGGCTTGTCGTCGAAGCGATCGACATGCTCGAACCCTATGTCAGCCGCCTGGTGGAGGCAAGGATCATCGATGGTGTCCTGCCGCTCAACCTGCGGCTCGATGTCTTCATGGCCGCAGTGGATCTGCTGATGAAGGGCGGCGAGCATTTTCCGTCAGCCCTTCTCAATCGTCTCACCAACAAGAACACCCAGCTGGAGCCTTCGCTCTATCAGACAAAATCGGTCGATGCGGCGCGCACCAATGCGCTGAAGCTGAGACGCGACAGCATCTCCTCTTTGACCACGCGCGAGGTTCAGATCCTGGATCTCATATGCAAGGGCACGCAAAACAAGATCATCGCCGACAAGCTGCATCTGTCCGAAAACACCGTGAAGGTTCACGTCCGCAACATCTACAAGAAGATGAACGTCCGAAACCGCACGGAAGCTGCATCCCGTTTCTTCAACGAGCATCCCGCCGGCGAAGACGACATGTCCGGCCGGTGGCGCAACTGAGCTAGTGCGCCGCGCGTCTATTCAGATGCGCAAACAACGCCGTAGCGGTTGATTGCTCCGTCAGATGGGCGGACGTGCAAAGCAGCGCGACTTCTGGCCGAAGCCGCTCGGAGAACAGATATAAGGCGCTGAGCCGTGATAGGCGACGCGAACCGTTGGCGCAGCCGGGCGTTCGGGCCGATTTGCCGGATAGGCAAAGGCTTTCGAGACACGCGGCGCCTCGACCACGACGACGTTCTTTTTCGCGACCAGGGCTAAGTCGTCGTTAACGACGGTACAGGCCGTCGTTCCGATCGCAAGAAACGTCGCCCCCCCGGCAAGCATCGCAAAATGAAATCGACGCCAGCCCTTCGGCCGCGCTCCAGCTTGTTTTTTCAACATGGCCAAAACCCCTCGCATATGGCGCTCCCGGATGCAAGGCCGGTCGCCCAGTCCAGCGCGGCCGATCTTCCCCATTACTTCTAGACCAGCTTCATTGAGTGAAGCTTGAGCAATATCCGGATACTCGTTCTAAGGGAAAAATAGATAGAAAATGATTAATCATTTGTTACTTTAAAGAATAATTGCGTAGTTATTTTGGATAGTTGCAATTTTTAAAGTTGACCTTGGCTGTTATCACCTTATCATTTAAATATTAATTCTCTTATCCAAAGAATAACTCAAAAGTTGTTCGTGATGTAATGGTCGGAAGACGAATATCAGCAACGATAAGAAAGGCATGCAGTGCATCAATAAATTAAAAGACTAAAACATGGGAAGGGGTTTGTAATGCGTAGTTTCGTTCCCAGCGAAGGCTATTCTGAAGTATCGGGCAAACCGGTGCCCCAGGGGTTACGCACCGTCCTGGTAAACGGTGGGGCCGGGTTTCTCGGCTCGCATCTCTGCGAAAGGCTGCTACAGCGCGGCGACAGAGTCATCTGCCTCGATAATTTTTCGACCGGCCGGCGCGTCAATGTCGATCACCTTGCATCGAACGCCCGTTTTCACCTCGTCGAGCACGATGTTCGCCAGCCCTTCGATATCGAAGCCTCGCTCATCTTCAACTTCGCCTCGCCCGCCTCTCCGCCCGACTATCAGCGGGATCCTGTGGGAACGCTGCTTACCAACGTGCTTGGCGCCGTCAATACCTTGGATTGCGCCTGCAAGACCGCTGCGGTCGTCGTTCAGTCGTCGACATCGGAAGTCTATGGCGACCCGAACCAGAGCCCGCAGCCCGAATCCTATTGCGGCAATGTCAATCCGATCGGACCGCGCGCCTGTTACGACGAAGGCAAGCGCAGCGCCGAAACCTTGTTCTTCGACTATCACCGGACTTACGGCGTCGACATCAAGGTCGGCCGCATCTTCAACACCTATGGGCCGCGCATGCGTCTGGATGACGGCCGGGTGGTCTCCAATTTCATCGTGCAGGCCTTGCGCAATGCAGATCTGACGATCTATGGCGACGGTCATCAGACCCGCTCCTTCTGCTATGTCGACGATCTCGTCGAGGGCTTCCTGCGTTTCTCGGCCGCCGGCAGTGCCTGCCACGGCCCGATCAACCTCGGCAATCCGGCCGAGATCACCGTTCGCCGCCTGGCGGAGATCGTTCGCGACCTCACCAATTCGCGCTCACGCATCGTTCATCTGCCGGCGGTTATCGATGATCCCCGCCAGCGGCGGCCGGATATCTCCAGGGCCATGGCCGAACTGGGCTGGCAGCCCCGCATCGGCCTTGAAGCCGGTCTGGCGCGCACCGTCGGTTATTTCGACAGCTTGCTTGCCGGCGCCGAGAAGGCGGAGGCCGTATGAGATGCCCCGCTACATTTTGGTTACCGGCGGCGCCGGTTTCATAGGCAGTCATATCTGCAAAACGCTGTCGCGCGCCGGCATGGTCCCGGTCACCTACGACAATCTCTCGACGGGGCATGCCGACAGCGTCCGCTGGGGACCGCTCATCCGGGCGGACCTCGCCGATGCAGCCACACTGCGCCGGACCCTCGCAGAGTTTTCGCCCGATTGCGTCATCCATTGCGGCGCCAATGCCTATGTCGGCGAATCCGTCGAGATGCCCAGGAAATATTACCGCAACAACGTCGTCGGCAGCCTGACGCTGCTCGAGGCCTGCCTCGACCAGGAGATCGACCGGATCGTCTTCTCGAGCAGCTGCGCCACTTACGGCGTCCCCGCCTCGTTGCCGATACGCGAGGAAACACCACAGCACCCGGTCAATCCGTACGGCCGCACCAAGCTGATCTTCGAGATGGCGCTCGAGGATTTTGCCGCCGCCTATGGCATCCGCTTCGCCGCGCTACGTTATTTCAACGCGGCCGGCGCCGATCCGGATGGCGAGCTTGCCGAACGCCACCAGCCGGAAACCCATCTTATCCCCCGCGCCCTTCTCGCCGCCGCAGGCAGGCTGGAGAGGCTCGATATCTTCGGCACCGATTATCGCACCGAAGACGGAACCTGCGTGCGTGACTATATTCACGTCAGCGATCTCGCGCAGGCGCATCTTGCCGCCGTCAATCATCTGATCGCCGATGGCGGCTCGCTCAGCGTCAATCTCGGCTCCGGCCGCGGCACCTCGGTGCGCGAGATCCTCGAAGCCATCCATCGGGCGACCGGCCGTGAAGTCCCCGTCCGCTATCGCCCCCGCCGGGCCGGCGATCCGCCGATCCTCGTTGCCGACACGGCAAGAGCGAAGGCGGAACTCGGCTTTGTGCCCGCTCTCTCGGATATCGATACGATCATCCGCACCGCCGGTCCCACTTTCGGGCTCGAGGTAAAGGCATGAGCATTGGTTCGCAAATCGGTCAGCGTGCCAGGACGGCGAAAGCCGCCTCCGCGGAGGCATTCGATCCTGTCTTCGCCGGCTGGAACCGCGTCGTTTACGGCTTCGGCATCCTCTGCTGGCTGGCGACACTCGGCAATTTCTGGATCTGGTGGTGCCAGTCGGCGCACATCATTTCCTGGACCGCCTTCGTGCTCATCACCCTCGTGCTGGGCTGGATCACCCTTGTGCCGGCCTATTTCATCCTGATTTTCCTCAACGCTCGGACCGTCAGCCCTCATGTGCGGCTGCCGGAAGGGCGGGTGGCGATGGTGGTCACCAAGGCGCCGTCCGAGCCATTTGCCGTTGTCCGCGCCACGCTGCAGGCGATGCTCGACCAGATCGGCGTCGATTTCGATGTCTGGCTGGCCGACGAAGATCCTTCGCAGGAGACCCGGCGCTGGTGCGCGGAGCACGGCGTGCTGATCTCCACCCGAAAGGGGGTGGCGGATTACCATCGCGCGACCTGGCCGCGCCGGACGCGCTGCAAGGAAGGCAATCTTGCCTATTTCTACGACCATTTCGGCTATGCGCGTTACGATTTCGTCGCCCAGTTCGATGCCGATCACGTGCCGACGCCGACCTATCTCCGCGAGGTCCTGCGTCCCTTCGCTGACCCTGGCATCGGTTATGTCTCCGCGCCCAGCATTTGTGATGCGAATGCCGCGACGAGCTGGGCGGCGCGCGGCAGGCTCTATGCCGAGGCCAGCCTGCACGGTTCGCTGCAGACGGGTTACAACAATGGCTGGGCGCCGCTTTGCATCGGCTCGCATTATTCGGTTCGCACATCGGCGCTTCGCGAGATCGGCGGCCTCGGTCCGGAACTCGCCGAAGACCATTCGACGACGTTGATGATGAATGCCGGCGGCTGGCGTGGCGTGCATGCCGTCGATGCGATCGCCCACGGCGACGGCCCGGCGAATTTTGCCGATCTCGTCGTCCAGGAATTCCAATGGTCGCGCAGCCTCGTCACTATTCTGCTGCAGCATTCCAGCCGTTACATCGCGCATCTGCCGTGGCGGCTGAAATTTCAATTCGTATTCTCGCAGCTGTGGTATCCGCTGTTTTCCGCCTTCATGGCGGTGATGTTCCTGCTGCCGGTCGCCGCCTTGCTGACGGGCCATGTCTTTATCAACGTCACCTATCCGGATTTCCTGCTGCATTTCTCGCCGATATCGATCGTGCTGACACTGTTTGCCCTCTTCTGGCGGGCAACGGGAACTTTCAGGCCGCATAATGCGAAACTGTTCGGCTGGGAGGGGCTGGCCTTCATCTTCCTGCGCTGGCCGTGGTCGCTCGCCGGAACCCTGGCAGCCTTGCGCGATCATATCTCCGGCTCCTTCGTCGATTTCCGGATCACGCCGAAAGGAAGGCAGCAGCAGCAGTCTCTGCCGCTGCGCGTGGTCGCGCCCTATATCGCGCTCGCCGGGCTTTGCGCCGTCGCCATGGCGCTGGCCAGCGAGGCCGCTGCCGCCCAGGGCTTTTATATTTTCACCGCGATGAACCTCTCGATCTATCTGTCGGTGACGGTGCTGATCGTCGTTCGCCATGCAATCGAGAACGGTCTGCCGATGCTGCCGCAATCGCACGGGCTGCGGCTCGCGACCGCCATGGGGCTAGCGATCTGGGTTACCGGCGGCATGCAGCTCGGCAGCCATGGTCTCCGCAGCCTCGAAGCGCTTTCCCATGGCCAGCCATTCGTCAGCTTCACCGAAACGCAATTCGCCGTGGCCGGCGCCGGCCTCGGCGGCGGCAAGACCAAGATTACGAAATTCCGTCTCAAATGGAATGGGTTCGGCAACATGGGACGGGACCAACAGGGTGTCTGAGCCGGCGCAACCGGCAAGTGTCGAACAGGAGGATGTAATGCGTATCGGACCGAAACGTTATGGAGCGGCGCTTGCTCTCAGCCTGTGTCTGCCAATGGCGGCACATGGCGCCGAGGCAGCCGGCAAGAAAGCGCCGGCGCCGACGCCGCTGAGCGCCTATGAGCTCTATCGCCTCTACGGCGACAAGACCTGGATCTGGAACACCGGCGGCGGCCGTTTCTCGGATGACGGCCGGCGCTTCGTCGCCTGGGTGAACGACAACGGCAAGCAGTCTTTCGCCGAAGGCAGATGGGTGGTCGACGATCTCGGCCAGCTCTGCATGCGTGCCACCTGGACCAATGCCGAGGGCGCGGCCCGCGCCAGCACCTGTTTCGGCCACCGCAAGATCGGCAGCACGATCTATCAGCGGCGCCAGCCGGACGGCAAATGGTACGTCTTCCGCCATGGATCGGGACGCGAGGATGACGAGGTCAGCAAGCTCGTTCCCATGGATACGGTCAGTGCCAAGGCGCATGACCTGAAACAGATCCTGCTCGGTCAGGAAGTAACCCGAAAAGGAGGGTGAGCCATGAAGAAGCTGGTGAAAAACAAACTCTCGACCGCTGCGATGGCGCTGCTTTTCTTATGCGTCGCGGATCTGCCGGGCCGCAGCGAAGTGCAATATGCCGGCATTGCCCCGAACCCGGCGGCGGGCGTGCGGTCGATCATCGATAAACGCCCGGTCCTTCATGCCGACGGCATCAAGTTCGGCGCCTACGATCCGCATGGCGATTTCGGCGCGCAGGCGAATGTCTCGACCGAAGCCCTGTTTCTGCCCTGGGAGGACGTCGACCTCGAAACCCTGCGTGTTGCCGACGCCTATGCGCTGGCCCGAGGCCGCAACCTGTTGATCTCAGTGGAACCCTGGTCCTGGGACGTCGACTGGCGACTGACCGCCGCCCAGCTTCGCGCAAAGGTTCTGCGCGGCGACTACGATGTCAACATGCGTGCGATCGCACAGATGATATCGCAGCTGAAAAGCCCGGTGATCGTCCGCTGGGGACAGGAGATGGAGGACAAATCGGGGCGGTTTTCCTGGTCCGGCTGGAACCCGCAGGATTATATCACCGCCTATAAGCGGATGATGGACATCATCCGTCAGGAGGCGCCCGGCGCCGAACTCATGTGGTCGCCGAAGGGAGAACCGGGCTTGCAGAACTACTATCCCGGCGACGATTATGTCGACCTAGTCGGGCTCTCAGTCTTCGGCCTACAGCGCTACGACGAACTTGCCTACAATGGGCACCGGACATTCTCGGAAGCATTGAAGCAGGGCTATGATCTCGTCGCCGGCTACGGGAAGCCCATCTGGGTGGCGGAGCTCGGTTATGAAGGCGGCGACGCCTATATCAGGCCGTGGATCGAAACTGCGACGCTGAAACAGGGCGCCTTCCCCAATCTGCAGGAGGTGGTTTATTTCAACGACCGGGATGTGCACGCCTGGCCCTTCGATCTCGGCCGGCCGGACTGGCGCGTGGCCCGGAACCTGGGCAACTGACAGCCTGAAAACGAGAAGGGCCCGCCGGGGTTTGCGGGCCTCTCCTCTCCTCTGCTGTCAGGCGATCGATCATCCCTTGATCGTCGCCTTACCCTCTTCGATGAGCCGGGTCGCCGCATCAGCGGGCGAAATCCGTTCGAAGGCGAGTTCGTCGCAGATCGGGCGCAGCACGCGCTGGTCGAACTGGGTCGCGCCCATCGGCACCGGCGGCGGATACTCGCCGACCTGATCCTTGAGAAGGTTGACGTATTTGACCGTTTCCTGCTCCGTCGGGTTGAGCTGCGGCAGGATGGCCGCGCGCACCGTCGGCGACATCGGCACGCCGCGCTCGACGCCGAGGATTTTGCCGGCCTCGATATCGTTGACGAAAAAGTCGATGAATTTCGCGGCCGCTTCGCCGTTCTTCGTCGTGGCGCCGAGACTCCAGATCAGCGCCGGACGGTAGTAGTGGCCCGACGGCCCGCCTTTATTTTCGCGCGGCAGCATGGTGATGCCGAGCTTGTTCTTGATGATCAGCTGATAGCCGATCATCTGGTTGGAATAGGCCATGCCGATCACCGATTTGCCGAGACCGAGGCAATTGGTGTCGATGGTGTTCTGATCGAGCGTCTGCACGTCGGCGGCAACGGTGCCGCCGGCCTTGCGCAGCTTCTCCCAATAGTCGAACCATTCGGTGGCGTCGTCGGCCGTGAAGCCAAGCCCGACGCTTTCCTTTGCAAAAAGGCTCTTGCCGCGCTGGCGCAGCCAGGCGTCGAACACATAGGCGTAGCGGGCCGCATAGGGGCCGCCGCTCTTGCCGGAAGATTTTGTGAGTTCCACGGCGAGCTTGGCGTACTCCTCCCAGGTTAGGTCGGGTGTCGGCAGCGGGATGCCGGCCATTTCGAATTCGACCGTGTCGAAAAACATCGAGAAGGAGTTGAGGCCGAGGCCGACACCATAGAGTTTGCCGTCGATGGTGGTCAGCTTCAGCATGTCGGGGCCGAAGGACTGGACCTTCAGTGCCGAGGGGACGAATTCGTCGAGCGGAAGGCAGGCGCCACGCTTGGAATAGTCGGAGATCGTTCCCGGTTCGAGTTGGAAGACGTCGGCGATCGAGCGGCCGGCCATCTGGGTTGCGAGCTTCGTCCAGTAGCCGTCGCCGGACAGCGATTCACCGACGATCGTGACGCCGGGTGTCTTCGATTGATAGAGTTTGGCGACGTCGAGTGTACGCTTGGCGCGGTCGTTCGACCCCCACCACATGGCACGCAGCGAGGCGTCCTCGGCAAAAGCCGGAATAGCGCTTCCCGCGCCAAGGGCAAGGCCGGCGGCTGCTCCGGCTGATCCCATCAGAAATGAACGGCGGTTGACCTGCATAATATCCTCCTTGTCCCAATATGCCTGCTGCCATCCTCCAACGGCGTTTGCGAGCATTTCGTCACAAAGAGTACGCAAAAAAAAATTTATTGCAAGAAATAAAGATTATCTTGCAAATTTGCATAAATTGCATAAACTTTACATATGAACGAACAAAAAAGCAGACGGCCGCGCCAGGCCGATATCGCCACATTGGCCGGCGTCTCCGTTTCCACGGTGTCGCGCGTGCTCGCCAACGAACCCGGCATCAGCGAAACCGTGCGCCGCCAGATCTTGAAGGTGGCTGCCGAGCACGGCTATCCCGTCAAGGCTGCGACTGAAGCCGTTGCTGGCGGGCTGGCGCTGATCGCCAGCGACGGCGTCACCGGCGGCCTCAGTGTCTTCTACGAAGCGATCGTCGAGGGACTGCGCGCCGGCGCTGCCGAAGCGGGCATGCCCTTTGAAATCCGTATGGTTCGCGAGGATCGCACTACGCCGGATGCTGTGCGCGACTATATGCAGGCCGCGGGCGCCGAAGGGCTCTTTCTTGTCGGCCTTGATCCGAACGAGATGCTGCGCGGTTGGCTGCGCGACACTCTGACGCCGGCGGTTCTCGTCAATGGTACCGATCCCATGATGCAGTTCGATGGCGTTTCGCCGGCCAATTTCTTCGGTGCTTATCAGGCCACCAACCGGCTGATGCAGGCTGGCCATCGTCGAATTCTGCATATGAGCGGTTCCCATCGCCAGACGATCCGGGAGCGCATCCGTGGTTTCGAGGCGGCGATTGCTGCCGTTCCCGGCGCCGAGGGCCGTTTCGTCTCGATGACGCTGAAGGGCAGCGCCAGCGGCGAGGCCCACGAACGCACGGCCGCGATCCTTGCCGAGAATGCCGGTTTTACCGCCGCCTTCTGCATGAATGATTTCATCGCGGTCGGTGTGCTCGAGGCGGTCACCGAGGCCGGTCTGCGTGTGCCGGAGGATTTTGCGATCGTCGGCTTCGATGATCTGCCCTGTGCGCTGATGACCAATCCGCAGCTTTCCACCATGCGTGTCGACCGCGCCGCCCTCGGGCGCGAGGCCGTTTCGCTGATGCTGTCCCGTTTCCGCAACAGGACGGCGCCGGCGCGCCACATCTGCCAGGCCGTCGTTCCCGTTCCGGGAGGGACCGTTCCGAATGCTGAAACCCGTGAGTGATGCCGATGACCTATGATCCCGCCAGCGCCAACCCGCTTGCAGGCAATCCGCTGGAAACCCGTGCGGATATGAGCCGTGCCCTGCTTGATCTCTTCGATCCGCTGCTTGCCTGTTTCTCAAAAGGCAATGCCCGCGTCAGGCTGAGCGGCGCCGCCGCCCATTTCGACCGGGCGGCGGCCGATCTCGAGGGCTTTGCCCGCCCGCTCTGGGGCTTGGCGCCGCTTGGCGCCGGCAAGGGCGACTTCGCCCATTGGCATCGCTTCGCCGAGGGCCTTGCAAACGGCACCGATCCCGCCCATCCGGAATATTGGGGTACGGTCAACGGTCGCGATCAGCGCATGGTCGAGCTTGCCGCTGTCGGTTTTGCTCTGGCGCTCGTGCCGGAAAAGATCTGGGAACCGCTTGATACGCGCGCCCGCAGCAATGTCGTCGCCTATCTCAAACATGCCAGGCAATTCGACTATGCCGACAACAACTGGAAATTCTTCCGCATCTTCGTCGACATCGGGCTCGACCGTCTCGGCGCCGATTTCGATCGCAGCCTGACCCGGCAATATCTGCAGGAGCTCGAAGGCTTCTATATCGGCGACGGCTGGTATCGCGATGGAAACGTCCGCCGCATCGACCACTACATTCCCTTCGCCATGCATTTCTATGGCCTGATCTATTCCAAGCTCGTCGACGACGACTACGCCAAACGCTACCGCGAGCGCGCGGTCCTCTTTGCCCAGGATTTCCGCCACTGGTTTGCCGCTGACGGCGCGACCATCCCCTTCGGCCGCAGCCTGACCTATCGTTTCGCCTGCGCCGGCTTCTGGTCGGCGCTTGCCTTTGCCGATCTCGAGGCTTTGCCCTGGGGCGAGGTCAAGCATCTCTGCCTGCAGCACCTGCGCTGGTGGAAGGACAAGCCGATTGCCGATCGCGACGGCGTGCTGTCGATCGGTTTCGGCTATCCGAACCTGCTGATGTCGGAAAGTTACAATTCCGCCGGCTCGCCCTACTGGGCGCTCAAGGCCTTCCTGCCGCTGGCAGTCGCCGAGGATCATCCGTTCTGGACCGCTGAGGAAAAGGCGCCGGAACCGGCGCCCTCTGTCATCCCCCAGCGTCATCCCGGCATGGTGATCATGCGGGCGGGCGGCGATGTCGTGGCGCTGTCATCAGGCCAGGAAAACCTGCAGATGCGTTTTGGCACCGAAAAATATGCGAAATTCGCTTATTCCACCCGCTACGGTTTCAGCGTCGAATCCGACGAACGCGGTTTTGCGCTGGCCGCCTTCGATTCGATGCTGGCCTTCAGCGATGACGGCCTGCACTACCGCGTGCGCGAAACGAATGAGGAAGCCCGGCTCGCGGGCGACGTGCTTCATGCGAGATGGTCGCCCTTCCCCGATGTCGACGTCGAAACTTGGCTCGTGCCCGCTGCCCCCTGGCATATCCGCCTCCACCGGATCACGTCGGGCCGGCCGCTGCGGATTGCCGAAGGCGGCTTTGCTATCGGCCGCCGCGACTTCGAGCAGGATAGGCTGTCGGCCTCGGAGGGGGCAGCCTATGCGATTGGCGAAGGTGATTTTACCGGGATTCTCGATCTCGGCTCTTCGGTCAAACGCGTCGGACTGACCCAGAAGGCACAGCCCAACACCAATGTGATCGTCGCCAAGACTATCGTGCCGCAGCTGCGCGGTCAGATTCCGGTTGGCGAGACGATTCTGGTGACGGCGGTGCTGGCGCTGGATGATCCGGCTGCCGCCTCGTCTGCCTGGACGCGTCCGCCGAAAGCGCCTGATATTGCGGCGCTGCAGGCCTTGGTGCGGGAAAAGGGCGTCACCGTCAGCGCCATCGAAGCGCCGGGACAGATGCCATGAGCCGTCCGGCCATCGTGCTTGCCATGGAGCCGTCGCGTACCGAGCATGTTCTGCCCGATGAGATCCTGGGCCGCCTCGACACGATCGGCCGCCTGCTGGATCCCGAGCCGCTGCAGCGGTTGGACGATGCGCGCGCAAGACGCCTGCTTTCAGAAGCGGAAATCCTGATCACCGGCTGGGGTGCGCCCTATGTCGGACCGGAGATTCCCGCTGCCGCGCCGCGGCTGCGCCTCGTCGTCCATGCGGCGGGCACGGTCAAGGGCATCATCGACGATGCCATTTTCGCAGCGGGGATAGCGGTCAGCCATTCGGCCGAGGCCAATGCCGTGCCGGTTGGCGAATTCACGCTCGCTGCGATCCTCTTCGCCGGCAAACGCGCCTTCCGTTTCCGCGATCTCTACGTCGGCGACCGCAACCGCGATCGGACCTATCCGATGCAGCGGGAAGCGATCGGCAACTATGGACGAACCCTCGGCATCGTCGGCGCCTCGCGCATCGGCAGGCGGGTAATCGAACTCTTGAAACCCTTCGACTACAGGCTGCTGCTGTTCGATCCCATGCTCGATGCCACTGATGCCGCCGGACTCGGAGCGGAAAAGGTCGATCTCGACGAGTTGATGCGGCGAGCCGATATCGTTTCACTGCATGCGCCATCGCTGCCGTCGACACAGCATATGATCGATGCGCGAAGACTATCGCTGATGAAGGACGGGGCGACGCTGATCAACACCGCGCGCGGCATCCTCATCGATGAGGCAGCCCTGCTTTCGGAGCTGAAGACCGGCCGCTTCGACGCGATCATCGACGTGACCGAGCCGGAGATCCCCGAGCCGGACTCTCCGTTTTACGATCTCCCGAATGTCTTTCTGACCCCGCATATCGCCGGCGCGATCGGGCTGGAACGGGCGCGTCTCGGTGCGATGGTGGCCGATGAAGTCGAGCGTTTTGCGGCCGGTCGGCCGCTGCTCTACCAGATCCGCCGGGAGAATCTTGAAAACATTGCCTGACGCGTGCCGCGTCGAGCTGCCGTTTGTCAGCGTGGTGTTCTCAACGAATTGGGCGAACCGTCATTGGCAAGTTCGGGCATCAGATCGGCGATGTCGACGACCTTGCCGGTGCGCGAACTCGTCAGCGCGGCAATGCCGCAAAGCACGGACATGGCGCCCGCCCGCGTGCCGGCGCGCTGGCCAAGCCGGTCTTCCATATCGGGTTTGAAGATCATGTTGCGCATCCGATCGTCGCCGCCGTAATGGCCGCCGGTGAAATGCGGAACGGTGATGCGTTCGACAGCTTCCTTGCCGTTCGGGAAATTGCGGATCAGCAGGATCGTGTCCTGTTTCGGCTCTTCCCAGGGCTGCGCCTCATATTGGCGAAGCTCGATGCGTCCCTTGGTGCCGTTGAAAGCAAGGTGATGGCCTTCGATCGGCTGGAAGGTATTCAGCGAATAGGAGACATGGACATTGTTGCGGTAGCGGAGACTGACCACCATCGTATCGGGAATGTCGATATCCTCGCGGAAGACGCAGCCGTCGCGGAAATAGCCGTCAATCTTCGAAGGGTCTTCGTAGAGCTGATCGAGGAAGGGATCTTTTTCCAGATCGAGATAATAGTCGCATTCCTGCGCATGCGGACAGAGCTTGCAACGCGGCCCGCGGAACGGGCCCTTGCGGCCGTAGTTCTGCAGGTCGGCGAAGGAGGTGACGGCCTCGGGATCGCTGTCGAGATACCAGTTCAGCAGATCGAAATGGTGGGTGGCCTTGTGGACGAACAGGCTGCCCGAATTTTCGGTATAGGCATGCCAGCGGCGGAAATAGTCGGCGCCGTGCTTGGTGTTGAGATACCAGTGAAAATCGACCGAGGTGACCCGGCCGATCTCGCCGGCATTCAGCAATTCCTTGATCTTCGCCGCCGTCGGCGCGTAGCGATAGTTGAAGGAGACGTCGACCCGGCGGCCGGTTCGCTTTTCGGCGTCGAGAATCCGGCGAATTTTCTCGATCGAGGTGGTCATCGGCTTTTCAGTGATGACATCGATGCCGGACTCCAAGGCCCGCACGATGATATCGTCATGCGTATGGTCGGGCGTGCAGACGATGGCGAGATCCGGCTTCTGCTCGGCAAGCATGGAATCGATATTTTCGTAGAGCGGCGCGTTGCTGCCGATCATGTTGCGGGCGCGCTCGCCGCGCAGCGAATTCTTCTCGACGATGGCGGTGAGGTCGACATGTTCGCGCCAGCCGGAAAGCAGATCCTTGCCCCACATGGTGGTGCCGCGGTTTCCGGTGCCGATCAGGGCAAAACGGCGTTTCTCCATCGAAAGATCCTCCTGCATGCGAGATGAAAAAATATTGAAAATCAGATCTGGCAGCAGCTCCGGAAGCGCTCGACGCAGGTGGCGATCACCTCGTCGGCCGGGCGTTTCCACCAGTTTTCGGCCGAAAAGATCTCCACTTCCTGTGCGCCGAAGAAACCGGCAGCCTCGATCATTCGTCTTATGCGTTTGAGGTCGATGACGCCATCGCCCATCATGCCGCGGTCGAGCAGCATGTCCCTGGTCGGCGCCAGCCAGTCGCAGATGTGATGGGCGAAGATGCGGTTCATCCGGCCGGCGCGGGCGATCTGGTTGGCAAGATCGGGGTCCCACCAGACATGATAGACATCGATCGCCACGCCGACATCCTCGCCGAGCGGCTCGCACATGTCGAGCGCCTGGCCGAGCGTGTTCACGCAGGCCCGGTCGGCGGCATACATCGGATGCAGCGGCTCGATAGCAAGCTTCACGCCGGCAGCCTGCGCATGCGGCAGCACGGCGGCAATGCCGTCGAACACCATCTGGCGCGCGGCGACGATATCCTTCGAAGCGCCCGGCAGGCCGCCGACGACGAGCACCAAGCAATCGGCGGAAAACGCCGCCGCCTCGTCGATAGCACGCCGGTTGTCGTCGAGGTTCTTCTGCCAGTCTGCATCGTTTGCCGCCGGAAAGAAGCCGCCGCGGCAAAGACCGGTCAGCTTGATGCCGTTCGATTTGACGATCCGCACCGCCTCGTCGAGGCCGACCTTCGCGACCTGGTCGCGCCAGGGCGCGATCGAGGTGATGCCATGCTTCAGGCAGATATCGACGGCTTCGGCAAAGCCGCATTGTTCGCGGATCGTCGCCAGATTGATCGAAAGTCCTTCGACCTGCATGTCATTCTCCTCCCAAGCCGAGTCGACGCTTAGTGAACGCCGTGGACGGCAAGCACCTGTTTCATCCGCGCTGTTGCGAGTTCCGGATCGGCCAGAACCCGCGCCTTGTCGGCCAGCCGGAAGAGCTCTGCCAGATGCGTCAGCGAGCGGGTGCTCTGCTGGCCGCCGACCATGGTGAAATGGTCCTGCAGGCCGTTGAGATAAGCGAGGAAGACGACGCCGGTCTTGTAGAAGCGGGTCGGCGCTCTGAAGATGTGCCGCGACAGCGGCACGGTCGGCTCGAGCAGATCGAAGAATTCATGGTTGCTCTTGCGGCCGAGCGCGTCGAGGGCCGCCGAAGCTGCCGGCGCGATGGCATCGAAGATGCCGAGCAGCGCGTCGGAATGGCCCTGTTCGTCGCCCGCAATCAGTTCGGCATAGTTGAAGTCGTCGCCGGTATACATGCGCACGGATTTCGGCAGTTTCCGGCGCATGGTCACTTCCTTCTCCTTGGAGAGAAGCGAGATCTTGATGCCGTCGACCTTGCCGGCATTGGCTTCGATCACCTCAAGGCAGGTTTCCATGGCCTTCAGATGGTCGCCATTGCCCCAATATCCCTCGAGCGCCGGGTCGAACATTTCGCCGAGCCAGTGGATGATGACGGGTTCCTTGACCTGACGGAGGATGCGGTCATAGACCCTGACATAGTCGTCAGGTCCTTTGGCAGCGACGGCAAGCGCCCGGCTCGCCATCAGAATGATGCGGCCGCCGGCCGCCTCCACCGTTTCGATCTGCTCTTCATAGGCCCTGAGGATGGTGTCGATCGTCACATCGGGTCCGGGCGTCAGATGGTCGGTGCCGGCGCCGCAGGCGATCAGCGCATCCTTGCGGCTGGACGCCTCAGTGAGCGCCCGGCGGATCAGGTCGCGAGCTTCCGGCCAGCCGAGGCCCATGCCGCGCTGCGCCGTATCCATGGCTTCGGCAACGCCGAGGCCAAGATCCCAGAGCCGGTGGCGGAAGGCGAGCGTCCGCTCCCAGTCGATCGCCGGCGTCAGCCAGGGATCGTTATCGGCGAGCGGATCGGCAACCACATGCGCGGCGGCAAAGGCGATACGCGGGAAGCTTTTAGCCTCGCGCTTCTTCAGCTCGATCGGCGTGCCGGTCAGCATGTAGGGAACGATCTTGCCGTCGAGGGGGAGATTGATCGTCGTCACGGCTAGAACTCCAATGCGGGAACGTCGAGCCAGCGGCGTTCGGCCCAGGATTTCAGGCCGAGTTCGGCAAGCTGCACGCCCTTGGCGCCGGCTTCCAGGCCATAGGGCCACGGCGCATCTTCGACGACATGGCGGATGAACATTTCCCACTGCGCCTTGAAGCCGTTGTCGAAGGCCTGCGTATCGGGAACCTCGTCCCAGGTCTTGTAGAAGTCGATCGTCTGCGGTTGGTCGGGGTTCCAGACCGGCTTCGGCGTATTGACGCGGTGCTGGCTCCAGCATTTCGTCAGGCCGGCGACGGCCGAGCCATGGGTGCCGTCGACCTGGAAAGTGACGAGGTCGTCGCGGCGGACACGAACGGCCCAAGAGGAATTGATCTGCGCGATCGCGCCGCCTTCGAGCTCGAAAGTCGCATAGGCCGCATCGTCAGTGTCGCAATCATAAGGCTTGCCCTGCTCGTCGATGCGCCGCGGAATATGCGTGGCGCCAAGGCAGGAGACGGCCTTCACCTCGCCGAACAGGTTGTCGAGCACATAGCGCCAGTGGCAGAGCATATCGAGGATGATACCGCCGCCGTCGCCCTTGCGGTAATTCCAGGAGGGGCGCTGGGCCGGCACGCCCCAATCGCCCTCGAAAACCCAGTAGCCGAATTCGCCGCGCACCGAGAGGATCTTGCCGAAGAAGCCGGAATCCCTGAGCAGCGCCAGCTTGCGCAGGCCGGGAAGGAAGAGCTTGTCCTGCACGACCCCGTGCTTAAGGCCGGAGCGGCGCGCCTTGCGGGCAAGGTCGAGTGCCACCTGCAGGTCGTCGGAGATCGGCTTTTCGCAATAGACATGTTTGCCGGCATCGAGCGCCTTGGACAGAAGCTCGGCCCGCATCAGCGTCGTGCCGGCATCGAAGAAGATCGTGTCGTCGGGATTGGCGAGAGCGGCGTCGAGATCGGTCGACCAGCGTTTGATGCCATGCTTCTTCGCCAGCTCTTCCATCTTGGCGCCGTTGCGGCCGACGATGATCGGATCGATCTCGAGTTTTTCGCCCGATTTCAGCGTGATGCCGCCCTGGTCGCGGAAGGCGAGGATCGAACGCACCAGGTGCTGATTGTAACCCATGCGGCCGGTAACGCCGTGCAAGATGATCCCCAAGCGTGCCATATTTTCCTCCCTGGAATCTTTTGCGGCGGGGGAGCGGGCATCCGGCCCGGCCCTCCCAAGCCGGTAACTAAACGGTTACTTGATGACAGAAGAGCGGCGAGCCTGTCAAGAGTCAAATCCTGCTTTCAGGATTAGTCTAACGCTTGATCGAAGCGAGCGTGACGTGGACGATATGCTTTTCCCAGGCATTGAGATGGGCCGGCTCGATCAGGTCGCGGCCGAAGATCGTCGAAAGCGTGTATTGGTTGGAAAGATAGAAATAGCCGAGCGAGGCGATCGTCAGGTAGACGTGCAGCGGATCGACCGTCTCGATGAAGACGCCCTGCTTCTTTCCCCGCTCGAGCACATCGGTAAGCTCGCCGATCAGATGCGAATGCAGTTCCTTGAGCCGGACGGACTGGCGCAGCCACCGGGCGCGATGCAGGTTTTCCGTCCCGAGCAGGCTGAGGAATTCCGGGTGCTGAAGAAAATAGCGCCAGGTGAAGAGCGCGAGTTCCCCAATGCCTTCCTCCGGGCTTCGGTCACCGATATGCAGCGCGCGCTCGGCGGTGCGGATGCCGACATAGGCTTCTTCGAGCACGCGGAGATAGAGCTGCTCCTTGTCGCCGAAATAATGGTAGAGCATGCGCTTGTTGGTGCCGGCGCGCGCGGCAATGGCGTCGACGCGGGCTCCACCCATGCCGTTTTCGGCAAACTCCCGGGTGGCCGCTTCCAGGATTGCGGCGCGTGTCCGCTCCGGATCGCGCTGCGCCGTGCGTTCCTGAGATGGGCGCCGGGATTTTTTCTGCTCCCCGTTTTCCTCGCTGTCGTTCATCGTTCCCCTCCGTCTCGCATGTTGCGCTCATAAGCCTTCAGTGCGAAATTGTAAAAACCGGAATTTAGAAGGGCGGTCAGCAAGAACCGATACCCCGCTTGACACGCTTGCCGCTTTGCTCGTAGCTTGTAACCAATTAGTTATTTATGCAAGTGTGACTGGTTCGGAAGCGTGTGGAGGCGCTTCCCTTTGGAGGAGGAAAAAATGAGCCTACGTGTAAGCAGACGTAATTTCGTTGCGGGAGGAGCCACGCTCCTTTCGCTCGCGGCGCTGGGAACCAGCGCTTTTGCACAGGAAGCGCGCCTGCGTCTCCTGTGGTGGGGCTCGCAGCCGCGCGCCGACCGCACCAACAAGGTCTCGCAACTCTATCAGACGAAGAATCCGGGCACGACGATTACCGGCGAATTCCTCGGCTGGGGCGATTATTGGCCGCGCCTTGCGACACAGGTCGCCGGCCGCAATGCGCCCGACGTCATCCAGATGGACTATCGCTATATCGTTCAATATGCGCGGCGCGGCGCACTCGCCCCGCTCGAATCCTATATGCCGGCAAAGCTCAATCTCGATGATTTCGACAAGGCGCAGATCGAAGGCGGCAGTGTCGACGGCCATCTCTATGGCGTCAGCCTCGGGGCGAATTCGGCAGCGACAGTCCTGAACACCACCGCCTTCAAGGAGGCCGGCGTCGATCTTCCGACCCAGGCGACCACCTGGGACGAATTCTCCCGTATGGGTGCGGAGATCACCAAGGCCGGCAAGCGCAAGGGCATGTTCGGCCTCGCCGACGGCAGCGGCGCTGAACCGCTGTTCGAGAACTGGCTGCGTCAGCGCGGCAAAGCGCTTTATACCGCCGACGGCAAGATTGGCTTCGCGGTGGAGGACGCCTCGGAATGGTACGACATGTGGGCGAAGTTCCGTGAGGCCGGCGCTTGCGTTCCCGCCGATATCCAGGCTCTCGATAAGAACGATATCGAAACCAACACCGTCTCGCTCGGCAAGTCGGCCGCCGGTTTTGCCCATTCCAACCAGTTCGTCGCCTATCAGGCCATGAACAAGGACAAGCTGGCGCTCACCAACTACATGCGCGTCAAGCCGGATTCCAAGGGTGGCCACTATCGCAAGCCTTCGATGTTCTTCTCGGTTTCGGCCCAGTCGAAATCGGTGGATCAGGCGGTTGATTACATCAACTTCTTCGTCAAGAACCCTGAGGCGGTGCTGCTCCTGGATGTCGAACGCGGCATTCCGGAATCGGCTGCCATGCGCGAGGTCGTTGCGGCAAAACTCGATGAAAACGGCAAGGTCGCGCTCGCCTATGTCAGCGGCCTTGGCGACCTCGCCGGCAAATTGCCGCCGCCGCCGCCGGCTGGCGCCGGTGAAGGCGAGCTGATGCTGCGCAACATCGCCGAACAGGTCGGCTTCGGACAGCTATCTCCTTCCGATGGCGGCAAACAGCTTGTCACGGAAATCACGCAGATTCTCGCAAGAGGCTGATCCCGTATGAGCAATGCGATGCGCACGCCCGCAGGGGCCATATCCGTGGAAAGCTATCAGGGGGCCGTGGCCGAAGGACGCTTCAAACGTCTCTGGAACGCCAATGCTCCCGGCTATCTCTTCCTGCTGCCATGGCTCGTCGGCTTTTTCGGGCTGACGCTCGGGCCGGCCCTCATTTCGCTCTATCTCTCCTTCACCGACTTCGACATGCTCCAGTCGCCGCGGTGGGTGGGTCTCGCGAACTACGTGCGCATCGCCACGGCGGATCCGAAATTCTCGGCCGCCATGCACGTTACCCTGACCTACGTGGTCCTCTCGGTGCCGTTCAAACTGGCATTCGCCTTGCTGGTCGCCATGGCGCTGAACCGCGGCCTGCGTGGGCTGCCGATCTATCGCGCCATATTCTATCTGCCGTCACTGCTGGGCGGCAGCGTGGCGATCGCCGTGCTCTGGCGTCAGCTTTTCGCCAGTGATGGCCTCGTCAACGCGGCGCTCTCGCATTTCGGCATCGAAGGTCCGAGCTGGATCTCGCATCCGAACTACTCGATTTACACGCTTGTGGCGCTGTCCGTCTGGCAGTTCGGCTCGCCGATGATTATTTTCCTGGCCGGTCTGCGCCAGATCCCGCAGGATATGTATGAGGCCGCAAGCCTCGATGGCGCCTCGAAATTCCGGCAATTCTACAAGATCACCCTGCCGCTGCTCACACCTGTCATCTTCTTCAACGCCGTCGTCCAGACGATCGATGCCTTCAAGGCTTTCACGCCGGCCTTCATCATATCAGGCGGCACCGGCGGGCCGATCAATTCGACGTTGTTTTACACGCTCTACCTCTATCAGGAAGCCTTCGGCAATTTCCGCATGGGTTATGCCTCGGCGCTCGCCTGGATCCTGGTGCTGATCATCGCCGTTTTCACCGCTTTCTCCTTCCTGACCTCGCGTTACTGGGTGCACTACGATGACTGAGATGACCGCTTCCGTCACCGCGGCCAGGCCGCCATCCGATATCACCAAACGCAGCCTGCCGGCGTCGCTCGTCATCCACGTCTTGCTGATCGCCGCTTCGCTGCTCATGCTCTATCCGCTGCTATGGATGGTTTCGGCATCGGTGAGGCCGGAAACCGAGATCTTCTCGTCGACCTCGCTCATCCCGTCGTCGATCGATTTCTCTTCCTATGCGCGCGGCTGGGTCGGCCTCGATGTCAGCTTCGGCCGGTTCTTCTGGAATTCGCTGGTCATCTCGCTGCTGGTGGTGGCCGGCAATGTCATCGCCTGTTCGCTGACGGCCTTCGCCTTTGCGCGGCTGCGTTTTGCCGGCCGGAACTTTTGGTTCGCGATCATGCTCGGGACGCTGATGATCCCCTACCATGTGACGCTGATCCCGCAATATGTGCTCTTCCTCGATCTCGGCTGGGTGAACACCATCCTGCCGCTTGTCGTGCCGAAGTTCCTGGCAAGCGATGCCTTCTTCATCTTCCTCATGGTGCAATTCTTCCGCGGCATCCCGCGCGAACTCGACGAGGCGGCGATGATGGATGGCTGCAGCGCCTGGCGCATCTACTGGAAGATCATGTTGCCGCTGTCGCTGCCGGTTCTGGCGACGGCCGCCATCTTTTCCTTCATCTGGACCTGGGACGATTTCTTCGGTCCGCTGATCTACCTCAACGACATGAACACCTATACGATCCAGCTCGGCCTGCGGACCTTCGTGGATTCCACCAGCGCATCGGATTGGGGCGGCCTGTTCGCCATGTCGACCCTAACGCTCGTGCCGGTCTTCTTCTTCTTCCTCTTCTTCCAGCGCTTGCTGATCGAGGGCATCGCCACGACGGGCATGAAGCGTTGATGGCGGCAATGGGAAAGAATGACATGAGCATCAAGACGGTCGCGATCGTCGGCTGCGGTATCGGCCGCTCGCATATCGTCGAGGGTTACCTGCCGCATTCCGACAAGTTCAAGGTCGTGGCGATCTGCGACCTGAACGAGCAGCGCCTGGCTGCAGTCGGCGAGGAGTTCGGCATCGAACGGCGCACCACCTCCTTTGCGGAGTTGCTGGGTGACGATACGATCGACATCATCGATATCTGCACGCCGCCCGGCATTCATCTGGAACAGGTGGTTGCAGCGCTCGCTGCCGGTAAACATGTCGTTTGCGAGAAGCCGCTGACCGGCTCGCTAGCCGCCGTCGATACCATCATGGAAGCGGAAAAAGCCGCTCCTGGCGTGCTGATGCCGATCTTCCAATATCGCTACGGCGACGGTATCCAGAAGGCGAAGCGGATCATCGACGCCGGTATTGCCGGCAAAGCCTATACGGCGTCGGTCGAAACCTTCTGGCTGCGCAAGCCGGAATATTACGCCGTGCCCTGGCGCGGCAAATGGGCCACCGAACTCGGCGGCGTGCTCGTCACCCATGCGCTGCATCTGCACGATATGATGATGCATCTGATGGGGCCGGCGGCAAGGGTGTTTGGCCGTGTCGCCACCCGCGTCAACGATATCGAAGTCGAGGATTGCGCCTCCGCCAGCCTGCTGATGGAAAACGGCGCCTTTGTCTCGCTGTCCTGCACGTTGGGTTCGCAGGAACAATTGAGCCGGCTGAGGTTGCATTTCGAGAATGTCACCTTCGAAAGCAGTCACGAGCCCTACACGCCCGGCAAGGATCCCTGGAAGATCATCGCTGCCAATGACGACGTGCGAGAGGAGATCGACCGGGTGATTGCCGACTGGCAGCCGGTCGCGCCGCGTTTCACCACCCAGATGGGCCAGTTCCACGCCTTCCTCAGCGGCCATGGGCCGCTGCCGGTGACGACGGTGGATGCCCGCCGGGCGCTGGAACTGGTGACCGCCATCTACCAGTCTTCCGACAGCGGCGCCGACGTGCCGCTGCCGGTCGGTCCCGACAGTCCGAAATACGCCGATTGGCGCGCAAGAACCAAGTAACCGATAAATAAAACGAGAGGGTTTTGGGAAGATGGCAACCAGTGTCGTTCTTCAGAAGGTCGAGAAGCGCTACGGCGCGATGGATGTAATCCATGGCATCGACCTGACGATCGATCCCGGCGAATTCGTCGTTTTCGTCGGTCCCTCGGGCTGCGGAAAATCAACCCTGCTGCGGATGATCGCCGGCCTCGAGGAGATCTCTGGCGGCGCGCTGCTGCTCGACAGCGAGCGCATGAACGAGGTGGCGCCGGCCAAGCGCGGCATCGCCATGGTTTTCCAGTCCTATGCGCTCTATCCGCATATGTCGGTCTACAAGAACCTCGCCTTCGGCCTGGAGACGGCCGGTTACAAGAAGGCCGATATCCAGCCAAAGGTGAAGCGCGCCGCCGAGATCCTGCAGATCGAGAAGCTGCTGGAACGCAAACCGAAGGCGCTCTCCGGCGGCCAGCGCCAGCGTGTCGCCATCGGCCGCGCCATCGTGCGCGAGCCGCGCATCTTCCTGTTCGACGAGCCGCTGTCGAACCTCGATGCCGAACTGCGCGTGCAGATGCGCGTCGAGATCTCCCGCCTGCACCGCAGCCTCGGCAATACGATGATCTATGTCACTCATGACCAGGTCGAAGCCATGACGATGGCCGACAAGATCGTCGTGTTGAACTCCGGCCGTATCGAGCAGGTCGGCGCGCCGCTCGATCTCTATAACAATCCGGCCAACCGTTTCGTCGCCGGCTTCATCGGCAGCCCGAAGATGAATTTCCTGAAGGCCCGCATCGAGCAGGTCGGCGAGACTGAGACCAGCATCCATGTCTGCGGCAATTCCGTCCACCTGCCGCGCCGGCTGAAAGGCGAAGCCGGCCAGGAGGTCACCTTCGGCATCCGTCCCGAGCATCTTTCGCTGGCCGAAGGCGCGATCACGCTCTCGACCGTCAACGTCGACCTTGTCGAAAATCTCGGCGGCGCCACCATGCTCTATACCACGACGCCGGATAACCAGCTCCTGACCGTTGCGCTCGACGGCCAGCAGAAGGTCGAGCGCGGCACCAACGTCACCACTTTCTTCGATCCGGTCCGCTGCCACGTCTTCGATGGCTCGGGCAAGACGATCTAAACAATTCAAAGTCCTACAGCGTCCTTTGCGCGTCTGGAAAAGACGCGCGGCGCTGTAGCTGCTTGACAGCCGATCCTCCTCTGCCCCATCATTTTGAGAAGGCGAGGGGGATAGCATGACGCCTGAAGATAGGATTCATGCGCTCGGCATCTGGCAGGGGTCGATCGAAATTTCGCCGATCTCAGGCGGCATCACCAATCGGAACTATCTGGTCAGCGATGCCGTGGCGCGTTGCGTGGTGAGACTCGGCACCGATATCCCGATCCATCACATCAGCCGGCAGAACGAGCTTGCCGCAAGTCATGCGGCGCATGCCGCCGGAATATCCCCCGCCGTCATCCACCATTCGCCCGGCGTGCTCGTGCTCGACTATATCGAGGCGAGGGCGCTTTCGCCGGAGGATATCAGGGCGCCGGAGACGCTCGCCCGTGTCATCCCGCTGGTGCGCGCCTGCCACCATGATATCGCAAGGCATTTCCGCGGCCAGGCGATGATCTTCTGGGTGTTCCATGTCATCCGCGATTACGCCGCCAGTCTGAAGGAGTCCGCCAGCCCCTATCTGCCGCTGCTGCCGGCGCTGATCGCCAGGGCCGAAACGCTGGAACAAGCGGCAGGGCCGTTCGAGATCGCCTTCGGCCACAACGACCTGCTGGCCGCCAATTTTCTCGACGACGGCAAACGACTGTGGCTGATCGACTGGGACTATGCCGGCTTCAACACCCCGCTTTTTGATCTCGGCGGACTGGCCTCCAACAACGAGTTCCCGGACGCGGCTGAGCGCAGCATGCTCGAGAGCTATTTCGACCGGCCGCTGACCGATGATCTCAGCAGACGCTACGCCGCGATGAAATGCGCCTCGCTGCTGCGCGAGACGCTGTGGAGCATGATTTCGGAGATCCATTCCACTATCGATTTCGATTACGCCGCCTATACGGCCGAAAATCTCGCGCGGTTCGAACGCGCCTATCAAGCCTTTGAACAGGATCGATAAATGACGAGACAATTACCGAAGACGGCGAAAGCCGTGGTCATCGGTGGCGGCATCATCGGCTGCTCGACAGCCTATCATCTCGGCAAGCTCGGCTGGACCGATACCGTCCTCTTGGAGCGCAAGAAACTGACCTCGGGTACCACCTTCCACGCCGCGGGCCTGGTCGGCCAGCTGCGCACCAGCGCTAATATCACCCAGCTGCTCGGTTATTCCGTCGATCTCTACAAGCGGCTGGAAGAGGAAACCGGCCTCGGCACCGGCTGGAAGATGAATGGCGGCCTGCGCCTTGCCTGCAACGAGGAGCGCTGGACGGAGGTCAAACGCCAGGCGACCACCGCCCAATCCTTCGGCCTTGAAATGCAGCTGCTGACGCCGCAGGAGGCTTTCGATCTCTGGCCGCTGATGACAACAGACGATCTCGTCGGCGCGGCGTTCCTTCCGACAGACGGCCAGGCCAACCCCTCTGATATCACCCAGGCGCTCGCCAAGGGCGCCCGTTTGTCCGGCGTTTGGATTTTCGAGGACACCGAGGTTCTCGATCTCGAAATCGACAAGGGGGAGATCCGCGCCGTCGTTACGGCGCAAGGCCGCATCGAATGCGAGCGGGTCGTCGTCTGCGCCGGTCAGTGGACGCGCGCCTTTGCCGCCCGCTTCGGCGTCAACGTGCCGTTGGTCTCGGTCGAGCATCAATACATCATTACCGAATCCTTCGGCGTTCCTTCCAACCTGCCGACGCTGCGCGATCCCGATCGCCTGACCTATTATAAGGAAGAGGTCGGCGGCATCGTCATGGGTGGTTATGAGCCGAACCCGATTGCCTGGGCGGAGAAAGGCATTCCCGAAGGTTTCCACTACACGCTGCTCGACAGCAATTTCGACCATTTCGAGCAGATCATGGAGCAGGCGCTCGGCCGCGTTCCGGCTTTGGAAAATGTCGGCGTCAAGCAACTGCTGAACGGCCCGGAAAGTTTCACGCCAGACGGCAACTTTATTCTCGGCGAGGCGCCGGAGCTGAAGAATTTCTTCGTCGGCGCCGGCTTCAACGCCTTCGGCATCGCGTCTGCCGGCGGCGCCGGCATGGCGCTTGCCGAATGGGTGACGAAGGGAGAGCCGCCCTATGATCTCTGGCCGGTCGACATCCGCCGCTTCGGCCGTCCGCATTTCGATACCGACTGGGTGCGCACCCGCACGCTGGAAGCCTACGGCAAACACTACACGCTGGCCTTCCCCTTCGAGGAATATGCGAGCGGTCGCCCCTGCCGCAAGTCGCCGCTCTATGACCGGCTGAAGGCGCAGGGCGCCTGTTTCGGCGAAAAACTCGGCTGGGAGCGGCCGAACTGGTTTGCCGATCTCTTCGCCAATGAGGAGCCGAGGGATATTTACAGCTATACCAGGCAGAACTGGTTCGAGGCCGTCGGCCGCGAACACAAGGCCGTGCGTGAGGCGGCGGCCATCTTCGACCAGACCTCCTTTGCCAAATTCGTGCTGAAGGGCAGGGATGCCGAGGCGGCGCTCTCCTGGATCGCTTCCAACGATGTCGCAAAGCCGGTGGGATCGCTCATCTACACCCAGATGCTGAGCGACAAGGGTGGCATCGAATGCGACCTGACGGTCGCCCGTATCGCCGAGGACGAATTTTATATCGTCACCGGCACCGGCTTCGCCACCCATGACTTCAACTGGATCGCACGCAATATTCCGGCAGACAGGCATGCCGAACTGGTCGACGTTACCTCAGCCTATTGCGTGCTGTCACTCATGGGGCCGAATGCGCGCACCGTGCTGGAAAAGGTGACCGGCAGCGACGTCTCGAATGCGGCCTTTCCCTTCAACCAGGTCAGAACCATCGGCATAGCGGGCTGCCCGGTGCGGGCGCTGCGCATCACCTATGTCGGCGAGCTTGGTTACGAACTGCATATCCCCATCGAATATGCGACCACGGTCTATGACCTGCTGATGGCCGCTGGCGGCGAGCTCGGCCTCGTCAATGCCGGCTACCGCGCCATCGAAAGCTGCCGCCTGGAAAAGGGGTATCGCGCCTGGGGTTCCGATATCGGTCCCGACCATACACCTATTGAAGCCGGCCTCGGCTGGGCGGTGAAAATCAAGAAGAACATTTCCTTCCGCGGCCGCGAGGCGATCGAGCGGCAGCTGGCGGGCGGTGTGAAGAAGCGCCTCGCCTGCTTCGTTCCCGACGATCCCGATGCCGTGCTGCTCGGCCGCGAAACCATCTATCGCGACGGTAAACGCGTCGGCTGGCTATCGAGCGGCGGCTTCGGCTACACGCTGGGCAAGCCGATCGGCTACGGCTACGTCCGCAATCCCGATGGCGTGACGGAGGATTTCATCCTCTCCGGCATCTATGAGCTCGATGTCGCCAGGGAGCGCATCCCCTGCAAGGTGTCGCTGGCGCCGCTCTATGATCCCGATATGGCGCGGGTGAAGGGCTGAGCACACAAAGTGACGCAAAGAGAGGGCGTGCCGTGTGGCACCCCCTCTCTTCTACTGAAAAGACCTCACGCTTCTTAAAACAACGGCAACCGATCGTCCTGAATCAAAATCTCCAGCTTGTCCGACACATCCTGCGTCCAAGCCCGATGTCTGGTCAAAGCCGCCGGGAAAAGGCCGGGGAGGGCAAACAGCGCCGCCGAAATCGCCGGGCCGGTGCGCGGCACATCGGCGATCAGCGCGGCGATCTCCGCCGCACGCGGATCGCGCAGTTCGTAGCGTTCGCCATTGCCGTGTTCGCCTAGCGCATAACGCATCCATGCCGCAACGGCGATCGCATAGGTTTCTGCCCGGTCGCCATGCGCCAGCGCCTCGCAGGCCGGCTCGAGCAGCCGCTGCGGCAGTTTCTGCGTGCCGTCCATGGCGATCTGATAGGTGCGATGGGCGATCGCCTTGTTTGCAAAGCGCGCTATCAATTCACTGGCGTAGGCGTCGAGATCGATGCCGGGGACCGCATCGAGCGTTCTTGCGGCCGCATGCATGTGCCGGTAGGCAAGGGCTGCCAAGGCTTCATCATCCATCACGTCGCGAATGAATTCATAGCCGCCGATATAACCGAGATAGGCGAGAAGCGAATGGGCGCCGTTCAGCATCCGCAGCTTCATCTTTTCATAAGCCGAGACGTCTTCGACCATCAACGCGCCGCGCACCTTTTCCCAGGCCGGCCGTCCATTGGCGAAATGGTCTTCGATGACCCATTGGGTAAAAGGCTCGGTCTCGATCGCCGCCAGATCGGTGCGGCCGGTCAGCCGTTCGGCATCGGCATAGGTCGCGTCGGTGCTGGCCGGCGTGATGCGGTCGACCATCGTCGACGGGAAGGGCACATTCGCTTCGATCCAGCGATGCAGCTCGGCATCGATGCGGGAGGTGAATTCCAGCACGAGACGCTTCAGCACGGCGCCGTTGCTCGGCAGGTTGTCGCAGCTCAGCGGCGTAAAGGGCGCAATGCCCTTCTGCCGGCGGCGCGCTAGGCCTTCGACGAGATAGCCGATGACGCCGCGCGGCGCATGCCGGTTGGCGAGATCGGCGACAATATCGGGATGTTTGAGGTCGAGGCCGCCGGTCGCCGGATCGAAACCATAGGCCTTTTCCGTCACCGTCATGCTGACGATGCGGATATCCGGATCTTCGAGCCGCGCCAGCAGGCCGGCGGGATCGCGCGGCGCCACATGCGCCTTCAGGATCGAGCCGATCACCTCAGCCTTGGTGCCTGAAGTGTCGCGGATCAACGTCGTATAAAGCCCGTTCTGGGCAGTCAGATTGTCGGCAACATCGGCAGTGCGCAGACTTGCCACCTCGATCCCCCAGTCGCCGCCTGCGGCTGCGAGCGCGCCATCCGTAAATGGCGCGAAGTGCGCGCGAAAGAAGGCGCCGGGACCCAGATGCAGGATGCCGCTCTTCAGCCGGCTGCGGTCATAGGCGGGAAGCTTCGCCGTCGGGGCGAGGCCGGAAAGGGTCTGCAGTCGTTCGGTCACAGCTTGTAGGCCTTCTTTGCATTGCCATAGGAGAGTTCGCCCGCCACGATCTCGGCTTCCCTTTTGGAAATCCGGTGCTCGGCGGCGAGCCCGGCGAGGAAGCGGCAGACTTCGCGTCGCCAGACGTCATGGCGTGCCGGGATCGAAAGCAGCGCCCGCGTATCGTCGTTGAAACCGGCCATATTGGCGAAGCCCGCGGTTTCCACCACCTGGTCGAGATAACGGCGAATGCCGAGCGGGCTGTCGTGGAACCACCAGGGCGGGCCGATCATCAGGCAGGGCCAATGGCCGGCCATCGGCGCGAGTTCCCGAGCATAGGTCGTCTCGTCGAGCGTGAACAGCAGGATACGCAGACCCGGCGCATGGCCGTACCGGGACAGCAGCGCATTGAGGCCGCCGACCCAGTCCGTGCGCGTCGGGATATCGGCGCCCATATTCGGGCCGCGGGTCGCAAACAGACCGCTGTCGGTATTGCGCCTCGAGCCGGCATGGATCTGCATCACCATGCCGTCCTCGGCCGAAAGCCCGGCCATCTCGGTCATCATCTGACCGCGGAAAAGCTCCGCGTCGGCAGCCGAGAGCGGTCCCTTCAGCGCCTTGTCGAGCAGCGCCTGTTTTTCCGCAAGCGGCAGATCTGATGTAAAGGCAGTCGGCACGCCGTGATCGGTCGCGGTGGCGCCGAACTGGCGGAAATAGGCGCGCCGGCGCCGATGCGCCTCGATCAGCCCGTCCCAGCGCGTCACATCGGCACCGGTGATCTCACCAAACTTGACGAGATTGTCGCGGAAGCCGACGGCGTCCGGATCGGTGACGCTATCCGGCCGGTAGGTGGTCCGCACCTTGCCGATCCAACCGTCGGCCGCCAGCTTCTGGTGATGCGCCAGCGGGTCGAGTGCGCCCTCCGTCGTCGCGATCGTTTCGATGCCGAATCGCTGATGCAGTGCCCGCGGCCGGAATTCTGGAAGGGCGAGCTGGGCATTGATATGGTCGTAGAGCGCATCGGCATTGTCTGCTGTCAGCGGCTCGGTGCAGCCGAGCACGGCCGACATCGCATGGTCGACCCAAAGGCTTGAAGGCGTTCCGCGGAAGAGGTGGTAATGTTTGGCAAAGGTTCGCCAGATCGCGCGGCCCGCCGCCACCGGCTTGCCATCCAGCTTGGGAACGCCGAGTTCGTCCAGCGTCACGCCGACGCTGTGCAGCATCCGGAAGAGATAATGATCGGGAATGACCAGCAGCGAGGCCGCGTCTTCGAAGGGCTTGTCGTCGGCAAACCAGGACGGTTCGGTATGCCCGTGCGGGCTGACGATCGGAAGATTGCGCACCGTCTCGTAGAGGTCTCGCGCGATCGTCCGAGTTGCCGGATCGGCCGGAAAGAGCCGGTCCGGATGAAGAAAGCCGTTGCCTGCATCCATCAGTATTCCTCCCTGATGGATAAGGGCCTACCCCACAACATCAGGCGCGGCAAGGTCTTTCAGTAACCAAACGGTTCAGTTTTGCGCGTGGGTGCCTCTGCCCTCGAAAGCATTGACGCGGTGGCCTATTTCCGCTTTGGGAGAAGCATCTGTTCTGCCGGTTTCGGCATAGGAGGATCTAGAGCTTTTCCGGGTTAGATTGTAGCATTCTGTTGGCTCAAGCGGAGTCGGATGGTCGACCGGCCGGCGCGCGTCGTAGCCAAGCTCTACGGCCAAGCCGGCCGGTCGATCAGGCGGCCCGTTTCAGCCAACCCTCCCGCAGATTTGCCTGGCAAATCTGCAAGACTTAAAAGTTGCCGGACGCACTTATCGCTTCGCCATGGCGAAGCGGTGCGGCCTGTGGGCCGGGCATCTCTAGCCAGGATCAAAGGCGATCGGCTCGGACGTACCTTGGGATATGCCCTTCGCCAATCGCCTCCGCCCTGACGAAAACCTGCTCCGGCAGAATGCTGCAATCTAACCCGGAAAGGCTCTAATGTCCGACGAGACGAACCGCATCACCCGGCTGGAGGAAATGCTGGCCCATCAGGCGAAGACGATCGAAGAGCTTTCCGATCAGCTTACCGAACAATGGAAGAGCGTGGAGCAGATGCGCACCAAGCTCGACCGGCTGACCGAACGCTTCCTGTCGCTCGAGGAACAGTCGCTGGACGCGCCGGCGATTACCCGCCCGCCGCATTATTGACGGCACGCGGCTGATGCCGCGTGCTTGTCCGGTTAAGGCGACGGATCAGACGCCACCGATGCAGAGATATTTCATTTCCAGATAATCGTCGGCGCCGTGGCGCGAGCCCTCGCGGCCGAGGCCGGATTGCTTGATGCCGCCGAAGGGTGCGGTCTCCGACGACATCAGGCCGGTATTGATGCCGATCATGCCGTATTCAAGCGCTTCCGCCACCCGCCAGACCTTCTTCAGGTCGCCGGCATAGAAATAGGCGGCCAGGCCGAATTCCGTGTCGTTGGCTTGAGCAATGACATCCTCGGCCGTCTCGAAGCGGAAGAGCGGCGCCACCGGCCCGAAGGTCTCCTCGCGCGCCACCGTCATGCCGCGGGTCACGCCGGTCAGCACCGTCGGCGCAAAGAAAGTGCCGGCGCCGTCGATACGTTTGCCGCCGGTCAGCACTTTGGCGCCCTTGGCAAGCGCGTCGCCGACATGGTCTTCGACCTTGGCAAGGCCCTGCTCGTCGATCAGCGGCCCGATCTCGACACCCGCCGTGAAGCCGTCGCCGACCGACATTGCGGCGACCCTGGCGGCAAGCTTGGCCGCGAAGGCGTCGTAGACGCTCGACTGGATGTAGAGGCGGTTGGCGCAAACGCAGGTCTGGCCGGCATTGCGGTATTTGGAGGCGATGGCGCCTTCGACGGCGGCGTCGAGATCGGCATCGTCAAAGACAATGAAGGGTGCGTTGCCGCCGAGCTCCAGGCTGACCTTCTTGATCTGGTCGGCGCATTGCCGCATCAGGATGCGGCCGACTTCGGTCGAGCCGGTGAAGCTGATCTTGCGCACCTTTTCATTGCCGCAGAGCTCGCGGCCGATCGCCGGGCCGTCGATGCCGACGATGACGTTGAAGACGCCGGCGGGAATGCCGGCCTGTTCGGCGAGAACGGCAAGGGCGATCGCCGTCAGCGGCGTCTGTTCGGCGGGCTTCGACACGACGGTGCAGCCGACGGCAAGCGCCGGAGCGATCTTTCGGGCAATCATCGCGGCCGGGAAATTCCACGGCGTGATCGTGCCGACGACGCCGACCGGCTGCTTGATGACGATCATGCGTTTATCGTTGGAAGGTGCGGGGATCGTCTCGCCGTAAATACGCTTGGCCTCTTCCGCATACCATTCGATATAGGCGGCGGCATAAAGGATCTCGCCGCGCGCTTCCGCGAACGGCTTGCCCATTTCGGCCGTCAGGATCGCCGCGAGTTCGTCGGCATTGGCGACCATCAGGTCGAACCATTTGCGCAGGATGACGCTGCGCTCCTTGGCCGGGCGGGCAGCCCAGGCCGGCTGGGCGGTATGGGCTGCATCGATCGCCGTCCGCGTCTCGGCAGCACCCATATCGGGCAGCGAGGCGAGCGGCTCTTGGGTTGCCGGGTTGAGCACGTCGAAAGTCCCGGCGGCATCACCTGATGTCCAGACGCCGTTGATGTAGCCGGCGTCGCGCAGCAAGGGAGAAGAGAAGGGAACGTGTTTCGTCAGTGCGCTGGTGAAAGCCATGTCATATCCTCATTGGGAATGCGGCTGCCGGTGCCGGCAGCCGTGGAATGCGGTTTCGATGCGGTCACTTGGACGCGCTCGCCTCCTGCATCGAGGCCTCGAGGATATCGAGCGCTTCGCCGAGCACCTCGTCCTGGATCGTGATCGGCGCGAGGAAACGGATGACGTTGCCGTGGACACCGCAGGTGAGCAGGATCAGGCCCTTGTCGAGCGCGATCAGCCGCACCCGGTTGGCGAAGTCGGCACTCGGCAATCCCGTCTTCCGGTCGTTGAATTCGACGGCGTTCATGAAGCCCGGTCCGCGGATATCGACGATTTCCGGCACCGCCTCGCGCAACGATTCCAGCCGCTGCTTCAGCCGCCCGCCGAGCTGGTTGGCGCGGTTGCAGAGATCCTCATCGGCGATGACGTCGAGGACGGCGTGGGCGGCCGCGATCCCGAGCGGATTGCCGCCATAGGTGCCGCCGAGCCCGCCCGGTCCCGGTGCGTCCATGATGTCGGCGCGGCCGGTGACGGCGGCGAGCGGAAAGCCGCCGGCAAGGCTCTTGGCCATCGTCGTCAGGTCGGCCGCCACCTCGTGATGATCCATCGCGAACATCTTGCCGGTGCGGGCAAACCCGGTCTGCACCTCGTCGGCGATCAGCAGGATACCGTGCTGGTCGCAGAGTTCGCGTAGCGCCTTCATGAAGGCGGCAGGCGCCTGGTAGAAGCCGCCTTCGCCCTGCACCGGCTCGATGATGATCGCCGCGACCCGCTGCGGATCGACATCGGCGGCAAAGAGCTTCTTCAGCGCTGCAAGCGACTGATCGGCGGTGATGCCGTGCAACTCGATCGGGAAAGGGACATGGAAAACATCGCCCGGCATCGCGCCGAAGCCGACCTTGTAGGGGACGACCTTGCCGGTTAGCGCCATGCCCATGAAGGTACGGCCATGGAAACCGCCGCCAAAGGCGATGACGGCCGAGCGGCCGGTTGCGGCCCGCGCGATCTTGACGGCGTTCTCGACCGCTTCGGCGCCTGTCGTTACGAAGATCGTCTTCTTCTCGAAGTCACCCGGCAGCAGCGCGTTCAGTCGTTCGGCAAGACTGACATAGTTCTCATAGGGGACCACCTGGTGGCAGGTGTGGGTGAAGCGGTCGAGTTGATCCTTGACCGCGGCGATCACCCGGGGATGGCGGTGGCCGGTGTTGAGAACGGCGATGCCGGCGGCGAAATCGATGTAACGGCGGCCTTCCTTGTCCCAAATCTCCGCATTCTCTGCGCGATCGGCATAAATCTGGGTCGTCATGCCGACGCCGCGTGAAATAGCGGCGTTCTTCCGGTCTGTAAGGCTTGTCATGGTCATCGATCCGCTCCTGCGTTGAAGGGTTTAGAATTATCTTGCATAAATTCTGCAAGGCATTTACAAAACTCCTACATTTTTCCTGCAAGAAAACAAGCGGGATTTTTTGCTTCAGACATCACGCGTTTTGATAAATGCTCGCGGCAATTGGAATCGGGGATATCTTCGGATGAACGACGAGAACGGGCCGGTACGCTACAAGGTGGCGGAGGCCGCACGGCTGGCGGGTGTTTCGGCCTCGACGCTGCGGCTCTGGGAAAGCCAGGGTCTGCTCGTTCCCGGCCGTTCGCAAACCGGTCACCGGCAATATAGCGCCGATGATGTGGCGCGCCTGAAGCGCATTTCCTGGTATCGGGTAGAGCGCGGCCTCAATCCGGCGGCCATCCGCGAAGCGCTGGAGGGCGAGGAGCCTTCCGCCGACGGCGCCGAGGCAGGCCAGGGCACCGGCCTCGGCCGCAAGCTGCGCAGCCTGCGCCATGCGAGCGGCAAGACGCTCGATCAGGTGGCCGGCGATATTGGCATCACCGCTTCGACGCTGTCGACGCTGGAGCGCACCTCGCAGGGC
This sequence comes from Rhizobium hidalgonense, assembly GCF_002914525.1. Taxonomy (GTDB): domain Bacteria; phylum Pseudomonadota; class Alphaproteobacteria; order Rhizobiales; family Rhizobiaceae; genus Rhizobium; species Rhizobium hidalgonense. The sequence goes on along the minus strand of NZ_LODW01000041.1, from coordinate 134,061 downwards.
GTCAGCTTCAAGACGCTGCACGACCTCGCCGAATATTACGGCACCACCGTCTCCCGCCTTTCCGGCGATGAAAGCGATGAGGTGCCGGCGCTGGTGCGCGCCGGCGAGTGGCGCAGCTGGCCGGAAACGACGCCGGGGGTGACGGTGCAGCTTCTCGCTGAAGGCCGCAGAATGATGGACTGCCATCGTTTCGTGCTGGCGCCGGGTGCAGCCAGTGAGGGCGCCTATCGCCACGAGGGCGAGGAATTCATGCATGTCCTCTCCGGCCGGCTCGAACTGGTGCTCGACAGCGATCAGTTCTTCGATCTCGGCCCAGGCGATTCACTCTATTTCGAAAGCCGCCGTTATCATTCCTGGCGCAACCGTCACGATGGCGAAACCATGCTTTTGTGGATTAACACGCCGCCGACATTCTGACGGCCCGCATCGGCCCGAAAATCGGAATCGATTTTCCGAAAGCACGATACGGAGATTAAAAGAGGTAGAGCGTCCTTTGTGCGTCCGAGAGGACGCAAGGCGCTCTAGCAGCAGGAAGCGGTTTCGCGCTTTGCGCCTTTGCGCTATAGCGCAAGTGGACAGTATCCGAACGAAAGACAATCCGATGGCTGCCACCATACGTTATCACGAAGGCGATATTTCCGCAGCCGATGCCGCGCGCTACACTGGCGCGGTCGCCATCGACACCGAAACGCTCGGCCTGGTGCCGCGCCGGGATCGGCTCTGCCTCGTCCAGCTTTCACCTGGTGACGGCACCGCCGACATCATCCGCATCGCCGCCGGCCAGAAAGAGGCCCCCAATCTGGTTGCTCTGCTCGAAGATCCCACCCATCAGAAAATCTTCCATTATGGTCGCTTCGATATTGCCGTGCTCTTTCACACCTTCGGCGTCACGACCAACCCGGTCTTCTGCACCAAGATCGCCTCGCGCCTGATCCGCACCTATACGGATCGCCACGGGCTCAAGGACAATCTCAAGGAGATGCTCGACGTTGATATCTCCAAGGCGCAGCAATCTTCCGATTGGGCGGCCGAAACGCTGTCTCCGGCCCAGCTCGAATATGCCGCTTCCGATGTGCTTTATCTGCATGCGCTGCGCGACAAGCTGACGGAACGCCTGCTTCGCGACGGCCGCTTCGACCATGCGACGGCCTGCTTCGCATTCCTGCCGACCCGCGCCAAACTCGACCTGCTCGGCTGGGAAGAGGCCGATATTTTCGCCCATAGCTGAGGAAATCGCCCGCGACTTGCGGGGAACAACGGCCGTGGACAGGCTTGGTCGCGGCCGTTAGCGATTCGTTAACGCCTCTTTCCTAAAATTCCCATTAATATTTATGCATTTCGATGACGCCGGTATTGCGTCATGCGGACAGGAGGATCTGCTGGGATGCGAGGGGGCCGGATGAGCGCGGTCCTTTAATAGAGCCTGCTTTCATCGTCACTTTACGAAAGGAGCATGCCATGTTGACTCCCGTTCGTGCAGCGTCCAATGCAAGCTTTTCGTCTCAAGGCCAGACTGCGGCGATCGTCGCCGGCGGCCTCGGCCATTCTGTCATTGCCCCCGCGCCCGTCAACGCCGTCGAGGCCGCTGACCTGAATTCCGCCATTGCCGGCAAGCTCAATATCCTGCTGCTTGCCGCACGCGAGCGCATGGTCGAAGCCCTTTTGGATGCTATCAATTCCGCCGGCGCCGTGATCTCGCTGGATCGCGGCGAGGACGAGACCAATCTTGCCTTCGCCTTCCGGCTTGCCGATGCTATCCAGCGGCTGCCGGCAGCCAGGATCGACGAGTCCGAGCGCCAACTGACGGAGCAAGGCCACAGCCTGCCGCTTCGGATGATCGCCGCAGCCCTGAAGAACCCCGCAGGCCCGGAAGCAGCCCGCATCGTCGCTTATCTGGAAATCGTCCGCTACAAGGATCGCGATCTCGCCGCCCGCGCCGTCGTGCGCTCCTATGGCCAGAACGACGCTTCGCCGATGCGCGCTGAGGTCCGGCCGGAGATCCAGCTGCATGAGGATCATGCGTCTGCCGCCCTGCGCCCGCCGGCAGACAAGCAGTCCGCGCAGGCCAGTCCGCCGATCGAGGCCGCGGCTCTGGCGACCGCCGAGGAAGCCGCGATCGCCGAAACCGTGGACGCTGCCGATCCGGAAACGCCGCAATCTGAAAACCGGGCTCAGGCCGCGTCGGTAACGGCAAGCAAGGTCGCCCCGGAAGAATATGCGCCGCAGGAAATCGACGCCGCGCAGACCCTGCCGGCCAAAGCCACAGCCGCCGAAGACGCGCCGGAAACGCCGGCGATCCAGCCACGCGCTGTGTCGGAAAGGGGCGATCCCGTCATTCCCCGGAACTGGACAGGAATTGTCGCTTCGATGACCGAAGAGGTCTCCGAGATGATCGTCACCATCATCCGCGAGCAGGATATCGAAACCGTGCCGGAGGATGGCCCCGTCGAAGCGGCCGTGGAGATCGATGCGATCCTCGACGATGCCGTCATCAGCGATGCGGCCGAAACCTTGACTCGGCAGCCACCGGAGTTCGCCGCACCCGATGCGCGCCCGGCCGCTGCACCTCGCTCATCGCCGATGGAAACGGACATCGCGGCTGCGGCTGCCCGCCAGCCGAAAGAAACCGCCGCGCCGCCGCCAATGATGCCGATCTCCGAGGTGACGGAGGCTGCCTATGTACCGCTCGCGGCAAGGATGCCGGACGGGCTTGCCTATACCCAGCTGCCTTATCAGTTTGCCAAGGATGTCCCGTCGAACGAGACGGCGGGCGAAACCAGCCACCAGCATCAGCACCACCACGATGGCGCGCCGCCGGATCAACAGCAAGAGGATCAGCAGCAGCAAGATCAGCAGCATGCGCAGTCCGGCGCTGGGGATGCTGCGGCCGGCGCCGAAGCAGCCAATGCGGCGCCTGAGCGCAGGACGCCGAGAATGATCGATTCCGAGCCGACGCCATATCAGCCGGGTGCGGCCGCCGACCCGGTTTATGCGCTTTATCAGCGCATGGTCGGCTGGGAATAAATAAGCTGAAAATGAAGAACCCGCCGGATCGCTCCGGCGGGTTCTTCAATTCAAAGCGGATGCGAAGCTTATTCGCCGCCGCGGTTCTTCAGGGCTGCGCCCAGGATGTCGCCGAGCGAAGCGCCCGAGTCGGACGAACCGAACTGAGCAACGGCTTCCTTCTCTTCCGCAATCTCCAGAGCCTTGATGGACAGCATGATCTTGCGGTCCTTCTTGGAGAAGTTGGTGACGCGGGCGTCGAACACCTGGCCGACCGAGAAGCGCTCGGGGCGCTGCTCGTCGCGGTCGCGGGCGAGATCGGCGCGACGGATGAAGGAAGTGATGTCCTCGTGGTTGACGAGCTTCACTTCGACACCGCCGTCGTTGACTGCGATGACTTCGCAGGAAACGACTGCATTCTTGCGCAGGTCGCCGGAAGCGGCAGCATCGCCGACCGCATCCTTGCCGAGCTGCTTGATGCCGAGCGAGATGCGTTCCTTCTCGACATCGACGTCGAGAACGACGGCCTTGACGACGTCACCCTTGTTGAACTCCTCGATGACCTGTTCGCCCGGACGGTTCCAGTCGAGGTCGGAGAGGTGAACCATGCCGTCGACATCGCCATCGAGGCCGATGAACAGGCCGAATTCGGTCTTGTTCTTGACTTCGCCTTCGACTTCAGTGCCGGCCGGATGGCTGCGGGCAAATGCTGCCCACGGGTTTTCCAGCGTCTGCTTAAGGCCGAGCGAGATACGGCGCTTGGACGGATCGACTTCAAGAACGACGACTTCGACTTCCTGGCTCGTGGACAGGATCTTGCCGGGGTGAACGTTCTTCTTGGTCCAGGACATTTCCGAGATGTGGATCAGGCCTTCGATGCCCGGTTCCAGCTCGACGAACGCACCGTAGTCGGTGATGTTCGTGACGGTACCGGAAATCTTCTTGCCTTCCGGATACTTGGCCTGGATGCCATCCCACGGATCGCTCTCGAGCTGCTTCATGCCGAGCGAGATGCGGTGGGTTTCCTGGTTGATGCGGATGATCTGAACCTTGACCTGCTGGCCGATGTTCAGGATTTCCGACGGATGGTTCACACGGCGCCATGCCATGTCGGTGACGTGCAGCAGACCGTCGATACCGCCGAGGTCGACGAACGCACCGTAATCGGTGATGTTCTTGACGACGCCGTCGACAACCTGGCCTTCTTCGAGGTTCTGAACGATTTCAGAACGCTGCTCGGCACGGGATTCTTCCAGAACCGTACGGCGCGAAACCACGATGTTGCCGCGGCGCTTGTCCATCTTGAGGATTTCGAAGGGCTGCGGGTTGTGCATGAGGGGGGTAACGTCGCGGATCGGGCGGATATCGACCTGCGAACGCGGCAGGAAGGCGATCGCGCCGTCGAGATCGACCGTGAAGCCGCCCTTGACCTGGTTGAAGATCACACCTTCGACACGCTCGCCGGCTTCGAACTTGGCTTCGAGCTTGACCCAGCTCTCTTCGCGGCGAGCCTTCTCGCGCGACAGAACTGCTTCGCCGAGCGCGTTTTCGATACGCTCAACGTAAACTTCGACTTCATCGCCAACCTTGAGCTGGCCATCCTTGGCGCGGGCGCCGAATTCCTTGAGCGCGATGCGGCCTTCGACCTTCAGGCCGACGTCGACAACGGCGACATCCTTTTCGATGCCCGTGACGATACCCTTGGTAACATAGCCTTCGGCCAGATCGTTCTTGGCAAAGGACTCTTCCAGAAGGGCCGCGAAATCCTCGCGAGAGGGAGTAGCTACTGACATAAAATCTCCTGCGTGTCCTGGATAGGGAAGCGGACACGTATGCGCCGGTTGGTTTGCGTTGAACGGGCCTGAACCCAGTCCGCCCTCTTTCACGAAGGCAATCCGGCGCTTGGACGGAATTTCAGGCTGCTGTATTAAGAAGCGATCCATGCGTCAGCGCATGTAAAATCGCTTGAATTTAGGCATTTCGGCTCAAGGCCGCATCGATGATCGATTGTGCGGCTTGAAACGCGGCTTCTATACTCATTTCCGACGTATCTAGCAAGTGCGCATCATCAGCTGGTTTCAAAGGGCTGTCGGCCCGTCCCATGTCGCGTTCGTCACGCCGCTTGACGTCTTCGAAAATCGCATCGAAATCCGCCGTCGCCTCCTTGCCGAGGATCTCGTCGTAACGCCGTCTTGCGCGCACCTCTGCCGACGCCGTCACATAGAGTTTGACCGGCGCATCCGGGCAGACGACCGTGCCGATATCGCGCCCGTCGAGTACCGTTCCCGGCGTCTTTGCCGCGAATCTGCGCTGCGCCTCGACCAGCGCCCGGCGCACCGTCGGCATGACCGCTATTTTCGAAGCGGCTTCGCCGATCTCATGCTTGGAAAGTATATCGCGATCCAATCCGGCGAGTTCAACCTCCCGCGCGATCTTTTCGGCCACCACCTCGTCGTTCAGCGGCAGGCCGGCGTCGAGCAGCGCCTTGGCGGTGGCGCGGTACGTCAGGCCGGTGTCAAGATGATGGAAGCCGTATTGCTCGGCGATGCGGCGGGAAAGCGTGCCCTTGCCGGCAGCAGCCGGGCCATCGATGGCGATGGTGAATGTCTTGGTGGTCATGCGTTCATCCTGGATCTGCGGGCTTAAAGGCCCCCCGGCGAAGCCGTGCATCGCGTAATCCTTTGTAAAGGCGAAGCATTTGCTTCGCAAGGCCGTCCTTTCCGGCGACGGTCTTCGCTCGGTTCTGCGGCTGCCGCGGCTCGGTATCATAAACCCACCGGCCGGTCATCCGGCGGCGCCGGAAATACACGGCGCTCCGATCGTAAAGTTTGGCTTTGACATGGGAAGCCACAGCGATTAAGGGGACCGGCTTATAAATTCCGATGGAACGCCGGCTTGAACGGCATTTGCCGAATCTTGCATTCGGCCATTCTCACGAGGCTTATAGTGGCGAAAGCGGAACTTGGAACCAAGCGTACCGATCCGGAAACCGGGAAGAAGTTTTATGATCTGAACCGGGATCCGATCGTTTCTCCTTATACCGGCAAGTCTTACCCCCTGTCCTTCTTCGAGGAAACTTCGGCAATCGCTGATGTTGCCGAGGAAGACGAGGTTGCGGAAGTCGATACCGAAAACACCGAAGTCGAACTGGTTTCGCTTGAGGATGCCGACGAAGCTGCTTCCGGCGACGACATCCCCGATATGGGCGATGACGATGTCGAAATCGAAGGCGATGACGACGACGATACCTTCCTCACGCCTGACGAAGACGATGACGACGACGACATGAGCGACATCATCGGCGTCACCGGCGACGAAGACGACGTCTGACGACTGCATTTCGGCCCGGTGAGGAAAAAATTCTCCGGGCCGGATTTTTTAGGCTTGCTATCTCCGAAAACCGGAAGTAATAAGCCGCCACTCCGAAGGGCGCACGCCTTGAGGAGCATCCCAGGACCGGCCCTGAGCCGGACCACCTTGATGGGGCTATAGCTCAGCTGGGAGAGCGCTTGCATGGCATGCAAGAGGTCAGCGGTTCGATCCCGCTTAGCTCCACCACGCTTCGCCCTTACGGGCTTCGCGTGGCGCAGCCGCGAGAAACCGTTAGGCCGAAGCAGTGCCCGGCATAGCCCGAAGGGCGACGACGGGCTGAAACGCTGATGTGGTACGTCTATAATTCTCCGCAGCATCGATTTTCCCGATCAGGAATACACCGGCTCTACTGCCGATCTGAAACAGCGGCTTGCCGCTCACAACGCCGGAAAATCCATCCATACTTCCAAATTCGCACCATGGACCCTGCTCTGGTATTGCGCTTTTCCCGACAAGCAAAAAGCGTTTGAATTCGAAAAATACCTGAAATCGCATTCCGGCCGAGCTTTTGCCAGCAAGAGACTGGTCCAGCCGAATCTGGATCCCGGTGGCCGCGCCAGCCGGATTCCGAATAAGCGCCGGTGCGTAGGAACCCGAACTGCTGGATCGCGGCGAAAATGCCTTGCCATTCAAGGCCAGCTTCATCCCCTTCCGATCGCCTTTGCCAATTCCTCAATGAAGCGGATGTATCCTTGCCGCCGCAATCCCAGTGATTCGGCTCCAGGACCTCGACCCATGACCAGAGCAAGACGCCGCCGCCTCATCCGCACCCGACGAACCCTGATGGGGGTCGCCCTCGTCGGTTCGATCGCGTTTCTGGCCGGCATGACCGACGCGACGGGCTTGCTGCTGACCGGCGATTTCGTTTCCTTCATGACGGGGAATACGACGCGAGCCGCACTCGCCCTGAGCGAGGGCAACCTTTATCACGCGGCGGTGCTGATCTCGGCCATCATGGTTTTCGTGCTCGGCAATGCTGCCGGCATCGTCGTTGCCCATATTTCGCAACGTCGCATTTTCGTCGTGCTCGGCTGCGTCGGCCTCGTCCTGGCGCTCGCCTCGGTGATGACGGTGCAGGACATGCTATTTGCCCGGTTTTATTTGATCGTTTTTTCGATGGGCATGGTGAACGCCGCCGTCGAGCATATCGAGGGCCTGCCGATCGGGCTGACTTATGTCACCGGCGCCCTGTCGCGCTTCGGCCGCGGCATCGGCCGCTGGATCATCGGCGACCGCCGCATCGAATGGACGATCCAGATCGTGCCATGGGGCGGCATGCTGCTCGGCGCCATCGTCGGCGCCGTGCTGACGCGACTGACCGGAGCCTATGCAGTGTGGCTGGTCTCCCTCTTTGCCATGGCACTGGCGCTTGCCGCCATGTTCATCCCCCGGCCGCTTCAGCGGCGCTTCAACCAGAAGATCGCGCCGCATCGATCCTCGCTATCGAGGGCGAAATAGAACCGTCGCATTCCTGTCACCGTCGAATCGGATAGGAAGGACCGCCGCCAATCCCCAAGGAGCAGGTCTTGTTCGTCATTTCGAAGCTTGTCTGGATTTTCGCTCAGCCGCTGTCGCTGGCCTTCTTCCTCGTCTTCCTTGCTCTGCTTGCTGGCCTGCTACGCTGGCGTATCTTGAGCGTTCTTGGCGCTGCGGCTGGGGCTCTCATCCTCTTCGTCACGCTCTACACTACGGCCGGCAACCTGATGATGCAGGGTCTCGAGCAGCGTTTCGCAAGGCCGGCCGCCGATCCGCAGAACCTGCAATGCATGATCGTGCTCGGCGGCGCCTTCGAAAACGAGGTGAACACGGCGCGCCATGGCATAGAATTCAACGCCGCGGCGGACCGCTTCGTCGAAGCCCTGCGGCTCGCGCAGAAATTTCCGCAGTCGCGCATTCTTGTCTCGGGCGGCGACGGTTCCCTCTCGGGCATCTATGAAGGCGATGCGGCGGCCTCCGAGCGTTTCTTCCCGCTCTTCGGCGTCGGCAAGGATCGCCTGATCGAGGAGAGGCAATCGCGCACCACCTTCGAAAACGCCGTCAACACCAAGGAATTCCTGGCAAGCCAAGGGCTTTCCAATTGCCTGCTGATCACCTCGGGTTTCCACATGCCGCGTTCCGTCGGCATCTTCCGCAAGCTCGGCATCGATATCGTGCCCTGGCCGACCGATTATCGCACCGATGGCGAGGTGAGGCCGGGTTTGGATTTCACCCAGCCGAACCTCAATGCGCAGAACATGGCGACGGCGATCCGCGAATGGTACGGGCTGGCCGGCTATTATCTCGCCGGCCGCACGTCGGAACTTTATCCGCGGTAAGAGCTATTTCTTTGAGATGGTGACGAATTTCGTGCCGCGCACGCGCGCGGTCACGATGCAGGGATCACCTTCGGTGCGGTCGCAGAAACGCGGATGCATCTTCATCGCCAGCACCATGTTGCCGAAGCGCTGGACGAAGTCGTAGCCGTAGATCTGCGCCGTCGCGATCATGAAATAACCGCCTTCGGCCACCTGCAGATAGAAATTATAGGTGCAGCCGTCGTCATTGCATTGCGGCCCCTTCTGCCCGTCGCAGGTCAGCAGGCCCTCGTTGACCACCGCATCAATCAGCCCGTCATTGTTGATGTCCTGCCGGGTGACGAAGCCGTCGGCGAATTCGGCCGCCTTACACTGCTGCTGGAAATGTTTCTTCTCGTAGATCTCCGGATCGGAGATCAGCGATTGCTGGCCGAAGGCCACAGCCGGCATGATCACCAGCAGGAGAATATTCAGAACGGCGAGCACCAGCGTTTTCACGGCTTTCCTCTTTTGGATAAAGCTCTATCGGCTGGCTTTATGGCCGCACCGCCTTGCGCCGCCCTTGCCGCCGTGGTTTTTGGTGAAATATTCCGCGGTTCCGGGGCTCGCATGTCTCTGCTCGTCTATCTCGATTATGCCGGCATTGCACTGTTTGCCGCAACAGGCGCGCTCGCCGCCTCGCGCAAGCAGCTGGACCTGATCGGTTTTCTGTTTTTCGCCATGGTGACGGGAACGGGCGGCGGCACCATGCGCGATATCGTGCTCGGCCGCGTGCCGGTCTTCTGGGTGCTGAACCCCGCCTATATCCTCGTCTGCTGCATCATGGGCGTCGTTGTTTTCTTCACCGCTCACCTGCTGGAATCGCGTTATCGTCTGCTGATCTGGCTGGATGCGATCGGCCTTGCCGCCTATTGCGTCATCGGCGCTGCCAAAGGACTTGCCGCCACCGGCTCACCAACCATCGCGATCGTCACCGGTACGCTCACGGCGACCTTCGGCGGCATCCTGCGCGATCTGATGGCAAACGAGCCGTCGGTGCTGTTGCGCCCGGAAATCTACGTGACCGCAGCGCTTATCGGCGCCGGTGTGTTCACGCTCGCCAATGGTCTGGGAATGCCGCTCTATCTGGCCTCTGCCTGCGGCGTCGTGGCGGCCTTTGCGGTGCGCGGCGGCGCCCTGTGGTTCGGCTGGACCTTCCCGACCTACCGGCACAAGCCCGGCCGGCACCCGGACGACGTCATGTGAAAGAGCGCTGTCGTCAGCCCTGCTTCGCCCGCAGGCGGATCACCACGTCGACATGGGCAATCTCCATGCCTTCGGGCGGCTCCGGCAGATTGGCGATCGTCAGGTTGCTGACGGGAATGTCGAGCACCTCGTTGTCGCCTTCGATGAAGAAATGGTGATGGTCGGAAACATTGGTGTCGAAATAGGTCTTGGCGCTCTCGACAGCGAGAACGCGGATGAGGCCGGCTTCGGTGAACTGGTGCAGCGTGTTGTAGACGGTTGCCAGTGACACCGGCACACCGGCGGCAACCGCCTCCTCATGCAATTCCTCAACCGTCAGATGCCGGTCGCCTTTGGCAAACAGGAGGTCGCCGAGCGCGACACGCTGGCGGGTAGGGCGCAGGCCCGCGCCGCGCAGCCTGACCTCTATGGCGATCGGGAGTATACCCGTCATCAACACCAACTCCGGTTATTCCTGCATAAAGCAATCATGTTTCTTCAAGCGGTATAACTTTTGCATCGGAGCCTTTCAATAGTTCAATGGGGACAAGAGCCTGATAAACGCGGCAAAAACGGGCTTTTGGCGTAAATAGGTCTGGTCGCGGCCCTGGCCTTCCTGTATTCGACCACCAAATAATGGCGTAAGCCTGGTCCGGGACGATGAATGGAGCTGCCTTGCTCGTGCTTCATTTTCTGAGGAACTTGGACTAAACGTTGACATCCATCGGCTTCTCGCGGGGGGAAAAGAAACTTTATGACGACCAGACAGTCCAGCTTCTCGTATGACGAACTCATTGCCTGCGCACATGGCGAGCTGTTCGGCCCCGGCAATGCGCAGCTTCCCCTGCCGCCCATGCTGATGGTCCACCGTATCACCGATATTTCCGAAACCGGCGGCACCTTTGACAAGGGCTACCTCAGGGCCGAATACGACGTACGTCCCGACGACTGGTATTTTCCCTGCCATTTCGAAGGCAATCCGATCATGCCGGGCTGCCTTGGCCTCGACGGCATGTGGCAGCTGACCGGCTTCTTCCTCGGCTGGCTCGGCGAGGAAGGCCGCGGCATGGCGCTTTCGACAGGCGAAGTGAAATTCAAGGGCATGGTCAAGCCGCATACCAAGCTGATCGAATATGGCATCGACTTCAAGCGGGTCATGCGCGGCCGTCTGGTCCTCGGCACGGCCGACGGCTGGCTGAAGGCGGACGGCGAGACCATATACCAGGCGGCCGACCTCCGCGTCGGTCTCTCGAAAGACAAGACGGCCTGAAACCGCATCTCAAGCGGTTCACGAAACAAAAAGGGTTTGATCAGATGAGACGGGTAGTTGTCACGGGTCTGGGTGTCGTGTCCTCGATCGGGAACGACGCCGCCGAAGTCACCGAATCATTGCGGCAGGCAAAGTCGGGTATTTCCTTCTCCAACGATTTCGCCGAGCACGGCTTCAAGTGCCAGGTTTGGGGCAGCCCCAAGCTCGGTGCTGCGGAGCTGGCCGAACTGGTGGATCGCCGCGCCATGCGCTTCCTGTCTCAGGGCGGTGCCTGGAACCATGTCGCCATGAAGCAGGCGCTTGCCGATTCCGGCCTGGAAGAGAAGGACTATGCGCAGAATGAGCGCGCCGGTATCATCATGGGGTCCGGCGGCCCGTCCACCCGCACGCTGATCGAGGCGGCTGACATCACCGTGAAGAACAACAGCCCGAAGCGCATCGGCCCTTTTGCCGTACCGAAGGCGATGTCTTCGACCGCATCGGCCACGCTTGCCACCTGGTTCAAGATCCACGGCGTCAATTACTCGATCTCATCGGCCTGCTCGACATCGGCTCATTGCATCGGCAACGCCGCCGAAATGATCCAGTGGGGCAAGCAGGACGTGATGTTTGCCGGCGGCCACGAAGATCTCGATTGGACGATGTCCAACCTCTTCGACGCCATGGGCGCCATGTCCTCCAAGTATAACGACACGCCGGACAGCGCCTCGCGCGCCTATGATGTCAACCGCGACGGTTTCGTCATCGCCGGCGGCGCAGGCGTGTTGGTGCTCGAGGAACTGGAGCGCGCCAAGGCCCGCGGCGCCAAGATCTACGCCGAAATCGTCGGCTACGGCGCGACCTCGGACGGTTACGATATGGTCGCTCCCTCGGGCGAGGGCGCCATCCGCTGCATGCGCCAGGCGCTCGCCACCGTCAAAGGCGATGTCGACTACGTCAACACCCACGGCACCTCGACGCCGGTCGGCGACAGTAAGGAAATCGGCGCCATCCGCGAGGTATTCGGATCAAAAATCCCGCATATCCAGTCGACCAAGTCGCTGACCGGCCATTCGCTCGGTGCGGCCGGCGTGCAGGAATCGATCTATTCCCTGCTGATGATGCAGCAAGGCTTCATCGGCGAAAGCGCCCACATCACCGAGCTCGATCCCGAATTCGAAGGCGTGCCGATCGTGCGCAAGCGCATCGACAATGCGAAGATCGATATCGCCCTCTCCAACTCCTTCGGCTTCGGCGGGACGAATGCCACGCTCGTCTTCCAGCGCTATAACGGATAATAATATGACTGGAATTATGCAGGGTAAGCGCGGCCTCATCATGGGCGTCGCAAACAACCACTCGATCGCCTGGGGAATTTCAAAAGCTCTTGCCGCACAGGGTGCGGAACTGGCCTTCACCTACCAGGGCGATGCGCTGGGCAAGCGCGTCAAGCCGCTTGCCGCCGAAGTCGGCTCGGATTTCGTGCTGCCCTGCGACGTCGAGGATATCGCATCGGTCGATGCCTTGGTCGATGCGATCGAGCAGCGCTGGGGCAAGCTCGATTTCATCGTCCACGCCATCGGTTTCTCCGACAAGAACGAGCTGAAGGGTCTCTACGCCGATACGACGCGTGAGAATTTCAGCCGTACCATGGTCATTTCCTGTTTCTCCTTCACCGAGATTGCCAAGCGTTGCGCGCCGTTGATGGAAGACGGCGGTGCGATGCTGACGCTGACCTATAATGGTTCGACCCGCGTCATCCCGAATTACAACGTCATGGGCGTCGCCAAGGCGGCGCTCGAGGCTTCGGTGCGTTATCTCGCCGCCGATTACGGTCCGCGCGGCATCCGCGTCAACGCCATCTCGGCCGGCCCGATCCGCACGCTTGCCGGCGCCGGCATCTCGGATGCGCGCGCCATCCTCTCCTGGAACCAGCGCAATGCGCCGCTGCGCAAGACCGTGACCATCGATCAGGTCGGCAACTCGGCGCTCTACCTGCTCTCCGACCTGTCCGCCGGCGTCACCGGCGAAATCCACTTCGTCGACGCCGGCTTCAACATCACCTCGATGCCGACGTTGGACACGCTGCGCAGAGCGGACGTGGAATAAAGGCTGTTCCCATCAAAATAAAAGGCCGTGCGCAGATGATGCGCACGGCCTTTTTATTTTGATCCACGAGAGGGAACGGTTCGAGCCGAACCTTATTTCTTCGCCCACAGCACCTTGAAGCGGGCGTTGCGGCAGGTTTCGCCGCTTTCCCGGAAATTCGCGACCAGGACCGGCTCGTAGGGCAGGCCGCGATTGGCGACCAGCATCAGGCGGCCGCCGCCGCGGAGCGCGGATGCGGCTGTCTTGATCATCGCCTGGCCGAGTGCCGGCTCGGCTGCGTGTCCTTCATGGAAGGGCGGGTTCATGATGACGAGATCGTATTTGTCCTTGACCGGCTCGCCAGCCAGATCGTGCCAGAAGAAGCGCGCAGGCGCGCTCGGGCAGTTTTCCGCCAGATTGTCCCTGGCGGCCTCCAGAGCCGCGTGATCGGCCTCGTAGAGGTCGAGACGGGTCAGTGCACGCGATCTCTGGGCCAGTTCAACGGAGAGATAACCCCATCCGGCGCCGAAATCCGCAACGTCGCCGGCAAAATCCTGCGGCAGGCGCGAGGCGAGCAATTCCGATCCGGCATCGATCCGATCATGCGAGAACATGCCGGCGGTGGCATTGAAGCGGCCGTCGACGCGGACCGGCGTCTTTGCCAGCTTGGAAATGATGTCGCCGGCATCGGCCGGCCGGCCGAACCAGAAGGCGACGCCGTGATATTTCGGCATGTGGTCGATCGCGAGACCGAACCCTTCGAGGCGCTTGCGCAGCGGCTGGATGCCGTCTTCCTTGGCGCCGGCAACGACGATCAGGCCGCCGATCTCTGTGCGCGCGATAGCCGCGGCGAGATTGGCCTCGTTCTCGCCCTTGTGCTTGGTGCAAAGCACCAGGGCGGCATCGTAGTCCTCACCGTCGATCTCCGGCTTTGCTTCGATTCGCTGCGCCAGCAGCTGCCGGTAGAGCGGCCGGAAGCCCTGGACGGCGCTGAGCGAGGCGGCAAAACCATCAGGCAGCGCAAAGCCTGCCTCGGCGCCGAGGAAGAGCACGCGCTCGCCCTCACCGGGCGCCTGGACTGTGCCGCTGGCAAAGGGATGGAACAGGGTCTTCAGCGTCTCACGGCTCATGGGTCTCGTCTCGTTAAAGCATGTCGCGCAAAAGTGTGTGAGCGGTTTTGCGGCCACGACATGCGCAAAACCAGGATACAAAAAGGGCGCGGAAGATTCCCGCGCCCGGAATGAAATCTGAAAGACGCGGCTTATTCTGCCGCTTCTTCCTTCTTCTTCTCGTTCGGGATTTCCTGGCCGGTGGCCTGGTCGACGACCTTCATCGACAGGCGAACCTTGCCGCGTTCGTCGAAGCCGAGCAGCTTGACCCAAACCTTGTCGCCTTCCTTGACGACGTCCTGGGTCTTGGCGACACGCTCGGAAGCAAGCTGCGAGATGTGGACGAGGCCGTCGCGGGCGCCGAAGAAGTTGACGAAGGCGCCGAAGTCGGCGGTCTTGACAACCGTGCCTTCGTAGATCTGGCCGATTTCAGGCTCGGCGACGATCGAGTGGATCCACTTGCGGGCCGCTTCGATCTCCTTGCCGGAAGAGGAGGCGATCTTGACGGTGCCGTCGTCCTCGATGTTGATCTTGGCGCCGGTCTTTTCGACGATTTCGCGAATGACCTTGCCGCCGGAGCCGATGACTTCACGGATCTTGTCGACCGGGATGTTCATGACTTCGATGCGCGGAGCGAATTCGCCGAGCTGGCCGCGGCTCTCGGTGATGGCCTTGGCCATTTCGCCGAGAATGTGGGCGCGACCGCCCTGGGCCTGGCCGAGCGCGACCTTCATGATCTCTTCGGTGATGCCGGCGATCTTGATGTCCATCTGCAGCGAGGTGATGCCGTCGGCGGTGCCTGCAACCTTGAAGTCCATGTCGCCGAGGTGATCTTCGTCACCGAGAATGTCGGAGAGGACGGCGAAACGATCGCCTTCGAGGATCAGACCCATGGCGATACCGGCAACCGGCTTTGCCAGCGGAACGCCGGCATCCATCAGAGCAAGCGACGTGCCGCAGACGGTCGCCATCGAGGACGAGCCGTTCGACTCGGTGATCTCGGAGACGACGCGCAGCGTGTAGGGAAACTGCTCTACGGTCGGCAGCATCGGACGGATCGCGCGCCAGGCGAGCTTGCCGTGGCCGATTTCGCGACGGCCCGGGGAGCCCATACGGCCGGTCTCGCCAACCGAGTAGGGAGGGAAGTTGTAATGGAGCAGGAAGCGCTCCTTGTACATGCCCGTCAGGCTGTCGACATACTGCTCGTCTTCGCCGGTGCCGAGCGTGGCAACGACGATCGCCTGGGTTTCACCGCGGGTGAAGAGCGCCGAACCATGGGTGCGCGGCAGAAGGCCGACTTCCGAAACGATCGGACGGACGGTTTCCAGGTCGCGGCCGTCGATGCGGCTCTTGGTGTCGAGGATGTTCCAGCGAACGATCTTCGCCTGCAGGTGCTTGAAGACAGCGCCGATGACTTCGGCGGTGTACTTCGGTTCAACACCTTCAGGGAAGAAGTGAGCCTTGACCTTTGCCTTGACGGCGTCGACGGCGGCGTAGCGATCGGCCTTCTGGGTGATCTTGTAGCCTTCGCGCAGTTCAGCTTCGAAATGCTTCAACATTTCCGCTTCGAGCTCGGAGTAATCCTCCGGCTGAAAATCGCGCGGCTCCTTGGCGGCAACTTCGGCGAGCTTGATGATTGCGTCGAGAACCGGCTGGAAGCCCTTGTGGCCGAACATGACGGCGCCGAGCATGATCTCTTCGTTGAGTTCCTTGGCTTCCGATTCAACCATCAGCACGGCGTCGTAGGTGCCGGCGACGACGAGGTCGAGGCTCGATTCGTCCATCTCGTCGAGATGCGGGTTGAGAACATATTCGCCGTTGATGTAGCCGACGCGCGCACCGCCGACCGGGCCCATGAAGGGAACGCCGGAGAGCGTCAGCGCTGCCGAGGTGGCAACCATCGACAGGATATCGGGGTTGTTTTCAAGGTCGTGCTGGATGACGGTAACGACGACCTGGGTGTCGTTCTTGTAGCCTTCCGGGAAGAGCGGGCGGATCGGGCGGTCGATCAGGCGGGAAACGAGGGTCTCGTTCTCGCTCGGACGTCCCTCGCGCTTGAAATAACCGCCGGGGATCTTGCCGGCTGCGTAGGTCTTTTCCTGGTAGTTGACGGTGAGCGGGAAGAAGTCCTGGCCGGGCTTCGGCGCCTTGGCGGAAACGACGGTAGCGAGAACCACGGTTTCGCCGTAGGTAGCGAGAACGGCGCCGTCGGCCTGACGGGCAATCTTGCCGGTTTCGAGCTTCAGCGGGCGGCCGGCCCACTCGATTTCGACGGTGTGTGTATCAAACATGACTTGTCCTTCAGTGCGGGAGCACGCGCCATCGCCGATATCAGGGCGCAGCGCACAGTCGACCGCAAACAATGTGACGTATCACGGGCAAGACAACGAGAGGCTTTTATCTCAATTTCCTCCAGGGAACCCAGTTCCCGGGAAACTGGGCCAAAGCCTCAAGAAGCCTTGGCCGAAAGCATCCGGCAATCCTGCCCCATGACAGGTCAACGGTTGGTTTGGCAGAACCGGCCCATCCGGGTCCGCCGATCTTTCCACCGCTTGGAGAATAGGGCGCGGCTGGAACATTTCATCGGGAACCGTGTCCCGAAACAGGATCCGGCGGGCGCTCGGAAAGCGCCCGCCGGACAATCTTAGCGGCGGATACCCAGGCTGGAGATCAGCTTGGAATAGCGGCCTTCATCCTTCTTCTTGAGATAATCAAGAAGCGAGCGGCGGCTCGAAACCATCGTCAACAGGCCACGGCGGGAATGGTTATCCTTCTTGTGGTCCTTGAAGTGTTCGGTCAGGTTGTTGATGCGTTCGGTCAGGATCGCGACCTGGACTTCCGGAGAACCGGTATCGCCTTCAACGGTTGCGTATTCCTTGATCAGCGCAGACTTGCGCTCAGCAGTGATCGACATCGGGTGATCCTTTCTAAGAGAGGAAATAAAGGTCGCCAAAAGCCGGGATGCCGTCCAGCTTTGGCCGTGAATGCAAACGGGCGTACCCGATGCTGGCGCTGCCTATAAACCAAATATGGGTCGATGGAAAGAGGGGTCGTCCCTGGCGACTTCAACGACCCGCCATGGCACCCCGGATCATCCCGTCATAGGCTGCAGGATCCTGCAACATGGCGAAATGGCTGACATCTTTCAGGATGACGAGTTTGGCGCCCGGAATCTGCTTTGCCATCATTTCGGTATGGTCGAGCTTGACGGCTTCATCATGATCGCCGATGGCAAGCGTGACCGGCACCGAGATCTTGGTAAGATCGGCGGCCGTCCAGGCCGGCTGGGTCGCCCACATCGCGGAGACCTGCTTGACGAAGGTCTCGTATTCATTCGGCGTCGGCGAAAGCTTGCGATACTGCTCGCCGGAGACGTTGATGTAGTCGTTGAAGGTCTTGTTGTGCGTGATATCTTTGACGCCGTCGGTCGTGACGTTGGCCGCCTGGGCAATGACGCGGGTCAATTTTTCCGGGTGCTTCATCGCCATGTCGATGCCGATGATGCCGCCGTCCGACCATCCCACAAGCGTCACCTTGTCGATCTTCAGATAGTCGAGAAGGGCGACATAATCCGATGTCATCAGGTCATAGCCGAAGGGTTGCTGGCTGCGCGTCGAACGCCCATGGCCGCGGCTGTCGGCAACAATGACCAGGTGGTCTTTGGCGAAATCGGCGACCTGATGACCCCAGACGTCGGCATTTCCAAGCCCGCCATGGATGAAGAGGATCGGTTCGCCTTGACCATATTCGGCGTAATACATCTTGATGTCGTTGACATCGGCCATGCCGCTGGTCTTGGCCGCCGGCATCGGAGGAAAGGCGGGAAGCTCGGCCCAGCGCTCGGCGGATTGAGCGCCGGCAACGGTCAGCAACAGTGCAAAGAACGTCAGGATTCCGATAGCGGTTGTGCGCATATTCTTCCTCTCGGGCGGCACTCGCCCCTCGGGCGGTAATCGCCCGAAAGGAAGATATCGCATCGTTACCGTCTGACAATCGTCAGCTGTACAGACTCAGCCGAAAACCCGCTTCGGGCGAAATTCGCCCTCGCCGATCTCGCCGATCGCGATCAGCCGGCCGCGAGCCGTCGCATAGGCTTCGCTTTCGGCAACCGGCGCATCGCGCCCCCGCACGAGGATCGGGTTGCCCATCTTCAGCCGGTGCGCCTGGTCGTCATTGATGACGAGATGGGGCAGGGCCGTTAGCGCCTCGCAGGTATCGATCAGCAGCGCGTCGAGGGCGGCAAGCCGCTCGTCCATATCTTCGAGCGCCTCCAGCGCCACGAGGTTGGCGAGCGGCACCATGGCCTCTTCCGCAAAGGGCGCGACGAAGGTGCGCCGCAACCCGGACACGTGGCCGTAGCAGCCGAGCTCCCGGCCAAAATCGCGCGCCAGCGCCCTGACATAAGTGCCCTTGCCGCATTCCACTTCGAAATGCGCGGTATTGGCATCCGGGCAGGCGAGCAATGTCAGCCGGAAGATTTCGACTTCGCGCGAGGGGATTTCGACGGTTTCGCCTTCACGCGCCAGATCATAGGCGCGTTCACCCGATATTTTGATCGCCGAAAACTGCGGCGGCACCTGGCTGATGGTGCCGATATATCCAGGCAGGATATCGCGGATCTGCTGTTCGCTCGGGCGCTTGTCCGAGCTTTCGGTCACTTCGCCCTCGAGATCGTCCGTGGCGCGCTCCTCGCCCCAGCTGACGGTGAATTCATAGATCTTGCGGCCGTCCATCACATAGGGAACGGTCTTCGTCGCATCGCCGAGCGCGATCGGCAGCATGCCGGAGGCGAGCGGGTCGAGCGTGCCGGCATGGCCGGCCTTTTGCGCCTTGTAGAGCCACTTGATCTTGGAAACGGCTTCCGTCGAGCCGAAATCCACCGGCTTGTCGAGGATCAGCCAGCCGGAAATCGGCCGGCCCTTGGGTTTGCGTGGTTTGGACATGCGTCTCTTCTGGTTATTGGTCGTCATTATCGCCGTCGAGGTCGCGGCTCACCTCGGGCGAACGCAGCAGCTCGTCGATTTTCTTGTAGTTGTCGAAGCTGGTATCATCGCGGAAGCGCACCTCCGGCATGTATTTCATCTGCCGAAGCTGCTGCCCGAGCCTGCCGCGGATATACCGCGCATGACGGTTCAACGCCTCGATGACGATGCTGTGGTCGGAAACGCCGAGCGGCGTCACGTAAGCCGTGGCGATCTTGAGGTCGGGCGACATACGCACTTCCGAGATCGAGATCACGGTCGCCTCGATGACGTCGTCGCGCACTTCGCCGCGCTGCAGGACCTGGGTGATCGCGGCGCGAACCTGTTCGCCAACGCGCAGCATGCGCTGCGAAGGCGCGGAAGAAGTTGCTCTGGTCATAGTTATCTCTATTTGCCGATGCGGCTGGGAATCGAACCCGTCAAAGGAGAGCGTCCATGACTCTTTTGGTCGAAAAGGTCAAGTCGGCAGATACCCGAAAGCCATCCGCCGGCTGGCGAATGGCTTTTGGAACGTCATGCTCAGACGCAGCAGATTAGAGCGTGCGCGTGATATGCTCGACGCGGAAGCACTCGATGACGTCGCCGGCGCGCATATCCTCGTAATTTTCGAAGGCCATGCCGCATTCCTGGCCCATCGGCACTTCGGACACTTCGTCCTTGAAGCGCTTGAGGGTCTTGAGCTTGCCTTCGTGAACGACAACGTCGTTGCGGATGAGGCGGACGCCCGCACCGCGCTCGACCTTGCCTTCGACGACACGGCAGCCTGCGACCTTGCCTACCTTGGTGATGTTGAACACCTCGAGGATTTCGGCATTGCCGATAAAGGTTTCGCGCCGTTCCGGAGACAACAGGCCCGACATCGCTGCCTTCACGTCATCCACCAGGTCGTAGATGATGTTGTAGTAGCGGATTTCGATACCTTCGCGCTCGGCGAACTGGCGTGCTTGCGTATTGGCGCGAACGTTGAAGCCGATGATGGCGGCGTTCGAAGCTTCGGCCAGCGAGATATCCGACTCGGTGATGCCGCCGGCGCCCGAATGGACAATGCGGGCGCGGACTTCGTCGGTGCCGAGCTTTTCCAGTGCGCCGGCAATCGCTTCGATCGAGCCCTGCACGTCGCCCTTGATAACAAGCGGGAACTCCTTGATGCCGGCGCTCTGGCGCTGCATCATCATCTGTTCCAGCGAGCCGCGCTGTCCCGACTGGCGGGCAGCCGCCTTGTCGCGGGCAAGACGCTGACGATATTCCGAGATTTCGCGCGCGCGGCTTTCGCTTTCGACGACGGCGAATTTGTCGCCCGCCTGCGGCGTGCCGGAAAGACCGAGAACCTCGACCGGGGTGGCGGGACCCGCTTCCTTCACATGGTCGCCCTTGTCGGTGACCAGGGCGCGCACGCGGCCCCAGACGTCGCCGGCGACAATGATCTGGCCCGGACGCAGCGTGCCCTTCTGGACGAGCACGGTCGCGACCGAACCGCGGCCACGATCGAGCTGGGCTTCGATGACGGTACCTTCGGCCGTCCGGTTCGGATTGGCCTTGAGGTCGAGAATTTCCGCCTGCAGCAGGATCGCCTCGAGCAGCTTGTCGAGGTTCTTGCCTGTTTTGGCCGAAACTTCGACGTCGAGCACTTCACCGCCCATGGATTCCACGAAGACTTCGTGCTGCAGCAGCTGGTTGCGGACCTTCTGCGGATCGGCCTCGTGCTTGTCGACCTTGTTGATCGCCACGATGATCGGAACACCGGCCGCCTTGGCGTGGTTGATCGATTCGATCGTCTGCGGCATCACGCTGTCGTCGGCTGCGACGACCAGGATCGCGATGTCGGTCGCTTGCGCGCCGCGGGCACGCATGGCCGTGAAGGCGGCGTGGCCGGGCGTGTCGATGAAGGTGATCTTCTGACCGCTCTGCTCCACCTGATAGGCGCCGATATGCTGCGTGATGCCACCGGCTTCGCCGGAGACCACGTTGGCATGGCGGATGGCGTCAAGCAGCGAGGTCTTGCCGTGGTCGACGTGGCCCATGATGGTGACGACAGGCGGACGCGA
The DNA here is from genome assembly GCF_002914525.1 of Rhizobium hidalgonense. GTDB lineage: Bacteria > Pseudomonadota > Alphaproteobacteria > Rhizobiales > Rhizobiaceae > Rhizobium > Rhizobium hidalgonense. The sequence goes on along the minus strand of NZ_LODW01000041.1, from coordinate 112,695 downwards.
AACCAGTTCGCCATCCTCGTCGGACACGTTGAAGATGCCAAGCTCGACGTCGGATTCCGAAACACGTCTGACCGTATGGCCGAATTCGCCGGCGATGAGTTCGGCAAGGTCGGCGTCGATGACATCGCCCGGCTTCATCATCTGGCCTTCCTTCATCAGGTACTTGATGACGTCGACGGCGCGTTCTGACATGCGCTGCGACAGTTCCTGAATGGTGATGGTCTCGGGCAGAATCACCTCACGCGAGATCTTCTCACGGGTTTCCTGCATCTGGCCGCGGCGGAACTTCTCCTGCCGGCGGCGCATCGCCGAGAGCGAACGTCCGCGAGCATTGTCCTCGCCGTCGACATTGGCGGTGGAGATCGTCAGCTTGCCGCGACGACGTTCTTCATCGGTCTTCGGACGTGTCGTGACCGGCTTGGCTGGTTCCGGGCGAACGACGCGGCCACGGACAGGACCGCCGCGCGCTGCGGCGCCGCCACGATCATCCTCTTCCTTTTCGTCGCGACGACCGCGAACGGCGCCGGGGGCAGCAGCGCCCGCTGCCGGGCGGGCACCAGCCGGTGCTCCGGCGGCATCGGGCCGGCGGGCGGCCGGTGCAGACGATGCAGGTTGCTGCGGCCGCGGGGCGTCGGAGCGCGCTTCGGCCGGAGCCGGTGCTGCGGCTGGTTCAGCAACAGCGGCGGGTGCCTCAGCCTGCCGGATAGCCTCTTCAGCGGCCCTGCGGGCAGCTTCTTCGGCTTCGGCTGCCTTACGGACAATCTCTTCGGCGGCGCGGCGCTTATCTTCCTCGGCGCGGCGGATCGCATCCTGGGCATCACGCGCCTGGGCGTCGGCCAGCGCGCGGCGGCGGGCGTCCATTTCCTCAGGCGACAGATGGTTCAGCACCACCGGGCGCGGACGATCATTCTGGCGCGGGGCCTGATGGGACTGCTGCGGACGCTGGTTCATCTGGCCGTTGTTGCTCTGCTGAACCCGCGGTGCCGGCGTCGGCTGCTGCGGGCGCGCCGGCACGGGTGCGGGCGCCGGCTCGGCTGCACGGATAGGGGCCACCGGAGCGGCTGGCGTGATCGGCTTTTCGTCTTCCGGGCGCATGGGGCGCCGCTTACGGGTCTCGACGACGACCGCTTTGGTGCGACCTCGACCCATATCCTGGCGAACGGTGCCCTGGCTCATCCCCGATGGTTTCAGGGTAAGCGTCTTTTTGCCCGTCACGCTGATTGTCTTGTCGTCGTTACTATCGGTCATTCGTTCCCGTTCCTTCGGACAGGGAGCGATGACTAGATCAGACCCTGTCGTTCAATACTTGTCGATCAATGAGGATGCGACCGGCCGATGCCGGTGACCACCTCATTGTTTTTGCCGGCCAGCGCCGCCCGCTGCCCGGGACTGACCGCCAATACGGTACTGTTCGAGCATCTTTGCGCGCTTCACTACACCCTCACCCGCCTGCCCTGCAAGCACTGCGGCATGGATAAAAGCATTCTGGCCCATCAGGCCTTCCATTTCGCTCTCCGAGAAGAGACGGAAGGAAGGTATCTCCTCCTCGGTCTCCATTCCGAGGTGCCAGGCCTTGCGGGCCTGGTCGATTTTCCGGACACCGTCGTCCGCTGCATCAGTCGCATGGAACACCGCAATGGCTGCTCCGCTTCTGACTGCGGCATCCACTTTCGAGGACCCGCTGACGAACTGGCCGGCTTTCCGCGCCATGTTCATCATCTGCATCAATTGTGCCGAAAGCAGCCGGTCGACGCTCGCGCCGAGATCGTCCGCCGCCTTCACATCCATTTTCAGCGCGCGGGCGAAGAGTTTCTTCGCCACTGCCCTGTCGACCAGCGACCGGTCGATCTTCACCCAGCATCCGCGTCCCGGAAGCTCACGCTTCAGGTCGGCGACGATAGTTCCATCGGGAGCGGCAACGAAGCGGATCAGCTCTTCCGGCGATCCGCTTTCGCGCGTCACGATGCACATGCGTCCGTTCACGTCATAACCTGCAAGATCGTCGTCCTCATCAGGAAGAGCGTCCGGCTCATGCGCGGTCATCATGCTTCTTGTTCGGCTTCGGCTTCAGTGACCTCTTCGGTCCCCTTTGCCAGGTCCTCTTCAGTGATCCAGCCAGCCGAGAGGCGGGCCTGGACGATCATCTGTTCGGCCTCGACGCGCGAGACGTCGAACTTCGAGAACAGGCCTTCGAACTTCTTGGTTTCGCCGTTCTTGCGTTCGCTCCAGCCGACGAGATCGTCGGCGGCGCAACCGGCAAAGTCCTCGATCGTCTTGATGCCGTCTTCGCCGAGCGCCACCATCATCTGGGCGGTCATGCCGTCGATTTCGCGTAGCTCATCCTGAACACCGAGCGCCTTGCGCTTCTCGTCCATCTCGGCTTCGAGACGCTCGAGGAACTCGCGGGCGCGCTGCTGGATTTCCTGCGCCGTCTCTTCGTCGAAACCGTCGATCGAGGAGATCTCGTCGAGATCGACATAGGCCAGTTCTTCGACGGCGGCAAAGCCTTCGGAGGCCAGAACCTGGCCGACCATTTCGTCGACATCGAGCGAATCCATGAACAGGTTGGTGCGCTCGTTGAATTCCTTCTGACGGCGTTCCGATTCCTCGGCCTCCGTCATGATGTCGATGTCCCAGCCGGTCAGCTGCGAGGCGAGGCGGACGTTCTGGCCGCGGCGGCCGATCGCCAGCGACAGCTGCTCGTCGGGAACGACGACTTCGATACGCTCGGCATCCTCGTCGAGAACGACCTTGGCGACTTCGGCCGGCTGCAGGGCGTTGACGACGAAGGTCGCCGGGTCTTGGCTCCACGGAATGATGTCGATCTTCTCGCCCTGGAGTTCGCCGACGACGGCCTGGACGCGTGAGCCGCGCATACCGACGCAGGCGCCGACCGGATCAATCGAACTATCGTTCGAGATCACGGCGATCTTGGCGCGCGAGCCCGGATCGCGGGCGACCGACTTCACCTGGATGATGCCGTCGTAGATTTCAGGCACTTCCATGGTGAACAGCTTCACCATGAACTGCGGATGCGTGCGCGACAGGAAGATCTGCGGGCCGCGCTGCTCGCGACGGACGTCATAGACGTAGGCGCGGACTCGATCGCCATAACGCACATTTTCGCGCGGGATCATTTCGTCGCGGCGGATGATGCCTTCGCCACGGCCGAGATCGACGATGACATTGCCGTATTCGACGCGCTTGACGGTGCCGTTGACGATTTCGCCGGTGCGATCCTTGAATTCGTCGAACTGGCGGTCGCGCTCGGCTTCACGCACCTTCTGCACGATCACCTGCTTGGCGGACTGTGCGGCAATGCGGCCGAAATCCATCGGCGGCAGCGGATCGGCGATGAAATCGCCGAGTGCGGCGTCCGGGTTGCGGTCGCGGGCCAGCTCCAGCGGGATCTGCGTCGAATAATCCTCGGCCTTGTCGACGACTTCGAGCAGGCGCTGCAGACGGATTTCGCCGGTCTTCGGATTGATGTCGGCCCGGATGTTGGACTCGGTGCCGTAACGGGAGCGTGCCGCCTTCTGGATGGCGTCGGCCATTGCGGCCAGCACGATCTCGCGGTCGATGACCTTTTCGCGCGCCACTGCATCTGCGATCTGCAGAAGTTCGAGCCGGTTCGCACTGACTGCCATTGTCTTGTTTCTCCGTCTTAACCCCGGGGTTCCCGTCCCTGGAGCGGTCTGTTGATCGGTTATTCCTGGTCGTCCGCTTCGTTCTGGTTGGCGGCCTGGGCTTTCGCCAGCTTGTCGGCGCGCAACGCGTCGCGGATCAGGTCGTCGGTCAGAATGAGCTTCGCATCGCTAAGCGCCGTGAAGGGAATGGTGACCTTTTGCTCTTCCCCGTAAGCGACCTGGTCACGCTCGAGCGTGAAACCATCTACGCCTGCTTCGACGATCTTGCCGCGGAAGCGCTTGCGATTGTCGATCAGGATCGACGTCTCGCATTTCACAAGGTGGCCCTGCCAGCGGACGAAATCGGATTTCCGAACCATCGGACGGTCGATGCCGGGCGAAGACACTTCGAGATGATACTCTTTATCGATCGGATCTTCCACATCGAGGACTGGAGAAATCGCCATCGAGACTTCTTCGCAGTCCTGAACCGTCATCGTCCCGTCGTTGCGCTCGGCCATGACCTGCATCGTTGCGCCGTTCTGGTTCATCATACGGACGCGGATCAGCCGGAAGCCCAGGCCGACGAGAACGGGTTCGATGATATCGGCAAGACGCTGGTCGAGCCCGGTTTCGGTAATCAGCCGCGGCTCAACTTCGTTGCCTGCGTTTGTCATGTCCGACAAGCGGTGCGCTCCTCGCAATTTCATGCTTTTTAGCGATCGCGCTAATAAAAAAGAGCGGGTCCTTGCGGCCCACTCTTCATCAAGCGATCAAGAATTTGAGAGCCATATAGTCGGGTTTTTCTGAAATTGCAAGGTCTGCGACCGATTCGGTCAATTCGCGCCGGGCGACGTCGGCGGGCCTATGGCCAGCGCCTCTCTTGCGCATATATTGCCGTTCGGGCGCAATAACAAAAGCGGGAGAAATCGTGGCCTACACTTCGTCGACCTTGGCGCCTTTGCGGCACGATACTTACCGTACCATCTGGTTCGCCAGCCTGTCATCGAATTTCGGCGGACTGATCCAAGCGGTCGGTGCTGCCTGGATGATGACGACGATCACCGCCTCGGAGGATATGGTGGCGCTGGTGCAGACCTCGACGGCGCTGCCGATCATGCTGTTTTCCTTGATATCGGGCGCCTTGGCCGACAATTATGACCGCCGCCGGGTCATGCTGACGGCACAATGCATGATGCTGACCGTCTCGGCCCTGCTGACGGCCACAGCCCTACTCGGCTGGATCACCCCCTGGCTGCTGCTCTTCTTCACCTTCCTGATCGGCTGCGGCACCGCGCTCAACAATCCCTCCTGGCAGGCCTCGGTCGGCGACATGGTGCCGCGCGCCGATCTGCCGGGCGCCGTCACCTTAAACAGCATGGGTTTCAACATCACCCGCAGCGTCGGCCCGGCGATCGGCGGCGTCATCGTCGCAGCCGCAGGTGCTGCAGCAGCTTTCGCGGTAAACACCGTGAGCTACTTCGCCCTGATCTATGCCCTCATGCGCTGGCGCCCGAGCACGCCCGTCTCAACGCTGCCGCGGGAAGCGCTGGGCAGCGCCATCTTCGCCGGCCTGCGGTATGTCTCGATGTCGCCCAATCTCGAAAAGGTTCTCGTCAGGGGACTGCTCTTCGGCATCGGCGCCAGTTCCATCTTGGCGCTGCTGCCGGTCGTCGCGCTCGATCTCGTCGGTGGCGGTCCGCTGACCTATGGTTTCATGCTCGGTGCTTTCGGCATCGGCGCGATCGGCGGCGCCGTGCTGAATGCGCGGCTGCGCCAGATGCTCTCAAGCGAGATGATCATCCGCCTATCCTTTACCGGCTTTGCGCTGAGCGCCGTCATCGCCGCCTTCAGCCCAAGCGCCGTCCTCACCTCTGCCGGGCTGCTCGTCTCCGGCGCCTGCTGGGTTTCGGCACTTTCGCTCTTCAACACCATCGTCCAGCTGTCGACGCCGCGCTGGGTGGTCGGCCGGGCGCTGTCGCTCTACCAGACCGTCACCTTCGGCGGCATCGCCGGCGGCAGCTGGTTGTGGGGTATTGCCGCCGATCGTTATGGCGTCGCCGATGCGCTGCTGATGTCATCCGTCGTCATGCTGCTCGGCATCGCCATTGGCCTGCGTTTTTCCATGCCGGCCTTTGCCTCGCTCAACCTCGATCCGCTGAACCGCTTCACCGCGCCGGCCTTGAGCCTCGACATCACGCCGCGCAGCGGCCCGATTGTCATACAGGTCGATTACGACATCGCCGATGCCGACCTTGCCGAGTTCATGGCGCTGATGGTCGAGCGCCGTCGCATCCGCATCCGGGACGGCGCCCGTCACTGGGCGTTGATGCGCGATCTCGAAAACCCCGGCCTGTGGACGGAAAGCTATCATACGCCGACCTGGGTCGAATATATCAGACACAATCAGCGCCGCACGCAGGCCGACGCCGAAAACATCGACAGGCTCCGCGCGCTGCACCGCGGCGAGGGTCCCCCGCATGTCCATCGCATGATCGAGCGCCAGGCCATTCCGCCGGATGACGACGTCTTTCACAAGGCGCCGATCGATCTGCATCATTGAGACGACTATGCATAGATCAGCCATCTATCGCTTCAGGCGCGCCCGCCGATCCGATCTCGCCGCAATCGTCCGGCTGCTCGCCGACGACGATCTCGGCGTTACCAGGGAGATCGTTTCAGACCTCGTCGATGCGCGTTATCTCTCGGCCTTCACTGCGATCGAGGCGGACGTCAATCAGCTGCTGGCCGTCGCAAGCGACGCTTCCGATCGGGTCGTCGGCTGTCTGCAGCTGAGTTTTCTGCCCGGTCTGTCGAGAACGGGCATGTGGCGCGGCCAGATCGAAAGCGTGCGTGTCGCTGGAGATGTTCGCGGCTCGGGCCTCGGCTCCCAGTTTATCGAATGGGCGGTCGCCCAATGCGCCGCGCGCGGCTGCGGCCTCGTGCAGCTGACAACGGACAAGACACGGAAGGACTCGATCCACTTCTATGAGAAGCTCGGTTTCGTGGCGAGCCACGAGGGGATGAAGCGCGCACTCTGAAGCCGCCTACTTCAGCTTGCCCTTCATCGTCGCTTCGGGAAAACAGGTCGGCTTCATGCCGTTCTTGGCCTGCCACTGGCCGATCGAACGCCGCGTCTTGTAGCCGGGCAATCCGTCGGAGCCGCCGACATCGTAGCCCTGCCGTTCCAGTGCCTTTTGCATGGCGGCGACATCCGAGCGCAGCATTTTGCCGACATCGCCCCATCGGCCCTCAAAGGCGCCGCCATTGGCGGCGATCCGGTCGGCGAGATTGCCGATATAGAGCGCGTAGAGGTCGGAGTTGTTGTACTCTTTGATGACGTAGAAATTCGGCGTGACGATAAACTCCGGTCCGTCGCGGCCGGCCGGAACCAGCATCATCCCTTGAGCCTTCATCTCTGCTGACGGAAAGTCCTTGCCCGAGATGCGCTCGATGCCGAGCGAGGCCCAATGCGAAAGCGGTTTCGCCAGATCGGGTCCCTCCTGGGCGCAGGAGACCGCCTGAGGTATCGACACCTCGAAGCCCCAGTCGCGATCGCGCTGCCAGCCTTTCTTGACCAGATAATTGGCGATCGAGGCGAGCGTATCCGGCACCGAGGTCCAGATATTGCGGTGGCCGTCGCCGTCGAAATCGACGGCATATTTCAGATAACTCGTCGGCATGAATTGCGGCTGGCCGAGCGCGCCGGCCCAAGAGCCCTTGAATTCGGCGGGCGTCACATCGCCGCCGTCGAGAATATGCAGGGCCGCCACCAGTTCGGTGCGGAACATCTCCTTGCGCGTCGACATGAACGCCTTGGTCGCCAGCACCTCGACCGCCGAATTCGGGATCTTCGCGGCACCGAAGCCGGTCTCACGACCCCAGATGGCCAGCACGATCGAGCCCGGCACGCCATAGGTCTTTTCGATCCGTTTCAGCGTCGAGCCATATTGCGCGGCAAAACCACGCCCCGTTGCGGCAAGCCGCTTCAGCTGGTCCTCGTTGAAATAGGGACCGGGCGAGGAAAATTCTGCCTGCGTCTGCCTCTGCTCCTTCGGCGGCGGGAAGCCGGGCGGGGCGAGATCGGGCAGGTTCCAGTTCAGCGTGACGCCGGAGAATGCGGCCTGGAAGGTTTTTTCGGAAATACCGCCCGCCTTTGCTTCGGGCCAAAGGTCCTTCTGCACCCAGCTTTCGAACTGCGCCTCGACATCGGCTTTCGATGGGGCTGCGTAGGCGGAGAGCGGGAGGAGACTGGCCATCAAAGCAAGTGTGAAGAGTCGGAGCCGTCGTGGAACACCCCCCTCTGTCCTGTCGGACATTTCCCCCACAAGGGGGGAGATCGGCAAGACGCGCCAGCTTCGCGAATTCTTGATTGTGTGCCAAACGGCTCCGAACATCTGCGGCGTTTGACCGGGGCAAGAGGGCGCCCCCAGCTGATCTCCCCCCTTGTGGGGGAGATGCCCGGTAGGGCAGAGGGGGGAATCTTCCGGCATACGCAAACCTCTCATATCACCGTCCGCGCCCGCAATGCCGCGGCAAGTGTGCCCTCGTCGAGATAGTCGAGTTCGCCGCCAACCGGCACACCATGCGCCAGCCGGGTGATCTTCACGTCGAGCCCCTGCAACTGATCAGTAATGTAATGCGCCGTCGTCTGACCCTCGACGGTGGCATTGACGGCGATGATCAGTTCCCGGATGCCGCCTTCGCCGATCCGGTCGATCAGCCCGCGAATATTGAGATCGTCAGGCCCGATCCCGTCGAGCGGCGACAGCGTGCCGCCGAGCACGTGATAGGCGGCGTTCATCGCGCCCGCCCGCTCCAGCGCCCAAAGGTCCGAGACGTCCTCGACGACGATGATGATGGATTGGTCGCGCTGGGTGTCGGTGCAGACGGTGCAGGGGTCGACCGTATCGACATTGCCGCAGTGCGAGCAGATCTTCACCTTGTCATAGGCCTCGCCCATCGCATTCGACAGCGGGCCGAGCAATTGATCCTTCTTCTTGATCAGATGCAGTGCCGCCCGGCGCGCCGAGCGCGGCCCGAGGCCCGGCACCTTTGCCAGTAGCTGGATGAGTTTTTCGATTTCGGGGCCGGTGACTCGTTTTGCCATGCGCCGTTCTTAACTGATATGGAACGAAAACGGAATCGCGGAAGGATCGGCAATCCCATGAAAATCCTGGCGCTCTGCACCGGCAATCCGGAAAGACTGCCCGGCAAGAGCTACAAGACCGGCATCTTCAAACATGCCGTCAACGGCGCGATGATGATCGATGCCGAAGGCCTCGTCGGTGATGCCATCTGCAACCGAAAGCATCATGGCGGCATCGATCAGGCAGTCTATGTCGAGGGATCGCTGACACTCGACTGGTGGAGCGGCGAGCTCGGCCGGCCCTACGAGCCCGGCACCTTCGGCGAAAACATGGTGATCTCGGATCTCGACAATCGCGACGTCTCCGTCGGTGACCGCTTCATCTCAGGCGATCTCATCCTCGAAGCCACATCGTGCCGCATCCCTTGCGCCACCTTTGCCGCCAGGATGAACGATCCGAAGTTCGCCAAACGCTACACCGCCGCCGCCCGCCCCGGCATCTATTGCCGGGTCATCAAAGCCGGCGTGGCCGAGGCCGGAATGCTGGTGGCGCATCGGCCGTTTTCCGGAGTGAAGGTGACGATGTCGGAACTGATGGAAACATTTGGCCGACGGCTTCCGGAGCCGGACCGGGCGCGATACCTTGCCGCCCCTATTCACTACAAGCTGCGTGCCATGCTGGAATCCCAGTACTGAGCGCTGCGCCTATGCGCGGTGCATTGACCAGCTTGCGTCTAACTCAGAACGGCAGCTTGAAGCCGGGCGGGATCGGCAGGCCGGCGGTGAGCGCCTTGGTCTTTTCGGCGGCGAGCGCTTCGGCCTTGTCCTTGGCGTCCTTGTGGGCGGCGACGATCAGGTCCTCGAGGATCTCGACATCGTCTTCCTTGAACAGCGACGGGTCGATTTTCAGGCTCTTCAGTTCGCCTTTGCCGGAGATGATGACGGTGACGAGGCCGCCGCCTGCCTTGCCTTCGGCGGCGAGCTCGGCGATCTCCGCCTGCATCTGCTCCATCTTGGCCTGCATTTCCTTGACTTTGCCCATCATGCCCATGATGTCGCGCATCGTCTCACTCCTTCTTGAGATCAGAATTCTATGTCGTCGCCGGGCAGGATATCACCGTCTTCCGATTCGGCGGCGGCTGGCGGTGTCGCCTCTTCCGCTTCCTCCTCCGGCGTCGGCGCCCTGACGCGCACGTCAATGATCTTGGCGCCTGGGAACTGCGCAAGGATCGCCGCGACATCAGGGTCCTGGCGTGCATCGCTGACGCGCTGTTGCTGAGCCTTGGTTTCCGCCTCCACCATCGTCGGCCGGCCTTCTTCGCGGCTGGTGCTGACGATCCAGTGGATGCCCGTCCATTCCTTGAGCTTGACGGCAAGTTCATTCAGCAGCGTGCCTGGCGCGCCCTCGGTGAGGTTCACATCAAGCCGGCCGGGTTCGATGCGCACGGGCCGCACGAAGTTGCGCACCAGCGCCTTCAGCTTGACGTCCCGCTTCTCGGCGGCAAGATCGACGATATCGCCGATCGAATTGACCGATACGAGCGGCTTCGGTGCTTCGGCCGGCTTCGTCTCGATCCGCCCGACAGGCATCGTCTCGGGCTGGCTGCTCGGCACGGCGCGCAGCATCGTTACGGGCGCCGAAGGCTGCGGCTTGCTCGGCGCGATTTCAGGCGCGCGCGCCGCGACACTGCTTTGATAGGGAACACGCGTGCCGCCGCCGCCATTGCCGGAAGGCGGCGAGGAGGGCCGCGAGCCGGCATTGTCGCCGGAAAATTCGGCAAGCCGCCGTGCCGCGTCCTCAGGCGCCGGCAGATGCGCCGCATGCGCAAGCCGGATCAGCACCATTTCGGCAGCACCCGCCGTCCGCGACGAGCCTTCCGTTTCCGGAATGCCCTTCAGCAGCATCTGCCAGATGCGCGACAGCGTCGTGACCGCGACGCCCTTGGCGAATTCCGCCGCCTTGGTGCGCTCGACTTCGCTGAGCGAAGGGTCGCTTGCCGCATCCGGCACATATTTCAGCCGTGTCACCAGATGGGTGAAATCGGCGAGATCGGTCAGCACCACCACCGGATTGGCGCCGGCCTCGTACTGGTTCTGGAATTCGCCGAGGGCAGCGGCGACATCGCCCTTGATGACATGCTGGAAGAGATCGACGATCCGGGCGCGGTCGGCCAGGCCGAGCATGCCTCGCACGGCCTCAGCCTGCACGGCGCCTGCGCCATGGGCGATCGCCTGGTCGAGCAGCGACAGGCCGTCGCGTGCCGATCCTTCGGCGGCGCGCGCGATCATCGCCAGCGCGTCGCCTTCCGCCTCGATGCCTTCCTTGGCGGCGATCGTCGAAAACAGCCCGACGAGATCCGACGCGCTGATGCGGCGCAGATCGAAGCGCTGGCAGCGCGACAGCACGGTGATCGGCACCTTGCGAATTTCGGTGGTGGCGAAGATGAACTTCACATGCTCCGGCGGCTCTTCCAGCGTCTTCAGCAGGCCGTTGAAGGCCTGCGTCGACAGCATGTGCACTTCGTCGATGATATAGACCTTGTAGCGCGCCGAAACCGGGCGGTAGCGCACCTGCTCGATGATCTCCCTTATATCGTCGATGCCGGTATGGGAGGCGGCATCCATCTCGATCACGTCGACATGGCGGCCTTCCATGATCGCCTGGCAGTGCTCGCCGGGCACGCGCAGATCGATCGTCGGCTTGTCGATATCTGATGTCTTGTAGTTCAGTGCCCGCGCCAGGATGCGCGCCGTCGTCGTCTTGCCGACGCCGCGTACACCGGTCAGCATATAGGCCTGGGCGATGCGGCCGGTCTCGAAGGCGTTGGTGAGGGTGCGGACCATCGGCTCCTGGCCGACCATCAGGTCCGTGAAATCCTTGGGGCGGTATTTGCGAGCCAGCACCCGGTATCCGGTGCCCGTCGAGGCGGCATCTTTTGACTGTCGCTCGGTGTCGCTCATCGCCCTGCTTGTCGCCCGGGATCGTCGGGCATTTCGTGGAGAGAAGGTGGGAGGCTGGCACGATGACCCGTGCCGGGCTCGTTAGGGCTGCTTCCTTCCGGACCTGACCCGGTTGGCGAGTGGCTCGTCCACCACCAACCTCCCGAATGCACATATCGGCAATATCGTCATCAAAAGCAAGCCAACATCCAAAAAAACTGCTAGTCGTAGGAAAAGACAGGAGGAATGCCCTTTGAAAGGTTTCGCGCTCGATCCCCGGCTGGAAAACGACAGCACCAGCATCATGGTCACGGGTCTCTGCGATCTGAGATTGTCGAAGGATGCCCGCTGGCCCTGGCTCATTCTCGTGCCGCGCCGGGCTGAAATTACCGAAATCTTCGAGCTGACGCCGCTCGACCAGGTGCTGCTTGCCTTCGAGACGGAGCTCGTCGCCAATGCATTGAAGAAGATCACCGACGCGACAAAAATCAATATCGGGGCTCTTGGCAATATCGTCCGCCAGCTTCATGTTCATGTCATTGCCCGCTTCGAAGGCGATGCCAACTGGCCGGGTCCCGTCTGGGGCTTCGGGCGCGCGGAGCCATACGAAGACGGAAAGAGAGACGAATTCATAGCGAAGCTGCGGGAAGCCCTTTCATCATGAGTCATTCGCTTTTCTATTCGGACGTGCCGCATCCCGAACCCAGCAATCTCACGGCCTTTGCCGCCAACGATCTCAATCGCGATTCCGAGCATCGCGACGAACACTCCGTCGAAAAGGCGCTGGCGAGGGAAGGCACCCATATCTTCGCCTTCGCCAGAGACAAGCTGGTGTTGAAGCATGACGGCCAGGTGCTCGATCCGCTTTTTGCCCGCTACGAGCTCAAGGAGTTGCAGCCGGATTGGGACGAGACCGTGCTTCTCGGCTACCGCAAATCAGGCGAACCGCGCCTTGCCGTTCCCGTCGCCATCGACGTCGATGATCTGACCAGCCACTACAAGCCCGCCGACGGTCGTACGCTGTTTCGTGAAATGCTGATCGACGAGGTGCTGCTCGGCGAATTCGCCCAGGCCGCAAGCCTCATTCGCTGGAATGGCGACAACCGCTTCTGCGGCCGCTGCGGCTCAGCGATGGAGATCCACATCGGCGGCTACAAACGTGTCTGCACCGCCTGCGAACACATGATCTTTCCCCGCACCGATCCGGTTGTCATTATGTTGACGATCGATGAACAGCGCGACCTCTGCCTCCTCGGCCGCAGCCCGCATTTCGCGCCCGGCATGTATTCCTGCCTTGCCGGCTTCGTCGAACCCGGCGAGACCATCGAGAATGCCGTGCGCCGCGAAACGCTGGAGGAATCCGGCATCCGCACCGGCCGCATCCGCTATCACGCCTCACAGCCCTGGCCGATGCCGCATTCGCTGATGATCGGCTGTTATGCCGAGGCCAAATCCACCGAAATTACCCGCGACGAGACCGAGTTGGAGGATTGCCGCTGGTTCACCCGCGAGGAAACCATCGAAATGCTGGAACGCCCGAGCGCGACAGGCAAGGCCTCGCCGCCGAAAGGGGCGATCGCCCACCGCCTGATGCGCGACTGGGTGGAGTGGAAGCGGTAACGCCATGCCGGTCGCGCGCTCGGAACGGCTGCTGACGCTGCTCCAGACGCTCCGGCGCTACCGGCGCCCGGTGACAGGCATCGTGCTTGCAGAGGAAACCGGCGTCAGCCTGCGCACGCTCTATCGCGATATTGCCAGCCTGCAGGCCCAGGGGGCGATGATCGAGGGCGAAGCCGGCATCGGCTACGTGTTGAAGCCGGGCTTCATGCTGCCGCCGATGATGTTTTCCGAAGAGGAACTGGAGGCACTGGTGCTCGGCTCGCGCTGGGTCGCCCGCGCCGCCGAACCGCGTCTTGCCGGCGCCGGCGCCGATGCGCTGGCCAAGATTGCCGCCGTGCTGCCGGCCGATATGCGCGAGATGATCGATTCAGCCGCCCTCTTCGTCGGCCCCAAACGCCGGGACGAGGACAGCGCAGATGTCTCGGCCATCCGCAGGGCGATCCGCCTCGAGCGTATCCTCGAACTGCACTACGGCGACGAGCAGGGCCGAATCTCGCGCCGCCGCGTCTGGCCTTTCGCGCTCGGTTATTTCGAACATGTGCGGGTCGTCATGGCCTGGTGCGAACTGCGCCAGGATTTCCGCCATTTCCGCACCGACCGCATCATCGACATGGCGCTGCACGAAGTGCGTTATCCGCGCCGCCGCACCGTGCTCCTCAAGGAATGGCGCGAAACGCAGGACGTGCCCGTCGAGAGCTAATGCTGCTGCCATAAATTGTCAGCAGGTGGGGTTATTATCAGTACCAATCCACTACAGCGCCGCGCGTCTTTGGACGCGCAAAGGACGCTGTAGCACTAAGTTTCGCGCATCGTGCCGATGCGCTGGGAAAGGAGTACTGATCATGGCAACGTCTCTAGTCTTCCATCAAGACAGCGACCGTTTTGCAGTTGACACCTTTGCCGATGTAATTTCGGCCGAAACTTTTGCCGATGTCGGGCAGTCCGGGCACCGCGGTCTTCTGCGCCGGGTCATGGGCGTCTTTCGGATTCGCAGTGCAAACCACACCAGCCTCGATATCGAGGCGGCACCAGATTGCCGGAAGCGCGACCTCGGCTTCATGGATGGGCGCGGCCCGCGCCGCGAAGACCGTTTCCCACTCTAATCCACTTCATCACCATCGACATTCCGCCAGACGAAACAGGGGCGTTGCTTTGCTAACGCCCGCTGCATCCTGCTGCCATGAATTGGCAGCAGATGATCACTCGTCCCGGCTTCATTGACAGCAAAAGGGAGAGCCGAAATGACCAGCCCCAATCTGATAATTCTCTACGTCAAGGACCCGGCAGAAAGCGCCAGCTTCTATCGGAACCTGCTAAATCGCGAGCCGGCCGTGGAGGCGCCGAATTTCGTCGCCTTCCCACTCGAGGGCGGCTTCACCCTCGGCCTCTGGCGGCGCAGCAAGGTCGAGCCGCAGCCTTCCGCCATCGGCAATCGCGGCGAAGTAGCCTTCATGGTCGCCGGTGAAAATGCCGTCGCACGGCACTATGACGATTGGCGCGGCCGCGGCCTGCCGATCGCCCAGGAGCTGACCGAACTGGACTTCGGCCCGACCTTCGTCGTGCTCGATCCGGACGGCCATCGCCTGCGGGTTTGTGAACCGGACAAATAATGCCGGAGGGCGAGGCCTGTTATAGCAGGCCTCGCATCGCATGCCCTTTGTAGACGCCGAGGATGCGGACTTTCTCCGAGAAGAACCGTAGTTCCTCCAATGCCCGGCGCACATTCGGATCGTTCGGATGGCCTTCGATATCGGCATAGAACTGCGTCGCCACGAATTTTCCGCCGAGCTGGTAGCTTTCCAGCTTCGTCATGTTGATGTTGTTGGTGGCAAAGCCGCCGAGCGCCTTGTAGAGCGCGGCCGGAATGTTGCGGACGTTGAAGACGAAGGTGGTAACGACTTTTTCCTCAGCCGAATTGCGTTGCGCCCATTCCTCGTCGCGGGAGAGGATGACGAAACGGGTGACGTTGTTTTCGGTATCCTCGACATTTTCGGCGATGATCTCGAGCCCGTAGAGATCGGCGGCAAGGCGTGGCGCCAAGGCGGCCATCGAGCGGTTGCCGGTTTCCTTCACGAGCTTGGCCGCGCCTGCCGTATCGCCGGCAATCACAGGCTTCCAACCATTGGCGCGAACGATCTTGCGGCACTGGCCGAGCGCGTGGATATGGCTGTGCACCGTGCGGATTTCGTCCTTGGTCACCCCCGGCAGAACCATCAGCTGGAAGCGGATCGGCATGAAATACTCGCCGATGATGTGGAGACGCGATTCCGGCAGCAGATGGTGGATATCGGCGACGCGCCCGGCGATCGTATTCTCGATCGGGATCATCGCGATATCGGCGTCGCCGTTGTCGACCGCCGTGAATGCATCCTCGAAAGTCTGGCAGGGCAGCGGCTCCATGGTCGGGAACATGTCCCGGCTGGCCATGTCGGAATTGGCGCCGAATTCGCCCTGAAAGGCGATCCTGTTGGTCTTGATGTTCATGATGGTTCCGTCAGTTCGACTTTGCGGAGAGGATGCGCCGCGCTATTTCGAGATCGGCGGGAGTATCGACACCGAGCGGAACCGTGTCAACGATCTCAGCGTCGATGCGCATGCCGGCCTCCAGTGCCCTCAGCTGCTCCAGCGATTCGCGCCTTTCGAGCGTCGATGGCCCGAGCGAGACGAACCGTTCGAGCGCGGCGCGCCGATAGGCGTAAAGGCCGATATGATGATAGAGCGGACCCTTGCCGTAAGGCGCGGTGGCACGGGTGAAATAGAGCCCGCGCAGTCGGGTGTCGGAAACGGGCGAACCGACGACCTTGACGATGTGCGGCGCTGTTTTGTCTGCCTCATTGTCGATTTCGGTTGTCAGCGTGCCGATATCGACCGCCTCGTTCTCCAGAGGGCGCAAAGCCGCGCGCACGGTTTCCGGATCGATCGTTGGCAGATCGCCCTGGACGTTGACGATGAATTTCGCCTTCCCGTCCGGATCGACCTTGGTCAGCGCTTCGAAGATCCGATCGGAACCCGATTGATGATCGCTGCTGGTCATGACGACTTCAAAGCCGGCGGCAGAAACCGCATCGAACACCCGGTCGTCGTCGACGGCGACGACGACGCGGCCGATGGCTGCCTCTTTGGCGCGCAACGCCACCTGGACGATCATCGGCAGCCCGCAAATATCGGCGAGCGGCTTGCCCGGCAGCCGGGTGGAGGCCATCCGCGCCGGGATCAATACGAGCACGCCGTCTAAATTTGAATCACTCATGGGTCGGGCCTTCTATTCCGGGCTGAAAAGTGTCAAAAAGTCTCACGCTCAAGACCATTTAGACAGTTGCAACGATCAGCCAAAAGACATAGGTTCCGCGCGATTTCAAGATGGTCCGGTTTATGGTCTGCCGGCTGCAAGGGGAGCATTGCAGATGAATTCATACGTCAATACGGCCGTGGGGGCACTGCTCGGGACGATTTTCGTTCTGATGTCGGTCTCCATCGCGTCCGAGGGGATCTTCCATTCCGAAGCACCGGAAAAGGAAGGTTTCGCGATCGTTGCCGAAGAGGCGCCCGCCGCTGGTGGCGAAGCTGCGCCTGCCGCTGCTGCCGTTCCGATCGCGCAATTGCTCGCTTCTGCCGATGCCAAGGCCGGTGAAACGGTCTTCAAGAAGTGTCAGGCCTGTCATGACGGCACCAAAGGGGGACCGAACAAGGTCGGTCCCAACCTCTTTGGTGTCGTAGATCGCCCGATCGCCTCGCATGAGGGCTTTGCCTATTCCGCTGCCATGAAGGATTTCTCCAAGGGCAGCAGCGAGAAGTGGACCTTCGAATTTCTGAACAAGTTCCTGCTGGCGCCGAAGAAGGACGTTCCCGGCACCGCCATGGGCTTCGCCGGTCTGGCGAAGGATCAGGACCGCGCCAACGTCATCCTCTACCTGCACACACTGTCTGATTCGCCGGTGCCGCTGCCGGATCCGAAGACGGCGACGCAGTAACGCGGACGGAATAATCGCATCTCATGAAAGCCCGGCCCGCGAAGCCGGGCTTTTTGCTATGCGGAGTCTGTTCAGGCACCCAGGAAATAGGCCCAGAGCGAGACCGTGATGGCGCCGAGCGCCGTCGTCACGGTGATCGTCGAGGCGGCAATGCTATGGCCGACGCCGAATCGGTTGGCGATCAGCCAGGCGTTGACGCCCGTGGGGACCGAGGACGTCAGCACGATTGCCGCCGTCCATTCCGGACTGAGGCCGAGGAGATGGCTCGCCGCCCATACGCAGCCGGGCAGCAATAGCAGCTTCAGGCTCGAGGTGACGCTGGCGATGCCGAGATTGCCTGAGATGCCGTATTTCTCCAGTGCCATTCCGAGCGAGATCAGCGCCGCCGGGCCGGCAATGCCGGCGATCTGCTTGACGACGGTTGCCAGGGTTACCGGCATGGTGAGGCCGGAAAGGTGCATGGCCATACCGGCCGCAAGCCCGATCACCAGCGGATTGCGCACGAGATTGACGGCGATCTGGCGAAGCACGAGCACCATGCTGCGATCGCTTTTGCCGGCGATCTTGCGCTCGGCATGCTCCATCAGCACCGTGCCGGCGACCATCATGACAGGCAGATGCACGGCAAGCAGGATCGACAGCGCCACCAGCCCCTCGTCGCCGACGGTGCGCTCGACGAGCGGCAGGCCGATGAAGATATTATTGGCGAAAGCCGAGGAAACGCCGGCCAGCACGCCGATCCGCTCGTCGCGGCCGAAGAGGCGTGTCGCGGCGATATGGCCGGTCGCCCAGGTAATGGCAACGCCTGAGAAATAGACGATCCACAGTCGGAAGGGCGAGGCGCCGTGAAAATCCGCCTCGGCGATGGTGCGGAAGAGCAGCAGCGGCACGGCGATCTTGAAGACGAATTCGCTGAGCGCTTCGCCGACATTCGATGCCATCAAGCCGCTGCGGACGATCACCCAGCCGATGAGGATCAGGATGAAGATGGGAAGAACGTCGAGAATGATGGCTGACATGAGGAGGGCTGCTCTGCGCGGGGGAGTATCCGACCTCTAACAGCAAACCGTCTGGATTGAAAAGGCAAACCAGCCTGATCCGGCAGCCGTGGTATCCGAGAAACAAAAAAAGCGGGCATCGCCCGCTTTTCCGCTCCGGCCTTGCCGGAGCAATCGCGAAGCTGCCAGTTCATCCGTGGTCAGCATCGCGCCGTCAAGATCGAGGGGATCATCCCTCGTACGCCCGGCTGCAACTGAAAGCTGCTCATGCCGGTCTTCTTGCGACTATTTCTAGATTTCGAAAATGACAGGGGCATGACGAAGAGACGGCAGTTTTGCGAAGAAATAGAGGTGCCATCCACCATTTATCCTTCCAAACCGCGGAAATTTCGCTAAGACCGAACCCCGGCTATCACTAATCCGGGACTCCCCTTTTCATGACAAGATTCGACGTTCTGACAGTCGGCAACGCAATCGTGGACATCATTGCCCGTTGCGACGACCAGTTCCTCATTGATAACAAGATCACCAAGGCGGCGATGAACCTCATCGATGCCGAGCGTGCCGAACTCTTGTATTCGCGCATGGGGCCGGCGCTCGAAGCCTCCGGCGGCAGCGCCGGCAACACGGCGGCCGGCGTTGCCAGCCTCGGCGGCAAGGCCGCCTATTTCGGCAACGTCGCCACCGATCAGCTGGGCGACATCTTCACCCACGACATCCGCGCCCAGGGTGTGCACTACCAGACAAAGCCCAAGGGCACCTTCCCGCCGACGGCGCGCTCGATGATTTTCGTCACCGAGGACGGCGAGCGTTCGATGAACACCTATCTCGGCGCCTGCGTCGAGCTCGGCCCTGAAGACGTCGAACCCGACGTCGTAGCCGACGCCAAGGTCACCTATTTCGAGGGTTATCTCTGGGATCCGCCGCGCGCCAAGGAAGCCATCCTCGATTGCGCCCGCATCGCCCATGAAAACGGCCGCGAAATGTCGATGACGCTGTCCGACAGCTTCTGCGTCGGCCGCTATCGCGGCGAGTTCCTCGATCTGATGCGCTCCGGCAAGGTCGATATCGTGTTCGCCAATCGCCAGGAAGCGCTGTCGCTCTACGAAACCGACGATTTCGAAGAGGCGCTGAACAGGATCGCCGCCGATTGCAAGATCGCCGCCGTGACCATGAGCGAGGATGGCGCCGTCATCCTGAAGGGCCGTGAGCGTTATTACGTCGATGCGATCAGGATCAGGGAAGTCGTCGACACGACGGGCGCCGGCGATCTCTTCGCCTCCGGCTTCCTCTACGGCTATACGCAGGGACGCTCTCTGGAGGATTGCGGCAAGCTGGGCTGCCTGGCTGCCGGCATCGTTATCCAGCAGATCGGCCCGCGTCCGATGACCTCGCTTTCCGAGGCCGCCAAACAGGCTGGGCTTATTTGAAGGCTTCGCCGGGATAGGCGCCCCAGATCTCCGACTGCGCCACCCAACCGGCGGCGCCGTCGGTTTCGGCGCGGCACCAGTCGCCGTTGCATTCGCCGATCGTCAGCATCACGCCGGGTTCCAGCTTGGCAACGACCGACGCGGAGGGCTGCGCCTCGCGGCGCAGATTGACGAAGACGCCCTTGGCCTTCGTCTTCATCCACGGAGCGGCGATCGCCGCGCGCTGGCCTGAGAGCAGCGACTGGTTGACCCAGCCTTCGGTGCCGTCGGCATCGCGGATGCGGCGCCAGTTGTCATATTCCTGGATGATCTCCACCGGCAGGCCGGATTTCAGATACATCCATGACACCGCATAATCCGTTCCCGGGCCGATGCGCAGGTTGACGCGCTTGGATTTCAGCGTGACAAAACGCGGCAATGGCAGTCCGCTTGGTCCCTTGGCAGCCTGCGCATGGGCAAATTCGACGGTTCCCAGGGATGCGGCCAGAGCGATGGCAAGGGCAAGGCAGGACTTCAGGACTTTGCTGCGCATGGAAGTTTCCGTTTGCTCGAATTCGCGGGCAGGCCCGGCCTGTTCGCGGTCCGGGCTCTGACATTCCCCACCTGCAGCGCGAGTTTTGTTTGTCTTCGCGTGCGGGTCTGGTAGAAAATGCCCGGATGGGAAAATTATCACCCCTCTTGGTTAAAGACCTCTGAACAAGGCACCACAGCCAGCCATGACAGCGAAGAAAAAACCGAAGGTCTATATCACCCGCAAGCTGCCCGATGCCGTCGAAACTCGCATGCGCGAGCTGTTCGACGCCGAGCTCAACATCGACGACGCGCCGCGTTCCGTTCCCGAGCTTGTCGCCGCGGTCAGGACCGCCGACGTGCTGGTCCCGACCGTCACCGATCGAATCGACGCGGCGCTGATCGATCAGGCCGGGCCGCAGATGAAGCTGATCGCCAGCTTCTCCAACGGCACCGACCATATCGATGTCGAGGCGGCGGCGCGCAGGGGCATCACCGTCACCAATACGCCGAACGTCCTGACCGAGGATACGGCCGATATGACGATGGCGCTCATTCTCGCGGTTCCGAGACGGCTCGGCGAGGGTGCCCGCGTGCTGACCGACAATCCCGGCGAATGGGCCGGCTGGTCTCCGACCTGGATGCTCGGCCGGCGCATACACGGCAAGCGCATCGGTATCGTCGGCATGGGCCGCATCGGCACGGCGGTCGCCCGCCGCGCCAAGGCTTTCGGCCTGTCTATCCACTACCACAACCGCAAGCGCGTCAATCCCGCTGTCGAAGACGAACTGGAAGCGACCTATTGGGAAAGCCTCGACCAGATGCTCGCCCGCGTCGACATCGTTTCAGTCAATTGCCCGTCGACGCCGGCGACCTTCCACCTGATCTCGGCACGCCGGCTGGCGCTGCTGCAGCCGACCGCCTATCTCGTCAACACCGCGCGCGGCGACGTGGTCGATGAAGCTGCGCTGATCAAGGCTCTGAGGGAGGGCCGGATCGCCGGCGCCGGCCTCGACGTCTTCGAAAACGAGCCTGCCGTCAACCCGAAGCTCGTCAAGCTCGCCAATGATGGTAAGGTCGTTCTGCTGCCGCATATGAGTTCGGCGACGATCGAAGGCCGCATCGACATGGGTGACAAGGTCATCATCAATATTCGCGCCTTCATCGACGGCCACAGGCCGCCGAACCGGGTGCTGCCGGGGCGCTGAAGCCGGGCTGGTTCAGACGACCGGGATCTGAGGCGGAAGGGCCTTGCGCATCTCGACGAAGGTCGTCCTGGAAAAGCCGGGATGCGCCTTTTCGGCGGTTATCGAAAAACCCCATGCGGCGAAGACGGCGTGATTGTCGGTGAGCTCGATGCGTGTTTCCAGCCGCAAAACCGGAAGTCCGAGCCTTGCTGCCGTCTGTTCGGCAATCGCCAGCAGCCGTTTGCCGAGGCCCTTGCCCTGCAGCTCCGGCAGAACGGCAAGCTTGCCGACATAGAGACAATCGGCCTCCGGCCGCAGGAAGAGGCAGCCGATCAACCTTTCGCCGTCGAGGGCGACATGGCCGATCTCCGCCCTGGCCTTTTCGGCCAGCGACTCCGCCGTCAGCTTGAGCGCCGAGGAGGGCGGATCGATCCGGCCGTTCATCGAAGCGAAGGAGGCGAGGATCAGTGCGAGCAGTTCGTCCCAGCGCGTGAAACTATGATCGAGAGGAATAATCGTCATCCGGCCTGTCTTTGTGTTGTGCGGCTTCGTCTGTAGCGGACCGTGTCGAAGCGGGCCTTCAGTGCGTCGTAGAGCAGCAGCCGTCCGACCAGCGGTTCGCCGGTGCCGGTGACGAGTTTGATCGCCTCCATCGCCATCATTGTGCCGATGACGCCGGTGAGCGCGCCGATGACGCCGGCCTCGGCGCAGGCGGGAATGAGCCCCGCCGGCGGCGCTTCCGGAAACAGATCGCGATATCTGGGGTTGGGCGTCCCGTCCGCGGCACTTTCATAGGGTTTGAGAACCGTCAGCGAGCCGTCGAACCGCCCGACAGCGCCGGTGACGAGCGGAATGCGCGCTTCCTCCGCCGCATCGGCGGCGGTATAACGCGTGTCGAAATTGTCGGAACCGTCGATCAAGAGATCGAAGCCGGACAGTTGCCGGCGGGCGCTCTCCTGGGAAAAGCGTTCCTCGAAGCGGATCAGCCGGACATGCGGATTGAGCCTGGCGATGGCGGACGCGGCACTTTCCGTCTTCAACTCGCCGATCGTGCCGGAATCATGGATCACCTGACGCTGCAGGTTCGACAGCGACACCCGGTCGTCGTCGACGATACCGAGCGTGCCGATACCGGCTGCGGCGAGATACTGCAGGATCGGCGCACCGAGGCCGCCGGCGCCGATCACCAGCACCCGGGCGGCCTTCAACCTCTGCTGGCCGGCGCCGCCGATCTCGGGAAGCAGGATGTGGCGGTGATAACGGGCGATTTCGTCGGGGCTGAGCGGTTCCATGGCGCCGATCTTATCATGGCGCCCGACATCGGGAAAAGCCGCCTCCGTCATTCGAACACCCTTCCGTCGGCCACCGTGAAGAACTGCGCCCTGTCGCCGAGCGCCGAAAACATCACGCGATCCGTGCCGGTCATGAAGGCCTGGCCGCCGAGCCCGTCGATCAGGTCGAACAGCGCGGCGCGTCTGTTCTCGTCTAGATGCGCCGCGATCTCGTCGAGCAGCAGGATCGGTGCATGGCCGGTGAGATTGCCGACGAGGCGTGCATGCGCAAGCACCAGGCCCACAAGCAGCGCTTTCTGCTCGCCGGTGGAGCAGCGCTCCGCCTCCATCGCCTTTTCCCGGTGATGGACGATCAGATCGGCCCGGTGCGGCCCTTCGAGCGTACGCCCGGCACCCGCGTCGCGGTAGCGGCTCTCGGCCAGCATCGCCGCATAATCGTCCTCGAGGTCGACCGAGGGGCGCGAAAACTGACCGTCCATGAAGCCCGAGAGCTGCAGCGACGCTGAAGGAAAAGGCGAGTTCTCGCGAGTTTCCTCGATCAGCCGGGTCAGCAGGCCGAGCATTTCCTGCCGGGCGAGCGCCATGGCGATGCCGAGGCTGGCCATCTGTTGCTCGATGCCGGCAAGCCAGGAGGGGTCGAAGCGACCTTCATCCAGCAATTTGTTACGGCTGCGCATGGCACGCTCGAAATCGCTGGCGCGGCGCCCATGGGCGGGATCGAGCGACAGCACCAGCCGGTCAAGAAAGCGACGCCGGTCGGAGGAGGCGCCGGTAAACAGGCCGTCCATCGCCGGTGTCAGCCAGAGGAGGCGCAGATGGTCGGTGAGTTCGTCGGCTGTTTTGGCCGGGGTACCGTTGATCCGCAGCCTGCGGGCGGTGGCTTCCTCGCTTGTTTCGATACCGGTGCCGATTTCGACTTCGCCTTCCATGCCGTCGAGCGCGGCGAAGATCGAAAAACCGCCGGCTGCACCGACGCGGGTGATGTCGCCATAGGCGGCGCGGCGCAGCCCTCGGCCCGGCGAAAGCAGTGACACCGCCTCCATGAGATTGGTCTTGCCGGCGCCGTTGTCGCCCGTCAGCACGGCGTGCCGGCCGTCTAGGGCAAGGGCCGCCGCCGCATAGTTGCGGAAGTCTGTCAGCCTCAAACGGGAAAGAGAAACCTTGTGCGGCATCGAATGTCCGGATTCGTGAAGCGTGACAGCTAAGCCTAAGCGGCGTTGATGGCAAGGCTCGCAGCTTCGCGGGCGTGGATGGCTGCTGCTGCCGGTCGCGCATCAGGCACGATGCCGCAAGGAACAGAATGTTCAGTAAAAATACAACCTGAAGACGGATGTCGCGACGTCATCGGCGCGCGATGGACACCAGCATGTTCAGTGACTGCGAGGCCATACAATCGGCTTATTGCGACAATATTTCACGCCGCTGACGTAACGTAAGGCCCAAAAAAAGTCGGTTGAATTTTGCAACTGTAGGGTTGAGTTATCTGATGAAATCGATATGGTTAACGCACTGTTTATGTATCAGAGAGTGATGAAGTGCCAGATCCGGTTGATATTATCGTTGGTCGCAACGTAAGACAGTTTCGCGCCCTTCGCCGTGTTTCCCAGCTCGAGCTTGGCGAAGCACTCGGACTGACATTCCAGCAGATTCAGAAATACGAAAAAGGCGCGAACCGCGTTTCCGCCAGCAAGCTGCATCAGATCGCAGTTTTTCTCGATGTCGATATCGCTGCTCTTTTCGAGGGAGCCGGCATTTCGCAATTCGGCGGCCGTATCGAACTCAGCCCCGACGCCTATGCGCTTGCATTGAGCTACGACAGACTGAATTCACCGGCAGGCAAGGAAGCGGTCAAAACCATCGTTACGATCATGAGTGGCGAAACGACCGAAAGCGCCGCCTGATCTCGCCGGGATAGCGTGCTTGCTCGTGGTCTCAACGCTGACATTTTAGTGGATCTCGCATTCGTGCAGTGCCATCAGCAGATCATCCTGCGTCTGGTGGCCGGCGTGATAGAGGTCGATCGCGATACTGGCGATGGAAAGCCCCTGCTGACTGCGAAGCTTGATGTTGCGTTCAGCGCACCATGTATAGATGGCGCCGGCGAGAACGTCGACGTCTTCGGACTGAGAGGAAAAGGCTGGCGCCATGGCAGATACCCTTGGTTTGGTTGTCCCGCGCGTCTGAGGACGCTCTATCATTTTGAATCCGCATAGTCCTTGCCGGATATCGGTTCCGATTTCGGGTTATGCGCTGACGGCAGAGACTGAATTCATTTCGAAAACTTGCAAGCGCCATCATCTGGCGGCGTTAACGCAAGTCTTGTTCCGCCTGGGCGACGTGCCAAATCCGGACATGTCGCCCAGCATGAACGGCCGATGTTGCAGATCGGGACAATTCCAGAAGCGTCGGGCGCGCGGAAACAAAAAAGCCGGAGACGTTTCCGCCCCCGGCTTTCGAGATGGACCTGTCGAACGCGGCTCAGCCTTCGAAGAATTCCTTCATCCGGGCAAAGAAGCCCGTCGATTCGGGATTGTTCTCCTTGGAGGACAGCTGTTCGAATTCCTGCAGCAACTCGCGCTGGCGCTTGGTGAGCTTTTGCGGCGTCTCGATCTGGATCTGGATGTAGAGGTCGCCCGTCTGCGCCGAACGCAGCACCGGCATGCCCTTGCTCTTGAGGCGGAACTGTTTGCCGGCCTGCGTGCCCTCGGGCACGCTGACGCGCGATTTGGTGCCGTCGAGCGTCGCCACGTCGAAAGTGCCGCCCAGGGCGGCCGTCGTCATTGAGATCGGCACGGCGCAATAGAGATCGGCCCCGTCGCGCTGATAGAATTCATGCGGCTTCACCGACAGGAAGATATAGAGGTCGCCTGCCGGCCCGCCACGGGCGCCGGCTTCGCCTTCGCCCTGCAGGCGGATGCGTGTGCCGTCCTCGATGCCAGCGGGGATATTGACCGAGAGCGAACGCTCTTCCGTTACCCGGCCCTGGCCGTGGCACTTCGGGCAGGGATCGGGAATGATCTGGCCGCGGCCGTGGCAGGTCGGGCAGGTCCGCTCGATCGAGAAGAAGCCCTGTGCCGCGCGCACGCGCCCCGATCCCTGGCAGGTGCCGCAATTCTTCGGCTGGGTGCCGGGCTTGGCGCCCGAACCCGAACAGACATCGCAAGTGATCGAAGTGGGAACGCGGATCTGCGCCGTCTTGCCGGAGAACGCCTCTTCCAGCGTAATTTCCATATTGTAGCGAAGATCGGCGCCGCGTTCGCGGCCGCCCGACGAGCGCTGGCGCGCCCGCCCGCCACCCATCATCTCACCGAAGATATCCTCGAAGATGTCGGAGAAGCCGCCGCCGGCAAAGCCGCCGCCGCCACCGCCGCCCATGCCGCCATGCTCGAAGGCCGCATGGCCGTAGCGATCATAGGCCGCCCGTTTCTGCGGGTCCTTGAGCATCTCGTAGGCTTCGTTGATTTCCTTGAACTTGCGTTCGGCGTCCTTGTCATCCGGGTTCTTGTCCGGATGGTATTTCATTGCCAGTTTGCGGAAGGCGCTTTTCAGCTCTTTCTCGTCCGCCGTCTTGGCTACACCCAGAGTTTCGTAAAAGTCCGCTTTTGCCATTAAGGATTAAACCCCGGAAATGGATTTCCGGCTGCCATGGTGAGCAGCCGGATCAGATGTTGAAGCATAACCACGCCGTCGCGGATTACGCGGACTTTTTGCGGTCGTCGTCCTTGATTTCCTCGTAGTCGGCATCGACGACATTGTCGCCGCCTTCCGCGGAGGCATCGCCGGCCGCAGCGCCGCCTTCGGCTTGCTGCGCTTCATAGATCGCCTGGCCGAGCTTCATCGACACTTCCATCAGGGTCTGGGTCTTGGCCTTGATGTCTTCGGCATCGGCTTCAGTTGCCTCGGTCGCCGACTTCAGCGCGGCAATCGCATCGGAAATCGCGGTACGGTCGGCTTCGGAAACCTTGTCGCCATAATCCTTGAGCGACTTTTCCGTGGAGTGGATCAGGCTTTCGGCCTGGTTCTTGGCCTCCACGCCTTCGCGGCGCTTCTTGTCCTCGGTGGCATGGGCTTCGGCATCCTTGACCATCTTTTCGATGTCGGCGTCGGAAAGACCGCCGGAAGCCTGGATGCGGATCTGCTGCTCCTTGCCGGTGCCCTTGTCCTTGGCCGAAACCTGCACGATGCCGTTGGCGTCGATGTCGAAGGTGACTTCGATCTGCGGCATGCCGCGCGGCGACGGCGGCAGGCCGACGAGATCGAACTGGCCGAGCAGCTTGTTGTCGGCAGCCATTTCACGCTCGCCCTGCGAAACGCGGATGGTGACGGCCTGCTGGTTGTCTTCGGCAGTCGAGAAGGTCTGGCTCTTCTTCGTCGGGATCGTCGTGTTGCGTTCGATCAGGCGGGTGAAGACGCCACCGAGCGTCTCGATGCCGAGCGACAGCGGCGTCACGTCGAGCAGCAGCACGTCCTTGACGTCGCCCTGCAGAACGCCGGCCTGGATAGCGGCGCCGAGTGCAACGACTTCATCCGGGTTGACGCCCTTGTGCGGCTCCTTGCCGAACAACTGCTTGACGACTTCCTGGACCTTCGGCATGCGGCTCATGCCGCCGACGAGAACGACTTCGTCGATTTCGGCCGCGGTAACGCCGGCATCCTTGAGAGCGGCCTTGCAGGGTGCGATCGTACGCTGGACGAGATCGTCGACCAGGCTCTCGAGCTTGGCGCGGGTCAGCTTCAGCGTCAGATGCTTCGGGCCGGAGGCATCGGCGGTGATGAACGGCAGGTTGATTTCGGTCTGCTGCGAGGAGGAAAGTTCGATCTTCGCCTTCTCCGCAGCTTCCTTGAGGCGCTGCAGGGCAAGCTTGTCGTTCTTCAGGTCGATGCCGTTGTCGCGCTTGAATTCGCCGACGAGATATTCGACGAGACGCATGTCGAAGTCTTCACCGCCGAGGAAAGTATCGCCGTTGGTGGACTTCACTTCGAAGACGCCGTCGCCGATCTCGAGGATCGAGATATCGAAGGTACCGCCGCCAAGGTCGTAGACGGCAATCGTCTTGCCTTCTTTTTTGTCGAGGCCGTAGGCCAGTGCGGCCGCGGTCGGCTCGTTGATGATGCGCAGAACTTCAAGGCCGGCGATGCGGCCGGCATCCTTGGTTGCCTGGCGCTGCGCGTCGTTAAAGTAGGCGGGAACGGTAATGACGGCCTTCTCGACCTTTTCGCCGAGATAGGATTCGGCGGTTTCCTTCATCTTCTGAAGGATCATCGCGGAAATCTGAGCGGGCGAATAGCCCTTGCCATTGGCTTCGACCCAGGCGTCGCCATTGTCGCCCTTGACGATGGTGAAGGGAACGAGGTGCTTGTCCTTCTCGACGGTCGGATCTTCATAGCGGCGGCCGATCAGGCGCTTGACTGCAAAGAGCGTATTCGTCGGGTTAGTGACCGCCTGGCGCTTGGCCGGCTGGCCGACGAGGCGTTCGCCATCATCGGAAAAAGCCACCATGGAAGGGGTGGTGCGTGCACCTTCCGCATTCTCGATAACCTTCGCGTCCTTGCCGTCCATGACTGCGACGCAGGAATTCGTCGTTCCAAGGTCGATACCAATTACTTTTGCCATGTCATTCTCTCCTTGAAGCAAGCTGTCTGAACCCCGGGAAGGCATTCCGTGACAGCCCCTTACGGGATGGGTCTACTTAAGATTACGCAATCGTGATTGCGGTGATGCGGCGTATATAAGGAGCGGTTTTCTGGACTGCAAGGCGAGAAATGGCCCGGAATCCAGCAAAACGAATGTGTTGCATTCAATTTTTGCAGTCATCACGAAAGCTGCCGCCCGCCGTCCGCAAAGCGTCCGATTTCTAAGCCCTCCGGCTTGTGCCGGCCATGCAGCAAAAGATCTCACTGGCCCATGATCAGATCGAGCAGGGTGGTGCGCCGCGGCTGGACTGAGGACGTCGACTGTGGCGCCCCGACATCGCCG
Source organism: Rhizobium hidalgonense (assembly GCF_002914525.1). GTDB lineage: Bacteria > Pseudomonadota > Alphaproteobacteria > Rhizobiales > Rhizobiaceae > Rhizobium > Rhizobium hidalgonense. The sequence goes on along the minus strand of NZ_LODW01000041.1, from coordinate 84,055 downwards.
GGCGGCACCATGCCGTCGTAGCCGGAGCCACCGCCTTCGGCAACGTCGGCGGGAGGAACCGGCCCGTTGCCGGAGCTCACATTCTGTTGCCGAACGGGCGCCTGCGGATAGCGGTTGGCACTGTCGTCGCCGCCGAAGACGCCGGAAATGATGCCGCCGATCGTCGAAGGCGGCGCCTCGGCCGTCATCGGTTGCCCGCTGCTCGCTTGTCCATTACCAGAAGCTGTCTGCGCCATCGGCTGACCATTGTTCGGATCGCCGATCAACTGGCCGTTGCCGAACAGCGGCGCCGGCGAAAGACCCTTGTGGGCGGCGATCATGAATTCTTTCCAGGCTTTGGCCGGAAGGCCGCCGCCGGTGACCTTCTTCATCGGCTTGCCGTCGTCATTGCCGAACCAGACGCCGGTGGTGAGGTTGCTGGTGAAACCGACGAACAGCGCGTCGCGGGAATTCTGCGTCGTGCCGGTCTTTCCGGCCGCCTGCCAGCCGGGGAGCTTGGCGCTCTTGCCGGTGCCGTTGTCGATGACGCCCATCATCATAGTGTCCATCTCGGCGGCGATCTGCTCGGACAGCACGCGTGGCGGGCTGTCATAGGTATTTTCGTAGAGAACCTTGCCTTCGGCGGTCGTCACCCGCCGAATGACGTGCGGCGTCGCCTTATAGCCGCCATTCATGAAGGCGGCATAGGAGGCGGTGAGTTCCATCAGCGACACTTCCGAAGTGCCGAGCGCAATCGAGGCGTTCGGCTGCAGCTCGCTTTCGATGCCGAGCCGGTGGGCAAGTTTGATCACCTGATCCGGCCCGTCATACATCACCAACTGGGCGGCCACCGTGTTCAGCGATTTGGCAAGCGCGGTCGCCAGCGTCACTTCGCCATTGTATTTCTTCTCGTAATTTTCGGGCGTCCAGTCGCCGATCCGGATCGGCGCGTCATTGAACACCGAAAAAGGCGTCAGCCCCCTTTCGAGGGCTGCCGCATAGACAAAGGGCTTGAAAGAGGAGCCTGGCTGGCGTTTGGCCTTGACGGCGCGGTTGAACTGGCTCGTCGCATAATCCCTGCCGCCGACGAGCGCCCGGATCGCACCGGTACCGTCGATCGAGACGAGGGCGGCCTGCGAGGCATCGAGCTTTCCGCCCTCCTTGTCGAGCACGTCGACCAGCGATTGCTCGGCCTTCTTTTCCAGCGATTTGTCGATGGTCGTATCGACGATGACGTCTTCCTTGACATCACCGATCAGGCCCGGCAGCTCGTCCATCACCATGTCGGCGACATAGTGCCCGGCGCCGGACCAATAGCTCTTGGCCGAAGCCGGGGTCTGCGACATCGCGGTCTTGACCTCGGAATCGGTGATGAAGCCCTGCTCGCGCATAGCCGCAAGCACGAGCTGGGCGCGCGCATTGGCGGCGTCGGCGTCGCGGGCCGGCGAAAGCCGCGACGGCGCCTTGAGCAGGCCGGCCAGCACCGCGGCTTCGCCAAGGTTCACGTCACGCGCCGATTTGTTGAAATAGCGACGTGACGCCGCCTCGACGCCATAGGCGTTCGACCCGAAGAACACCCGGTTGAGGTACATCGCAAGGATCTGGTCCTTGGTGTATTTCTGCTCCAGCCACAGCGAGAGCAGCACCTCCTGCACCTTGCGTTCCAGCGTTCGTTCGGGAGAGAGAAAGAGGTTCTTGGCAAGCTGCTGCGTCAATGTCGAGCCACCTTGCACCATGTGGCCAGCCGTGAAGTTGGTCACCACAGCCCGGCCGAGGCCGAGCGGATCGACGCCGAAATGCGAATAGAAACGCCGATCCTCGATGGCGATGACGGCTTCCGGAATATAGGGCGACATATTTTCGAGCGACAACGCCTCGCCGCCGGTGGCGCCGCGATTGGCAATGACGCTGCCGTCGACGGCGGTGATCTTGACGTTCGGCGGCCGTTCCGGGATTGCCCATGTGCTGGCGCTTGGCATGCGTGAGCCATAATAGACCACGAGCCCGGCAATGCCGATGCCGGCCCAGATGAACAGTACGACGCACCAGTAGATCACGCGGCGGAGAAAACCGAAAAGGCCGCCGCCTTCGCGCTCTCGCGGCTCGCGCCGCCGCCGGGGGGCGGGGCGCGGCGGCGGTTTTGAGCCGCCGCGCAGCGTGGATCGGCTTCCGGCAATGCGGTCATCGGCATCGAGGAAAAACGCGCCATCGTCGCGCGCCGGGCGGCCGCTGAAGGACGGTTCGATTCTGTCGCCTGATCTGCCTCTGCCTGCCATCGCCGACCGGTCACACCCCATGTTCGATCGCGAAGCCCGGCTTCGCCCAACTGCGCTTCTACAGTGTCGCGCTTCTTTAAGACGCGCAAAGGACGCTGTAGCTCATTGGACTGCTGCACAATTTCATCCTTAAACCGATTCCGGTCTAGGGAATTGTGCAGCAGGCGCGCCGTGATCACCCGACTGAACTGTAAATGCGGCGATTTAACGGGGTGTTAACAATGGAAAGCATAGCGGCGCGCCGGGTGCGCTCAGAACTGGCGGGCCTCGTAATCGTCGAGCGTTTCCGGGTCCTGCTTATATTCCCACTCGCCCAGATGAAAGCGGCGCCAGATCTGGCCGGAAGGATTGAGGCGCGCCCCATCGGTAAGCCGCACGGGAAGGAATGAATTGTGTTTATGCCAGACGGTAACATCGATAGTGACTGACCGAGCGCCGAAAAGCCTTGGGAAAGCCAGGTAGTCTTGCGTCATTTGGGGTCCAGCCTCGAACGGATAAAATCGATCCGCAACGTCACGAAAGTGCAATAAAGAATCCCGCAGCACAAGGGCATCACGATGCTTTCACATCAAATTGTCGAGGATCGCATTTTAGGGCGGAAACCGGCGCCGCGCATCTTCTATCCGACCGACGGAACCAATAAGCTTCACGATTGTTTATAATGAAGCGGGACAACCCCTCACGTCTCGCGCAAGATCGGCCGTCTCCCCTCAACACGCGCCGATCGACATCAGGCCCGGTGCATCCCTCATGGGAGCGCCGGGCTTTTTCTTGGCTGTCCGCCGGTGGCAGTCAGGCCCCGGAAGGGGAAGGCGCCGCCACCTTATAGCTCATTGGTTGCAGGAGGGATCGCCGGGCCGGCAATCGAAATCCCTTCGATCAGGCCTGCGATCCCCATCTCTCCGGTCGTCTCGTCGATTGTCGTTGCGCCCGTCCTGGTCGCGATCTCGATCGCGCCCGTCGCGATCCCGATTGCGCCAGTCGCGATCCCGATTGCGCGAATCTCTGTCGCCGTCCCGGTTGCGATCCCTGTCGCGCCAGTTCCGATCGAGGTCCCGGCCGTCTTGATCGCGATCCCGCCAATCCCGATCGCGATTGTCACGGTCCCGATTGTCGCGGTCGCGATAATAGTAGTCCGGGCCGCGGCTCCAGCGATCGCGCTCGCGATAGAAATCGCGGTTGCGGTAGTAACGATCCCAGTAATTGTCGACGCTGAAGCGAATGACCGGAATGCCGAGCGGACGGTAATATTGCGGACCGACATAGATGCGGCGCTGCTGATAGAGGACCTGCACATATTGGCCGGAGACCCAGCCGCGGCCACCGTAGAACTCTACGTCGCACCAATTGAGGTCGGAAAGGCACCCGCGGATCTCGACGGAAGAGCCTGCAGGTATGACCGCGACGGCGGGATATCGGGTGCTTGGGCCGGCGCGCATGTTGACGTTCGCCGTCGAATAGCCTTCGGCAGCCTGCGCGATCACAGGCGCCAGCATGAAGAGGCCGGCGGCGGCGATTTTAGCAAACAGATTTTTCACGCTTTCTCACTCCTCGTAGGCGCATTTCGAGGCAGCGCCAGGCTGCACTTGCCCGGCATCTGCGGTCTGAAAGGAAAGGTGAAACGACCGCCCGCCCTCGCGAGAGCGTTATCATTCACCTTGTCTTTCAACGGCTTATACGCAGCCCGCCATGAACGTAGCTTGAACGGGGAAATTTCTGCCGAAGTGGTGCTACGCTTTGGATATCAGGTAAGCCCGTGCGCTCCGAGTGCCGTTAACGATTCGTTAACCTTTCGGAGGCAGTCTGACTGCAATATCCGCTTCTCCTTGACCACGGATGAACTGGCACTGAGCGAGCGGATGACGAAAGGCCGGTTTCAACCGGCCTTTTTGTTGCACTTCAGCCGGCAAGCGCCTGCAGAATCCGCACCCAGGAGCGGATACCCTTGTGATAGGAGACAAGCTCGTATTTCTCGTTCGGCGAATGGATGCGGTCGTCGGCGAGGCCGAAGCCGACGAGCAGCGATTCCATGCCGAGCATCTTCTGGAAATCGCCGACGATCGGGATCGAGCCACCCATGCCGATGACGATCGCGGGTTTCGGCCACTCGTCGGAAAGCGCGGTCTTCGCCTTGGTCAGAACCGGCGAATCATAGTAGAGGTGGATCGCCGGCGAGCCGCCATGCGGATGGAACTCGACCGAGCAATCGGCAGGAATTCTCGCGCTGATATAGCTGCGGAAAGCCTCGCGAATGGCGGCCGGATCCTGGGTGCCGACAAGCCGGAACGAAACCTTCGCCGAAGCCTTGGCGGCGATCACCGTCTTGAAGCCTTCGCCGGTATATCCGCCCCAGATGCCGTTGACCTCGGCGGTCGGCCGCGCCCAGGTGAGTTCCAGCACCGAGCGGCCCTTTTCGCCGGAGGGAATGGACAGGCCGACGTCGCCGAGGAAACTCTCGGCGGTCTTCCCCAACGTCTCCCATGACGCCTTGATATTGTCGGGAGTTTCCTCAACGCCGTTGTAGAAGCCGTCGAGCGTGACGCGGCCGGTCTCGTCATGCAGGCCGGCGAGAGCCTCGACGAGGATGTGGATCGGATTGGCCGCAGCTCCTCCGAAGAGGCCGGAATGCAGGTCGCGGTCGGCGGCGGTCACGGTGACTTCTTCACCGACGAGGCCGCGCAGCGCTGCGGCGATCGCTGGCGTGTCGCGGTCCCACATGCCGGTATCGCAGACCAGCGCATAATCGGCCTTGAGCTCGGCGGCATTGGCTTCGAGGAAGGGCTTCAGCGACGGCGAGCCGGATTCCTCCTCGCCCTCGAAAAGGATGGTGATCCGGCAGGGAAGCGCGCCATTGATTTCCTTATAGGCGCGGCAGGCTTCGACGAAGGTCATCAACTGGCCCTTATCGTCGGAGGTGCCGCGGCCGGTCAGGATCTTGCGGCCGTCGCCGACATCCTTGATCGACGGCTCGAAGGGGTCGTTTTCCCAAAGCTCGATCGGGTCGACCGGCTGGACGTCGTAATGGCCATAGAACAGAACGTGCGGCGCTTCAACGGACGCGCCGGCATGGTGGGCGACGACCATCGGATGGCCTGGCGTGTCGCGAACGGAGGCTTCGAAGCCGAGCGTCTGGAGATAGGCGACGAGCCATTCGGCGGCCTTGCGGCATTCGGCTTTGTAGGCGGGATCGGTGGAAATCGACTGGATGCGCAGCAGTTCGAACAGTTTTTCGAGGCTCGATGAAAGATTCTCGTCCGCACGCGAAAGAACCGGTTGTATGTCGGCCATTTTCGACTCCTTTTCGAAATTTTGCGGGACGATAGACCAAACCGGGAAAGCAGGCGAGGCGGAAAAAGTAAAAATCGCCGGCGCGCAAGCATGCTGAAACAACGCAATTCGGTTTTTGTGTAAGGGCGTGTCGCGATAATAAAGAAAGACCTAATTCAATTTACCGTTAATTAGCATAACCTAAATAGCATCGGCCGAAAATAAGCTGTTCGGGGGGCGCGCAGATGTTTTCGGTCATTGCATGTATTCGCGACAATCACGATTGGCGCCTGATTATCGTGGCGGCCGCAGTCTGCCTGGTTGGCGCCATGGCGGCGATGCTGCTGCTTTCCCGTGCCCAGGAGTGCGACGCCGGGCAGCGCAAGGTCTGGATCGGCGCGTCGGGCTTTGCTTTCGGCACCGGCGTATGGGCAACGCATTTCATCGCGATGCTTGCTTATGACGGTGGCACGCCGATCACTTACGCGCTCGACCTGACGCTGCTTTCCTTTCTCCTGTCGGTCGCAGGCTCGTGGCTGGCGATGCTCGCCGGTTCGCAACGTGACGGAAGGTTTTCCAATATCCGCGGCGGCGTCCTGATGGCGATCGGCATCGCTTCCATGCACCTGACCGGCATGCAGGCAATCGAGACACAGGCGGTCATCCTCTACGATCCCGCAATGACACTGACGGCAGTCGTTGCCGGAATGCTTCTGTCGAGCGCCGCCTTCCATATTTTTTTCAATCTGAAGGGCATGAGGCGTCTCCTCAGCTCATCGCTGGTCTTCGTTCTCGCCATCTGCACCCTTCACTTCATTTCGATGGGCAGCATTACGCTCGTGCCGGACCCCGGCAAGGCGGTTCCCACATTGGTGCTCGACACCCGGGTTCTAGCCGCGATCGTCGTGGTCGCGGCAACGGCTCTTATCCTGGTCGCACTTGCCGTGGTCTTCGTCCAAAGCCACTTGACGGATTTGCGCGGGCTTGCCAATGCCTCGCAGGAGGGATTGCTGATCCTGCGCGAAGGCCGGATCATCGATGTCAACGAGCGGTTCCAGGCCTTGTCCGGCTGGAAGCTCGCCGATCTCTCGGGCAAGGCGCCCACCGATGTGCTGACGGTCGTTCAGGCGCCCCGGGAGAACAGGCCCGGAGAGACGCTGCTGAATACCCGCACCGGCAGTGAGATTGCCGTAGAAGCAAACTCCAGCAAGATTGTTTATCGTGGCCGCAATTGCGAGGTGCTGGCGGTGCGCGATCTCACCGAGCGCAAGCAGGCCGAGGAGATGATCGAGCATCTCGCCCACCATGACGTGCTCACCGATCTGCCGAACAGGTCGCTGTTCGACACCCGCATCCGGCAGGCGCTGCAAGTGGCGGAACGCAAGAACACGGAGATCGCGCTGTTCTGTCTCGATCTCGATCGATTCAAGGCCGTCAATGACATCTTCGGCCACGCCGAAGGCGACCGGATCCTCCGCAAGGTTGCCGCTATCCTGCGCCGCGTGGCCGGTGAAAACGATACGATCGCCCGGCTCGGCGGCGACGAATTCGCCATCATCCAATCCGCTGGGCAGCAGCCGGCGTCGGCGCAAAAACTTGCGGCTGATATCATCGACGAATTTGCCGCCGAGATGGACACCGCCCGTGACCCCACCGCCGTCGGCGTCAGCCTCGGCATCGCGCTCTATCCAAGAGATGGGCGCTCGGCCGAAGAACTCTGCAACAACGCCGATACCGCGCTCTACCGCGTCAAGCATGATGGCCGCGGCAGGGCCTGTTTCTTCGACGCGGAAATGGACGAAGCGGCGCGGAACCGCCGCCAGATCGAAAGCGACCTGCGCCACGCGATCATCCGCAACCAACTCCATGTCAGCTATCAGCCGATCCTCAACGCGCAGAACGGCGAGATCAGCGGCTACGAGGCCTTGATGCGCTGGCACCGGCCGGGCCACGGCATGACCGAGCCCGAGATTTTCATCCCGATCGCCGAGGAAAGCGGTTCGATTGTTCCGCTCGGCGAATGGATATTGCGGCAGGCCTGCATGGAGGCGGCGCGCTGGCCGCAGCCGCTGACGATTGCCGTCAATGTGTCGCCGGTGCAGTTCATGCTGCCCAACCTGTGTGAGCGGGTCGAGGCGATCCTCACTGAGACGGGGCTTGCAGCCGATCGGCTGGAACTTGAGATCACCGAGTCAGCCCTGATCCGCGATCGCGACCGGGTGCTGGCAACGCTGCAGCGCCTGTGCAAGCTAGGGGTGCACATCGTCATGGACGATTTTGGCACCGGCTACTCCTCACTCTCGAATCTGCGCTCGTTTCCCTTCGACAAGATCAAGGTCGATCGCAGTTTCACTGGCGTGCTGGAGCATGACGCAGCGGCGCGATCGATCGTGCGCGCTATTATCGGTCTCGGCCACAGCCTCGGCATGCCAGTGGTCACCGAGGGGGTGGAAACGGAGATGCAGCGCCGGATCGTCGTCGAGGAAGGCTGCGCGCAGGTGCAGGGCCTGCTGCTTGGCAAGCCGGATATCGAGCCGAGCTTGAAGCCGGCTGCGCTTGAAAACGTCCTTTCGGGGCCGCCGCGACGGCGCACACGCCTTGCCAGCGAATGATCCCGGTCAGAGCGCCTTGGCGTTTTCCACAAGCCGGCGGATATATTCGAGCGTCAGTTCGCGCTCGAAAACCCGAAACCCTTTAAACAGCGCAAGGTCGGCCTCGCGTGCCGTCTCGATCGCCTCGGCCTCCATGGCCCGGGCCTTCGGCGTCAGGAAGAGCAGTTGCGCCCGCTTGTCGGATGGATGCGGGCGGCGTTCGATCAGCCCGTCGCGAACCATGCGCGACAGCGTATTGGCCATGGTCGCCTGCTCGATATCGACCCGCTCGAGAAGCTGTTTCTGGGTCAGCCCGTCCTCGGCCCAGAGTTCCAGCAGAATGGGGAACTGGCCCGGAGAAAAACCGAGCCCGACCGCGCGCTGGTGCAGCGAGCGGGCAAAACCCTTCGCCAACTGGCTGGCTAGGTAGGCTCCCGAATCCATGCGGTTAAATCCCATGATTGCAAGTTAGGCTCAAAACCATGCCGGAGACAATGCAGCAAATCGCATGCGATGCTTCAAAATATGCGAGCAGCAATGATAATTTCGAGTGCCCTGGAAAAACAAAAGTCGCCATGGCCTGGAGGTTGGCCACGGCGACCTTAAAGTGGGGACAAAGGCCCGGAGAGGGGGATAAGGCCTTTGTCCAAGCCTGACGCGGCGGGGGACAAGCCGGTGATCAGACCCGCGGCGCGATCAAGCGCCGGTGACATCGATTTGTGTCTGCAAATGTGGTTTTTCAAGGGAGGATGATCGTTACAAATCGGTAACAGTTTGGTGAGCGGACTGCTGAACGCCGCAGGCCAGAATCGGTTTGGCGCGCTGAACTTTATATGGACCTCGTCCCGAGCCCGCGCTATCCATGCAGCCATGAAAAAAGGCGATCACCTCTTCCTAGTCGACGGTTCCGGATTCATCTTCCGGGCGTTTCATGCACTGCCACCGCTGACCCGCAAGACCGACGGCCTGCCGATCGGCGCTGTTTCCGGTTTCTGCAACATGCTGTGGAAATTGTTGCGGGATGCGCGCAATACCGATGTCGGCGTGACGCCGACACACCTTGCCGTCATCTTCGACTATTCCGCCAAGACTTTCCGCAAGGATCTCTATGACGCCTATAAGGCGAACCGCTCCGCCCCGCCGGAAGAGCTCATTCCGCAATTCGGCCTGATCCGCGAGGCGACCCGCGCCTTCAATCTGCCCTGCATCGAGACCGAAGGCTTCGAGGCCGACGATATCATCGCCACCTACGCCCGCCAGGCCGAGGCGACGGGCGCCGATGTCACCATCGTCTCTTCCGACAAGGACCTGATGCAGCTCGTCAGCCCGAATGTCCATATGTATGACAGCATGAAGGACAAGCAGATCGGCATTCCCGATGTCATCGAGAAATGGGGCGTGCCGCCGGAAAAGATGATCGACCTGCAGGCGATGACCGGCGATTCCGTCGACAATGTTCCCGGCATTCCCGGCATCGGCCCGAAAACCGCCGCCCAGCTGCTCGAAGAATATGGCGATCTCGACACGCTGCTCGAACGCGCCACCGAGATCAAGCAGGTCAAGCGCCGCGAAACGATCCTCGCCAATATCGATATGGCAAAACTCTCGCGCGACCTCGTTCGGCTGCGCACCGACGTGCCGCTCGATCTCGATCTCGACGCACTGGTGCTGGAGCCGCAGAACGGCCCGAAGCTGATCGGCTTCTTGAAGACGATGGAATTCACGTCGCTGACCCGCCGTGTCGCCGAAGTCTGCGATTGCGATGCAAACGCCATCGAACCGGCGATCGTCCAGATCGAATGGGGCAAGAGTGCCCACGGCCCTGATCTCGATGCGGCCGAGCCGGCCCCGGTTGCCGGCGGCATCCCCGAGGTCTCTGGCGCCTCGGTGCCGGTGCCGCAGCGTGCGAAGGCCAAGGCCGCCGTCGAAGGCGCCTTTTCTCCCGCCGATCTGGCCAAGGCGCGAGCTGAGGCCTTTGCGGCGCTGCCCTTCGATCATTCGGCCTATGTAACGATCCGCGATCTGGCCACACTCGACCGCTGGATCGCCGATGCGCGCGCTACCGGCCTCGTTGCTTTCGACACCGAAACCACATCACTGGATGCGATGCAGGCCGAGCTTGTCGGCTTCTCGATGGCGATCGCCGACAATACGGCCGACCCGACAGGCACGAAAATCCGCGCCGCCTATATACCGCTCGCGCACAAGAACGGCGTCGGCGATCTGCTCGGCGGCGGCCTTGCCGACAACCAGATCCCGATGCGCGATGCCTTGCCGCGGCTGAAGGCCTTGCTGGAGGACGCGGCTGTTCTCAAGGTCGCCCAGAACCTCAAATACGACTACCTGCTGATGAAGCGCTACGGCGTCGAAACCAGGAGTTTCGACGACACGATGCTGATTTCCTACGTGCTCGACGCCGGCACTGGCGCCCACGGCATGGACCCGCTCTCGGAAAAATTCCTCGGCCATACGCCGATCCCCTACAAGGAGGTGGCGGGCAGCGGCAAGGCGAACGTCACCTTCGATCTGGTCGATATCGACCGCGCCACCCATTATGCCGCCGAAGATGCCGACGTGACGCTGCGGCTGTGGCTGGTCCTGAAACCGCGGCTGGCGGCGGCAGGGCTGACCAGCGTCTATGAACGGCTGGAGCGGCCGCTGCTGCCGGTGCTGGCGCGAATGGAAGCGCGCGGCATCACCGTCGACCGGCAGATCCTGTCGCGCCTGTCGGGCGAGCTGGCCCAGGGCGCCGCCAGGCTGGAAGACGAGATCTATGTGCTCGCCGGCGAACGGTTCAATATCGGCTCACCGAAGCAGCTCGGCGATATCCTGTTCGGCAAGATGGGCCTTGCCGGCGGCAGCAAGACGAAAACCGGGCAATGGTCGACCTCCGCGCAGGTGCTTGAGGATCTGGCCGCCGCCGGTTTCGAGCTGCCCCGCAAGATCGTCGACTGGCGCCAGCTCACCAAACTGAAATCCACCTATACCGACGCGCTTCCCGGCTATGTCCATGCGGAGACCAAGCGGGTCCATACCTCCTATTCTCTGGCATCGACGACGACGGGGCGCCTGTCCTCCTCCGAGCCGAACCTGCAGAACATTCCGGTGCGCACCGCCGAAGGCCGCAAGATCCGCACCGCCTTCATCTCGACGCCTGGCCATAAGCTGATTTCTGCAGATTACAGCCAGATCGAATTGCGCGTGCTTGCCCATGTGGCCGAGATCCCGCAACTGACCAAGGCCTTCGAGGATGGTGTCGACATTCACGCCATGACAGCGTCGGAAATGTTCGGCGTGCCTGTCGAAGGCATGCCGGGCGAAGTGCGCCGCCGCGCCAAGGCGATCAATTTCGGCATCATCTACGGCATCTCGGCCTTCGGCCTTGCCAACCAGCTGTCGATCGAGCGTTCGGAAGCCGGTGACTACATCAAGAAGTATTTCGAGCGTTTTCCGGGCATCCGCGACTATATGGAAAGCCGCAAGGCCATGGCGCGCGACAAGGGTTATGTCGAGACGATCTTCGGACGGCGAATCAACTATCCGGAAATCCGCTCGTCCAACCCATCCGTGCGCGCCTTCAACGAGCGTGCGGCGATCAACGCGCCGATCCAGGGCTCGGCCGCCGACGTCATTCGGCGGGCGATGATCAAGATGGAGCCGGCACTGGCTGAAGTCGGTCTTGGCGATCGCGTCCGCATGCTGCTGCAGGTGCATGACGAACTCATCTTCGAAGTCGAGGACGAGGATGTCGAGAAGGCAATGCCGGTTATCGTTTCGGTCATGGAAAACGCCACCATGCCGGCGCTCGAAATGCGCGTGCCGCTCAGGGTCGACGCGCGCGCCGCCAGCAATTGGGACGAGGCGCATTAACGGCTTCCCCGAAAAATGAGAAAGATTTTTCCGCCGAACACAACTCATTGAAATAGCGGCAACTTACGTCCGGGAGCCGTATCGGAACGGTACGGCGGGAAGGAACTTATTAACCTTCCTTTTCTATCCCGATAGGGTCGTAATTTGTTAGGCATGAGTGAGTAGCGGACGCATGCGTTTTCCCAGAACCAATTTGACGGACGCCGGGGACTTTTCCAGCGGGATTGAAACGGACCTTCCGGAGGTACATCCAGGAGAAAAGCCGGCGGCGCCGATCTGGCAGAGCAATTTTTCCCTCGCGCCGAATGTCCGTTTCACCCGCACGCCGGAAACGCTGATCAGCAAGCGGCGGGCGCCGGATGAGCCCGCGCGCGATGATTCGCAGATTGGGCAGCAGGCGATACGGATCGAGCCGGTCGCCGTCGACGTGCCCTTCGATATCTATCTGCCGGAGCCGGACGAACTTGCCGCAGCACAGCAGATCGAACTGCAGCCGTCACTCGTTCCGGACGAGCCGGCCTTCCGCGCCACCGCCGAGCTTGCTTCCATTTCGGATTTCGCCTTCTGGGAAGTCATGGCCTTCGAAGAGGCCGTGCCGGTTCGTGCGCCGGCCCTGATCTCGTTCCCGAAGGCCGAGATCGCGCCCGAATCGATCACGTCGCTGTTCCGCATCATGGAATGGCGCCCCGGCCGGCCGGCCGCAGCTCCCGTCGCCTCCCGCCCGGTTTCGCCGGCCGCCACGATCTCCGCAAAGCCCGCCGTGCGCCCTCCCGCGGCCATATCTCTGGAACGGCCCCGGCGCATTGCCGTCCAGGCGGCGGTCGCACCAGCCCCCCAGGCTGCGCCGGCCCCTCAGATTGCGCCCGCGCCTCACGTGGCGCCAGCTCCCGCAGCATCAGTCACTCAGGCCGCGCCGGAGCCTCAGCGCACGCCGCCTGTCGCCGCGGTCCTGCCGTCGCCGCGCCGCGTCGCAAAGCCCGAAAGGATCGACGCCTCCGGCTATGAATTCCCGCCGCGTGCCCTGCTGCAGGAGCCGCCGGAACGCCTGGGCGAGATCATGTCGCAGGAGACGCTGGAGCAGAATGCCGGCCTTCTGGAAAGTGTGCTCGAGGATTTCGGCATCAAGGGCGAGATCATCCATGTCCGCCCTGGCCCGGTCGTCACCCTTTATGAATTCGAGCCGGCACCGGGCGTGAAATCGTCGCGCGTCATCGGCCTTGCCGACGATATCGCCCGCTCGATGTCGGCGCTTTCGGCCCGCGTCGCCGTGGTGCCCGGCCGCAACGTCATCGGCATCGAATTGCCGAATGTCACCCGGGAAACCGTCTATTTCCGCGAGATGATCGAGAGCCAGGATTTCGAGAAGAGCGGTTACAAGCTGGCGCTCGGTCTCGGCAAAACGATCGGCGGCGAGCCCGTCATTGCCGAACTCGCCAAGATGCCGCATCTGCTCGTTGCCGGCACCACCGGCTCAGGCAAGTCGGTTGCCATCAACACGATGATCCTGTCGCTGCTCTACCGCATGACGCCGGAACAGTGCCGTCTGATCATGGTCGACCCGAAGATGCTCGAGCTCTCCGTCTATGACGGTATCCCGCATCTGCTGACGCCCGTCGTCACCGACCCGAAGAAGGCGGTGATGGCGCTGAAATGGGCCGTGCGCGAGATGGAGGAGCGTTACCGCAAGATGTCGCGCCTCGGCGTGCGCAATATCGACGGCTACAATGGCCGCGTCAGCGAGGCCCGCGAAAAGGGCGAGACCATCCACATCATGGTCCAGGTTGGCTTCGACCGGCAGACCGGTGCGCCGATCGAGGAGAGCCAGGAGCTGGATCTTGCGCCGATGCCTTACATCGTCGTCATCGTCGATGAGATGGCCGACCTGATGATGGTCGCCGGCAAGGAAATCGAAGGCGCGATCCAGCGTCTCGCCCAGATGGCCCGCGCCGCCGGCATCCATTTGATCATGGCGACACAACGCCCGTCGGTCGACGTCATCACCGGCACGATCAAGGCGAATTTCCCGACCCGCATCTCCTTCCAGGTGACCTCGAAGATCGACAGCCGCACGATTCTCGGCGAACAGGGTGCCGAGCAGCTGCTCGGCCAGGGCGACATGCTGCATATGCAGGGCGGCGGTCGGATTTCCCGCGTCCACGGCCCCTTCGTCTCGGATGCCGAGGTCGAAAAGGTCGTTGCCCATCTGAAAACGCAAGGGCGCCCCGAATATCTCGACACCGTCACCGCCGACGAGGAGGAAGAGACGGAAGAGGAAGAAGCCGGCGCCGTCTTCGACAAGAGCGCGATGGCCTCCGAGGATGGCAACGAGCTCTACGAACAGGCGGTCAAGGTCGTCATGCGCGACAAGAAATGCTCGACCTCCTACATCCAGCGCCGCCTCGGCATCGGTTACAACAGGGCCGCGTCCCTCGTCGAGCGCATGGAGAAGGAAGGCCTCGTCGGCCCGGCCAACCACGTCGGCAAGCGCGAGATCGTCTCCGGGCGGGGCGACGGCGATTGATTGGGCACGGCGTGCGCTACGCACTCCGATTCATGTCCTCAAGCTTGCCAGCCGCACCGTCTCGCTGACGAACCCGGTCTTTCCGCCGGTGTAGAAATCCCAATCGCCGCCTGCCTCCACAGCCAGGCGGCGTTTCAGCTCAGCATAGGCCTGGGCTCTTGCCGGGTGATTTCGGAGATAGTCGCGAAACAGGATGCGCTCGCGATGCGCATGATTGTCGGGTCCGCAGAGATAGAGCTTGAATCCGTAAACCTGGTGATCCCGGGTGAAGGCCCAGCGTTTCACTCCCCGATCGCCGTGGAAGACGAAATCGGCAGAGCGCACCGCATCGATCGCCGTCGGCAGAACGTCGTCGGAGATCGTGACGATATCGAGGTCGATCTTCGGCTTTGCGGCCAGGCCGGGCACCGACGTACTGCCGATATGATCGATGGACAGCACGAGGTCGCCGAGCAGGGTCCAGAGCTCGGCGCTGATTTCGGCAAAGAGCCGCAGCCAGGAGGGATCGTAGTCGACCACTTTGATGGCGCGCATGCCCTTCCTCTCGATTGCGCTCAGCGCGCCTCGGCCAGCAACCCCTCGAGGATCGCGATCATCTTCTGTTCGGCCTCTTCGAGCGAGCCGCTATTGTCGAGTTCAGTCACGTCATAGTCGCCGCGCACCGTCAGCGGTCCGCGGGCGAGCCGTGCCATGATATCCTCATGCGTTTCGCGTCCGCGCGCCTCCAGCCGGCCGGCAAGCACTTCGGCGCTGGCGGTGACGTTGATGACCTTCAGCCGTGGGAAGGCGGCCTGGAAACGGTAAAGCGCCGAGCGCGAGCCGTTGGCGACGACGACATGGCCCTTGGAAAGGGCGACGGAGACCTCGGCCGGAATGCCGTATTTCAAGCCGTGCGCTTCCCACCAGACCGCGAAGGAGCCTGACTGCTCCATGGCCGCAAAGCCTTCGAGAGAGACCGAAAGATGATTTTCGCCACCGGCATCGCGGTGGCGGGTAATGACGCGGCGGATGAAATGCACGTTGTCACGCCCGGAAAAACGCCGGGCAGCGAGATTCATCAGCGTGTCCTTGCCGGCGCCGCTCGGTCCGACGACGACGACCATGATTCCGCGCTCGGCGCCAGCTCCCGGATGAGGTTCATGCGTCATGCGACACGGCGTCCCTGGCGCCAGACGGAGCGTGTCACCGGCACGCCATGCGAACGGTGGACGCGGACGAGATCAGCGCGCAGCCCGGTGGCGATCCGGCCGCGATCGTCGAGGCTGACGGTTCGGGCGGGCGTCGACGTCACCATGGCGATCGCCTTCGGCAGTGTAATGCTTTCGACTTCATCGGCAAGGATGAAGGGCGCATGCAGCAGGCTGAGCGGCACGTAATCGGAGGACAGCACGTCGAGCACGCCCATCTCGGCAAGGTCGCGGGCGGCGATATTGCCGGAGTGGGATTTGCCGCGCACGATGTTCGGTGCACCCATCAGCACGCTCATCCCATGTCCGTGCGAGGCCCGCGCTGCGTCGAAGCTGGTCGGGAATTCGGCGAGCCGCACGCCGTTGTCGATCGCCTCGTCGACATGAGAGAGCGTCGCATCGTCATGGCTCGCCACCGTGATGCCGCGCTCGGCGCAGACCTTGGCGATGGCGTTGCGATGCGGCGTCGAATTGCGCGCCGATTCTGCCTGGCGCTTGGCGACGAAACGGGCGAAGACCTCGTCGCTCAGACCGCGCTTCTTCTGATAGTAGAAGATATATTGATCCATCGTTTGGAACTGCCGCTGGCCGGGCGCATGATCCATCAGCGAGACCAGCCGCACATGCCGGTCGTGTTCGAAATCGGCGAAATGTTCGAGCACATTGTCGGCCGAGACCTCGCAGCGCAGATGCAGCAGGTGTTCGGCGCGCAGCCGGCCTTCATTCTCGGCCGACTGGATGGCGTCGGCCATGTCGCGCATCTCGCCATGCTCGAAGCCGCCGTCTTCATCCGCACCCATGCGCAGGCAGTCGAACACCGTGGTGATGCCCGAGGTAACGATCTGGGCATCATGCGCCTGGACTGCGGCGGTCTTGTTCCAGCGAATGCCGGGGCGCGGCTGATAATGGCCTTCGAGATGATCGGTATGCAGCTCGACGAGGCCGGGAATGACATAGTCGCCTTCGAAATCTTCACCGGCTACCGAATTGCCCTCGGAAATATCGGCGATCTTGCCGTCGCGAATGAGGATCGAGCCGGAGAGGATATCATCCTCGAGAACGATGCGGGCGTTGGAAAACACGGTCTCTTTGCTCATGTCGTCAGGTCTTTCAGCTTTTGGCGCCGGTAAGCGGCAGCCAGGAATGAACTTTGAACGGGGCGCCGCGCGTCTCCTCGGTGAAGACCGCAAGGCCGGTAATCGAAAGCGGCCGGCCGATGAAATCGGCAAAACGCTCGGTCAGAATGGCTTTCATCATCTCGGCGCGTGTCTCGGGCACCTGCCCGGTGAGCGTCATGTGGAAGCCGAAATCCTCCATCACATAGGGATAACCCCAGCGCTGCAGATTGGCGCG
The DNA here is from genome assembly GCF_002914525.1 of Rhizobium hidalgonense. GTDB lineage: Bacteria > Pseudomonadota > Alphaproteobacteria > Rhizobiales > Rhizobiaceae > Rhizobium > Rhizobium hidalgonense. The sequence goes on along the minus strand of NZ_LODW01000041.1, from coordinate 67,011 downwards.
CTGGCCGTCGCTGAGCTTCTCCGGGTTGCGCCGCGCCATATCGGCCGGAGAAAGCGCTGCGCGGAACGGCTCGAATGACTTTACCACCTTCGCGGCAAAATCCTGAAGCGGTTGATGAAGAGATCCGGGAACGAGAGCAAAAAAACGGCCGAGCTGGCCGAGCACCAGCTCGGGGATCTCGAAGGCTGGCGTGCGCGCGGCAAAATCCTCGACGACGGTCATGAAATCCTTTTCGGTGACGGAGGCGGCGAGCGAAAACGGCGCCTTGATCGTCGCGTGAAAGCCGTAGCGGCGCGGATCGGCGGTCAGCTCGAACTGCTCTGCCGCGCCGAGCATCTCATGCTCTGGTGCCGGATAGGTTTCGCCGGAAAACGCATCGCGGCCGAGCCAGAGCGAGGCCGCGCCGGTCAGGGGATGATCCTTCGACGGCGTGAAATAGAGAGCGTAGCGCAAGGCTTTTATCCTGGGGATCGTCGAAACAGGGAGCGCAATGTGCAGTGATTTGGCGGCGAACCGCAAGCAGGTTCCCGGCTAAAAGATTTCCGTGACAGAATGATGATGGCGGCAGCGCCGCCATCGCATTTCGAGCGGCGGGATCAATGCGCCTTCGTGCCCATCAGCCGGTGGCGCAGCGCGTTCGAGGCGGCGTCGAACAGGAAGACGACGATCAGGATCAGAATGACCATGTAGGCGACGTTTTCCCAGTTGGCATTTGTGCGCATCGCCTCCCACAATTTGAGGCCGATGCCGCCGGCGCCGACGGCGCCGATGATGGTCGCGCCGCGCACGTTCGATTCCCATTGGTAGAGCGTCTGGCTGACGATGACGGGAACGATCTGCGGCATAATGCCGTAACGATGGACAAGCACGGTCTCAGCGCCGGTCGATTTGATGCCTTCGCGCGGCTTGTTGTCGATATTCTCCAGCCCTTCGGAATAGAGCTTGCCGAGCGTGCCGGTCTCGGTGAGGAAGATTGCGCCGCTGCCGGCAAGCGGGCCGGGGCCGAAGGCGCGGGTCAGGAACAGCGCCCAGATCAGCATGTCGACCGAGCGCAGGAAATCGAAGAAGCGCTTGAGGATCTGGTTCAGGAGGCGGTTCGGTGTGATGTTGCGCGCCGCCAGGAAGGCCAGCGGGAAAGCGGCGAGCGAGCCGAGCAGCGTTCCGAGGAACGCCATGACGATCGTCTGGAAAAGCTTGGTCCAGACGTCGCCATGCTGCCATTCGCTGTTGTTCCATATGTCGTCGAAGGCGAGCGACAGGTTGGACTGCTCGGGCTTGATGCGCGAGCCGGAGACGATGAGGCCGATGACCTCGCCGACCGGCTTGTCGAAGAAGGAGGATTGCGTGTCGAAGATGAAATTCGCCCAGCCGATGAAACGCTTGCGGATTTTCACCCGGTCGACGGAAATGCTGACATTGCCGGCAGAGCCGAGATCGGCAAGCACATTGTCGTCATAAACGGTCATCCAGCCGGGCACCGGTCCGACCACCTTGGGCGCACCGCTCGAAACCTCGACGGGCACGCTGATGCCGTACGCAGTCACGATCGTCTCGCTTTTCGAGACGGTGACGCTCCGGCTCGTGCCGCTGATCGAAACGGTGATGCTGCCGTCGGGATTGTTGACCAGCCAGTCCGGATGCGGATTGTCGCCGAGCGGCGAGAAACGCGGATAGCGGATGTCGATCGAACCGTCGTCTTCGATGCGCAATTCCGGCTGAACCTCGTAGCTCACCCATTGGCTGAGATAGATGCCGACACGTTCCCAATGGGCCTCGGCGAAGAGCTTCGGCAGGTCGAAGAACCATACGGCATAGAGGCTGTAGAGCAGCGTTGCGATCAGGATCATCAGCCCGCCGAAACGCTGGCGGAACGACCGGTGGAAATATTCCGGATAGCGCGCTTCTATCTCACGCATGCGGTTTGCGTCGATCACCGTCATGGCGGCCTCAATGTTGCAGGAGGAAGGCGTGCTCGCCGACGAGACGGCGGCGCAGCCATGCGGAGAACTGGTCGACGGCGACGATCGTCACGAACAGCAGCAGAACGAGCGCCATCGTCTTGGCGCCGAAGCCGCGCGAGATCGATAGCTTCAGCTCCTCGCCGATGCCGCCGCCGCCGACGGCGCCAATGATGGTCGAGGCGCGCACGTTGATCTCGAGGCGTAAGAGCGCATAGGAGGTAAAATTCGGCAGCACCTGCGGCAGGGCGGCGAAGCGCACGCGCTCCCACCAGTTGGCGCCGACGGCCTTCATGCCCTCATGCGGCTTCATGTCGATATTCTCGGCCACTTCGTAGAAGAGTTTGCCGAGCGCGCCGATCGTGTGCAGGGTGATGGCAATGATGGCGGCGACCGGCCCGATCGACAGGATCGCCGAAAACAGGCCGGCAATGACGATTTCGGGGAAGGCGCGCAGGAATTCCATCAGGCGCTTGGTGAAGATGCGCAGCGGCCATGAACTCGTCAGGTTTCGTGCGGCAAATAAGCTCAAGGGAACGGCAAAGACGAAGGCGATGATGGTCGAAATCAACGCCACGTTGATGGTGACGATCATCAGCTCGAAATATTCGGGAATATAGAAGGCGCCCCAGATATAGACGCGGCCTTTGTCGAAATTGAATTCCTCGCCGCCTCTGTCGTTGACGCTCGTTATGTCGAACAGTGCGCGCCAGACATCGTTCCAATCCTTGGGGATGAGCCAGCTCAGGAAGTCGAAGAGATGCGGCAGCCGGTCGAAGAAATGGCCGGCATTGCTCTCGTCGGCGAAGCGGACGGAGCTGACGAAAGCCGCAATCAGGATCACCAGGCCAAGCACGGTGTAGAAGTGGCGCCTGGCGACCATCCGGCCCCAGGCGGTGCCGATCTCCTGGGTGCTCTGCATGTGCGGCTGTGTATCGGCAATAGTCATGGACCCCCCCGCCGGTTACAAAAGAAGGGACGGCCGTTGCCGGCCGCCCCAGCATTCACGAGGCCGATCAGCCGCCGATGGCAGCCTTGCGGACTTCGACGACGGCCTTGTAGAAGTCGTGCTTGACCGGGGCGTAGCCCTTGTAATCGCCGCCTTCGACAGCTGCGAAGCACTTGTGATCCTTTTCCGGCAGAGCCGTGAAGAAGGCTGCAAGCTTCGTCTGCCAGTCTTCGCCAAGCGCGTTGCGCACGACGAGCGGGCCGTTCGGGATCAGCGGCGAACGCCAGACTTCAACCAGCTTGTTCGGATCGACGGCGCCCTTGTCGACTTCCTTGCGGAAGGTGCCGGAGGTGTAGCCGTCCTTGAAATCGCCGATGCCGGAGCTGTCGTCGACGGCAACGTCGACCTTGCCGTCATAAGCGGCGAGCAGGTTGTTCTCGTGGCCGCCGTTGAACTGCGTCGAGGCGAAGAACTTGTCGTTCGGCATGCCCGTGTCCTTCGGGATCTGGGTCAGCGGAACGAGGTAGCCGGAGGTGGAGTCCGGGTCGGCATAGCCGAGCTTCTTGCCCTTGGCGTCCTTGATGTTCTTGATGCCGGAGGACTTCAGCGCCAGGCCGATCGAGTAATAGCCCGTCGAACCATCCTTCTGCTGCGTCGTCAGGATCGGTGTAACGGCCTTCGGGTCCTTGAGGTAGACGGAAGCATAACCTGAGGCGCCGAGTTCGGCGAAATCGAGCGTGCCGCCGAGCAGGCCCTGGATGACGCCGTCATAATCGGCGGCCGGGAACAGCGAGACCTTCTCTAAGCCGAATTCCTGCTTCAGATGGTCGGCAAGGCAGGCATAGTTGCGCAGGCGGTCGGTTTCGTTTTCGCCGCCGAGGATCCCGATGCGGAATTCCTTGAGGTCTGCAGCATGGGCGCCGCCGGCGAGCGCGAAGAGCGCCGTTGCCGCAAAGAGTGCTTTCTTCAACATGTGTCTCTCCTATTGACCGGTGTCCCCGGCCTCCCGTTACGAAGAAGTTGCCCTTGACGCGGGCGCTCGATCGCGGCCGCCTCTCTCAGAGACCGGCCAGCGCCAGCGGTTGGGTGCCGGCGGATTGATTGTCTGCCCGCTCGGGAGCGATCGTGATGGAGGTCGAGGTCATCGTTTCGTCGATGCCGGCGCCATCCTTGTCCGTCCCGTAGATTTCCTTCACCGCCTCGGCGGTCAGTTCCGTCGGCTTGCCGTCGAAGACGATGCGGCCGCCGGCCATGCCGACGATGCGCTCACAATAGTTGCGGGCGGTGTCGAGCGTGTGCAGGTTGGTGATGACGGTAATGCCCTCGCGCTCGTTGATATCGCGCAGCGCATCCATGACGATCTTGGCGTTGAGGGGATCGAGCGAGGCGATCGGCTCGTCGGCGAGAACCATTTTCGGGTTCTGCATCAGCGCACGGGCGATCGCCACGCGCTGCTGCTGGCCGCCGGAAAGCGTGCCGGCCGGCTGCAGCGCCGTCTGCTCGATGCCGAGGCGTTCCAGCGCTGCGATCGCATGCACACGTTCCTCGCGGGTGAAGATATTGAGCAGGCTCATCAGCGTCGAGCGGTGGTTGAGACGGCCGAGCATGACATTGGTGAGAACATCGAGGCGCGGCACCAGGTTGAACTGCTGGAAGATCATCGCGCAATCGCGCTGCCAGTTGCGCAGCGCCTGGCCGCGAAGCCCGGAGACCTCGATGCCGGCGAAATGAATGGAGCCGGAGCTCGGCTCCTGCAGCCGGTTGATCATGCGCAGCAGCGTTGACTTGCCGGCGCCGGACCGGCCGATGATGCCGACCATCTGGCCCTGCGGAATGTCGAGCGTGACGGAATCGACGGCGAGCTTTTTTCCGAAGCGACGTGTGACATTCTTCAGCTCGAACATCATGCTTTCCCCCTGCACTCCAGGCCTTGGTCAGCATCGCATTAGTCCCGCTTGATGAACCTCAAATGTCATATTTGTGTAAGTCGTGTCACAATTCTCCGAGCCTATATCGGAGGTTTAATCGTCGTAGCGGGCCAAGAAGTCTTCCGCGCTCAGGTTGCGAAAATCCTGCAGCGCCAGGCGCAGCCGGTCGTGTTCCCAGTCCCACCAGGCGAGCCTATCCATGCGTTCGCCGACCGCTTTCGAAAACCGCTCGCGGATGAGCTTGGCCGGCACCCCGCCGACGATCGAATAAGCAGCGACGTCCTTCGACACCACGGCGCCGGCGCCGATGACCGCGCCGTTGCCGACGTTGACGCCGGGCAGGATGGTGGCCCCGTGACCGATCCAGACGTCGTTGCCGATCGTCACGCGGTTTGCGCGCCGCCAGGCGAAGAAATCCGTCTCCATGTCGCCGTCCGGCCAGTAGTCGGCGGCGCGATAGGTGAAATGATGCAGAGTCGCCCGCCAGGTCGGATGGTTGGTGGCGTTGATGCGCACGGCGGCAGCGATGTTGACGAACTTGCCGATCGTCGCGCACCAGACGGAGCCATCCTGCATGATATAGGAATAGTCGCCGAAAGTGGCTTCGCTGATGCGGCAGCGTTCGGAGACCTCGGTATAGCGCCCGAAGCTGGAGTCGCTGATATCAGCCGTCTCATGGATATAGGGCTCGATATCAAGCTTGCGGCTCATGCGGCGATCTTTCGAGGAGAAAACTGCTGGACGTCGAGGATGCGGTCGGCGGCCGCCTCGCGCACTTCCTCGTCGTGGAAGATGCCGAGAAGGGCAACGCCGGCCTTCTTCTTCTCGGCAATCATGGCGACGACGACGGCGCGATTCCTGGCGTCGAGCGAGGCCGTTGGTTCGTCGAGAAGCAGGATCGTGTGCTCGGTGATGAAGCCGCGGGCAATGTTGACGCGCTGCTGCTCGCCGCCCGAGAAGGTGGCGGGCGGAAGCTGCCACAGCGCTTCCGGCAGATTGAGCTTGGCGAGCAGCGCGCCTGCCTTTTCCCGTGCGGCGCCGGCGTCTTCGCCGCGCGCCGTGAGCGGTTCGGCGACCACGTCGATCGCCGCCACACGCGGCACGGTGCGCAGGAACTGGCTGACATAGCCGAGCGTATTGCGCCGCACATTGAGCACGGTGCGCGGGTCGGCAGAGGCGAGATCGACGACGCGGCCGTCGTGGCGCATGAGGATCTGGCCGGTGTCGACGGCATAATTGCCGTAAATCATCTTGAGCAGCGAGCTTTTGCCGATGCCCGAGGGGCCGCCGAGCACGACGCATTCGCCTGATGCGACCGAAAAGGCGACATCGGAGACGACGGGCAGCTTGATGCCGTCGCGCAGGTGCATGGTGAAGCTCTTCGAGACTTCGGAAACGACGAGGGGCGTTGGCATGATGTCTTCTTTCTTGGTTCCGAACCCGTTGTCAGACCTGCAGGATCGAGGAGACGAGCAGCTGCGTGTAGGGTTCTCTGGGATCGTCGAGCACCCGGTCGGTGAGCCCGTGTTCGATGACGTAGCCATCCTTCATCACCATCATCCGGTGCGACAGAAGGCGGGCGACGGCGAGATCATGGGTGACGATGATGGCGGACAGGCCGAGATCATTGACGAGGCCGCGCACCAGATCGAGCAGGCGCGCCTGCACCGAAACGTCGAGACCGCCCGTGGGTTCGTCCATGAAGACCAGGCGCGGGCCGGTGACGAGGTTGCGGGCGATCTGTAGGCGCTGGCGCATGCCGCCGGAAAAGGCGCGCGGCTGGTCGTCGATGCGGTCGGCGTCGATCTCGACGCGTTCCAGCCAGTCGATCGCCGAGGCGCGGATCTTGCCGTAATGCCGGTCGCCGATCGCCATCAGCCTTTCGCCGACATTGGCGCCGGCCGAGACCGCCATACGCAGGCCGTCGGCCGGGTTCTGGTGCACGAAGCCCCAGTCGGTGCGCATCAGGAAGCGCCGCTCGGCCTCGTTCATGCGGTAAAGGTCGCGGTAAGTGCCGTCGCGCATGTGATATTCGACGCTGCCGGTGCTCGGCAGCAGCCGGGTGGAAAGGCAGTTCAGCAGCGTCGTCTTGCCGGAGCCGGATTCGCCGACGACGGCGAGCACTTCGCCGGGCCAGAGCTCGAAGGAAACGTCGCGGCAGCCGATACGGTTGCCATAGAATTTCGAAACGTCATGGACTTTGAGAAGCGGGATATCGCTCATTCTGCAGCCTCCCGGGCCAGCATCTCGCCGGCATGCCCCTGCGCGCGGCGGTCTTCGCAATGATCGGTGTCGGAGCAGACGAACATGCGCCCGCCCTTGTCGTCGAGGATCACCTCATCGAGGTAGACCTCCCCTGCGCCGCAGAGCGCGCAGGGCTTGCCGAAGCGCTGGATCTCGAAGGGATGGTCTTCAAAATCCAGGCTGACGACGTCGGTATAGGGCGGCACCGCATAGATGCGCTTCTCGCGTCCGGCGCCGAAGAGCTGCAGCGCATCCGACATGTGCATCTTCGGATTGTCGAATTTCGGCGTCGGCGACGGATCCATGACATAGCGGCCATGCACCTTGACCGGGTAGGCATAGGTCGTGGCGATGCGGCCATTGCGGGCGATATCCTCGTAGAGCTTGACATGCATGAGGCCGTATTCCTCGAGCGCATGCATCTTGCGCGTCTCGGTTTCGCGCGGTTCGAGAAACCGCAGCGGCTCGGGGATCGGCACTTGGTAGACGAGTACCTGGCCCGGTCCGAGCTTTTCCTCGGGGATGCGGTGGCGGGTCTGGATGATCGTCGCCTCGCTGGTATGCGTCGTCACCGCCACATTGGCGACCTTCTGGAAGAAGGCGCGAATCGAAACCGCATTGGTCGTGTCGTCGGCGCCCTGGTCGATCACCTTCAGCACGTCATCAGATCCGATGATCGAGGCCGTCACCTGCACGCCGCCGGTGCCCCAACCATAGGGCATCGGCATTTCTCTGCTGGCGAAGGGCACCTGGTAGCCCGGAATGGCGATCGCCTTCAGGATGGCGCGGCGGATCATCCGCTTGGTCTGTTCGTCGAGATAGGCGAAGTTGTAGCTGGCCAGATCGCTCATTCGGCGGCTTCCTTCATGTCTTCGCCACCGTTGCGGGCGGCTTCGAATTCGCGGCGCATGCGGCGGACGAGATCGAGTTCGGCTTGGAAGTCCACATAATGCGGAAGCTTCAAGTGCTCGACGAAACCGGTCGCCTGGACGTTGTCGGAGTGCGAGATGACGAATTCCTCGTCCTGGGCCGGCGCGGTAATGTCCTCGCCGAGCTCGTCAGCACGTAATGCGCGATCCACCAGCGACATCGCCATTGCCTTGCGCTCGCTCTGGCCGAAGACCAGGCCGTAGCCGCGGGTAAATTGCGGCGGCGCCTTGGCGGACCCCTTGAACTGGTTGACCATCTGGCACTCGGTGATCTGGATCGTGCCGAGCGAGACGGCGAAGCCGAGTTCCGGCACCTCGAATTCCACCTCGACTTCGCCGATGCGGATCTCGCCGGTGAAGGGATGGTTGCGGCCATACCCGCGCTGGGTGGAATAACCGAGCGCCAGCAGGAAGCCTTCGTCGGCGCGGGCGAGCGCCTGCAGGCGCAGATCGCGGGTCATAGGAAATTCCATCGGCTCGCGGGTCAGGTCGCCGATCTGGTGATCTTCGGGCATGTCGCCGTCGGCCTCGATCAGCCCCTCCTCGCCGAGAATCTCGGAGACGCGCATGACGCGGCCGGTCTCGGCCTCGCGCTGGGCGGGTTCCTCGACCGCCTCGTCGGATAGCAGCGAGGGATCGAGCAGCCGATGGGTATAGTCAAAGGTGGGCCCAAGCAGCTGGCCGCCCGGCAGATCCTTGTAGGTCGCCGAGATGCGGCGTTCGATCGTCATGTCAGCCGTATCAAGCGGCTTGGAATAACCGAAGCGCGGCAGCGTCGTACGATAGGCGCGCAACAGGAAGATCGCCTCGATCATGTCGCCGCGCGATTGGCGCACGGCCAGCGCTGCGAGCCTGCGGTCGAAAAGCGAGGCCTCGGCCATGACGCGGTCGACGGCGAGGGCAAGTTGTTCGACGATCTGCTCGATGCCGATCGCCGGCAGCGAACGGTCGCCGCGGCGGCGGTCGGCAAGCAGCCGGTGGGCATTGGCGATGGCGGCCTCGCCACCTTTGACGGCAACATACATGAGCTCAGATCTCCGTTGCTGTGATCTTGGTGGTGCGCGGCAGGCAGATGAAGCGTCTGCCCGAGGTCAGCACGATGTCGATGCCGCGCGGAAAGAGAGCGCGGTTCTCGGTCCAGAGCCTGAGGAAGGTCTCCGGCAAGCCGACAGGCGCGATCTCCGCGACGGTCTGGATACCGGGACCCATCAGCGCCAGCCTGCGCCCGCCCTCCAGTTCGGCAAGCTCGACGATCAAGGTCGTCGAACGGTCGGGATATTCCTGCGTGCCCGATGCAAACAGCCCGAAGGGGCAAAGTGCGGTGCCGGCTTCCGTAAAGGCGAAACGCGCCTCGGCCTTTTCGGTGGTCAGCGGCGCGCCGGTGTGGAAGCCGAGCCATTCCGGCACGGCGGATTTCGCCAGCCCCTGGGAAAGCCAGACTGATGTGTCGTGGTCGCAAAGCGTCAGCGCGATCGCGCCGGCGGCGATGCCGAGCGGTGCCGGCGGCGCGGCATCGGGCTGAACCGTCTGGATCGTGCCGGGCCGGGCCATGCCGTCCATCAGCATTTTGAAGACACTCTGGGCGTGGAAGACCGGTTCGGCAAAGCCGCCGGTCAGAGCTTCCGTCTTCAGAACCATCAGTTGTCTCCCCGCACCATGGTGAAGAAATCGACGCGGGTGGCGGCCGTCTCGTCGGCCTTGCGGCGCTCAGTAGCGGCGATCCGCTCGGCGATCGGCAAAAGCAGCGCCTGCTCGACGAAATCCTGCGTCGCCTCCTCTTGCCAAAGGGCGTCGAAGATCGCCGCAAGCCGGGCCTTCTCGCGGTCGGTGCCGAGCGCCTGCGCATGGCCGATCGAGCCGGAGTCGAGCCGGACGGTCGCCCGTGTCACCGTCACCTCGCCGAGATTGAAGGACGCTCCGCCGCCGCCGATGCGGCCGCGGACCATCACCAGCCCTGTCTCCGGTACGCGCACCGCATGCGCCGCAGGCTTTTGCGGCAATGCATCCCAGACCGCCTGGAGTTCGCTGCGTTCCGCGCGCGCCAGCAGATCGGCGGCGCGTTTGCGCCCGGATGCCGTCTGTGACGCAGCGTTTTTCCTGTCCACTGAGATCATCGCCGCTTTCCTTTAAATGTCTATTGATATAGACAACCATACAAGCTATGTTTAGTCCTAAATCGATGTCATGACAAGCGTGTGACGCCGTCGGTTGAAATGACGGGGCAGGGGTGGAATGGCAGGATTGAAGCAGGTGCAAAGACAGACCGGCGTGGCGCTCTGGCGCCAGATCGCCGACCGGATTCGCGAGGCGATCAGCACCGGAACCTATGACGAGGCGGGAATGGTGCCGCCGGAAACGATCCTGGCGCAGCAATTCGGCGTCAACCGGCATACGGTGCGCAGCGCTTTGGCGGCCTTGGCGCAGGAGGGAATCGTGCGTGCGGTACAAGGTCGCGGCACGCTGATCGAGCGTAAGGAGCGGCTGAATTTTCCGATCACCAAGCGCACGCGCTTCACCGCCGGCATCGGCGATCAAGCGCGCGAAATGCGCGGCCTTCTGCTTGATGATGTCACGGAGGAGGCGAGCGCCGAGATCGCCCGCTGGCTCGGCCTGAAGCAGGGAGCGCAAGTCATCCGCCTGGAAACATTGCGCCAGGCAGACAAGCGCCCGGTTTCAAAGGCGACGAGCTGGTTTCCTGCCGCACGCTTCGCCGGCATCGGTGAGGCCTACCGCAAGCACGAATCGATCACCAAGGCCTTTGCCGACCTTGGCCTGCCGGACTATGTGAGGGCGACGACAGAAGTGACGGCCGCCCATGCGAATACATCAGACTTGGCCGACCTGGAGCTCACCCCCGGTGCGATCCTGCTGATCGCCAAGGCGATGAACACCGATCTCGACGGTGTGCCGGTGCAGTATTCGATCAGCCGCTTCGCAGCCGACCGGGTTCAGTTCACCATCGAGAATTGAGGGCAGCCTTCCCCGTCGGGACAGGGAAGGCCACTGGATTCAATGTGCGCCGGACATATCGCCGAGCACTTCCTTGGAAGCCACGGTGGAATCAGCCTTCAGCTTGTAAACCATCGGGACGCCGGTCGCGAGGTTGAGGGCGAGCACGCCTTCCTTGGTCAGCTTGTCGAGCACCATGACCAGCGAGCGCAGCGAATTGCCGTGTGCGGCAACCAGAACCTTCTCGCCGCGCAGCACGCGCGGCAGAATCTCGGTGAGGTAATAGGGCCAGACGCGGGCGCCGGTGTCGCGCAGGCTTTCGCCACCCGGAGGCGGCACGTCGTAGGAGCGGCGCCAGATATGCACCTGCTCCTCGCCCCATTTGGCGCGCGCATCGTCCTTGTTGAGGCCGGAGAGATCGCCATAGTCGCGCTCGTTCAGCGCCTGGTCGCAAATCGTCTCGAGATCGGGCTGACCGACCTTGTCGAGGATGAGCTTCAGCGTGTGCTGGGCCCGCACCAGAGCCGAAGTATAGGCGACGTCGAATTTGATCCCGTATTCGGCCAGCGCCTTACCACCGGCATTGGCTTCCTCGATGCCGAGCTCGGTCAGATCGGGATCCTTCCAGCCGGTGAAGAGATTCTTCAGGTTCCAGTCGCTCTGGCCGTGGCGAACGAGGACGAGGGTACCGCTCATGAATTAGCCTCCGTGATATCGTTATGAAGAAGAGAGCCCGAGCACGTCGAGCATGGAATAGAGACCCGGCTTCTTGTCGCGCGCCCAGAGTGCGGCCTTGATGGCGCCGCGCGCAAAGATCGAGCGGTCGGCCGCGCTGTGCGACAGCGTGACGATTTCGCCTTCGCCGGCGAAAAGCACCGAATGCTCGCCGATGACGGAGCCGCCGCGCAGCGTCGCAAAACCGATCGTGCCGGCCTCGCGGGCGCCGGTATGGCCGTCGCGCACTCGGACCGATTTCGAGGCAAGATCAATATCGCGGCCCTTGGCCGCCGCTTCGCCGAGAAGAAGGGCGGTGCCGGAAGGCGCATCCACCTTGTGCTTGTGGTGCATTTCCAGGATCTCGATATCCCAGTCGGCGGGCTCGAGCGCCCGTGCGGCCTGCGCGGCGAGCACGCCGAGCAGATTGACCCCGAGGCTCATATTGCCCGACTTGACGATGCGGGCATGGCGGGCGGCCGCCGCGATCCTGGCATCGTCGTCGGCCGAACACCCGGTCGTGCCGACGACATGGACGATGCGGGCCTGGGCGGCGAGCCCCGAGAATTCCACGGTCGCGGCGGGCGAGGTGAAGTCGAGCACGCCTTCGGCATGCAGAAAGGCGTTGAGCGGATCGTCGCCAATGATGACGCCACTGGGGCCGAGGCCGGCAATCTCGCCGGCATCCTTGCCGATAAAGGGCGAGCCGGCGCGCTCGACTGCGGCATGCAGTGTGGCGCCCTCGATGGAATCGATGAGGCGGATCAGCGTTTGGCCCATGCGCCCGGCTGCGCCAACCACCACCAGTTTCATCGCAGCATCGCTCATCTCAGGTCTCACCAGGTCAGTTTGAATCGGAGGCTGAAGGCCTCTGCAGATTGTTGAGGCGAGCGTAAAGACCGTCGCTGACCTTCGCAAGCGTCTCGTGATTGCCTTGCTCGACGACGCGGCCCTGCTGCATGACGACGATCTTGTCGGCGCGCACCACGGTCGAAAGCCGGTGGGCGATGACGACGACGGTGCGGCCGGTCATCGCCTCGTCGAGCGCCTTCTGCACCGCCGCCTCGGATTCGGTGTCGAGGGCCGACGTCGCCTCGTCGAGCAGCAGGATCGGCGCATTGCGCACCAAGGCGCGCGCAATCGACAGTCGTTGGCGCTGACCGCCCGACAGCGTCACGCCGTTTTCGCCGACTGCCGTCTCGTAACCCTGCGGCTGTGCCGAGATGAAGTCATGCGCATAGGCAAGCCGCGCCGCTTCTTCCACCTCGGCGTCCGTCGCTTCCGGCCGGCCGTAGCGGATATTGTCGCGGATCGTGCCCTCGAACAGGTAGGGCTGTTGCGAGACATAGGCGAGCTGCTGGCGCAGCGACTTCTTGGTGATGTGGGCGATATCCTGTCCGTCGATCAGGATTTCGCCTTCACGTGGATCGTAGAAGCGCGGAATGAGGCTGATGACGGTGGATTTGCCGGCGCCGGAAGGACCGACCAGCGCGGTGGTGGCGCCGCCGTCGGCGATGAAGCTCACGCCGCTCAGCACGCTCTCATTGCCGTAGCCGAAGGAAACATTGCGGAATTCGATTCTTGCTTGCGTCACCGTCAGCGGCTTTGCATCCGGCAGGTCGCGCTGGCGCGGTTCCATGTCGAGCAATTCGTAGATCATCCGCGCATTGACGACGGCACGCTCCATCTGGACCTGCAGGCGGGCAAGCCGGCGGGCCGGGTCATAGGCCAGCAGCAGCGCCGTGACGAAGGAGAAGAAGGCGCCCGGCGGCACATTGAAGTAGATCGAGCGGTAGGCGGCATAGGCGAGCACGCTGGCGACCGCAAAACCTGCAAAACTCTCTGTCAGCGGGGAGGTGCGTTCGGAAAGCCGGGCAATCCGGTTCGCCCGGCTTTCGGCGCCGGTGATGAGTTTGTTGACCTTGCGCTCCAGTTCGTCTTCCATCGTGAAGGCTTTGACGATGGCGATGCCCTGGATCGTCTCTTGCATGGCGCCGAGCACGTGGCTGTTCAAATGCACCGCCTCGCGGGTCGCCGAGCGCAGCCGCTTGGAAACATAGCGCAGCGCATAGAGCAGCGGCGGCGCCATGATGAACACCGCAAGGCTGAGCAATGGATCCTGGAGGATCATCACGCCGAGCAGCGAGATGAAGGTCAGAAGGTCGCGTACCGTCGAAGTGATCGTCAGGTTGAGCACGTCGCGGATGCCGCTGACGTTCTGGCTCACCTGCGCGGCGATATGGGCGGAGCGCGCCTCGCTGAAGAAGCCGACCGAAAGCGTCATCAGATGCGAATAGAGCCGGCGCTGGTAACGCGCGACGATATTGTTGCCGACCTTGGAAAGCGCCACCGCCTGGCCGTAGCTCGCAAAACCGCGCAGCACGAAAGCGATGAAGATCGAAAGGCAGATGATCCAGACGACGTCGGCGCGGCGGTTGGCGAAGGCCTCGTCGATGATCGCCCGCATGATCCAGGCGGTAAACGCCGTCGAAAGCGCCACCACAATGAGACAGACAATCGCAAAGACATAGCCCCAGAGATGGTCGCGGCCGTTTTCAGCGATGATGCGCTTCAGGATGCCGGTTACGGTATCGCTGCTGACGCTCTGCGTTCTGCTTTCCGCCGCTTCCAAAAATGAGGTTTCCTGTCTCGGACCAGCGTCCCGCGAAGGCGAGGCGCACTTTTGCCGGGGTCTATAAAGAGTTGGGACCGGTTTGGCTAGAGCGCCGCGCGTCCGGACAGGACGCGCTTAGGGACGCTCTGTTTGCCGTGCGCGCCGCGCCTAACGCCGCCAGCGGCGCCCCTCCGTCGAGACGCCGAAATTGGCGGGCATGCGGGCATAGGAGGAAAGCCCGGCAAGCGCCGCCAAAGGATGCGTCACCACATAGGTCGGGATGGTGCGAAGGAGGCCGGTATGCGGCGCCTTGTCCTCGAAGGCCGTGCGGAATTCCGGTCTCTTCAGCGCCGGCAGGATCTTCTGGGAGATGCCGCCGGAGAGATAGACGCCGCCGCGCGCCATGAACACCATCGCCATGTCGCCCGCCACGCGGCCGAGATAGGTGGCAAACAGCGCGACGGTCTCGACGGCCGCCTTGTCGCTGCCGGCTAGCGCGTGCGAGGTGATGTCGGCCGGATCCTTCATCGTCGGCTGGATGCCGTCGACGACGCAGATGGCGTTATAAAGATTGACGATACCGCGTCCGCAAAGGATCTGCTCGGCCGAAACACGGCCTTCGATCGTTTCGATATGCGGGAAGAGCTGATAGTCGCGTTTGCTGCGCGGTCCGAGATCGATATGGCCGCCTTCGCCGGGGACCGGGATCCAGCTGTGCTGGGCATGCACCAGCCCGCCGACACCGAGTCCGGTGCCTGGTCCGAGCACGACGCGGGAAGCGATCATGTCGCCGGTGGCCTCGCCGATGCGTTCGCGGTGCTCGTCCGAAAGGGCGGCGACTGCCAGCGCCTGTGCCTCGAAATCATTGACGACGAGCACGTCCTCCATGCCGAGGCCCTCGATCATCGTCTTTGGCCGCACCACCCAGTCGCAATTGGTTAGCGGGATCTCGTCGTCGTTGATCGGGCCGGCGACAGCAAGGATCGCCGAGCGCGGCTGCACGGCGGTCTTGTCGAGCACGCCCTTTTGGATCGCTTCGTCGATCGTGGCAAAATCCGCCGTGCGCACGTTCGGAAACTGCTTCGGCTCGGCATAGGCATCGGTCAGGATGGAGAAGCGGGCATTGGTGCCGCCGATATCGCCGATCAGGATCGGGAAAGGCAGCGGAGCGGTGCTGTGGTTCGGTTTTGGCATGGCCGGTTCCGTGCTGATCAGGCTTCGAGTGTGGGAAGAAGTTTTATAGCGGTCGCGTGGTTGAGCGCCATCGGAATATCGTAAACGATCGCCAGCCGCATCAGCGCCTTGACGTCGACATCGTGCGGCATCGGCGTCAGGGGGTCGACGAAGAAGATCAGGGCGCCGACCTCACCGGTCGAAATCAGCGCGCCGATCTGCTGGTCACCGCCGAGCGGTCCGCTTTTCAATCTGGTGACGTCGAGATCCGGGGCCGCGTCAAGGACGCGCCCGCCAGTGGTGCCGGTGGCGACGATCTTCCAGCGGGAGAGCAGGTCCCTGTTGGCGCGGGCGAAGTCCGCCATGTCGTCTTTTTTCTGGTCATGCGCAATCAATGCTAGGCATTTGCCGCCGGCCATCAAGCCCTCCGCCCGAACAATTCAATCGATTTGACCGCTTCTATACCAACAGTTTGCGATTTGAAAGACAAGGCACCGGCGCTCCTTACTGGATCGCCGGCTTGTCGTTCGGGACTGGGCCGACATCGGGCAGTTCTCCGTCGGCATCGGCGGCGGGTTCCGCAGCTGGAGCTGCGGTGAGCGCGCTTGCAGCGGAAGGCCCACCATAGGTGGCGGCTTGCATCGAGGCGACGGAAGCGGCATCGAGCACGGCGGCGCAGGCCTTCGGCAGGTCGGAGACCATCATCTCGCGCGGCGGCTTCGGCGGCTTGGCGCCGGGCTTAGGCGGCTTCGGTGGCGCCCAAGGGGCCGGCGTAAACCAATAGGCAAGCGACTTGTCGCAGCCGTCTCCTGAGGCGACAGGCGCTTGCGGCGTGCATCCGGCAGCACCGGGCGGACATTTGATGCGGATATGGAAATGCGAGTCGTGGCCGTATATCGGCCGGAGCTTACCAAGGTTGGTGCGGTCGCCGGTCCAGGTGTCGCACATCTTCTTCTTGATCGCCGGATTGACGAAGATGCGCTCCACTTCAGGATAGCTCGCCGCCAGCATCAGGAGCCGCGCCCGCGATTGCGTCCACACCTTGGGATCGACGGTCAGGAACTTGTCCTTCTGCAGCATGCTGGTGAAGGGCATGTCCTCGCGCTCCTGGGCCGTCATGCGGCGCGCCGGCATCGGCGTGAACCAGATATCTGCGTCGAGGCCGATCTGATGTGAGGAATGGCCGTTAAGCATCGGGCCGCCGCGCGGCTGCGCGATATCGCCGACGAGGATGCCCGGCCAGCCGGCATATTTGACCGCATCCTGCGAAAACCGTTCCAGGAGCGCGATCATCGCCGGGTTGCCCCAGCGACGATTGCGCGAAAGCCGCATCGCCTCCCAGGTCGGCCCGTCGGCCGGTAATGCCACCGCGCCGGTCATGCAGCCCTTAGCATAAAAGCCGATCGGCTGCGCCGGTCCCTGCGTCGGCAGCCCGACGGCGCCGAACTGGCCCTTTGCACTGCCGGGGCTCGGCGTCTTCTGCTCGGCGCCGACATCGCCGGCGGCAAGGCTTGCACCGATTGCGCCGGCAAGCGTCAATTTGCCGAATGTCCTGAAAGCCTGAGCGAAGCCGAAAGCCATACTGTTTCCTTGAAGCGCTGCCGAAGTGATTTGCCGCGAATCTACCGTGAAAAGCAATTTTGGTGAATCGATGTTTTGGCTGGCGGCGATAGGCGGCGGCGGTGACGGATCGCCGCAGCGTTGCGGCCGCCTGCAATTCCGATGAGGTCTTCAACCTTGGCGCGGCCCAGCAAGGTCAAAATTTCGCGAGCCCGGCAAAAACCAAACTCTCTCCTGTTTTTCGCCCGTATTTTTCGTATTGTCGAACCCACCAATAATTAGGGGAAAGCGTGAATGACGGCTTTGTGGTCGAAGATCGGTTTGGTTCTGACGCTTGCGGGAGCCTTAGCGCCCATGACGGCAACAGCTCAGGACCAGCCCTTTCAGATTGGCAGCTCGGTCATCAGCGAGATGAAGTACAAGCCGGGCTTTGCGCATTTCGACTACGTCAATCCCGATGCTCCAAAAGGTGGAGATCTGCGTCTTTCCGCAAGCGGCGCCTTCGACACCTTCAACCCTCTACTGGCAAAAGGCCAAACGGCGATAGGCCTGTCTCTTGCTTACGACACGCTGATGAAGCCGGCCGATGACGAACTTCTCGTCTCCTACGGCCTGCTTGCCGAGGGGCTATCCTATCCCAATGACGTCTCCAGCGCGACCTTTCGCCTGCGCAAGGAAGCAAAATGGGCGGACGGTCAGCCGGTAACTCCGGAAGACGTCATTTTCAGCCTGGACAAGACGAAGGAATTGAACCCCGTCGCCGGGAACTATTACCATCACGTCGTCAAAGCGGAAAAGACCGGCGATCGGGATGTCACCTTCACCTTTGATGAGAAGAACAATCGCGAATTGCCCAACATTCTCGGCCAGTTGATGATTGTGCCGAAACATTGGTGGGAAGCGCCCGGAGCGGATGGCAAGCCGCGTGACATTACCAAAACAACGCTGGAGCCCGTAATGGGCTCCGGGCCTTACAAGATTGCTTCCTTCTCGCCTGGCGCAACCATCCGTTATGAACTGCGCGACGACTACTGGGGCAAGAATCTCAATGTGAATGTCGGCCAGAACAATTTCCGCAATGTCATCTACACCTATTTCGGTGACCGCGATGTTGAGTTCGAAGCCTTTCGCGCCGGCAATAGCGACTATTGGCAGGAGACAACGGCTGCCCGCTGGGCAACTGGATATGATTTTCCTGCAGTGAAGGAAGGACGCGTCAAGAAGGAAGAGGTTGCAAATCCCCTGCGCTCCACTGGCATTCTGCAGGCTCTTGTCCCGAATATGCGGCGTGACCTCTTCAAGGATATCAGGGTCCGCGAGGCGCTGAACTACGGCCTCGATTTCGAGGAGTTGAACCGCACCGTTGCCTTTAACAGTTACAAGCGCATCGACAGCTATTTCTGGAATACCGAGCTCGCCTCCTCCGGTCTGCCGCAGGGGCGGGAGCTGGAAATACTGCAAGACCTGAAGGACAAGATTCCACCGGAGGTCTTCACAACGCCTTACACCAATCCCGTCGGCGGCGATCCGCAGAAGAGCCGGGACAACCTCCGAAAGGCGATTGCGCTTCTGAAAGAAGCCGGTTGGGAGCTGAAGGGCAATCGCATGGTCAATACCAAGACCGGCCAGCCGATGAGTTTCGAGATATTATTGTCGAGCCCCATGTTGGAGCGCTGGGCAGTGCCTTATGCCAGCAATCTCAAGAAAATCGGCATCGATGCGCGAGTTCGGACAGTCGACGCTTCCCAAGCTGTCAACCGCGAACGCAGCTTCGACTTCGATATGATCTGGAATGTCTGGGCGGAGACAATGAATCCGGGCAACGAGCAAGCCGACTATTGGGGATCCGGCTCGGTCAACCAGCAGGGTTCTCGCAACTACGCCGGCATTGCCAACCCAGCCGTCGATGAGCTCATCCGCATGATTATCTTCGCGCCGAACCGCGATGAACAGGTCGCTGCGATCAGGGCAATGGACCGGGTATTGCTGGCAAATCACTACGTCATCCCGCTATTCTACCGCGATACCGTTAATCTCGCCTATTGGAACACTGTCACGCATCCTGCCGAGTTTCCGGCCTACAGCCTGGGCTTCCCCGATGCCTGGTGGTCGACCTCGGCAAAATGAGCGGGCTTGCAATACAGGGGCCCTCGGCTCCAAATGGCACGGGCGAATCACGACAAGCCGGCAGCGCCGGCAAGGAAAGGCTGGCGGATTGAGCGGCATTGGACTGGACGGCAGGCAGGCAAGAAGAAGATTTCCGGAGGCTGAGGGCTGATGGGTGCTTATGTCCTTCGCCGGCTGCTTTTAATGATCCCGACCATCATCGGCATCATGGCGATTTCCTTCACGGTCATTCAGTTCGCGCCCGGCGGCCCGGTCGAACAGGTGATCGCCCAATTGACCGGCCAGGCCGATAGCGCCGATCAGCGCCTGTCCGGCGGCGGCGATCTCCTCGGCGGCGGCGGCAGCGACGAAGGCTCTAAATATCGCGGCGCCCAGGGGCTCGATCCGGAACTGATCGCCAAGCTGGAAAAGCAATTCGGCTTCGACAAGCCGCCACTGACCCGTTTCGGCGAGATGATGTGGAATTACATCCGTTTCGATTTCGGCGAGAGCTTCTTCCGCAACACCTCGGTGCTTGAACTCATCAAGGAGAAGCTGCCGGTGTCGATCTCGCTCGGCATCTGGATCCTGATCTTCTCCTATGCCATCTCCATCCCACTCGGCATCCGCAAGGCGGTCAAGGATGGATCGACCTTCGATGTCTGGACATCGGGCGTCATCGTCGTCGGCTACGCCGTGCCGAGCTTCCTCTTCGGCATTCTTTTGATCGTGCTGTTCGCCGGTGGCTCATTCTATGACTGGTTTCCGCTGCGCGGCCTCGTTTCCGACAATTTCGACCAGCTGGCCTGGTGGCAGAAGCCGCTCGATTATTTCTGGCACCTGACCTTGCCGTTGATTTCTCTGTCGCTCGCCGCCTTCGCCACGACGACCCTGCTCACCAAGAATTCCTTCATCGAGGAGATCAAGAAGCAATATGTCGTCACCGCTCGCGCCAAGGGGCTGAACCAGCGGCAGGTGCTCTACGGCCATGTCTTCCGCAACGCCATGCTGATCATCATCGCCGGTTTTCCCGGCGCCTTCATTTCCGCTTTCTTCACCGGCTCGCTGCTCATCGAGAACATTTTCTCGCTGGATGGCCTCGGCCGCCTTGGTTACCTCTCGGTCGTCAACCGGGATTATCCGATCGTCTTCGCGACCCTCTACATCTTCTCGCTGCTCGGCCTCGCCGTCAGCCTGATCTCTGATCTGATCTACACCTGGATCGATCCGCGCATCGATTTCGAGCGGAGGGATGTCTGATGGACGCCGCCGCAAATCCTGCCGTCGCAACTCCCGTCAAGCCGCCGCGCAAGGGGCTGTTGTCGCCGACCAACATCCGCCGCTGGCAGAATTTCCGGGCAAATGGCCGTGGTTACTGGTCGTTGTGGCTGTTCCTGCTGCTTTTCGTGCTCAGCCTGTTTGCCGAATTGCTCGCTAACGACCGACCGATCATCGCCTCCTACAAGGGCGAAATCCTTTTTCCCGTGTTGATCAATTATCCCGAGGAGAAGTTCGGCGGCTTCCTTGCCGAAACCGACTATCGCTCCTCGGTGATATCGGACGAGATCAACGCCAATGGCTGGATGATCTGGCCGCCGGTGCGCTATTCCTACCGTTCGGTCAATTCAAATATTCCGCATTCGGCGCCGACCGCTCCCTTCTGGCTGATGACCAAGGAGGAGCGCTGCTCCGGTTATCCGCAAGGGGTGAACGATCCCGGCTGCACCTTCGGTAATCTCAACTGGCTCGGCACCGACGACCAGGCCCGCGACGTGCTGGCGCGCGTCATCTACGGCTTCCGCATATCGGTGCTCTTCGGCCTGGCGCTGACCATCTGCTCGGCGGTCATCGGCGTGACGGCAGGGGCCGTGCAGGGTTATTTCGGCGGCTTGACCGATCTGCTGCTGCAGCGCTTCATCGAGATCTGGTCGTCGATGCCGGTGCTTTACATCCTGCTGATCATTGCCGCCATCCTGCCGCCCGGCTTTTTCGTGCTGCTCGGCATCATGCTGCTCTTCTCCTGGGTCAGCTTCGTCGGCGTCGTACGCGCCGAATTCCTGCGCGCCCGCAATTTCGAATATGTTCGCGCCGCCCGCGCCCTCGGCGTCAACAACCGCACCATCATGTGGCGCCACCTGCTGCCGAACGCCATGGTCGCGACGCTGACCTTCCTGCCCTTCATCCTCTCCGGCTCGATCACGACGCTGACCTCGCTCGATTTCCTCGGCTTCGGCATGCCGCCGGGCTCCCCCTCGCTCGGCGAGATGATCGCCCAGGGCAAGTCCAACCTGCAGGCGCCATGGCTTGGGCTGACCGCCTTCTTTGCCATGTCGATCATGCTGTCCCTGCTGATCTTCATCGGCGAAGCCGTGCGCGATGCCTTCGATCCGAGGAAGACGTTTCAATGAGTGACACGACAGCACCGCTCCTTTCCGTCCGCGATCTCTCCGTTGCCTTTCATCAGGGCGGCGAGACGTCGCTTGCCGTCGATCATATCTCCTTCGATATCGCCAAGGGCGAAGTCGTGGCGCTGGTCGGCGAATCCGGCTCCGGCAAGTCGGTGTCGGCGAATTCGATCCTGCGGCTTTTGCCCTATCCCTCGGCAAGCCATCCTTCCGGCGAGATCCTATTCAAGGGCGAGGACCTCTTGAAGGCATCGGAGCGGGCGCTGCGCGAGGTCCGCGGCAACGACATCACCATGATCTTCCAGGAGCCGATGACCTCGCTCAATCCGCTTCATACGATCGAGAAGCAGATCGCCGAGATCCTGGCGCTGCATCAGGGTCTCAGCGGCCAGGCGGCGCGTGAGCGGGTACTGGAATTGTTGAACCAGGTCGGCATCCGCGAGCCGGAAAAGCGATTGAAGGCCTATCCGCACGAACTGTCAGGTGGCCAGCGCCAGCGCGTCATGATCGCCATGGCGCTTGCCAACCGGCCCGAACTGCTGATTGCCGACGAGCCGACCACCGCGCTCGACGTCACCGTGCAGGCGCAGATCCTCGAATTGCTGCGGCAGCTGAAGACCGTGCACGGCATGTCGATGCTGTTCATCACCCATGATCTCGGCATTGTCCGCAAATTCGCCGATCGCGTCTGCGTCATGACCAAGGGCAGGATCGTCGAAACCGGAACGGTTGACGAGGTCTTCGCCAATCCCAAGCACGAATATACCCGCCATCTCCTTGCTTCCGAACCGCGCGGCGAGCCGCCGCTTGCCGATCCGTCGAAACCGGTGGTGATGGAAGGTTCGGACATTCGCGTCTGGTTCCCGATCAAATCAGGGCTGATGCGCCGCGTCGTCGACCACGTGAAGGCGGTCGACGGCATCGACCTTTCGCTGCGCGCCGGCCAGACCCTCGGCGTCGTCGGCGAGTCCGGTTCCGGCAAGACCACGCTCGGGCTGGCGCTCACCCGGCTGATCTCCTCGCAAGGCCGGATTGCCTTTGTCGGCAAGGATATAGCCGGCTATTCGTTCAATGAAATGCGGCCGCTGCGCAATCAGCTGCAAATCGTCTTCCAGGATCCCTACGGCTCGCTCAGCCCCCGCATGTCGGTCGGCGATATCATTGCTGAAGGCCTGAAGGTGCATGAGCGCTCGTTGACCTCGGAAGAACGCGACCAGCGCGTCTGCTGGGCGCTGGAGGAAGTCGGTCTTGATCCGCTGACCCGCTGGCGATATCCGCATGAATTCTCCGGCGGCCAGCGCCAGCGTATCGCCATTGCCCGCGCCATGGTGCTGAAGCCGCGTTTCGTCATGCTCGACGAGCCGACCTCGGCGCTCGACATGAGCGTGCAGGCCCAGGTGGTCGATCTGCTGCGCGATCTGCAGCAGAAGCACGATCTCGCCTACCTCTTCATCAGCCATGACTTGAAAGTGGTGAAGGCACTGGCCAACGACGTCATCGTCATGCGTTTCGGCAAGGTGGTGGAGCAGGGGCCGTCAGCGGAAATCTTCCGCGCGCCGAAGGACGATTATACCAAGGCGCTGTTGGCGGCCGCCTTCAACATCGAGGCGGTGCCGACGCCCGCCGTGCAGCAGTGAAGATGATCATGCCCAAACCTCCTCCCGTTCTCGTCGATATCAAGTTCAATCCCGAAGGCGTCGCCCGGGTGCTGAAGACGGCCTTTGCCGATCGCGGCAGCATCAATCTCGCCGATCCGACCGATCGGACGCGCGATCTCCGCGAGGCCGAATATGCGCTGCTCTGGAAGCCGGACGCCGACCTCTTTACGCGGGCGCCGAACCTCAAGGTAATCTTCTCTGGCGGCGCCGGCGTCGACCATATTATCGGGATGGATGGCCTGCCGGAGATCCCGATCGTCCGTTTCGTCGACCGCAGTCTGACGACCCGCATGAGCGAATGGGTGGTCATGCAATGCCTGATGCATCTGCGGGGGCAATATGCCCATGACATCCACCAGCGGCAGCGCCAATGGGCCAAGCTGATCGCGCCTGAAGCGGCGGAGGTAACGGTCGGCGTCATGGGCCTCGGCATTCTCGGGCTGGATGCGGTCGCCAAGCTGAAGGTCATGGGTTTTAACGTCATCGGCTGGTCGCGCACCCGCAAAGAGATCGCCGGCGTCGAAACCTTCGATGCCGGCGAGATGGACAGCTTCCTCGGAAAGACCGACATCCTCGTCGGCCTGCTGCCGCTGACGCCGGAGACGACAGGGTTCTATGATAGCGGGCTATTCAAAAAGCTTCGCAGCAACGGCGCGCTCGGGCGGCCGGTCTTCATCAATGCCGGCCGCGGCAAGAGTCAGGTCGAGGCCGATATCGCTTCCGCCATCCTGAACGGCATCCTCGGCGGTGCTTCCCTCGACGTCTTCGAGGTGGAGCCGCTTGGCCCCGACAACCCGTTGTGGGAATTGGAGAATGTCTTCATCACGCCGCACGACGCGGCGGTCTCCGAAGAAAACGCCCTGTTTCGCCACGTCGAGATGCAGATTGCCCGTTTCGAGCGCGGCGAACCGCTGCAATTCGTGGTCGACCGCGCTGTCGGCTATTAGAGCCTTTCCGGGTTAGATTGAAGCATTCTGTTGGCTCAAACGGAGTCGGCCGGTCGATCAGCCGGCCCGTTTCAGCCAACCCTCCCGCAGATTTGCCTGGCAAATCTGCAAAACTTAAAAATCGCCGGACGCAGTTATCGCTTCGCCATGGCGAAGCGGTGCAGCCGGTGGGCCGGGCATCTCTAGCCAGGATCAAAGGCGATCGGCTCGGACTTACCAAAGGGTATGCCCGTCGCCAATCGCCTTTGCCCTGACGAAAACCTGCTCCGGCAGAATGCTGCAATCTAACCCGGAAAGGCTCTAAGCCTCCCGGAACCTTCCAGACGGCCACCCGTTTCCTCTGCTGAGTTCTTCATGGCTGGATGGCCGTCAAGACGGCGGAAGGAGACGATGATGGCGCATCAGACGGAAACACGCTGGGAAAAGTCCGACGGCAAGCTTCACAAGGAAGAGCAAATCGCGCCGGTGAAGGCAAGACAGGGTCGCACGGGTTATCGTATCCTGCTGGTGCTGCTGGCCGCACTGGTGCTCGCTTTCGTGGTCTGGATCCCGGTCGAGATCTGGGGCAAACGCGAAGCGGATCAGGTGGCTCCACAGCAGCCCGGTCAGCAGCTTCAGTCGCAGCAGCCTGGCGCCGCACCTGCGCCGACGCTTGAGAACGGCAAAGCCATTCCGACCGAGACTGAGAATACGACGCCGGCCGCTCCGAACGTCGCTCCTGCAGCACCGGCCCAACCCGCAGCGCCAGCGCAATAAGTGTTAGGCAGGTGACTTTCGCATCTCGCCGCCGTGCGACGGCGGGGTGCCTATTGTTTTGTCTGGACTTTCTCTGCCGATTTTTCGATAAGAAGGCGCACGAGCCGGTTTCGTGCGCCGGCCCCGCACTTGGCAGCACTCGGGAACTGGGCAGCACCTGACCGGAGTGGACAGGGGCGGGAATTTCATGGCCAGGACCGATATCGCAAGACGCGTCTACAATCACGCTTGGAAGCTCGATCCGATCGTCCGCAGCCTGATCGATACCGACTTCTACAAGCTGCTGATGCTGCAGATGATCTGGAAGCTCTATCCCGAGGTGAACGCGTCCTTTACCCTCATCAACCGCACCAAGCGCGTGCGCCTCGCCGATGAGATCGACGAAGGCGAATTGCGCGAGCAGCTCGATCATGCCCGCACGCTGAAACTCTCCAAGAAGGAGATGATCTGGCTGGCGGGTAACAGCTTCTACGGCCGCGCCCAGATCTTCGAGCCGGAATTCCTCGCCTGGCTCTCCAACTTCCAGCTCCCCGAATACGAGCTGTCGAAAAAGGACGGGCAATATGTGCTGGATTTCCATGGGTCCTGGAAGGAAACCACCATGTGGGAGATCCCGGCGCTCGCCATCGTCAACGAGCTGCGGTCGCGCTCGGCGATGAAGGCGCTCGGCCCCTTCACCCTCGACGTGCTCTATGCCCGCGCCAAGGCGAAGATGTGGTCGAAGGTCGAACGGTTGAAGGAACTGCCGGGTCTGCGCATCTCCGATTTCGGCACCCGCCGCCGCCATAGTTTCCTCTGGCAGCGCTGGTGCGTCGAGGCGCTGAAGGAAGGCATCGGCCCGGCCTTTACCGGCACCAGCAACGTCTTGCTGGCGATGGATTCCGATCTCGAAGCCGTCGGCACCAATGCCCACGAATTGCCGATGGTGGCTGCCGCCCTTGCGCAGACCGACGAGCAGTTGCGCAATGCGCCCTACAAGATCCTGCGCGACTGGAACAAGCTCTATGGCGGCAATCTTCTGATCGTCCTGCCGGATGCCTTCGGCACCGCCGCTTTCCTGCGCGACGCGCCGGAATGGGTCGCCGACTGGACCGGCTTTCGCCCGGACAGCGCGCCCCCGATCGAAGGCGGTGAAAAGATCATCGAATGGTGGAAGAAGATGGGCCGCGATCCGCGCCAGAAGCTCTTGATCTTCTCCGACGGTCTCGATGTCGACGCCATCATCGACACCTACCGGCATTTCGAAGGCCGTGTGCGCATGAGTTTTGGCTGGGGCACCAATCTGACCAACGATTTTTCCGGTTGCGCGCCGACCGAAATCTCCGGCCTCAACCCGATCTCGGTCGTCTGCAAGGTCAGCGACGCCAACGGCCGCCCGGCGGTAAAACTCTCCGACAATCCGCAGAAGGCGACCGGCGAACCGGCGGAGGTCGAGCGCTACCTGAAATTCTTCGGCGCAGAAGACAGGATCGATCAGACCGTTCTGGTGTAGCTCCGCGACAAGGCAGCGCCGCCATCGCGTGGCGCATTGCCATGGCCGGCCATTGCATCCTCGATCGACCAACCGAAGCGCCAGGCGTCGAACATCGAATACCATTCCTGGAAATCGGTGATCGGCAGGATATCCGGCTTCGACATCGGATTGTCGGCCAGGCTGCGGCCGCGTGCACGATCCCGTACACCACGCTCCTGCATCTCAAGCAGAGTCTCGAACATCATCACCCTCCGATCCTATTCGAATACTTTATGCAAGCATCCTAATAAAGCATTGTCGAGTCCGGATGTGATGATTCCGGTTTTTCACAGGATTAGCCCCAATGCGCTAGTACAGGAAATAATGAAGACCGGAATGGCTAGGTATCATGCGATTACGATTAACAACAGCGTGACGGGGAGGCTCGGCTTCCTGGCTGGGGTCCGCCGCCAAGCCTCCCGGCTGGCCGACCTTGAACAAGCCGGTAGCGTCGACACGTTGCCGCCTTCCGGCCGTTGCGATCCAACCAAGATGATAGCGAAGGTTAAAGGACCGTTAATATCCACCGGACCCGTCCCGATCCCGCACACTACCGTGGGCCGGCGGCATTCTCCGGCTGGTCAGGCAGCCAGTCTCCGAAACCGGGTTCTGATCCGGTCGAGGTAATAATGGCCGGGAGACGGCGCCACTGTCATCGCATGGGCTTCCGAGGACGGCACGCCGTCGAACAGACGTTCCTCGCCATTCTTGAAACAAATCCTGAGCCGCCCGTCTTCCTGGCTGAAATAGACGGATTTGATGATCTTCGACTTCACCGAAAGTTCTTCCACCTGTTTAGTCTCCGTTTTTTACTTTGGGCAGAAGATAAACCAAAACGTGCAAAGACGCGGTGAAGCGGCATGGTAAAAATTCTGGAATCCTGCCCAGGTTATGGGGACGTCAATCGCCACCGTCGCCACACTCGACACTACCGATTGCCGGCTTCTGCGGGGGTTCGGTGGGAACTTGCTGAAAAAGAAAGATCGACGTTTGACAGCACCATGTTTTAATGACGATATCTTCCATCCAGAGGTGAGGTATGGCAGGGTGCAATGTTAGGTGAAGCGATTTCCTTTGTAAGACGTAATCTGTCGTTTGTGTGTGTTGTTGTTGCAGCCAATTGCGCACTGGTTGCTTTTGATGACTACAGCGGTGGAAACAAAAGTAATTCAGCGCAATTTTTCGTTGCTTTGTCTTTTGGATTCTTCATTCAGAAAGCAATATTAAATGGAGATGAGAAAGTTTCAAACCTGACCGACAAGCGTGGGTTTGGCGGCTACATCTGGAAGAACTTGCTTATCATGCTGGTCGTCATTGGAATCGGGATTGGTGCCCCTGTCGCATTCGGCGCCGCTTCCCTGTCAAAGAACGTATTTCTACTCTTATGCCTTGCGGTGATCGCAATCATCCTTCCGCTGCTGCTTGCGCTTGTCGGAACCTGGCCTATTGCCGGAATTGCGGGCTCTAATAGCGGACTTTCAGCCGCCTTCAGCCGAGGGAAACGCGGTTTGGCTCCCACCTTTTTGCGGCTGTTTGCCGGACTTTTTCTTCCCTTCATCGGTGCTTTGATATTGATGACGGCAGCAACATCGATGTCATACGAAGCCGATAGCATCTTCTCGGACGGAAAACTGAACCTCATCGCTTTGGCAATACTGGTGATTTGTCAATGGGCGTCGATATTCGGTCTGTGCTACGTTTCGATCGTCTTGGCTCGCAAACTGCTGAGTTCCGAGGCTCCGCGGCCTCCATTCGGAGGACGTCAAGGGAATGCGATCGCAGCGACGAGCGTCTCGGAAATTTTCGAATAGGACCTACAGCGCCGCACGTCTTTTTAGACGCGCAAAGGACGTTGTAACACTCTGAATCTACGCGTCGGCCCGAATCGATTCCGATTTTTGGGCCGACTCGCTGGTCGCGATTATGCTGAGCCGCTGACAGGCGTCCAATATCTGCAAGAATCAGGGGCGTTGAGCTGCTGCCACACGCAATGGATAAGGCTGGCACGGCCCTGCGAAGGAAAGAAGCGGAGGTTTTAACGAATATGGCGGACAGGGTGGGATTCGAACCCACGGTACGCTTTCACGTACACACGCGTTCCAGGCGTGCGCCTTAAACCACTCGGCCACCTGTCCTTCTTGGGCGTTCGCGCCTGGATAGGAGCAAATCGTCGGAACGGCGCGATATATACCGATGAATTTTTGTCGATCAACCGAAATCTAACAGTTTTTTGACTTCTTCAGATAAAACTCGCCTCCGCCCGTCCATTGTGCTTCACATCATCGACGACTATGTAATTCTCAAGGTGAGGAATGGCGCGGGTTCGCCGGAATTGTCCCGGCATATCGAAGCGTCGGAGGAATTGATGCGTTTCCTGTTGCGTCTGGCCAGCCTTGTCGCGCTTGCGGCGGCCGTTATTGCCGGGACCATCGATTCGATCCAATCGGTTGCGGCGTCAGCAGTGGTGGTGACGCCCATTTCCGATGCCTGGCAGGATGTCAGCCCGACAACCCTGACGTCGCTGCAAACCTCCCTTTCCTATTATATTCACCCACGTTTCTACGCCTTCATCTTCCAGTGGCTGATGCTGCAGCCGGCCTTTGCCGTTTTCCTGGTGATCGCGCTGCTTCTCTGGATGATCGGCTACAAGAAGCCGCCGATAGCCGGTCGCTTCACCGCATAGGCAAGCGGGTCCCGCCGCCACGGCCCGGCCGGGATCTGGCCGGCCGCCGTATGGCCTCGACACGACTGTCGGATTGCCGTGAAATTTTGCATCCCGGCAGCGGAAATGTCTAAAAATCAGCCCCAGGGAATGGATTTTCAGCAATCGCTGCAAATCTTTACCGCCTGAAAAATTTCTGGTGAATTTTTCCGTGAGCCATGCAAGGATGCGCGCAGCCAGGCCTCCGGGGGGAGGTCGGTGGTTCCGCAGACATGTCCGAAAAGGGCTTGCGGGAGGACCCCTAACGAATAGCAACAACAGGGCTGCACAATGAAAAAATCCCTTCTCACTCTCCTTGCCGTGGCTGCCATGTCGACGACGGCGCTTGCCGCCGATGTCAAGCCGGCGCTGGTTTACGGCACCGGCGGGAAGTTCGATAAGTCTTTCAACGAAGCGGCCTATAACGGCGCTGAGAAGTTCAAGGCCGAGACCGGCATCGCCTATCGCGACTTCGAGCCGACCGGCGACACCCAGGGCGAACAGGCCATCCGCAACTTCGCAAGCCGCGGTTTCAATCCGGTGGTTGCCGTTTCCTTCGCCTGGACCTCGGCGATCGAGAAGGTTGCAGCCGAATTCCCTGATACCAAGTTCATCATCGTCGACTCCGTCGTCGACAAGCCGAACGTCCGCTCGGTGGTCTACAAGGAAGAAGAAGGCTCCTACCTCGTCGGCATTCTCGCTGGCATGGCATCGAAAACAGGCAAGGTCGGCTTCGTCGGCGGCATGGATATTCCGCTGATCCGCAAGTTCGAATGCGGTTACGAACAGGGTGCGCGCGCCGCCAAGGCCGATGTCGAAGTTTTCCAGAACATGACCGGCACCACGGGTGCAGCCTGGAATGACCCGGTTCGTGGCGGCGAGCTCACCAAGAACCAGATCGATCAGGGCGCCGACGTTATTTACGCGGCAGCCGGCGCCACCGGCCTCGGCGTTCTGCAGACCGCTGCCGACAACAAGAAGCTGTCGATCGGCGTCGATTCCAACCAGAACCATCTGCATCCGGGCTCGGTGCTGACCTCGATGGTCAAGCGCGTCGACCTCGCCGTCTACAACGCCTATAGCGACACCAAGAACGACAAGTTCACCGGTGGCGTCCAGGCGCTCGGCGTCAAGGAAGATGGTGTTGGCGCCGCGATCGACGACAACAACAAGTCGCTGATCACGCCGGAAATGCAGGCGGCCGTCGACAAGGCAAAGGCCGATATCATTGCGGGGACCATCAAGGTTCACGATTATACCTCGGACAATGCTTGCCCGAAGTGATCCGCGCCCTGATGTAATCGACGATTGAGATCGGGCGTATGGCGGAGGGGATTTTCGCCATACGCCCTTATCTTATTTGGAGCCTGCCGTGACAGATAAGCCCGCTATCGAGCTTGTCGGCATCGATAAGAAATTCGGTGCCGTCCATGCCAACAAGGACATCAACCTCACCGTTGCCAAGGGGACGATCCACGGCATCATCGGCGAAAATGGCGCCGGCAAATCGACGCTGATGTCGATCATCTATGGTTTTTACCACGCCGACAGCGGTGAGATCCGCGTCAACGGCAATCCCGTCACCATCCGCGACAGCCAGGCAGCGATCGCCACCGGCATCGGCATGGTGCACCAGCATTTCATGCTGGTCGACAATTTTACGGTGCTCGAGAATATCATGCTCGGCGCCGAAGGCGGCATGCTGCTGGCGAGAGGCGTTGCATCGGCCCGCGCCGAACTCAAGCGGCTGGAAACGGAATACGGCCTCGAGGTCGATCCGGACGCGCTGATCGAAGAACTCCCGGTCGGTCTGCAACAGCGCGTCGAAATCCTGAAAGCCATGTATCGCGGCGCCGAGATCCTGATTCTCGATGAGCCGACGGGCGTGTTGACGCCGGCTGAAGCCGATCACCTTTTCCGTATCCTCAAGGTGCTGCGCGACCAGGGCAAGACGATCATCCTCATCACCCACAAGCTGCGCGAGATCATGGCGATCACCGATACGGTCTCGGTCATGCGCCGCGGCGAGATGGTCGCCACCCGCAAGACAGCGGAAACGACGGTGGAAGAGCTTGCCGAACTGATGGTCGGCCGCCGCGTGCTGTTGCGCGTGCAAAAGGGCGAGGCGAATCCAGGCGCCGCCGTGCTCTCCGTCCGCAATCTCTCGGTCAAGGACAATCGCGGCGTCACCATGGTCGATAACGTCTCCTTCGAGGTGCGCGCCGGCGAAATCGTCGGCATTGCCGGTGTCGCCGGCAATGGCCAGTCCGAATTGCTGGAGGCAATTGCCGGCATTCGCAAGCCCGCCTCCGGCGAAATCCTTCTCGACGGCCAGACGATCGACAAGGCCGATCCCGCCCGGCTGCGCGAACTCGGCCTCGCCCATATTCCCGAGGACCGCCATCATATGGGCCTGGTCCTGAAATTCGAGGAATACGAAAATTCCGTGCTCGGCTATCACCGCCGCCCGGGCTACAGCCGCGGCCCGCTGCTCGATCTCGAAGCGATCCGCAGGGATGCGATGGAGAAGATCGAGAAATACGACATCCGCCCGCCGAACCCGCGGCTGAAGACGGCGAATTTCTCCGGCGGCAACCAGCAGAAGATCGTCGTCGCCCGCGAGATCGAACGTGATCCGAAGATGCTGATCATCGGCCAGCCGACGCGCGGCGTCGATATCGGCGCCATCGAATTCATTCACCGCCGGATCATCGAAATGCGCGATGCGGGTAAGGCGATCCTGCTCGTCTCCGTCGAACTCGATGAAATCCGCTCCCTTTCAGACCGTATCCTTGTCATGTTTGCCGGCCATGTCGTCGGCGAGAAGACGCCCGATGCCGGTGAACAGACCCTCGGCCTGATGATGGCCGGCATTGCCGCGTGAGGCCTTTATGAGCACTGCTTCCGTTCCGCTGCCAAACTGGATCAATTACGGTCTGATCCCACTCTTGAACCTCATTGTCGCCTTCCTGATCTCAGGCTTCGTCGTCTGGCTAATCGGCGAGAGTCCGCTCGGTGCGCTGTCGCTGCTGATCGAAGGCGCCTTCGGCAGCGGTGAGGGCATCGGCTTCACGCTGTACTACGCAACGAGTTTCATTTTCACCGGCCTCTCCGTGGCTGTCGCCATCCATGCTGGCCTGTTCAACATCGGCTCGGAAGGCCAGGCCTATGTCGGTGGGCTGGGCTGCGCACTGGTGGCACTGGCGCTCGATCGTTACGTGCCGTGGTATGTGACGATGCCGATCGCCGTTGTCGGAGCCGGCCTCTTTGGCGCCGCCTGGGCCTTTATCCCTGCTTTCCTGCAGGCCAAGCGCGGCAGCCATATCGTCATCACCACGATCATGTTCAACTATATCGCCGCCGCCCTGATGGTGTATCTGCTGGTGCACGTGCTGATCGTGCCGGGTAAGATGGCGCCGGAAACCCGCACTTTTCTCGAAGGCGGGCAATTGCCGAAGCTTGGTTGGATCATGCAGATGTTCGGCGCCAAGCTGGGTGCTGCGCCGTTCAATGTTTCCTTCATCATCGCCCTTCTTGCCGCCTGGTTTGTCTGGGTACTCATCTGGCGCACCAAGCTTGGATTCGAGATGCGCACGCTGGGCGTGAGTTCGACGGCGGCAGCCTATGCCGGCATTCCCTATGCGCGTATCGTTATCATTGCCATGCTCATTTCCGGCGCGCTCGCCGGCATGATGGCGCTCAATCCCGTCATGGGTTCTTCTGCCCGCTTGCAGGTGGAGTTCGTCGGCGGCGCCGGCTTCGTCGGTATCGCGGTCTCGCTGATGGGCCGCAACCATCCGCTCGGCATCATCTTCTCCGCCATCCTTTTCGGCATTCTTTATCAGGGCGGCGACTGGATCTCCTTCGAGATGCCGAACATCACCCGTGAGATGATCCTGGTCATCCAGGGTCTGGTGATCCTGTTTGCCGGCGCTCTGGAATACATGTTCCGGCCAGCCATGGTGCGCATCTATCAACAGTTCAAGCGAGCCTGAGGAGCGGACGATGGATTATTATGACATCTTCATCAGCGTTCTGAGCTCGACGATCCGCCTGTCGATCCCGCTGATCTTCACCGCCCTTGCCGGCCTGTTTTCAGAACGCGCCGGCATCTTCGACATCGGTCTCGAGGGCAAGATGCTGGGCTCGGCCTTCGCCGCCGCCTGTATTGCCTATCTCACCGATTCGGCCTGGCTGGGTCTCGGCGCCGGCATCGTCTGCTCGGTGGCCCTCAGCCTGGTGCATGGCTTCGCCTCGATCACCAACCGCGGCAACCAGATCGTCTCGGGCGTGGCCATCAACTTCTTCATCGCCGGCATCACCATCGTCCTTGGCCAGGCCTGGTTCGGCCAGGGCGGGCGCACGCCGCAGCTCTCGCCGGATGCTCGCTTCGCGCCGATCATTCTGCCGGGAGCCGATGCCATCCGCGACATACCGATCCTCGGCCCGCTCTATGCCAATGTCATTTCAGGCAACAATATCCTCACCTATCTCGCTTTCCTCGCCGTGCCCTTCTCCTGGTGGGTGCTTTACCGCACGCGCTTCGGCCTCAGGCTGCGCGCCGTCGGCGAAAATCCGGGCGCTGTCGATACGGCTGGCATCTCGGTCGCCTGGCTGCGTTATCGAGCCGTCATGTGCGCCGGCATCCTCTGCGGTTTCTCCGGCACGTATCTAGCGATCGCTCAGTCCGCTGCCTTCATCAAGGACATGTCGGCCGGCAAGGGCTATATCGCGCTCGCCGCCCTCGTCTTCGCCAAGTGGAAGCCGGTGCCGGTGATGTTTGCCTGCCTGCTCTTCGGCTTCCTCGATGCGCTGGCGAATTTCATGCAGGGCAAACAGGTGCCGCTGATCGGCGAGGTGCCGGTTCAGGTCTTCCAGGCGCTGCCCTATATTCTGACCTGTATCCTGCTTGCCGGCTTCATCGGCGTCGCCATCCCGCCGAAGGCCGGCGGCGTGCCCTACACGAAGGAACGTTGATCATGTCCCACGACCTGTTCGAAGCCGCCCGCGGCGCCATGGCTTTTGCCCATGCGCCCTATTCGAAATTTCCCGTCGGTGCCGCGATCCGCGCCGAGGATGGCAAGGTCTATAGCGGCGCCAACATCGAAAACCTCTCCTTTCCGCAAGGATGGTGCGCCGAACCGACGGCAATCAGCGCCATGATCATGGGCGGCGCCAGGAAGATCGTCGAGATGGCCGTTATCGCCGAGAAGCTGCCGCTCTGCCCGCCCTGCGGCGGCTGCCGCCAGAAGATCTCGGAATTCGCCTCGAAGGACACGAAGATCTATCTCTGCGATGAGGCGGGCGTGAAGAAGACCATGACGATGGAAGAGCTGCTTCCCTTCAGCTTCGAGACCGAACTCGGATGAAGGCGACGGTCAGCCTGCTCGCCGCATTGCTCGGCGGCATCAAGCCGCGCCATGGCATCGTGCTCGGCTCTGGTCTCGGCTCGCTCGTCGGAGCGGTGGACGGTGCCGTCCGCGTTCCCTATCGCGACCTGCCGGGCTTTCCCGTCAGCGCCGTCTCTGGCCATGCGGGCGAAGTCGTCGCCGGCCGTCTCGGCGGCGAACCCGTGATCATGCTCTCCGGCCGGGTGCATTATTACGAGAAGGGCGATGCCAATGCCATGCGACTGCCGCTCGAGGTACTGAAGGCGCTCGGTGTCGAAGCGTTGATCCTGACCAACTCGGCCGGATCGCTGCGCGACGACATACCGCCCGGTTCGGTGATGCAGATTACCGATCACATCAATTATTCCGGTATGAATCCGCTGATCGGCGAGGAAAGCGATCATCGTTTCGTCGGCATGACCAATGCCTATGATGCCGGCCTGGCCGCGGCAATGCAGAAGGCAGCGGCAAAGCTCAAGATCGAGCTGGCGCAAGGGGTCTATATGTGGTTTTCCGGTCCGAGCTTCGAAACGCCGGCCGAAATCCGCATGGCGCGCATCCTCGGCGCCGATGCCGTCGGCATGTCGACGGTGCCGGAGGTCATCATTGCAAGAATGCTGGGTCTGAGGGTTGCCGCCGCTTCCGTTATCACCAACTATGGGGCGGGCATGACCGGCAACGAACTCAGCCATGAAGAAACCAAGGACATGGCGCCCGTCGGCGGCGCCCGTCTCGCCGCCATATTGAAAGAGATGATTGCGGCCAGTACAGGATGATTTTAGGCCGGGTCGGCCTAAAATCTGAATCCTGTTCTACATCAAACAGCGAGAGCATGATGTCGTGAGAAAACCGCCCACACTTTTCGGCATGATGCTCTAGAGGAAGTGAAGATGAATAGCCATTCCATCCGGGAAACGGCGGCGGTCGCCCTTTCCCTACTCGATCTCACCAATTTGAAAGATGATTGCACTGCGGCGCAGATCGACGTGCTTTGCGCCCGCGCGCAGACCCCCTATGGCAATAGTGCGGCGATCTGCATCTGGCCGCGCTTCGTCGCTCAAGCCCGCAACATCCTCGGCACCGACCATGCCGTGCGGATCGCCACCGTCGTCAACTTCCCCTCGGGTGACATGGAAGTGGCCGATGTCGCCGCCGAAACCCGCGAGGCGATTGCCGACGGCGCCGACGAGATCGATCTGGTTATCCCCTACCGCAAGCTCATAGCCGGCAATGAAAAGGCCGTGACCGATATGGTCAAGGCGGTGCGCGCCGAATGCGCCGGACCCGTCCTGCTGAAAGTCATCATCGAGACCGGCGAGTTGAAGGAGGCGGCATTGATCCGCCGCGCCTCCGAGCTTGCCATCGACGCCGGCGCCGATTTCATCAAGACCTCCACCGGCAAGGTCGCCGTCAACGCGACGCTCGAAGCCGCCGACATCATGATCCGCGCCATTCGCGAAAGCGGACGCAAGGTCGGCTTCAAGCCGGCCGGCGGTATCGGCTCGGTGGCCGATGCCGCCCTCTATCTGAGCTTGGCCGAAACCATCATGGCGCCGGACTGGGCGATGCCGTCGACCTTTCGCTTCGGCGCGTCCGGCCTGCTTGACGATATCCTGGCGGTTCTGAGCGGAGCACAGTCTGCATCAGCCGTGGCGTCGAGCTATTGAGATGATTCCGCAGGAAATCATCCGGCGTAAACGCGATGGCGAGGAATTAGGTCTCGCCGATATCAACACCTTCATCGCGGCGCTCGCTGCCGGCCATCTGTCGGAAGGCCAGATCGGCGCATTCGCCATGGCCGTCTGGTTCAAGGGCATGTCGCGGGCCGAAACCGTCGCCCTGACGCTGGCGATGGCCAATTCCGGCGATCGGCTGAAATGGGCTGACATCGACCGCCCGATCGCCGACAAACATTCGACCGGCGGTGTCGGCGACAATGTTTCGCTGATGCTGGCCCCGATCACTGCCGCCTGCGGCCTTGCCGTACCGATGATATCGGGGCGCGGCCTCGGCCATACCGGCGGCACGCTGGATAAGCTCGAATCCATTCCAGGCTATAGGATCACCCCGGATGCGGACCTGTTCCACAAAGTCGTGAAGCAGGCGGGATGCGCCATCATCGGCCAGACCGGGACCCTGGCGCCAGCCGACGGCAGGCTTTATGCCGTGCGCGATGTGACCGCCACCGTTGATTCCATTCCCCTCATCACCGCCTCGATCCTCTCGAAGAAGCTTGCTGCCGGGCTTCAGACGCTGGTGCTCGACGTCAAGGTCGGCAACGGCGCCATCATGGCCGACCGCGCCCAGGCCGAGAGCCTGGCGCGATCGCTGGTCGAGGTTGCCAATGGCGCCGGCATCAAGACCTCGGCGCTGATCACCGACATGAACCAGCCGCTCGCCGATAGCGCCGGCAATGCCGTTGAAATGCGCAACTGCCTGGATTTCCTGGCGGGTGGGAAGGCGGACACCCGGCTTCAGACCGTCGTACTTGCCTTCGCCGCCGAAATGCTGGTGAAATCAGGCATTGCCACTTCACCTGACGAAGCTCAAGGGATGGCGCGTCGGGCCCTGTCATCGGGAAAGGCGGCGGAGGTCTTCGGGCGCATGGTCTCCATGCTCGGCGGTCCGGCCGATCTCGTCGAAAATCCCGACAAATATCTGGCCAGAGCGCCGGTGGAAAAACCTGTCCTGGCCGGCCGGCCCGGCTGGCTTTCCGCCTGCGATGCCCGCGGTATCGGCGTCAGTGTCATCGATCTCGGCGGCGGAAGGCGTCATCCCCAGGACCGGATTGATCACCGCGTCGGCTTCTCCGGATTGCTGCCGCTTGGCACCCGCGTAGAGGCCGGCGAGCCGATCGCGGTGGTTCACGCCGCCGATGAAGCGGCGGCGGAAAAGGCAGCAGCCGCGATTGCAGCGCACTACCGCATTACCGAGGACAAGCCGCAGCAGTCGCCGGTAATTTCGGCCAGGATCTGATGTGGTTTACTGCTTGAGGCTGAGCGAACCGTCGGCGACGGAATAGGAGGCGAGTTTCCGCAGGAAGCTCATGCCGACCAGCGTCGTCGTCAGCGCATCGTCCTTGAGGACAAAGGCCTCGACCTCGCGCACGCGGATGCCGCCGATTTCGACCCGGTCGAGCATCACATGCGCCGCCTTCGTCTGGCCGTTGGCGGTGTTCACCCCATAGTGGAAATCGAGCTGGTTGCCAGTGTAGCCGAGCCGGCGGGCAAGCGTCTCGTTGAGTGCGACATACGTGGCGCCGGTATCGATCAGGCCCTGCACCGGCTTGCCGTTGATCTTGAAGCTGCCGGTATAGTGACCCTGCGCATCTGCCTGCAGACGGATGGCATTGCTGGCGGAGACCGGCGCGGTGGCGGCGGGCTTGTCGCTTTCGGTCGATAGGTAATTGGCGGAGAGGGCGTCGGCAGGCTGCTGGCCGGTGTTCTCGAAGAAGGAAGGCGCCTGTGTGGCCAGCACCGCGGCGATGCTGGCGAATATGACGGTACGCACGAGCATGAAACAGAAATCCTTCCTGTATAAACCCGGCTTCATGCAGGCCTCATGCTTCCAGCTTGCTAAGCCTCAAATCGTGATAAGTCGCTAACATCGATAGAAAAAAGGCCCGGACGAACGATCCGGGCCCTAAACTCTTTCGATTTGGTAAAGGAAGGCTGAAACTATTTGGTGCCGTACATGCGGTCGCCGGCATCGCCGAGGCCGGGCATGATATAACCCTTCTCGTTGAGGTGGCTGTCGATCGAGGCGGTGAAGACCGGAACATCGGGATGCGCGGCGCGGAAGTTGCGGATCCCTTCCGGGGCGGCGAGCAGGCAAAGGAAGCGGATATTGTGAGCGCCGCGCTCCTTGAGTTTGTCGATCGCCGCAATCGACGAATTTCCGGTTGCCAGCATCGGGTCGACGACGATGATCAGGCGCTCGGCCACATCCTCCGGCGCCTTGAAGTAATATTCGACCGGCTGCAGTGTCTCGTGGTCGCGATAGACGCCGATATGCGAGACCCGGGCGGAGGGCACGAGATCGAGCATGCCTTCGAGCAGTCCGTTGCCGGCGCGCAAGATCGAGGCGAAGACCAGCTTTTTGCCCTCGAGGATCGGCGATTCCATCGTCTGCAGCGGCGTCTCGATCGTTGCCATCGTCAGTTCGAGATCGCGGGTCACCTCGTAACAGAGCAGCGTCGAGATTTCGCGCAGCAATCGCCGGAAACTTCCCGTCGATGTCTCCTTGCGCCGCATGATGGTGAGTTTGTGCTGCACCAGCGGGTGATCGATGACTGTAACGCCGTCCATGGGGAAGCCTTTCATTCTTTCTATCGAATGTTTCTCCACGGAAATCGGCCCGACTGCAAGAGTGGAGGCCAATTTGCGTCGATCATCCCCAGCCTCTTAGGGCCCCACATTTAGCCCTTAAAGCCGGGCGAGCAGGGCCTTGCGCGTGTCTTCGTCGACGAAGGCCGCCTCGATCGCCGTGCGCGTCATGGCATCGATCTCGGTGTTGCTGAAGCCGAAGGCCCCCGCGGCGAGTTCATATTCCCGCGCGAGCGAGGTGTGGAAGAATGGCGGGTCGTCCGAGCTGATCGTCACCCGGACGCCTGATTCCTTCAGCCGGCGCAGCGGATGCGAAACGAAATCGGGAAAGACCTTAAGCGCAATATTGGAGCCCGGGCAGACCTCGAGCACGGTGCCGAGATCGGCAAGCCGCTTCACCAGATCCAAATCCTCGATGGCGCGCACGCCATGACCGATACGCTGGGGGCGCACGGCATCGAGCGCGTCGGCGACACTGAAAGCCCCGCAGACCTCGCCCGCATGGATGGTGAGCCCCAGGCCGGCATCCCGGGCGATATCGAAGGCCCTGATATAGTCGGCGACACGCCCCATGCGCTCCTCGCCGGCAAGGTTGAAGCCGGTTATCAAAGGATTGCCGGCCTTGGCCGCGTATTCGGCCGCACCGATGACACTCTCCGGACCAAAGTGCCGCTCGCCGGTGACGATCAGCCGGGCCTCGATGCCGCTCTTTTCCCTGGCTCGCCGGATACCTTCGCAGATGCCTGAGATATAGGCATCGGCACCGAGCCCGATGCGTTTGCCATGGTCGGGGGAAACGATGAGTTCACTGTAGATCGTATTGATGCCGGCAAGTTCGTCGAGATAGGTTTCGGTCAGAAGCGCATAATCCTCCTCGGTCCTGTAGACCTCGGAAACCTTGTCGTAACATTCGAGGAAGCTCGCGAAATCATGCCAGACATAGGCGCCATCGCGAAGCTCGCCGCTGATGTCGACGCCGTATTTGCGTGCCTGGGCGTCGGTCAGAGCTGGAGGAGCCGCACCCTCCAGATGGCAGTGCAGCTCGACCTTCTTCAAATGCGATGTCACAGAAAACTCCTTCCATGCGGTCCGGCCGGAATGCCGAGATGACGCGCGATGCTCTCGCCGATATCGGCATAGCTGCGGCGCACGCCGATCGACCGCGACCGGATGCCGGGGCCATAGGCGATGACCGGTACGCGCTCGCGCGTATGGTCCGTGCCGCGCCAGGTCGGGTCGCAGCCGTGGTCGGCGGTGAGCACGACGAGATCGCCCGGCTTGAGTTTCTTGTGGACTTCGCCCAGGCGTGCATCGAAGGCTTCGAGTGCCGCGGCATAACCCGGCACATCGCGACGATGGCCGTAAATCATGTCGAAATCGACGAAATTGGTGAAGACGAGATCGCCGTCCTCGGCCTCGTCGATGGTGGAAAGCGTCGCATCCATCAGCGCCTCGTTGCCGGTCGCCTTGATGACCCTGGAGATGCCCTGATGCGCGAAGATGTCGCTGATTTTTCCCACAGCATGCACGTGCCGGCCGCGCTCGATCAGCCGATCGAGCAAGGTCGGTTCCGGCGGCAGCACGGAAAAGTCGCGCCGGTTTCCGGTGCGGTGGAAGGTCGAGCTGGACAGACCGACGAAGGGCCGGGCGATTACGCGGCCGATATTGTAGCGATCGAGCATCCCGCGAGCCAAACGGCAGAAGGCGAGCAGGCGATCGAGGCCGAAATGCAGCTCATGCGCCGCCACCTGGAAGACCGAATCCGAGGAGGTGTAGCAGATGGGCTTGCCGGTGCGGATATGCTCCTCGCCGAGCCGGGCGATGATCTCCGTTCCCGAGGCATGGCAGTTTCCGAGAATGCCTGGCACGCCGGCCTCTTTACACAAAGCCTCCAGCAGCTCCGGCGGAAAGGCGTCGCCCTCCGTCGGGAAATAACCCCAATCGAAACTGACGGGTGTTCCCGCGATTTCCCAATGGCCTGACGGCGTATCCTTGCCGCGGGAGATTTCGCTGGCGGCGCCATAAATGCCGTAGATCTTCTCGGGAACGGGCATGCCGGCCGGGAACCGGCCCGAGGCGGAGCGCGCGATCTGCATCAGCCCGAGTTCCGACAGGTTGGGCAGGCAAAGCGGCCCGCTGCGCAATCCAGCGCGATCTCCCGCCCCGGCCGCGCAGAACTCGGCGATATGGCCGAGTGTATCGGCACCCTCGTCGCCATAGGCCGCCGCATCCGGGGCTCCGCCAACGCCGAAAGAATCCAGAACGAAAAGAAAGGCACGCGCCATTTTGCACCCGAAAAGCCAGTCGCCAGCCTCTGGAATGTCAGAGGTGATGAAGATTCAGCCATATAATGCTGCGGCCGGCTTGGCAAATTCGAGTTGGGGAACAGGTGTCAGCAGTCGCCGCAGGCTATCGATTCGCCTTGCCGCTGGCGGTAGAAGAAACTGCGGCTGATGGTAATCGTGCGCATGCCATCCGGCATGAAGTTCGGCGCAAACAGGAACATCGTATAGGGGATGCTGAGCTCGGTGCGAACGAGGAAGCTGTCCGCCGTCTTCATATCAGCCGGCACATTGCTCACGACGGTGTTTTTGGCGTAGGGCACCGTCCCGTCCTGCGCCCAGGACCACAGCACCTTGGCATTAGTGCCGGCGTCGATGGTAATGCCGGTGATCTTCAATGTCAGCGATGTCGTGTTATAGGGCACGAAAATCGAGTTTGCGACCGACGGCATCTGCGCGAGCACGCTCTTCGTGACGGATTGCTGCTGGGTGACGAGGTCGGCGATCGAACCTGCGGCGCGTGTCACCCGCTTGCTGACGCTGAGGCCGACCGTGATCTCGAAAGCGCCGATATAGAGCATGACGAGCACGGGAAAGAGGATGGCGAATTCGATCGCGCCGGCGCCCTTGCGCTCTCGGATGAGCCGCCGCGCCGTCAATACCAGCCTGGTGAACGGGTTGAGAAGCGCCATTATGGATACTGCTCGTTCTGGAAGGCCGCGGTGGCGACGATCAGATAATCCTTCGGCATCGAACCGTCGGAGGGCCGTATCGTCGTAATATAGGGCCGGACCAGATCGGTGATGATTTCCCAGCGGTAGTAGGCGCGGACCATGTTGATGGTGCCGGCGCCGCCCGGTGCGTATTTGAACGCCGCCGTATTGAGGTCAGCATATCTGGCGGTGGAAAGCTTGGGGATCGTCGTCGGAATGGCCGAGAAGGTACTGAACGTCTGCACGTCGACGTAGAGCTTGCTCGGCGTAGCCACTTCGCTCGTCGAGCAGCGGACCAGTATCGAGATCTCATTGCAGAAAGCCTGGCGGAACTGCGTCTGGGTCATATCGGTCGTGCGGCCGAGATTATAGGTAATCTGCCCGGTGCGCATCTTGCGGCTCATCGTATCGACGGCGTTGGAGACGAGTTCCTCGGCAGCAAAGGCGACGAAGGTTTCGAGGATTGCGAAAATCACCAGGAAATAGGGAATGGCGAGTAAGGCGAATTCGATCGCCGCAGCCCCCTCACGTGAGCGGGCGAGAGCGCGAAACCGCAAGAAACGGAACGGCGCTGCGGAGTGCGCCTTTTCCGTTTTCTGATCAATTACCGTCATTGCCTGGACCCGAGCGACATTCTCTGTCCGCCACACTAGGATCCGTTCGTTGATTTTCCGTTTCAGTCTGACGCGACGATTTTAACGAATGGCCCAAGAAGTGCGAGAATCCGATCAGGGCGAGGTGGTGCCGGTCGCCGCCTGCTGCGCATGCTGCTCGCAGTTCGGCGTGCAGGACAGCACGGAGCGTTCGGTCTGCCGGTAGACGCGCACCGTATTGCCCTCATCGATCGACACCAGGATACGCTCGTCGAGGATCGCATTGCCGTCGGCATCGAGCAGCACCAGATTGGTGGTGCCGAAGCTGCGCCCTGTGAGGACGATGGTCTTGGCATCGGCGACGGTCGCATCGGCGACCTTGGCATTGCCGACGATGACCTTGCTGACGGGGCGGTCGAGCTTCAATACGCGCGCGTGATCCATATAGACGCGCAGCATGTCATCGTCTGCGGCCGCGGAAATTCCCGATATACCGAAAACGGCGATCATGCCGGCAAAGAAAATTGTTTTGCCGCTCGATGACATTTGGTCCTCTTTCACGATCACAGCGCAATATCGCCATAGAATGGAAAAAAATGGTGAACGAAGCCTTAAGCCAGCAACTTTGTTCCGGAATGAAGCGCGATGATCCGATTTGGTACGACCTTTGGAAGTGCGCGCGACGGTTGGAGGTCAGGCCTGTGCTATTTCTAGATGAATGCAGCTGATATAGCAGGAATATTGTTAAATATTGAGGTAAGCCCGTAAGAAAATACTTACTCTACAGAGGCATGTTGTCTCGTTCAAATCTCGTTAACTCTTTTCCTTAAGTAGATGGAAACGCCCATTCGCTAGGTTGCAGTCATCCGATCAACGGCAACAGTTGGCGGACGTGCTGAACATCAACTGGAGTTAGGAGTAACCATGACCAAGCTTTTTAGCCGTTTTCTGAAGGACGAATCCGGCGCGACCGCCATCGAATACGGCCTGATCGCCGCTCTCATTTCCGTAGCGCTCATCACCGGCGCAACGGCGCTCGGCGGCAAGATCGGCAACACGTTTAACGGCTTGAGCACCAAGATGGATGGCGCTCAGACCGCAAGTGGCGGCTAATAAGCTGCCCTGTAACGGGATACTGACCGGATTTGCTTCGGTCGTATATCGAGCGGGCTCACAGGCTGAACGGCCGTGAGCCTTTTCGTATCTTACTATGATCGGGTATGCTCATGATCGCAGCTGCAGTCTTCGTGATACTGCCACTCTGCCTAGCCATGGCCGCCTTCTCGGATCTGTTCACCATGACGATCCCGAATCGGGTTTCCCTGATCCTAGCCGTCTCCTTTCTCGTCCTCGCGCCGCTGTCCGGTCTTGCAATTCAAACGATCGGCATGCATCTCGCCGCCGCTGCCATCGTCTTTTCCGCCTGTTTCGCTCTTTTTGCCTTAAATGTGATGGGCGGCGGTGACGCCAAGCTGTTGAGCGCCACCGCACTCTGGTTCGGCCTGAACCAGTCCCTTCTTTTCCTGATGACCGACGTCGCCATGATCGGCGGCCTGATCACCTTGCTGATCCTGATGGCGAGGGCGCAATCGGATACCATCCTCGCCTTTGGCTTGCCGGTGCCGAACTCGATCCTCATCGCCAAGAAGATTCCCTACGGCATTGCGATCGCGATCGGCGGTTTCATGGCCTTCCCTTCCTCGCCGCTGTTCATCGCGGCGCTGGAAAGCCTGAAATAACGGCATTTTAAATGCCCGTTAACTTAAAATGTAAGCGTTCCATTAACCATAATTATACCAATTGCTGAGCATTCTGCAGGGCGAACATATCGTGCCCTGAGGAATGATCGATGAAACCGGCCCGCCTTATAATCCTAGCTGTCGCCCTGGTGGCAGCCGGCCTCGCCGGCTTCCTGGCGATGCAAATGGCGGGCAGTGGCGGTGTCGTCACCCAGGTTCAGTCGGTCATCGAGAAGGAACCGACCGTCAACATCCTCGTCTCCAGCACCAACCTGGCTGTTGGCGAGAGGCTGAGCGACCAGTCGGTTCATTGGATAGCCTGGCCGCAGGGCGGCGTCGTCGCCGGCCTGATCACCGAAGCCGACAAGCCGGATGCGATCAAGGATCTGCAGGGTGCCGTCGTGCGTCTGCCGATCTTCGAAGGTGAACCGATCCGGCCGGA
Source organism: Rhizobium hidalgonense (assembly GCF_002914525.1). Lineage (GTDB taxonomy): Bacteria > Pseudomonadota > Alphaproteobacteria > Rhizobiales > Rhizobiaceae > Rhizobium > Rhizobium hidalgonense. The sequence goes on along the minus strand of NZ_LODW01000041.1, from coordinate 22,423 downwards.
AAAGATCGCCGATTCCAACAGCCGCATCCTTTCCTCGCTATTGCCGGCGGGCAAGCGCGCCGTCGCGACCGAGATATCGGTGGCAACCGGTGCCGGCGGTTTCATCCTGCCGAACGACCGCGTCGACGTCATCATGGTCCGCAAGGGCACCGAGGCCAATAAGCTCATCACCGAAACCGTGCTGAGCAACGTCCGTGTCCTCGCTATCGACCAGCAGATCCAGGAAAAGGACGATGGCTCGAAGTCGGTGGTCGGCACGACCGCCACGCTCGAACTCACGCCCGATCAGACGAAGGTGCTCGCTGTCGCCCAGCAGATGGCGGACCGGCTGTCGCTGGCGCTGCGCTCGGTTGCCGATGCGCAGGAGCAGGATACCAGCGCCGCCGACTATCTGCTGAGCGGTGATAACGGCAGTGCGATCATCCAGGTCATCAAATCCGGCGCCATCGTTACCGATGCCGGCGTAGCGCCGAAGGCGGAGTAAGAGGACGTGCACATGGGCAATTCAAAGCGGCGCGCCGGGCTTCTCCTGACAGGTTGCCTCTCACTGGCCGTCGGCGTCTCGGGTATTGCGCCGGCCTCTTTCGCGCCGCTTTTAGGATCAGGCGAGGCGCGTGCCGATTCCGACAATCTCATCCGCATCTCACAGACCGGCCGTGATGCCCACCGCCGGCTGAAGCTCGGGCTGAACAAGGCCGTTGTCGTCGATCTGCCGGAGGATGCGCATGATATCCTCGTCTCCGATCCGACCATGGCCGATGCCGTCACCCGCACCTCGCGGCGCATTTACCTGTTCGGCAAGAAGGTCGGACAGACGAACATCTTTGTCTTCGGCGCCGGTGGGCAGGAGATCGTCAATCTCGACATCGAGATCGAGCGCGACGTTTCCGGCCTCGAAGTCAATCTCCGCCGTTTCATTCCAGACTCCAACATCAACGTCGAAATCGTCTCCGACAACATCGTGCTGACCGGCACCGTGCGCACCCCGCAGGATGCCACCCAGGCGGCCGATCTGGCGCAGGTCTTCCTGAAGGGCGGCGAGGCGACGACCAGAACCGAGACCGCGTCAGGTACCGGCGGCGACAGCTCGGTGGCGCTCTTTGCCGAAGGCCGACAGGCCTCGCAGGTCGTCAACCTGCTGCAGATCGAGGGTGAGGACCAGGTCACCCTCAAGGTGACGATCGCCGAGGTCCGCCGCGAGGTGCTGAAGCAGCTCGGCTTCGACAATCTGGTGTCCAATTCTTCCGGCATGACGGTTGCCCAGCTCGGCAGTCCCAATGCCGACAGCGCCACAGCGACGGTCGGCGGCGGCCTGGCGGCGCTCTTCAAGAGCTCGATCGGCAAATACGACATTTCCACCTACCTCAACGCGCTGGAGCAAGCCAAGGTGGTCAAGACGCTGGCCGAGCCGACGCTGACGGCAATATCGGGCCAGGCCGCGACCTTTAATTCCGGCGGCCAGCAGCTATATTCGACGACCGATAATAACGGCAACGTCACCGTCGTGCCGTTCAATTACGGCATCAACCTCGCCTTCAAGCCGGTGGTACTGTCATCGGGACGCATCAGCCTGGAGATCAAGACCAACGTCTCCGAACCAGTGGCCGGCAGCGGCAACGCCACTTATCAGCGCCGCTCGGCGGAGACTTCGGTGGAACTGCCCTCGGGCGGCTCGATCGCGCTGGCCGGTCTGATCCGCGATAACGTCTCGCAGACGATGGGCGGCACGCCCGGTGTTTCCAAAATCCCGCTGCTCGGTACCCTCTTCCGTCAGAAGGGTTTCGAACGTCAGGAAACCGAGCTTGTCATCATCGCGACGCCCTATCTGGTGCGCCCGGTTGCGCGCAATCAGCTCAATCGGCCGGACGATAATTTCAGCCCCGAGAACGACGGTGCGACCTTCTTCCTCAACCGTGTCAACAAGGTCTACGGCCGCCGCGAGGCGCCGGTCGCCGATGCGCAGTTCCACGGCTCGATCGGGTTCATCTACAAATGAGCGGAGCAGGATCGGCAGCAATGGACGAGAACAGAGATCAGGCGATGGCCCATATGAAATCGACGACACCCCGCCGCGGAATCTCGAAGGCCTTCCTGGCCGCCGCCGGCGTTTCGGCGGTGATCCTTTCGGGATGCGCCGGCCCGCACGACCAGCTGACAACAGGCGGTATTCCGGACGACTATCGCGCCCGCCACCCGATCATCGTCACCGAAGCGGAACAGACGGTCGATATACCCGTGGCTTCCACCGATCGCCGCCTCACCAGCGCCCAGCGCGACCTCATCCGCGGTTTTGCCGCAAACTACATGGCCCGCGCCTCGGGTCCGGTTTACGTGCTGTCGCCGCAAGGCTCGCCGAATTCGGCGGCGGCCTATCAGCTGCGCAATCAGGTCCGTGCCGAGCTGGCGTCAAGGGGAATCGCGAGCTCGAAAATCGTCAACACCTCCTATGCCGCGGTAGGCCCCGGCGATGCGGCGCCGATCCGGCTGAGCTTTACCGGCACCACCGCAATCACCACCCAATGCGGTCAGTGGCCGAAAGACATCTCGAACGATTTCACCAACCAGAATTATTATAATTTCGGCTGTGCCTCGCAGAACAACCTCGCCGCCCAGATCGCCAATCCGGAGGATCTGGTGGCGCCCCGCGGCATGACGCCGATCGACGCGCAGCGGCGCAACAACGCGATCCAGGAATACCGGACGACGACATCGACGATCGAGGGTGTCGGCGGCACCGACAGCAGCTTCTGAGACGGAACGGGACGATGAGCGCCATCGAATACGAAATCAAAAATCCGAGCGAGCTTCGCCACGCCGAGGAGGCGGTGCGCATGGCCGATCTGGAGAACATGCGGCCGCTGCCACGCATTTCCGTGCATGCCTTCTGCGAGAGCGAAGCGCTGCAGCAGGTCATGGAACGTTGCGCCAATGATCGGCGGATGGCCAAGGTCAGCTTGCGCATTACCAGCGGTGGCATCGCCGCCGCCGCCAATATGTTTTCGGGCGCCCCGACGCCGAACCTGATCATCTTGGAGACCAAAGCGAATTCCGGGAGCCTCCTCGGTGAACTGGCGCCGCTGGCCGCCGTCTGCGACCCGACGACCAAGGTCGTCATCGTCGGCTATTACAATGATATCGGGCTCTATCGCGAACTCATCCGTAACGGCATTTCCGAATATATGGTCCAACCGATCGCCATGCCCGATGTTCTGACGGCAATGGCTTCGATCTTCGTCGATCCGGAAGCAGAACCGCTCGGCCGCAGCGTCGCCTTTATCGGCTCGAAAGGCGGCACCGGCGCTTCGACCATCGCGCATAACTGCGCCTTCGGAATTTCCAATCTCTTCTCCACCGAGACGATCCTGGCCGATCTCGACCTGCCCTATGGCACGGCGAACATCGATTTCGACCAGGACCCGGCCATGGGCATCGCCGAAGCGGTCTTCGCGCCCGATCGTCTCGACGAGGTTTTTCTCGACCGCCTGCTGACGAAATGCTCCGAGCATCTTTCCCTGCTTGCTGCACCCTCGCTACTCGACCGCGCCTACGACTTCGACGGCCAGGCTTTCCAGCCGGTGCTCGATGTCCTGCAGCGCAGCGCGCCCGTTACCGTGCTCGACGTTCCGCATGCATGGTCGGAATGGACGCGCTCGGTGCTGTCGAGCGTCGACGAAGTGGTCATCACCGCGGTTCCCGATCTCGCCAACCTGCGCAATGCCAAGAACATGCTGGACGCGCTGCGCAAGATGCGACCGAACGACAAGCCGCCGCATCTGATCCTCAATCAGGTCGGCATGCCGAAACGCCCGGAGATTTCACCGTCGGATTTCTGTCAGCCGCTGGAGATCGATCCGATCGCGATCATCCCCTTCGACATCAACCTTTTCGGCAACGCTGCCAATAGCGGCCGGATGATCTCGGAAGTCGACCCGAAATCGCCGACGGCGGAGACCTTTTCGCAGATATCGCACATCGTCACCGGCCGTGTTGCGATCAGGAAGGCGAAGAAGGGCGGCCTGCTGGGCCTCCTGAAGCGCAAGTAGACGATGAGCAATTCCAGCACGTTTTACGTCCGGAATTGCGTGAAAACAAAAGAATAGACCAGATTGGATTAGGCGGCATGTTTGGAAAACGCGGAAATGAAGGATCCGGAAAGGTCGGAGGTGCGATTGCTCCCCCGCCGCCGGCTCCTGCTGCCGCCCCTGCGGCCTCTTCTCCCTCCATTCTGGTCGAACCCTCTCGCGAGCCCGCACGCCAGCAGGTGACGCCGCCGCCGATGCAGACGCCGCAGCGCAAGCGCCCTGTTCGCACCGATGAATATTACGACACCAAGGCGCAGGTCTTTTCCGCGCTGATCGATACGATCGATCTCTCGCAGCTTTCCAAGCTCGACGGCGAAAGCGCGCGCGAGGAAATCCGCGACATCGTCAACGACATCATCACCATTAAGAACTTTGCGATGTCGATCTCCGAGCAGGAAGAACTGCTCGAGGATATCTGCAACGATGTCCTCGGCTACGGTCCGCTGGAGCCGTTGCTGGCGCGTGACGATATCGCCGACATCATGGTCAATGGTGCCGGCCAGACCTTCATCGAAGTCGGCGGCAAGACGATCGAATCGGAGATCCGCTTCCGCGACAATGCGCAGCTTCTCTCGATCTGCCAGCGAATCGTCAGCCAGGTCGGCCGCCGCGTCGACGAATCGAGCCCGATCTGCGACGCCCGCCTGCCTGATGGCTCGCGCGTCAACGTTATCGCGCCGCCGCTGTCGATCGACGGGCCGGCGCTCACCATCCGCAAATTCAAAAAGGACAAGCTGACGCTCGATCAGCTCGTCCGTTTCGGTGCAATCACGGCGGAAGGCGCGACCGTGCTGCAGGTCATCGGCCGGGTGCGCTGCAATGTCGTCATTTCGGGTGGTACCGGCTCGGGCAAGACGACGCTGCTGAACTGCCTGACCAACTATATCGACAGGGATGAACGCGTCATCACCTGTGAGGATACGGCTGAACTGCAGCTGCAGCAGCCGCATGTCGTGCGTTTGGAAACGCGCCCGCCCAATATCGAAGGCGAGGGCGAGATCACCATGCGCGATCTCGTCAAGAACTGCCTGCGTATGCGTCCCGAGCGCATCATCGTCGGCGAAGTGCGCGGACCCGAAGTATTCGATCTGCTGCAGGCGATGAACACCGGTCACGACGGCTCGATGGGCACCATCCACGCCAACACGCCGCGCGAATGCCTGAGCCGTATTGAATCGATGATCGCCATGGGTGGCTTCACCCTGCCGGCAAAAACGGTGCGTGAGATCATCTCAAGCTCGGTGGACGTGATCATACAGGCGGCGCGCCTTCGCGACGGTTCGCGACGCATCACCCAGATCACCGAGGTGATCGGCATGGAAGGCGACGTCATCATCACCCAGGACCTGATGCGTTACGAGATCGAAGGCGAGGATGCCGGCGGCCGCCTGATCGGCCGGCATATGTCGACCGGCGTCGGCAAGCCGCATTTCTGGGATCGTGCCCGCTACTTCAACGAGGAAAAGCGTCTTGCCGCCGCCCTCGACGCCATGGAAGCGAAAACGAAGGACTAGGCGATAGATGTTCGGGTTTGATCCGATAGTGCTGGCAATCGTCGTCCTCGCCTCCGTCTCGGCGGCGGCGGTCGCCTATGCCTTGATGTATTCCCGGATCGAAGCCGACAAGAAATCGGCAAGCCGCATCGACCGCGTCAAATCGGCCGAAAGCGACCGGGTCAAAGTCAAGGCTGCCCGCGACCGGGTGCAGGAAATGTCGAAGCGCCGGAAATCGGTGCAGGACAATCTCAAGGATCTGGAAAAGCGCCAGCACGAAAAGACCAAGAAGACCCTGTCGATGAAATCCCGGCTGGTGCAGGCCGGCCTGCCGATCACGATCGGGAGATTCTATTTGGTCAGCGCCATCTTCGCCTGCGTGCTGCTGCTCATGGCTTTCATCGTCGGCGTATCGTTGATGGTGATGATCGGTATCGCCGTCGTCGCCGGTCTCGGCCTGCCGCGCTGGGTCGTGGGCTTCCTGATCAAACGCCGTCAGAGCAAGTTTCTCAACGAGCTTCCGAATGCGCTTGATGTGATCACGCGGTCGATCAAATCGGGCCTGCCGCTCAACGATGCGATCCGTCTGATCGCCACCGAAGGCACCGAGCCTGTGAAGAGCGAGTTCCGGCGGGTGATCGAGGCGCAGCAGGTGGGCCTCAGCATCCCCGACGCCTGCGCCCGCATGACCCTCCATATGCCGCTCCAGGAAGTCAACTTCTTCGCCATCGTCATCGCTATCCAATCGCAGGCCGGCGGCAATTTGTCGGAAGCGATCGGCAACCTCTCCAAGGTATTGCGCGAGCGCAGGAAGATGAAGGCCAAGGTCCAGGCGCTGTCGATGGAGGCCAAGGCGTCGGCGGTCATTATCGGTGCGCTGCCCTTCATTGTCGCGACCCTCGTCTATCTCACCTCGCCGAACTACATGATGATCCTCTTCACCGATCCGCGCGGCCATTTCATCATGGGTGTTTCGGCGATCTGGATGTCGATCGGCATCTTCGTCATGCGCAACATGGTCAATTTTGACATTTAGCCGGAAGGACGCCCCATGTCGCAGGACCTTGCCGCCACCCTGACCAATCCGAGCATGTTGATCGCGCTCCTTGTCGCGATCGCGGTCTTCGCTACGTTTTATACGATCGCCGTCCCCTTCTTCGAACGCGGCGATCTCAACAAGCGCATGAAGGCCGTTTCGACCGAGCGCGAGCAGATCCGCGCGCGCGAACGCGCCCGCATGAACGCTGAACCCGGCGCCGGCAAGGCCTCGCTCAGGAACCAGAATAATCGTTCGGTCCGCCAGATCGTCGAGCGCTTCAACCTGCGCAAGGCGCTCGTCGACGAGAATACCGTCAACAAGCTGCGTGCCGCCGGTTTTCGCTCGGAGAATGCGCTGAATACCTTCCTCGTCGCGCGTTTCCTGCTGCCGTTCCTCTTCCTGGCGCTTGCCGCCGTCTGGGTCTTCGGCCTCGGCAATCTCGCCGAGAGGGGCATGCCCATCCGCCTGTTTGCCGTCATCGGCATCGGCTATCTCGGCTTCTACGCACCGAACATCTATATTTCGAACCGCATGGGCAAGCGTCAGCATTCGATCAAGCGTGCCTGGCCGGATGCGCTCGATCTGATGCTGATCTGCGTCGAATCCGGCATCTCGATCGAAGCGGCGATGCGTCGTGTGTCGGAAGAACTCGGCGAGCAGTCGCCGCCGCTGGCCGAGGAGATGGTGCTGACCACGGCCGAGCTCTCCTTTCTGCCTGATCGCCGGGTGGCGCTGGACAATCTTGCCACGCGCACGCAGATCGAGCTGGTACGCTCGGTCACGCAAGCGCTGATCCAGGCCGACCGCTATGGCACGCCGGTGGCGCAGGCGTTGCGCGTCCTCGCTCAGGAAGGACGCGACGAGCGTATGAACGAAGCGGAAAAGAAGGCGGCCGCCCTGCCGCCGAAACTGACGGTGCCGATGATCCTGTTCTTCCTGCCGGTGCTGATCGCCGTCATTCTCGGCCCGGCCGGCATCCAGGTGTCCGACAAGTTCTGATTCTTGCCGCCGTCTAAATCGGTTCCGATTTCAGGAATAATCCAGTAACCTTCGATCTCAAACGAGGGTTCTTGAATGTCTTCCGCGGGCGTTTTCATCAGCATCATGGCAGCCCTGGCGGTCGGCGCGATGAGCCCGGGCCCGAGCTTCGTCGTCGTCTCCAGGATTGCCATTTCGCGGTCACGGCTGGACGGTCTTGCGGCCGCACTCGGCATGGGCGCCGGCGGTGTGATTTTTGCCGTGCTGGCGCTCGCCGGTCTGACGGCGCTGCTGTCGCAGTTCGAATGGCTCTATATCCTGCTCAAAGTCGCAGGCGGCGCCTATCTCCTCTATATCGCCGTCAATATCTGGAGAGGTGCTGCGCAGCCGCTGGAGGTTTCCGACGCCGGCGATAGCCACCGCGCGCCGAGGCGCAGCTTCATGACCGCGCTGCTGACCCAGCTCAGCAACCCGAAGACCATCATCGTCTATGCCAGCCTCTTTGCCGCGCTTCTGCCAAGGTCGGTGCCGCTCGATCTCATGATCGCGCTGCCGCTCGGCGTCTTTGCGGTGGAAGCGGGGTGGTATTCGATCGTGGCGCTGGCCTTTTCGGCCCGCCATCCGCGGCGGCTTTATCTCGCGGCGAAGAGCTGGATCGACCGGGCCGCCGGTGCCGTCATGGGCAGCCTTGGACTTCGCCTCATTCTTTCAGGCCTGAGCGCCCGCTAAGACCCCCGTTAAGACTATTGTCAGTTGGTGTTGCCGCCGCCAGCGGCACCCTTGTCCTTGGCGGCAAGCTTCTGCCAGGAATTCTGCTGCGAGAGCATGCCGCGGAGATAGGCGACATTGGCGTCGGCCTGCTGCGGCGAGAGTTCGCGCCGCGCGATCTGCTCGGCTTCCGGGAAACGTCCCTGCAGGCCGACGACCAGGGCAAGGTTCTGCCTGACGCGGCTGTCGGCGGTCGGCTGGCCGGCGGCGGAGCGCAGATAGGTTTCGGCCGTGCGCAGATCGCCGGTCAGCACATAGGACATTCCGAGGTTGGAAAGGATGGAGGGCTCGTTCGGCTGAATGTCGAGCGCGTCGCGGTAGCGCTGCCGGGCGTCGCTTGCCCGGCCCATCTGATCGAGGATCGCGCCTTCCGCCGAGATCAGCTTCCAGTCCGGACGATCAGGTGTCTGAGCGCGGCCGATCGTGTCGAGCGCCTGCTGGAACTGGCCGGCCGCTGCCTGCGCCTTGCCGTAGGCGGCCAGCACGTTGCGGTCGGCGGGGTTGCTGATCGCCACCTGCTGCATGACGGCGAGCGCCTGCGCGTCACGGCCGTTCATCCGCAGCAGATTGGCATAGCTGACGCCGGTGACCGGATCGCGCGGGTTCTTTTCATAGGCCTGACCGAGCCGGTCGGTTGCCGAGCGCAGCTCGGTCGCGTCCATCTCCTCAACCGGCTTGGTGAGCTTCGGCACCGAGCCTGTCGTCATCCGATCCTTGGTCGTCGAGCAGCCGGCGAGTGCCAGGACGATCAGCGATGCGGCAGCGCCCTGCAGGATACGGTTGGTGAATGTGGTGGTGAGCGAGGCCGGCATGACGCGTTTCCCTGGATTCCGAAATCGGCGCCTGACCTCGAAGCGGAACAGGGAAAGGTTTGACGCAATCTTCGCTCCAGCAATAGTCTGTTAACCCTAACAGACCGTTAAGGAACGATCCCCTGACGACCGCCGAAGGACAATCATGGCCCCCTATCAGTTTATCGAGAGACCGACCCCTTTCAACACGAAGGGCGGCTCGACGCTGCCGATCTTTGCCGTCACTCCTGCCCATATCGAGACCGGCACGATCGATCCGATCGCGCTCGATTGGGCGCGCAGGGCTGGCTACAAGGCCGAAAGCGGGTCGCTGCTGCTGATCCCGACGGCCGAAGGCCATCTCGGCGGCGCGCTTTTTGGCCTCGGCACCAATCCGTCCGAACAGCCTTATATCACTGGCAGGCTCGCCCGGGCGCTGCCAGCCGGCGATTGGCACATCGAGACCGCGCCGCTGACGGCAAACCGCCTGGCGCTCGGCTTTGGTCTTGGCAGCTATCGTTTCGATCGCTACAAATCTGAAAAATCGCCGGCGGCGACGCTGATGATCCCCCGCGATGCCGACAGCGCCGACATCAAGCGCCAGCTCGCCGGCGTCTTCCTCGCCCGCGACCTCATCAATACGCCGACGAACGACATGGGGCCGAACCAGCTCGAAACCGTTTTTCGCGGCCTGGCCGCGCATTACAAGGCGGACGTATCGGTTATTACGGGCGACGAACTGCTCGAGCAGAATTTCCCACTGGTCCATACTGTCGGCCGCGCCAGCGCGGATGCGCCGCGCCTTCTCGAGCTGCGCTGGGGCAAGAAGGGCCATCGCAAGGTGACGCTCGTCGGCAAGGGCGTCTGCTTCGATACCGGCGGTCTCGATATCAAGCCCGCCGCCTCCATGCTGCTGATGAAGAAGGACATGGGTGGTGCTGCGAATGTCATGGGGCTTGCCCTGATGATCATGGACGCCAAGCTGAAGGTCGATCTGCGTGTTATCGTCCCGGTCGTCGAAAACGCCATCTCGTCCAATGCCTTCCGCCCCGGCGATATCTATCAGAGCCGCAAGGGCCTGACCGTCCAGATCGACAATACCGACGCCGAGGGCCGTCTGATTCTTGCCGATGCGCTTGCCTATGCCGACGAGGAAGAGCCCGATCTCCTGATCGACATGGCGACGCTGACGGGTGCCGCGCGTGTCGCTCTCGGTCCGGACCTCCCGCCCTTCTTCACCGATGACGCCAATCTGGCGCATGACCTGACCGAGGCGAGCCTGGAAACGGACGATCCGATCTGGCGCTTGCCGCTCTATTCCGGTTACGAGAAGGATATCCGCGCCAAATTTGCCGACCTGACAAATGCGCCGGCCGGCGGCATGGCGGGGGCGATCACCGCGGCCCTCTTCCTCAAGCGTTTCGTCGGCAAGGCGAAGAGCTGGGCGCATTTCGACATTTACGGCTGGGCTCAATCCGAGCGGCCGCATTCGCCGGGCGGCGGCGAGGCACAGACGATCCGCGCGCTCTTTCATCATATCCGCGAGAGCCTGCGCTGAACGCTGCACCAGGGCATGAGGGACGATCGCATGATCCCGGTTCAGGCATTGCCCCTCGCTGCCGATCGTTAAAATTTTATTCACCCTGCCGGGCGGCAATTCCTGCCGCCTCTTGCATGTCAATGCCAACTGCCGGAAAATGAAACGTTAGCGTAACGATTTTCCGGAGGGGCCGTGCCGATCGAACTGACCGCCTCGCAGGCGCTGGGGCTCTGGCACGGCGTGGCGCTCGATCAGGTCCGCCACGATGACCGCGATTTGACGTTGCGCCAAATGGCGATCCTGCTGCATATTTATCTGGTGCCGCCGCCGCATACGGTGCGCGGGCTTGCCGCGACACTCGATGTCACCAAGCCGGTCATTACCCGCGCCTTGGACACGATGGGCGAGATGGGCCTGGTCGATCGTGTGCGCGACGATACCGACCGGCGCAGCGTGATCATCAAGCGGACCGTCGGCGGCGCGCTGTACCTGGAAAAGCTCGGCGACCTCGTCCGTGATCAGGCCCGCCGGCTACCGCTCTGAAAGGAATCCCAATGACGATGCTCGACCGCCGCCTGCATGCCTATCGGCCCGATCTCGCCGAAGCGGGACTCGAAGGCAAGGTAGAGGCGTCGCGCTTCGTCGAGGGCGCCCCGGCCCGCATTGCCGTTCCGGTCGCCGGCTTGCGCCCAGAACCGAACCTTGCGCGCGGCATCGATACCGAACTGCTTCTTGGCGAGGATGTGACGGTGTTCGATCGCGCCGACGGCTGGTGTTGGGTGAAAGCCGCTTCGGACGGCTATGTCGGTTATCTCCCCGCAGAAGCGCTTTCGCAAGGCGGGCCGGCGCCGACTCATATCGTCGCCGTGCAGCGGACCTTCCTTTATCCGGAACCGGAGCTGCGCAAACCCCACCAGGCCATCCTGTCGATGGGAAGCCGCATCCATGTGGCCGGCGAGGCGGAAGCGCGCGGCAATCGCTATGTCATGCTGGAGGATGGAACCGCGATCTTCGCCAGGCATGTCCAGCCCATCGGCGGGCTTGACGGCGCCGATTACGTCGAGATCGCCGCCCGTTTCCTGGAGACGCCCTATCTCTGGGGTGGACGGTCCGGCCTTGGCATCGATTGTTCCGGCCTCGTCCAGCTGGCGATGCTAATGACCGGCAGAGCTGCGCCACGTGATACCGACATGCAGGCAGCCGGCCTTGGCCGGCCGATCGACCGCTCTGAAATCTGCCGCGGCGACCTGGTGTTCTGGAAGGGCCATGTTGCCGTGTTCGAGGATCCGGAAACCATCCTGAACGCCAACGGCCACAGCATGACGGTGGCGCGCGAGAATTTCGAGGCCGCCGTCAAACGTATCGGCTGGCTCTACGAGCAGCCGACCGGCTACCGCCGCCCGACCGGCTGATCAGCGTCGCATCTCGCGCGGGTCCAGAAGATCGCGCAAACCGTCGCCGAGCATGTTGAAACCGAAGACGGTGAGCGCGATGGCAAGGCCGGGCAGGATCGCCAGCCAGGGGGCGAACGCCAGATAGGTTTGCGCATCGGCCAGCATCCGCCCCCAGCTCGGCGCCGGCGGCGCCAAGCCGAGCCCGAGGAAGCTGAGACCAGCTTCGGTCAGGATCGCCAGCCCCAGCTGAATGGCGCCGTGCACGATGATCTGGCTGATGATATTCGGCAGCACATGGCGCAGCGAAATCGTCAGGCGTGTATTGCCGATCGCGCGCGCCGCCATAACATAGTCGCGGCTCCAAGCCTGCAGCGAAGTGGCAAGCGTCACTCGGGCAAAGACCGGGATCATGAAGACGGCGATCGCGGTGATTGCGGTAAAGCGGCCGGGCCCGAGAAAGGCGCCGAGCACCATGGCGGATAGGATCGGCGGCAGCGCGAAAATGACGTCGCAGATGCGCATCAGGAGCGTTTCGAAAAGGCCGCGGATCGCCGCGGCCGAAATGCCGGCGATCGAGCCGAGCGTCCCGCCGATCGCAACCGCGGTGATGGCCACCGACAGCGAATTCCAGCATCCCGCCATCAGCATCGACAGCACGTCTCGGCCGAATTGATCGGTGCCGAGCAGGCCGAAGGCGAGCGGCGGCTGCAGCTTGTGGATGATCTGCATTTTTGCCGGCGGCAGCGGCGTCCAGACGAGCGACAGCAGCGCCACGGCAACCAGCAGGCCGACAACCACCGCTCCGAAAACCAGGTTCATTCGCCGGCTAAGTTTGAAGACACGGCGGCGGCTTGCAAATGAGGCGGATACCAGGGGTGCCATGCTTCAGGCCACCTTTCTCATCCGCGGATCGATCGCCAGATAGGAGAGGTCGACGATGAAATTCACCACGATGACCATGGCTGCGAAGAACAGCACGACATCCTGCATGACGACGATGTCGCGCTGGGAAAGTGCCTGGAGCGCGAGCCGCCCGAGGCCGGGTAGGTTGAAGACGTTTTCCACCAGCACCGCGCCGGCGACCAGAAAGGTGAATTGCAGGCCGACCATGGTGAGGATCGGGATCAGCGCATTCGGCACCACATGCCGCCACAGCACCGCGTTGCGTGAGAGACCTTTGGCGACGGCGGTACGGGCAAAATCCTCATGCAGCGTCTCCAGCACCGCTGACCGCGTCACCCGCGTCAACACCCCCGCCTGCGGCATCGCCAGCGCGACGGCCGGCATGAGCAGCGCCTGCAATGCCGGCAACAGACCGGCGCTCCAGCCGGGGAAACCACCGGCCGGCATCAGTCCGAGCATTGTCGAAAACAGGATGATCAACAGCAGTGCCACCCAGAAGGCGGGCACGGCAATGCTGATCTGCGAAAACAGCGTCGCGATGATGTCGAAGACACCGCCGCGGCGTGCGGCGGCCAGCACCCCGAGCGGCAGGGCCATCGCCACCGAAAGCACGACCGCCATCAATGCCAGCGGCAGCGTCACCGCCAGCCGCTCGACGATCAATCCCGCGACCGGGACGCCATAGGTCAGGGAATTGCCGAGATCGCCGGAGAGTACCCCGGCCAGCCATTGGCCGTAACGCAGGATGAGTGGCTGATCGAGCCCGAGATCGTGACGTAGCGCCGCTATGGTCTCCGGGCTTGCCGAGGTGCCGAGCATGATCGAGGCGGCATCGCCCGGCAGGAGATCCATGACGGTGAAGATCAGCAGCGAGACGATGAAAAGGGTGAGCAGGAGACCGGCGAAGCGGCGGGCGAGGAGGTTGATCATGGGCGACGGCCTTTCGACGCCGTATCGCAGTCCTCCCGTTCGCTGGCGAGGGGGTTGGCTAGAAAGCCAACCCCGCTCTCCGTCATCCTCGGCCTTGCTGTAGATAGGTGCGGCGTGGATGCTCGACTCAAGGCCGAGCATGACGGAGGGTGGGGCGGGCAGAAAGAGTCATTCAAGGCGCCCGCGTCAGGCACCAAGTAATGTCGGCCGAGGCTGAACCGACTTGACGAGGCTTGAAGCGGGATGCGCACTAAATCGGCCAAATTCATGTCAGGTCTCACAAGGCCATCACGTCATAGCATCCAGGCCCGCCTCAATCCCCCCAAGAAACCCCAGACAGCACATTCGACGGAATCGGCTCGCTCTCCCACAGCCCCTTCAGCTTCTTGTCCCAGACGCCGAGTTTCGGCATGACGAAGAGGTAGAGCGCCGGCACGTCCTCGGCGAGAATCTTCTGCGCCTCGCCATAGATCGCGTTCTGCGCGGCGGGGTCGGCAGTTTCCTGGACCTTCTTCATCAGTGCGTTGAAGGTCGGGTTCTTGTAGTTGAAATAATAGGGATCCCTGGCGTAGATGTCGATGTCGAGCGGCTCGGCATGGGCGACGACCGTCATGTCGAAGTTGCGGTCCTTCATGATGTCCTGAACCCATTTGGCCGGAAACTCGGTCGGTTCGATATTCATCGTCACGCCGATCTCGGCAAACATCGCCTGCATGACCTCAGCACTGCGCGGAGCATAGGCCATTTGCGGTGATTTAATCGTGAAGGTGAAGCCGTTGGGATAGCCGGCTTCGGCAAGCAGCGCCTTCGCCTTCTCGACGTCATAGGGCAGCACATCAGTCATATCCTGATAGCCCGGATCGTTCGGCGTGTAATGGCTGCCGATCGGCGTGCCGAGGCCGGACCATGCGCCGTCGATCACCGTCTTGCGGTCGATCGCCATCATCAGCGCCTGGCGCACGCGTTTGTCGTCGAACGGCTTCCTGGCATTATTCATGCCGGCGACGACCTTGAGCTCGGTATTGCCGATCCTGGTGACGAGCCTTGCATCGCCGTCGAAAGAATTCATCAGCTCCGGTGCGGCAAATTCCGGAAAGGCATCGAGATCGCCGGATTTCAGCGCCGCCGCCTGCGCCTGCGGATCGGCGATGAAGCGGAAGGTCACCTTGTCGAGCTTGGCGGCCGCAGCCTTGTTCCAATAATCGGCATTCTTTTCCAGTTCGACCTTGGTACCCTTCGACCAGCCGGCAAATTTGAACGGGCCGGTGCCGATCGGCGTCACCTTGTCGTCGGCGGCTGTCTTGGGCGCGACCATAACCGACGCCGGCCAGCCGAGCCAATAGATCAGGCTGCCGGTCGGCGCCGAAAGATGCAGCACCAGCGTTTCGGCGTCGGGCGTGTCGATCGAGGCGATCGAGGCGAAGAAGCGTTTCTGCGGATTGACCGAATCGGCTCCGCGGGCCCGGTCGAGCGAATATTTGGCGCTGGCGGCATCGAAAGCCTCGCCGTCGTGGAACGTGACGCCGGCCTGCAGCTTGAACGTATAGGTGAGGCCATCGGGCGAAATTTCCCAGCTCTTCGCAAGCTGCGGCCGGATCTTGCCGGCCTGGTCGATCGTCACCAGTCCCTCGAACACGTTCTGCCAGGTCACCTGGCCGATCGCCACCGGTGCCGCGATCGTCGGATCGAGGCCGGTGGGCTCGACGCTCATGCCGAGAACGAGGGTAGTCTTCGCTGCCTCGGCCGGCACCATCGCCGCCATGATGAGTCCTCCCGCAAGCGCAGCCGTGAGAGAGAGCTGCCGGGCGAAGCGCGCCGAAGGCACAAAGGAAACCTTGATCATCCTGTCCCTGTCTGGCCGCGCTTTAAAGCGAAGGCCTCTGTGAATAGGGCTGCACACATTTTAGCGATTTTTCGCGCTAGGTGTAGCCGAAATAGATACACAGCAAATCCGTTGCAAATTCAAGCGCCGGCGTTAGCCTATGGCCTCCGGCCGGCGGCCCGTTCTTTCGCGCATGAAGTTCTCGATGAAATCGACCAATGTCGCCGCAGCAAAAGACAGCTGTCGGTCCGGCGAGACGCAGAGGTCGACATGGGTGCGGATGCCGGTCTTGCCGGCAAGCGGGATGGCTCGCAACTGGTCTGCTTCGATCTCGCGGCGAACGGCAAGCGCCGGCAGCAACGTGGCCGCAGCCCCGCTGAGAACGAGCTCCTTCAGCATCTCGATCGAACTGGTGACGAAAACGGGATCGAGATCCAGCCCCTCTTTTTCGATCAGCGCGTCGAAGGCCTGACGGAAGCCAAAGGAATGCTCCGGCAATGCCAATGGGTAGTCGGCAAGGTTCCTCAAGGAAATATCAGTCTGCGCGGCGGCCGGATGCTGCGGCGTGACGATGAGATCATAAGCGATCTCGGAGCGCAGCCGTATCTTCGTACCCGAGATCGGCGGTGAAAACAGCGTCACGGCGATATCCGCTGCGGCGCTGCTGACGGCGTCGACTGCCTGCCGCGCGCTGCTGATCGTCACCGTAAAGCGCAGCTTTGGATATTTCAGGCTGAATTCTGCAAGCACCGGCGCCAGCAGACTGGTTAGTGTGGCGCCATTGGCATAGATGCTGACATGGCCGTGTTGCAGACCCTTGAGGTCGTCGATGAGTTGCTGCACGTGATCGAGTTCGCGCAGCGTACGGCCGGCGCGGGCGGCAAGCAGCTCGCCTGCGGCCGTCAGCCTGACGCCTCGGGAGCTGCGCTCGACGAGCGATGCGCCGAAATGAGATTCGAGGTTTTCGATCTGCCGGCTGATCGCCGTCGGTGCGACATTGAGGTTCTCGGCCGCCTGGCGCATCGAATTGGTCTTGACCAACTCGTCGAAATACATCAGCGCCCGGATCTGCATTCACGTCTCTCCGCCATTCGGCATGTTCGATCTGTCCATCCATGTCGCCCGGTTGCGGGATAACGACATGCATGAAAACAACGAGCTTCAGGTTGCGACCCTATTCAATCAATGACCATTGGGATAGCGGTCGCGCCATGCCATTTGCGCCCCCTCGACCGGAAGGGCGCTCGCCATGTAGACGCCGCGGGCGATCGCCCGCGCCATGACGATGGTGGCAAGGTGGCAAAGCTCCATCAGGCTCGCCATGTCGTCACGTCGATGCCTGGCCGTCGAAGCGGCAAAGATCGTGTCGCCGTCGAGCGGCAGGTGCGCCGGCAGCAGCGCTCGGGCCAGACCGTCATGGCCGGCGAGCGAAAGTCGGTGCGCCTCGGCCTTGGTCAGCTGCGCGTCGGTCACCACCGCGCCGATCGTCGTCGCCGGCGTGTCCATCCCTTTCAGCCGCATCCGGTGGTCGGCCACCGCAGGCATGCCGAGCCCGCCGAATTCTGCGTCTTGTTCGAAGGGTGCCGCCCAGAAATGCGGCCCGTCAGCGATCGTTGCCGAGCCGAGCGCATTGACGGCGACGATGGCCGCGACACGATGGCCGGCGCTGCTGACGGCGCTGGCTGAGCCGAGCCCGCCCTTGGAAGTGGCCGTCGTCGCCCCGGTCCCGGCGCCGGCGGTGCCGAGTTCAAATGCGCCCTTGGCGGCCGCCTTCACAGCCGCATAACCCATGTCGCGATAGGGCGAGTGCAGGCCCCAATCCTTGTCGCCGCCGTTCAGCAGATCCATCAGGATCGCCTGCGGCACGATCGGTATGCGCACCGGCCCGACGGCGAAGCCACGGCCGAGTTCGCGCAATCCCGCCTGCACGCCGCCGGCGGCATCGAGCCCGAAAGCCGAGCCGCCGGAGAGCACGAAGGCATCGACGGCGTTGACGGTCATCGACGGGTCGAGCAGGCCGGTGTCTCGCCCGCCCGGCGCACCGCCGAGCACCGTGCCGGACGCAACGGCCGGTTCGTCGAAGACGATGACCGTGACGCCGGAACCAAGCACGAGGTCGGTCGCGTGCCCGACGGAAACGCCGTCGATATCGGTGAGCAGATTGAGAAGGTCGGGCAAGGGCGGATCCTTATGCGGAAAGGCCGCCGATAGGACTGCAATTGCCCTCAAAAAACAAGACCGGCCCCAAATGGCGGGACCGGTCGGACAGCGGGAAAGGCCGTGAATGCGATGCCGGCCGCATGCCGTCAGGCATGAAGCGGCTTCGGATGACGGCGGGTCATCAGATCGTGGATGGCCAGCCGCACCTCATCGGGCGAGCCGAAACGCTGCTCGTCGAGGTCGTGGACATGAAATTTCACGGCGATGAATTTCAGCCGGTCTTCATCGGGAATGACGATCCCGACGGGAACGCCTGCATATTCGATAACTTGCTTCTTCATAGATAGAACTCCTGCCGCGCGAGATGCACAGCCATGGCGAATTGACTTGTCTGGTACCGTTGAAAGGAGGACGAACGTCACATTCGACAGTTCGGGCGGGAGAGGGCGCCCGGACGGTCATTGCCAAGCGCTGATCGCCCAAGGAGATCGGCGAGAATATCGATGTCTATCATGCTCGTTCCTTGCGTTGGCGTTGCGCTTGAGTGGTCCCGGAAGAGCCCGGGGCCGGTGATGGCTGTCTTTGATAATCTACTAACTTGATAGAGATTACCCGATAGCCTGCCAGAAACATATTCCGAAACGTGTCAAAATATCGGCGATCCGAAAAAATTCATTCCGCCGAAGTTTGAACTTACAGAAAGAAACATATCAGCTCTTCGTAAAATTCACATGACAGAATCAGAGTTTCATCGATCACCGCGGCAGACATAGGAAGCCTTGCTGTCTCCGGCAATGGGCCATTTCGTTAAAATCGAAATGCCTCGAAATGACCGATTTGGTTAATGCCGAAAGACCCATGTCACCAGCCCTCGTCGAGCACCTTTTCCAGCATGTCCGCGAAGAAATCGGCGCTTTCGATACTGAGGCAGAGCGGCGGCTTGATCTTCAGCACATTTTGGTGATCGCCGGTCGGCTGCATGATGACGCCGAGATCGAGCAGCCGGTCGCAGATGGCAGCCGTCTCTTCCGTCGCCGGCTCCAGCGTCGTTCTGTCGCGGACGAATTCGAGGCCGAGATAAAGGCCCATGCCGTGCACGGCGCCGGCGATCGGATAACGGTCGATCAGCGCCGCAAGCCGCGCCTTGAGATGATCGCCGACCGTCCGGGCATTTTCCTGCAGCGCCTCCTCGGCCATGATGTCGAGCACCGTCATGCCGGCGATGCAGCTGACCGGGCTGCCGCCGGTGGAGGAAAAGAAAGTGCCTTCCTTCTCCAGCGACTGCGCGATCTCCCGCCTGGTGATGACGGCGCCGAGCGGATGGCCGTTGCCCATGCCCTTGGCGACGGTGATGATATCGGGCACCACCCTTTGCTGCTCGAAACCCCAGAAATAATGGCCGAGCCTGGAATAACCGACCTGCACCTCATCGGCGATGCAGAGGCCGCCGCGGGCGCGCACCTCTGAATAGACCTGGCTTAGATAATTGTCCGGCAGCGGAATGCCGCCAGCATTGCCGTAGACCGATTCGCAGATGAAGCCGGCAAGGCCCTCGCCGCGGGCATCGATCGCCTCCAGCACGGGCGTTATGGCGCCGAGATAGCTGGCCGCCGTATCGGGACCGCGGAATGCGCCGCGATAGGTATTCGGCGACAACACCGCATGCACCCAGTCCGGTCGGGTGGTCAGCGCCTGCGGATTGTCGGCGATCGAAGTGGAGACGGCGTCGCTCGCCGCCGACCAGCCATGATAGGCTTCGAGCAGGCAGAGCATGTTGCGCGCGCCGCTGTGAGCCTGCGCCAGCCGGATCGCCAGATCATTCGCCTCCGAGCCGCTATTGACCAGGAAGACCGTATCGAGCCCATCCGGGGCCAGTGCGGCAAGGCGTTCGGAAAATTCCGCGATCGCGGCATAATGGAAGCGCGAATTGGTATTGAGCCGCAGCCATTGGGCGCTGATCGCCGCCGCGACCTTTGGATGGCCGTGGCCGAGAATGGAGACGTTGTTGACCATATCGAGATAGGCCCGGCCCTCGACGTCGAACAAATGCTCCCGCCAGCCGCGCTCGATTTGCGGCGGCGCCGCGTAATAGTTCTTCTGCGCTCCTGCAAGATGCGCCTGCCGCCTGGCGAGCAGCTCGGCGGCTTCCGGTCTCGGCGCATCGGCTTGCCTGTCGAGAAGCAGCGCGGCAGAAGGGCAGAGCACCGACCAGGCTGGCGCCTCGCGCGGTGTGGCAAAGAGCGGCGGCTCGAGCCCGGCGAAGCGGCAAAGCTGCACGCGCAGCCCGCCGAGCGACGACGCCTCGCCGACAACCGTGCCGAGCGGGTCGCCGGCGGCGATCTCGGCCTCATCCTCGACCGAGAGGTCGAGCCCGTCGAGGTGAAGGGTCATGCTGTCGCTGGTCAGCGTCAGATGCTGGTCCTTCCAGCCGACGCGGCCGGCAAAGGGCGCGGCGATCGCGCTGCCTGCGGCAAGGCAGATGTCGACATGCAGGGCACAGGTCGCCTGTCTCCTGGCGGTTCCCGCCCGAGAAAGCCGATATTCGCCATAGCGCGTCGCTGCCGTCCCGTTTTCGGTCGCAGCGCGAGCAAGCAGCCGCCAGTCCATGTCGGAATTCAGCCAGTTGCCGGCAGAAAAATACGGGCTGCGCACCCCAAGGTCGACATAGGCGATCCCGGCAGGATCGATGTCGGGCAGCAACGGCAGCCATTCCGACGTTTCCGGGGCGGCAATGTTAGCGCCGGCCGCCTTGAGGATCGCCGCTTCCATCAGCTCGAAGGGAACGGACATCGCCGTATCGAAGATCGCCCATTCGCGGTCGAGATTGCCGCGGACATAGTCATTATCCGGATCGACCGAAATCTGCTGCTCGCCGCTGGCGACAAGAATAACCGCGCGCGCCACCACCAATGGCCAGAGCGCCTTCAGCTCCTCTTCGGTCAGCGGATAGATCGCCTGATAGGCGGTGACGGCAGGCAGGATATGAAAAGGGTCGCCCTCTGCCTGATGCAGCAATGAAGCGCAGGTGACGGCGAGGTCGCCGACCAGCCAGCCGCGGATGATGTCGCCGAAATCGATCACCCCGTCGGGGATGGTGTGGCCATGGACATTGCGGTGACCGACGACATTGTCACCGGTGACGTCGTGATGCACCGCCTGCAGCCGGAGCGACGGCGCCAGCGGCTGGATGCGGCGAACGGCCATCACCATGGTCTTGGCGATCCGGTCGCGCGCGGCGCTGTCGGTGATGGCGGTAAGCAGCTGCACCGCGACCGGCCCGGCCCGCCTCAAATCCCATTGCAGGCTGCGGTCGAGGCCGGGATGATTGAAATCGGCAAGCGCCTGCGCCAGTCTTGCGCAGAGGGCGCCGAGTGCGGCGACGGAAGCCGGCGCCACATAATTCAGCTCCGTCAGCCCCTGGCCTTCCAGATATTCCAGCAGCCGGACCTGGTAGCCCTGTCCGCGCACGGTCAGCACGACGATCTCCCGCCCGTCATCGGTGGCGATCACGTTGGGAACGCGTGGCGCATCCTGCCTGCTCTTGAGGTGATGGATCGCGGCATTCTGCGCCTCGAGTTCGCGGGTCTCGTAGGCGACATGGCAGATCTTCAGGACGTAGCGACCGCGATCGCTATCGACGCGGTAGTTCCGATCCTGCTGGCTGCCGAGTTCGGCAAGGGTGCCGGACAGGCTGTAATGGGCGAGAAGAATCTCTTCCGCGTCGGCAACGGTCACGTCCGGACGCGGCAGCGCCATGCGATCAACAAGCGCCTCGTCGGTCATGACACCCACCCCTCCCGCAGCATGATTCGATTACCTATTGAAAGCGATAATCAAATACTTGCTGCTGGCAGGCAACGGGAGATTGTCGTTTGCCAGCAAAAGAGGTGTGGGTCTCGGCCGCGCTCAACCCATGCGTTCGGAAGCGTAGCTGCCGGGGCTGGCCGGGAAGACCACGGTTCGATTGCCGTTGATGAAGGTGCGGTGGTGGATATGGGCGTGGATGGCGCGCGCCAGCACCTGGCTTTCGACATCGCGGCCGATCGAGACATAATCATCCGGCGACTGCGCATGGGTGATGCGCGCCGTGTCCTGCTCGATGATCGGGCCTTCGTCGAGATCGGCGGTGACGTAATGGGCGGTCGCGCCGATCAGCTTGACGCCGCGGCCGTAGGCCTGCTTGTAAGGATTGGCGCCCTTGAAGCTTGGCAGGAAGGAGTGGTGGATGTTGATGATCTTGCCCGACATCTTCTGGCACATCTCATCCGACAGGATCTGCATGTAGCGGGCAAGCACGATCAGTTCGGTGCCGGTCTGCTCGGCCACATCCATGATACGGGCTTCGGCCTGCACCTTGTTGGCCTTGGTGACCGGGATATGGTGGAAGGGGATGTCGTGATTGACCACGACCTTCTGGTAGTCGAAATGGTTGGAGACGACGCCGACGATATCGATCGGCAGGGCGCCGATCTTCCAGCGGTAGAGCAGGTCGTTGAGGCAGTGGCCGAAGCGCGACACCATCA
>NZ_LODW01000040.1 GCF_002914525.1 Rhizobium hidalgonense | reverse complement strand
CCGGAGGACCGGCATCGATGTACCCAAGACGGAACCAGCCGCGCGATGACGATTCTCGCGAAGTAAGTGGGTGGATCGAAGGCGTGACCGGAGCTTTCGATACGGACGCCTGGATCGAGGACTACTATTCAGAGAGCCGAGACATGGAACAGGATCCGAGCGACTTACGCCTCGGTTCGCACGATAGTGACGCCGGCGACCGTGTGCCGCGTCGCAGATCCGTGGGCGGTTCGATGCGAGTGACGCCGCAGTCGCTGGCGCCGGAGAGGGGTTCGGGGCAGCAAGACGTCGATGCCGCAACGGAGACTCACGTGGTCTCAACCAAGGTTCGCGTCGGCGCCAAGCGTGGTCGCGCCGCCGACTGGGACATGCATCCCGATGACGAGACCCGCATCAACCAGTTCGCGGAAGCAGTCCGAGGCTATGAAATTCTACCCGACGGTAGCATCGGCCGAGGGGACGGAAGGGTTCCCGAGGCTACCGTCGAGAACAATTTAGGGATTCTTAGGAGGTTCG
>NZ_LODW01000039.1 GCF_002914525.1 Rhizobium hidalgonense | reverse complement strand
TCTGATTGCCGCTCCGCGACAAACTGTGCGGTGCCTTTGATTGTCGCGAATGAGGCTGGCCTGCCGCGCCGGCGTTTGACCCCCATGGGTGGAACGTCGTCGATAGCTTTCAACGTTCATTTCGAATGATCGTTGCGTGATGAACAAGTCGGTCCACCGCGGCACCCGCCCGCAGGCATTAGTTGCAGGATACGGGGTCGGCATCGAGTACCCAACTCACACGTTGGCTCATGATCGCCGCATGAAATGCATCCGGCGCCATTGGGGGGGGTCGTCCGGGCCTGAAGCCATAGTAGAACCCGCAAAGGATAGGCCGTCATCGACGGCACTAAGCACTTCAGCGACCGCGCCAGCATCCTTCGCACCCGAGGCTCTTCCCGCATCCGTATCTGTCTACACTTCAGATGCGACAGCCGTCGCCTCTTGGGATGCTGGCCAAACGTCACGTTTTGAAGGAAGACTGACGACGTGCACATTCGATGTCGCCCCCGGCACTGGGGATCGTCTCATCTGGGTTGGCGCGCTGCACGTGG
>NZ_LODW01000038.1 GCF_002914525.1 Rhizobium hidalgonense | reverse complement strand
GGCGTCGTCGGGATAAGGATGATGCTGTTTCAACTGCGACTCGGCGCCTAGATACTGCCGCAGCCGATCTAAACTCACGACCACTTTTCCCTCGGCCTCGGTAAATTTCCTAAAATCCTCCTGCAACGACCGTTGCTGCTGATCAGTACCCGTGAGTCGGCTGACTATGCTCCCCCTGCCCTCCCTTTTGAGCCAATCGCTAAACTTTCGTTGGTTACTGGCATTTTTCTGAGAAATCGAGACCGGTCCGAACTTACTCAGCTCTTCCTTGGCCAAGCTATCAATGACGCGGGCGTCATCGGGATAGGGATCATGAATTCGGCGGCCCATCAGGCGCGGCCCAGCTCCAACGGCTTGGAGTTCTTGCCCCTCAGGTCCGAGCCTCCTGAAATGAGACAGCGCTGAGTTAAGACGGTTCTGATCGTCCTCACCGCTTGCCCAATAATCCGCGATATCAACGGCTAGTGAATCTGGATCGTTTAAAAACCGAGAAGCCATCGAATCTCTGTTTGCTGCTCGGAGCCAACGAGCGAAC
>NZ_LODW01000037.1 GCF_002914525.1 Rhizobium hidalgonense | reverse complement strand
TTTCGTCGATGAAGAGAAGACGGGCCGGATCGATGCGATGGCGATGCTTCAGCCAGCGCACCCGCCTGGCGGCGACGTCGGGTCGCTCCCGTTCGCTGGCGACCAGCGTCTTTTTTTATAACTCAGCCCTTCATCCCGGACGAAGGCCCAGACGGACCGGTAATCCACGTCCAGACCCCGCTCCGCCAATTCCGCGACCAGCCCGCGCAGCGTGAACGCACTCGCGCGGCAGCGTTCGACAAGCCATTCCCGGTGGCCACCGCAGATCGCCCGCGGCTTGTGGCCGCCCATCTGGCCGGGTGCTGCACTGCCCGTTGCGTGGAACCGCCGTACCCAATCGATCGCGGTGCTGATGCCAATACCGAAGCGTTTGGCCGCAGCCCGGCACGACAGCCCCTCCTGCGTCACCGCCCCGACAACACGCTCTCGCAGATCATTCGAAAAAGGTCTCGCCATCCAGACCGGCCTCCTTACCGGCCTGAAGGATGAATCTGATTTGCGTCCAAAAGGGAATCCCAATTGCGATTCCACCTAAAATCATCCCGCTCTA
>NZ_LODW01000036.1 GCF_002914525.1 Rhizobium hidalgonense | reverse complement strand
CGGCGAAGATGTGGCGCAGCCACGGAAAACGGCGGCGGATCGCCTTGAGGACATGGGGTGCGCCGTCGCGATCCTGTATGTCGGCAGCATGGATGAACACGAAGATCAGAAATCCAAGCGTATCGGTGACAATCTGACGCTTGCGGCCCTTAATCTTCTTGCCTGCATCATAGCCGGATATTCCGCCGCTTTGCGTGGCCTTGACGCTTTGGCTGTCGATAATCCCTGCCGTCGGTTGCGCCTCCCGTCCCTCGATTTCCCGCGCCGCCATCACCAGAAGCTGGTTGATGCTCTGCCACAGTCCGATCGCGCGCCAAGCATAAAAATAACCGCGCACTGTCGAAACCGGCGGAAAATCGCCCGGCAGTATGCGCCATTGGCAGCCGCTCGAGGCGATATAGAGGATCGCCTCCGCGACCGAGCGCATATTCGTCGCCCGACGCCGCCCGCCACGACGCGCTGGCGGGATCAGCGGTTTGATCAACGCCCATTCCCGGTCCTTCAAATCACTTGGAAAACGAAGCACGTCTCGGTTATGCTCACGGCGAGCGATAGCAGTCCAGCTCATCGAAACCCCATTTGAT
>NZ_LODW01000035.1 GCF_002914525.1 Rhizobium hidalgonense | reverse complement strand
ATGAACGCCAGGCTCCCGGCGAGATGATTCATATCGACATCAAGAAGCTCGGCCGGTTTCATGAGGTCGGCCACCGCATCACCGGCGATCGCACTCGCCAGAGTTCGCGCAGAGGCAAGAGTTGGGGCGCCGGTTGGGAATGCGTTCATGTGGCCATCGACGATGCCTCTCGCATCGCTTTCTCACAGATATCGCCGGACGAGACGAAAGAAAGCGCCGTGGCCTTCTTGAAGGCGGCATTGGCCTATTATGCCAGCCTCGGGATCGCGGTCGAGCGCGTCATGACCGACAATGGTCCCTGCTACACATCAAAGCCATTCGGCCAAGCTTGTCGCGACAACGGCCTCAAGCACGTTCGCACCAGACCATATACGCCTAAAACCAACGGAAAGGCCGAACGCTTCATCCAGACCGCCCTCAGAGAGTGGGCCTACGCCGTCGCCTATCCCAACTCGGACATGCGCGCCGCCGAACTGCCACGATGGCTTCATCGCTACAATTGGCACAGGCCTCACGGAAGTCTAAACTCAAAACCACCAATCACTAGGCTCGCTCTTACCCAGGACAACCTGTTGAGGCTCCACATCTA
>NZ_LODW01000034.1 GCF_002914525.1 Rhizobium hidalgonense | reverse complement strand
TTCTGCAGCAGAATGTCATGCGCGTGGGCATAGGCGTTGATGCGCGCCGATATCGCCTGCTCGACGTCCTCCATGCTGGCGGCGCTTCTGAAGGACTGGCTGATGATAGCCTGAACGACCGACA
Source organism: Rhizobium hidalgonense (assembly GCF_002914525.1). GTDB lineage: Bacteria > Pseudomonadota > Alphaproteobacteria > Rhizobiales > Rhizobiaceae > Rhizobium > Rhizobium hidalgonense. The sequence goes on along the minus strand of NZ_LODW01000034.1, from coordinate 472 downwards.
GCGTATTCTTTATCCGATGCGAGAGCTCGTGCATTAGGACGCGCTGTCGTTGCTCATTTTCTCGCTGCTCAGTTCGATCTCTGAGTATCTTCAGGAAACCTTCGAGCTCGCCGTCATCCGACCTCAGCGCCATCAACTGGCCTGATGCCCAGAATAACGAACCGTCCTTTCGAGTGTGCCATCTTTCGTCATCTGCATGGCCCTCGGCCAAAGCCGCGGTCATCTCTCGCTGAGGCACACCCGTCTCCCGGTCCGCCGGCGTAAAGATTACGCCGATGGGCTGGCCAATGATTTCACTCTCTTCCCATCCGAGGATCCGGCGCGCACCTTCATTCCATGTGGTCACCTTGTGATCGAGATCGACGGAGATGATCGCATATTCGATGGCACTCTGCAGGATAGCTTCGAGAAAGCGTTCTCGGGCGCGGCTGGAATTGGAAAAGGGGTTCATGATCATGTTGCACCGGATCCA
>NZ_LODW01000033.1 GCF_002914525.1 Rhizobium hidalgonense | reverse complement strand
CCGGACCGCCCGCTCCAGCGGCGGGAAAAAGCTCTCATCCGGCTCAACCGACATGGAGCGGATCACGCCACCCGCCATCAGAAAGCCGAAGGCATGGATCGGATAGGTCGGGTTCGGGCAGAGGATGACGTCGCCGGGCGCGGTGATCGCCTGCGCCATATTGGCAAAGCCTTCCTTGGAGCCGAGGGTGGCGACCACCTGCGTATCCGGGTTGAGCTTGACGCCGAAACGGCGGGCATAATAGGCCGCCTGGGCGCGGCGCAGACCGGGAATGCCCTTGGAGGAGGAATAACGGTGCGTGCGCGGATCCTGCACGACCTCGCACAGCTTATCGACGATCGACTGAGGAGTGGGAAGATCGGGGTTTCCCATGCCGAGATCGATGATATCGGCGCCGCCCGCTCGCGCGCTTGCTTTCAAACGGTTGACCTGTTCGAAAACATAAGGCGGCAAACGCCGGACTTTGTGAAACTCTTCCATTTCATTCCCCATGGAAAGGCGGCATTTCGGGCCGCAGTCGAAGTTCGTTCCGTCTCCCGGCGGCTGCGACACGAACTTCAGAATCGCAACGCCGTATTCATCAGACCTAAGCCACGCGGCAAATCTTTGACGGAAAGGCCGCGGAGCGCGCATTATCGGGAAAATCGTATCTTCCGATCCATCCGGAAGGCTTTGCGTCCAAATTGCCTGAAAGGCAAGGTCTATTTGGAGATTTCGGAGAGCGTATCCGTGCCGTGTTCGGCGGCAAGGCGGCGCATTTCGGCGACCTTGGCCTGATATTCGGCCTCCGAGAGCGTGCCGGCCTTGCGCCGGGCGGCAAGTGCCGTCAGCTGATGCTGCAGGTCGGCCGCCTGCTCGTCGCTCATCTGGACATTGGCGGCGGTCAGCGGCGCGCCGAAATTCGGATAACCGTCCGGCGATTTTGCCAGGCCGCCTTCGACCGCTTCGCCCTTGGTGGCCGGCATGACGACAGCGGTCGGCGCCGCGCGCTTGGCGGCGGCAGCAGCTTTTTGTTCCGCCGTCAGATTGCATCCGGCAAGGGCCATCGCCGCCGCGGCGCAGATCAATGCGATGCGGTTGAAGTTTGCGACGCGCCTGATGCCGTTCTTCGTCATGCCTCAAAATCCAGTTCTGACTGCGTCGACTGTTAAATTTGTCGCAGCCACAAAGCAATAGCATGAGCCGATGCGGGTGGAACTTGTTTTCTCGTTCGATCACGATGTACAACGAATGGATAAAAACAGTGCTGCCGCCGGGAGGAAATGGTGACCGACAGCAAGCAGGAAAATGGCGGCCAGAAGAATGGCGGCAAGGCCGGTTTCAACGCAACCGATCTCGATCCCTATCTGTTGAAGGATCCTGAGGCCATGGCGATGAATCTCGCCCGGGCGCTCGAGAATCTCGGACAGGCTGCCTCAGCCTGGCTTGCGCCGCGCGAACGCGGCGAGATCAGCGAAACCGCCGTCGATCCGATGACCGACATGGTCAAGACGCTTTCCAAGGTCACCGAATACTGGATTACCGATCCTCGCCGCACCTTCGAGGCGCAGACGCAGCTGATGTCCTCGTTCTTCGGCATCTGGATGCGTTCGATGCAGCGCATGCAAGGCGAGCCCTCGCCTCCCGAACCGGATACCCGCAAGGACAAACGCTTCTCCGACCAGGACTGGGAGAAGAACCCGTTCTTCGATTTTCTCCGCCAGGTCTATTTCGTCACCACAGACTGGGTGGAAAAGCTGGTGTCGGAGACCGATGGCCTCGACGAGCACACCAAGCACAAGGCCGGATTCTACGTGAAGCAGATCACGGCCGCGCTTTCGCCAAGCAACTTCGTCGCCACCAATCCGCAACTCTACCGCGAGACGATCGCGACCAGCGGCGAAAACCTGGTGCGTGGGATGAGGATGCTTGCCGAGGACATCGCTGCCGGAAACGGAGAGCTTCGCCTTCGCCAGACCGACATGACGAAATTCGCCGTCGGCCGCGACATGGCGCTGACGCCGGGCAAAGTGATCGCCCAGAACGACATCTGCCAGATCATCCAGTACGAAGCTTCGACTGACACGGTGCTGAAGCGACCTTTGCTGATCTGCCCGCCCTGGATTAACAAATTTTATATTCTCGATCTCAATCCGCAGAAATCCTTCATCAAATGGTGCGTCGACCAGGGCCAAACCGTCTTCGTCATTTCCTGGGTCAATCCGGACGCACGCCATGCCGAGAAGGACTGGGCGGCCTATGCCCGCGAGGGCATCGATTTCGCGCTCGAGACGATCGAGAAGGCCACCGGCGAGAAGGAGGTCAACGCCGTCGGTTACTGCGTCGGCGGCACATTGCTTGCCGCGACCCTGGCGCTGCATGCCAAGGAGAAGAACAAGCGCATCAAGACTGCGACGCTCTTCACCACCCAGGTCGATTTCACCCATGCCGGCGACCTGAAGGTCTTCGTCGACGAGGAGCAGCTTTCAGCGCTCGAAGAGCATATGAAGGCGGCCGGCTATCTCGACGGCTCGAAGATGTCGATGGCTTTCAACATGCTGCGCGCGTCCGAGCTGATCTGGCCTTATTTCGTCAACAGCTACCTCAAGGGTCAGGAGCCCCTGCCCTTCGACCTGTTGTTCTGGAACGCCGATTCGACCCGCATGGCGGCGGCAAACCATGCCTTCTATCTGCGCAATTGCTATTTGAAAAATGCGCTGACGCGGAACGAGATGATCCTCGACGGCAAGCCGGTGTCGCTGAAGGATGTAAAGATCCCGATCTATAATCTCGCCACCCGCGAGGATCACATCGCCCCTGCCAAATCGGTCTTCCTCGGCAGCCAGTTCTTCGGCGGCAAGGTGGAATTCGTGGTCACCGGCTCGGGACATATCGCCGGCGTCGTCAACCCTCCCGACAAGAAGAAGTACCAGTTCTGGACGGGCGGCCCAGCCAAGGGCGAGTACGAGACCTGGATCGAGCAGGCGAGCGAGACGCCGGGATCATGGTGGCCGCATTGGCAGGCCTGGATCGAGACCCATGACGGCAGGCGCGTTGCGGCGCGCAAACCGGGCGGCGATGCGCTGAATGCGATCGAGGAAGCGCCCGGAAGTTATGTGATGGAACGCGTCTGAAAGGGATCCCCTCATCTCTTTTTGAGACGTCGTGAGAAAGCGCAACGCCGCGTAAATAAATTAGAAACCATAATTCGTCATCCTTGCGAAACAGTCGGATGTCGCGGGTGGTCTAAATTCGGCCCATTTGCGCCATTACCGGCCCCGGCGAAGTGTAGTCAGTCAGTGCCGCCGGCCTGCGTAGCGAGTTTGAAAGACGAGTGTAGTATGGCGTTTGCGGTCGGGACGTTCGATGACGTCACCCCTCTTGGCGGATTTGCTGTTCGTTTGCGCAGATCTCGCGGTTTCCTTTACGGCGTTGTCGGCGCCGGATTTCTAACCTCCACATGGCTGATCGCCACCTTGGCGACGATGCATTCCATCGGCGCACCGGTTTCTCGGCCCGAAAAATTCACGCAGGTCGTATCCGCGCCGAAGCCCAAGCCGGCGGCGCACGAACGACTGATCCATGTCGGCAAAGCCGATCGGCTGGCGGCCTTCGATGCCAAACCGGTCATCGCCCTTACCGCCGACCTCGTCCAATCGCATGCGCAGAAGACCAATGCAGCCGCAATGGCATTGGCGGCGCTGACAAAACACAATCGGCTTGTCATGGCTGCCGAGCAGCCTGCGGTTGCCGCGATTTCCGACAGCGCCAAATTCCGCAAGGATGATGTGGTCACAGCGCCACCCGTCGAGGTCGCCTCGGCAGAGACTGTAGAAGACGACGGCGACCGGATCATCGTTCCTTCAAAGGAGGCCGTCGCCGCTGCCGAACTCCCGGCCCTGCTGGCGCTTGCCGATGCGGGGTCCCGGCAGATCGCGCCGCCGCCGGTCGAGCCACCCGCAACTCCTGTCAGAACGGCGTCAATTCCCGCCTCGCAACCCGCACCGGTGGTCGTTGCCGCGGCCGATGACGCGCCGCCTTTCGATCTCGTGCTGACGCCGGAAGAAGATTCCGTGCCGCTGCCGATGGCGCGTCCCGACGGCCTTATCGGCAAACCGGCGCCGACCGCCAAGGGTTCGCAGCGCGCCGAGCCTGCCCTTGCCTACGCCCAGCCGAACTCGCCGATTCAGGACGACGAGGACGATGCGGTGCCACGCTACGACAAGCCGGTCTTCTCGCCGAAGCTGCGCGCCGGCGTGGCGATCTACGACATCGAGAACAGCACGGTCTATCTGCCGAACGGCGAGAGGCTGGAAGCCCATTCCGGTCTCGGCAAGATGCGCGACAATCCGCGTTTCGCGAACAAGAAGATGCGCGGACCGACGCCGCCGCACACCTACGCGCTGACCATGCGGGAAAGCCTCTTCCATGGCGTCGAAGCGCTGCGGCTGACGCCGCTCGAAGGCTCGGATGCCATCTATGACCGCGTCGGCCTGCTTGCCCACACCTACATGCTCGGCAAGAACGGCGATTCCAACGGCTGCGTTTCCTTCAAGGATTACAAACGCTTCCTCGCCGCCTACAAGCGCGGCGATATCAAGCAGCTCGTGGTCGTGCCGCGGCTGAACAACAAGCCGTCCTCGACGCTCGCCTCGCTGTTTTCGTCGCGCAGCTAAGCGATAGGAGAGCGAGCGCCGCCGGCGCGTTATTTCAACCAGGCTGCGATTCGCTCCACCGCCTCGCCGATCTCGGCTTGCGAGCCCGCATAGGACAGACGCAGGGTTCGATGTCCCTCCAGCGGATCGAAATCGAGACCGGGTGTTGCCGCGACATCGATTTCCGCGAGCATGCGTTTGGCAAAATCCATGCTGTCATTGGTGAAGCGGGTGACGTCGAGATAGGCATAGAAGGCGCCGTCCATCGGCGAGGCGATCGAAAGGCCGATTTGCGGCAGGCGCTTCATCAGCAAATCGCGGTTGGCGGCATAACTCGCCTTGTAGCGATCGAGCTCTTCGCCGGCGCCGAGCGCGGCCGTGGCGGCGATCTGGGAGAGTTCGGGCGGGGAGATATAGAGGCTCTGCGCCACCCGCTCGATCGGCCGCACCAGGCGTTCGGGCAGCACCATCCAGCCGATTCGCCAGCCGGTCATGCAATAATATTTGGAGAAGGAGTTGATAACGATCGCCTCGTCAGTCAGCTCGAGCGCGCTCGCCTCCTCGCCGGCGAAGGTCAGCCCGTGATAGATTTCATCGGAAATGAAGGCGATGGAATGGGCCGCGCAGTAATCTGCAAGCGCCTTCAGCCCGTCGCGGCCGGTCACCGTGCCGGTCGGGTTGGCGGGGCTTGCCAGCAGCACACCCTTCAGCGTCACGCCGCTTTCCTTCTGCACCGCCTCGAGGCTTTCAGGGGTGAGCGTGAAGTGCGTCTCCGCTGTTACCGGCACTTCGACAACCCTCAGGCCCAGCGCGCCGAGAATATTGCGATAGGCCGGATAACCGGGTCTTGCGATTGCCACCGCATCGCCGGCATCGAAGAGCGACAGGAAGGCGAGATTGAAGCCGGCCGAGGAACCGGTGGTGACGGCGATCCGTCTGGGATCGATCTCCAGGCCGTGGCGATCCCTGTAGTGCCCGGCAAGTGCCGATTTCAGCCGCGCCGTGCCCAGCGCATCGGTATAACCGATCCGGCCTTCGGCGAGGGCTTGGCGCGCCGCATCGAGGGCCGCCTGAGGGGCTGGATGCGAGGGCTGGCCGACCGCCATCGAGATGACCGGATGGCCGGCCGCGCGCCGCTTCGTCGCCTCCGCCAGGACGTCCATGGCATGAAATGGCTCGACTTCGCTGCGTTTCGATATGGAAAACAAGATCGCTTCTCGCTCGGCTTCTTCGATGATGGCCAGACAATTGCCGCATTAATCGGCTCATCACAATCCCGCGAGGGCGGCGCAAGGGTGAAAATTCCTGTTTGAACAGAACTCGGCGCACCGTACCTTGACGCGACGCATTCAAGTCCATAACCCGGCGACGGTCTTCCCGACCAAGACCACATCGCCGATGACGAGGATATCATGGCCTTCTTCTCGAAAAGCTTCACCGCACTGGCGCTTGCCGCATCGATCGCCCTTCCGTTTCCCGCGGCAGCGCTCGACGACCAGCAGAAGAAGGAGTTCGGCGAATTCATCAAGCAATATCTGATCGAGAATCCCGAGATCATGCTCGACGTCCAGGATGCACTGCAGAAGAAGCAGGAAGCCCAGCGGCTGGTGAAGGCCAATATGGCGATCGATGAAAATACCGCCGACATCTTCGATTCGAAGAACGACGTCACGCTCGGCAACCCCAAGGGCGATGTCACTGTCGTCGAATTCTTCGATTATAATTGCAGCTACTGCCGTCACGCGCTTCCCGACATGCAGGCAATGCTGAAGAAGGACAAGAACGTCCGCTTCGTGCTCAAGGAATTTCCGATCCTCGGGCCGGATTCGGTCGCCGCCCACAAGGTAGCCGACGCCTTCCGCAAGCTGGCGCCGGAGAAATACGCCGAATTCCACGTCGCCCTGCTCGGCACCGAAGGCCGCGCCTCGGACGAAACGGCGATCGCGGTTGCCGCTTCGCTCGGCGTCAGCGAGGACAAGATCCGCGCCGAAATGGCCAAGAGTCCGAATGACGGCATCGTCCAGGCGACCTACCAGCTTGCTTCCAGCCTCGGCATCAGCGGCACGCCGTCCTATGTAATCGGCAACGAACTGGTGCCGGGCGCCGTCGGTCTCGACGATCTCGAAGCCAAGGTCAAGAATATGCGCAGTTGCGGCAAGACCGCCTGCTGAGCAGGTCAGCCGCCCGGCGGCCGCCCATCAAATCGCCAAAATCGAAGCGTTTCAACCATGTGGACAAATGTGGCGCGATTCCTGTCGGCCAATCCGTAAGGGCTTTCATTCAGCCTTCGCGGAGTCTATAGGTTGCCGTCGTACATTTTACGGAACATTCGATGACGCAAACGATTTTTGTCCTGAACGGCCCCAACCTGAACATGCTGGGCAAACGAGAGCCCGGCATTTATGGCGGCAAGACGCTGAAGGACATCGAGGCGGACTGCAAAGCTGCCGGCCGCGAACTGGGCTTCGACGTCGATTTCCGCCAGAGCAACCACGAAGGTACGCTCGTCGACTGGTTCCATGAGGCCGACGACAAAGCCGCCGGTGTCGCCATCAATGCGGGCGCCTATACGCATACGTCGGTTGCGCTGCATGATGCGATCCGCGCTATTTCCATTCCCGTCATCGAGCTCCACATATCGAACGTCCATGCGCGGGAAGAATTCCGCCACAAATCGATGATCGCGCCGGCATGCAAGGGTGTGATCTGCGGTTTCGGGCCCCACAGCTACATCCTGGCGCTCCACGCGCTGAAGAACATCACGGCATAAGAAGAAGACAGGGCAACACCATGGTTGAAAAGAAATCGGGTATCGATCAGGCACTGATCCGCGATCTCGCCAATATCCTCAACGAGACCGATCTGACCGAAATCGAGGTTGAGCAGGACGACCTGCGCATCCGCGTCTCGCGCGCCGGCACCCAGCAATATGTCCAGGCGCCGATCGCAGCACCGGCCTATGCAGCGCCGGCCGCCGCACCGGCAGCAGCGGGTGCAGCCCCCGCCGCAGCCCCCGCCCGCAACCCCGCCAATACAGTCAATGCACCGATGGTCGGCACCGTCTACATGGCGCCGGCTCCGGGCGCCCGTCCGTTCATCGAAATCGGCGCGACCGTCAAGGAAGGCCAGACGCTGATCATCATCGAAGCGATGAAGACGATGAACCAGATCCCTTCGCCGAAATCGGGCAAGGTGACCGAAATCCTCGTCGATGACGGACATCCCGTCGAATACGGCCAAGCCCTCGTCGTCATCGAATAGGCCCATGCCCATGATTTCGAAAATCCTCATCGCCAATCGCGGGGAAATCGCCCTTCGCGTGCTTCGGGCCTGCAAGGAGCTCGGCATTGCCTGCGTCGTGGTTCATTCCACCGCCGACGCCGATGCCATGCATGTGCGCCTTGCCGACGAAAGTGTCTGCATCGGCCCGCCATCTTCGCGCGAGAGCTATCTCAATATCCATCAGATCGTCGCCGCCTGCGAGATCACCGGCGCCGATGCCGTGCATCCGGGCTACGGCTTTCTGTCTGAGAATGCCAAATTTGCCGATATTCTCGAAGCTCACGGCATCACCTTCATCGGGCCGACGGCGGACCATATCCGCATCATGGGTGACAAGATCACCGCCAAGACGACGGCGCTGGAACTCGGCATCCCGGTTGTTCCGGGTTCGGACGGCGAAGTAAAGACCGAAGAGGACGCGCTGAAGACAGCCGCCGAAATCGGCTATCCCGTGCTGATCAAGGCAACCGCCGGCGGTGGCGGACGCGGCATGAAGGTCGCCAAGAGCGAGGCCGACCTGATCGAGGCCTGGTCGACGGCGCGCACCGAAGCAGCAGCCGCCTTCGGCAACGATGCCGTCTATATGGAAAAATATCTCGGCAAGCCGCGGCACATCGAAATCCAGGTATTCGGCGACGGCGAAGGCAATGCCATCCATCTCGGCGAGCGCGACTGCTCGCTGCAGCGCCGCCACCAGAAGGTCTGGGAAGAGGCGAATTCGCCGGCGCTCAACGTCGAGCAGCGCATGAAGATCGGCCAGGTCTGTGCCGACGCCATGAAGAAGCTGAAATATCGCGGCGCCGGCACGATCGAATTCCTCTACGAGAATGGCGAGTTCTATTTCATCGAAATGAACACCCGCCTGCAGGTGGAGCACCCGATCACGGAAGCGATCACCGGCATCGACCTGGTGCACGAGCAGATCCGCGTTGCCTCCGGCGGCGGTCTCTCGGTGACGCAGGACGAGGTGCATTTTTCCGGCCACGCCATCGAATGCCGCATCAATGCCGAGCACCCGCGCACCTTCGTGCCGTCGCCCGGCACGATCACGCATTTCCACGCCCCGGGCGGCCTCGGCGTGCGCATCGATTCCGGCGCCTATCAGGGCTACAAGATCCCGCCCTATTACGACAGCCTGATCGGCAAGCTGATCGTGCACGGCCGGACCCGCGTCGAATGCATGATGCGGCTGCGCCGGGCGCTCGATGAATTCGTCGTCGACGGCATCAATACGACGCTGCCGCTGTTCCAGGATCTCGTCTCCAACCAGGATATCGCCAACGGCGATTACGACATCCACTGGCTGGAACACTACCTCGCCAACACACCGGCGGCATAGGGCGGGAATGGCAGGATCGCGCAGGAAGTCACCAGGCATTACCCCTGAAATTCTCCTGCGCGCCTATTCCATCGGCCTCTTCCCGATGGCCGAATCCGCGGACGACCCGGAGATTTTCTGGGTCGAGCCGGAGCTGCGCGGCGTACTGCCGTTCGACCATTTCCATGTGTCGAAGAGCCTTGCCAAGACGGTTCGCAGGAACCCTTTCGAGATCCGTTTCGATCACGCTTTCGATCAAGTGATCGCGGCTTGCGCGGAAGAAACATCCGGGCGCCCGAGCACCTGGATCAACCGGACGATCCGATCGCTCTATTCGACGCTCTTCGACATGGGCCATGCCCATACCGTCGAAGCCTGGGACGGCGATGAACTGGTCGGCGGCCTCTACGGAGTCTCGCTGGGCTCGGCGTTCTTCGGCGAAAGCATGTTTTCGCGCCGGACGGATGCCTCGAAGATCTGCCTCGTGCATCTGGTCGGGCGGCTCAGGGAAAAGGGCTTCACCCTGCTCGACACCCAGTTTACCACCGAGCACTTGAAGACGTTCGGAGCGATCGACGTTCCCAAGGCCGATTATGCCGGGATGCTTGCCGCGGCGATGGAGTCGCCACACCTTAAGTTTTAAGCGGGATCATTTCACCCAGGCGTTGATTTTCGAACCGATTTCATTAGGTTCGCGAACGCAACGGGGGATAGAATTTTGAAACGATATATTGCAGCCGCGATCCTTTTCACCTTGTTTACAGCTCAGGGCAGCGCACGTCCCTACCAGGACATGTTCGCCAACAGGTCCGATTTCACCGACGCAGAAAAGCCATTGCTGGAGAAGCTCGATTTTCAGCAGGGTGTCATTAAGCTGCCTGAAGCCAAGGCAACGCTGAACGTGCCTGCCGACTTCTATTACCTCAGCCCCGCCGACGCGAAGATAGTACTGGTCGATATTTGGGGAAACCCTCCGGCAGCGGCCGAGGGAACGATGGGCATGATCTTCCCGGCGAAATACGCGCCGACTGATATCGAGGCCTGGGGTTCGACCGTGGAATACAGCGACGACGGCTATGTCTCTGACGCCGATGCCGCCACGACGAATTACGACGAATTGCTGCAAAACATCAAAGATTCCATCCGGGAAAATAATGTCGAGCGCGAAAAGCAGGGTTTTCCGAAGATCACGCTCGTCGGCTGGGCTTCCGCGCCACACTACGACACATTGGCGCATGCGCTGCACTGGGCGCGCGATCTCATGTTCGGCGATGACAAGCAACCCCAGCACACGCTGAACTATTCCGTGCGTGTGCTCGGCCGCGAGGGCGTGTTTCAATTCAACTTCATCGCCGGTCTCGATCAATTGAAGGAGATCGAGGGCGTCATTCCGACCGTCACCAAGCTCGTGCAGTTCGACAAGGGAAAGGCCTACACCGACTATGTGGAAGGCGACAAGATCGCTGCCTATGGAATGGCAGGAATGATCGCTGCGGGTGCGGGCGCCAAGATTGCCGCAAAGGTGGGATTGCTGGCACTCGCTCTCGCCTTCTTCAAAAAGGCCGGCATTCTCGTCGTCGTCCTGCTTGGCGGCGCGCTTCGCTTCGCCAAGGGCCTTTTCAACCGGAACAAAACACCGGCCGCATAGGCGCACAATTCGTAAACTCAAAGAGTATGACCTGCTTCGCGCGTCTGAAGAGACTCGCGGCGTCGACCAGGCGCCAGGCCCGCGCTTCAAATCGCTGTTGTTGAATACGTCGCTGACACCGCGACGTTGGCCGAAACGTGTTAGCGCGCTGTCGCCTTGGCGCCGTCCGGGGCGGGCACGTCCGAGCTGGTCTTGCAGTCCTTCAGCCAGACGTCGTAGATCGGGTGCTCGACGGCGTTGAGGCCGGGGCTGGCGGCAAACATCCAGCCGGTGAAGATGCGGCGGATCTTGCGGTCGAGGGTGATTTCGTCGACTTCGACGAAACCGTCGATCTTCTGCGCTTCGGCCTGGTCGCGCGAATAACAGGCCTTCGGCGTCACCTGCAGCGCGCCGAACTGCACCGTCTCGTTGACATAAACGTCGAAGGTGGTGATGCGGCCGGTGATCTTGTCGAGGCCGGAGAAGACGGCAACCGGATTTTCGATGCGTGCGGCATTTGCCGCAACCGGCGGAAGCAGGGCCGAAAGCGTCAGCAGCGACCCGGCGGCACGCAGCGCCATGTTCCGCGTGAAGAGCTTCATGTGTACCCGTCTCCAGACATTTTCAGTTCAAGACCGCGGTCAAGCGCGGCCAACCTGCGGGTAAAGGTCAATTGTGGCCAAAAGCCGGGTTTTGGATTACCCCGGTCGAGCCGCCTCAGTTGCCCGGCGTCCAGGCGTCGTAATCGCCGGTGACGCGCGGACGCTCGCCCGGAACGGCGATGGAGCCCGGCGGACGATAGGCCTGCGCAGACCCGGTGAAGTTCGGGCGGTGCGCCTTCTGCCATTCCTTGGCGATGTAGTTTTCCTTGGACGGCGGAACATCGGTGCGATGATGCATCCAGCCATGCCAGCCCGGCGGGATAGCGGAGGCATCGGCATAGCCCTTGTAGATCACCCAGCGCTTGGGCAGACCGTAGGACGACATGCCGCCTTCATAATAGACGTTGCCGAATTCATCCTCGCCGACGCGCTTGCCGAAACGCCAGGTCGCAAAACGCGTGCCCATCGTCTGACTGTTCCACCAGGTAAAGGTCTGAACCAGAAGATTCCACATGTCTTTTCCTTGTGCCCGCCAGATGCGAGCCAAACCAGAACTCATTTCCTCGCTTATGCCGTCGCCAAGCCGAATTGTCCAGCGATTCCGCGAGAGCCACGGGTCATTTCAAGGTCATCTTGAAGCCCATATGCGAGGGCTTGAACCCCAGTCTCTCACAGAACCGATGGGCATCTGTGCGGATCGCATTCGAGGTCAACGCGACCCGCTTGATCCCGCGGCCTTTTGCCTCTGATATGGCGAACTCGATCATCCCGGCGCCGATCCCCCAAGATTGACTCGAGGGCGGGAAGATCCTCCCGGCGGGCCTGGCGAATGCGAATGTCGGGTAGATCGGCCGCCATGCCTCAATGCCCTTCGAGAGGTTTTTCGAAGATGAGCGAGGGGATGCCGGATTGACCGGGTGCACTATTCTCGTTGCGGCCAACTTCGGTGAAGCCGTGGGCCTGATAAAAGGCGAGTGCCGCCGCATTCTGCGGCTCGACTTCGAGGCGCATGATTTCCGCATCCGGAAAGCAGGTTTCGAGCTCGGCGAAGAGATCGCGGCCGATGCCCTGGCGCTGTAGCGCCGGGCTGACATAGAGGAGATGCAGCATAACCGTCTTCGTCAGTTCCTGCGACATCGCCGCATACCCCATGCCGCCGATCTTGCGGCCGTCGTCGGCAACGAGGAATTCCGCATCCTTTCGCGTCAGCCGCGCCTTCAGCGCTGCCGGCGTAAAGAGATGGCCGATCAGCTCGTCCACCTTGGCTTTGCCATGCAGGCCGTCATAGGTGGCGTGAAAGCTCTCCACCAGCAGGGCGCGGACCTTCTCCAGATCACGCTCACCGGCGGTGCGGACGAAATACACCGCTTATTCCTCGATGCCGAGCTTCGCCTTGACGAGCGCCTGGACGGCCTGCGGATTGGCTTTCCCGCCGGTCGCCTTCATCACTTGGCCAACGAACCATGCCGCCAAGGTCGGCTTCGCCTTGACCTTTTCCACCTGATCGGGATTGGCGGCAATGATCTCGTCCACGGCCTTCTCGATCGCGCCGGTATCCGTCACCTGCTTCATGCCACGCGCTTCGACGATTTCGGCGGGATCGCCGCCTTCGGTCAGCACGATCTCGAAGAGATCCTTGGCGATCTTGCCGGAAATGGTTCCAGCCTTGATGAGATCGATGATGACGCCGAGCTGGGCCGGCGAGACCGGCGTCTGCTCGATGTCCTTGCCGGTGCGGTTCAGCGCGCCGAGCAGGTCGTTGATCACCCAGTTTGCCGCCATCTTGCCGTCACGGCCGGCAGCTACCGCCTCGAAATAATCGGCGATCGCCTTTTCGGAGACGAGCACTGAGGCGTCGTAGATCGACAGGCCGAGTTCGCGCACGAAGCGCTCCTTCTTGTCGTCAGGCAGTTCCGGCAGATCGGCTGCGAGCGCCGTGACGAAGGCATCATCGAATTCGAGCGGCAATAGATCCGGATCGGGGAAATAACGATAGTCGTGCGCGTCCTCCTTGGAGCGCATCGAACGCGTCTCGCCCTTGTTCGGGTCGAAGAGGCGCGTCTCCTGCTCGATCGCGCCGCCATCCTCCAGAATGCCGATCTGACGGCGGGCTTCGTATTCGATCGCCTGGCCGATGAAGCGGATGGAGTTGACATTCTTGATCTCGCAGCGCGTGCCGAAACCTTCGCCCGGGCGGCGGACGGAGACGTTGACGTCGGCGCGCATCGAGCCTTCGTCCATGTTGCCGTCGCAGGTGCCGAGATAACGCACGATCGAACGCAGCTTGGTCATATAGGCCTTGGCCTCATCGGACGAGCGCATGTCGGGCTTGGAGACGATCTCCATCAGCGCCACGCCCGAACGGTTGAGGTCGACATAGGACATGGTGGCGTGCTGGTCGTGCAGCGACTTGCCGGCATCCTGCTCCAGGTGCAGGCGCTCGATGCCGATCTCGATATCCTCGAACTGGCCTTGGCGGTCGGGCCCGAGCGAAATGACGATCTTGCCCTCGCCAACGATCGGATCCTTGAACTGCGAGATCTGATAGCCCTGCGGCAGGTCGGGATAGAAATAGTTCTTGCGGTCGAAGAGCGAGCGCTTGTTGATCCGGGCCTTGAGGCCGAGACCGGTGCGCACGGCCTGCCTGACACATTCCTCGTTGATGACGGGCAGCATTCCGGGCATGGCCGCATCGACCAGCGAGACATTCGAATTCTGCGGCTTGCCGAATTCCGTCGATGCGCCGGAGAAGAGCTTCGAATTGGACAGCACCTGGGCATGGACTTCCATGCCGACGATGACTTCCCAGTCGCCGGTGGCGCCGGGGATGAAGCGTTTCGGATCAGGCGTGCGGACGTCGACAAGGGTCATCTGATACTCTTTGCAGGCTGTTCTTTTCCATTGGTGAGGTAAAGGAAATGGCGTGCCGGTGCAAGGCTTTCGCCACAGCGCGCAGCGTGGTTTGACCCCGGCGGCGACATTTGCCGCGGGTTAACCGAGGCACGATAGAGTTGCCGCATGACGATGATCTATATCACCCAATTGGCCGCATTGTTTCTGGCGCTGAACCTCCTCGTCTTCTTTATTTATTTTCTCGACAAGAAGGCGGCGCGCAATGGCGGGTGGCGCATCAGCGAGCGTACTCTGCTTACCCTCGCGCTGATCGGCGGCAGCCTCGGCGCGGTGGCGGCGCAGCAGCTGCTGCGGCACAAGACGAGAAAAGAGCCATTCCGGTCAATCCTGGCAGCGATCCTGATCCTGCACGGCACATTGGCGGGTGCGCTGGCCTTTGCGCCGCTATGGGCCCCTCGCCTTCTTCAGAATTTTTGAAACGTCAAAATTCCTGCCCGTATCCCTGGCCGTCCGAGGCGAGCTGCTTCGTCAGCCCAACCGAGGGCACGTCGCGGTCGAGCTTCGGGTTATAGGCAACCGAGAGCCAGTGGATGCTGTAGCCATGCTTGCGGAAGAAACCGATCGCTTCGTTGTTGCCGGAATGGGTCTGCATCGCCGCCGTCTCGAAGCCTCGGTCGGCGATCTCCTTTTCGATGCGCTCGAGAAGGGCGGAGCCCAGACCCTGGCGGGTGAAGGCGGGATCGATCCAGAAATCCGAGATGGTTTCGTCCAATCCCTCACGCGCCGCCCAGCCTGCGACCTGGCCGTTCTGCTCGACGACGGTGATGGTCAGCCAGTCGTTTTCCACGAAGTTGCGAAAGGCGTTGCGGGCTGCATCGATCATCGCGTCCGATTCGCCGATCGACGCCATCGCCTTTTGCCAGGCCCTCAGCCCGATTTCGCTCAACAGCTCCGCTTCGCCGTCGCGGGCATTGCGAATGTGGATCAACGACACCTCCGCGTTATCCCGCAACTAGACCATTGAGTCGCGGAATTTACCAGTGCCCGCGGCGGGATGATGGCTGGCAACTGCGGTTTTCGACCGGTTTGATCGGCAAGCACGACTTGACCGCCTTTTGCGCGCTGAATACAAAAACGTATCGAGGTGTTTTATGTTGAGCCTGTCACAGACCCGGTAAAGGCCCTGCCCGCAAGTCCGCTTGCGCGCATGGGCCCGAAAAACGAAGCCCTGACGTTCGAAAGAGCGCCGGATCGTTTTTGCGCGCGCCTCTGGGCGCGATACCGGATCTTAACATGGACATTTCCCGCACGGAGCAGCGCATCCTGCATCTGATGGCCCAAGGCGGCCGCATCGAAATTTCTCGCGACGACAACAGGAAGATCGAGAACGTGAGTTGCTTCACTCGCGACGGCTGGCTCTATCCCGGCGTCGACCTCGATCTCTTCCGCAAGCTGAAGCGGCTGAGAGCAATCAAGTCCTCCAGCGGCCAGCCCTACCGGATCACCGAAAGAGGGCTGAAACTGGTCAGGTCGCAGTTGAACAACAGGTAACTATCATCCGTCCTGACCGCGCCTCGAACCGGCGCGGTCAGGGTGCCGCCTCAAATCTTTGCAGAGAGTTCCATGCGCATCGCCGACCATTCTTCGGCCATCGTGCCCGTGCCGCGTCTCTTACCGGCGCGGCGATACCAGTAATCGGCATTCCAGTCGTCGCCCTCGATGCGGTGGCAGAGCGCATGGCCCCAGTCGAAGGGCTGTTCGCCTTCGTGGCGCTGGCAGATGTCGTGCATTGCCTGCCAATCCGCGTCCATGGTGAAGCCGCCGGCAGCAAGGCGATCAGCGGCCTCGATCAATCGCGCAAGATCCTGTTTCGACATGATACCCTCCCCACCGGCAAAGCCTTCGACAGCAATATCATCGTCGCCGATCTCGGCGTAGGCAGAATTAGATAAGAATCAGCGGTCCGCGTGGAACGTAACGACCGAGGCGAAGTTCACCCGTTATGAGGACGCCAATGCAAGATCATGATCGACCCGGTTTTACGGACGCGGAACTGCTTGATAACATGCCTGCTCTCCGATGTTTCGCCAGGCGCTTCCACAGCTCGACCAGCGATATCGACGACCTTGTTCAGGAAACGATTGCCAAAGCCATCGCGCACTCCGGGAATTTTCGGCCTGGCACGCGGCTGCGCTCCTGGCTGTTCACAATCATGCGCAATACGTTCTGCACGAAATTCAAAATGTCCAAACGAGAATATGTCGGTGAGATCGAAGATTCCGCCGATTGGGCTTCCTCGCCGCCATCGCAAATCTGGGAGGTGCGCGGACACGAGCTGGAGGTGGCGATTTCAGCCTTGCCGGACAATTATCGAACGGCCGTTGACCTGGTATTTCTTCAAGGCGTCAGCTACGAGGCCGCGGCGGACCGGTGCGGCGTTCCGATCGGGACAATCAAAAGCCGGGTTAACCGAGCCCGCCATCAGCTGACAAAGGCGCTCGACACCGAGTGACAAAGCGTGGCGCAAAAAGTGCGCTGCAGATGTGCGACAACGACATGCGCGGAATGGAAAACCTGGGCGCGACAGGTGAATCGCGACTCGGCTTAATGGTATTCCGCGGCCCTCCCGCCGAACAAAGCTTCCGCGATCTTTCCCAATTCGGTCGGCTTCTCGCATAGCGAGAAGCCTGTGAACTTCACCGGAATGATCGCCGGGTCGAACGCAGTTGCGAATACAAAAGGAATATTGCGCCGTTCAAGCTCCTCGGCGACCGGAAATACAAATTCGCCCTCCAGGTGTACATCGAGGATTGCTGCGTCGATCTTTTCATTCTCGACAAGTTCCAGCGCGGCGGTCACGCCGGCGACAGGGCCGACCACGGTAGCACCGGCTTTCTCAAGCTTCCGCCGGGTCTCATCCGCGAGGAAATATTCGTCCTCGACGATCAGTACGCGTTTTCCTGCAAAGAGCTCGATGGCGGAATTTTCCAAAGCCTCGCACCTCTGTTCTCGTTGTGACGGACCGTAGTGGATGATTTGCCGGGAGGCGAGCGCTGAAAGCGATCAGGTCAGAAACGTCTTCAGTACGTCGACAAGCCGTTTCAGGTCCGTCGGTTTTCCGATATTGGCGACACCGGCAAGCACCGGGTGGACGGCAAGTTCCGCGGGATGCACCGCGCTGGCAAGGACGAACGGAACACCCAACGCTTTCAACTGAAGCGCGACGGGCGTGACTTTTTCGCCAACGAGATTGAAATCCAAGACTGCGGCATGAGGGCATTCCTCGCTGACCAGATCAAGAGCGTGATCGACCGATGCTGCCGGCCCCAACACCCGGAACCCTCCAGCGATCAAGGCTTCCTTGAGCTCCATTGCAATCAATAGTTCGTCTTCAACCACGAGGACCGATCTCCTGCCTTCAACATCGATTTCCGCAGGGTCGTCCATCTGTCCTCACACCGGGATTTTAATCATGGCTGCCAAACCACCCGGATCGTATTTAAGTTCCACCTTTCCGCCGAGATGAGCGGAAGTGCCCTCGATCAACTCCGTTCCATAACCGCGGCGCTTTGGCGGTGTGACAGGCAGCCCGTTCTTCTCCCGCCAGTTGCAGACAAGATATGTCCGGTCCCTCGCACCGGCTTCGAGTGCCCAGGTCACATGGATTTCACCATCGGGAACGGACAAGGCGCCATACTTCGCCGCGTTGGTACCTAGTTCGTGGAATATCATGCTGATGGCAAGAACCTTGGAACTGGCAAGGGTCACCGTCGGACCGTCGCAATGAAGACGCTGGGCGCCGGGCTCGCTGACCGACTGCCGCAACAATACTTCAAAATCGGTGGCCTCGCCGGTAGCGGCGAGTTCCTGCGCGCGAAGCGTAACTTCGAGCCGCCCGAGCAGGATGTCGCGATATTCGGTGGCAGTGCGATCCTCAGTTTCCGTCTGCATGGCAATCGCGCGTATCACCGCCAACAGGTTCCTCAGACGATGCCGGGTTTCCGCAATGATGAAATCCCTCTCGGCGTCGTGGCGCCGGCGCTCCGTGACATCATCGAAGAGGATAAGGATATTGGTGCTGTTATTGTCGGGATGAATCAGACGGCGCGCATCGACAAGAAACGTTCGCTGCCCGATCGCTGGAAAATTATGCACCACTTCGAAGCCGATGACGGCGGCGGCTTTCGGGATAACCGACCCGATCAGATGCCGGAGCTCGGCTATGTCCCATTGACCGTTACCGAGATCAAAGAAGTTTTGCCCGAGGATATCATCCCGCTCGACCTCAAAGGTCCGGACGAAAGCGTTGTTGGCGGTCGTCACGCAGAGATTATGATCGAGGACGATAGTCGGCTGGGTCATCGTATCGACGATGCCCTGAGCCAGCACATGTCCGCTTTTCAGCAGACGGTAAAGGTCTTCCAAAATCATCTCTGCGCCGGCCCCTTCGGCAGAAAGGTTGCAGTCGAGTGTGCTCGCTTTCGCGGGTTTGACAACAGAAATTAGGGTGATAACCCTATTATAAAAGGGGGTAGTCACGCTCGTGGAGTGAGCCCTCCTGCACTCCTGTCATCCTCCCTCCAGCATCCCGTTATCGGTCAGCCAACCGCTTCTCCAGATGCACCTTCGCGTTCGATGCCCATGCTCTTGGAAAACTCACGGCCGCGCAAGACGCTGGTGAATCCGCAACGTTCGTAGAGCCTGATCCGCCGGTATTCCAGCATGCGTGTCGAGGCTGCCGTCGCCAGCCCTTCCGTTGTCATCAATTTGTTCAAATATAACAGGAGCGCCCGACCAACGCCCTTGCCCATGCGGCGAAGCCGACGGCGCCGACCGCTTCGTGGTCGGCGGGCGTTCTCTCTAGGATCGTAAGATCCGTTACCACCACTTGGCCGGCGTAAACCGGCCGGCCGCCTGCTCGATGACGTGAGCGGTCTTGAACAGCGTTTCCTCGTCGAAGGGCTTGCCGATCAGTTGCAGGCCGAGCGGCAGGCCCTTCTGGTCGAGACCGGCCGGCACGGCGATGCCCGGCAGGCCCGCCATGTTGACCGTCACCGTGAAGATGTCGTTCAGATACATCTTCACCGGATCGGAAGCGAGGTCCTCATCGGCGACGCCAAAGGCCGACGACGGCGTCGCCGGCGTCAGGATGGCGTCGACACCGGCATCGAAGGCAAGTTCGAAATCGCGCTTGATCAGCGTGCGGACCTTCTGGGCGCGAATATAATAGGCATCGTAATAACCGGCCGACAGCACATAGGTGCCGATCATGATGCGGCGCTTGACTTCCTGGCCGAAGCCGGCGGCGCGCGTCTTCTCGTACATGTCGACGATGTCCTTGCCGTCGACACGCAGGCCGTAGCGCACGCCGTCGTAACGGGCGAGGTTCGAGGATGCCTCGGCCGGAGCGACGATATAATAGGCCGGAAGTGCGTATTTCGTGTGCGGCAGCGAGATGTCGACGATTTCGGCACCGGCGTCCTTCAGCCAGGCGATGCCCTGGCGCCAAAGGGTCTCGATCTCCTCCGGCATGCCATCGACACGGTATTCGCTTGGAATGCCGATCTTCATGCCCTTCAGCGATTGGCCAAGGGCGGCCTCATAATCCGGCACGGGCAGATCGACCGAAGTCGTGTCCTTGGCGTCGACACTTGCCATCGATTTCAAAAGGATCGCGGCATCGCGCACGTCGCGGGCGATGGGTCCTGCCTGGTCGAGCGAAGAGGCGAAGGCAACGGTGCCCCAGCGCGAGCAGCGGCCATAGGTCGGCTTGATGCCGACGGTGCCAGTGAAGGCCGCCGGCTGGCGGATCGAGCCGCCGGTATCGGTGGCAGTGGCCCCGGCGCAAAGATGCGCGGCGACGGCCGCCGCCGAGCCGCCGGAGGAGCCGCCTGGAACGAGTTGCTGGTTGGAGCCTGACGCACGCCAGGGATTGATCACCGGGCCGTAATAGGACGTCTCGTTGGAAGAGCCCATGGCGAACTCGTCCATATTAAGCTTGCCGAGCATGACGGCGCCGTCATCCCAGAGGTTCTGCGTCACGGTCGATTCATAACGCGGCTCGAAACCATCGAGAATGTGGCTGCAGGCCTGGGTATGCACGCCGACGGTGGCAAAGAGATCCTTGATGCCGAGCGGAATGCCTTCGAGTTCGCCGGCCTTGCCGGCGGCGATGCGCTCGTCGGAATTCTTGGCCATGAGGCGGGCGAGATCCGGCGTGACCTTGATATAGGCATTCAGCCGGCCATTGGCCGCATCGATCGCCGAGATATAGGCTTCGGTCAGTTCGAGTGCGGTGATTTCCTTGGCGCGCAGCTTCTGGCGGGCTTCGGCAATGGTCAGGCTGGTGAGTTCGCTCATGGTGTTTTCGCTTCAGGTCTTTAAATTGGCAACAGGGTCGGAAGGAGGCTACGAAGCCTTATTCGACGACTTTCGGCACCAGGAAGAAATTGTGATCGGTGACGGGCGCGTTGGCGACGATATCGGCGGCCTTGCTACCGTCGGTCACCTCATCCGTCCGCTTCTTCATCGCCATCGGCGTGACTGACGTCATCGCCTCGACGCCTTCGACATTGACTTCGGAGAGCTGCTCGACGAAGCCCAAGATGCCGTTCAGCTCGCCGACCATGCGATTTGCCTCGTCCTCGGAGACGGCAATACGGGCAAGGTGGGCGACGCGCTTTACGGTGGCAAGATCGACGGACATGGCATTCTCCGGATGGGATTTTTCCTACCCGCTATAAAGGCCATGTCCGCCCGGTGCAACGGGATTTCGTCAGATCGACAGGCTCTCCGCGGGCTTCAGCGCCTTCACTTCCGTCCTCGATCCCTCCATGCCCGCAACGAATTTATCGGCCGTCTGCTCGATGATCGGGAAGGTGCCGTAATGGCAGGGGATCGCGGTCTTGAAGTTGAAATAGCGCCGGCAGGCAAGGGCTGCCACGGCGCCGCCCATGGTGAAGCGGTCGCCGATCGGCACGAGGCCTATATCGGGCTGGTGCAATTCATTGATCAGCGCCATGTCGGCGAAGATGTCGGTGTCGCCCATGGCGAGGATCGAGGCTTCATCATCGAAATGCAGCATCAGGCCGTTGGCATTGCCGAGCGCATGCGAAACACCGTCTTCGGTGATCTGGGCAGAGGAGTGCAGCGCATTGGTGAAGGTCGCCGAGAAACTGCCGAGCGCGATCGTGCCGCCGGTATTGCCCATCTCGATCTTGCCGACGCCCTTGGAGCCGAGCCAGGCGGCGAGATCGGCATTGGCGAGAACGACGGCGCCGGTTTCCTTGGCAAGCGCCACGGTATCGCCGACATGGTCGCCATGGCCATGAGTCAGCAGGATATGGGTAACGCCTGAAGAGACATCCTTGATATCCTGGCCGGAAAAGGAAGCGTTATGGCTGAGGAACGGATCGAGCAGGATCGTCGCCTTTCCGGTCTCGATGCGGAAGGCGGAATGGCCGAGCCAGGTGATCTTCATGAAATCTCTCCTTTATTATGTGATGCAAAAACCAGTTTGGGGAGATCCGGATGACTTCAGGCAGGATCTGCCCCAAATTCTGAATCCGCATCTCAATCAAAGAATTGGAGCATGATGTCGACCGAAAACCGCTCACACTTTTCGGCATCATGCTCTATGGACATATCTCATGCGGCCGCAAAGAAAAGCGGCGGCGACTTCAATTTCTTTTGACGGGATGAAATGGCGATGACGGTGCTCACGATCGAGGAAATGGCCGAGACGCTTGCCCCGCGGCAGGCAATTGCCGGCCTCGATCTCGGCACCAAGACGATAGGGCTTTCGATGTCGGATCTCGGGCGGCGCTTCGCCACACCCCGCCCGGTAATCCGGCGCATCAAATTCACCATCGATGCGCAGGCGCTCATGGATTTTGCGATAGCGGAAAAGGTCGCAGGCTTCGTGATCGGCTTGCCGATGAATATGGATGGATCGGCGGGTCCCCGGGTACAGGCGACGCGCGCCTTCGTGCGCAACATGGAGCAGAAGACCGCGCTGCCCTTCGTCTATTGGGACGAACGGCTTTCGACGGTGGCCGCCGAACGGACGCTGCTCGAGATGGACGTCTCGCGCGCCAAGCGCGCCGAACGGATCGATTCGGCCGCGGCAAGCTTCATCCTTCAGGGCGCGCTCGACAGGCTTTCCTTGCTGGCAAGATCGGCAGGAGACGAATTCAGCGCCTGACGCGCCGTCCACCAGGCGATGATCGACTTGCGCTTTCTGAAGCCGAGGATGGCGAAGACGATGAGGCTATCCACCGCGATCGCACGGGCAACCAGCGGCGGAATGGTCTCCGGCGGAATACCGAGCGCCTCGCCGTACAGCTGGAACGTCAAGTCATGAACCTGCCGCGACAGCATGAAGATGCCGAAATTCATGTCGTAATAGGAGAGCCAGTACCATCCGCCGAGAAAGACGATGGGGCCGGCCCAGAAGATCAGAAACCACTTCATGCGGCTTCTCCTCCTTGCTTGCGCGTTACGGGCAGATCGAGGGAGACCAACCAGGTCGACAATGCCATGATGCAAAGCACCAGGGTGGGAATTGCGATATCCAGCGCCAGAACTGCGAAAAACATCATCGCCGTTACGAAAAACGTGGCTCTGCCGATCTTGGGTCCCATGGATGTCAACTCGGAGACTCTCACTCATTCCATCTCTGCTGACCGCCACACTGTCGGGTTAACTGCGGCCAGGCAACGTAAACCATTCATTAAGGTTAATGCAGCAGCCGCTCCCTGTGGATGAGTGAGGTATCAGCCGTAGACGCCGCGCACGATGCGCTTCAGCGCCGTCGCCGTCTTCTCCCAGTCCTTTGATGTCTTCAGCGACAGACCGGCGCACTGCCCGCCGCTTGCTGCGGCAAGCACGAGATGCTGGATCGCGGCGATGATGACGGCATTGACGGCCGCCGCATCCACACCCTTCGGCGGCGCCAGCGAGCCGCGCATGCGCTCCAGCCAGAGCGCGAGCGCCTTCGAACGCGCTTCGGAGAGCCGCCTCACCTGCTCGGTGTTCTCAGATATCTCCCAGGCGAGGATGCGGCGCATCAGCGGATCGTTCCTCAAGGCGTCGAGGAGGAGAAGCGACAGCCGCTCCATCAGGTCGCCATAGGTGAGCAGGAACATGCCGCCGGTGTCCTCAGGAATGCGATCCTTCACCCATGTGCCGAGATCGGCGCCGATCGCCTCGACCAGACCGTCGAGACCGCCATAATAACGGTAGATCAGCTGCTTGTCGCAACCGGCACGGCGGGCAACCGCATTGATGCCGAAATTCTGGAAACCTTCCTCGGCCAGCAATCCCTTGGCGGCGGCAAGGATGGCGCGCTCGGTGGCGCCGCGATCGCGCACGCGCCGTTCCGGCTCGCCGCCGGCCTCAGGCAAACTTTCAAGTTTTACCGCTTCATCAAGCACGAACGCCCCTTTCCCGCTGTCACCAATCGGTGAGTAGCGGGGAGGTTTCCTGCAATCAATCCTATCCTCTTGGGAAGATTGTGGATATTTCATCCGTTACAGATGATTGGACCCCGCAGGGGTGTGGAGGACTGCATGCCGGGCCGATCGGATCGGCTCAGAAATCTCGTCCGGGCGGTTGATCGCGATGGACGAACCCGGCATAGCTGCATTATGAACAATTCTAATATTCTCCACTAAGGCCCTGCAATGGTGAACTATATCGAAGCCTCTTCCGCGCCCTCGAAGAATACGGGCGCCATTCGGCTTTATGACGCACAAGCATTCGAGGGCATGCGCAGGGCGTGCCAGCTGACGGCGCGCTGCCTCGATGCGCTGGCCGATATTGTCAAGCCGGGGCTGGTAACCGATGACATTGACCGGTTCGTCTTCGATTTCGGCATGGATCACGGCGCCCACCCTGCGACGCTGAACTATCGCGGCTACACCAAATCGACCTGCACCTCGATCAACCACGTCGTCTGCCACGGCATTCCAAACGACAAGCCGCTGCGCGAAGGCGATATCGTCAATATCGACGTCACTTTCGTGCTCGACGGCTGGCACGGCGATTCCAGCCGGATGTATCCGGTGGGAACGATCAAGCGCGCCGCCGAGCGACTGCTCGAGGTTACCTATGAATCGCTGATGCGCGGCATTTCCGCCGTCAGGCCCGGCGCCCGCACCGGCGCGATCGGCGAGGCGATCCAGACCTTTGCCGAGGCCGAACGCTGCTCGGTGGTGCGCGATTTCTGCGGCCACGGCGTCGGCCGGCTGTTCCACGATTCGCCGAACATTCTGCATTACGGCCGCGCCAACGAGGGGCCGGAGCTGCGCGAAGGCATGATCTTCACCATCGAGCCGATGATCAATCTCGGCCGGCCGCATGTGAAGGTATTGGCCGACGGCTGGACGGCGGTGACCCGCGACCGGTCGCTCTCGGCGCAGTACGAACACACCGTTGGCGTCACCTCCGACGGCTGCGAGATCTTCACCCTGTCGCCAGGCGGACTCGACCGCCCCGGTCTGCCGTCGCATAACGGCTGACAATCCGATGGCGAAGGGCCCTGTTTCGACATCTTCCGACGACGAGCTGCCTTTCGCAACGCAGGAGCCCATTGCCGCCGACGAACGCTCGTTCTTCGGCGGACAGCCGCAAAAACCGGCCGGGCCGAATGCCAAGAGCGCCCTGCCCGCCTCGCTCGCCGCTCAGGAGCATTATCATGGCCATCGCGAGCGACTGCGTGACCGCTTCCGCGAACAGGGCGACATCGCCCTTGCCGACTATGAAATCCTCGAACTCCTGCTTTTTCGTCTGATCCCGCGGCGCGATACCAAGCCGATCGCCAAAGCGCTGATCGAACGCTTCGGCTCGCTCTCCGGCGTCTTCGGCGCGCCGGCGGCGCTGCTGACGGAGGTAAAAGGTGTCGGTGAGGCCGTGGCGCTCGACCTGAAGCTGATCTCGACCGTCGCCCACAGGACCCTCAAAAGCGAACTCAGAGCCAAGCAGGTGCTCTCCTCATGGTCGTCGGTCATCCAGTATTGTCATGCCGCCATGGCGCATGAGACCCGCGAACAATTCCGCATCCTCTTCCTCGACAAGCGCAACGTACTGATCGCCGACGAGGTGCAGGGCCGCGGCACGGTCGACCATACGCCGGTCTATCCGCGTGAGGTGGTCAAACGTGCGCTCGAGCTTTCGGCAACGGCGATGATCCTGGTGCACAACCACCCCTCCGGCGACCCAACGCCGTCGCGCGCAGACATCGATATGACGAAGGTGATCATCGATGCGGCCAAGGCGCTTGATATTACTGTCCACGACCATGTGATTATCGGCAAGGACGGCCATGTCAGCCTGAAGGGGCTGAAGCTGATCTGAAAAGCACAGGCAGGCTCGAATCGGCGGTCGTAAAACAATCTGTAACATTGACCGGCTACCGATAGACGGGCGACATTTTTGCGTCGCAAATGATTCCATTTCCAATCCGGGGCCAGATAATGCTTCAGTACGATCTCGTTGTGGTGGGCAGCGGTCCCGCAGGGCGCCGCGGAGCGATCCAGGCTGCCAAACTCGGCAAGAAAGTACTTGTCATCGAGCAGGGAAAACGCGTCGGCGGCGTCTCCGTGCATACCGGCACCATCCCCTCCAAAACGCTGCGCGAGACCGCGCTCAATCTTTCTGGCTGGCGTGAACGCGGCTTTTACGGCCGGTCTTACCGCGTCAAGGAAGAGATCAGTGCCGACGACCTGCGCCGCCGCCTGCTGATCACCCTCAACCACGAAGTCGAGGTGCTCGAGCACCAGTTCGCCCGCAACCGCGTGCAGCATATTCGCGGCAAGGCGAGCTTCATCGATGCCTCGACGCTGCAGGTGATCAAGGATGACGGCGAGATCACCCAGGTTACCGGCGCCAGCGTGCTGCTTGCCGTCGGCACAAAGCCGTTCCGCCCCGATTACATACCCTTCGACGGCAAGACTGTTCTCGACAGCGACGAATTGCTCGATATCCAGGAGTTGCCGCGTTCGATGGTCGTCATCGGCGCCGGCGTCATCGGCATCGAATATGCGACGATCTTCAGCGCGCTCGACACGGCCGTCACCGTCATCGACCCGAAGACGACGATGCTCGACTTCATCGACAAAGAAATCGTCGAGGATTTCACCTACCAGCTGCGCGACCGCAACATGAAGCTGCTGCTCGGCCAGAAGGCTGACAAGGTGGAGACGCTCGACGGCGGCAAGGTCGAGCTGACGCTCGACAGCGGCAGGCGCCTGACCACCGACATGGTGCTTTTCGCCGCCGGTCGCATGGGGGCGACCGACGCGCTGAACCTTCCGGCCATCGGCCTCGAAGCCGACAGCCGCGGCCGCCTCAAGGTCAATCCGGAAACCTTCCAGACATCGGTTGCCAACGTCTATGCCGCCGGCGACGTCGTCGGCTTTCCAAGCCTTGCCTCGACCTCGATGGAACAGGGCCGCATCGCCGCCCGCGTCGCGATCGGCGCGGTTGCCAAGGAGCCGCCGAAATATTTCCCGTACGGCATTTATGCCGTGCCGGAAATTTCCACCTGCGGCCTGACCGAAGAGGAGATGAAGGAGCGCGGTATTCCCTATGAATGCGGCATCGCCCGTTTCCGCGAGACCTCGCGCGGTCATATCATGGGCCTCGACACCGGGCTTTTGAAGCTGATCTTCTCGCTGAAGACACGCCGCCTGCTCGGCGTGCATATCGTCGGCGAAGGCGCCACCGAGCTGGTTCATATCGGCCAAGCGGTGCTCAATCTCAAAGGCACAGTCGAATATTTTGTCGAAAACACCTTCAACTATCCGACGCTTGCCGAAGCCTACAAGATCGCCGGCCTCGACGCCTGGAACCGGATGGGCGACATCAAGTCTGAACTCTAAGGGCGAATCACAGACGGCAGAACCGTCGTCTCAATCCGGCCGCCCAAAACGGAGCCGAACGACATTGCGCATCATTTCGCTGAACGCCTGGGGCGGCAGGCTGCATGAGGTCCTGATCGATTATGTCAGGCAGGCCGATGCGGATGTTTTGTGCCTGCAGGAAGTGCTGCGGGCGCCGGGTGCGGATGGGGGATGGTCGATCTATCGGGATGCGGGCTTGGAGCTGCCGCAGCGCGCCAATCTGTTTGCCGAGATCAGCGCCGCCCTGCCCGGCTACGACGGCTTCTTCTGCCCGACATCGAGAGGCGAGCTGTTTAACGGCGATAGCGCCATTGCCGCCGAATTCGGGCTGGCGACCTTCGTGCGCAAATCGCATTCGGTCATCGCCCAGGGGCTGGACTTCGTGCATGGCGGTTTTTCGGCCGATGGCTGGGGTGAACACCCGCGGCCGCGCAACGCCCATTGCATCCGCGTCTTCAGCCATGAACAGGCTTCTGCCGTTACCATCGCCCATATGCATGGCCTGCGCGATCCCGCCGGCAAGGACGACACGGCGGCCCGCCAAGAGCAGGCCGCGGCACTGGTCAGGCTTGTCGAGCGCATCTGGCCCGGCAATGAAGGCCTCGTTGTTTGCGGTGATTTCAACGTTTTGCCTGACAGCGCCACCTTTGCGATTCTCGCCCGACTCGGGCTTTCCGAACTCGTCACCGGCAATGGCCTTGTAGACACGCGAACCTCCTACTATCTGAAGCCGGGGCGCTTTGCCGACTACATGCTGGTCACACCAGGGGTCAGCGTTGCCAAATTCGAGGTGGTCGAGACGCCGGAGGTGTCCGACCACCGCGCATTGCTGCTCGATATCGGGTAGTATATTGAGGAATGATACGCTGCGCGAAACGTTTTGCGCGCAGTGCCGTGTTTTACGCCTTGGTTTGAACCCTCAGAAGTCGCATTGTTACGCCATGCATGATATGTGCTTTCAACTCCATTTTGCCTCCGGCAAAAGCTTCTGAAGAAAGATAGATACTCTTGTCCCATGTCTTGGAAGCTGCGCGCCGACGTTTTCAGCTGATCCTGATCAAGCCGTCGCATTATGACGACGACGGCTATGTCATCCGCTGGTGGCGGGCGATGATTCCTTCCAATTCGCTCGCGGCTCTCTATGGCATCGCCGCCGAATGCGCCGAGCGCAAAGTGCTCGGCCCCGATACCGCGATCGACATCACCGTGATCGACGAGACCAATACGCGGATCGACTTCGCCGGATTGCTCGCCCAGTTCAAGCGCCACGACAATTTCGGCATGATCGCGCTTGTCGGTGTCCAAACCAACCAGTATCCGCGTGCCCTCGATATCGCCCGGCCGTTTCGCGATGCCGGCCTGCCGGTTTCGATCGGCGGCTTCCATGTTTCCGGCTGCCTGTCGATGCTGGACGGCAAGGCGGTCGGGCTCGACGCCTGCCGCGACATGGGCATCTCGATGTTTGCCGGCGAGGCCGAGGGCCGGCTCGAGATGGTGCTGCGCGACGCAGCGAGCGGAGAGCTGAAGCCGCTCTACAATTTCATGAACGACCTTCCGGGCATCGGCGGCACGCCGGTCCCCTTCCTGCCGAAGGACAATATCCAGCGCACGCTCGGGCTCAGCACCAGCTTCGATGCCGGACGCGGCTGTCCCTACCAGTGCTCGTTCTGCACCATCATCAACGTCCAGGGGCGCAAGTCGCGCTTCCGCTCGGCCGACGACGTCGAAAAGCTGGTGCGGATGAACTGGGCGCAGGGCATCCACAAATTCTTCATCACCGACGACAATTTTGCCCGCAACAAGGATTGGGAAGCGATCTTCGACCGGCTGATCGAGCTGAAGGAGCGGGACGGCATTCCGCTCGGCCTGATGATCCAGGTCGACACGCTCTGCCACAAGATCCCGAATTTCATCGAGAAATCCCGGCGCGCCGGCGTCACCCGTGTCTTCATCGGCCTCGAAAACGTCAATCCGGACAATCTGACCGCCGCCAAGAAGAACCAGAACAAGATCACCGAATACCGCAAGATGCTACTCGCCTGGAAGGCGCAGGGGATCATGACGCTCGCCGGTTATATCCTGGGCTTCCCGGCCGACACGCCGGAATCGATCCGCCGCGACATCGCGATCATCCAGGAAGAGCTGCCGCTCGACGTCATCGAATTCTTCATCCTGACGCCGCTGCCCGGCTCCGAGGACCATCAGGTGCTGTGGAAGAAGGGTGTCGAGATGGATGGCGATCTCAACATCTACGATGTCGAGCACGTCTGCACCGCGCATCCGAAGATGAGCAAGCAGGAATGGGAAGACATCTACCACGAGGCCTGGGCGCTCTATTATTCGCCTGATCACATGAAGACGCTGTTGCGCCGCGCTGTGGCGACCGGAGTACCGCTCGCAAGGCTCGTCAAGGTTCTCGTCTCCTTCGCGACCACCGTGCCGCTGGAAAACGTGCATCCGCTGCAAAGCGGCCTGCTGCGCCTGAAGACGCCGTCGGAGCGGCGCCCGGAACTGCCGCGGGAAAATCCGCTGGTCTTCTGGCCGCGCTTTGCCTGGGAAACCTTCAGAAAACACGCTTCGCTTGCCGGCACGATCATCGGCCTGACGATTTCGGCATTCCTGATTTCAAGGGAAGCGAAGTCGAAGACCTATATGGATCAGGCCTTAACGCCGGTCGCCGATGATGAGGAAGAGACACTCAGCCTCTTCACCAAGACATCAGGCGGAACCGCAGCCGTGAGCCACGTCAGGAAAGTCGCTGAACTCACACGGCATTGAGTTGCAATTCGCGCTGAAGCGCGTCGCAGGAATCACGTTCGATGCGACGCGCTTTGGCGGCTCCGATTTCGGTTGCCGCTTACGCGAATTGGATCATCCGGCTCGTCTCCGCCACTTGCAGCGTGTCGACGAATTCGACGATCTTGACCGGTTTGCCATCCTGAAAATGGATCTTGTCGACGAATTCCGTATTGAAGCTCACGCCCGATGGAACGTGCCTGACCTCCCCTTCACGATGGGCGAAGACCATCTGCTCATCCTCGTCCACATAGATTCCGGTCGTCCTGATCTTGGATAGATCCCATGCTGCGATAAGCTGCGTTATCGTTTGGCGAAAGTCATGCCCGCTCGTTTCAGTCGTCAGAGGCGCCAGCCGTGCATTGCCGACCATGCGAAAGGTGCAACCGTCGCCGATCAGCGCAAGCGTACCCTCGATATCGCCACGGTCGCGCACAGAATAGATTTCCTCGACCAGCGTCTTCATGTCTTTCTTTGCAGTCATTTTCAGGTCCTCCCACTGCCCAAAGCTCGTTGTTTTATGCATGTCGTCATCCCCGGGCGACATGCACCAGCAAGATCTGCATCGGTTTATACTTATTTCAACTATCTGTTGCTGCTGGCGAAGATAACACCATGATGAAGAGGGCGTCGAGTAGCCCGTCCGGATGAGCCGAAAAACAAAAAGGCCCCGCACGATGGCGGGGCCTTCCAAACTTCAGAACTGAAAAGCGATTATTCGGCGCTTTCGTCAGCTGCCTTCTTCTTAGGAGCAGCCTTCTTCTTCGGAGCGGCTTCTTCGCCTTCGCCGGCGTCGGCAGCTTCGGCCTTGGCGGCAGCCTTCTTCTTCGGGGCGGCCTTCTTGGTTTCAGCCTTCGCCTCGCCTTCTTCCTCGGCGAGCAGCTCTTCCTTGGTCACCTTCTTGTCGGTGACGTCGATTTCGGTCAGCAGGTGATCGATGACCTTCTCTTCGAAGATCGGCGCGCGGATCGAAGCGGCGGCGCCCGGCTGGCTGCGGAAGAATTCGAGGATCTGCTTTTCCTGGCCCGGATACTGGCGCAGCTGATCGTAGATGGCGCGCTGCATTTCGTCTTCGCTGACTTCGATGCCGGCCTTTTCGCCGATTTCGGAGAGAACGAGGCCGAGGCGGACACGACGCTCGGCGAGCGTCTTGTATTCCTCACGTGCCTTGTCTTCGGTCGTGTCTTCGTCCTCGAAGGTCTTGCCGGACTGGGCGAGGTCGTTGTTCACCTGGCTCCAGATGCCGTTATATTCGGCATCGACCAGCGAGTTCGGGGTCTCGAACTTGTACATCTCGTCGAGCTGGTCGAGGATCTGGCGCTTCAGCTTCTGGCGGGTCAGCGAGCCGTACTGCGATTCGATCTGGCCGCGAACGATTTCCTTCAGGCGGTCGGCAGATTCGATGCCGAGCTTGGAGGCGAGTTCGTCGTTGATCTCGACGGCGCCGGGGGCTGCAACCTCCTTGACGGACACGTCGAAGGTGGCTTCCTTGCCGGCAAGGTTCTTGGCCGGATAGTCGGCCGGGAAGGTCACGGTGATGGTCTTTTCATCGCCGGCCTTGACGCCGACGAGCTGGTCTTCGAAGCCAGGAATGAAGCGGCCGGAGCCGAGCACCAGTTCGGCGCCCTGGTCGGTGCCGCCTTCGAAGGCTTCGCCGTCGACCTTGCCGACGTAATCCATGGTGATGCGGTCGCCGTTGGCGGACTTGCCGGTCTTGGTCTCATATGCGCGGGCGCTTTCGGCGACCTTGAGAACCTGCTCGTTGACTTCGTCGTCCGAAATATCGATGACTTCGCGCGTGACCTTGATGCCCTTGACCGACTTCAGTTCGATCGGCGGCAGCACTTCATAAGAGAGCGTGAATTCAAAATCCTGCTCGGCGGCGAGGATCTTGTCGGCTTCGTCCTTGTCCTCGGTCATGGCGATTTCCGGCTGCGTGGCCGACTTTTCGCCGCGGCTGGACAGGATGGCGGCCGGCTGCTCGCGGACGATCTCGTTGACGAGTTCGGCCATGATCGACTTGCCGTAGACCTTCTTCAGGTGAGCAGGGGGTACCTTGCCCGGGCGGAAGCCGTTGATGCGGACCTTGTCCTTCACATCGGCAAGACGCTCATTCATCTTGTCCTGCATGTCCTTGGCCGGGATAACGACCTTGATTTCGCGCTTCAGCCCTTCAGCGAGCGTTTCGATAACCTGCATGTCTTCCTACCTTCATGTCCTGGCGGCCGTGCCCAGACGCCGTTCGTTTCGATGAGCACGACGCCGGCAGCGTGCCGCGCGTGGCTTTTCCCAATTCCTGCCATTCCGCCCAAAGGGGAACGGCGCTCGCTTCCGGGTATTCGGGACCACTATCTCCGTCTCCCGCTGCAAACAGCTTGGTGCGGGTAGAGAGACTTGAACTCCCACGCCTTGCGGCACCAGAACCTAAATCTGGCGTGTCTACCAATTTCACCATACCCGCGTTCACAAAACCGCATGCCTATGCCTGCGCATGAGGCCTTCCGGAGCGCGGCGTCTCTATATCACCCGATTTGGTCGAGGCAAAGGAAAAATGAACGGCAAATGACAGGGATTTGCGGCCCGCAAACCGCCCTCTCCCGAAGTGCCGCCGGATCAATAGAGCGGCTCGTCGTAAACCGGCTTGTTGTCGACGAGAAGACCGCGAATCTGCGCGCTTCCATCAGGCGAGACGCGTACTGATATGGCGACATTGCCGCCGTTTCGGGCCTCCTCGATCGGCTTTCCCTCGCCTTCGGGAACGTAATAGCGCTCGATGCCGTATTCGACGCGGATGCTGTCGCCGGCGGCAAGTCCGCCACTATAGAATGGCTGGCTGCGCAGGATCACGGTCTCCGGCAGCGGCGGCAGCCCGTGAAAGGACGATTCGATCACCGTCCAGAAACCGTCCTCCTGCTTCTTCAACCGAACCCATAACGTGCGCTTGCCGGGCTCCGCCGGAATGCCGCCTGAGACCGTCTGCACCGGCACCGAGGAAATGTCGTAGTTCAAGACGACATAATCGCCGCGAAGGAAATCACGCGGATCGACGGGCGCCGTCTTCAGCAGCACCTCGGCACCGCTATTGAGGATCGACGCGCGGCTCTGGATGATCGTGCCGAGGATCACGGTCTGAAGGCCGGCGACGATGATTGCCGAAAGCACATAGCCTCTGCCGGATTGCAGCCTTGCCAGGAGCGAGTTCATGCGCGCTCCCCCTGTGCATTCGCCGAAAACCGCCGTTCGAGACGGATGACGAGCCAGGCAACCAGCGCCACCACCAGACCGGAGAACAGGAACAGGCTCGACGTGCCGAGAATCGAGCCGACCGTGACGGAGGCGAGATAAAGCATTTCGGCGGCAAAACTCATGTAGGCGAGATAACGCACCGCACCGTTGTCCCTGCCATGCAGGGCGATCGCCAGCACGGACGCGGCAAGCGTCGCCACTCCAAGCACCACCAGCCGCCAACCGCCCTCGATTTCGATATGCAGCAGCAGGAAACCGATTGCCGCGACGAGGAAGCTGTAGAAGGCCGGGGCAGCACCGGCGGTCCTGACCAGGGAAGCGATGCGCGGGAGCGGCAACGCCGCCAGGACGACGGCCGCCATGCCGCCGACGGCGAAGGCGAGCGCAACGGCGATCTCCTCATATAGAGTATAGAGCCAGGCGAGCCAGCCGATCAAAAGCAGATAGGCGAGATGGCGGGCCCGCTCGGCGTCGGTATAGCGCACCAGGGCGATTGTGATCGCCGCCATGACGGGCGCCATCCAGGGATCGAGGCCGACCCAGTGCGTGTCGTAATTCTGGAGGTAGACGGCAAAGGACGCCCAGGAGAGGAAGCCGGCGACGACGGTCACTGCGCCCGAACGGAACAGGATTGCCGAGATGGTCGCGATGGCGAACCAAAGATACATCACCGTCTGCTCGTCGCCGGAGAGATGATACATCTGCCCAACCAGCGATATGGCGCCGCCGAAACTCATGGCGCCGATGACCAGCAAGCCGCCTGCGGCCGCTGTCGCACCGCGGGCAAGCATCCGGGCGGCGGCGATATGTACCACCCAGATCAGCGCCAGAACGACGCCTACGCGGACAAGGCGCGGGATGGCCTCCCAGTTGGAGGCGACGACCAGCAGGATGGCTGATGCAAGCAGCACCGCTGCCAGTGCCATCAGCACCCGGCCGAGGCTGAAGCTTGCCGGGCGACCGTCATATTCGGCGAGAAGCGTGGTCGCCGTTTCCTGGCCTAACAGGCCTTTGCCCACCCAGAGCGAGAGATCCCGCTCCAATCTGCCGCGATACATGCTCCCACCCCTTATTTTCGCGACGCTCATTCCAGCGCTGCGCTTCCGTCGTTATAAACGTCCTCACGACAAATATACAAATTCCTCATTGGTCTAAATTGGGGCGAGTATTAACCGGCCGCTAACGTCATTAGTGCTATTGTAAGCGTATGCTGGAGAGGTATGCGCTAAGCGCACATCCCTCATGAATTTATTGCACTGCAAAAATCCAATTAGTCATACTATTAAAAAGTCATCGAAGCACGGGGATGGCGCCCCGGCCCGGCTCTGCCGGATGCCCGCGGATGGATTGTCCGCGACGAGATTCGCAGCCGCGCGCTCCTCCTCCCAAGCGCACTGCGATAAGGCTGGCAACACTCCTCCTCCCAGTTGCCAGTCACCATAATGCGCCCGCCGGATCCTCCCCCGGCGGGCGTTTTATTGAGCAAAAATGCAATCAAAACATTTAGCGCTCTCAGGATTTCGGGGGTTTGGCCCCGTCGTGCGAGCCTGCCGCCTCACCGGCCCCACCGAGGCTGCCCATAAATGGGCGGCTTTCGATCCGACGCGAAACGCCTCTTTACGGTGGACGCAGGCGGCACCACGGAGGGAGCAGCGTCTTGGAGCACGGGCACCTGTGCAGGGCGCCAAACCAGATTGCCTTCCTGAGAACCATTCTGCCTAATCGTTGACCAAAAAGCGGCGAGTCTTAGTCAAACACCCTGTGAGCGTTGCACAATCCGCATAGGTGATCTGAA
Organism: Rhizobium hidalgonense; assembly: GCF_002914525.1. GTDB lineage: Bacteria > Pseudomonadota > Alphaproteobacteria > Rhizobiales > Rhizobiaceae > Rhizobium > Rhizobium hidalgonense. The sequence continues at coordinate 190,611 of NZ_LODW01000033.1, read as the reverse complement.
AACTTGGCTGTTTTCCTCTTTCGCGCCGCAACATATATTCCGGTCATCAAATAGAGGTCAGCGCCGATCAGTGGCTGCTGGCAGATCAAACCCTCAGAAAGGGGCTTAACATGAACTTCTCTCGCTCTTTCAATAACTGGCGCAAGTACCGTCAGACCATCACTGAACTCGGCCGCATGAGCAACCGCGAATTGCACGACCTCGGCATCGACCGTTCGGACATCCATCGCGTTGCCCGTGAGGCTTCCTCCCGCTAATTCAAGGCGATCGCTGCTTCCTCCCAAGCCGATCGTCCTCGATCGAAACGCCCGCTGTACCCACAGCGGGCGTTTTCTTTGTCGCTAGGCACTGCCGCGTCGGTTGCACGGCTTTGCCCGCTTCCTTAGCCCGCTCAAAAAATATCCATCGCTTAATTGGCATGCATCACATTGCACAATTGCATAGCAGACGCCTTTTATTTGCACTGCACAAAAGCACTGATATCGCCTAGATAAACATCAACCGCAGAGAGATAGGCGATCCCGCCATCCAGCGGACATTTGTTTGAGGAAAAAGACAATGAACCCGATCCGCATTGCAAAAAGCTGGCTCAGCTACCGCCGTACGCTCAACGAACTGGGCGGCCTTTCGAACCAGACCCTGTCCGATATCGGCGTCAGCCGCTACGACATCCGCAATATCGCATCCCGCTCGTTCCGCTAATAGCGGGCCGCTAGCGCGATGCTTCCAAGACGGCGCCCTCAGGCGCCGTTTTTGATTCCGAGGTGTTGGATCGCACCTGCCGACATGATATCAGCCCGGAATGAACACGATCTCCTCCTATTCCCCTATCCATGTCGTCGGCGGCGGGCTCGCCGGTTCAGAAGCCGCCTGGCAAATCGCCAGTTCCGGCGTTCCCGTCATCCTGCATGAAATGCGCGGGGTGCGCGGTACGGATGCCCATAAGACCGACGGTCTTGCCGAACTGGTCTGCTCCAATTCCTTCCGTTCCGACGACGCGACCAGCAATGCCGTCGGCGTCATCCATGCCGAGATGCGCATGGCCGGGTCGCTGATCATGGCCACGGCGGATCGGCACCAAGTGCCGGCCGGCGGCGCACTCGCCGTCGATCGCGATGGCTTCTCCGAGGCGGTGACCCGGGCGATCGATGACCACCCGCTGATCACCGTCCTGCGCGAAGAGATCACCGGCCTGCCGCCGAACGACTGGGATCTTGCCATCGTCGCCACCGGACCACTGACGGCGCCGTCGCTTGCCAGTGCCATCCAGGCGGAGACGGGAGAGGATTCGCTTGCCTTCTTCGACGCCATCGCGCCGATCGTCTACCGCGAGAGCATCGACATGGATATCTGCTGGTATCAGTCGCGTTACGACAAGGTGGGCCCCGGCGGCACAGGCAAGGATTACATCAATTGCCCGATGGACGAAGCGCAGTACAATGCCTTCGTCGACGCGCTGATATCAGGCGACACGGTGGGTTTCAAGGAATGGGAAGGCACGCCTTATTTCGACGGCTGCCTGCCGATCGAGGTGATGGCCGAACGCGGCCGCGAGACGCTGCGCCACGGTCCGATGAAGCCGATGGGGCTGACGAACGCGCATAATCCGACGGTCAAGGCCTATGCCGTCGTACAGCTGCGCCAGGACAATGCGCTCGGCACGCTCTACAATATGGTCGGCTTCCAGACCAAGCTGAAATATGGGGCGCAGGCGGAAATCTTCCGGATGATCCCAGGCCTGGAAAATGCGGAGTTCGCCCGCCTCGGTGGCCTACACCGCAACACCTATATCAATTCCCCCACCCTGCTTACCCCGTCGCTGACTTTGAAATCGCGGCCCGGCCTGCGTTTCGCCGGCCAGATCACCGGCTGCGAGGGTTATGTCGAAAGCGCCAGCGTCGGGCTGATGGCCGGCCGCTTCGCCGCCGCCGAACGCAAGGGCGAGGCGATCTCGCTGCCGCCGGCAACGACGGCGCTCGGCTCGCTGCTCGGCCATATCACCGGCGGGCATATCGTCACCGACGAGGAGCCGGGCAAACGCTCGTTCCAGCCGATGAACATCAATTTTGGGCTGTTTCCGGAGCTTCAGCCCGGTTCGATCGTCAAGCCCGAGGGCGTCAAGCGCTTCCGCGGCAAGGATAAGACGATCATGAAGCGGCAATTGATCGCGCGCCGCGCGCTTGCCGACTGCGCCGCCTGGCTCGGCCAGAATTCCCCGCTTGCCGACAGCGCCTGATTGGCGGTTTAGTGCTTGTTCGCCGCCGAAATATGGTTGGACGGCAGATCCTTATCCGGCTCGGCGATATAATTGCCGAGCAGCCAGAGCGCGACTTCCGAGGACTCCTTGGCGGAAGCGAATTCGAAATCGCCGTTTTGGTGAGGCGCATCGAGGAAATCGATCACCAGGCCCCTGCCCGTTTGCGAGCTGACCACGCGCACGCGGCCCGGCTCGATCAGATGGCAGGCGAAGTGGCGCGACATGTTGCGCATGAAGCCCGCCTTATTGTCATGCAGGCGCACGAAGATCGCCTGGCCGTTCTCCGTCGCCTGCAACTGGCGGATCGCCTCGTTCGGAAAAGCGCGGCCGAATTCAATGATGGCGAGGCCCGTGTCATGCAGGCCGTCTTCGTTGTTCTGCGCGGCCAAACGCGTTGCCACGAAGGCAAAGAAAATGACGATGGCGAAAAGAACGCACCAGACGATAATGCCCACGCCGAGTCTCCGTTCGAAAGGGTAGCGGTTCAAGCCTTGTAACGCGCGAGACTTGCGCGAGTTTGACCCGCGTCAGATTTTTTTCCGGCTCGCCGAGAGCGCCATGCTGAGCTGGCGGCGCCATTGCGGCGGCTGCAGCGTCCGGTCGAACAGGACGGCGCCGAGCTTCTGCGCCCTGAGAAGCACCGGTTCGGCAAGCGTCGCCGGCAGGAAGGCCGGAAAGACCCTGGGCGTGATCGGCCCTGCCGCCCTCGCCTTTGCCAGATGTTCGCGGCCGAGGCCGGCAAAGGCCTCGATGGCGGCGGAGATGCGCGGCCTGTCTTCGCCGGCAAGGAAGGCATCACGGTTAAGACCGGTGGCGGACAGGATCTGCAGCGGAATATAGACCTGGCCGCGGCGGCGATGCAGCGGCATTAGCAGCAACAGGCCGGCGACCGCCTGGGCCACACCGGCATGGCCGGCGGCATCGGCGGATCGTGCGGCTTCCTCGGGCGACAGCACGAGGCTTGCGAGCTGAATGAGGGCCGATGCCGTCTCCCCGGCATAACCTTCGAGCGACAGACGCGTTTCCATCGGATCGTCGTAGAGGTCGAAGGTCCGGGCCTCGATCATGTCGATCAGCGTCTTGCGCGGCAGGCGGTGCGTTTCGACCGCCGTTAGAAGTGCGGCGGCGACGGGATTGGCAGCCGTTGAACCATGGGCGCTGCCTTCCAGCAGATCGCGCCAATATTGCAGGCGCACTTCGCCGGGCAACGGCTCATGAACGAGATCACGAATGCGGGCAAGCTCGGCATTGAAGGCGTATAGGGCGGCAAGCGCGCCGCGCTTGTCATCCGGCGACAGCAGGCAGGCAAGGTAGCGATCGCGATCGCTGTCGCGCAGCATCGCCAGGCAGATCTCCTGGTTCGTCGCAGTTTTCGCTTCAGCCATTGGTCAGACCGCGATCAGTGCCGCGGCGACGGCGCGCTGCTCGGCCAGCATGACATTGAAAGTGCGTACCGCTGCGCCCGTGCTCATCGGATCGGAGGCGATGCCGCGCGATTTCAGCGCCTGCTTCAATTCTTCCGGCAGGCGGCGAAGCTCGGTTCCGGTCCCGACGAGCAGAACCTCGATATCATCTGCCTCATCAAGCACCCGCCGGAAATTTTCCGGTGACAGCGGTTTCGACATGTCCATGTCCCAGCCGTGAATGCCGGAGGGCAGGCAAAGGATCGAGCCGCGATGCGACATGTCGGCAAAACGGAAACCGCCATTGCCGTAAGTATCGATCGGCGCGCGCCCGGGAAAATGCGCGGCGCGGATTTCTATGCCTTTTGCCATGTTTTCAAACCACCGTGCCGGATTTTATACCAGCATCCGTCTTGTTGCTCTCTTCCTCGTCGGGGCTCGCCGGCCGCAGCCGGAAGACGATCAGGACAGGAGCGGCGATATAGATCGAAGAGAAGGTGCCGAGAGCGACGCCGAAGAGCATCGTAAAGGTGAAGGAGCGGATAACCTCCCCTCCGAAAAGATAGAGCGCGAGCAAGGCGAGCAGCGTCGTCGCCGCGGTCAGTATGGTGCGCGACAGCGTCTGGTTGATCGACGCATCGATCAGGATCGGCAGCGGCATCTTCTTGTATCGCTTCAGATTCTCGCGCATTCGGTCATAGACCACGACCGTGTCATTCAGGGAATAACCGACAACGGTCAGCAAGGCGGCGACGCTCGTCAGGTTGAATTCCATGCCGGTCAGCACGAAGAGACCGAGCATGATGATGACGTCGTGCAGCGTGGCAATGATGGCGCCGACCGCAAACTGCCATTCGAAGCGGATCCAGATGTAGATCAGGATCGCCGCCAACGCTGCCAGCACGCCGAGTGTCGCCATCATCGTCAATTCGCCGGAGATCGCGGGGCCGACGACCTCGACGCGGCGAAAATCATAATCCTCCTGGAGTTCGCCGCGCACCAGCGTCGCCGCCGACTGCTCGGCATTCTCGCCGCCGCCCTGGGAGGCGATGCGGATCCGCGCATTCGACGGGCCGCCGGTACGCTGGACGCTGATCTCACCGAGATTGAGATCGTTGAGGCGTGATTGAAGATCGGCGAGGTCGGCATTGCCTTGCTTCGCCGTCACCTCGATGAGCGAGCCGCCGGTGAAATCAATGCCGAGACGCAGGCCGGCGGTGGCAAAGGCGGCCATGGCGATCAACGAGATGATCGCCGAGGCGGTAAAGACGTAACGCCGGATCCCCATGAAACGGATATTGGCGTGTTCGAAAAGATGGGTCAGAACGCTCTTCGGCAGATGCCGGGGATGGCGCCCTTTCAGCCAGACGGCAACGATCGAACGCGTCAGCGTGAAAGCCGTGAAGACGGTCGCCAGAATGCCGACCGCCAGCGTCACCGCGAAACCGCGGATGGATTCGCTGCCGAGGAAAAAGAGGATGATGGCGGCGATGAAAATCGTGACATTGGCATCGATGATGGTTGCAAAGGCGCGCTGAAAACCGCGGCTGACGGCGTCTGCAAAGGAGTGGGCGGTTCTCTCCTCTTCACGGATACGCTCGTAGATCAGAACGTTGGAATCGACCGCCATGCCGACGATGAGCACGATGCCGGCAATGCCGGGCAAGGTGAGGGTCGCGCCGGCAAGGCTGAGCACTGCGATAATGAGGATCAGGTTGAAGACGAGCGAGACGACGGCGATGACGCCGAGAATGCGGTAGAGCGCGATCATCAGTGCTGCGACCAGCACGACGGCGACGAGGCCGGCAACGAGGCCGGAGAAGATGGAGTCGGCGCCGAATCTCGGGCTGACGCTGCGCTCCTCGACGCTCGTCAGGGTCGCCGGCAAGGCGCCGGCGCGCAGCATCACCGCAAGGTCGCGGACGCCATCCTCGGAGAAATTCGCTGAAATCGCGCCCTCGCCGCCGGTGATCGCCGCATCGATGCTTGGCGCTGACATCACCTGGTCGTCGAAGACGATGGCAAGGTGCTTGCCGATATTCTGCCCCGTCACCTCAGCCAGCCGCCGCGTGCCTTCGGCATCGAGGCGGTAGGCAATCGATGTATCCTCCGTCTGCGGATCGACGACCGGCTCGATCTCGACCATGTTGCTAGCGTTGGCGAAAGCCGTGCGGTCGACAAGATAGGGGACCGGCGGATCGTCAAGCGAATAGAGCACCTGCGATGTCGCCGGCCAGCGGCCGTTCAGCGCCTCCTGCCCCGACATGCTTGCGTCGATCAGATGAAAGGAAAGCTTGGCCGTCTGGTTCAAGAGGTTCTTCAGCCGCTCCGCATCAACCGATCCCAGCACCTGCACGACGATCCGATCGGCATCATCGGGGCGAACGAGGAAATTTTCATAGCCGAAGCCAGCGATTCGGCGGCTGACGATATCGAGTGACCGCGTTCGGGCGGAGGCGACGTCGGAGGTGATGCCGGCGTCGGAAATCTTCAGCGACAGTTGTCCCTCTTCGCCCTGCTGCAGCGCGACGTCAGGCCGGGAACGTCCGCCGGCCGTCGTCAAAGGCTTCAGTAGATCGACCGCCTTCTGCGTCTCAGCCGGATCGGTGATCCGGACGGTGACGGTCTGGTCGTTGCCAGTCAGCCCGGTATAGCGGATGCCGGCGCCGCGCAGCACGTTGCGCACATTGGCGACCACTTCTTCCAAGCGGTCCTTGACGATATCGGAACGCTCGACCTTCAGAACGATATGCGAACCGCCCTGCAGATCGAGACCGAGCGTCACGCGGTCGTGCCGCAGCCAGCCCGGCAGAGAAGAACGCTGCGCCTCGCTCAGCAAATTGGGCGCAGCGATGATGATGGCCGCAAACGCGGCCAACCAGATCAGAAGTGTTTTCCAGCGGGAAAAATGCAACATTCTCTCGACGATCTTCCGATCCGGCGGTGCTGCCGTTATCGCTTGTTACGCTGCGTCGGCCTTGACGGGTTCACCCTTGACGCGCACATCCGAAATACCGCTGCGGACGATGCGCACACGAACGCCATCGGCGATCTCGACTTCGACTTCCTTGTCGTCGATGACCTTGGTGACCTTGCCGACGAGGCCGCCGCCGGTGACGACCTGGTCGCCCCGACGGATCGCCTTCAGGGTTTCCTCACGCTTCTTGGCCTGTGCGCGCTGCGGGCGGATCAGCAGGAAGTACCAGACGACCATCAGCGGCACGAACAGGATGATCATTTCGAAACCGGAACCGCCGAAACCGGTTGCGGTGTCGGTCGCGCTCTGGGCGAATGCCGGGGTGATGAACATGCTAAACTCCTCAGGCTTGGCGGCGGAACTCCGCCTTATTTTTCAGGTTGCCGGACTATAATTACCGCTTCGATGAATGCAACAGAAACAGCCCGAAACAGTACCGATTCCGCTGCCTCATAACCTTTCCGCCGGCAAAACGCCATGCTACCCCGCATCGAAAGATAAAGCGGATTGCCGCAGCAAGAAATCAGGAGCTTGCGATGACCGAGGAAATCAACACCGCCCTGCTTGCCGAACTGAAACGGCTCGCCGATGCCGTCCAGCGCCTCGCCGGGCCGCCGCCTGCCGTCAACGATTGGGATGCGGCCAACTGTTTCGTCTGGGCGCCGTCTCGCCAGCACCTGCAGCCTGTGAACAAGCCGAACCGGGTGACGCTGAAGCTCATCCGCGGCGTCGATCATGTGCGCGATATCCTGCATGAGAATACCGTGCGGTTCGCCGACGGGTATGCCGCCAACAACGTGCTGCTCTGGGGCGCACGCGGCATGGGCAAATCCTCGCTTGTTAAGGCCGTGCATGAGGATGTCAGGCGCGAAAGCGGCGTCGCGCTGAAGCTGGTCGAAGTCCATCGCGAGGATATCGCCAGCCTCCCCACCCTGCTCGATCTCTTGAAGGACACACCCTACCGCGTCATCGTCTTCTGCGACGATCTCTCCTTCGATCACGACGACACCGCCTACAAGTCGCTGAAGGCGGCACTCGACGGCGGCGTCGAAGGGCGACCGGACAATGTGCTCTTCTATGCGACGTCAAATCGGCGCCATCTGCTGCCGCGCCACATGATGGAAAACGAGCAGTCGACGGCGATCAATCCGTCGGAAGCCGTCGAGGAGAAGGTTTCGCTTTCCGATCGCTTCGGTCTCTGGCTCGGCTTCCACAAATGCAGCCAGGAAGATTATCTCGGCATGATCGACGGCTATGCCGATTACTTCAAACTCGCCCTCGAGCGCGACAAGATGCATGCAGAGGCGCTGGAATGGGCAACGACGCGTGGCGCGCGGTCCGGCCGCGTCGCCTGGCAGTATATTCAGGATCTGGCCGGACGCATGCGCGTCCATATTGACAGAGGCTAAAAATACAAAAGCCCGGCGGGTGGCCGGGCTTTTGCGCTTCCTGGGACGCTATACCTATTCTAGGAAAGTCATCGGGTTGACCGGGGATGCATCCTTGCGCACCTCGAAATGGACCTGCGGCTGCTTAACGTCGCCGCTCATGCCGGAGACGGCGACCGTCTGGCCACGCTGGATCTTCTGACCGCGGGCGACGCTCAGCGTATCGGCATTGCCGTAGACGGTGACGGTGCCGTCGTCGTGACGGACGAGAACCGTGTTGCCGAGTTCCTTCAGGCCGTTGCCGGCATAGATGACGACGCCGTTTTCGGCGGCCTTGATCGGGGTTCCCTGCGGCACCGAGATGTCGATGCCGTCATTGCGGTTGCCGTTGACGTTGGCGCCATATGAAGCAATGACCTGACCGCGGACCGGCCAGCGATACTTGCCGATGCCGGTCGATTCCGGTGCGGCGGAGCTGACGTCGGACTTCTTCTCGACATCGTCGACCGTCTGGGTGGCGGCCGGCGCCTTGTAGGGTGCGGGCTCGACGGAGGCCGTTTGCTGGGCGGGCGCTGCCTGAGCCGGCTTCGGATCGACCTTCGCGGCCGGGATCGAGGCCGTCTTGATGTTGTCGGCTGTGCCGTTCGGGATCTTCAGCGCCTGACCGATCTTGACCGAGCTGGCCGACAGATTGTTGGCGGCCTTGAGATCGTCGATGTTGGTGCCGGTCGCCTTGGCGATCTTTGCCAGCGAATCGCCTTGCTTGACGACATAGGTGCCAGCAGGCGCCTTCGGGTCCTTGCCGGCGCCGGCCGGAAGCTTGCCGGTAGAATCGGCGCTCGCCATGGTCTTGTCGCGGGCGGAATTGGCGCCGGGAACGACAGCGACGTTCTGCTCAGGCGCCTTCACCGGTTCCGGCATCTTGCCGGGCTTGGAGAGGTCGGCCGCCTGCGATGCCGACTTGGCGGCATTGCCGCCGTTGAACGTCGGGATCAGGATCGCCTGGCCGGGCTTGGCCGCAGATGCGGTCTTCAGGCTGTTGACGCGCAGGATTTCCTTTTCCGGGACGCCGAAGCGCCTGGACAGCGTGGCGATGCTTTCACCCGGACGCAGCGTCACGGAAGGCGCGTTGGTCGCGGACCAGCCGGAGACCTTCGGCGTCGTGCCCGTAGCCAGAGGATCGGGCGTCAGCTTCGGCGCGGCCGGGGCCACCAAACGAGGCTTTTCAGCCTGAGGCGCCGAAGGGAAAGGCTGGGCGAGCGCGACTTCCCTTTCCCGCTGCCGGGGCGGCGCAACGGCCGTCGGAGCTGCAAGATCGGAACGCTGCACCGCGACCGGCGCGGAGGCCATACGGGCGCTCGACGTGCGGACCGGATCATAAGTCTGGTTCGATGGATAAGGCTGGTTCAGTGCACCATTGCCGCCACCATATCCCGACTGGCTTGCAACGGCGGAGCCGCCGAGATCGGCGCGCGGCACCGGATCACCCTGGGCGCCGCCCCTGCGCGGAATGGAGCTGGTGGTGATCTGATCCTGCCCTGAGGAGGAAAACAAGCCGCCAAACCGTGTCACATCGGAACTGCAGCCTGTTGCGGCACTCGCCAGCAGACCCACAACCAGAAGATTACCGGCCGACTTCCCGAACTTCGGCGAAAGACTGAAACGCATTGACTCGACCCACTGAGAACGCAACCATTTGTGAGTCTATTAAAACGCGTTAGTATTACCACGCAGTTAAGATGCTGGAATCAGTGCGATATTTTTGAGAAGTTGATAACCATAGCTTACGGGCGAAAAATCGCAGTCGCTACAGCAGCGAGGCAAGCCGCGGAACGATCGGCAAATAAGGGGCTTCGAACAGTTCCTCGCGCTCGAACCGGCTGCCGGTTTTCGTCAGCCGAACCATGCGGCATTCATTCTCGGAGATCATCAGCGGGGCGATCATCGAACCGCCGGAAACAAGCTGATCGGTATAAAAGCGCGGCATCGCGTTGAAGGCCGCCGTCACCAGGATGCGGTCGAAGGTGCCCTCTCCCTGCATGCCGGCACTGCCATCGGCGTGGCGGATGATAACGTTGCGCAGACCCAGCGATTCCATGCGCCGCTGTGCAGCCGATGTCAGCGTCTTGTAGCGGTCGATGGATAGGACACGCTCAGCCATGCGGCCCATGACGGCGGCGGTAAAGCCACTGCCGGTGCCGATTTCCAGAACGCGTTGTCCCGGCTTGAGCTTCAGGTGATGCAGAATGCGGACGACAAAATCGATGCCTTCCAGGAAGGAGCCGCATTCGATCGGGATCGTCCGGCTCGAATAGGCGTCATCGGAAAATTGCGGCGGCACGAAGAGCGAGCGCTGCGTCTGTTCGACCGCCGTCAGCAAATCGAGGTCGGAGATGCCTTCAGCGCGCAATCTGAGGACAAGCGCCGCAAAGCCCTCTTTCTCGGCCAGTCTTGCCGTCAAACCTGTGCTCCGTATCCCAGGGCCCGCGCCACGCGGTCCGTCACGGAATAATCGGTCAGATCCAGTTTCAAAGGCGTTACCGAAATTTTGTTATGCTTCAGGGCGTGAATATCGGTGCCTTCGATGAAGGCGCCGGCGCGTTCGCCGAACTTCAGCCAATAATAGGGAAACCCCCGGCCATCGGAGCGGGCATCGACCTGCAGATTGAAGGCGAGTTTGCCCTGCATGGTCACCTCGGCGCCGTCGACCTCGCCCGGACGGCAGTTCGGGAAATTGAGATTGAGGAACGTGCCCTCCGGCAGGTCCAGAACCATCAGCTTTTCCAGAAGAGCCGGCGCATGCGTCTCGCAGACCTCCCATGGCACGATGCGCGCGCCGTCCTCATAGAGATAGGCTTGGCTGAGCGCGAAGGAACGCACGCCCTGCATGGTGCCTTCGATGGCGCCGGCGATGGTGCCGGAATAGGTGACGTCATCCGCGACGTTCGAGCCTGAATTGACGCCCGACAGGACGAGATCGGGCTTGATGTCCATCACCTGCTTGATGCCCATGATGACGCAATCGGTCGGCGTGCCGCGCAAGGCGAAATGCTTGTCGGAAATCTTGCGCAGCCGCAAAGGTTCAGACAGGCTCAGCGAATGGGCCAGGCCGCTCTGGTCGGTCTCCGGCGCCACGATCCAGACGTCGTCGGACAGGGTCCGCGCAATCCGCTCCAGCGCGGCCAAGCCCTCTGCGTGAATGCCGTCGTCATTCGTCAGCAGGATGCGCATCGCCTCAGGCCGCCCGTTCGATCTTGGTCAATCCGCCCATATAAGGCAGCAAAACGTCCGGAATCGTGACGGAGCCGTCATCGTTCAGATAATTTTCGAGCACGGCGATCAGGCAGCGGCCGACGGCCGTGCCGGAGCCGTTCAGCGTGTGCACGAACCTGTTGCTCTTGTCGTCCTTGCCGCGGTAGCGCGCATTCATCCGCCGGCCCTGAAAATCGCCGCAGACCGAGCAGGAGGAAATTTCACGGAACGCGTTCTGCCCCGGCAGCCAGACTTCGAGATCGTAGGTCTTGCGCGAGCCGAAGCCCATGTCGCCGGTGCAAAGCGTCATCGTGCGGAAATGCAGGCCGAGGCGCTTCAGCACTTCTTCGGCGCAGGCCGTCATGCGTTCATGCTCGGCGATGGCGCTCTCGGCATCGGTGATCGAAACGAGCTCGCATTTCCAGAACTGATGCTGACGCAGCATGCCGCGCGTGTCGCGGCCGGCCGAGCCGGCTTCCGAACGGAAGGACGGCGTCAAAGCCGTGAAGCGCAGCGGCAGTTTTTCCTGGTCGAGGATCTCCTCGCGCACCAGATTGGTCAACGTCACCTCGGCCGTCGGAATGAGATAGCGGCCATCCGTCGTCTTGAAGAGATCCTCTTCGAACTTCGGCAGATTGCCGGTGCCGAACAGCGCTTCAGCACGCACCATCAGCGGCGAGCTAACTTCGGTATAGCCGTGCTCGCGGGTGTGGAGATCGATCATGAACTGGCCGAGCGCGCGCTCGAGCCTGGCGAGCGGCCCAGTCAGAACCGTGAAGCGCGAACCGGAGAGTTTGGCCGCGCGCTCGAAATCCATATAGCCGAGCGCCTCGCCGATTTCGAAGTGCTCCTTCGGCGTATGGTTCCAGCGCGGCTTTTCGCCGACGGTGCGGGTGACGACATTGTCATGCTCGTCCTTGCCGACCGGGACGTCGTCGAAAGGGATGTTGGGGATGCGCGAGATCGCGTCGTGGAGTTCGGCCGTCAGTTGCCGGTCCTCTTCCTCGATCGCCGGCAGCAGCGTCTTCAGTTCGGCGACCTCGGCCTTCAGCTTCTCGGCAAGCTCGGCGTTCTTCTGGGCCATCGCCGCGCCGATCTCCTTGGAAGCGAGATTGCGGCGAGACAGCAGGTCCTGCACCTTCTGCACGGCGGAACGGCGCTTTTCATCGAGGGCAACGAGACTTTGGGCCAAAGGCTCCGCGCCCCGCTTGGCAAGGGCGGCATCGAGCGCTTCGGGATTCTCACGGATCCATTTGATATCGAGCATCGTCGTTCCAGGTCGTTGCAACAGAAATGACCCGGCCAAAGCCTGACCGGGCTTCGACCGGATGAGACGGCGTTCATGGAAGGATTTCCGGATTGCCGCTCAGACGCTGTCCGTCTTGGCAACGTCCGCGGATTCGGTGTCCTTTTCGACCGCCTGCCGGGCACGCTGGCGCTCCACGAGTCGCGCCGCATGGATGGAAATCTCGTAGAGAAGGATCGTCGGTATCGCAAGGCCGATCTGGGACATCGGATCGGGCGGCGTCAACACGGCGGCGACGATGAAGGCGAGCACGATGGCGAATTTGCGCTTTTCGGCGAGCCATTGCGACGTCAGCAAACCGACACGGGCAAGCAGCGTGGTGATGACGGGCAGCTGGAAGACGAGGCCGAAGGAGAAGACCAGCGTCATGATCAGGCTCAGATATTCCGAAACCTTCGGCATCAGCGAGATCGCCACCTCGTCATGACCCGGCGCCTGCTGCATCGACAGGAAGAACCACATGACCATCGGCGTGAAGAAGAAATAGACGAGCGCGGCGCCCATCAGGAACAGGACCGGCGAGGCGATCAGGAACGGCAGGAAGGCCTGGCGCTCGTTCTTGTAGAGACCGGGCGCCACGAATTTGTAGACCTGGGCGGCAATGATCGGGAAGGCCACCACAAGGCCGCCGAACATCGCCACTTTGACCTGGGTGAAGAAGAATTCCTGCGGCGCGGTGTAGATGAGCTGAGCCTTCTCTACATCGAGATGGGCCCATTCGACGGCTGTCTTGTAGGGAATGACCAGATAGTTGAAGAGATGCTTGGCAAAAAAGAAGCATGCGATGAAGGCGACGAAAAACGCGCCGATCGACCAGATCAGCCGCGTGCGCAGCTCCATCAGGTGCTCGATCAGCGGCTGCGGCTTGTCTTCGATATCACCGCTCATGCCTCGTCCTTCTTCGTCTGCACCGGTGTCTTCAGCGCTGCGGGCTTCCTGGCTGTCGTCGTGCGCTTGGGCTTTTCGACAGGCACGGCGATGGCGGCCGCGGCATCGACCGCGTCGGCAGCCTTGACGCGCGGCTTGCGCACGGCCTTCGGCTTGGCGGCAACCTCATCGGCCTGGACAACCCCTGCTGCGACGGGTTCAGGCGGCGCAGGTACCGGCACCAACGGCGGAGTCTCCGGCAGGCTCATCGACGGTGTCGGCGCCGAAACGGCAGCCGGCGGCACTTCGGTCTTGTTTTCCGGAGCGGCGGACGCCTTCTGCAGGTCTGCTTTGATCTCGTTGCCCATCTGGCGAAGCGGGTTCATCGCCTCGCGCAGGCTATTGACCGGGTTGAGCTTCTGCGCGTCACTAAGCGTCTGGCGGACATCGTCAAGCTCGGCCTCACGCAGCGCTTCGTCGAACTGCGCACGGAATTCACCCGCCACCTTGCGGGCGCGCTGCGTCATCTTGCCGAAAGCGCGCAGCATCGGCGGCAAATCCTTGGGACCGACGACCACGATCAGCACGACCGCGATGACCAAAAGCTCGGTCCAGCCAATATCGAACATGCAAGGCTCCTGGACGGGTAGCGCGGGGGCGGCGCTTTTCCCGGACTTGGTTACTTCGTTTCGTCGGCCTTGTGATCGACGGTCTTCGCCGTATCCGGCGCGTCTTCGTCCGTCATGCCCTTCTTGAAGCTTTTGATGCCCTTGGCGACATCGCCCATCAGTTCCGGGATCTTGCCGCGACCGAACAACAACAGCACGATGACCAGAACGATCAACCAGTGCCACATGCTAAAAGAACCCATTACCCTAACTCCCTGTTTCGATGTTCCCTCGATGTAAGGATTTCCGACATCGTTTCCAACATCAAGCCAATTGAACTGCGCTTAATGTCACGGTATCGCCCTTTGTGACAAGCCATCGCCCGATGGAAAAGTGATGGCCGGCATTGTTTTCGCCATGCATGGCAAAAGCAAGACGCGGCTCTTCAATCTTCGGAGGTGCCGCGCGGTGCCAGCAACCCAAGTTCCTCCAGATCCATCTGGGTGATCGGGTCCTCGTCCTCGGTCAACTCGTCGTTCATCAATGGCGAGGGAATATTGAAGTTTGCCGGAATTCGGCCCGACAGCAAGCCTGCGCCCTTCAATTCTTCGAGACCGGGCAGATCACGCAGCTCTTCGAGACCGAAATGGTCGAGGAAATCGCGTGTCGTGCCCAATGTCACCGGCCGGCCCGGCGTGCGCCGGCGGCCGCGGAACCGCACCCAGCCGGCTTCCATCAGCACGTCGAGCGTGCCGCGCGAGGTCTGGACGCCGCGGATATCCTCGATCTCGGCGCGCGTCACCGGCTGGTGATAGGCGATGATCGCCAGCACTTCCAATGCGGCGCGCGAGAGCTTCTTCACCTCATTGTCGTCGCGGCGGATGACGAAGGAGAGATCGGCGGCGGTGCGGAAGGCCCAGGCGCCCTCGATCTGCACGAGGTTGACGCCCCGCGGCGCATATTGCGCCTTCAGGCGCAGCATGGTGGCGCGCACATCGGTCATCTCGGGCAGGCGCTCGGCAAGGAAGCCTTCGGAGACGGGTTGCGAGGAGGCAAAGACCAGCGCCTCGGCGATACGCTCAGCCTCGATCTCCGCCTGCAGGTCGCGGCTCCTGTCTTCGAAATCGTTCTTGAAATCCTCTTCGCTCTTCGGATCGATCAAGCCGGCTGCTCCTGCTCCACCACCTGCAGCGTGGCGTGTTTGGGCCCACGGCGCATGTATATCGGCTGAAAGGCGCCGTCCTGGCGGATTTCCAGCTTGCCTTCGCGCACCAGCTCCAGCGAGGCGGCAAAGGCGCTGGCAATCGCCGTGACTCGTTCCTCAGGCGCTGCGAGATAACGCAGCAGATAATGCTCCATCGCCGTCCAGTCGCCGACCTCGCCGATCATCTGGGTCAGCAGCTCGCGGGCATCGGTCAGCGACCAGACATTGCGCCTCTCGATCGTCACCTGAGTAACGGCATTGCGCTGGCGCAGCGCCGCATAGGCGGTCAAAAGATCGTAGAGGCTCGCCGCATAGGCGGATTGCTGCCGGTCGGGAATATGCTCAGGCGCACCGCGTACGAAGATGTCGCGGCCGAGGCGGTTGCGGTTGACGAGGCCTTCTGCGGCGTGGCGCATGGCTTCCAGGCGTTTCAGCCGGAAGGCGAGCGTTGCCGCCATCTCCTCGCCCGAAGGACCGTCATCCTTGATCTGCTGGGGTATCAGCAGGCGCGACTTGAGATAGGCGAGCCAAGCCGCCATGACGAGATAATCGGCGGCAAGCTCGATGCGGATACGCCGGGCGCTTTCGACGAACTGCAGATATTGCTCGGCGAGCGCCAGAACCGAAATGCGCGACAGATCGACCTTCTGGTTGCGGGCGAGATAGAGCAACAGATCGAGCGGGCCTTCGAAGCCGGCGACGTCGATCACCAACGCCGGCTCGTGGCTGGCGCGCTCGGCGCCGTTCTCCTGCCACAACTTGTCCATCGGCGTTGCCGCCTGCGGACGTTCCGTGCCCTTGACCGTGCTCACCACCCTGCTCCTCTACGATCACATCCCCTGCGATCACATCCTCTGCGATCACCCGATCGCAAACATCGCCTCGAATTCCGCCCGCAATTCCGCCTCATCGGCGGCATCCGGCGCTGTGAAGCCTGCTTCCACTGCTTTCGCGCGGGCAAGCGACGCGCCGGCCAGCGGGGGAACATTTGCCACGACACCCAGCATCTCGTCCATATGGCCATTGCAATGCAGCACGATATCGCATCCGCCTGCAATGATATTCGCCGCGCGTTCGCCGATCGTGCCGGAAAGAGCATTCATCGAGCTGTCGTCGGAGAGCAGCAGACCGGTAAAACCGATATGCTCGCGGATGACGCCGTCAATCACCTTGCGCGAGGTCGTCGCCGGATTGTCCGGGTCGATCGAGGTGAAGACAACGTGGCAAGTCATGGCCATCAACTCTTCCTTCATTGCGACGAAGGGCGGGAAATCGTGAGCCTCCAGCTCGTCGCGCGAAACGGTGACGACAGGCAGCTCCAGATGAGAGTCCGCAAAGCCGCGGCCGTGGCCCGGCATGTGCTTCATGACGGGCAACAGGCCGCCGGCCTTCAGCCCTTCGGCAGCCGCCCGGCCCATGGCGATGACGGTTTGGGGATCGCCTCCATAGGCGCGGTCGCCGATGACGTTGCTGCTGCCCTCCACCGGCACGTCGAGCACCGGCAGACAATCGACATCGATGCCGAGGCTCGAAAGGTCGAAGGCGTGCAGCCGCGACATTACCCAGGCGGCGCGCAGCCCAAGCGCCGGGTCACGGCGATAGAGATCACCGAGCGCCTGGCCGGAGGGATAACGTGAGAAAACCGGCGGACGAATGCGCTGAACGCGGCCGCCCTCCTGGTCGATCAGCACCGGCGCATGCCAGCCGACACTGTCGCGCAATTCGGCGACAAGATCGGCAATCTGCCCTGCTTCGGAGATGTTGCGCCCGAAGAGGATGAAGCCCCAGGGCCGTTCGCCCCGGTATAACGCTCTCTCTTCGGATGTAAGGGCAAGGTCGCTGCAGCCAAGGATCATCGCTTTTGATTCGGTCATAGCAGAATCATAGACGGCGCCCGGCCAAATGCGAGCAAGCTCGGGGGCGATGCACAAAAAAGAGCGGCGGACCGATCCGGCCCGCCGCTCCTGTTATTTCATTGAAACCTTAATGTTACTTGGAGATCAGGCAGCTTCCGCCCGCCGCGCGATATTGTTCGCAGAGCGCAGCCGCCTCGTCCTTGGAACCGGCCGGAATACGGACACGGTAGAAAGTGCCCTTCCCGGCGATATCGGCCCTGCGGATCTCATGGGCGCGGCCACCAAGCACACCGGCGAATTTCTTCGACAGATTGGCATAGGATTGGTTCGCCTCGTCCTGCGACGGCAGCGAGGCGATCTGGATGCCATAGCCGCCGGCGGAGGCGCCCTGCTGCGGCTGGGCGGCGGCGGGTGCTGCAGCAGCGACCTCCGTCGTCTTCGGCTGCTGGGCGGGTTTCGGCTGCTGTGCGGGAGCGCGAACGTTGCCCTTTTCGGTCACCGTGCCGACGACGTTGACGGGCTGGTCGGCCGGGCGCGCGGTCGGAACCGGAGCGGTATCGCCGATCGCCGTGGTCTTGACCGGACGCACCGGCGCATCGACCGGAGCGGGATTTGCAGCTTGCGCATCAGCGGCGGCGGCAAGCGGCGGCTTTGCCGGCGCGGTTTCGGCCGGCGCTGCGGCGCGGGCATCGGCGGAGGCAACCTCGGCGCTCGTCGGGAAGCTTGCGGCCGTTCCGCCGACCGGCGGCACGGGCGAAGCAGATTGCGCCGACGGGGGCGTCAAGGCCGGCACCGGCTGAGCGGCTTGTGCAGACTGCGTTGCCGGGGCAGACGCTGTCGTCGGTGCAGCCGCCTGGTCGACGGGCGCCGGTTCCTCGCGGGCGACCAGCGTGCCGTCAGGCTTGACGATCATGGTGCGTACCTTGCGCGGCGAAACCGATGGCGTCTTGCCGGCATCGCTGGCGGCAGCGTTGTCGGCGCTGCTCTCGTTCGGCAGCAACCGCGGATCTTCCGTCTCACCGACTGCGGTCGGCGTGACCTGATCGCCGGCATTGGCGTTCTCGTCGTCCTCAGGCAGCGATTCCGGTGTCAGCGTGCGCTGGACAACATCGACCGGCGCCTCGTCGGAAGAAACCAGCGCCTTTTGCTTCGGCTCCTCGGCAGAGCCGGCAACACGATCGTAGACGGCCTTGTCCTGGTTCGGCACGGTCTTGCCGCCGGGATTTTCCGGAACGACCTTCACCGGCTCCTTGTCGGCAGTGATCACGCGCGGCTCGCCGGATGCGACGATGCCGAGCCCCTCGCCGTTCCAGACGGAGGAATAGACACCATAACCGACGCCGGCGAAGACCACGAGCACGACGGCTCCGGCCAGCAGCCGGCGCATCGACCGGGCACGGCTGAAATCGGCCGCCTGGCTTGCTGATTCGATGCGGACCTCGGAGGTCTCGCGACGCTCGACCGGCTCGCGCACGCTGCGGCGGAAATCCTCCTCCAGCGCCCGTTCGAAATCATCGAGGCCGTCGGCGATGGTCGGCTTGACCGGCTTTGCCGCGGCTGCGGCGGTATCGCGAACCGGGGCCGGCGTTTCCCGCGGCTTGGCCGGCTCGAAGAAGCTGGCGATCTCGGCGTCGAGATCGAAATCGAAATCCTGTGTTTTCGCGACCGGCGCGGGCTGCTCGACCGGCGGCAGCGCCGGCACGTGCATGTCCTCGACCGCCTCGGGACGATCCTCCGGATCGGAGATCATCGCTGGATCAAACGGCAGATCTTCGGTCGATTCGGCGGCAGTTCCCCAGTTGACGGCCGGAGCCGGAGCCTCGGGCTCAACGAAGGCAGGAGCAGGCCGCGGAGCGGCGGATGGCGCCTGCTGGAAAGTGGGATTTTGCGGCTCGGGCGAAAAACCGGCGGCGGGCCGAGGGGAGACGGCGGCGGCCGGCTGGGGGGCACGGACCGGCGGCTCCGGTTGCGGCGCGGGCTCAGCCGGCGCCAGCTCGGTTTCGGAGAAATCGAGATCGGCGAGTTCCAGCTCGATGCCGGCAAGATCCAGCTCGAAATCATGGCCAGCGAAGGGGTCGTCGGCTTCCGGCACAGGCTGCAGCGCCCGCGAATATGCCATTGCGGCCGGCTGGGGTGCGATGACCTCGGCAGGCTGCGGCGCGACCGGCCTTGCGGCTTCGGCGGTATAGACCGGCGCCGGCTCGACCGAAGCAGGCCGAACGGGGGCCGCGGTGGCCGGTGCTGGAGCGATCACCTGCGGCTGGGCAAATGCAGCGACCATAGGAGTGGCAGCAACGGCATCGGCCTCGATCGAGTCGGCCTGCTGTGAAACGGGCGCCGGATTAGAGCGTTGCGGCACCGGATAACGCGAGACGTCGGCAAGCAGATCGTCGAGATCGAAAGTGCCGGCAGTGCGCGGAACTTCAGGCACGACCTCGGTCAGCGCCGCATCCGCCTGGATCTCGCCCTCGACGGCGGCGGCGATCAGATCGAAACCGGCATCGGATCCGAAATCTTCGAGTTCGTCTTCGATTTCGACGAAGTCTTCGGCCTCGGCAATCTGTTCCGACGCGATTTCGTCATGGCGATCGAGCTCGGCGGGGAAGCCAAGCGACGGAGACGCGGATTCGAATTCCTCGGACGGCTCGACAGCGACGACCGGAGCCAATTGCTCGACGACCGGGGCGGGCTGCTCGACCACCGGCTGCGGCTCTGCCGCGGCGAGATCGGCGGATGGCGCTTCAGCCACCGGTGCTGCGGCGAGCGCTTCGGCCACAGGCTCCGGCGGAACCACCGTTTCCTCGCGTTTGGCAGCGTGGAAATTGGCAAGCGGCAGCCTGATGCTGGCCGCCGACCATTGCGGCGCCTTGGGGGGCTGCGGTAGCGAAGAGACAGGAGCAGAACCGATCGACAGCTCAAGCTCCTCGATCAGATCGCGCGCACCGCCGAAGGCCGATTGCACCGGCGCGCCGGAAGCCGGCTCGACGGAAAGCTGCTGCGGCCAAGCCGCCTCATCGTCGGCGGGCGCATCCCAGTTGCCTGCGGCCGGCGCAGCATCTTCTTCGACCTCAACGGAGGCGACGGAAACCGGTTCGGGCACATCAGCCCTCTCGATGGCGGGAGACGCATCGAGAACGGGCTCGATGTAATCTTCAGGCGTCTCGTCATCGGAGATCGGCTCGGCGGGGCGGTCGAGCTCGGCGAGCGGACGGGGAGAATCGTAACGGTCGAACTCACGCCCAAGCTCGTCCTCGAGATCGAGGGCGGGCTCGTGCCGTGTTTCGGTCACCGTATTTGCTGCAACGCGCGGCTCGAAACCGACGATACGGGCAAGTTCGGCCAACGGATCATCGTCGGCAAACAGATCGTCTTTTCCGCGCGTATCATACGCAAGTTGTTTATCAGCCATGCCTATCCCACTCGCAAACGCCAACTCTGAGATGCCAGCGCATTGTGGGTAAATGGTGACGTTATCGCATTTCGTCCGGTGCGGCAGTGCCTGTAATGGCAAGTCCCGACTTCAATACCGACGCGACGGCGTACACCAGCCCAAGTCTGGCAATAGTTGATTCTCGGTTTTTATCATTAACAAATCGTAATTCCGGCTGATCTTTACCTTTGTTCCAGTGCGCATGGAACGAACTTGCGAGGTCGTAGAGGTAAAAAGCGACGCGATGCGGCTCCTGCGACTGGGCCGCCGCCTCGACCATCCGCGGGAATTCAGCGAGCTTGGCGACGAGCTGCAATTCGGCCGGATCGCCAATGCCTGCAACGGTTTGCGCCAGTTCCTCGGGAGAAACATCGAGGTCGCCGAAAGCCTCCCTCGCCTGCCGAAAGACCGACATGCAGCGGGCATGCGCATACTGCACGTAAAAAACCGGATTATCTTTCGACTGTTCCGTCACTTTGGCGAAATCGAAGTCGAGCGGCTCGGAATTCTTGCGGTAAAGCATCATGAACCGGACCGAATCACGGCCGACTTCCTCGACGACCTCCCGAAGCGTGACGAAATCGCCCGAGCGTTTCGACATCTTCACCGGCTCGCCGTTGCGATAGAGCTTGACGAGCTGGCAGAGCAGCACCGTCAGCTTCGCCTTAGCATCCGACACGCCGCGTGCAACCGCCTCCAGGCGCTTGACGTAGCCGCCATGGTCGGCGCCGAGCACATAGATCATCTCGTCGAAACCGCGATCGAACTTGTTCTTGAAATAGGCGACGTCGGCGGCGAAATAGGTGTAGGAGCCGTCCGACTTGATCAGCGGCCGGTCCATATCATCGCCCACTTCGGTCGAGCGGAACAGCGTCTGTTCGCGATCTTCCCAATCCTCAGGCAGCTGGCCCTTCGGCGGCGGCAAGGTGCCCTTGTAGACAAAGCCTTTGAAGGTCAGGTCGTTGATCGCCGTGCGGATGGCGGCCGCGCCATTGGCATGCAGAGTCCGCTCGGAGAAGAAGATGTCGTGATGGACGTTCAGCGCCGCCAGATCTTCGCGGATCATCACCATCATCGCATCGATGGTGCGGTCCTTGACGATCGGCATCCATTGGTCTTCCGGCATATTGTGCAGCCGCACGCCATAGTCGGCAGCCAGCGACTGACCGACCGGCACGAGATAGTCGCCCGGATAGAGACCCGAGGGAATTTCGCCGATCCTTTCGCCGAGCGCTTCGCGATAGCGCAGGAAGACGGAACGGGCGAGCACGTCGATCTGCGAACCGGCATCGTTGATATAATATTCCTTCTCGACGCCGTAGCCGGCAAAGGCGAGCAGGTTGGCGAGCGCGTCGCCGACGACGGCGCCGCGGCAATGGCCGACATGCATCGGCCCCGTCGGATTGGCCGAGACATATTCGACGTTGACCTTCCGGCCCGCGCCGAGCGTCGAGCGGCCATAATCGGTACCGGCGCCGATCATCGACGCGAGCAACTGCTGCCAGTAACCGACGGCGAGACGAATGTTGATGAAACCGGGACCGGCGACCGAAACATCGGCAACATCGGCGTCTTCCCTGAGCTTGGCGATGATGACGTCGGCCAGCGCACGGGGATTGGTTCCGAGCGGCTTTGCCAGCACCATCGCGGCGTTGGTCGCAACGTCGCCGTGGCTCGCGTCACGCGGCGGCTCGACGGCGATGCGGCCGAAATCGAGCTCGGATCGCTTGTCCCTGACCAGATCGATCTGTTCAAGGGCGGTTTTGATCCTGGCTTCGAAGTCGGTAAAAAGGTTCATCGCACTCTTCCATGCATAGGCTGTGCCAAAGGCTCAAATCCGCCCTTGGCGGGGCGACCGCTGCCTATCGCAAATCCGGAGTGTGGTCAAACAATCGCCTGTGGGCGCTGATCGCATAGGTGTCGGTCATGCCGGCGAGGTAATCGCCGACATGGCGGGCCTTCGGTGCATCGGCGAGGCCGGCGATATGGTCGACCCAGTAATGGCTCTGCATCTCCTTGGGATTGGCCATATAGGCGGCAAAGAGATCGGTGACGATCTGGGCGGCACCGGCGCGGATGCGCATGATATCGGGATTGCGATAGATGCGCTTGAAAAGCATCGCCTTGATCTGCCGGTCGGTTTCGGCCATCGCCTCGGAGAAGGTGGCGATGACCCGGTCGACGGCGCGGATGTCGGCGGCGCTCTCGGGGCGCAGCAGCAAAAGGCGCTCCTGCGCAACGCCGATTACGTCTTCAACCATGCGGGTGATCTGCCGGCGCATGATTTCATGGGTGAAGCGGCTCGGTTCCAGATGCGGATACCGGTCCCTCACCTCGGCCATCAGCCCGGCAAGGAACGGGATTTCCTCCAGCATATCGAAAGTCAGGTAGCCGGAGCGCAGCCCGTCGTCGATATCGTGGGTGTTGTAGGCGATGTCGTCGGCGATCGCCGCCACCTGGGCCTCGAGGCTGGCATAAGTTGCAAGCTCGAGATCGTGCAGTTCGCAATAATCGAGGATCGGCTGCGGCACGGGCCCGCGCGTGCCGACACCATCCGGCGTCAGCAGCGGACCATTGTGCTTGACCAGACCTTCGAGGCTTTCCCATGTCAGGTTGATGCCGTCGAATTCGGCATACCGCCGCTCCAGCTTGGTCACGATGCGCAGCGATTGGGCATTGTGATCGAAGCCGCCATAAGGCAGCAGCACCTCGTGCAGCGCGTCCTCACCGGTATGACCGAACGGCGTGTGGCCGAAATCATGCACCAGCGCCACGCCCTCGGCCAGATCCTCGTCGAGCTTCAGGGCGCGGGCGAGCGCGCGGGCAATCTGCGCCACCTCGATCGTATGCGTCAGCCGGGTGCGGTAGTGATCGCCGTCCTGGGCAATGAAGACCTGGGTCTTGTGCTTCAGCCGGCGGAAGGCGGTAGTATGGACGATGCGGTCGCGGTCGCGCTGGAAATCGGAGCGCGTCGGGCTTCCGTCCTCGTGATAGAGCCGTCCGCGGCTCGTCCAGGGGTCTGCCGCATAGACCGCCCTCTCACCGCTGCCGAAACCTAAAGCACGCCTATCGATCGTCATTCTTCACAGTCATCCTGCATGTTGCCGCATCTGCCCATTGACGCCGCTTTGCCCTCTTCATACCTATAGCCCGAAGAAACGGCAAAGAGGCACTTTCTCATCCACCTCGGCGCATCGTGGCCTTTTTCCGAGGATCATGATAAGTTTGTTTGATATCAGGCATTTGAACATTCAAGTGCCAAAACCCATTCTCTCCGGATCTTGACCCCGGCAGGAGGAAACATGACGGATACGAGTGTAACCCTTTCAGATGCCGCAGCAAAGCGTATCGCTGCGATCGTCGGCGCCGAAGCCGGCAAGAGCGCGTTGCGCGTCTCCGTCGAAGGCGGCGGCTGTTCGGGCTTTTCCTACAAGTTCGACCTTGCCGACGGCGCCGGCGACGACGACATCATCGTCGAAAAGAACGACGCCAAAGTGCTGATCGACAGCCTTTCGCTCGTCTACATGGCGGGCTCGGAGATCGACTTCGTCGACAATCTGCTTGGCCAATCCTTCCAGATCAAGAACCCGAATGCGGTGGCAAGCTGCGGCTGCGGCACCAGCTTCTCGATCTGAAGATCTGAACCTAAGGCATTGTCCCCATCGAACCGGCCGAAGAACTGCTTCCGGCCGGTTTATCGTCTTGTCCCCTGGCGAAATACCGCGATACAAGAAGCCCGCTAAAGCTGCATCGACGCTGATTCATGCGGCACGCTTTAGCTCTTTGTTTTTACGCATGTCGTCATGAACGGGACAGAGCCATGAAGATCGCGACCTGGAACATCAACGGCGTCAAGGCGCGCATCGACAATCTCACGCAATGGCTCAAGGATTCCGATCCGGATATCGTCTGCCTGCAGGAGATCAAGACGGTCGACGAAGGTTTTCCCAGGCTGGAGATCGAAGCGCTCGGCTATCACGTCGAAACACACGGTCAAAAGGGCTTCAATGGCGTGGCGATCCTCTCCAAGAGTTCGCCTTCCGAAGTGAACCGCGGCCTGCCCGGCGATCCACTCGACGAACAGTCGCGCTTCCTCGAAGCCGTGTTCACGCTGCCCGACACACGCATCCTGCGCGTCTGCTGCATCTACCTGCCGAACGGCAACCCTGTCGACACGGAGAAATACCCCTACAAGCTCGCCTGGATGGAGCGCCTGCGGACCTTTGCCGCCGAACGGCTGGCCTATGAGGAGATGCTGGTGCTTGCCGGCGACTACAATGTCATCCCGGAACCGCACGATTGCTTCGATCCCAGGGTCTGGGAAAGTGATGCGCTGTTTCTGCCGCAGACGCGGGAGGCGTTCAGACGGCTCGAAAATCTCGGGCTGACGGATGCGGTGCGCGCGACGACGGATGCGACGCAGTTCTATTCGTTCTGGGACTATCAGGCCGGCGCCTGGCCGAAGAACAACGGCATCCGCATCGATCACCTGCTGCTATCGCCTGAGGCGGCCGACCGGATGACCTCGGCTGCGATCGAAAAACATGTACGAGCCTGGGAAAAGCCGTCCGACCACGTGCCTGTGATCGCCTATTTCGATTTCGCGGCCTGAGGCTTCCGTCCGAACTTAATCGTCAGAGCCGCTGGCGATGCTGTGCGACAGGGATACCGCCGTGCGGCGGTCGGCCTCGTTGGCAACCGAGAAGGCCTGTTCCTGCAGCGCTTCCATCCAGTTGCAATCCTTGGGCTTGCAGCGGTCGAGAGCGGCGGTCATCAAAGCGAGACCGCGGGCCGTCTGGCCTTCGTCGAAAAGAATATTGCCGAAAACCGCCATGGCGCCGGGATGACCGCTCTTGCGGGCCTGGTTTAGCCATTTCTTCGCCTGCTGCGGGCTGGCATTGCCACCCTCGCCGGCCAGCATCATCTGCGCCAGCTGGAACTGCGCCTCGGGGACGCCAAAGGTGGAGGCCACCTGAAAATAAAGCTGGCGCGCCTGGGTCAGGTCGATCCGGACCGGACTGCCTGATATGCCATGTTTGTAATAGTTGGCGAGCGAGAGCAGCGCGTTGACGAAGAAGCCGGTATCTTCCGAGCCGGGCTCGACACCCTGCTGGGCGATCTCGCTGTAGATCTTGAAGGCTTCGAAATCATCCTGCGTCACGCCGTCGCCATCGGCATACATGTTGGCAAGCGCCCAGCGCGAGCCGGTGTGGCCCTTTTCGGCAGCGTATTTATAGGCTTCGACCGCCTCTTCCTTCTGTCCGTTCTTATAGGCTTTGAAGCCGAACTTGAAGAGATCGAAGGGTCCGGATTCCTTGCTGACGGGGGCCTTGATGTCGAATGCGCGGACTGGGCCGGACAGCGCCAGCGCTACGGCCAAAGACATGCCCATCAGCATGAATTGGAACAGTTTGAACTCGGACGTCACCATTTCAACCGATTTCTTTCGCTCATCGCAGGCAGGAGGCAGCGGCGCTCGCGCCGTGCGTTCCGCGGATGTATTTCGTCGAGGCGAGCGATCCCGCGGCGAGCTCCATGGCTCCTTTGCCCGCGTCGCATCCAGCCCATTGACCTTCTCTCGAAGGCCGAATTCTCACCCCATCACTCAGAACCACCCGGCTCCCGGCATGGCCCGACTGCAATCTCCGTGGCACTCTTTCGGCAGGTGCGGCATCCGCCTTCCCGCCTTCACCATATTCGTAAACGGCAAATGTGACGAAACCGGTATCGGCGTCTCCGGCAATGCCGGGCTGCTGACCCGAGCGGGCCGAAAACGACAACAACGAACGGCTCGACGGCGCCGCCGCGAGGCCGGGTTGGCGGCCGGAACACCCTTGTGCGGAAAGCGAAACGCCCACAACCAAACGATTGCCGCCAATCGTATCGCGCGATCTGGTATTACCGGAAAAAAATCGACCCATGCTACTATTTACACGCACCGCAAGCCTGCCCACATCCTCGCCTGCAAATATCGCTGCGCTCTCTTTGTGGCGGGAAATGGACAATTTCACCCCGCCGCCACCTTACGCCAATCGTCGTAAAAAAGTGTTGCGGAATCGTCACAAAACGGGATGAGAAAATGGCATGATTAACGGGCGTGAATAAAGAAGAGCCCGGTAGTGCCGGGCTCGTCAATTCTTCAAATGGGAGGATTAGAACTTGACCTTTAGGCTGGTCGACAGTGCAGCGACCAGATCGTTGCCAAAGGAATAGGAGACATCATCTCCGAAGGTGACGCCGTTCCGGGTCATGACCCCGGACGAACCGCTCGTCAACACGCCCACGGCACCGGCGACACGCCATTCAATATGTTCGGTCGGTGTGTAGGCTGCACCGAGCCCCACGGTCCAGCTGTCGGTCTGCGCGCCATAGCCCTGGCTGGTGCCGCGGTCCCATGTCAGGCTGACTGCACCGGACCACTGATCGTTGAACTTGTGGCCCACGCCACCGCTGATCGTCCAGCCATCCTGATAAAGCAGGTCGAGCGAGGTTAGCTCCGTCGAGCCGCCGGATTTGCAGGCAACCACGCCCTTGGTCGACGTCGGGCAGAAAGGCACGGATTGCAGGACACTCCAGTTCGTCCACTTGACCGACCCGAAGGCCAGCCAATCCGGAGCGATTCCGCTTTGCAGCTTCAGCTCCAGCGAATCCGGCGCTTCGGCGGAACCAAAAACAGGTGTGACTTGGCCGCCAAACATCGGGACAACCGGAACCTGACGGAGGTCAACAGTCCCGGTCAAGTTATCGTACTTGACGCGGCTGTTATAGACGAGGCTCGCACGCATCGCATATTCCGGAATCTCGTAAGCGAGACCCGCACGCCAGCCCCAGCCGCTATCGTCGAGATCCAGGCGGCCGACGCCAGTTCCAGTACCGAACAGAAGCGGAACCGTTGAAACCAGACGTTCTTTGAAGCCTTCGACTTCCTGATAGAAAGCGCCGCCGATGAAGCGAAGCTGTCCAGGGCCGACATCAAAACGATAGGAGCAGGTGCCGCCATAGTTGCGAGTCTTGATCTCTGTCTCAATGTTATTGTTGGCGCCGGCCCAGTTCGAACCGGGGTCGGTATGCGCGCCGAAGGGCTCCGAATAGTCGACAAGGCAGTCGACTGCATCGCCGAAACCAGCCTTAAAGCCGATATAGGGGATCGTGTAATTTGAGGTCTCGTCGGCGGAGTTTGGACGGCTGTTCAGATTGCCGCCTGAAGATAGCGACGTCTCCGTATCGCGGACGTCCTTCAGCTTGCGCTGCGGCGTGACGTAGGTCACGCCCGACTGAAATGAGAAAGGCGACGTATCGAACAGCTGATCGATATTGTATCCACCGCGCTCCAGACCGCCGGCGAAGGACGGGGATGCAAGCGACGAAAAAAGAACGAGCGACGTAACGCCCTTGGAAAACCTACGCGATGCCATTGTGTCTCCCCCACTCCAGCAATTGATGTGACGCCACTCTAGTAAGTGTTCGCTCGACCTGGCAACGCGCCCCACGGCGGTGCTCCCAGGCCTTAGATCGGCCAACTTACGTAAAGAAATTGACGGACACGTCAAAAAATCTGGTTAATAAAATTTTATTCCAGAGCGGCCGATTTTCAGATGGGGTTTTGGGTTTTCATTCCACACATTGCGGAAGCTGTATCAATCCGACAACAGTGACAGTTTTCGCCCGCAGGAGGCCCGGGAAGCCACAATCCACAGCCTTAGCGCCTGAAATCAGCGTTTTCAGGACCGAATCAACGCGCGCCCAAACGACAAAAGACGCGCCCCTGGGGAGCGCGTCTTTGAAATAGCTTGCCAAAACGAGGGCTGAAACTTATCCGGCTTCGCTCACCCTGGAGAGCGCGGTCTTCAAGCTGGCGATCTGCCCCTTCAGCTCCTCGAGGCGCTCACGCTCGGCGTCGACCACGTCGGGATTGGCATTGGCGACAAACTTCTCGTTGGAGAGCTTGCCGTCGATGCGCGAGATCTCCCCTTCCATTTTGCCGATCGCCTTTTCCAGCCGGGCTTTTTCAGCGGAAAGGTCGATCAGATTGCCGAGCGGCAGGCAGATGGTCGCCTCGTCGACGACGATCTGAGCAGCCCCCTTCGGCGCATCGTCGGCCAGCGATATCGCCTCGACGCGCGCAAGCCGCTTGATGGCGGCGTCGTGGCGGAACAGCCTTTCGCGCGTCAGGTTGTTGGCCTTGACGACGACGAGCGGCGCTGTCGCCGACGGCGGCACGTTCATTTCGGCGCGCACCGAGCGGATGCCGGAGACGAGGTCGATCAGCCAGTTGATCTCGTCGGCGGCCCCGTTATCGGCATAGGAGGGCGAGGGCCATTCGGCATGGCAGACCAAGGTGTCGCGCTCCTTGCCCTCGCCTGCCGTATGCGCCCAGAGCTCTTCGGTCATGAAGGGCATGAAGGGATGCAGCAGCTTGTAGATCTCTTCGAGGATATAGGCGCTGCAGGCCTGCGCCTCGGCCTTGGCGCCCTCGTCCTCGCCGTTGAAGACCGGCTTTAGCAGTTCGAGATACCAGTCGCAGACCTCGTTCCAGACGAAACGGTAGAGCGCGCCGGCGGCATCGTTGAAACGGAAGGATTCGAGCGCTTCCGTAACGTCACGTTCCGTACGGGCAAGTTCCGTCAGGATCCATCGGTTGATGGTGAGTTCGGCAGCCTCGGGCACGAAATACGGATCACTCTTGGCACCGTTCATCTCGGCGAAACGCGTGGCGTTCCAGAGCTTGGTGCCGAAATTGCGATAGCCTGCGATGCGGGCCGGATCGAGCTTCACGTCGCGGCCCTGCGCCGCCATGATTGCCAGGGTGAAACGCAGCGCATCGGCGCCGTATTCGTCGATCAATTCCAGGGGATCGATGACGTTGCCCTTGGACTTCGACATCTTCTGCCCATTCTTGTCGCGCACCAGCGCGTGAATGTAGATCGTATGGAAGGGTTCGACGGGATCGCCATTCTCGTCCTTCATGAAATGCAGGCCCATCTGCATCATGCGAACGACCCAGAACGGAATGATATCGAAACCTGTGACCAGAACACTCGTCGGATAGTAGCGGGCAAGTTCCGGCGTCTGGTCGGGCCAACCGAGAGTCGAGAAGGGCCAGAGCGCGGAGGAGAACCACGTATCGAGCACGTCTTCATCGCGCGTCAGGATTTCGCCCGGTTTGAAGTTTTCGAGCAGGTCCTCGACATAGGCCTTCATCGGCCCCTCATGCGAGAGGTAATGCTGGATCGCCGCCTGCAGCGCCTCCTCCTCGGTCTGCTCGACGAAGACCTGACCATCCGGGCCATACCAGGCGGGAATCTGATGCCCCCACCAGAGTTGGCGCGAAATGCACCACGGCTCGATGTTCTCCAGCCAGTTGAAATAGGTGTTTTCCCAGTTCCTCGGAATGAACCTGGTTTTTCCCTCGCGAACGGATTCAAGCGCGGGCTGTCCCAATGTCTTATTGTCGACAAACCATTGTTCGGTCAGCCGCGGCTCGATCGGCACGCCGCCGCGGTCTCCGTGCGGAACCATATGCTTGTGCGGTTCGATCTTGTCGACGAGGCCGGCCTCCTCGAAAATCTCGACGATGATCTTGCGCGCGTAGAAACGGTCCTGCCCTTCCAGACGGTCCCAGGCGCCATGCAGTGCGGCCGGGTTGTCGAGGCCTTCGAGGAAATCCTCGTTGTCCTTGATGGTAATCGTGGCATCGACGTTCATAACGTTGATGGCGCGCAGCTTCGCGCGCTTGCCGACTTCGAAGTCGTTGAAGTCGTGCGCAGGCGTGATCTTCACCGCACCCGTGCCGGCCGTCGGGTCGGCATAGGAATCGGCGACGATCGGAACCTTGCGGCCGACGATCGGCAGGATGACATGCTTGCCGACGATCGATTTATAGCGCTCATCTTCGGGGTTCACGGCAATGCCGGTATCCCCGAGCATCGTCTCCGGCCGCGTCGTCGCAACGACGATATAGTCGCGCGTCTCGAATTCGGTCGGCTTGCCTTCCTCATCGAAGGCAATCGGATATTGATAGGTGACGCCGGGCTCGAGCGGATAGCGCAGATGCCACAGATGGCCCTTCACCTCGTGCTGCTCGACCTCCATGTCGGAAATAGCCGTCAGGAGTTTGGGGTCCCAATTGACGAGGCGCTTGTCCTTGTAGATCAGGCCTTCCTTGTAGAGCGTGACGAAAACTTCGAGCACGGCCTTCGACAGGCCTTCGTCCATGGTGAAGCGTTCGCGTGACCAGTCGCAGGACGCGCCCAACCGCTTCAGCTGGTTGAAGATCAGCCCGCCCGATTCAGCCTTCCACTCCCAGATCTTGTCGATGAAGGCCTCGCGGCCCATTTCGCGGCGGCCAGGCAGCTGCTGTTCCATCAGCTTGCGCTCGACGACCATCTGCGTGGCGATGCCGGCATGGTCCATGCCGGGCTGCCAGAGCACGTCCTTGCCGCGCATGCGCTCGAAGCGCACCATGATGTCCTGCAGCGTGTTGTTGAGCGCATGGCCCATGTGCAGCGAACCGGTGACATTCGGCGGCGGGATGACGATGGTGAAGGTCTCGGCCCCGGGCTTGGCGTTCGCGCCGGCGCGGAAAGCGTCTTCCTCATCCCATTTCGCGGCGATTTTGGGTTCGACGGCAGCAGAATCATAGGTCTTGTCGAGCATTTTCTGACCAATTTTCGAGGTTCGAGGGTGGCGTTTGTAAATAGGATGGGCACCGGCAAGTCAATAAAAAAGCCGCCCCGGAGACCGGAGCGGCTTTTCAGGAAAAAGCAATCCGATCAGCGGCGCGGGCCGCGCGCCACGCGCTCGATTTCCTCGCGCACCAGCCGCTCGACCAGCGTCGGCAGATTATCATCGAGCCATTCGCGCAGCATCGGGCGCAGCATATCCTCTGCGATCTCGTCCAGCGAGCGGCGCTCCGCACCGTCGATGGCGGCGGCGAGCTCTTCGAAGGAGCGGCTGATCTGCAGGCCGGCATTCTCGGAAAGCAGGTTCGGCTGAACCTCGTCGGCGAGGCTCGGCAGAAAACGCTCGGCCGAGGACTGGACCGGTTCCAAAGGCGGCAACGCCGTCTCCACGGCAGGCGCCGGCTCGGCGACTGCGACCGCCGGGGTTTCTGCAAACACCGGCGCCTCGACCGGCTGCTGAATTGCGACCTGCTGAACGGACGGGGTAGCCTCGAAAACAGGCTGAGCCGACTGCGGCTGCGGTGCCGCGGCGCGCGGCGCTTCCGGCATCGGGGCCGGCTGCGGCTCGGGCTGACGGAAGCCGCTCGGAATTTCGCGCAGTGCCTGACCGGCCTGCACGGCGCTGCGCTCGGAGGCGGCGCGCACGCGGGCGGCGACATCGGCAAGCGACAGGGCGCGGGCCGGCACTTCAGCTTCGGGGGCGGTGCCGGCCGAATTGGCGGCAACGAAACGCGGATCGGAGGAGCGCAGGGCCGGCTCGGGGAACTCCACGCCGGCATAGGTGTCATCCACCGTCAGATGGATTTCGGAGCCGTTGTCATCCTCGTCGGCGCCGTAGACCGGCGGCAGGGATGCGGAAATCGCCTTGCCCGCGCCGGGCTCATTGCTTTCGATGATCTGGCGGATGGAGGCCAGAATTTCTTCCATGGACGGTTCACGCGCTACACTTGGCTGAGCCATTTCTATCCCCGTTATCCAAAAACAACGACCGGACGATGTGGAGCGTTCATCCGAATCACCACGACCTTAGAATACCCCAGCCATGAAAAAAATCATCGCGAATCAATTGAGTGCGGCCATGCACAGTTTTGTTACCTGGTGTTTTCGACATGGCGGCGTCAGGATAAATCATGTTTGTGAAGGCGCTCACGCGGCCCCGATAAAAAAATGGGCGCCGATGGCGCCCATTGCTAAACGCATCGACAAAATCAGATCAGAAAACGAACTCGCGCACCTTGGCGAAACCCGGCAGCGGCTTGACCGAAGCGTTGAAGAAGACGTTTTCCGAAACGGCGCCGCGCTCGGCGACGAACACTTTGGCGCGGGCGGCATTGCCGTAACCTTCGACCGTCACAAGACGGCCGCCATCACGCAATTGACCGAGAAGAGCTGTCGGAACCTCCTCGACTGCGCCATTGACGAAAATCAGATCATAGGGAGCGCCGGCAGCGTAGCCCTTTTCGAGCGGCCCGGTGACCACCTCGACCTTGGCGTAGCCGGCGAGCTGCGTCTTCGCCTCGGCGGCCAGCGCCTCGTCGCATTCGAGGGCGATGACCGAGCCGGCAATGATCGACAGCAGCGCCGATGTGTAACCGGTGCCGCAGCCGACTTCGAGAACGAAATCATCCTTGGTGATCGCGGCCAGCTGCAGCAGCTTGGCGAGCGGCGATGCCTCCATCAGGAAGCGTGCCGGCTTTCCGGGTGCGGCAGCCGATATCTCGACGTCGTTGTCGATATAGGCCAGCAGCTTCGCCTTCTCCGGCACGAATGCCTCACGCGGCACCGTGAGAAACGCCGTCAGCACGGAATGCGACGTAACGTCCGTCGTGCGAACCTGGGTGTCGACCATCTTTGCGCGCGCTGCTTCGAAATCCATCATGTCCTCTCGCTCTTGAAAGCGGTTCCTGTCCCTCGTCTCTTAATCCCCGCCACCGATGCTTTCAAGGCTTGGCAGCCGCCGGCGAAAAGAATCCGACAAACGCTTCTTCCGCGCCACAGAGGCAATGAGGCGCTGCAACGCAACGTGGAATCCCCTGCCCCTTCATGTTATTGTTTTCAACGGAGGAAATAGGAGGAGCAGGCCATGTCTGCGATTTTGGAGTATTTGACGCTGTTCGACTTCTTCATCCTTGCAGCGCTCATCGGCATCTTCTGCTGCGGGCTGCTGGACGGCGAAACGACCTTGAAGTGATAAGGGCGCGCGAACGCGCTCAAACATCGTCTCCGCATAGAGTCTGTGGCAATCCCATGCCGACGGACGTCACGACATGCGACGGTACGCGGCGCGGGTGGCACTGCGCCTCAGGCGCCAATGCGGGCGTCGCCGCCTGGGTGCATTTCAGCCGAGTTATGTCATGTGGGAAGATGTTGGAGGCCTCGCCCGGAATTGAACCGGGGTACAAGGATTTGCAGTCCTCTGCGTCACCACTCCGCCACGAGGCCTCACGGGCTCGTTATCTGAGCCGTGGCGAGCGTTTAGAATGATCGTAAGGAAATCGCAAGAGGGCATTTCCGAAAAACGCTATTCCGCAGTTGCCGAAAGGACCGTTTTCTAGCGCACGTCACAGGCTGGAAATTCCATGACCGTAGCGATGCCCCGCTGCCCGCCCTGATCGCATTTGAAACAAATCGTTAGCTTGACGATCGCCCCGCGGGCCTCATATTGCCTCCGGGAGGGTGATAGGAGCTGCAATGGATTGGGCTGCCCTCAAATCGAAGCACGCGCGTGCCGCATATGATGCCGAGAGCCGGGATCTTCATGTAAAATTCCCGGGTTCTCCAACCGTCAAACATGCGGACATTCCACCGCACGTCTACCAGAACCTGCTGGAAACGACCGATCCGCACTTCTACTACAACTATTATATTGCGCCCTCCCGCGTATCACCGGGCCGCAGATATGCGGTTTCCGTGTCCTACGCGATGAAGCTCGTCCTCATCCTGGCCGCCTGCAGCCTGTTGTTGGCCACCAGCCTTGATCCGGATCATGGCGGCACTTTCGAGGAAAGCGAACTCAGATCGAATTAGGCCGATGCCGGCTGAATTGCAGCGCGGCAATGCGGCTGGATGCAGCCTCGAAATTGTCGCTTCTGTTCTGGTTGCGAAAGCGGCGATCGTCCCGGCCGCGGTCGTTGTCGCCATCCCGCTCGTTCCGGCCGTTGAAATTGCGATAGTTGCGAGGACCTTTATAGCTGCCACCCTGGCCGTGATCGACCACGCAGCCTTCCGAACGACGGCAAATGCCGCGCGCGTCAAATCCGCGGCTATCGACCTGAGCCTCAGCGGGGAAAACGCCGGAGAAGATCGTCGCCGTGGACAGGGCGATTACAAAAAATGCCTTCATTTCCTCACCTGGCCCATTGGACGCGTTTTCGGCGTTTTACATTCCATAAACCACGAATGCGAAAAGCGCTCCGCCGTTCCATGCCCCCCGGGGTGGTCGTCAGTCGGCCGGTTTCCGCCGCCTGTGCCACCAGACTGCCAGCCGCCGCCGAAGCCGGCGTGCGACCGGCAGATCGTGCGAAAGCACGAGGAAGCCGAGCGGCAGCATCCAGAAGCCCAGGATCGGCAGGAACCCCAGAAACCCACAAAGAATGAGGGCGACGCCGATTCCCATCCGCGCGATGCGCGAGCGCGGCAAGCCGATGCTGAAGGAGCCGAGCAATAGCCTGCCGCTCGCATGATCGATGCCGAAGCGCTTTGCCCGCTTCCCGGGCTTTTCGCCGCCCCTCGCCTCGCCGTAATCATTCCCGTTCGTCATTCCCCAGAGATGGGCGCAGGCATCCCAAATACAAGTTCATTTCATTTTTTTGAAAAAACCGCTTGGCAAATCGGGAAAGCATTTGTATTAGCCCACTCACACCGCGCCAAGCAGTGATCCCTGGTAGCTCAGCGGTAGAGCATTCGACTGTTAATCGACAGGTCGCCGGTTCGAATCCGGCCCGGGGAGCCATTTTTCAAGTTAATTGCCTGTTTCGTTGAGACGTCCGGAGCAGGCACTTACTTCCCCGCTTTTCTCCCCCTTTTGGATGCCCATGAGATCCGCGTTCTCTGCTGTGGAGGGTTTATTCCGGTCGATCTTCCCGTCAGCTCATCAACTGAGCTCCGGCGAAATCCAGAAGCCTGCGATCAATCTTGCTCAGAAGCTTGTCGCATCGGTCAAGACTGGATTGACGGCGCGCACCTCTACAGACATGAACCCGGCGATCAGGAACCGCCGCAGCCTCCTCTCGAATTGGCAATTTATGGTGAGTGCCCTCTTTACTACGATGGCGAGAAACGGAAACGCCGCCGGCCGGGCAGGCGACAAAGAGGTTGGCGCCCCCCTCGCCTAGCCCTAAATCAGCACTCCCTAATCCTTGCGAAAATTCACGAGGCGCATAAATTCAATCTACCGGATAGCTTTTGCTGGTGACCACGGATGTACTGGCACCGTGCGGATGCAATCAAAGAAGGGTCGGCGCGAGCATTCGCCCCGACCTTTTTCTTTGTTCAGGCGCCGGAAACAAAACGTCCGCCGGGTTGGTCGATCGACGGGCTGCTGTGGTGGCGTGGTGAGGTCAAGCCGACTGCTTCAAGTGAACTGCCGACTAAAAATCGAAGTACACGGTCACACCTGACCGACGACGATAGGGGTAATCGTCGCGATAGCCGTAATAGTCGCGATAGCCATACTGCCGAGGACGGTAGCACGAGCCGTAGTACCGGCAGTCGCGGTAAGCGTATCGGCTTTTCTTCCAGTGGCCATACGCATGTCCATTACCGTGGCGACGGTGTTTGACCTGCTCGACGTCGGCGGCGTGCATCGCCATGGCTTTCGGCACGACGATTGGCGTGGCGTTTAGCGGCAGGGCGAAAGATGCAGACAAGACCATGGCTGCAAGCGAGGAAAAAAGCATCTTCATCGGCACATCCTTTCAAGCCGCGATTCTGGGTTAATAAGCATTAACCTCCGATGAACGGCTGCGCGCTTGAAGGAAGACCGTCCGGCGCGCTGCTGCTGTTGGCGCAGGTGGTGACCGCGCCGGCCATCGGTGTTCATGCTGCCTGCAGGCGTCAAGGCAAGCACCCACCGGCAGCACAGCCGGCCGCCACCGGCTATCTGCGAGGGGTGCCGGGTGCCGCAAGCGGCATAAAGTTCCTGCACGAAAGCGCCGCTGGCGACCACGGGTAAACTGGGCCATGCAGATGATGGTTGGGGAGGGTCGGCGTGAACACGATCGCGCCGACCTCATTGCTTCAACTCCAAGAAAACCTCATCGAAGGCGGCCACCGCTCCTCGCACCGGGATTGGTCAGATCCCGACAGATAGCGGCGGATGTTGCCAAGCCGCATGTTCTTGTCTCGAGCGGCCATCTTTGCGTTGCCGGTTTGATGGTATACAGACTGCCGCAGAACGCGACCGCCATTAACTTAAGAATGGGGTCGGGCGGCAGATTGACGTCACGTCGCTGCCACGAGATCACGTGGCCGTTCTGTCTTGATCATGGGAGCACGCGTACCGGATAGCATCAGCGATGGCTCTCGGTATGGCGCCGCGGTTGGCCCGATGAAGCCGTAGCGGGCTGAGCCGACCGCCCTAGTAGCTGCACGAACGGCCGTCGCCAGGGCGAAATCCATCCGCACAAGCTGGGTTCATCGAATCTCCCGGCTGATATCCCGATGCCGAACCGTATGAATTCGGCGCGGTCGAGCAGGCCGAGGCTATGGCGGCAAGCGTGATCACTCCGGCAGCTAGAAATGCCCGTAATCCGTTCATCGATACTTCTCCAATTCAGGCCGTAGGCAAAATGATCGGTGCCTTCTGCCAAAAGAGAAATGGCAGGAGAAATTTCCGGCAATTCATCTCCGTCCAGAGCACCCCATGTGGAAACATATATGTATTCTCCTCGGCTGGCGTCAGCGGCGAACGCGCAATATTTCCGTCGATATCTGCGCCATCGCCCCTCCTCGCCGCACTTCGCCCGTTTTGGGTGGGTCGTCCAATCGCCCGTTCACACAGGGCCCGGAATGAGCTGCGCGGACTATCCCCCGCTCTTGACTCGGGATCTGACCGGAACATAATAAGAACATCGGCAATACTGCCGCCAATCTGAGAACTTGCATCTGATAACTCCGAAAGAGATCAAGGCCGTGCGTCCGCAAATCGCCGAGAAACTGGCAGAAGAAGCGCTGAAGGAAGACGTCGACGCAGTTGTCGCCTACCACGATGGCGACGTCCGTGCCGCCATCACGACGTTGCTGCTGGATTGCCGTCATTTGCGACTTCAGCTTGCCCTCGCAGAAGGGCAGACAATCGGCAGCATGACAGCGGGATCGCGGCCGACTGCCCAACGAACATGAAACATCGCCGCAGTATCGAGCTCGCGCCCCCTGAGGGCTTTGCCGTCGAGGAAAAGCAGACGCTCGCAACCTTGCCGCAATGGTTCGTCGTCCACGCCCGCTGTGGCGTCTGCGGTTACCAGTCACTTCTCGAGCGCCGGGGCATTGCCCGGCGCTGCGGCCTAGACCTGTCTCTCGCCAGACTGGCCGGACGCCTCAAATGACGAGAATGCGGCAACCGGTCCGACAATCTCTTGTTGCTTGGTAAGCTGCCGAGAGATTGACTTACACCGCTACCGGAGGGCGTTGGGAAATTCTTCCTGCCAGTTCCAAACCGGCCGGGAACAATCGGCGCAGTAAAAAGTTGAGTGGCATCAACAACGTAAGGTCAACCCTGACAGGAGGTCTCTCATGGGTCGCGGTATTCTACTTTGGCTGCTCGGTGTTCCACTGCCTATCATCATCCTTCTTGCTCTGTTTATGCGATAGGAACAGATCATGTCGGTTTCAATGATAGGTTCCGGAGAGGTTGCCACTCCGGTCGAATCCTCCAAATCGGCCATGACGTGGGGCCCCATCTTCGGCGGTGCTGCCGCTGCCATCGGCGTAACCCTGATCCTTCTGCTTCTCGGATCCGGGCTCGGGCTGACAATGGTCTCCCCCTGGTCGGGGCAAAGCAGTTCGCTCGGCACACTCGGCGTGACGGCGGCAATCTGGCTGGTTCTCGTGCAATGGCTTTCCTCAGCGCTCGGCGGCTATATTACCGGCCGGCTGCGGACGAAATGGGCGGCCGTTCACACGGATGAAGTTTTCTTCCGTGATACGGCGCATGGTTTCTTAAGTTGGGCTCTGGCGACCGTCTTCGTCGCCGGGTTTCTTGCATCGTCGCTGACCTCGCTGGCCGGCGCAGGTGCACAAGCCGTGGGGTCGGCGGCCACGGCCGCCGGTACGGCAGCAGCATCGTCGGCAACCTCGCCGGCGGACCTCTCCACTTCCTACTTTACCGACGCATTATTGCGCCCTGATCAGGCTCGCGCGGCGGCGACATCCAATGATGCCGCAGCAACATCCGAGGTATCACGCATCCTCCTCAACGGCGCCGCCCAAGGCCAGATTCCCGATGATGACAAGGCCTATCTTGCCACCATCGTTTCTGCTCGAACCGGTCTTTCAGAAGCCGATGCGCGCACTCGCGTCGACACGGTGCTGAAGCGCATCGACGATGCCAAGGTTGCCACCCAGAAAGCTGCCGATGAGGCACGCAAGGCGGCGTCGACCACGGCCTTGCTCGGCTCCTTGTCACTTCTGATTGGGGCTTTCATCGCCTCTGCCGCTGCAGCGTTTGGCGGATCGCAACGCGACGAAGAGGAAGATCTCCTCGTTACGCGGCTCTGACAACCGGCGGAAATCATCGGGCGCGGGGTCGAAAGACCCCGCGCCCTCTTTTATGCATCTGATTTAATGTCGTTATCACGCGCAACCCGTCGCGACGCCGCTGTTTATTTTGCCGCGGGCGGAACATGTCGCCATTTTTGAGCTTCGGTTAGGTCAAACGCTTTCCGGAGAAAATAAATGGCCAAGACGACGAAGACCTCGCCCTCGGACGACGCAACGATTCATGATCAGAAAATGCACCGCGGTGCAGGCGGTGAGCTGCATCAGTTTGCCGAAGACGGCATGCCGGTGCTGACCACAGCACAAGGCGGCCCGGTCTCCGACGATCAGAATACGCTCCGTCTCGGCGCCCGCGGCCCCGCCCTCATCGACGACTTCCATTTTCGCGAAAAGATCTTTCATTTCGATCACGAGCGCATCCCCGAGCGGGTCGTGCATGCGCGCGGTTACGGCGCCCATGGCTATTTCGAAACATATGAATCGCTGGCCGCCTATACCCGGGCCGATCTTTTCCAGCGGCCCGGCGAAAAGACACCGGCCTTCGTGCGGTTTTCGACGGTCGCCGGCAGCAAGGGGTCCTTCGATCTGGCGCGCGATGTCCGCGGCTTCGCGGTGAAGCTCTACACGCAGCAGGGGAATTGGGATCTGGTCGGCAACAACATTCCCGTTTTCTTCATTCAGGACGCGATCAAGTTTCCCGACGTCGTCCATTCCGTGAAGCCGGAGCCCGACAGGCAATTTCCGCAGGCGCAGTCGGCGCATGATAATTTCTGGGACTTCATCTCCCTCACCCCGGAAAGCATGCATATGATCATGTGGGTCATGTCGGACCGTGCCATCCCACGCTCCTTCCGTTTCATGGAGGGGTTTGGCGTTCACACCTTCCGCTTCGTGAACGCGGCCGATGAATCGACCTTCGTCAAATTCCACTGGAAACCGAAGCTCGGCCTGCAATCCGTCGCCTGGAACGAGGCGGTCAAGATCAACGGTGCGGATCCGGATTTCCATCGCCGCGACCTCTGGCAATCGATCCAGTCAGGCAACTTTCCGGAATGGGAACTTTGTGTTCAGCTTTTCGATCAGGACTTCGCCGACACGTTCGATTTCGACGTCCTCGATCCGACGAAGATCATTCCGGAAGAGATTCTGCCGGTCAAACCGGTCGGCCGGCTTGTGCTCAACCGCATGCCCGAAAACTTTTTCGCCGAGACCGAGCAGGTCGCCTTCATGACCCAGAACGTTCCGCCCGGCATCGATTTCAGCAACGATCCGCTGTTGCAGGGACGGAACTTCTCCTATCTCGACACGCAGCTGAAACGTCTGGGCGGCCCGAATTTCACGCATCTGCCGATCAACGCTCCGAAATGTCCCTTCCACAATTTCCAGCAGGACGGCCACATGGCGATGCGCAATCCCGTCGGGCGGGTCAATTACCAACCGAATTCGTGGAATCAGGGACCGCGAGAGTCGCCGGTTCAGGGCTATCGTCACTTCCCGGCCGAGGAGCAGGGTGCCAAGGTCCGGCTGCGGCCGGAAAGCTTTGCCGATCACTACAGCCAGGCCCGGCAGTTCTACATCAGCCAGACGCCGCCGGAGCAACGCCATATCGCCGCAGCGCTGACCTTCGAACTGAGCAAGGTCGAAACCCCGGTCATTCGCGAGCGCATGGTCTCGCATCTCCTGAACATCGACGAGACCCTGGCCGGCAAGGTCGGCCACGCACTCGGCTTCAAATCGATGCCGAAGCCTGCCGATGCCGCCATGCCGACACGCCAGGACCTCGAGCCGTCGCCGGCGCTCAGCATTATCGAGCGTGGTCCGCAGCGCTTCGAAGGGCGCAAGCTCGGTATTCTCGTCACCGATGGCAGCGACGCTGCGATCTTCAAGGCGCTGCTTGCCGAGATCACCGAACAGAAGGCAACCTTCGAAGTCATCGCGCCAAAGATCGGCGGCGTGACACTTTCCGACGGCAATTGGATCGAGGCGCATCAGATGATCGATGGCGGACCCTCGGTGCTCTACGACGCCGTCGCGCTGCTGCCCTCGTCAGAGGGAGCCAGCGATCTGCTGAAGGAGGCAACGGCCCATGATTTCGTGTCGGATGCCTTCGTGCACTGCAAGTTCATCGGCTATGTGAAAACCGCGCTGCCACTCATGCAGAGGGCCGGAATTGCAGATTCACTGGACGAGGGCGTGATTGCGCTTGGCGCGGCTGGGGATGTCGCAGCCTTCATCAAGGCGCTCGGCAAACTGCGTGTCTGGGGCCGGGAACCGTCGGTCAAACTGAATTGATCTCTTGTCGCCATGAGATACGGCCGTCGTCATATAAAACCCGCGGAAACGCGGGTTTTACACCGTTCGCGCCGCGCATTTTATTGAATGAGGGTGATGGAAACGGCTTCGATCTGCTCCATCTTCAATGTTGTGCGCTGTGGAGAGCCGTATGCGCTGGCGTTTTCGACAGATTTCCGACTTGGCCGTCTTGTGGGCAGGGCATCGCGCGGTACCTATAACGCTCATCATAGTCGCAGTCTTGTGGGCGGCAGTCGGTCTGCACTTATCTTACCCACGACAATGGTTTCTGCTGACCAACATGGTGGGGACTCTCATCGTATTTTTCATTTTATTGCTGGTGCAGCACTCCCAAAATCGGGACATGATGGCGCTCCAAACCAAGCTTGACGAACTGATCCGATCAAGCAAGGCCGGAAACCACTGGATTGCGGCCGAGAAGAAAGAGGCTGAGGCCATTGAGGAAATGCGCCAGCAACACCAAGACCAGATCTCAGAGACGATGAACTGAAGCGCGTCGCATCGAGGCGATATGCATCAGGTGGAGGTTGCCTGTGCCGCAGATTTCTCATCCGCTTTTTCCTCGACGCATTCGGCCTGCGCGGCAAGTGTCTTGCTCATTTCTCTGAGTTCACCCTCCTCCAGCTTTTCGATGCCGACGAACTTGTTGGCGGCCTGGCTCGTCAGGATGAGTTCGTCAAGCTTGGCCTGGACTGCTTTGCCGTCACGGTTCTGGCTATTCTGCAACACAAATACCATCAGGAAGGTAATGATGGTCGTGGTTGTGTTGATCACCAGTTGCCAGGTTTCAGAATAGCCGAAAAAAGGGCCGGAAACCGCCCAGCCAAGCACGAGCGTCAAAGCCGCGACAAAGGTGAACGGCTTTCCCGAAAAATCGGCGACGGCGGTTGCAAAAGAAGAGAAGAAGTTGGGTTTGTTCGACATCTGAAAAGCCTCGCTGGATCGCAGCATCATGCTGTCGATCGCCAACTTCAACGTCAT
The DNA here is from genome assembly GCF_002914525.1 of Rhizobium hidalgonense. Taxonomy (GTDB): domain Bacteria; phylum Pseudomonadota; class Alphaproteobacteria; order Rhizobiales; family Rhizobiaceae; genus Rhizobium; species Rhizobium hidalgonense. The sequence continues at coordinate 148,371 of NZ_LODW01000033.1, read as the reverse complement.
TTCCGGGCCGAAGTTCCTCGGGCTGCCGAGCTGCCCACGCACTCGGAAAATCCGGCTACTCAGAAAATATTGTGCAGCGCAGCAACTTTCCGCCGACTGACGCGTTTAGTCATGCATCACCGCCATCCCGGCAGCTGATTGGCGGAGACTTTCATGAGATCTATGTCAGACACACTCGCACGCCTTGCTGCGCTGCGAGGAACGTTTCGCCCCCGCCCCATGCAGGACAATCCCGATCTGGTCGCTCTGGCCGCATTTGGTACGAACCCGGGTGCTTTGGGAGGTTATATCTACCTGCCGTCGAAGCGCGCAAGAAACATGGCCCTAGTCGTCGTCCTGCACGGCTGCACGCAGACTGCCGCCGGCTATGATATCGGGGCGGGTTGGTCTGGCTTGGCCGAAGATTATGGTTTCGCGCTGCTGTTTCCCGAGCAGCGGAGGTCAAACAATCAAAATCTCTGCTTCAACTGGTTTAACCCGGAGGATATACGCCGGGATCACGGCGAGGTCTTTTCCATTCGGCAGATGATCGCAAAGGTCGTTGCGGAACACAGTATCGACAGCAGGCGCGTTTTCGTGACCGGGCTTTCGGCCGGTGGCGCGATGACCGCCGCGATGCTTGCCACCTACCCGGAGGTTTTTGCGGGCGGCGCCATCATTGCCGGCCTGCCCTATGCAAGTGCTGCGACCATTCCCGAGGCCTTCGACCGAATGCGCGGTCATGGCGGCCCGACCGCTCGAGAACTGGAACTGCGCTTGAGAAACGCCTCAGGCCACCGAGGCCCGTGGCCGACATTATCGCTCTGGCAGGGAAGCGCGGACAGAACCGTCGTGCCATCCAATGCGAATGCAATCGTCGAGCAATGGAGAAACGTCCACGGCATCGACGCACTACCGTCGCGCGTGGAAAATATCGGACGACACCAGCGGAGGGTCTGGACAGATGCCCATGGGGTCGAGGTGATCGAGCTCTATACGATTGCCGGCATGGACCACGGCACGCCGCTCGATGTCGGCACCGGCTACGGGGCAAGCGGCCCCTTCATGCTCGACGTCGGAATTTCCTCGACCGTCGAAATTGCCAGGTCCTGGGGTCTGGTTCCCTCGTTTGAAAAACGACGCAAGGCAGACCTCTCTGCTGCGCAAAACACCGCGGCTACATCCACTACCGGCAGCGACCGCGGCGGCATTCAGCAGGTCATTGAAGACGCCCTCCGGTCGGCCGGGCTGCTGCGGTAATTGTCGAAAATTGCCGTTATCGGTTCCGAGACTTGGGCAGCGGCCCGTTTTGATGGCTGAGGACGAGTTCGATCTGGACATCCTGCTGAAACTGCAGCACCCGCTCGCCGACGTCGCTCTCCGGCATCCCGGCTGCCAGAAGCTGATCGGCAATCCTGCGGCATTCCGCTCTCCAGAATTCTATCGCATCAGCGCCATGTCGCCGGCCGAGTTCACGGGCGCAGCGCTCGATATTGGCGGTTCCGGTTCCGGAAGGAAAAGCAATCACCACGCCTTCACTCAGGGCGGCGGGGCGGCAGGTCATTTCAGTAGCCATCGAACGCAGGTTCCTTTGATCCTGTTCGTTGTCTACGGGACTATGGTTAATGCTTTCTATCCGTCGTACCCGTTCTTTCCACGAATCAGAATTTGCAACCGAAGCCGTCACGCCGTGTCGCCTTCGACCTTGACGCCGGCCCGCCGATACGCCGACAGTTCACATCACGATCGACACTCCAGGCAGAGACACCGATGACGATATCAACTCCCCGCGATTTCCTGAAAAGCCTGTTCGACGCGGCGGTTCGCGCCGCCGATCCGCTGACCGGCATCAGGGCGAACCTGCCTGACAGGCCGAAGGGAAGGACCGTGGTGATCGGCGCCGGCAAGGGTGCTGCGCAGATGGCGCGAACGCTCGAAAGCGTCTGGGACGGACCGCTCGAGGGTCTGGTGGTCACACGCTACGGCTATGGCTGCGAGACGCGCGACATCGAGATCATCGAGGCCGCCCATCCGGTCCCGGATGCGGCAGGACTTGCCGCGGCAAGACGGCTGATGGAGACGGTGAATGGACTGACGGAAGACGATCTGGTGATCGCCCTGATCTGCGGCGGCGGCTCGGCGCTGCTGCCCGCGCCGCCGGAGGGGCTGACCCTCGAAGACGAGATTGCCCTCAACGAAATGCTGCTGGCTTCGGGCGCGCCGATCTCGGCGATGAACGTCGTGCGCAAGCATCTCTCGACCATCAAAGGCGGGAGACTTGCGGCAGCCACCAGAGCAAGAGTCGTCAGCCTGATCGTCTCCGACATTCCCGGCGACAATCCCGCCCATGTCGCCTCGGGGCCGACAGTGCCGGATAGTTCAACGCGGCACGATGCGCTTGACATCGTCAAGCAATATGGACTGCAGCTGCCGCAGGCAGCCCTCGACCATCTGCACTCGCCGAAGGCCGATGCGCCGCAGCCGGACGATGCGGTCTTTTTACGCCACGCGCATCACGTCATCGCCTCTGCCGGCGTGTCGCTGGAAGCAGCGGCCGTCCTGGCGAAATCGCAGGGGATCGAGCCCGCTATCCTTTCGGATGCGATCGAGGGAGAATCGCGCGACGTGGCGCAGGTGCATGCGGCGATCGCCCGCGAGGTGCTCGGCCGGAACAGGCCGTTTTCCAAGCCGGTGGTCATCCTTTCCGGCGGCGAGACGACGGTGACACTGCGAGCCAAGGGCGGCAAGGGCGGACGCAACGGCGAATTCGCGCTCGCCATGGCGCTTGCGATCGACGGACAGGAGGGCATCCATCTCCTTGCCGCCGACACGGACGGGATCGACGGCTCGGAGGATAATGCCGGCGCCTTTGCCGATGGCGGCACAGTCAAGCGCTTGCGTGCCGCCGGGCTAGATCCGCGCCGGCTGCTCGACGGCAATGACAGCTATTCTGGCTTTGCAGCCGTCGGCGATCTCTTCGAAACCGGCCCGACCGGCACCAACGTCAATGATTTCAGGGCAATCCTGATCCGTTAGGTGTTGGCGGTTCAGATCTTGATCCGCCCCTGCCCGATCAGCCAGCCCACAGCCTCCTGCACTGCCTGCAGCGAGGTGTATCTCGGGGTGTAACCGAGCAGGCGTCGGGCTTTGGCGATCGAGCAATTCGGGCTGCGGGCGATATGCTCCCATGTCGCCTCTGCGTCTTCGGCCGTCTGGCTTTCGGCCCAGGCGTCGAAGGGGGCAAAGCTGAGCTTCGGCTCCTTCCCGAACCAGTGCGACATGGCTTCGGCAAAACCGCGAAGCGTCAGCGCCTGCTCCGAAACCGCGTGGAAACTTTCGCCGGTCGACGCATTCCAGCTGGCGATCGCCCCCATGAACATCGCCGCCACGTCATCGGCATGGACGTGATGGACCGTCTCCAGGCCGAAATTGGGCAGGACCAGGACGTCTCCGCGGGCAAGGGTCGAAAAGACCTGCGGGTTGAAATTGCCGGCCGGATTGAGCGGCGCCCATCCGGGGCCGACGATATGGCCGGGATGGATAATGGTCGCCGGAAAGCCGCGTAACCTTGCCTGCTGCAGCAGATAGGTTTCGATCGCCGCCTTCTGGATACCGTAGTCACCGAAGGGAGACTTCGGCGCCTCTTCAAGGGTCGGCACAATCGTGGAGTAGCCATGGGTCCAGATCGTGCCGGTGTGCAGGAAATGACCGACATGCCCGGCCAGCGCCGTCACCAGGTGTTCGGCACTCGCCAACGTGAAGCAGATCATGTCGATGACAATATCGGCTTTCACTCCGCGCACGACCGGGCCGAATTCGCCGGTCCGCTCCATTTCGGCCCGATCCATCTGCCGCTGGTCAACGGAAGCCCATGCGTGATTGGCCGAATAAGGCTTTGCTGTGCCGCGGCTGATGGTGACGACGTCGTGACCCGCCTCCACCAGACGAGGGACGAGATAGGTGCCGACATGGCCCGTCGCCCCGATGACCAAAATCCGCATTGTCGTTCCTCCCTTTGGCGTGATCGCGCCGACTATGCTGCGCCGTGTCGCGATCTTGCAAGCGACTTTTCGTGATCAGGGCGGGCGGAACCCGCGCCCTATCTGTTCCTGAAGACAAGGCAGGTGCCGCCATGTTTGCGGATCTGGTTGCAGAGGTTGTCGGCTTCCACACGCGTCTGCCGGCCGATGCGGGCGGCATAACGCGGGCGAAAGCCGAAGCTGCGATCACGCTGGCGCAGGATCAGCGGCTGCTCCGCATTCAGAGGTGCTGGCAGATCCTGCACCGCATCGACAAACATGCGCCGGGCCACCGCGACATTTGCGTTGGCGGCAAGCTGGACGCCCCAGGGCGCCCAGTCACCCTCCGGACGCCAGGGAGCTTCCTTCAATGTCCGCCTTTCGGCAAGCGCCACACAGCCATCGAGAAAGGGCTTGTCCTTGTCGAGCGGGGCTGCCGCATCTTCCGGCGGATTATCCTTCCACTCCTCGACCGTATGAGCGGTGATCGCCATGACGTAGCCGCGCGTCTCGTGAGGTAATCTTCCTGACGCTAGGTAAGAGGCAAGGCCGTTTTCGCCGGCATTATAGGCAGCGGCGGCAAGGCCGAGATTGCCGAAACGATCGCGCAATTCGTCGAGATACTGCGCCGATTTCCTGAGCGCTTCCAGCACCTGATAGCTGTCTTCGAGGCCGCGCAGTTTCGCCGTTCCGGGCATGAACTGCGCAATCCCTTGCGCGCCTTTGAAGCTGACGGCATCGGGACGAAAGGTGCTCTCGCGCCAGATCAGACGGGCGAAATAATCCGGCGGCAGTTGATTGGCGCTGGCGAAATGCTCGATTGCGACGCAGAGATCGCGATTGAAACTGTCCTTGCGGATGCAGAGCGTCTCATCAGTTCCCAAGGCTGAAGGCCCGGAATAGAGACAGGCCGGCTCGGAAGCGCTTTCTTCCGGCTGGGCCTTCGGCGTCTCTATGACGGAAAACAGAAAACACAGCGAAAGCAGGGCCTTCGCCGATCTCTTGCCCATGTCGGACTGACGCTTTCGCCCTATCATCGGATCTCGGCAGGTTCGACTTCCATCGCGACGCTGATCTTAGATAGCATCGATCAAGCCGCGAAGCTTGCCCATTCCGCAATGACGGCGTGAAAAAGCCGCCGGGCCACGGGCCGCGGCGGCTTCAGGAGCGGGTTGAAGGCAGAGAATCAGGCCGTCGGCTGCTTGGTCTTGCGGAGATAGGGCAGAACCGTATCGAAGGAGCCGAAACGTGTGATCGCGTCTTCGTTGGAAACCGCGGCGGTGATGATGACATCCTCGCCCTGGTTCCAGTTTGCCGGTGTCGCCACCTGGTGCTTGGCGGTCAGCTGGATGGAATCGATGGCGCGCAGGATCTCGTTGAAATTCCGGCCCGTCGTCATCGGATATGTGAGGATCAGCTTGATCTTCTTGTCGGGACCGATGATGAAAACCGAACGCACCGTGGCGTTGTCGGCGGGCGTGCGGCCTTCCGAGCTTTCGCCGGCGCCGGCCGGCAGCATGTCATAGAGCTTGGCGACCTTCAGGTCCTTGTCGCCGATCAGCGGGTATTCGACGTCGAAGCCGGTGGCGGTCTTAATGTCGTTCTTCCACTTGGCATGGCTTTCCACCGGATCGACAGAGATGCCGATGATCTTGGCGCCGCGCTTGGAAAAGTCCCCGGCCAGGCCAGCCATGGCGCCGAGTTCGGTCGTGCAGACAGGCGTGAAATTCTTCGGATGCGAGAACAGCACCGCCCAGCCGTTGCCGATCCAATCATGGAAGCTGATCGGCCCCTGCGTGGTGTCGGCGGTAAAATCGGGGGCAATATCGTTGATGTGTAAGCTCATGGTCGGCCCTCCAAAGCCTTGTGTTAAATCTTGTTCGTCTCAAATCGAGGCCATGGGATCCGTCGGCCGATGCGGCCGCTGGATTGCGGTCGTCAGGATCGCGCCGGCCGAAGGAAAAAAACGTCCCATCCCAGGATTTTAAGTAAGTCATATACCACGATAACCGAAGGCATGCTCTTTCGATTTCCGGCCTGCTGCCGCATTATTTTTCCGGCTAATGCTCGCGATGAATAGACCGATGGTTTTCCATCGTCCCGTCAAAAGCTGCAGGAGCAATGGCCCGCCCCTCGCTCAGGCCGCCTGAACGGTTTTGATCCTGTCGATGCCGCCGACAACCGGCGCGAAATCAGCCCAGACGGCTTGCGCGCCCTTCTGCCATTCCTCGAAGGCTTCCGGCTTCAGGAGCTTGCCGCCATGGCTAAGCGCCGTCTCGACGGACTTCGCCTCGTCGTCGACGATCAGCTGGTTGAAGTAGGCAGCCCCTTGACTGGAGGCCTGCTGGAACACCGCCTTCTGCTCGTCATTCAGGCCGGCCCAGAAGGTCGAGGCATAATAGATGACGCCGGATGCCCAGATGTGGCCGGTCTCGGTCATATCGGGCACGACCTCATAAAGCTTGAAGCCGGCATAAGCCGATTTGGTCAGGTCCATCGCGTCGGCAACGCCGGTTGCGAGCGCATTGTAGGTCTCGGTGATCGGAATGCCGATCGGCGTCGTGCCGAATGCGCTCCAGAGCTTGGTGTGCAGCGGGCTCTGGATGACACGGATGCGCTTGCCCTTGAGCTGCTCCGGCCGCGTCACCGGTTCCTTGGTCAGCAGATGGCGGGCGCCGTAATTGATGTAATCGCCGACGACGAAATTCTGCGCCTGCAGCTTCTGCTTGAGATCGGCGCCGACATCGCCGCTGACAGTCCTGCGCACGTGGTCGGCATCGCGGAAGAGGAAGGGCAGGTCGAGGAGCTGCAGCTCGGGCGCCCAGCCGGAGAGCGACGAGACTGTGGAGAGGCTGGCCTGGATAGAGCCGAGGCGTACGCCCTCGGCTACTTCCTTCTCGCCGCCGAGCGCACCATTCCTGACGATATTGAACCTGAACTGGCCGGGGAGCTTCGCTTCGACCAGTTCGCCGATCTTCACCCAGATCTTCGTCTCCGGCTTGTTGTCCCCAAGCAGCGAGGCGATCGTGATCGTCGTCGTACGGGCGGCGGCCGTGCGGACGAAGGCGGGCGCTGCAAGCGCCGTTCCGGCGAGGGCGGCGGTCTTCAGGAAATTGCGGCGGCTGAAATAATCCACGAGGTTGTCCTGTTCGTTAGAAGATGATGGCCCATGCGCAAAGAATTGCGAGCGAAACCAGGAGAGCGAGAAGATAGGGAACGACGGCCCGAAAGAGTTCCGAGGCAGGAATGCGCGTGACGCCGCTGACGACGAAGATCAGCATGCCGAGCGGCGGCGTCAGTCCGTGGATCATCAGGTTGACGACGATGATCACGCCGAACTGGATGGGATCGATGCCGGCGGCAACCGCTGCCGGCAGCAGGATCGGGCCGAAAAGCAGGATCGCGGCGCCGATATCGAGAACGAGACCGACGGCGAACAGAATGACGTTCGACAGAAGGATGACGGCAAGCGCGCTGCCGCCAAGCGTCGTTGTCAGATGCGCGATCAGACTGGACACGTCGTCGACGGCGAGCAGGAAGGCGAAGGGACCGGCCGTGCCGATCAGCAGGCCGATTGCCGCCGCCTCGACCGCCGCCTGGCGGAAGGTGGCATAGAGCGAGAGGATGCCCAGCCGCGCGCCGATGCCGAGCAGCAGTGTGTAAAAAGCGGCGAGTGCTGCCGCCTCCGTCGTCGTGACGATGCCGATGCGAATGCCGACGACGACGATGACACCGAGCCCGAAAGCCGGGATCGCCTGCACCGCCGATTGCCCACGCTGTTTTGCGCTTGCGCGCGCCAAGGGCACCTGCTCTCGTACGGTCAGATGGATGGCGACCGCCAGACATATGGCCATCAGCCCGCCGGCGAAGAAGCCGCCGACCAGCAGCGCGCCGACGGAAAGATTGGTCGCCGAGGCAAGGATGAGAAAGGCGATCGATGGCGGGATGATGTTGTCGAGAACCGATGTCGCGGCGATGATTGCCGCCGCCTGCGCCGGGGGATAGCCGTGTTTGACCAGTTCGGGCTGGAAGGTCGAGGCGCCGAAGGCAGCATTGGCAACCGAGGAGCCGGAGGCGCCGGAAAAGAGGACGCTGGTCAAAAGCGTGGTCTGCGCCAGCCCGGCCCGGCGATGGCCGACCATGGCGGCGGCGAAGCGCACGAGCTGATTGGCGACGCCGGAAGCCGTCAGCAGGCCGCCGGCAAGCAGAAAGAAGGGAATGGCGAGCAGCAGGAATTTCGATATGCCGGTGACTGTGGAGGAGACGATCGCCGGCTCCGGCAGACTGCTGCCGAAGGCGATGGCAACATAGGCAGCAGCAAGAAAGGCATGCGGCAGCGGTGCGGCGAGCAAGAGGCCCAACGCCGCAATCAGCCCAAGGAAAATGCTCGGCGGCCAGTCGAGATCAAACGAGATATGCGGGATGCCCGCATAGAGCGCGACGCCGAGGGTCAGGGAAAGAGCAACCGCCAGGATCTTGCCTTCGGCGATGCGCTGCAGAAGCAGCACCACGAGGATCAGTGCGCCGCCGGCGCCGAGAAAGCCGAAGCGGATCCATTCCGGCAGACCGAGCGTCGGCGAGATGCCGCCGAGCATCGTCATGATCTCGCTGCCACCGAAGGCGAGGATCAGCGCCGAAAGCACGGTGAAGACATCGGCACCGATCCGCGTCACCTTCTGCAGCTTTTCCGGCAGCATCCTGACGAAAACGTCGAGGCGCATGGCAAGCGCACTGTTGAGACTGAGCGGCGCACCGAGCGCGATCAGGGCGACATGCAGCCAGATGCCGAGATCCTCGGCGCCGATGAAGCCGGTGCCGAAGAAATAGCGCAGGCAGACAGTGACGAGCACCGTGAAGAGCAGCACCGCGAGAACGACAGCCACCGCAACGCCGAGGATGGTTTCGATCGCCCGCAGTGCGCGCGTTGCCAACCCCGGAGTAGCCTGGTCGATCGGATGAAATTCACTGGCCGCCACTAATTTACCTTCTGCTCAGAGGATCACCGCTCTTGACGGTCACAAGATCCCGGTCGAAAAACATCAGCCGGATATCGTCCCACGCCCTTGGCGACTTCCTGCCGACCTCAAGCCGCGGCAGACCTTTTCGCCGAAACGAAAGACTTCCTCAAGCAGCCGCATGCCGGAAAAGACAACGGTATCGACGCCAGCCTTTGATGAACTTAGAATGCGTGCGGCCACACTGCGCTCGAAAGCGGCAGATCGACCAATTTTTGTGCACATCTATTTGTGCACACTTTTCAGGCGGACGCGCTTGCCAAAATTGCTGCAGTGCGTCATGAATATAGCAATGACGCATCTCGATCTGACGATTCTGGTCATCGACGAAAATGCCATTCGCGCCTCCATCATCGAAGAAGGGCTGCGCGAGGCAGGGCATGCGCGCGTCACCGTTGTGCATGAGGTCAACGGCATCGCGCGGACCATCGAAACACTGATGCCCGACGTGATCATCATCGATATCGAAAACCCCAACCGCGACATGATGGAACATCTGTTCCAGCTGACGCGTACGGTCAGCCGGCCGATCGCCATGTTCGTCGACCGCTCCGACACTGCTTCGATCGAGGCCGCGGTCGATGCCGGCGTCTCCGCCTATATTGTCGATGGATTGAAGAAGGAACGCGTCAAACCGATCCTCGACATGGCCGTCAGCCGCTTCAATGCCTTCAACCGACTGCGGCGGGAGCTTGCGGATGCCCGCTCGGCGCTCGAAGAACGCAAGCTCATCGAGCGTGCCAAGGGCATATTGATGAAGATGCGCGGTCTGTCCGAGGAAGAGGCCTTTGCCTTGCTGCGTCAGACGGCGATGAACGAAAAGAAGAAGATGTCGGAAATCGCCCAGAGCGTTGTCACCGCTGCGGGACTTTTGATGTAATGGCCGCCCTGGCGAATTTCCGGAGGAAACCGGAGTGGATATGATGACGAACACCGCCAGTTCCAGCGGCGGGCTGCCCTCGCCCGCACGCGTCAACAATGAAGGGCCGAAAGTGTTGCGGGCCGGTTTCATTCCGCTCGTCGATGCATCGGTGCTGATTGCGGCGGCCGAATTCGGCTTCGCTGAGAAGCAAGGCCTGACGCTCGATCTCGTCAGGGATGTCTCCTGGGCGAATGTGCGCGACCGCCTGGCGTTCCGCCAATTCGATATCGCCCATATGCTGTCGCCGATGCCGGTCGCCTCCATGCTCGGTCTCGGCTCCAATCCTTCGCCGACGATCACGGCGTTTTCCCTTGGGCGCGGCGGCAATGCGATCACCCTGTCGACGCGGCTCTTCGAACGGATGCGCGATGAGGCCGGATTGCCGGAAACGGCAAGCGCGTTGGATAACGCCCATGCCCTTTCAAAAACCATCGCGGCAATGAAGGCGCGCGGCGAGCCGCTGCCGACCTTCGGGGTCACCTATCCCTTCTCTTCGCATAATTACGAATTCCGCTACTGGCTGGCGGCCGGCGGCATCAACCCCGACAAGGATGTCAAACTCGTCGTCGTGCCGCCGCCGCTAACCTCGGACGCGCTGGCGGCCGGCGCCATCGACGGTTTCTGCGTCGGCGCGCCGTGGAACATGGTCGCCTCGGAGCGCGGTCTTGGCCGCATCGTCGCCACCAAACAGGACATCTGGCCCTCGGCCCCGGAAAAGGTGATCGGCATGCGGCCGGACTGGGCCGAAAGCCATCCGGAGACCGTTTCCAGGCTGATCGTGGCGCTCGACGCAGCAGCCCGCTGGTGTGACCGGCCGGATAATCACGACGCGCTGGCGGCGGCCCTCGCCGATCCGCGCTACATCGCTGCCCCCGTCGGCATTATTCGCCGTGTTCTCGCCGGCGAATTCAACCTCGATGCCAAAGGAAACCGGCGCATCATCGCCGATTACTTCCAGTTTCATTCCGGCTTCGCAAACTATCCGAGGCCGAGCCATGCCCTGTGGATTTACAGCCAGATGATCCGCTGGGCACAGGCCGAGGCCAGCCTCAACAAGGCGCGGGCGGCCGCCTCCGCGTACCGCCCGGATCTTTATCGCACGGCTCTCGGCGACATCAACGCACCCGATGACGCCGATATCCGCATCGAAGGCCATGACGAGGGCGACCGCTTCATGGATGGCCACGTCTTTGATCCGACGGAACTGCCGGACTATGTCGCGAGCTTTGCCGTCAAAAGCGCCCTGCCTTTCGCTTCCCATGGCGATGAGACCTGATCCGTGCCAGCCTGCACAAAAGGCCAGCAAAGTTCGATGCCCGCCATCGCCGCAACGCACAAAAGATTTGCACGTTTTCTGGCAGCCGCAAAAACATGCAGATGGTCAAATATTGAAAATTCCATTTATACTCAATCACTTAAAATAAATGCGCAAAACTGGCACACAGCTTGCAGGGCTATTACCGCACAGATCAATGGCGATCAGCGCAGTATGAGGGCGCAATAAGCGCTCGCAGAAGACCATGAATTCGGCGTCCAACGGCGGGCGCCACCAGCAAAGCCGCTGATCAGGATATTTCGCGCGCCTCGTGCATGCGCAGCCTGACCAGCGGCTTTTCGTTTTTAACCCCCAGCGATGGATCGGCACGACCTTGTCGCGCCACGGAGAAGCCATGTCTGTCACCGAGAAAACGCAGCCTATGTCCGCCGGCGAACCCGCCAAAGCACTGTGGATCTCTACGGTCGCCTTTACCCTCTGTTTCGCCGTCTGGACGATCTTTGCGATCATCGGCATCCGCATCAAGCAAGAGCTCAACCTCAATGAGGCCGAGTTCGGACTGCTGATCGGCACCCCGGTCCTCACTGGCTCGCTCGTGCGCATCGTCCTCGGCATCTGGACGGGGCGTTATGGTGGTCGTCTCGTCTACACGCTCACCATGCTTGCCGCCGCGATAGCGACCTTCCTGCTCTCCTACGCCCAGACTTATACGCAGATGCTGATCGCCGGCCTCGGCGTCGGGCTTGCCGGCGGCTCCTTCGCGGTCGGCGTCGCCTATGTCTCGCCTTTCTTCCCGGCGGAAAAGCAGGGAACGGCGCTCGGCATCTTCGGGGCGGGCAATGTCGGCGCGGCGGTGACCAAATTTGCCGCTCCCTTCGTGCTACTCGCCTGGGGATGGCAGGCGGTTGCCGAGATCTGGGCCGTCTGTCTGGCGCTGATGGCGATCGTCTTCTGGTTCACCACCACTGATGATCCGGCCTTCCGCCTTCGCCGCGAGCGCGGCACCGCCTCCAAGAGTTTGGCTCAGGAATTCGCGCCGCTGCAGAACGTTCAGGTCTGGCGCTTCTCGCTCTACTATTTCTTTGCCTTCGGCGGCTTCGTCGCCCTGTCCTTGTGGCTGCCGCGTTATCTGGTCGGCGTCTACGGCTTCAACCTGGAAACAGCCGGCATGGTCGCAGCCGCCTACTCCATCCCGGGCAGCATCTTCCGGGCCTTTGGCGGCGTTCTGTCGGACAAGAAGGGTGCGCGCAGCGTCATGTATGCGATGTTTGCCGTGTCGGCCGTCGCCACCCTGATCCTTTCGATGCCGTCTGCGACCATCACACCCGTGATCTTCATCGCCGTCATCTTTGTGCTCGGCTTCTTCATGAGCCTCGGCAAGGCCGCCGTCTACAAGCACATTCCGGCCTATTACCCCGAAAACGTCGGGGCCGTCGGCGGCATCGTCGGCATGATGGGCGGTCTTGGCGGCTTCATCCTGCCGATCGCCTTCGGCCTCCTCAAGGACATGACGGGCCTTTGGTCCAGCTGCTTCCTGCTGCTCTTCGCAATCGTCGCGATCTCGCTCGTCTGGATGCACCTGTCCGTCAAGCAATTGTCGCGCCGTGGGCACTCCGCGCCCGTGGCTGCCACCTGATCTAAGGACCTGGAAACATGACAGAAAAACTCGTCATCATCGGCAATGGCATGGCGCCCGGGCGCATGCTGGAGCACCTCCTCGAACGGGCTCCCGGACGCTACGAAGTCACGATCTTCAATGCCGAGCCGCGCGTCAATTACGACCGCATCATGCTGTCGCCGGTTCTCTCCGGAGAAAAGGACTACGAGCAGATCATCATTCACGGTGACGGCTGGTACATCAAGCATGGCATCATGCTCTACAAGGGCCACAAGATCGTCAACATCGATCGCGTAGCCAAGACCGTCACGTCAGACCACGGCGTCACCGAAAGCTACGACAAGCTGGTGATCGCCACCGGTTCGGTGCCCTTCATCATCCCGGTTCCCGGCAAGGATCTGCCGGGCGTCATCACCTATCGCGATCTCGACGACGTGCAGGCGATGCTGCTCGCCGCCCAGTCGCGCGAAAAGGCCGTCGTCATCGGGGGCGGCCTGCTAGGCCTTGAAGCGGCGGCCGGTCTTGCCCAGCGCGGGATGGACGTCACCGTCCTGCACGTCATGCCGACGCTGATGGAGCGCCAGCTCGATCCCGCCGCCGGCTATCTGCTGCAGAAGGCGGTCGAGGAACGCGGCATCAAGGTCATCTGCAAGGCCAATACCAAGGCGATTATCGGCAACGGCAAGGTTGAGGGCATCGAGCTCGACGACGGACGGATCATCCCGGCCACGCTGGTCGTCATGGCCGTCGGGATTCGTCCGAGTGTCGGCCTGGCCAAGGATGCCGGCTTGGCGGTCAATCGTGGCATCGTCGTCGATGCCGGTATGCAGACCTCGGACGGCGACATCTTTGCGCTCGGCGAATGCGCCGAGGTGGGCGGCATGGTCTACGGCCTCGTCGCCCCACTCTATGAAATGGCCCGGATCGCCGCGGCACATCTTAGCGATGATCGCTCACCGGCTTTCGTGCACGCCGACACGCCGACCAAGCTCAAGGTCACCGGTATCGAACTCTATTCGCTCGGCGATTTCGCCGATGGCGACGATCGCGAGGAGATCGTGCTGCGCGATGCCAGTGCCGGCGTCTACAAGCGTCTCGTGTTGAAGGACAACAAGATCATCGGCACCGTGCTTTACGGCGAGACTGCCGATGGCGCCTGGTTCAATGACCTGAAGAAAAAAGCGACCGATATCTCGGAGATGCGCGAGACGCTGATCTTCGGACAGGCCTATCAGGGAGGGTCGCCGCTGGACCCTATGGCGGCCGTTGCAGCCTTGCCGGATGACGCGGAGATCTGTGGCTGCAACGGCGTATGCAAGGGCAAAATCACCTCAACGATCACTGGCAAAGGGCTGACGTCACTCGACGACGTGCGTGCCCATACCAAGGCATCCGCCTCGTGCGGCTCCTGCACCGGCCTCGTCGAACAACTCATGGCATTGACGCTCGGCGACGGCTACAATCCGGCTGCCGTACAGCCGATGTGCACCTGCACCGAACTCGGCCATGACGACGTTCGCCGGCTGATCAAGGCCAAGGGTCTGAAGAGCATTCCTGCCGTCATGCAGGAGCTCGAGTGGAAAACCTCCTGCGGCTGCGCCAAGTGTCGGCCGGCGCTCAACTATTACCTGGTCTGCGACTGGCCGGACGAATATGCCGACGACTACCAGTCGCGCTTCATCAATGAGCGTGTCCACGCCAATATCCAGAAGGACGGCACCTATTCCGTCGTGCCGCGCATGTGGGGCGGCGTCACCAATTCGAACGAGCTGCGCGCCATCGCCGATGTCGTCGATAAGTTCGAAATCCCGATGGTCAAGGTGACCGGCGGCCAGCGCATCGACCTGCTCGGCATCGAGAAGGAAGACCTGCCCGCCGTCTGGGCCGATCTCGGCAAGGCCGGCTTCGTCTCCGGCCAGGCCTATGCCAAGGGCCTGCGCACGGTGAAGACCTGCGTCGGTTCAGACTGGTGCCGCTTCGGCACCCAGGATTCCACCGGTCTCGGCATCCGCATCGAGAAATTCATGTGGGGCTCCTGGACGCCGGCCAAGCTGAAACTGGCCGTTTCCGGCTGCCCGCGCAATTGTGCGGAAGCAACCTGCAAGGATATCGGCGTGATCTGCGTGGATTCCGGTTTCGAGATCCATTTCGCCGGTGCGGCCGGTCTCGATATCAAGGGCACCGAGGTGCTCGGCCTCGTTAAGACCGAGGACGAGGCGCTGGAGCATATCGTGGCGCTGACGCAAATGTACCGCGAGCAGGCCCGCTACCTCGAGCGCATCTACAAATGGGCCAAGCGCGTCGGTCTGGACGAAATCCGCCGCCAGATCATGGGTGATGCCGAAAAGCGCACAGCCTATTACGAGCGTTTCGTCTTCAGCCAGAAATTTGCCCAGGTCGATCCCTGGTCGGAGCGTGTCTCCGGCAAGGACAAGCATGAGTTCAAGCCGATGGCGACGATCGGCTATCCGCAGGCAGCCGAATAAGGAGATGGACATGAACTGGATCTCAATCGGTGACATCTCCGAAATCCCCTTGCGCGGTGCACGTTGCGTGAAGACGCCGCAGGGCAAGATCGCCGTCTTCCGCACGGCCGAAAACGAAGTTTTCGCCATCGAGGATCACTGCCCGCACAAGGGCGGCCCGCTCTCACAGGGCATCGTGCATGCCAAGGCCGTCACCTGCCCGCTGCACAATTGGGTGATCTCTCTCGAAACCGGCAAGGCGCTCGGTGCCGACCAGGGCGAGGTGCGGACCATACCGGTCCGCAACGAGAACGGCGCCCTGTTCATCGCCCTGGAAAGCCTCTTGATGGCGGCTGAATAATGGCGGCTGAGGTCAAGACCACCTGCCCCTATTGCGGCGTCGGCTGCGGCGTTATCGCGACTGTCGACGAGGCCGGCGCCGTCAGCGTCAAGGGAGATCCCGAGCATCCGTCGAATTTCGGCCGGCTCTGCTCGAAGGGGTCGGCGCTTGCCGAAACCATCGATCTCGACGGCCGGCTGCTTTACCCCGAGATCGCCGGTCAACGCAGCGGCTGGGACGAGGCGCTCGACCTGGTCGCCCGGCGTTTTTCCGAAACGATCGCCGAACACGGGCCTGATTCCGTTGCCTTCTACGTCTCCGGCCAGTTGCTGACCGAGGATTATTATGTCGCCAACAAGCTGATGAAGGGCTTCATCGGCTCGGCCAACATCGACACCAATTCAAGGCTCTGCATGTCTTCGTCGGTCGCCGGGCATCGCCGCGCCTTCGGCGCCGATACCGTGCCGGGGACCTATGAGGATATCGAACTCGCCGACCTCGTGGTGCTGACAGGCTCCAACCTCGCTTGGTGTCATCCCGTCATCTACCAGCGGCTGGCCACCGCAAAGGCGGCGCGGCCGAACATGCGGATCGTGGTCATCGATCCGCGCCGGACGATGACATGCGACATCGCCGACCTGCATCTGGCAATCCGCCCGGACGGCGACGTGGCGCTGTTCATGGGACTGCTTGCCCAGCTGGCGACCAGCCCGGCGATCGACCAGAATTATATCGCCTCCCACACCGAAGGTTTCGCCGGCGCCTTTGCGGCCGCCGCAGCGATTGATATCAACGATCTGCTGGAACGGACCGGCCTGCCGGCCATGCAGATCCGGGAATTCTTCCGGCTGTTCGAGACGACTGAGAAAGTCGTGACCTGCTACAGCCAGGGCGTCAACCAGTCCTCCTCCGGCACCGACAAGGTCAATGCCATCCTCAACTGTCATCTGGCGACCGGCCGTATTGGCCGCCCGGGCATGGGGCCGTTCTCGCTGACCGGCCAGCCGAACGCAATGGGCGGGCGCGAGGTCGGTGGTCTTGCCAATATGCTCGCCGCCCATATGGCGATCGAGAACCCGCAAGACCGGGATCGCGTGCAGCGTTTCTGGGAATCGCCCGTCATCGCCGCAAAACCTGGTCTGAAGGCGGTGGACATGTTCCGCGCCGTAGCCGACGGCCGCATCAAGGCGCTCTGGATCATGGCCACCAATCCCGTCGTCTCGATGCCGGATGCCGACAGCGTCGAAAGTGCGATCGCCGCCTGTCCTTTCGTCGTCGTTTCCGACATCCTGAGAGAAACGGATACGGCCCGGCACGCCGAGGTGCTTCTGCCCTCCCTCGGCTGGGGCGAAAAGGACGGCACCGTCACCAATTCCGAACGGCGCATTTCCAGACAGCGGCCGTTTCTCGGGCTCCCCGGCGACGCGAGGGCCGACTGGTGGCAGCTTGCGGAGGTCGGACGCCGCATGGGCTTTGCCGCCGCTTTCGATTTCGACACGCCGGCGGAGATCTTCTCCGAACATGCCGCCCTTTCCGCCTTCGAAAATAACGGCAGCCGCGATTTCGACATCGGCGCCCGCGCCGGCTTGACCGGTGACACCTATGACGCGCTGTCGCCCTTTCAGTGGCCGCAGGCGGCAGGGACCGAACCCGGCGTCACCCGCTTCTTCGCCGATGGCGGTTTCTACCATGGCGATGGCAAGGCGCGCTTCGTCGCAGTGGCACCGCCCGAAACGGACCGCACCAATGCCGACTTCCCCTTCACGCTGAATACCGGGCGCATCCGCGACCAGTGGCACACGATGACGAGGACGGGAAAGAGCGCCCGGCTTTCCGCCCATATCGCCGAACCCTTTGCGGAGATCCATCCGCGCGATGCGATCGAGACCGGCATATCGAGCGCTGGTCTCGTCGAGATCGACAGCCCCTACGGCAAGGCGATCGTCCGGGCGCTGGTGACCGATCGCCAGGCGCGTGGCGGCATCTTCGCGCCGATGCACTGGAACGACCAGTTCGCGGCCAAAGCGCGGATCGATGCCGTGGTCGCGCCGATCACCGACCCCTTTTCCGGTCAGCCCGCCTCGAAGAACGTTGCCGTCGCCATTCGCCCCTTCCGCGCCACGCATTACGGCTTCGCCGTCTCGGCGACAAAACCGGCCACACCTGACGCGGCCTATTGGGCGCTGGCGAAAGCCGATGGCGGCTGGCGGCTGGAGCTCGCCTTCACCGAGGCGGTCGAAGACTGGACGGCCTGGTGCCGCGCTGTTTTCGCCATTCCTGATGGCATCGAGCCGCTGGGTTATGCCGACCGGCAATCCGGCGACCTCAGGCTCGCCTTCTTCGACGGCGAGACCCTGCTGGCCGCACTGTTCCTCGCCCGCGAACCGGTCGCCGTCGCGCGCAACTGGGCAATTTCGCAGCTCGCCACCGCCCACGGCGATTTGAGAAAACGCTTTGCGCTGGTCGCTGGCCGTCCCGGCGCCGGCAGACCGGATCCGGGCGCCACCGTCTGCTCCTGCTTCAGCGTCGGGGTCAATCAGATCGCTGCCGCGGTACTCGGCGGATGCCACAGCGTCGAGGCGGTCGGCAAGGAACTGAGCGCCGGAACCAATTGCGGCTCCTGCCGCGGCGAAATCGGCAGGATCATCGATCGCTGTCTCGCTGCAGCCGCGGAGTGAGCACTCAGCGGGGATCGGGCGGTGTCAGGCCGCTTTGGGGACGATAAACATCTTATGGTCGGCTGAGATGCGGACCGAGATCTCGTCATAGGACGAGAGGGTCGGATGCGGCGTGTCCATCTTCTGGTGATGGGTTGCGGTCACGACCATGACATCGGCGCCCGCCGCCTCGCCGGCGATGATACCGGCTGCGACATCCTCGAACACCAGGCAATCCCGTGTGCTGACGCCGAGGCGTTCGGCGCCCAGGATATAACATTGCGGATCGGGTTTTCCGACCTTCACATCCTCCGCCGTCACCATGAATTTCGGCAGCGGCAGACCTGCCGCGTCCAGCCGCCGATGGGCAAGGCGCAGTGGCGAAGATGTGACGATCGCCCAGCGATCCGGCGGCAGCGCACTCAGGAATGCCGCGGCACCCGGAATGGCCACGACATCGCCAACATCGGCGATTTCGGCCTCGGTCACCAGCCTGGCCTCATGTTCGGGGTCAACGCCTGGCAGGTTCAGGCGGGCGATCGTGTCGACGCCGCGCGATCCATGCATCTTCGGCAAAAAGGCGGCGACATCGAGCCCCTGACGCTTTGCCCAGTCGCTCCATACACGCTCGGCAGCACGGATCGAATTGAGGATGGTGCCATCCATATCGAACAGGAAGGCGGCATAAGGCTTCTCGAAGCCGCGGGGCATCGGCAGGGACAAAGGCGGATCCTTTAAGGAAGAGCATCGGATGGTTATCGTTATCGCCCGATGAAACGGCAAATCGAGGCCTTTTGCAAGCTTTGGCAGGGACGGGCCGGTCTAACGCCGCGGCAGACCTTGGCGACATGCGTCAGCGAAGCAGCTTCAGCGAGCCCGTCAGCGAGCGGATCCACTTCGTCGGACCGGCGAGCCCGATGCCGTCGATGGTTTCCGAAGACAGGTCGCGCTCCGGCAACGAAGCCTCGTAGTCGGCATAGACGTGCAAGGCGCGTGCAAAACGCGGGAATGGCACGACCAGGGCTCCGTCAGGCGCCGGCAAGGCCTTCAGCAGCAGCGATCTCAGATCCGCGGCCGCCGCCTGCAGGACAGGTACCGGCTTGTTGGCGCTCACATGAAATATCCGGCCGGCCTGGTCACTCAGCCGCCCTCCGGCAAGCGCGGGGGCCGCAGCGCCGAGCCCGATCGATAGCACGGCGACGGTGTTGGCGAGTTCGCCGGTCGGCAACCCCGGCTCGACGATCACCGCGACACGCCAGTCCTCACCCGTCATCCCTCATTCTCCCTTCCTGGCTCGATCTCC
The DNA here is from genome assembly GCF_002914525.1 of Rhizobium hidalgonense. Taxonomy (GTDB): domain Bacteria; phylum Pseudomonadota; class Alphaproteobacteria; order Rhizobiales; family Rhizobiaceae; genus Rhizobium; species Rhizobium hidalgonense. The sequence continues at coordinate 128,777 of NZ_LODW01000033.1, read as the reverse complement.
TCAGCCTATCGAAAGCCAGGGAAATATTCTGCCTATTCCTGTCGTTCCGCCCGCGATTTTGGTAGGATCTACCTGTATAATGATAAAATTCGAAAGGACTTACCGACGATGGAATTCGAGCCGGGAGATATCCGCATATTGAAGGCATTGCAGAGCGAGGGGCGGCTGACCAACCAGGAGCTGGCGGAACGCGTTGGGATGTCGACCTCGCCCTGCTGGCGCAGAGTGAAGCGGCTGGAAGAGGCCGGTGTCATCCGCGGCTATCAGGCTCTCGTCGATCGGCGCGCCGTCGGCCTCGGCGTCCTCGCCTTCGTGCGTGTACAGATCGATACGCATTCCCATGACGAGGCCGAGCGTTTCGAGCGCGAGGTCGGCGAACTGGAGGCGGTCATCGCCTGTTTTTCCGTCGCCGGCGAAGCTGACTTCCTGCTGCAGGTGGTCGCAACCGATCTCGACAACTATGCGAATTTGCCATGACAGTGATCCGCCGCCTGCCCGGCATCAAGGAGATGCATACGATGTTCGTCCTGAAGGACATCAAGGCGTCGACGATCCTGCCCGTGCAGCTATCGGCCACCGGCCGTTCGCGCTGACGCGCTCAGATCGTCATCTAAAAGGCTGTGCTGCCGGTGGCGATCAAGTCGCAGGAGAGGCGCAGGCCGATCGGGTCATGGCACAGTTCATCGCGGCCGCCGGCGAGTTCCAGCTCGGCGGGAGCGTCGGAGCGCAGATAGGCCTGTGTCGGGTCGACGCGCATCGGGACGTCGGTCCATAGGGAGGGGCGGCTGAGGTCGATCGCTGATATACCGGCCTTCTCGCCGCCCATGGCAGAGGACGCGATCGCCATGCCGCTTGCCGTCAGGGCAAGTGCGAGGGCAATCTGGAGACCGAGATCTGCAGCCTCGCGGGGGGAAACGAACATAGCGGCCTCATGCTGCTGATTTTTAGCGTTTCAGCATGCCACTAAGGCAGGCGGCATCCGTGATCCAGCGGCTTCGGCGGTTAAGGTTTATGCGTAACCATGAGAGGTCGCGTGCAGGTTTTTCGCAAATTTCGGAACAATGATTCCAGCAGGCGGTTACCCAAGGGCCACCCAAGATGAAAATCAAAGGAGGATATCCTTATGAGCAAGTCCCTTATCGCCGCTTCGCTGCTTGCGATCGGCATGGCATCCTCGGCCTTTGCCCAGTCGAACCCCGATCCCATCGGGCCGACCAATGGCGGCTCGACCGACCCGAGTTCGGGTACCTATTCTTCCGATTACACCAACAGTGACAACGGCATGTATCCGGTACGCACCGCTCCGGTCGATCCGATGACGACACAGAGCATCGGTCAGCCGCAAACGATGGAATGCCCTGGCATGCCGCAACAGAGGTCGGGCGTCGATACACGCGGCGGCGAAAGCGGCGCCTCGATCAGCGAAGCCTGCCGCGAATACGACAACTGACAGGCAGTCTTTGCTACAAAGCATGTCGCACAAAGTGCGTCACGCTTGAAAAGGCCGGTTCACGCCGGCCTTTTTTCACGTAGCAACGAAACTTTTGATCCGGGCTTTCCGTACATCCGCAGCAGCTTGAACGAACAAGGGAACGGTCTCATTGGCAAAGGACGCGGCAAAACCGGTCATACTGTGGTTTCGCAAGGATTTGCGCCTTGACGACAACCATGCGCTCGCGGCAGCCGATCTCTCCGGGCGACCGATCATCCCTCTCTATATCAAAGAGCCCGCGGCACATAGCGGTGCGCTCGGTGCGGCGCAGGCGTGGTGGCTGCATCATTCGCTGGAAGCGCTCGACGGGTCGCTGCGCAAGCGGCAGGGACGGCTGGTGCTTGCCAGCGGCGAGGCACTCGACGTGCTTGGCGCCCTCATCAGCGAGAGCGGCGCCGAAGCCGTCTTCTGGAACCGATGCTACGATCCGTCCGGAACGGCCATCGACATCCGTATCAAGCACGAATTGCAAAAGCAGGCGATCGAGGTGAGCAGCTTCGGCGGCCAGTTGCTTCACGACCCTTCCCGGCTGATGACCGGCGGCGGCACGCCCTATCGTGTCTACACACCGTTCTGGCGCGCGCTGGAAGGCGCCGGCGAACCGGAGCGGCCGGTGGAGGCGCCGGCGAAACTGCGGCTGGCAGCGCAGCTTCCGAAATCGGAAAGGCTGGAGAGCTGGAAACTGCTGCCGACCAAGCCGGACTGGGCGAGGGATTTCGGCGATCTCTGGACGCCGGGCGAACAAGGCGCGCGGGAAAAGCTCCGCTCCTTCGTCGAGGACGGGCTCGACGGTTATAAGGAAAACCGCGACTATCCGGCGAAGCAGGCGACATCGTTGCTGTCGCCGCATCTGGCGCTCGGCGAGATCTCCCCTGCCCGCATCTGGGACGCGACGCGTGGTCTGTCGAAACGGATGCCGGCGGCCGACATCCTGCATTTCCGCAAGGAGATCGCCTGGCGTGAATTCTCCTACCACCTGCTATTCCATTTCCCGCGTCTTGCTTCGGACAACTGGAACGCTCGTTTCGACGGCTTTAAATGGCGCAATGACGATGACGATTTCGCGGCGTGGCGCCGCGGCATGACCGGTTATCCGATCGTCGATGCCGGCATGCGCCAACTCTGGCGGCATGGCTGGATGCACAATCGCGTGCGGATGATCGTCGCCTCCTTCCTCATCAAGGATCTGATGGTCGACTGGCGCCGGGGCGAGGCATGGTTTCGCGACACGCTTGTTGATGCCGACCCCGCCAACAATGCGGCAAGCTGGCAGTGGGTGGCGGGCTCGGGAGCCGATGCGTCGCCGTTCTTCCGGATCTTCAATCCGGTGCTGCAGGGCCAAACCTTCGATCCGCACGGCGACTATGTCAGAACTTATCTGCCTGAGCTTCGAGAACTCGCGGCAAACTACATCCATCGGCCGTTCGAGGCACCGGAGAGCGTGCTCGACTCGGCAGGCATCATTCTTGGCCAGACCTATCCGAGACCGATCGTCGATCACGCCAGCGCGCGCAACCGGGCGCTGGCCGCCTACGACGTCACAAAGCATGCCGTATGAACGCGCACTTCCGTTCCGCGCCGCCCGTCTTTTCGGACGAGCAAAGGCGCTGAGACAGATTGAACCGCTCTTACGATCTTATCTTAAATCTGTTCCGATTTGAGCAATTATGCAGTAGCCTTCGATCTAATCGCCGGGGGGCGGCCGCGCGTATATTCTAGGGCTTCGTCGTCCCTAACCGGCAAGAAAATGCTGGAGGAGGAGAGATGAGCAAGGCGCAGGACTGGAATCTGCTGGCTCGTGATGCGGTGACGCTGACGGCCGAAAACATGTCCCGCATGGTGAAGGGCCTGCCCTTCAAGGCAAAGCTGGCGTTGCGCGGACTTCTGCACATGCAGCACGGTTCGCTCGCCGTTACTCTCCCCGATGGCCGCCGGCTGCTGGTCGAGGGCCAGAAGGCCGGGCCAAAGGCGGCGCTCAGCCTCCACAACTGGAACCTCGCCTATCGGGCGCTGACGAGCGGCACGATCGGGGTCGCCGAGACCTATATGGACGGCGATTGGGACAGCCCCGACCTCACCGCCTTCCTCGAACTCTTCCTGGTCAACGGCGAGGCCGCGTTCAGCTATGCGCATGGCAAGAGCGGTGTCGGCCGCCTCTTCGAGCGCGTACGCCACTGGATGAACGCCAATACCAGGACGGGCTCCAAGCGCAACATCTCCGCCCATTACGATCTCGGCAATGATTTCTACAGGCAATGGCTCGATCCAAGCATGACCTATTCCTCAGCGCTCTACTCCACAGGGGCCAACGACCTGCAATCGGCCCAAAACGCCAAATATCGCGCGCTCGCCGAGGCGACCGGCATCGGGCCGGGGGATCACGTGCTGGAAATCGGCTGCGGCTGGGGCGGTTTTGCCGAATTCGCCGCTGGCGAATTGAACTGCAAGGTGACGGGGCTGACGATCAGCCGCGAGCAGCTCGCCTTTGCGCAGGAGCGCATCCACAAGGCCGGCCTCGACGACCGCGTCGAATTCCGTTTCCAGGATTACCGTGACGAGATCGGGCTCTACGACCGGATCGTCTCGATCGAAATGTTCGAAGCGGTCGGCGAGAAATACTGGCCGTCCTATTTCTCCAAGCTCAGGCAATGTCTGAAACCCGGCGGCAAGGCCGGTCTGCAGATCATCACGATCAAACCCGAGTCCTTCGACCAGTATCGCAGCAATCCTGACTTCATCCAGAAATATGTCTTTCCCGGCGGCATGCTGCCGACGCGCAATCATCTGGCCGAACTCGCCGGCAAGGTCGATCTGTCACTGGTCAGAGACTTCGGCTTCGGGCTCGACTATGCCCGCACGCTTGCCGAATGGCGCGAGCGCTTCTGGTCAGTCTGGGAACGCATCCGCCCGATGGGCTTCGACGAGCGTTTCAAACGGCTCTGGGAATTCTATCTGTTCTATTGCGAAGCCGGCTTCCGCGCCCGCAATATCGATGTGCGACAGGTCGTGTTCTCGCGCAGCAGCTGATCATTCCGCCGGATGCGGTGTCGCCGGATGGTGACCAGGCGATGACGGCCGCTCGCGCCAGCCGGTGACGCGGTTGACCAGCGGGAAATAAGCGCAATAGGGCAGCAGGCGCGCGAGTTTCAGCATGGTGGTGAACCGCCTGGGGAAGGTGATCTCGAAGGCCTGCGACTTCAGCCCGGCGGCAATCTGCTGGGCAGCCTCCTCGACCGACACCACTGATGTTATCGGAAAGGCGTTCTTCCCGGCCGCCGACGTATCGACGAAACCCGGGCTGACGAGCTGGATGCGGATGCCGATCTTGTCGAGATCGAATTTCAGGCTTTCGGCCATGTTGATCAGCGCCGCCTTGGTGGCGCCACAGGCAGCACCCGTCGGCAGACCGCCATAGCCGGTGGCGCAGGAGACAACGGCGATCTGCCCCTGCCCTTTCGCCTTCATATGACCGATTGCCGGCACCATGCAGTTGACGACGCCGGAAAGATTGACGGCAAAGCTCTTGTCGAAATCGGCGCGGTTCAGATCCTCGCCATGAACAGGCAGGCAGACGCCGGCATTGAGGATCGCCATGGCGAGCGTGCCGTGTTCATATTCGATTGAAGCCATGACATGTTCCATGTCCTCGGCATCGGTGACGTCGCCGTCGAGAACGACGATGCTGCCGGAAAGGCCGCGGGCCTCGGCCTGCAGTTCGACCAGCTTTTCGTGACTTCTGGCGGTGACTGCGACCTTGTATCCTTCAGCCGCGAGCTTCAGCGCCAGCGCCCGGCCGATACCCGAGCTCGCCCCGGTGATCCAGACGACTCCATGTTCGGGACGGGCGATGAAATCACGCATGACATGTTCCTCCTGCTGCCTTGCAAACACGAAAACAGGTCCGGAAGTTTCTCTGCTCCTCCCGGATTTATGGCTCTATCACACCATTGTGGCTGCTTTCAGCCGATCAGATCGCCGATCATCTGACGAAGGGATCCGGTGAGCTTCACCGGCCCGTCCGAAACGGCAAAGGCGATGCAGGGCCTGTCCTTTTCGGCGACTGGCCGGTGGTCGATCGTGTCGTCGGCAATGGAGATGTCGCCGGGGCCGAAACGGCCGCGCTCATCGTTGAACGCGCCGTCAAGAATGAGGATCAGTTCCAAGCCTTCATGCGTATGCGCCGGCAAGGCGCGACCCGGGCGGATCCACATCAGGCTGACCTCGCAGCCGTCCATGTCGAGGCAATATTCCTTGAACCCCGGCAACCGCGTGCGCCAGGGCACATCCTCGGCTTCGAAGCCGACGAGATCGCGCAACGCTTGGGGAAACAGCGCGTTTTCCCGCCGCGCGGCGGCCGGCGCCGACATGGGAGAGGCGGAGGAAAAGATCGCCGCAAGCCGCCGGTCGCGGTCGGCAATGGCGGCTGCAGGAGCACTTTCGAGCGCCTCCCCGGCCAGCAGTTCGAGGCTGTTCACCAGGCGGCGATTATCCGGTTTCATTTCCAGATGAGACTGCACCAGCACACGCGCCGGCTCGGGCAGGGAGCCGGCGACATAATGCGCCATCAATGCATCGATCGTGTCGATCTGCTCGTGAATCATGCCCGTTTCGGCCACGCCCTGTTACCGCGCTCCGCTGTCGCTTTGTCGTCATCCGTACGGGGAAAGTCAATCGTCGGATCACCCGCCCGCGGCGGGATTGCCGGCCATGCGTCATTTCGGGGGAGGAAGGCCAAATTTTATCGTGCCCGACAGAGGCGTGGAATAGCATTTCTTGCCAACTCAGCCTTGTGAAGGGAAAAGACCGTTCCTAAAGTAAGAGTTCGAATAGAGGCAGATTCCATGACCTTCCACCCTTCCGTCCTCGAAGCCATCGGCAACACCCCCCTGATCAAGCTCAAGGGCGCTTCGGCGGCGACCGGCTGCACCATTCTCGGCAAGGCGGAGTTCCTGAACCCCGGCCAGTCGGTGAAGGATCGCGCAGCGCTCTACATCATCCGCGACGCGGAACGGAAAGGGCTGCTTCGATCCGGCGGCGTCATCGTCGAAGGCACAGCCGGCAATACCGGCATCGGGCTGACGCTGGTTGCCAAGGCGCTCGGCTACCGCACCGTCATCGTCATCCCGGAAACGCAGAGCCAGGAAAAGAAGGACGCGCTGAAATTGCTCGGCGCCGAACTCGTCGAAGTGCCCGCCGTTCCCTACAAGAACCCGAACAATTATGTGAAGGTCTCGGGCCGACTCGCCGAACAACTGGCCAAGACCGAGCCGAACGGGGCGATCTGGGCAAACCAGTTCGACAATGTCGCCAACCGGCAGGCGCATATCGAAACGACGGCAAAAGAAATCTGGAACGATACCGACGGCAAGGTCGACGGTTTCATCTGCTCCGTCGGCTCCGGCGGCACGCTGGCGGGTGTCGCAGCCGGCCTCAAAGCCTTCAATGCGGACATCAAGATCGGCATCGCCGATCCCGATGGCGCCGCCCTCTATGAATTCTACCACAACGGCACACTGAAATCCGAGGGCTCCTCGATCACCGAGGGCATCGGCCAAGGCCGCATCACCGCCAATCTCGAGGGCTTCACACCTGATTTTTCCTATCGGGTCTCTGATGCCGAAGCGCTTCCCTATCTTTTCGATCTCGTCGAAAACGAGGGCCTCTGCCTCGGCGGCTCGACGGCGATCAACATTGCCGGCGCGGTCAAACTCGCCCGGGATCTCGGACCCGGCCACACGGTGGTGACGATCCTCTGCGACTACGGTAACCGCTATCAGTCAAAGCTCTTCAACCCGGATTTCCTGACCTCGAAGGGACTGCCCGTTCCGGGCTGGATGGCCAAGTCGCCCGAGATCGACGTTCCCTACGAACCCGCGTGAGACCCATGCCCGTCAATGCCCTTTATCGTGACGACTTCTATCTCTCGACATGCGAGGCGGTTGTCACCGCCGTGCACGAAGATGGGGGCATTGAACTCGACCAGACCTGCTTCTATGCGACGTCAGGCGGCCAGCCGGGTGATACGGGCGAACTTGAACGTGCTGACGGCACCAGGATCGCGCTCGGCCAGACGAAGCACGGTGCAAGCAAGGATATCGTCATCCATGTTCCCCTCGAAACCGAGCCGCGGCCTGATGTCGGAGAAACGCTGGTTCTGCATGTCGACTGGCAGCGCCGCTACAGGCTGATGCGCATGCACACGGCCTGCCATCTGCTCTCCGTCGTCTGCTCCTATCCGATCACCGGCGCCGCCGTCGGCGAGGAGGAGAGCCGCGTCGACTTCGACATGAGCGAGACGATCGACAAGGACGCTGTAACCGCCAAGCTGATGGAATTGGTCGCTGAGAATCATCCGGTCTATCTGCAGTGGATTACCGACGAGGAGCTTGCAGCCAACCCCGATATCGTCAAATCGAAGAATGTCCGCCCGCCGATCGGGCTTGGGCGCGTCAGCCTCGTCTGCATCGGCGAGAACTCGTCGATTGACAGCCAGCCCTGCGGCGGCACACATGTCTCCGAAACACAGGAAGTCGGCCAGATTCACATCGCCAAAATCGAGAAAAAGGGCAAAGAGAACCGGCGCTTCCGCATCCGTTTCGGTACGCCCGGCGACGAAGCCTGACCATCAAGGGAGATCATCATGAATGAGACCAAGAGCCGTTTCGTCGTCTCGGCCGACTGGCTGCAGGCCGAACTCGGCGAACCGGATCTACGGGTGCTGGACGCCTCCTTCTATCTGCCGGCGCAGAAGCGCGATGCCGATGCCGAATACGCGGCCGGCCATATTCCCGGCGCCATCCGCTTCGACCAGGACAAGATCGCCGACCATTCGACGTCGCTACCGCACACGATCCCCTCGCCCGATTATTTCGCCACTGAGGCCGGCCGGCTCGGAATCAGCGAGAACGATCGCATCGTCGTCTATGACGGCATCGGTCTGTTCGCCTCGCCCCGCGTCTGGTGGCTGTTCCGGGTGATGGGCGCAAAGAACGTCTTCGTGCTCGACGGCGGTCTCGACGGCTGGAAGGCCGAAGGCCGTCCGCTAGAAACCACGACACCCGACCCTGCGCCGGCGACCTTTAGGCCTGACTTCGACGAGAGCCGTGTCGTGACGCTCGATACGATGCGCGACATCGTCTCGAGCGGCGCGATGCAGATCGCCGATGCCCGCAGCGCCGGCCGCTTCGCCGCCGCCGAGCCCGAGCCGCGCGCCGGCATGCGCTCCGGCCATATGCCCCGCGCCCGCAGCCTGCCCTCCGGCACCTTCGCCAACCAGGGCCGCTTCAAGTCGCTGCCCGAACTCCGCCAGACGATCGAGGATGCCGGCATCGATCTTTCCAAGCCCGTCGTCACTTCCTGCGGCTCGGGCATAACAGCGGCGATCATCACGCTGGCGCTGGAGTCGCTCGGCCATCACGACAACAAACTCTATGACGGCTCATGGAGCGAGTGGGGCAGCCGTGACGATACGCCCATCGTCACCGGTCCGCCGACGCCGGTTAAAGCCTGATCGCCATGGGGAAGACACCCGCTTCTTTGAAAGCTCACATCACGCGGCTCGAAATGACAGCGGCGCCGAAGGCTAGCATGCCGGTGCCCGTCAATATCCAGACGGCGATCATGCGCGCGCCTGAGATACCGCTGCCCTTCTATCGCTACCTCTACCGGCAGGTGGGCGCGCGCTGGCAATGGGTGGACCGGCTGCGGATGAGCGACGAGCAGCTTACCCTGACGCTGAATGACAAGCGCAACAATATCAGCGTCCTCTACGTCAACGGCGCGCCCGCCGGCTTCTACGAATATTTTTGCGAGGACGAGGATACGATCGAGCTCAGCCATTTCGGCCTGATCGAACATGCGCTCGGCCTCGGCATCGGTAAATGGTTCCTGCTGCAGGCGCTCTACGCCATCTGGACGCTCAATCCGAAGCGGGTCACCACCACCACCAACAATCTCGACCATCCGCGCGCTCTGCAGCTCTACCAAATGTTCGGTTTCTCCCCGGTGTCCACAGGCACCGGCATCGTCCGGCCGCTGAGCGACAAGGAACTTCTGGAGATGGCGCGGAAAGGCTGACCGCTCTCTTTCCCGACGTCGCTAACGTCGCGACAGGTTGTTCGGGCGGCGCGGATCGTTGCGGCGCTCGAAATCGAGTGTGCGATCCGACTGCTCCTTCAGTTCCGCCACCTCCCGGCGCAAGGCCTTCAGCTCTTCCAGTATTTCTGCATTCTGCTGCGCCAGCAGCGCGAGATCGACGTCGGCCATCGCCTTCTCCTTTTCGTCATGCAGTTTGCGGATTCGATAGCAAATGATCCGTGCACGAGTTTGACCTTATTAAACCCCAACCGTGCCGCCTCCGTTGAAGCCCATAACATCTAGCCGTGCCGGCGGCCTGTGATCAACCATGCGCGCGAATCGAAGTGAATTCCGTGGAGTGTCTGGTGCGCCTCCAGCATGTCGAGTAGCCGCGCCCGTATTTTGGCGGCCGTAGCAGTGGGATGATTGAGAGCTTTCTCGACATTCTCAAATGTCTGAATAGTCGCCAATGCAGTCTGAGGATTCGGACCGTAGTATACAGGCTCGTTTATTTCATAGAACTCGATGGCAGTGAACCCAGCCGTTTCTAGCAGCGCAGAAGTCACGGAGGGTTCGCTCAGCGAAAAGGCCTTGCTGGCCGCAACCGGACCGGTTGCTTCAGGGTCAAGGGCCTCATGGATGCCGGTCGCCCACTCATTGCGGTCTCTGCCCTGCCAGACCATGAACACGAAACGACCTCCTGGCCGTAGGGCGTTGGCGATGTTCGCGAAGGCTGCCGCCGGATCCGCGAAGAACATGACGCCAAATCGACTGATGCAAATGTCAAATTCCCCTTGAGCGAAGACATGGTTCTGCGCATCCGCCACTTCGAACGTCGCATTTGACAAGCCCTCCTCGGCACTGCGCCGGCGGGCAATCTCCAGCATCGTGACGGACAGGTCTATTCCGTGCGCTCGTCCTTTTTCAGCAGCGCGAGCCGCGTCACGGGTGGTTTGTCCAGCGCCGCAACCGATATCGAGCACACGATCAGAATGCCCGACTGCGGCGACGACCCTAAAATGCGCGTTGTGGAGAGCAAGCTCCGCATCATAGAAGTCTGCGAAGTTCAATACTGCTTCTTCGGCCATCACCTGTCCCCCAGAAAGCGAAACTCGTGAGGTGTAAGGTCGGGCCAGCGACCCTCACAACCCGACCAGCGGCCCTTACATGTGCCACCCGATCGCTTACCACGGGATGGAGAGGCTAGACATACCCGGCGCTGCCACGAGAGACACGATCGGATCGACGACAGCATTTTACCGCGACAAGGACGCCGGCCCATGACGCCCCAATGCCTGCGGCGCGCAAGAAACGGGTGGCTCACGCGATCATTCGGGCGCATTTCATGACAATCACAAAGGAGATTGCCATGACCGTCATTCGTTTTGCCGCCATGCCGACTGCCGATGCCGAAGCTCTCTGGAACGGCGGCCGCGACGCCTATGACAACCTGCCCGAGACGATGATATCAGACGGTGACGGCAACCCTTGCCGCCACTGCCTGCAGAATATCGAAGAGGGCGAGGAGTTCTTGGTTTTCGCCTACCGACCGTTCCCGGCGTTGCAGCCCTATGCCGAGACCGGGCCGATTTTCCTGCACAAACAGCGCTGCCGGCGTTACGCCGCCGAGGAGATCCAGCCGCCGATGCTGGCGATGAGCCCTGACTTCATCGTTCGCGGCTATGGCGAGAATGACCGCATCGTCTATGGCACCGGCGCAGTGACCGAGATCGCCGATATTCCGGCCTATGCCGAGACATTACTCGCGCGGTCTGACATTGCGTATGTTCATGTCCGCTCAGCGCGCAACAACTGCTTTCAATGCCGGATCGACAAGATAGAGGCGCCGGCCCTTGCGGAGACCGGCGCCTAACCTCGAGTCAGGAAGCTTACGCTACGTTGAGCACGCTCTCCGGCGCGAAGGCCTCGTAGCCGAGCGCCTCGGCGACCGGCTTGTTGGTGATGCGACCCTTGTGCACGTTGAGGCCGTTCCTCAGATGCTTGTCTTCGGCGATGGCGCGCAGGCCGCGGTCGGCAAGCGCGAGGCCATGGACGAGCGTCGCATTGTTAAGCGCATGCGCCGAGGTGACGGGGACTGCGCCCGGCATGTTGGCGACGCAATAATGCACCACGCCGTCGACTTCGTAGGTCGGATCGGAATGGGTGGTGGCATGCGAGGTCTCGAAGCAGCCGCCCTGGTCGATCGCGACGTCGACGATGACGGAGCCCTTCTTCATGCCGGACAGCATCTCGCGGGTGACGAGCTTCGGAGCGGCAGCACCGGGGATCAGCACGGCGCCGATAATCAGATCAGCCGAGAAGACTTCCTCCTCCAATGCTTGGATGCTGGAATACCGCGTGTGGACGCGGCCAGCGAAGATGTCGTCGAGCTGGCGCAGGCGCGGCAGCGACCTGTCGAGGATGCTGACATCGGCGCCGAGACCGGCGGCCATCCGGGCCGCGTGCAGGCCGACGACACCGCCGCCGATCACCGTGACCTTGCCTGGCAGCACGCCAGGCACGCCGCCGAGCAGCACGCCGAGCCCTCCATTGGCCTTCTGCAGGGCGGTTGCTCCCGCCTGGATCGACAGGCGGCCGGCGACCTCCGACATCGGCGCCAGCAGCGGCAGGCCGCCGCGCTCGTCGGTGACCGTCTCATAGGCAATCGCGGTGACGCCGGAGGCGAGAAGACCCTTGGTCTGTTCGGGATCCGGGGCGAGATGCAGATAGGTGTAGAGAAGCTGACCGTCGCGGAGTTGCGCCCATTCGGAGGCCTGCGGTTCCTTCACCTTGACGATCATGTCGCACTTTTCGAAGATATCCTTGGCGGAGGCGGCAATCTTCGCGCCAGCCGCGGCATAAGCGGCGTCATCGGCGCCGATGCCGGCGCCCGCCTTGGTCTCGACCCAGACCTCGTGGCCGTGGGCGACATATTCGCGCACAGAAGCCGGTGTCAGACCGACGCGATATTCATGATTCTTGATTTCCTTCGGGCAACCGACACGCATTGGCGTTCCTCTCTTATCGTCTCCGCAATTGCGGATCTCCTCAGACGATGAATCCAACCACCAAGGCGGTGAAATGTCCTTGCAAAGACGATTTGCGAATAGACGATTTTTCGGCTATTATTGCGCCTCATATTCCTTTTTTCGAAGGTCCTTCGAATGGCCGATCTCGATACCATCGATCTTGCGATTCTCAAGGCATTGCAGGCCAATGCCCGCATCACCAATGCCGAGCTTGCTGAAAGGATCGGCCTGTCGCCTTCGGCTTGTTCGCGCCGGCTCGACATCCTGGAAAGAAGCGGCGTCATCGACGGTTACCATGCGCGGCTGTCGCACAAGGCGCTCGACTACAAGATGATCGCCATCGTGCATATCTCGCTCTCCGGCCAGTTCGCCAAGACGCTGGCGGAATTCGAGGCGGCAGTGAAGCTCTGCCCAAACGTGCTGGTTTGCTATCTGATGTCGGGCGAATACGACTATATCCTCAGGGTCGCCGCCCGCGATCTCGAAGACTACGAGCGCATTCACCGCGACTGGCTGTCGGCCCTGCCCCACGTCGTCAAGATTAATTCCAGCTTTGCGCTCAGAGAGATCATCGACAAGCCGAATGTCGGGCTTTGAGCCCTTGCATATCGTCCGAAAGCCTGCCCAGACTTTTCATGCGCGCGGGCGTTTCCCGCTCAATGGCAAGTCATGACATCGAAGACCCAAGGCTATATTTTCGCTCTCTCGGCGCTCACCATCTTTTCGTTGCAGGACGCCATCTCGAAACATCTGGCAACGACCTATCCGCCGATCTTCGTGACGATGATCCGCTACTGGGCCTTCGCGCTTTTCACGATCATCCTCGCTTCGAAGATGCGCGGCGGCATCAAGGCGACGGCCCGCACCAAACGCCCCCTTCTGCAAGTGACGCGCGGCGTGCTGCTTGCGGTCCAGGTGGTCCTGGCCATCACCTGTTTTGCCGTGATCGGCCTTGCCCGCTCACAGGCGATCTTTTCCGCGACGCCGATTCTGATCGCGCTGCTGGCGATGCCGATCCTCGGCGAGCGGGTCGGTTGGCGGCGGTGGGCGGCGATTGGCGCGGGACTTTTCGGGGTGCTGCTAATCCTGAAGCCGGAAGGCGAATTTTTCGATGTGAAGCTGCTTATCGCCGTCGCCTCCTGCTTCAACTTCGCCTTCTACGTCATCGCCACCCGCCTCGTCAGCCGCGACGATTCGTCGATGACCAGCTTCTTCTATACCGGCGTCGTCGGTGGCATCACGATGACCATCGTCGGCCCGTTCTATTGGAGCTGGATGTCGCCGGGCGACTGGGGCTGGATGGCGCTCGTCTGCATGACCAGCATTTCCAGCCATTATTTCCTGATCCGCGCCTACGATATTCTCGATGCCGCCGCCGTCCAGCCGCTGACCTATCTGTCACTTGTCTACGCCTCGATCATCGGCGTGACCATCTATGGCGAAACGCTGAGCCTCAACATGATCGTCGGCTCGGTCATTGTCGTCGCCGCCGGCATTTTCACGGTCTGGCGCGAACATGTGGTTGGGCGCAGAACCGCCAAAACCAATTGACGGTTCGCTGCAATTTTAGCCAAGCCACTAAAACCATTTCAATTTTCAGCTGCTATGGTCCCTGACTGTATCGAGGGAGACAGCATGACCCGCAACTTGAAAATCACGGCGCGAAAGGCTGATCGGCAAAACTGCCGCGTCTTCGGCAGCGTCAAATATTTGAACAGCGAAGTGGATGTGCGCATTCTCAACCTGTCGGTGACCGGCGCCGCCCTGGAGACGAAGACGCCACTTCATGCCGCTTCCGGCAGCAAGGTGCGCATCGAAGCTGAAAACCTCGGTCTGCTCGAAGGCATCATCCGCTGGAAGCACAATGGCCGTGTCGGCATCCAGTTCGACGTGAATTCGAATGCGCGGGCACAGGTCTCCTCCTATTTCCGCTTTTTCCATAAGGAAATACGGCCGGTGCTGGCGGTGCGTCAGCTGAGAGCCGCGACCAGCGGCGAACGCCCACCTCATTTGGCCACGTCGACGCTGAAATCGTAAGGCCGCACCGATTCTGCGCCGAAGGAGCGGCCGAGATCGTTCCTGAGCTGCCGTTGACATTGCGGCGAGCGCAACAAGGCCTGCGTCTGCAGCAAGCGGGCGCCGAGGTTCCTGATGTTGAGGGCGGTGGCACGCAATGAGACGCTTGCTCACGATCCCGCCTCCGATGAATTTCAGTCGGAGGACTGCACCATAAATTGCATTTCAAAACCGCATCGCCTTTGCTACCGATTGTTTTGCCGTCCTGTCATTTTTGCAGTGTACTCCTCGCCAAATCGTCCTAATTCTGACGGGCCGGACGATGCATGATCCTTCAAGGAGAGTTTCAATGTCTTCCCTTTTCGATGTCGGCGTCATGAGCCGCCGTTCCCTGCTCGGCGGCCTCGCCGCCACCTCCGCCCTGGTGCTGCTGCACCCATTCAGCGCGCGCGCCAGCGCCAACCAGGCGCATCTCCGGCTGATGGAAACGACGGATATTCACGTCAACGTCTTCCCCTATGACTATTATGCCGACAAGCCGAACGACACGATGGGTCTTTCCCGCACCGGGACGATCATCGACAATATCCGCGCAGAAGCCGTCAACTCGCTGCTGATCGACAATGGCGACGTGCTGCAGGGCAATCCAATGGGCGACTACATGGCCTATCAGCACGGCATGAAGGACGGCGACGTCCATCCCGTGATCAAGGCAATGAACACGCTCGGCTACTCCGTGGGAACGCTCGGCAATCACGAGTTCAACTACGGACTCGACTTCATGTTCAAGGTCCTATCCGGCGCCAACTTTCCCTTCGTCTGCGCCAACCTGACCAAGGGCCAGCTCGCGTCGGACCCGAAGAAGGACGATCTCTTCTTCAAGCCCTACGTCATCGTGGAAAAACAGATCAAGGACGGTGCCGGCAATGAGAGCCCGGTCAAGATCGGCTTCATCGGCTTCGTGCCGCCGCAGATCATGCTCTGGGACATCAAGAACCTCGAAGGCAAGGCCCAGACGCGTGATATCGTCGAGGCCGCCAAAGCCTGGGTTCCGGCCATGAAGGAAGCCGGCGCCGATATCGTCATCGCGCTCTCCCATTCCGGCATCGACGGCAGCGCGCCGTCCGAAAAGATGGAAAACGCCTCGCTGCATCTCGCCGCCGTCGAAGGGATCGACGCGATCTTCACCGGCCATCAGCATCTCGTCTTCCCCGGCCCGAAGAGCTGGGACGGCATCGCTAATGCCGATCCCGTCAAGGGCACGCTGCATGGCAAGCCCGCTGTCATGGCCGGTTTCTGGGGCTCGCATCTCGGCCTTATCGACCTGCTGCTCGAAAAGGACGGCAACAGCTGGAAGATCGTCGATTTCACCTCGGAAGCGCGGCCGATTTATCACCGTGACGACAAGAAGAAGGTGGTCGCCGACTACGCTGACAAAAAGGAAGTGGTCGAGGCCGCAAAATCAGAGCACGAGGCAACGCTTGCCTATGTCCGCACCCCTGTCGGCAAGACCTCCGCACCGCTCTATTCCTATTTCGCGCTTGTTGCCGACGATCCCTCCGTGCAGGTCGTCAGCCAGGCCCAGACCTGGTACATCAAGCAGATGCTGGCCGATACCAAGTACAAGGATCTGCCGGTGCTTTCGGCGGCGGCCCCTTTCAAGGCCGGCGGCCGCGGCGGCGCAGACTATTACACCGATGTTCCGGCCGGCGATATCGCCATCAAGAACGTCGCCGATCTTTATCTTTATCCGAACACGGTGCAGGCCGTCGCCATCACCGGCGCCCAGGTTAAGAACTGGCTGGAAATGTCGGCCGGCATGTTCAATCACATCGCAGCCGGCTCGAAGGATGCGCCGCTGCTCAACAACGACTTCCCATCCTATAATTTCGACGTCATCGACGGCGTTACCTACCAGATCGACCTGTCGCAGCCGCCGAAATATGATTCATCCGGCAAAGCGATCAATCCGGATGCCAACCGCATTCAGAACCTTGCCTTCGACGGCAAGCCGATCGATCCCGGCCAGAAATTCGTCGTCGTCACCAACAACTACCGCGCCGGCGGGGGCGGCAGTTTCCCGGAGATCGCGGCGGACAAGGTGATCTTCCAGGCGCCGGACACCAACCGCGACGTCATCGTCCGCTATGTCCACGACCAGGGCACGATCAACCCGTCGGCGGATGCGAACTGGACCTTCAAGCCGCTGCCGGGCACGACGGCGACCTTCGAAAGCGGCCCGAAGGCAAAGCAGTTCCTTGGCGAGGTCAAGAGCGTCAAGATCGAGGATGCCGGCGACGGCGCCGACGGCTTCTCGAAGTTCAGGCTCGTTCTTTAAACGGAAACAGCTGAGGCAGGCGCGGCAGCCGCGCCTTCCTCATTCGGCTGCAAGCGGGATTGCGGGTTCGCGCAGTTCGGCGATCCGGGCGTGGAAATCCGCCTGGCTGGGGCAATTGGAAAGCCTCGTGCGGAACGCGTCGATCATCCAGGTGGCGGCCGGCCCCGGCGGGTTGGCGAGGCGGCGCGTCGAATAGATGGCATATTCCCCCTGCTCATAGGCGTCCAGATCGAGATGGACGAGCGCGCCGCTCAGGAGATCGTCATGGATGAGCGACGCCGGAAGGCCGCCCCAGCCAAGACCGGCCTTGATGAGCTGATGTTTGGTGGCAATATCGCTGACGCGCCATGTCTTATAAGACAGAACGTTGAAATCGCGCCCCTTCGTCCGGCCCGAGGCGTCGGTGACGACGAGTTGCACTTCCTCACGCACGTCACCGAGGGTCAGTGGCCGGCCGATCCCGGCAAGCGGGTGATTGCGCGCGGCAACGGGCATCATGAAGGAGTGACCGATCCGCTCGGTGACGACCGAATCGTCCTGCTTCAGCACGGCGCCGCCGATCCCGATCGTCGCCTTGCCGCTGAGGACAAGGTCCATGACCATTCCGAGCTCGCCAACGTTGAGGTTCAACGAAACCGACGGGAACATCTCGCGGAATTCGTGGAGCACGTCGACCACGGCTTTTGACGGCACCATGACACTGATGGCGACGGAGACCTCGGCTTCGAGCCCTTCCTTCAGGCTCTTGACGCGCGCCCGCATGACCTGCAGGTCGCCGAGAATGCGCCGTGCATCCTCCAGCATCGCCTTGCCCGCCTCCGTCAGCTTCGGCTGGCGGGCGCCCGAGCGTTCGAAAAGCGGCATTTCAAGCTGGGCTTCCAGATTGGCGATCGTATAGCTGACCACCGACTGAGCCCGGTTCAGCGCCCGTGAGGCGGCCGAAAAGCTGCCGGTCTCGGCAACGGTCAGAAACACCTGCAATTGATCCAGAGTCGGGTTCGGAAGCATATCCATCCATTCCATCGATAGTTTCGATCGACATTATCACCGTTTTTTCGATAGCAGGCCAGACCTATTTTCCTTTTCGACACCACGGCTCACCTCCCAGCAACGGGCCGTCAAATCCAATTCGAAAGGAAATGCACCATGTCGTCCATCCTTCTCCTGACGTCCAGCCCGCGTGCCGATTCGCTCTCGACGCCGATCGCCGCCGATCTCGCCGAAAAGCTGAAGAACCAGAAGCCGGGCAGCGTCGTCGTCCGCCGCGACCTCGCCGCCAGCCCGCTGCCGCATATCGATGACCTGTTCACCGGCGCGATCCGCAAGCCGGCGGACGACCGCACCGCCGAAGAAATCGCTGCCATCAAAACCTCCGACGAACTCGTCGCCGAACTGTTTGCCGCCGACACGATCGTCATCAGCACCGGTCTCATCAACTTCAACATCTATTCCTCGCTGAAGACCTGGATCGACAACGTCGCCCGCGCCGGCGTGACCTTCAAATACACGGAAACCGGCCCGGTCGGCCTCGTCACCGGCAAGAAGGTCTATGTCGTGCTCACCTCCGGTGGCGTCTACTCGCAGGGTCCCGCAGCGCCGTTGAACCATGCCGTGCCGTACCTGAAGTCGGTTCTCGGCTTCCTCGGCATTACCGATATCGAGACCATCTATGTCGAAGGCCTCGCCTTCGGTCCGGAAGCTGCCGAAAAGGCCATCGACGCCGCCAAGTCGCGCGTCCAGGAAATCGCGCTGGCCGCCTGATCGGCTCTCAACGCTTACTGTCGTACAGCGGCCGGCATTTGCCGGCCGTTATCATTTGTCGATGGCAGCGACAAAATCCCGGACCGTCTCGAGGATTTCGGCCGAAAGTCCGTCATCCGAGGAAACCCTGGCAAGGCCGACACCGCCTGCCATCATCGCGAAGGCCATGATCGCCTTGCGCCGTCTTTCCCCTTCATTCGCTCCCGTCGCCTTGCTAGCCAAGGCGTCGAAATTGCGCTCGAGCCGCTCGGTGGCGATCCCCCGCGCCTTGCCGCCGCTGCGGGAGATATCGGAAGTCAGCGCGGCGAAGGGGCAGCCTTCGCCAGGATTGTCGCGATGATAGGCGCTCAGATAACGGTCGGCGACATCGGCGGCCGTCATCTTCGCCGGGTCTACCCCTTCAGCCTCCAGCTTGCCTCCCCATGAATCGAAGGCCGACTGGATCGCCTCGGCGACGAGATCGTCGCGGGAGGCGAAGTGCTTATAGAAGCCGCCGACGGTCAGTCCGGCCTCCTTCATCAGGTCGGCGACGCCGATACCTTCAAGCCCCTCCTCTCGCAGGCGCTTCGACGCGATCTCGAGGATCTTTTCGTGCGTCTTCTGTTTTTCCAGCTGCGAACGACCCATCGGAAATCCCCCAGAATGCCTCTTGACTCGCGTAGATTACGATCGTAATCTTTATAGATAACGATCATAATCCAGATCGTTGCCAATTCCAAGAGGAGCATGAATTATGCGTCTAAGAAACAAGGTCGCGCTGATCACCGGCGGAAACAGCGGTATCGGTCTTGCGACCGCCAAAGTCTTCATCGATGAGGGTGCAAAGGTCGTGATCACCGGCCGTAACCCGGAAACGCTTGCCGCCGCCGAAAAGGCGCTTGGGGCCGGCGTCGTCGCACTGAAGCTCGATGTCACCGATGCCGCCGCTACCGAGAAGGTCTTTGCCGAAGCCGCCGTAGAGGTGGGCAAGTTCGACATCGTCTTCGCCAATGCCGGCATCGGCGGCGCGACACCGCTCGGGGACACGTCGCCGGAACAGTTCAATCGGATCATCAGCACCAATCTGACGGCAGTATTCTTCACCGTTCAATCGGCCCTGCCGCACCTCAACGACGGCGGTTCGGTGATCCTCAACGGTTCGGTGCATGCCGTGCTCGGAGCTCCCGGCTGGTCGGCCTATGCGGCGACCAAGGCGGCGGTTCGCGCGATGACGCGCAATATGGCCTCCGAACTCGCGCCGCGCGGTATCCGCGTCAATCAGGTGACCCCCGGCGGCACCAAGACGCCGATCTGGTCGCCGATGGCACCAACAGACGACGCGATGTCGGCACTCGAGGCCCGCATGGGTGGCCTCAGCCCGCTCGGCCGCATGAGCGAAGCCGACGAAATCGCCAAGGCCGCGCTCTATCTGGCTTCGGATGATTCCGCCAATGTCACCGGCATCGAGATCACCGTCGACGGCGGCATGACGAGCGCCCCGTCCGGCGCCAAGATCTTCCGCGCCGCCTGAGCAAGCCAGATCCGGGCAAGTGAAACTTGCCCGGGGCCTATCCGTCCCCGACTGCGGTCAATCGCCGAAAGTTTCCTATTTCCCCGCGAAGGACGCTTTGCCGATTGTCGCGCGGTGGGCAATACGAACCAGGACGATTGCTGAATTCAGGGCGGCAAGCACGAGCAAGACATGCAGCATCGCCTGAATGCCGGAGGAGACGATCAGATTGCCAGCGATCAGCGGAAAGCCGAAGACGCCGATGAAATAGGACAGCGAAAACAAGAGCAGCGATTGCGGCATAAGCCCCGTGGGCGCCTCGTTCGCCGCCAGCCCATTGATGACGGAATAGGTCAGCCCGTAACCCAGCCCCAGCATCGCCGCGGCTCCGAAATAGGCCAGCTGACTTGATGTCACCATCAGGAACAGCAGGATGGATGTCAGCGACAGGCTCGTCAGCACCAGAAGCGAATAGAAGGGATCCTTTTTGACCACATATCCCGCCACGAACAGCCGGCTGGCGATGGCGGCGGACATGAAGCCGATGAAGAACAGCGAATAATCGAAGTCGTGCGCCTTGGCGTAGCTTGTCTGAAAGCTGGAGAGCCCGCCGAAAATCGCGCCGCCGATGCCGACCATGACGATGGAATAGATCGCCGGCGAAGCAATCACCTGACGCGCTGCGGCAAAGGAGATCTTGTTGACATGCGGCAAATTCTTGCCGGCATTGCTCAGTCGCAGATGCAGCCAGAAATAAAGTGCACCGCCGGCGAGACTGGAAAACAAGGCAAAGGCGAAGGCCGTCTCGATCGGCATGGACCAGCCGGTGGCGGTGCGGCCAATGATCGGACCGGCGCCGATGCCCGACATCATTGATCCCGACAGCAAGGCGAAGAACCTGATGCGGTGCTCGGGCTCGACGAGTGCGGCGACCAGAATGGGTCCGAGCGTATAGAACGTGCCCCAACCGATGCCGAGGATAAGGCCGACGATTATCAGGCCGAGCCCAGCCGATGGGACCGTGGCAAATCCCAGCCCCGACACCGCCAGAAACAGCCCGGCAACCGCCACCGCCCGCGCCGAGCCGATGGCATCGGCGATGTGGCCGGAGAGGATCACCAGAATGACGGTGCTGACGGTCGCGGCCGAGATGATCAGGCCGGCCAGCGCCTCGTTGCCGCCGCGCTGACCGACCAGCACCGGGATCAGAAAGGTCACGCCATAGGCGATCGAAAGAAGAAATCCGCCGATGCACAAAACGGCGAACTCGCCGCCATCGACCTTCGTTCGCACAGCTGTATCACTCATGTCTCCGCCCCTCGCAGGAAAACTCGTCCCGTCGCGGCAATGGAGATCACGTTTGTGGCGTGCCAACAACCCGTTTTTATTGTTCTATTAACATATTGAAAACGCATAATATCGGCAACAGATGTTTCTGTTTGTGCAACATCACGAACACCGGCAGCCGACGCGCTGCCTTGATCGAGTCAACCGAGGTTCATCACGCCGGAACGGCCGACAACACAGTTGCGGCCGCTCTTCTTTGCCGCGTAGAGCCTGCCGTCGGCGGCCGTCAGCACCGCGGTAAAATCAACGCCGTCCTCGTCGGCGGTCGCCACGCCGATGCTGACCGTGACCGGCCTGTCGTCCGGCGTCTTGACGCTGGTGGCGATCGTCCAACGCAGGCGTTCGGCAAGCAGCAGACCTTCCTCGTGGTCGGTGCCCGGACAGACGGCAACGAATTCCTCGCCGCCGAAGCGGAAGACGCGGTCGCTCGAGCGCAAGGTCGTGCCCACTCGGGCGGCGATTGCCTTTAGCACCTCATCGCCTTGGAGATGGCCGTAGCCATCGTTGACATCCTTGAAGTGATCGGCGTCGAGGATGAGGATGGTGGTGAATAGCCCCTGCCTCTGCGCCTCGCGCAGCATCAGCGGCGCCTCCAACTCCATGCGCGTTCGATCGTAGACGCCGGTCAGCATATCGCGGCCGGTGCGCTCGAGAAGATCGTTGTAGCGCTCGCGGAACGTCAGGTCGCCGAACACGTCGCTGATCGAGCGTGCGGACACGGCCGCCCCGCCCCGGCGAATACGATATTCATAAATTGCAAACATTGCCGCATAGAGGCAGACGGCAAGCATCTTTGCCTTCCAGCCCGCCCAGAATGCGTCGATCGGCACATCCAGGAAATAATTCAGCGCGGAGAAGAAGCCGATCTGGTCGAAGGTCAGCAGCACGAAGCCCGAAATCAGGAAACGCAGGACGACGCGCCGGCGGAAGAAATCGCCGAGCTTTTCGTAAAGCAGAATGATGCCGAGCGAATCGACATAGAGCAGCGCCGTGCCCCAGACCATCAGCCAGCCCATCTCCTTGAGGAAATCGACGTCGGGCGTGTGGTTGGCTGACAGCTGCAGCGGCTGGTGCAGCTGCAACACCCAGGCGATGCCGACGGTGAGCAGGTTGCCGAGGAACAGGCCGTAGATCGGCTGCCGAACCGTCGCGGCATCCTCCTGCAGGTAAAGCATCAGGATCATCATCAGCTTGCCGGAGAAGAAGACCGACGACCCCGGCGACACATCACCGAACGGCAGCGAGACATAGAACACCGCCGCCAGATAGGTTTCCATGAAATGCATGACGCCGAGCGCCGTCAGGAAAACCCCGAGACCGAGCCGATGACGGAAATGCAGAAGCGTCACCATCAGCACGAAATAGGCGACGGCTTCGACGACGAAGAGAGCGAGGTTGAGCGTCTCCATCACCACACCCCGGCTTCAGGCCGGCACCCTCCGCGCATGGGCGCAACGGTCGCGACGGCGGATCCTTTGGTCGATCGTCCGAAAAAGTCAAACACGAGGGCGGCCCTGCAAATGCTGCAGGCGATAGCTTTGACTGCAATCCTTTAAGATTGCGTGAGCGAGATCCCAATGAGCGGCGGCGTAGCCGCGTCACAGGATTGAAAAACAAGAATAATTGCGGCCGGGCATTCCGTATCCATGCGGCGGATCCCGGTCTCAGACCTGACGAAGCTTCTCGCCGTCACCAAAGAGTGACGCACCGTGCTGATCGATGATCTGCTGTGCCTTGCGCACCGTGCATTCGAGCGCGTCGTCGGAAGAGGAAAACAGATCGGCGCGAATGAAATTGCGTACCAGCACCTCGTCGCCGACCTTCTTTTCAATGCGGCCGGCAAGGCGATACTGGCTGCCTTCCCTGCGCGGCTCGGCATAAATGGTGCAATCGCCGTAAAGCTGCGGCTCGCCGGAAGGACCTGCCGCTTCGGAAGCCGGTTTGCCGCCGCCGGAGAACATCGAGAAGAGATTTGAAAGGAACGAAGCCATGATCCGCCTTTAGCACGATGGTGTTGTTATCGCCAAGTCAAATGATCAGATTGGCGAGGATCTCGTTTTCGGTGATATCCTCGTAACCCATGCCGGCGGCTTCGAAATTTCCGATCAGCCGGGCGAAATTCTCCGGCGCCTTGGTTTCGATGCCGATCAGGATCGAGCCGAAATTGCGGGCCGATTTCTTCAGATATTCGAAGCGGGCGATATCGTCATCGGGGCCGAGGAGATTGAGGAAATCCCGGAGTGCGCCGGGACGTTGGGCGAGCCGCAGGATGAAGTATTTCTTCAGCCCTGCGTAACGCATGGCTCTTTCCTTGACGTCAGGCAGGCGCTCGAAATCAAAATTGCCGCCGGAGACGACGGCGACAATGGTCTTGCCGCGGATTGCTTCGGCGTCCATCGCGGCGATCGCCGTCAGCGACAGCGCGCCGGCCGGCTCCAGCACGACACCCTCGACGTTCAGCATCTCCTGGATGGTGACGCAGATGGCGTTCTCCGGCATCAGTTGCACTTGGCTTGCCGGAAAATCGCGAAGGGCGGCGAAATTCAGATCGCCGATGCGGGCGACGGCAGCGCCGTCGACGAAGTTGTCGACCTTGGCAAGCGTTGTCACCCTGCCCGCTTCGATGCTGCGCCTGAGACTCGGCGCCCCGGCGGGTTCGGTAAAGACGAAGGCCGATTTCGGCACGGTGCCGTCGAGATAGCCGGTGATGCCGGCGGCAAGCCCGCCGCCGCCGACCGGCAGGACGACCATGTCGGGCACCGTGCCCTCAGGCAGCTGCTGCATGATCTCGGCGGCGACGGTCGCCTGGCCCTCGATGATATCGGCGTGGTCGAAGGGCGGCACCATGACGCCGCCGATTGCCTCGACATGGTCGCGTGCGGCCTGGTAGCACTGGTCGAAGAAATCGCCGAACAGCCGGATGGTAATGAATTCGGCGCCGAACATGCGGGTCTTGTCGATCTTCTGCTGTGGCGTCGTCACCGGCATGAAGACAACGCCCGGCACGCCGAAATGACGACAGACGAAGGCAAAGCCCTGGGCGTGATTGCCGGCCGAGGCGCAGACGAAGGTCTTGGCCGAAGCCCCCTGGCCGATCGCCTTGCGGAAGAAATTGAAGGCGCCGCGGATCTTGTAGGAGCGCACCGGCGACAGATCCTCGCGCTTCAGCCAGATATCGGCCCCGTAACGCGCCGAGAGATGATCATTGAGCTGCAGCGCTGTTGCCGGAAAAAGGCTGCGCATTGCCTCTTCGGCGCTTTCGACATCAAGTCTCGTCACGGGCGTGATCCATTCTCACAATTGTAGCTGCCGCTATGGCACGGACCGGCCGGCAAAAGAAAGGCCGCTTCGGTCGTTTACGGTTCGGCCCAGGCTCTGTCTGCGAAAGCTTTTCTCAAGCCAACGGCGAAATTGGCGGCACATGAACTGATTTTAACTGTCAAAGAAACGGCGAGCCATTAAATATGAAGCCATGATCATGTTCAAATTCGCAAGACCGCTCGCCTGGCTGCTGCTCGCCATCATCATCTTCGTCACGGTCTCGCCGATCGGGCTGAGGCCGGAAACGGTGACGACGGTCGATACCGACCGCGCTACCGCCTATATTCTTGTCGGCCTCGCCTTTGCGCTCGCTTATCCGAAACAGTGGAAATTGGTGGCCGTGCTGCTGATCGCTGGCTCCGTCGCCATCGAGTATCTGCAGTACCTCTCGCCGACACGCCATCCGCGCCTGCACGATGCCGGCATCAAGGCCATGGGCGCCGCCATCGGACTGCTGGCCGGCTGGGTGATCAACAGATGGCGCGAGACGCTGATGATCTCAGGTTAGAAACCGCGAAACTCCACGGCCCAGAAGAACAGCGGTATTGCAGCCGTCGCGGCTCCAAAAACAAGCGCGACACTGGTCTTGAAGATCCGGATGCGCCGGACCCTGGCCCCAGTCCAATCGTAAACCATCGTCTCTTACTCCCACAAGACAACACTTACTCAACTGCCGCGGCGCAATCCTTGCACCGAAAATGCCTTTGTCAAGCAATAACACGCTTATATCCACAATATATATGCGTATTCCAACGGTATTATGAAGGCATGTGGGCAATCGGCAACATGACGGGGCCGATAGATTATCACTGAGATCCGCTACACTTGATCGGCACCGGAACGACTATGATCCTCTCAGTAGAGCACCGGCATGATGCTCGGCGGCGAGCAGGTCAATGCCCCGCTCGCCGTCTCGCGCGATTCCTGAGATTAGAATCCAGAACGCAAAGGCGCTATGGCGCCAATCATTCACGCCTAGCCGTCGTAATGGCCGGAGAACGCCGCTTCCGCCGACTTGACCGTGACAGCCACGTTCACGCCCTTCGTCACCGTCGCGCCGGTGTCGCGAAGATCGGTTACGACTTTCAGGCCGCCCGCCTTGGGGACCGGGAGCGGCAGTACAGTGCCGGCGTCCAGATCAGCGACCCAGAGCCCGTCTCGACCCTCAATACTAATAACAACAACTGTAGCCATGTTTTGCCCTCTCTAACGATTGATGTTTAAAATCCAGCTTTCTTCAGGCCTTCGCGATAAAGATCCTTATGCCATTGCTCTTTACTTGGAACTGCGGACAACCACTTGTCCACATCGAAGTCCGGATTGCCTTCACGAAACCTTCGTACGAAGATCCGCGCCTTGTCCGGATGGCCCAACATGGCCCAACTTGCGGCGGACAACCTATCCGCTAAATGAGGATCGGCCATCTGCCCGATATAGTCCAGCGAAGCTTCGAATTCGCCGAGGGCATAGTTTGCTCCCGCAGCGGTCCAGAAATAGGTGTCGGGACCGAGCGGGTTCAGCTCGATTGCCCGCTCGATCTTTCGCAATGCCATGGCGGGGAGCGAACAATGAACCAACGTGTCTGCGTAGTCGGCGATGACGTCGGCGTAGTGCGGCGCAAGGCTTTCCGCTACTTCCATTGCTTCGGCGCTTTCATCGAACGCGCCCTGCAACAGTTTGGCGACACCGAGCTCGCGATAGCCATCGGCGAAGTCCGCACGCATACCGGTCGCCTGCTTTGCGAATGTCTCCGCCAATTGCAAAAGATCGATATCACCGCGCGCCGTCAGCAACCATTCCTTGGAGTAGGTCCGCGCCATCGAACTCATCGCCGGTGCGAAATCCGGGCTCACGCTGAGCGCAGCTTTCATTTCCTTGCGGACGCGCCGCAGGTTCGGAAGCGTCAGCCGCGCCAGGTGCCGCCTGCCGACAAGATATCTGTGATAGGCGACCGGGTTCAGGTCTTCGCGCAGCGCCTCATGGCGCTCGATTTCGCTGGATACGGAGAGAGCGATCTGCCGGGCAACAACTCTTCTGTCTCTGGCGAGATCCATACGATCGAGGCTGAACCTTTCCGCCCAAACAATCTGGTTCTGATCGAAAAAGATCAGTTGGGCGAACAGCGTCACTTCGTCATCCGAACTGCTGATCCGGGTGTCGAGGATGTAGTTGACGCGATGCCGCTCGAAGAAGGCCTTCTGCGTCTCCACCTGGTGGCCGATTTGAACCGCCGAATACGGGGCTATGACCTCCAGGCTGTTGAAGACGCAAAATCCGATGGTGATATCCTCTACCAAAGACGCAGCTAAAAAACCGGCTTGCGGCCGAGCGGATTGATTTTTGGGGGGAAGCAGCACCAGGCGGGGAATGGCAATGCGGATATCTTCAGGCTCAAGGGGAAGAGAAGCCTCAGGTTTTGCCTTTGACGGCACCGATGACGGACGCAGGGATTTCGCGTCGCCACCATCGGATCCGGTGCGCGCGGCGATGCCCCCGGACGTCAAACTGCGCCGCTGTTCAAAATAGCTCCGAAGGGATTCGACTTCCTCTTCCGCATTGAAGATCCGTATGAGCAGTTGCAGCGTTTCCGGATCCTTCGGCTCGGTGCGAAACAGGATAACCGCGGCCTTCCTCAGCAGCTCGGCGTCCTTCCGCGACTGGGCCAGTGGGTAGGCAGTTCTCAATGTATTTCCGAGCAGCTCGATATGGTAATTTTCACGTTCGGCGAGCCAACGCTGGAAGTGACGACTATGGCTGTGAACCGGCCCGAGAAAAGGCTGGTTCATCAGCGCCACCAGCTGTCTCAGCCGGGAGAACGGCTCAACCTCCTCCGCCTCGGCCAGCAGAATGTCGGAAGACAGAGATGGGTCGAGTGTGAGCACGTTGCCCTGAGATGATAGGGTATTTACCCCGAGATCGACTTGACGGGCCTTAATTCTCGAAATCACTTTCCGCAAAGTCGAAAGTGCAACGTCCCTGTCGGCTTCGCCCCATAGGAAGCGAGCCAAGGTCGTTCGATCGGCCGAACCTTGATCGGTTGTAAATAGATAGGCGAGAAGCAGCAGGCCTTTCTCGGGAAACGCGACAGCGTTCCCCTCCTCGTCGACGAGCTGCAGCCTCCCGAAGGTCTTCAGAACAAAAGCCATTTTGCCCTATAAGTCACCACATGTTTCGGCGCTCACGCTGAAAAGTGAAGCACACGTATAACAACAGTAAAAATTGCAAACTCTACCCTCGCCAGCACTTTGTCCCAATGTCCGGCGAAATTCAACAAGCTTGTGTCGCAGGGGTTGCATTAGGTTTTCTACGCCGCCTCGCAGCGTCAATTTGAAAACTTGCTGACGCGCAGTTGCTTGCCAAAGCTTTGATCAGCACCTGGGATCGTCGCTTACTCCCGAATTCAGCTGGACACTCGAAGCGACCAGGTGGCGGAGGACTCCAGACTTTGAAACGGAATCGTACATCACCACTGAATATCGGTTGAGAATGCCGCGTCTCTTTGTTAGCAGGGAGAACCACGCGGACGTGGTGGAATCGGTAGACACAAGGGACTTAAAGCAAAATTGAGTGCACTGGCGGAAACGCCTGATGTAGAACTGCTCAAAGTCGGGGAAACCTGTCAGATGGCAATCCCGAGCCAAGCCCTGCAAGGGGAAGGTGTAGAGACTAGACGGGCAGCACCTAAGGCAGGCGCTAAGGTGAAGGTATAGTCCAGACCACAAACGCCGGAAGGCGGCGGCGAAAGCCGTAGCGGTAAGAAAATCCCTCGGCCTAGGCTATGCGGGTTCGACCCCCGCCGTCCGCACCAGCCTTCGCTCTGTGAGCTTCGGCTCGGCGAGCCTAAGACAGCAGCCAAGCGAAGGCTGTCGCGCCGTAGTTCCGTCGGCAACGAAGTCGGGCCGGTACAATGCTCCGGTTAGCTGCACCACTATTGGAATTGCTTAAGATCGCAGCTATCGCATCGGCCTGTTCCAAGAGCACGATGCCATCCGAAAACCGCCTACACTTTTCGGCATCATGCTCGCATGTTTGCAAAGCGGCCGAAGGGCGCTACCTATTCACCAGCCTCACTTTACGGAACATCCCATGAGCCATGCCACCGTCGTCACCGCCGCCATGCTCGCCATTGGCGACGAACTTCTTTCCGGCCGCACCAAGGATAGGAATATCGGCCATCTCGCCGACCTGCTCACTCTTTCCGGCATCGACCTCAAGGAGGTGCGCATCGTCGCCGACGAAGAGGAGGCGATCGTCGAGGCGCTGAATGCGCTTCGCGCTCGATATGATTATGTCTTCACCTCGGGTGGCATCGGGCCGACGCATGACGATATCACCGCCGATGCCATCGCCAAGGCGTTCGGGGTGCCCTGCGAACATGACGAAACGGCGATGACGCTGCTTGCCGATATGTACCGGCGCCGCGAGATGGAATTCACCGAGGCGCGCCAGCGCATGGCCCGCATGCCGCGCGGTGCCACCCATATAGCCAATCCGGTTTCGACGGCGCCGGGCTTCATCATCGGCAACGTCTATGTGATGGCCGGCGTGCCACAGGTTTTCCAGGCGATGGTCGACAATGTGTTGCCGACGCTTCGAACAGGAACGCCGGTGCTCTCGCTCGCCATCGCCTGCCCCTACGGCGAAGGCGAGATCGGCACGCCGCTGACCGCGATCCAGAAAGCCCATCCGGACACCAGCATCGGTTCCTACCCCCGCTATATCGGCCAGAAATTCTCGACCGAGATCGTCGTGCGCGGTCGCTCGCAGGCGGCGATCGATGCGGCCGGCGCCGAGGTGCATGCAATGATCGAGGCCATCCGCCAGAGGAAGGACATCGCCGAAAACCATTCCGCCGAGGCTTGAGGAGAATGCCGGAACCGGGGACCAGGCTTGATCCCCGTCAAGGAACGGAGGAGCGGTCCGGGTGCATTCCTTCCCTCCCGCACGCCATTTCAGCGCAAGGAGAATTGATATGTCTTACAAAACCATTCTCGCCATTCTCGATACAGCAGACAATAGCGCCGCCGTTGCCGATTTCGCCTTTGCCATTGCCGCCGAAAGCGGCGCCCATGTGATCGGCCTGCATGCCGAAACCATCTCCACCGTGCCGCTGGTAGCGCCGATGGAAATTCCCGATCCCGTCGCCGTGCAGGCGCTGCAGGATATGGCGCATAGCGAAACGGTCGCGGTGGAACGGATCTTTCGCGCCAAGGCGCAAGCGTCGGGCGGCTCCTCCGAATGGCGCAGCTTTACCACCTCAACCGGCTATGGCTCTGCACCGCTGATCGAAAGCGCGCGCAGCGCCGATCTGTTGATCGCATCGCAGGCCGACCCGGCCAAACGCTCCGACAGCCATGTCGACGTCGACAACTTCCTTTTCGAAACCGGCCGGCCGGTGATGGTCATCCCGTATACCATCCGCCAGCCTAAGCCGATCAGGCGCGTACTGATTGCCTGGAACGGCTCGAAGGAGGCGGCGCGCGCGACCTTCGACGCGCTGCCGATCCTGAAAGCGGCCGAGGAGGTGGAGATCTTTTCGGTCGATCCGGCCGACACGGCGCTGCAATCGCCGCTGACGGCAGGTGCCGAGATTGCCGCGACGCTCACCCGCCATGGCGTGAAGACGACGCTTGCGACAGCCAGAAGCGTGGATAAAAACACTTCGCATATCATCGAGAACCGGCTTTCCGACGACAGCATCGATCTTCTCGTCATGGGCGCCTATACGCATTCCTGGCTATGGCAGATGATTTTCGGCGGTACGACCAAGACCCTGCTGCAATCGATGACGGCGCTGACGCTGCTGTCGCGCTGACGTTGCCGCGATCATCGGCGCTCTTGCCTTTTGCCGGCAACTTCCGTTAATTGCGGCGACCGATGACAGCTTCGAGCCTCGGCCACAGCTCGCGCAGTTGCAGCTCGCGATCTCGCGCAGTTGCAGCTCGCGCGATTTGCGTTTTGCCAATTGCCACCTCGAGCGCGTCCGGTCGCCGGCAAACGGCGTGTTGTTTTTTCATGCCGCGGAGCAGCCCGATGTCCCTTCCCGATAAAGCCTTTCCCGTTTCCTGGGATCAGTTCCACCGCGATGCGCGCGCCCTTGCCTGGCGGCTTGCCGGCCTGGACCAGACGTTCAAGGCGATCGTCTGCATCACCCGCGGCGGCCTTGTCCCGGCCGCGATTATCTCGCGCGAACTCAACATCCGGCTGATCGAGACCGTCTGCGTCGCCTCCTATCATGACTATGTGAACCAGGGCGACATGACGCTGCTCAAGGGAATAGCGCCCGAGCTTGCCGAAAACGGCGGCGAAGGCGTGCTGGTCGTCGACGATCTGACCGATACCGGCAAGACCGCCGTCCAAGTTCGCACCATGCTGCCGAGGGCGCATTTCGCCTGCGTCTATGCCAAGCCGCAGGGTGTGCCGACGATCGATACCTTCATCACCGAGGTGAGCCAGGATACCTGGATCTACTTCCCGTGGGATATGGGCTTCACCTATCAGGAGCCGATCGCCAAGGGCCCGCGCTGATCGCCGATCCAGCTGCGGTGATCATATTTACCACTTGAAATTGTTCCAAATTTCGTCGGCCGGGGTTCCCGAATCCGCTTTGACGGGTTCGGGATCTGATTTATTTTAGCGCCATGGACCCGGCAGCATGAGAAGCGTGTCAGGTTGCGCCTAAAACGTGCAACGAACGATGCAGTGCAAGGAAGTAAAATGGCGCGGTGGGGGCATATTGCGGTTATGACCACCGGGCTGGCGGCGTGTCTGCTTGCGCTCCACCCCGCCCGCGCCGAGCCTGCTTATATTCCCCTCGTGCGCGATTATGTCGAGCAACGGGTGCGGCCGATGGTGGAGACGCCACTGGTGCTGAAAGCCATTGCCGAGCAGAATGCGGAATTCGGCGATGTCAGCGAGAAGGATATGCGGGTACTCGACAAGACCTACCGGTCGGAGATCGATCACCACCATCTGCACATGGTCAAGCTACTGCTCGACAAATCCGTGTCGCATTATCTGAAAATCAGGCAGGACGCCTCACAGGGTGCGATCGTCGAATTTTTCGTGACCGACATTCACGGGCTCAACGTGGGGCAAAGCGTCATCACTGCCGATTACTGGCAGGGCGACGAGGAGAAATACCTCAGGACATTCGCCAGCGGCTCCCCGGACATCTTCATCGACCGGGCGGAACGCAACGAATCCACCCAGATGCTTGAGACACAGGCGAGCTTCGTCGTCATGGACGACGAGGCCAGGCCGATTGGCGTTGCCACCGTCACCATCGCCATCGATGCTCTCTAAACCGCCCCTGTTTTCTCAGCGAATCGCCATGCGCATTTGCGCCGGAAATGCCATCACAAGATTTGCCGCAGGGCGCTTTTTTGCCGTTCCAGCATTTTCCTTAGCCGGCGACGCCCGCAAGCCATTGTAATTTCAGGGCTCCCCGGCTTTCCCCAATCTTCACAGGCGCATCCACAAGATGTTGTGGTTAGCAATCAATTAAGATCCAGCCCTTGACGGAATCACCTGATTCAAACTTATTGTTACTGATGTTGCGGCGGCGACAGGACCGGAGGTAACGAGCCCGGTTTCCTTTTGAAAAATTGGACGCGGAATCAGGGTGATATGCCGGAAGCGGCATGAGGCCTGACAGGATTTCCGCGCGATTTTCAGCCTCCAAAAAAAGTGACGTCGGGACTGGCGATAATAAGCTGTTAATACTATATTTAGTGTTTGCAGCCACCATCACCACAAGATACAGGAAGAGCATCTCCGGATGACACCCCTGTGACAATACGGAAACGAGACTGGCTGCACGACGACAATGTGCCGCCGGATAGGAATTTTGCGCCCCGGTCGCGGGGACTGGGCGCCAACACGAGGTCAAGACCATGCGCATCGAACGTCGTTTCACGAAGGCCGGCCAAGGCGCCTATGCGGATATCGAATTCCGCAAGGCGACGAGCGAGATCAAGAACCCCGACGGTTCGATCGTCTTCCGCCTCGAGAATATCGACGTTCCCGCGCAGTTCTCCCAGGTCGCGACCGACGTTCTGGCGCAAAAGTATTTCCGCAAGGCCGGCGTCCCCACCCGGCTGAAGAAGGTCGAGGAAAACGACGTTCCTTCCTTCCTGTGGCGCTCCGTTCCCGACGATGCGGCGCTGAAGACCCTGTCCAAGGACGAGCAGACCGGCTCCGAAATTGATGCGCGCCAGGTCTTCGATCGCCTTGCCGGCACCTGGGCCTATTGGGGCTGGAAGGGTGGCTATTTCTCTTCGGAAGAAGATGCCTCGGCCTTCAAGGACGAGCTTGCCTATATGCTCGCCACCCAGCGCGTCGCCCCGAACTCGCCGCAGTGGTTCAACACCGGCCTGCACTGGGCCTACGGCATCGACGGCCCCGGCCAGGGCCATTTCTACGTCGACCCCTTCACCGGCAAGCTGACCAAGTCCAAGTCTGCCTATGAACATCCGCAGCCGCATGCCTGCTTCATCCAGTCGGTCGAGGACGATCTCGTCAACGAAGGCGGCATCATGGATCTTTGGGTGCGTGAAGCGCGCCTGTTCAAATACGGCTCCGGCACCGGCTCCAACTTCTCGATGCTGCGCGGCGAAGGCGAAAAGCTTTCCGGCGGCGGCCGTTCCTCCGGCCTGATGAGCTTCCTGAAGATCGGCGACCGCGCTGCCGGCGCCATCAAATCGGGCGGCACGACGCGCCGCGCCGCCAAGATGGTGGTCGTCGACATCGATCATCCCGATATCGAGGAATACATCAACTGGAAGGTCAAGGAAGAGCAGAAGGTCGCGGCCCTCGTCACCGGCTCGAAGATCGTCGCCCGGCACCTGAAGGCAATCATGAAGGCCTGCTTCAATTGCGAAGGCGGCGACAACGGCGATTGCTACGACCCCACCAAAAACCCTGCCCTGAAGCGCGAAATCCGCGCTGCCAAGAAGGACCAGGTTCCGGAAAACTACGTCCAGCGTGTCATCCAGTTCGCCCGCCAGGGCTACAAGGATCTCGAATTCAAGACCTACGACACGGATTGGGATTCGGAAGCCTACCTCACGGTATCCGGCCAGAACTCCAACAACTCCGTCTCGATCAAGGACGACTTCCTGCGCGCCGTCGAGAATGACGGCGAATGGAACCTGACCGCCCGCAAGGACGGCCGGGTGATGAAGACGCTGAAGGCGCGCGATCTCTGGGAAACGATTTCCTACGCCGCCTGGGCGTCTGCCGATCCGGGCATCCACTTCAACACGACGATGAACGACTGGCACACCTCGCCGGCCGGCGGCCCGATCCGCGGCTCCAACCCGTGCTCGGAATACATGTTCCTCGATGACACGGCCTGCAACCTTGCCTCGCTGAACCTCCTGCAGTTCAAGGACAAGGCCACCAAGCGCATCAACATCGCCGATTACGAACATGCAGTGCGCCTGTGGACCGTCGTGCTCGAAGTCTCGGTGATGATGGCGCAGTTCCCGTCGAAGCGCATTGCCGAACTCTCCTACGAATACCGCACGCTCGGCCTCGGCTACGCCAATATCGGCGGCCTGCTGATGTCGTCGGGCATTCCCTACGACTCCGCTGAGGCCCGCGCCATTGCCGGTTCACTGACCGCGATCATGACCGGCATCTGCTATGCGACCTCGGCCGAAATGGCTGCCGAACTCGGGCCCTTCCCGAACTTTGCGCCGAACCGCGAGAGCATGCTCAAGGTCATCCGCAACCATCGCCGCGCCGCTCACGGAGAAACGTCAGGCTATGAGGCCCTGTCGATCAACCCGGTCGCGCTGATCCATTCGGAAAACCCGGACCAGGATCTCGTCGCCCACGCCAAATCGGCCTGGGACAAGGCGCTCGCGCTTGGCGAACAGCATGGCTACCGCAATGCCCAGGTCTCGGTCATCGCGCCCACCGGCACGATCGGTCTCGTCATGGATTGCGACACCACCGGCATCGAGCCCGACTTCGCCCTCGTCAAGTTCAAGAAGCTCGCCGGCGGCGGCTACTTCAAGATCATCAACCGCGCCGTGCCGGACGCGCTGCGCACGCTCGGCTATTCGGAAAGCCAGATTGCCGAGATCGAGGCCTATGCCGTCGGCCACGGCAACCTGAACCAGGCGCCGGCGATCAACCCGTCGACGCTGAAGGCCAAGGGCCTGACCGATGAGAAGGTGGAAGCCGTCAATGCCGCGCTGAAGAGCGCCTTCGACATCAAATTCGTCTTCAACCAGTGGACGCTCGGCGCCGACTTCCTGAAGGACACGCTGAAGGTTTCCGACGAACAGCTCGCCGACATGAGCTTCAGCCTGCTCGACCATATGGGCTTCTCGAAGAAGGACATCGAAGCGGCCAACATCCATGTCTGCGGTGCGATGACGCTGGAAGGCGCGCCCTTCCTGAAGGCCGAGCATCTGCCGGTCTTCGATTGCGCCAATCCCTGCGGCAAGATCGGCAAGCGCTACCTCTCCGTCGAAAGCCATATCCGCATGATGGCGGCTGCCCAGCCGTTCATCTCCGGCGCAATTTCCAAGACGATCAACATGCCGAACGAGGCGACCGTCGAGGATTGCAAGAACGCCTACCTGCTCTCCTGGAAGCTCGGACTCAAGGCCAACGCGCTCTATCGCGACGGCTCCAAGCTGTCGCAGCCGCTCAACGCCTCGCTGATCGAGGATGAGAACGACGAGGATGCGCTGGAGGAACTGCTGCAGGCGCCGGTCGCCGCCCAGGCCGTCACCATCACCGAGAAGATCATCGAGCGGGTGATCGAACGGGTTTCGCGTGAACGCGAGAAGCTGCCGAACCGCCGCCAGGGCTACACCCAGAAGGCTGCCGTCGGCGGGCACAAGGTCTATCTCAGAACCGGCGAATTCGGCGACGGCCGCCTCGGCGAGATCTTCATCGACATGCACAAGGAAGGTGCTGCCTTCCGTGCGATGATGAACAACTTCGCCATCGCCATCTCGCTCGGCCTGCAATATGGCGTGCCGCTCGAGGAATATGTCGAGGCCTTCACCTTCACCAAGTTCGAGCCGGCCGGCATGGTCATCGGCAATGATGCCATCAAGAATGCCACCTCGATCCTCGACTATGTCTTCCGCGAGCTTGCCGTCTCCTATCTCGGCCGTCACGACCTCGCGCATGTCGATACGTCGGACTTCTCGAACACGGCACTCGGCAAGGGCATCCAGGAAGGCAAGACCAACCTTCTCTCCACCGGCTGGACCCGCGGCTACAAGCCGACGCTGGTTTCCGGCACCGGCGGCGAGCGCCAGGCGGGCGAACCTAAGGGTGCTGCCACCGCAGCCCCTGCCCGTGCCGCTTCCAGCGGCACCGTGACCGCCTTTGCAGGTGCCGCGGCCCGCAAGCTGGAACCGACGGTTGCCATCTCCACCTCCGAAATCGTTGCCTTCAAGCGCGATTACGAAGAGCGCGCCAAGGAATTGGCCGAAGAGATCGCCGAAGAGGTGACCGAGGAAATCACCAGCGACGCCACCGCTCTCTTCTCCGACAAGGCGGCAGCCGACGCGGCAACGGCGAAATCCGAGGCCAAAAAGCGCGAAGCCGAACGCCGCCAGCGCTCGATCATGCAGGGGTACACGGGCAACATGTGCTCGGAGTGCCAGAACTTCACGATGGTGCGGAACGGCACCTGCGAGAAGTGCGACACGTGCGGTGCGACGAGCGGGTGCAGCTGATTATTCTTTCTACTCTTCAGTTCTGATGAGAAAACCAACCTAGTACTGGCCAAGATGCTCTAATCCTGGCCTTTCCGGAAGCCAAAACTGGCCAACCACGTTCGAACGTCACAAGCCAGTGGATAGCCCCAACTGAAACAGCATGAACTCAAGTTGTCATGGACGGTAGATGTGAAACGTAAGAGCTAGCCGCTGGCTGAATAAAATCATGCAAAAGGCTCGGGTGTGTTTCGCCCGAGCTCTTTGATTCAGGGCACGACGAGCGCGTGTATTGCGTAGAAAGGCAAACTGATGGCGATCCTTGGGTTTAATCTCCAGAAGGGAGAGTTGCACTTCTGCCTGATGGACGGCACTAGAGCGGATCCACGGTACCTCATGCATGGTCGTCATCGGTTCGAGGTAGATCAGCCGCGACCGGAGATGGCAAACTTCTTCAAGCAGACGTTCAACGAACTGATCGAAGCGCAACAACCGCAAGGCCTCGCATACCGTTTGTCGATGGACGGCAAAAAGGCCGATCAAATCGCGTATTTGACCTTCCCGTTCGGGATTCTTTCCCTTGTCGCCTACGAGCGAGGGTTGGCAATTGCACAGTCGACCATCCACACCTTCACGAAGAAGGCCCTGGCGCATTCGGGTGACAAGTTCACGGCTTGCGACGAGCGGATCGAGGATTGTCCTGCTGCGTGGCCGAACGCCGCGAAACTCGCAGCGCTTGCCGCTTGGATGAGCCTTTGATGTCCTCCGTCGCTCCCCTCACGTTTCAACCCGGCCAGATCGTGCTGAACAAATACGAGATTATCCGACAGCTTGGTAGCGGCCAGTTCGGGGATGTCTTCCACGTCGTCAATCGGAACCTCGGTCGAGAGTCTGCCCTGAAGCTAGTCCGGGTTGCCAACCCGGTCGAGCACCGCGCCGTCGTCGAAGCGCAGGCGCAGAGCCTCTGCGGCCACGATCATGTCGTGAAAGTGCTCACCGCCGATGTCTTCGACGGCGCAGTCCTCATCGAAATGGAGTATCTGGACGGCGGTTCACTGGCTGATAGGCTCCAGCAGGAATTCGTACCTGTCATCGAAACTATCGGCTACATGAAGCAGATCTTGTTCGCGCTTGAGCATGCCCACAACCGTGGAATCGTCCACAGAGACGTCAAGCCGGGCAACATCATGCTGACAGGCGGCATTGCCAGACTGTCGGACTTCGGTACCGTCATCCACCCAAAGAGCGGGGTGAGCGTCACGGATATGTTCTATAGGCCGCACGCCTCACCGGAGGCCTTCAATAATCGGGAGTTCTCGCCTGCCAGCGACGTGTTCGCAGCAGGTATGACGCTGCTGCGTGCTGTAAACAACATGACCGGCTGGGACGCGGTCTTGGGAAGTGCGGGCTGGCCAGCTCTTGTCAAAGAGGGCAAACTCGCGAACCAGATAGGCTTTGCCGACCATGTCCCTTCGAAGCTAAAGCGTATCATCAGAAAGGCGACCAACCGCATTGTTGGCGAGAGATACCCGACGGCTGCCGCCCTTCGACAAGAACTAGAGCGGCTGCGCCCGGCTCGACGCTGGATCCGCTTGAACGACAACGAGTGGACTTGCATCTTCCAAGGAAGGGAGGAGCGCGCCATCTTCCAACCCGGCATCAAGCCGGCCGTTGAATATACAATCGGGGGACGTCGCCATCGCAAAGATTGCCAGAGCTATAGGACGGAGCGCGAAGCTCGAACGCGTCTGGCGGATCTCGTGGCACGTTCGACGTTGGCTTGACGACAGAGCTAACGATCGCGTCGATAAGCAGCTCGAACAGTAAGACGACGCGTGTACACCGCGTCGCCTGGAGCGAACTAGAGTTCATCCTCGACCGAATGAACGGGAGGCAGTGGGGGGCCGGCCCTTGGGAATAGGAGGCTTATCCAAGATGGAGGACGGCACTACGAATGAGAGGTCGTTGATTCCGATCGTGCTGAGATAGCGGGCTCGTTCCTCGGCCAGACGTTTGAGATCGAAAAATGTTCTGCTGTCGGCACCGACCCCGACGAGCAACGGCGGTACTTCTTGAAAGTAGGTAAGAAGCTGCCGATTGAGAAGCTGTTGCTGCCTTGGAGTGGCGCAAGGAGCCATGACGGCGACGTTGTCAATGCCGAAGGTCTCGGCGGCTCGAACTGCGTTCGCGGCAGCTTCGACGCCGTCGTCGAGATGAAGCTTGAGTACTATGATGTGGACGGGAACAGTGCGCGGCTGTTCGTGATACTGCGAGTCCAGTCTTGCGATCCTCGATTTGTCGAGCGGGTCATTGTTAACGGGACAAAGAGTGTTCCAGAAGCAAGACAACCGCACATCCACATCATCTTCCTGAAGTCGCTCGATGAAGCCAGAAGCCAGCAGGTCGACGTCAATTGGATCCGCAACCAAACGCACGCTCAATCCACGCAGACGATCGGCGAACACCGCAGCCAATACATACCCTAGCGCTCGAAGGTTTCCGTAGGTGGCTTCAGAAGAAACAATCTGGCGGATAGCGTTGCGAACCGCGTGTTCTTCATTAGAAAAATTTGCTTCACGGGCCATATTTGCCTCTCAGAATGGGTTTGAGGGCATCAACCGTCCTCGGTTTAAGTTGTCTGACAGCACTTTCGAACCTCCTGCCAGAGTCCGCCCCTAGGCGAGCAGGCACGCTGCCGGTAATCCGTTCGTAGAGCACATAGTTGAGCTGGCCATTGAAAGTCACAAATTGGAAATTCGGAATCTGATCCAGGATTGAAGCCACTTCGGCGTCAAGATCGTCAGTTTCCCAGCCGAAGAGGCCCAGACATGCCCTATCGATCTCCTTGAAAGCCTCGCGTATTGAATAGGTTGTCGCGGGTCGCATATCAAACACAAACCCTCGAAATTGTCGTAGCGCCGCGTTTGCTTCGGCTTCGCCGTACGAAGCCTCGATTGGGTATAGCTCAAGTCCTTTAAACGTTTCTGCCTTGCGAGCCGGCAGGATCCAGCGGACCCATTCCTGGAAATCAGGGAAAAGTGCTTCGACGTCGCGGGGAATAAGCGCCCACGGAAAATGAATGACCTCTACCTCTTCGAGTCCGTCCGGACAGGAAACAACCAGATTGTCTGCGGCATCGGCATCGGCCACAACGAGGCGATAAAATGCCTTCCGACGCCGCCGGTTATCGATATTGATCATGCTCCTAAAGTTTTCTTCGATACTTCGAGCCGTTTTCGACTGTTTTTTGTCCCACCGAACATCTTTGCCCGCCTTCATTTCGAACCACCAGAACACGCCGCGCTCGATGATCGCGAAATCGTCTACGAAAGACGCTCTTAACTGCGCTGCGATTTTGGTTTTGTCTGGGTCGAGCGAAGCCATCACCATCTGCGCGGCGAGACGCAGCACCTCTATGGAGGCATAAGCAACTTCGTATTGGTGTCCTACTAAATTGGAACGCCCTCCTTCATTTTTGCGGCGAACCTGGTCGAGTTCACCGTCTGCGAGGTAGTCTTTGACGTCCTCAATCTGGTCAAACAAGGATCATTTCCTGAGTTACGGTACGATAGCCTCCCCTGTACGCGCCGTTGGTTGATAAACCGTCCAGGTTGCGAGTCGTACCAATGTCACCTACAGCCATAAATTTGTAAGTGGATCACTCCCTCTTATGATCGTGAGTTGACCGGGAATCCTGGTCGCAACGTGCTGAAACTGCTCAGCATCTCGTTACTCCAAAGGGCCGGAGTGGAGATTCTTCGACGTAGCGGACCACCGCCCTGGAGGATTGAGAAATTTCGACACAACCCGTCGAATCCTTCCGCAGTAAGGATTCGTCGTGGATGAACTCTTCGCACCAATCATCCGCAGATTGCAAAATTTCGTCAGTTCTTCGAGAGTGTCTTCGACTGAACCGAGTCGCGGTCAGACGATAAGAGTTACAAGGAGCGACGATGAGCCTGCGGTCGTATCAGCAGCGCGTTGCCGACTGGGTGTGCGCCTGCTTCCCACCAAGTTCCGTCTCCAATCGCACGGAGCGCTCGCATCGATTCCTTGAGGAATCCCTGGAGCTCGCCCAGGCGAGTGGTTGCAGCGAAGAGGATGCCATCGCGCTCGTCCGTTACGTCTATTCACGACCTGTTGGGGAAATCACTCAAGAGACCGGAGGCGTCATGGTTACGCTTGCGGCTCTTTGCAACGCCCAGGATGTCGACCTCGAAATCTCCGCGGATCGCGAACTATCCCGCAACTGGGATCGTATCGAGATGATCCGCGCAAAACAGGCGGCGAAGCCGTCAGGGTCGGCGCTTCCTTTATGAGGACACATACAGAATTTATGGTCGCGCAAGCTTGGCTGTTGATGATCGACGTCGAAACCTCGTCGAGGTGGCTGGGTTGAAGATATCGTTCGAGAATGACGAGCTTCGCGATTCCTGTTGCCTATACGAGAGAGGCGAGGAAGCTTTCGGGCCGTTCCTCGCGAATATTGTCTTCAACATGCTTGCGGAAGCGGAGGCTGCCGACAATGCTGTGGAGTGGCATGAGATTCTTGTGAATGACTTGCTGTCCTGCGGTGCCGACGCCTTTCAAATCGCAGTCGGACCGGACTACATCGCAAACTTCGTCCCGGTCGGCCGCAAATACGCTGTCGGCGAGGACGGAAAGACGGAGTGGTCGAGCGTGACGCGCCTGAAAGTGACCGCGATATGGAGACGATGATGATGGATGAGGCAAACGCGACAGACTGGTTTTCCAAACCAGGCGATTCGATCCGCGCCGTCATGCAGCGCCGCCTAATGACAGCAGACCAGGTCGCGACCAAGCTCGAAGGGGGTCTACGGACGCTCCGTTCCCTTCTCGACGGCTCGAAGGTGATCGATACCGACGTCGCCCGTTCGCTTGCAGAGGCGCTGGGCGCCTCACCTTCCTTCTGGCTGAAGCGTCAGGAGAATTTCGAGCGGGCGGTCGAACGCGCCGTTGCAGCGATATCCCGTGACGAAATCGATGAATTCATTCAAAATGTGCCTGCACCCGGACTGAAACCTCCTCGTGGAAAAATGACGGACGAGCGCCGTTACGAAGAAGTGGGGAAGAGGCTGGTCTACTTCAGCGTCCCCAACGCGAAGTCTTGGCACCAGCACTATGGCCGTCTGGTCGGGCGTACGGACTTCCGTAGCACGAGCGCGTTCGCAACGAAGGAAGAGGCAGTTCTCCTCTGGCTTCGTCGAGGCGAGCTCGAGGCAGATCTTGTGAAGACACTGGAGTGGAATGCGGGAAACCTGGAGGATCGAGTTGAGACGATCAAGCAACTGTCGCGGCTCAAGCTGCCGGAACAGTTCATACCGAAGCTCCGCACTCTCCTCGCGGAGGCCGGTGTCGCGTTTGCCGTTGTGAAGGCGCCCGCAGGGTGCAGGGCCAGCGGTGCCACCCGGCTTGTTTCGCCGGACAAGGCGATGATCCTAATGAGCTTCCGCCACCGCTCGGACGACCATTTCTGGTTCACACTTCTCCACGAAATCGGCCATCTCGTCCTTCACCATGCGCAGACGTTCGTCGACACCGACGAGGAAGGGCCTTCAGATATGCGCGAGGACGAAGCGAATACTTACGCAACGAAATGCATTATACCTGACGAGCGTCTCGACGAATTCGAGAGCCTGAAGGCAGATCGCGATCAGGTCGTTCGGTTCAGCGTCAAATCGAAGATCGCACCGGGCCTGACTGTAGGCCAGATGCAGAAGCGAGACATGATCGGCAAGGAGAAGCTGAACTTCCTCAAGCGCACATGGACTTGGGAACAGATAGATCCCGTCGAGGTCTGACTTCATCCTGTAAAGTGGATGAACTCTGTCGGGCTCTTCTGCCAGTTGCAGAGGGCGTCTTCCATCACTGCCATGCCCACTCCGATACTGAGATCCAGTTCGTCCAGTAAAGCCTGAAGCTGCTTGGGCGATGCCTGGGCGTCGGGATTAGCGAAGAATAGAAGCTTGGCACCGGACGCTGGCCCGGTCGCGCCGGTTAAGTAGGCCGAGCCGGAAGATATTGGAGCGACGCCGTATCTACCGATCAGCGAGAGATAGTCGAATTTGGCGAGCCTGCCGAAAGAGAACACGGCGCCCATCTTTCTATAGAGGTGGTCGAAGATCACCTGAGGATCGTTGCCGGCTATACGGACGGCGTCTGCGAAGAAAGCACGCTGGCTTGGACCGACCAGATCAATATACGTTTTCAGCACCTTGGAAAGCTCGCGCTTGGTGCCCTTTTCCAGGCTTTCATATTTCCGGTGATTGCCAAACTTTCCACGGATCAGGTTTGCATTCGCGTAGACCCAGTCTGAAAATGCGGCCGGATCTGCAGAAACGATTTCCCACGTCCAAATGCCCTGGCCGCGTTTGCCATATATGTCCTGCAGGCGAAGCCAGCCCGTGTCTGCCGGGCGCGCAAGGTGTGTCATCAAGAATATAAGCCAGGCGGCTTCCTCAATATTGCCGGCCTGTAGGTGGTAGGCGACCGCTCGCTCCGCATCGAAAGCCGGATTGTTTGGATCGGCACGATCTGCAGACACCTTCTTCTGCTGAACTCTGCTATAATAGTCCTCGCGCCTAAGGCTGGCTATGAATTGGGTCGCAAGTGTGTCAAGAGCAACTGGATCCATGATACCTTGCAAAGGACGGACGTTGTTGGAGTGCTGGGACAACGCGGCGACGAGCTGGGCCTTTTTGGCGGAACGTGTAGGCCATCTCATTTGCTGACTTCTCCGACTGTATCCAGGTTGACCCGTCGGCGCAGGTGACGCCTGGATTCGAGGTGGGTTCTGTATATCTGACTATGGAATTCGCTCTTGAGTTGGTCGAGACGCTCCCCGTTGCCGGATGCCCAAAAGACTTGGACAAGGCGAAGAACATCAGCCCAGTAAGGCTCTGCAACAAAATCTTCTGAACGGAAAGTCTCACCGCTCCTAGCTGCTGCTTCCGCCTTTAAGATCGTTCCTACGAGGTCGAAGGGATTCCCCTCTGGCATGGGCGGCATGCTTTCAGTTCGGTGCCATCCCTCTTCGAGGTAATTGTCCAAATCCGGAAGAAAGTCTTCATAGACGTGCATGCTTCCGACGTAGTGGTAATATTCGCCGATGTCGTAGCCTAGGCGTCGAGCGACCATCTCCTGCAACATGGTAAAGCAGAAGACATCGTGAGGCAGACCGTAGTAGGCGTCGTTCGAGCGCATCGTCACGGAGAGGTGAACCCGGCCCTCTCGGACCAGGAACTGAGCAGTCGTTGTGCAGGGTATTTCCTTGAAATTCCCAACGAGATCATTTGCATCGAAGAGCTGAATGACAGCGCGTTTCGACCCTGGCTTCGCCTTCAGGAGGTCGACGACGTTCTCGAGCTGATTTATCTTGTCCCGCATGTTCACGAGCCGTGGCCCGTAGGCACCATGTAGGGTTCCATCGTCTTCCGCATCTTCTTTGTACAAGTCGATGTAGGGAACGATGAACTCGAGCTTGTTTGATCCGGCGAGATACCAAAGCAGCTCGCCGACGGCGCTGAAGGGTTTTCCGCGATCTTCCGAGCGGCTGATCCGTGCACGGGCATTCCGTATGCGAATTGCTACCGACAAGAGCTCGCGCGTACCGCCTCGCGAGCCCTTGTGGTACCTGCCATCCTTGCGAAGTGCCTCGTAGAGAACGTGAAGAACGTCGTCTATTCCTTCCTTTTCGATTTGCATGCGTGCCCCCGGCGAATCGTCTTATTCAGAATGATATCCCGTCCCGGTTGCAGTTGTAACGAGGACTTGCTGCTTGATTGGCTTGCTGGGGCTGAAGGCGATAAATGTG
The DNA here is from genome assembly GCF_002914525.1 of Rhizobium hidalgonense. Classification (GTDB taxonomy): domain Bacteria; phylum Pseudomonadota; class Alphaproteobacteria; order Rhizobiales; family Rhizobiaceae; genus Rhizobium; species Rhizobium hidalgonense. The sequence continues at coordinate 84,384 of NZ_LODW01000033.1, read as the reverse complement.
CTAGCGGCCGCTTTTTTTTCGATTTCCAATAGACGTTCCCTGCATGACGTATTGATTGCAGTCAGACCTTAGCGTCCCCTTGCGACGACCTCCCCCAATGTCGGCCCCTTCTCCATCACGACGTCCACCAGATCGTCGAGCGCGATCACGCAGACCAGCCCGCTTTCCGCCTCGATGATCGCCGGCCTACCTTCTGATGCAGACGTTGTCAGAATGAAGAGACGCCGCCGCGCCTGGCGTAGCCGAAGGGGTAGACCTGCCGCTTCAAGGATCGCCTTCTCGACCAGCATTCGCCCTTCTGAAGTTCCGGTCCCCTTCAGGGTACGCACGACCAGCTTCCAGTCGACTTCCGGAGTCGAACTTCCTTTCGTCATCTCGACGTCTCCCGGATGATGCGCCTGACTTCGTCCCCCTCGATGATCGCCTTCTCCGCCAGGATGTCGGCGATCTTTTCAACGGCTGCACGGAACCGCGTAACGATCTCCCGGCTTCGCGCCATTTCCCGACCGAGGAGACGCTCGACCCGTGCTGCGACTACCGTATTGTTCTGTCGGATGCGGTCCCGTTGCTCGACGGATTTCAGATTGAAGTAGGCAAGCCCCTCTCCCATCCCGAGTTGGAGCTCCAACATCGTGGCTAGGTCGCTCGCCTTGTGCAGGTCACAGCCTTCCGCAGCGCCCGCGCCATCGAAGGCGGTGCCGAGGATCATCTCCTCCGCCGCCCTGCCGCCCAGCGTCACGGCGACTTGGTCGAGATACTCCTGTCTATCCCAGAGGGGGTTCTCGTCGAATTGGAAGTGCGCGAAGCCCAGGGGGTGCGAGGCGTGAGCCTCCCATGGAACGGCTACGGTCTTCAGCTCGCCGACCCCAAGGCGAACTCCGACTACGGCGTGCCCGGCCTCGTGAATGGCGACCATTCTACGTTCGCCGCCTGCGATTCTTTTTGGCACGGGAAGGGCGGCCAAAACGTCCTCGATGGAGACCGCCCGCCCTGTCCGTCGGGCGGCTCTCCTGGCTTCACGGCTGGTCTTCTCGAAATGTGCTCCAGCGAATCCGGCGGTCGCCGCGGCAATCGCTTCGACGTCGCTTTCGGACAGTTGGTCGCCGAAATAGGTGCGCGCAAGGTGCTTGCGCTCCTCGTTGTCCGGCAGCGAGATCTTGATGTGGCGGTCGAGACGTCCGGGCCGCAGGAGGGCGGCGTCGATGGCGTCGGGATGATTTGTCGCGCCGATGACGACGACGCCTTCGAGCCTTTCATGGCCATCGATCAACTCGAGCAGGAAGTTGATCACCTGGGTCCAATAAGTCTCATGCTCGGTTCCAACAACCCGTGCTCTATCGCTGATGCCGTCGAACTCGTCGATGAACAAGATGCTGGGCTTATGTGTACTGGCCTCGTCGAAACTCTTGCGCATCGCCTTCAATGTATCGTCGAGACGTCCTGCCGCTTGCCAGCGCGCGACGGACGTCGCAACGAGATGCGCGCCACAGGACCGCGCGAGCGCGCCGGCAAACATGGTCTTTCCAGTTCCAGGCGCTCCGCTCAGTAGCAGCCCCCCATCGACGTCCGTCCAAGCGAGCGCCCCTTCCCTCCAAGCGCCGATGTCCTGAGCGAGCGACAACCCCCAAGTCCGTGCCTCGCCGTACCCCACGAGGTCTCCGAGAGAGGGTCCGTCAACTGGGCGCGGAGCGTTATCTGCCATTTCGGTCAGACGTGCCAGCACGCTGGAAGCTGGTCTACCGGTTCTGAATGCTGCGAAGACCTCTGAAAGAGGATATTCCATCATCTTCCTCGCTTCCGCCAAGTCGATATTCTGACTTGCAAACTGCTTGGCGCCTGCGACGAGATGGAATGGGCGGACCGGTCCGACATCCACGGCGCGATCGGCAGCCAGAGCGATCTCTCGAGGCATGGCGTAGCCAGACGGCCAGACGATTAGCAGCGAAGGCCTTGATTTCAAATCAGAGCTAATCGTCTGGAAATCGATTCCACCTTTGTTGCCGATTCTCGGAGCAGCAACTGCGAAGTTGCGCAACGCCTCGACCTCACGCACCATGACGCTCGCCGCGGCGACGTACTCGTCAAACGCAGATCCAACAGGCAGTCGTAGAACAATTACGATCTGCCGGCCGCTCTCGGTCTTCTTGAAAGCGCCTCCAAGCCTGGCGGCAGTTTTAAGGGCGAAACCGTAGGTGACGCGCTCCAGAGTCACCGTCCGGCGACCATTAGGAAGGTTAGTCATTTTCGCCCTCCCTACTGCTGGACGCGACGGATGACTGTCTCGGGCCCGATCATCGCCTCATCGAGATCGACGATGATCAGCCGATGCAAAATCATCCAGGAAATGCCGGTCATGGGTTGAACCTCGCGGAACACGTTCAGGCATTCCGCGACCGTCAAGGACCCGGCCTCTTCAATTGCGGACAACATCCGAACCCTGTCGTTCAGCGGCGTCCTGCAGTTTGCATATCGAAGAATATCGCGCGCGTTCGCCAGGCGATAGCCGCTGTTGATCTCCGCTCGTGGGACGCCCCGGTAACGAAACCCAGCGAGCGCGGCGCCTTCCTTTAGCTCCGGAAGCTCCCTCTCCTCGGTGACGTCCAGCAGGATCCTGGTGCCGTCCTCGTAATCGACCAAGAAATCGGGGACGTGCGGTCCTACCTCGGTCTCGAACTCGACCGGCAGGCAGAGCCAAGCGACGACGTCCGGGTCGACATCGAGGATGCAGCCCAGATCACGAGCTAAGCGCGATCGGAACATGGCGTCGGCGGAGCAACGGACCGTACCCCTCGGATAAAAAAGCTGGGTGGAAGCTTCTGCATACGCGGCGTATAGGGCCGCAGGCGTTTCGACGCGCGAATGGCTCATCATGAACATCCCAGAATACGGAAAACGATGCGTACGCCGCCACGGGGCGGCCTGCCGTTCAACCTATTCGCGATATTCGACGGAGCTTGATCATGGTGAACAAAATATGAACAAATTTCCCGGAGTCAACAGGCTTTTCCAAATTTTCCGCTTCGACCGCATCTCCCGTTAGCGCAGAGCTTATTGCGTCGAAACCTACGGAAGCATAATCTAAACCTATATTACGCCGGTCCATTTGAGCGCCATCACCGCCCATCCTGCGACGGCGCCGGGAATTACACTGTACGCCACCCCGTGATCAACCCACAGGGCCACCTGCATCCCTTGGCTCAGCGAGCTCGATCCATCGTAGAACAGTCCGAAGATGATCGCGCTGGCGACCCCGACGGCGGTGACGACTGCGAGGCCCCACACCCTAAGGACCGCACATAGTGATACGATCCAGAGGATGAAGAACAGGATCAGCCAGGCTTTGTATTCCTGGATCCATCCTGCGTGGTAGAAGGGGTCCTGAAATCGTGGTGTTCCGAACAGACCGGGTATCACCGTTCCGCCGAACCAGATCGCTGCACCGACCCCATAGTCAAGCGCCTTGTCGGCGATCTTATCTCCCAGCCCAGCCACCTCGAACCCTCACTGGCTGCAGCGATCGAGGTCGAAGTCGACTGCGAATGGAGTGTAGGACTGAAATCGGTAGCAGTACTCGTTGTCGTTCGCTTGCACCTTGATCACGTGCTCGGACAGGAACAGAGCGTCTTGTAGCAAAGACTTCCGGCTCATCGTGGTGGAGAACCGGTGCACCTTAAAATCGCTGGTCAGCTCCCCACCCTGCTTCTCGACGGACCTCAGATACGATTCATAATAATCGGGAGATCCCGCACCTCTGGTGTCCTCGAGAGCCTGAAGGGCGGGCATGCTGAGCTTCGCCTTCCCTGCCCCCTCCCCGTTCAGTGACACGTCCGTCTGGAAGCTCACGCTATCCCCGTCCCGTATAACGCGCGAATACACTTCGAGATTGAAACCCTGACCGCTAACCGTCTCCCGGACCGGATAGATCGGCTTGTCCTGGTCGAGCTTCACGACGAGCAATGGCCTTCTCTGCAGGATAGAGTTCGCCTCGAGGACCAGCCGGACGTCGGCCGGCAGGAATTGGTTCCCATCGACCGGCACGACCTCCGCGAACTGCGTGCCCGCAGCTTGCGCGGTCTGGGTCTCCACCATCCATGCCTTGGACACCGCCTCCTTCTTCGCGAATGCATTGAGCAGCGTCGGAAGTTCCTCGGGATCTTTGGTGCTCAGAAGTTGCGAAGATCGGGACTGCCTATCGGCCGCTCCAGGACGGAAGTCCTTAACGAAGATGCCCGGCAGACCCCAGTACAGGTTCTGGATGTGATCCTGACCTATGTTCTCGATCTCGTAGCGCAGACAGAATTCCGCGGTCTTTCCGGTGGGCGCCTGGTCGGAATACGTCTGGACGGGGAACGCCTTCGAAGATTCATAGAACTCCTTTTTGTACGAAACGATCGTACCTCCGCTCCCTTGCAAGCCACCGTCATCGGTCTTGGTATGGCATGCGGCGGGTTGAGCGATCGCAGGCGCCGCTGCGCAGGCCATTAAGAGAAGAACGGAAATAGGCAGGTATCGCATTCTCATCTGTACAATTCCCCACGAACTTCCAAGGCGAATGCCATGTAAGAATTACAGTTTTCGCGTGCGTCGTAAAGGACGCTCTTCGGATGCCGGATGGCTTGATAGGTGACAACAACTTCATTCGTGCCGTGCTGTCTTACATCGCGCACCTCAGTCCCCCGTTCCCTTATGTGTGGCCCGAAGGTATCTATTGTCGACGAGTGCCGGGCGGTTGGGAGTATGTAATTCGGCAGTGCCGTTCTTGAAGATTTCGACGCCGCTCAACGCGCTGTTCGCTACAATCGGTCTTTGTATTTGCGGATTGAACAAGAAACTCGCAGGGATTCCGGTAGTTACCCGGAAGCGGGAAGCTGCATCGTGGGAAGCGAACTGAGCGATCGCGCTATTTTTTGCTACCGATACCTTTACAACAACCAAAAGCGCAAACATCAAGAGAGACAAATCACTGTCTGAAGAAGATTCCATAAGCCATTGAAAAATGATTCGTTTCGAGTCGGAACGAATCACCTTCGCACGTCTTTGAGTCGCGACTTAGTGATTCGGAGGATGCGTCCATGGCATCGGGACATCGCGCGCAGTGGAAGGGCTTTTTACGGTTTGGCGAGGTAAGCTGCGGCGTGGCGCTCTACACAGCCGCCAGCACATCCGAGCGCATCACATTCAATACGATCAACGCGAAGACAGGCAATCGGGTCAACCGCGTGTTCATCGACAGCGAGACCGAAGAGCGCGTGGAGCGCGAGGCCCAGACAAAGGGCTTCGAGATCGACAACGGGCAGTACATCATTATCGATCCCGAGGAAGTGGCGGCCACCATCCCGGAAAGCAACAAGACGCTCGAAGTGCAGGCGTTCATCTCCAGCAGCGAGATCGACGACATTTTCTTCGACAAGCCGTATTACCTCACACCGGACAAGATGAACGCCGACGCCTTCGTCGCTCTCCGCGAGGCCATGAAGAATTCCGAGGTCGTGGCAATCGCGCGTGCCGTCCTCTTCCGGCGAGTCCGGACGGTGCTCATTCGCCCGCATGGCAAGGGCTTGATCGCCACCACGCTTAACTACGACTACGAAGTTCGCTCCTCGAAAAAGGCTTTCGAAGAGATGCCGAAGCTGAAGATCGAAGGCGAGATGCTCGACCTCGCAAAGCACATTATTTCAACAAAGAGAGGTGAGTTCGATCCGGCAACGTTTGACGACCGGTACGAGGCCGCCCTGGCTGAGCTCGTGAAGGCGAAGTTGGAAGGCAAGGCGCTTCCGAAGCCGAAGAAGGTCGAGATTTCGAAGCCGAACGACCTGCTGGCCGCCCTTCGCGAGAGCGCCGGGCTTCTCAAGGCCGGCACGGTCGCCGACAACAAACCGAAACGCACTGCCGCCAACGCCAACAAAGGCGCCGGTCGGGAGCGCGCCGCGCGCGGAGTGGCTTCGAAAGCCGCCTCTTCCGGGGCTGCTCCGCGGCGCAAGGCCAGCTAGGGAGATCGGCCATGGCTCCGAGTTATTACTGGAAGGGCTATCTTAAGCTGTCACTCGTCACCTGCCCCGTGGCGATGACCCCGGCGACTTCGGAATCCGAGAAGGTTCGCTTCCATACGCTGAATAAGGCGACCGGGAACCGAGTGGTTTCGCAATACGTCGATTCCGTAACCGGGAAGCCCGTCAAGGACGGAAACGAGGCAAAGGGCTACGCGCGCGGCGACAATGACTATGTCATCCTGACGGACGACGATCTCGACCGGGTCGCACTGGACACTGTGAAGACGATCGACATCGAAAAGTTCGTGCCCGCGGACTCGATCGAGTGGACCTATCTCGAGAAGCCTCATTATCTCATGCCTAACGACCCGGTCGGCCATGAGGCGTTCGCCGTCATCCGCGATGCAATGAAGGCGGACAAGGTATTCGGCGTCTCGAAGCTGGTGATGGGTCGCCGCGAACGCGCCGTCATCCTGGAACCGCGTGATGAAGGCATCGTTCTTTGGAGCCTGCGGTTTGGCGACGAGGTGCGGTCAGAGGATTCGTACTTCGAGGATATCAACGAAGAGGCGGATCCCGATCTCGTTCCTCTCGTCCAGAAGCTCATCAAGCAGAAGTCGGGGCACTGGTCGGCGGAGATGGCCAGCGATCCGATACAGGATGCCTTGCTGAAGCTCATCGAGGAGAAGAAGAAGCTTCTCAAGCCGAAGAAGGCGGCCAAGGGAAAGAAGGATCAGGCCGCTCCGGATTCCAACGTGGTCAACATCATGGATGCGCTTCGCAAGAGCCTCGAGGCCGACCTCAAGAATAGGAAGGCTGGTTGACATGCATCTGACGGATATGAGGATCGAGCACGAAGCTGGCGGTTGGAAGATCGACTTCATCGGAGATGACGGCGACGCCGCCTCCGTGAACATCGCCGACGAGCACGCAGGTAGCGCTGATGAAGCCCTCGAAAGAGCGAAGGCCGTGATGGTGCAATTGACCGCATACGGAACGCGCGGTGGAGGCCGTAGCGTTAACTCACACGATGCCGTCAGCAATGGAAACTTTGACGACGAAGAGCCGTTGCTGGATACGCAGCACTGATCCGCCGTGGGGAAACTCCGGCCTTTCAAGCAACAAAAAAGGCCGGGGCGAAACCGCACCGACCTTCCTAATCATCGCCGTGGACCAGCCGGTTCGTAACCGCCTAGTGGAGCGCCGGGCCAACCGGGTACTGCGGATGTCTGAGGTGGAAGGTGGTGATCAGGCCGATAGCCCGGCTTGCCACGTCGTCTGCGAGCATCAGGTCCGAATTCGCCAGATCGCCAGCCACCGAGAGCAACGCCGTACCAACCGATCGCATCACCATTTCCAAGGCGCCGTCGCCCTGTTCTCCAGCCCACGCGGCATTTCGTTCGAGCGTCACGGCGAGCCGCTCGAGGACGGCCTGCCGCTCTGCGGGCGGAAGTTCAAGGAAGGACGGGCCGATCGAAATCATGCTTCGTCAGTGCTTGGCAAGATGGTCGCCGCGGTCGCCTTCACCCCGCTTCGCTTCTGTCTTGGACTTATGCCGCTTGTCTGCTGAAAGAGATCGGCCGACATCCGTCGATTCCTTGAACTGGCCCTGCTTGTCGCGGCGCACGTAGCGCTTGTCGGTTCCCGTGTCGATCAGTTCACGTTTGGTCATGACTTTTCTCCTCTATCGGAGAATTGGAAACGCACAAGATTCCAAAATGTTGCGTCTCTTAGCTCGAGCTGCCGGCACGACAGGACGACCCGTGCGGCATCAGTTCGCGGACGAGTGACGAAAGGAACCCGAGGTCATACGGCTTAGGGAGAAATCGCGCGCCCGCTGGCAGGATGTCTGCGCCGACATGGTATCTGCCCGAGGTGACAAGAATCCCGATCTCCGGATAGACGCCTGCCACGAGCTTCGCCAGGTCCACGCCCGTCAGGCCACCTGGCATGTCCACGTCGGTGAAGAGACGTCGATCTCCCGGCTCGAGAGGATGCCGACCGCTTCGAGGACGGAGCCTGCGTCATAGGCCACGTAGCCGTCGTCTTCGAGAACGTCGACCGCGACGAAGCGAATGAGCGCTTCATCCTCCACTATCAGGACTGCTTTCTGCATGGAGCCGCCTCTCCTACCTCTATAACTGAGATGATTCAGCGACAACGAAAGTCAACGACGGATAGATAAGAAAATGCTAAATTACGCAGTGGATACCCACGAAGTTTTGACGGCACTCTCCGAACGGATCTTCGGACTTCAGTCGGAAGTGACGGGCACGGTCGTTTTCGATAATCTTGCGCTGCCCTAGAAGGAGAGAAATGCCTACGATCCTCATCCTTGAAGATGAACCTTTTATCGCGCTCGATATCGAGACGGTTCTGGAGGAATGTGGCCAGCGCAGCTTCGTAACGCTCTCGACCGGCTCGGACGCCGTTTCGTGGCTGAAGGATAACTCGCCGTCCGCCGTAATCGTCGACCCTCGCCTTTCGGACGGCATCTGCACTGCCGTCGCGCGGCATCTCGTCGATTGCGACATTCCGTTCATTCTCTATTCGGGCGAGACCGAATCCGCTTCCGAGCTGGAACCCGCGTTCGCAGAAGGTCATCTTCTAATGAAGCCGGCCTCGCCTGCGCAGCTTGTGGAAGCCGTCGAGACGGCCTTGTACGGGTCCGACCCTCGGCGTAAGTCCGGGGCATGACGACACGCTATCTCTGGACGCTGGAACGCGACGGCCAGTCGACCCGCAGCGGCCTCGACACGGTCGAGGAAATTATATCGATCATTGTGGCCGAGGACGTTCCCGGTGCCATGCCGGCCGACTGGCTGGTCTCGTTCATGCGGATCGATGCCGACCAGGACGGATCGGCTGCTCACGAATCTCCGCTGGGTTGGACGCTGCGTCTGCAGCAGATGGCTGCCTAGTTCGCTTGCTGTCAGGCATCGATGCGGTAGACAGCGGCGTTGTCCTGCACCTCTCGAAGCCCCTGTAGGAAGCGTGTCTGAGCTTTCCGTCGTCGGCCCACGCCCAGTATTCGAGGAGGGCTACTCCTCGTCTCGCGGCTTCTCTAGGTCGTATCAACTCGTTGACGTGGAAGGATGCCCATCCCATCTACGCGCCATGCCGAAACACGAAAAGAACGACGTAGAACTCATCAGGACATGGACGCTGTCTCCCGCAGCCACCCTGGGATCGGCAGTGCGGGCCAAAGGTATTCTGCAGGAACTGCAGTCGCGAGTCCCTGCCGCCTCGAAGAGGTCGCTCGCTCTCGATGGTAGCGACATCGTCCTGGCCATGCCGGCCAGCGATAAAGCCGTTTTCAACGCGGCGGCCGCCGTCGTGGCAAAGGCCATGGAGGACGTCGAGACGCTGCCGGTCATCCCGCGGGAGATCGAGGACATCCTCACCATAAAGCCAGGCGAACGGCGCAGATGGCTCGCGGACGGCCGGCTGCCGAGCGCAGGAACCCGGACGGTAAGACTGAACGGGCGCGCCCGGAGGATCACCTTCCATGTCTTCGATCCCAAGGTGGTCGAGGACCTGCTGGACCGCGGGGCCGTTGACGAATGGCGGGAGCAAGATGCAGAAGCCAAAGCGGAGAACCGTCGGAAGGCGGCCTACACAGCGAAGCTGACGCGGTCCCTGAAAAAGGGCAAGACGATCAAGGCGGAATCGATCGAGGGATCTGACGAGGGTTCTCGGACGGGACTGGTCGGCTGGGAGGAGTTTGGGCGCGACGGACTGCTGCGTTAAGGGTTTAACTCCTCGCCGTCGTGGCGATCTCCACGGCCGGTCCATATGGCATGGTCTTGAAGCGGACACATTGCTCGACTATCTTCAAGTCATCGGCGTTGCTGGTGAGTGCTCCACGTGAGCGTTCGCAACTGCCGAAGTCGCTTATCTTACTTTTGACCACGGATGTACTGGCACTGGTGTGAATAGCGATGTTTGAAAGGTCGGTGCGATTTCGCCCCGGCCTTTTTTATTGCCCTCATGGCAGTGCGCCAGGCCATGTGTTCGACGGTTCCTCGGCCTCGGCGCCTGGACGATCTTCGGCTGGATTGGGATCGCGCTCGTAGGCGATTCGAAGTTTCGCAATCTCCTCGACGATTGCGTCGTAGACGTCCGACTGCTTCGCGCCTTTCACGACCAACGAATCGACGAAGTCCTCCAGGTGGTCACGAAGACCGTCTTTCCAGTTGCCGTTCATCCTTGGTTCTCTGGCTGAAGCCGGACGCCTTGACAAAGCATTCCCCAGGTCGGGCAATGGGACGATGTCGGGCTAATCGGCGCGGCACCCTCGTCCGGTTCAGGATCTGGATGTGGTTCCTCGCCGGGGATGCGATCGGGATCGGGTGGTGGATTGTCGAGCGGCGGCACGGATGGTGGCGGCACGATCGGTTCAAAGGGAACTGACATTTGGCATTCTCCTCGTCGTTCGAGAACGCGGCTAGTGCCGGCAAGTTCCGGATGGCAGAGGACCTCCTTCGATCAGTGGAAGTTCCGGCTTTTCAACTTCAAGGTATCGATATGGAGATCCGAAATGAATGTCCTTCGGCTTTGCGGTCGCCACCCCGTCCCGCGAATCCGGACTTCCGGGCGAGCCGTGAGCGAACTCGTCTCCCCTGCCTGTCGGCAGTCGTGGTGGTCAACGGTCCAGTCGTCCGCTGGGCGCCTTGCGCCCGGACGTTACTCACCCTCTTCACTTGTCTTCGGAAAGAGATGAGTGACATTGGAACCAGGGGTCTGAACCCTCGCTGCCATCTTCTTAATGCCGGTGCTGCGTTCGCCAGCAGCTTGTACGACCGAGGCAAATCCATCGCGCTGCCTGTAGTAGTCAGGTTTTTCCGGAAGACTGAGATCAAAATCGGCAAGCAGTCGCTCGATGAGGTCCATCGCCTTCGCCGCGACCACCGCATAGCCCTCCTGGCGCCGCTCGAAAAAGCTGTCGAAGCCTGGGCCGGAGAGATCAAGGTTATCCAACGCGTTTCCAAGGTTCGTCACTCGGTTCAATAACCATAAAGCCTCGTGGAAGAGCTCGTCGCCGAGGAGGCTCAAATCTTCAGCCGGCGGAAGGATAAGGACCGGATCCGGTGTGTGGAAGACGAATTCGCCTTCGTTGACTGGGTTGAACTCAGGCGTATCGTGAACGGCAGCGTATGCGGTGCCGACAAAATCGTCCAATGCCAGAGCTGTCAGCATCGCCGCGCTGCGCGCTTTGGCTTTTGGGTTCCGCGCGCGTCCAGCACTCGTCCACCGCAGTGCGCTCGGTATGATCATGCCGGCGGCGAAACAGCCAGCCCCAATCATCGCTCCGACTAGCATGATGCCCTGAGTTGTTTCGAAGAACTGCGTCAACACTTACCTCGTAGAGTTCGAGAAGCGATTTGCATCGGTCGCACGCAGGACGGAATCAGTACCGGCTATTGCAGTGTGCCTCGCTTGAAAGCGATTAGGAATGCTCTCCCGAAGATGAGATCTCGACAGAATAGATTCAAGGTGTAGTCCGTATCCCCTCTGCCCGATGACCCGCCGCCGAGCGACAAGACGAGGTTAAGGCCGATCTGAATCCTGGCCGCACACGTGCCACTGATGTTGGTATCCGGCCTCGCCTTCGCGGCCGTAGCACCAACCGATTTTATCGAGCTTCGCGCCTATAGCTTCCCGTCGCTCACAAGCTTTCCAGGTTTCTGGATCGTCGCCGGAGTTGCCTCGACAGCTTCCGTTTTCCTCTCCCCACTGAGCGATCAGTCGGCTCGGCTCGGTAAGCCCCTTGTCCGCCTTCAAAACCTTGCTGCTCTCTGAAAGGATTTTCTTGGACTGCGGATCCCACACGACTTGGAAGTCAGCGATACCGGAAGACGCCTTACCGCGTTGAACGCTCCGGGAAAACCATTCGACCGTCCCCGTGACGCGGCAGGTCACGATGCAGCTCACGGTCTCGCTGCCATGCCGAACGCTGTATGCTCGATCCGGCCAACGCTCCGCAAAGGTCTCTTTGTCCTTAAGGACGTCAGCCATTGAAGTCTGCTTGCCGTAGAAGTCTACGCTGTCGGCATAAGCTTGGCGCATGAATGCCATCGCCTGGCTGTTCGGAAGCGACCATGCGTCATGGTACCTGGCGACGAATGCCAACGCCGCCTGAGAAGGGTCATCCGACTTCGACGTTGGGTTCGCGTCTTCGGACGGCGATGTAGTCGGAACCTGTGCCGGAGTGGAGGACGGTGTGCTTACGACGTCGGTCCCGCCTACAGCACCCGGCGTCGTGACGCCCCAGTTCGCCATCTCGCTAGAAGTGAGGTAGCGCATGTCCGAGCTCTCGACCGAGAGGCTCAACTGCAGCAACTGTGGGCTGACGCCCATCTCGGTGAGATAACCGATGATTTCCGCGGTCATCGCCTGCACGGCGGTCACCGCAGTCTTGCTATCAAGCGCGGCGTCGTCCGAAAAGGAAGCTTGGTGGACGCCGATGGACCCAGCCTCGGCCGAGCGCCGGACGCCGCCCACGAAGGCGAGAGCACAGGCTGAGGCGCACTCGGCCGACCGGATTTGCAATGTCGAGATGCCTAGCGCACGGATCATTCTTCCGATCTTCATTGCAGAGGTAACGTTTCCGCCGACCGATCGGAAGGTGATGAATGCCGGCTTGAACAGGGCGACTTCTCCGGCGAACGCTACTGGATCGTCCGAGATCTCGAACTCACCGCTCACCACCAGAGCACGCATGTCACCGTGCAGCGTCATGCGCTCATAGGTTATGGCAGCACAGGACGGTCCCGCGAACAGGCTGGCGACAAAGACAAACAAAAGAAGGATCCGCGGCACCAGGACTACCCCATGACGCAGCCAAACATACGCCGCTAGAAAACCCCCGCAACACTTTCACTGACATTTGGTAAATCGCCTTCGCAACCGAGCCGCCGGTGTCCCGCTAAGCGGGGGCCTGTCCGAGATCCGAATGGCTAAAAATGAGCATCTACCGGATGCCGTTACTCAGCGAGTACTCCGCAACGGATCATCTGACATCGGCGATGGGCTTCGGCTAAAACTCCCGGCGAGAGAGCGCCCCGGCTGGATTTTGCGGAATTGGGTAGCAACTGCCACTAGATACGCCAGGACCTCGCCGAGGGCGGCGATCAAAAGGTCAGCCTTGTCGTATTCGTTGGATACTGAACGTAGCGCGAGCCATACCAAGGTGCTCAACGGAGGTCGATCGGGCCCAAAACTTGTTTGGTAGCGAGGGCTCATTCAGATAATTGACGTTTTGTCCCTTTATTTGCACTTATGTCCCGATATATGATCCTCAGTTTCATCTATGCACGGTATTCGCGATGGCGCGCCCAACCCCAGATAGTTCGATCCGATACCCCCTGAACGCAATCTTGGGCGCAGAGTCGAATATACGCCTCCTGAGGGAGCTTTGCCTGCATGGAGGATACCTTTCGGCCACGCATCTGGCCGAGAGAACCGGACTGGTCAGGAACAGCACGTGGAATGCGCTGAACAGCCTACGGCAGTATGGTCTGATAGTAGAGGAAGGCACGAACAGGTCGCGCCTGTTCCGATTCAACTCGGAGCATCCCTTGGCCGATTCGATCGGCCAGCTCTTCGGGGCGGAAAGCGAACGGCTTCGTAATATCTTCGAAGAGATAAAGGCCAGCGGCAAAAAGCTGAGCAGTCGTATCGCCGGAATGTGGCTGTACGGAAGCGTCGCCCGTCGCGAGGACCACGCCGGCAGCGACGTCGACATTGGTTTGATCGCAGGGCCGGACGATCTGGCAGCGATCGTCGAGGCGGTTCGCGAACACCTCCGCGAGGCGGGCGAGCGTCTTTTCTTCCTGCCGAATGTTGTCGGGCTCGATTTCAACGATGTACAGAGAATGGCTCGTGACGACGATCCATGGTGGAAAAGTTGCGTCGCAGATGCGTTTGTTATGCTCGGGAAACATCCGGAAGACGTGGCTCAAGAATTGTTGAGAGGGAACGGGGATGGCCAGAAAAGGCCCGAGTGAAAAACGCGACGAAACCTTATCCGGGGAAGGCTCGTCATCGCCAGAGGTTTCTTGAAGGATGCGAGAAACAGCAACGCCGTGGCGGATCCTGGCGACATAAGCAATCCGTCCGTCAACGATCATCAATTGCGCCATCGCATTCACCGATGTCATCGCCGCCAAGTACATCGGCGAGACCAACAAAGATGATCACTAAGCGGCGGTGAAGCTGCTTCGGGCGGCTTTAGGAAACCGACTACCGGAAGCCCAAGCCAGAAACCTTGCATCGCTTCTCGAACAGAAGGATGAAGTTCAATACGGGTCGCGAGCCAAGACCAGAGGAGATGCTGACAGAGCGTTGGGACGGCTTGAAGAATAAGTGGAATGGACGAATAATCGCCGAGTTAGCCTGAGCAATGGAAGCCAGTGCCTCGCGGAGCACGTGCAGCAAGAAGCCTTGGAGATCGCAGTCCTGTGAAGAATTCCGTACTGGACGGGGCCTGCGGGAATCTGGTGGCAGTTGCTACCTAATTGCGGGATTTTGCGGGTCAGGATGGAAGCTTTTGCGCCTATGCCAACCCTACTGCAACGGCCGTTATGGGGCCGCAAGGGACAGGCAGCTTCAGGCTGGGGTTCCTCAAGAGCGGACATTCAGGTTGCGTGGGCATCGTCTCGACCACGGCCCAAGCCTGCCAAGCGCGAAGTTGCTCCGCGCAATTTCTGTTGACGTGTCTCAGGCCCCCGTCAATGCGCCATGGACGAGTGCGCGCAGCTCCTTGCGCACCGGAATGGCGCTCGAAGGCAGCAGTTGCGTGAAGAGAATGACAACCAGGTCGTCGACCGGACTCACCCAGAAGAAGGTGCCCGCCGCCCCGCCCCAGCCATAGTCGCCCACTTGCGCCGAAATTTGTGCCTTCGCCGGATCGAGGACGACTGAGCCCAACAGACCGAACCCGACGCCATCAAACTGGGTTTCGGCCCAAACTTCGGCTGCCATCGAGGCAAGATCGCCCGGCAGGTGATTGCGCGCCGCCAATCTCAAAGTGCGGGGACTGAGGATGCGTTCGCCGTTGAGTTCACCTCCAGCCCGCAGCATTTCGGCGAACCGCCAATAGTCGTCGATGGTTCCAACGAGCCCGCCTCCGCCGCAGAACGTGTCAACCTTGCCTTGCCGCCACTCCGAAACCTCCGGCGCTTCGTGCAAAGCCATTCCGCCAGCCATGGCCTCATAGAGCGGGGGAAAACGGCTGATCTCAGACCCCGGCACAGAGAAGCCGGTGTCGGTCATGCCGAGGGGCTCGAAGATGAGAGTCGCGAAGTACTTGTCGAGCGTCATTCCGGAAACGACTTCGACGATGCGGCCGATGATATCTAACCCCGTGCTGTATTGCCATTTTGTGCCCGGCTCCCATTCCAATGGCAGCTCGGCGATCCTGCGCACCATTTTGTCGAGCCCACCATAGGCAAGGGCGAGGCCGAGTTTTTCTTTGGCATAAGCTTCGCCGAGTATTCCGGGGTTCGTAAAAAGGCTTAGGCCCGACGTGTGGGTCAGCAGGTGACGGATCGTCATCTTCGTTTTGACCGGCACCGTTTGGTCGAGCGACGTTGCGTCCGGTATCAGAAGTTGCCTATTTTTGAATTCCGGCAGGTAAGCTTCGACCGGATCGTCGAGATGCACGCGCGCCTCCTCGTAAAGCATCATCAGCGCTACCGCGGTGACAGGCTTGGTCATCGAGTAGATGCGGCCGATGAGGTCGCGCTGCCAAGGCCGCTTGGCGTCGACGTCGGCGTGCCCGGCGCAGTCGAAAAAGGCGAGTTCTCCATGGCGCGCGATGAGCACCGCACCACCCGGCCAGCGCCCGGTGTCGGCATATCGCTGCATCCACCGCTTCAGTCGCGCCAGCCGCGCCTTGTCGAAGCCGAGGCGCCCAGGGTCACGAACTGGTTCGCTACCAAGTTGACTCATCGCGCAAATGTCCTGTCGCAGGCGAAGGTCCTTTGGACAATTCTGCGCTTTCCCCGCATTATTGCAATAGTTGGCTGCTTGACCTCCAGTGAAGCTGCAGACGACGTCTGCTCTCAGGAATCCCAAATGCGGTCCCCTTCGGCAGACTTGAGGCGCAAAGTTGCCATTTAAAAGCCGTGCTCGGTGGAGCGGTAGGCCGCAAGTGGTACAATCCTTTAATGGAAGTTCCGGCTCTTCACCTTGAGCTGATCAATATGAAGATCTGGAATGAAGATGTCCCTCGGCTTTCCGGCCGCCACGCTGTCCCGCGAATCCGGCGTTCCCGGCGAGCCGTGGGCAAACTCATCTCCCCTGCCCGTCGGCAGCCGGAACTCGGCGCCGCGGTCGGCCAGCCTGGAGAGATCGCCGGACAGGTCGAAGGCTTGCTGGGCCACGAGATGAACGACATCGCCTTCACGCTGAATCCTTCCATTGATCGCTATCATCGATGCGCCGAGGACGATGCGACGGCGCTGCTCGAAGAGCTTGGGCCAGATGACCACGTTGGCCGGACCGGTCTCGTCCTCGATCGTCATGAAGATGACACCCTTCGCACTGCCGGGCCGCTGCCGGACGAGAACGAGGCCAGCGGTCATCAACCAGCGACCATCCCTCGCGTTCATAGTTTCCGCGCAGGTGACGATCTGGCGCTTTGCCAAGGCTTTTCGAAGGAATGCGACGGGATGTTCGCGTAGCGTCAGCCCGATGTGACTGTAATCTTGGACAACGTTGTGCGCCTCCGTCATCTGACGGAGGGCGACGTCCGGTTCCTGCTGCTCGACGATCGCCCTCGCCTCTCGTTCCGAGGCGGCTGCAAAGAGTGGAAGCGGTTCGTCACGCAGGGCCTTGATCGCCCACAACGCGTCGCGCCGCTGAAGTCCCAGCGCCGGCAAGAAGGCGTCGGCCTCGGCGAGTTCGACCAGAGATGCCGCCGGGATCTCGGACCGCCGCCACATGTCATCAATGCTTTCGAACGGTTGATCCATACGGGCAGCCACGATACGAGCGGCGTCGGCAGCGGCGAGGCCGCGCACCATACGCATCCCGAGGCGGACGGCGTGGTGATCGGTATCGCCGATACGCTCGAGCGTGCAGTCCCACCGGGAATTGTTGACGCAGACGGGTCGAATCTCGACGTCGTGGTTCCTGGCGCAGCCGACGATTTGGGCCGGCGCGTAAAATCCCATCGGCTGCGAGTTCAGCAGTGCCGCGCAGAAGACGTCCGGGTGGTGGCATTTCACATAGTTGGAGGCATAGGCAATCAAGGCGAACGATGCCGCATGGGATTCCGGGAACCCATAGCTGCCGAATCCTTCGAGCTGGCTGAAGGTCTTCTCGGCAAACTCTGCCGCGTAGCCGTTCTTGATCATGCCGGACACGAGCTTGTCCTTGAAGCGCGAGACGCCACCTGTGAACTTGAAGGTCGCCATCGACTTGCGAAGCTGATCGGCCTCGCCACCGGTGAAGCTGGCGCAGACCATTGCGACCTTCATCGCAGACTCCTGGAAGAGCGGAACACCGAGGGTCTTGCCGAGAACGGCCTCCAGTTCCGGCGTCGGATAGACGACCGCCTCCTTGCCCTCCCGGCGGCGGAGATAGGGATGCACCATGTCGCCCTGTATCGGACCGGGCCGGACGATCGCCACCTGGATCACGAGGTCATAGAAGGTCCGCGGCTTCAAGCGCGGCAACATTGCCATCTGCGCCCTCGACTCGATCTGGAAAGTGCCAAGGGTGTCGGCCTTTCGGATCATCGCATATGTCGCCTGGTCCTCCTGAGGGATGGTCGCGAGATCAAGGTGCTCGTCCTTGTGTTCTCGGATGAGAGCGAAGGCCTTCGCCATGCAGGTCAGCATGCCGAGCGCCAGAACGTCGACCTTCATGAATTTGAGCGCCTCGACATCATCCTTGTCCCACTCGATCACCTGCCGGTCGACCATTGCGGCGGGTTCGATCGGGACGAGATCGTCGAGGCGGTCGTGCGTCAGGACGAAGCCGCCTGGGTGCTGTCCCAGATGCCGAGGAGCGCCCATGAGCTGCTGGGCAAGCTTGAGGGTCAACGCCAGACGGCGGTCTTCCGGGTTCAAGCCCTGCTCTCGAAGACTGCGGTCGCTGACCAGCTCTTCCGACCACGCCCACATGCCCGAGGACAAGGCTTTGATGAGGTCCTCGGGCAAGCCGAGCGCCTTGCCGACCTCTCGGATGGCGCCCTTCGCCCTGTAGCGTGTGACTGTGGAGCAGAGTGCGGCCTTGTCCTTCCCGTAGGTCTTGTAGATCCATTGGATGACCTCCTCGCGGCGTTCGTGCTCGAAATCGACGTCGATGTCCGGCGGCTCGTCGCGCTCCTGGGAGACGAAGCGTTCGAAAAGGAGATCGTTGGTCGAAGGGTCGATGCTGGTAATGCCAAGGATATAGCAGACGGCTGAATTGGCCGCCGACCCCCGCCCCTGGCAGAGGATGCCTTGCGACCGGGCAAAGCGGACGATCGAAAAGACGGTCAGGAAGTATGGGGCGTATTTCATCGTCCGGATGAGATCGAGTTCGTGACGGACGATCTTGAGAACCTCCGGCGGTAGGCCCTCCGGATATCGGTTGGGCACGCATTCCCAGACATAGTGCTCGAGGGATTCCTGCGGCGTCTTGTCTGGGAGGATCGCCTCCTCGGGATACTGGTAGGTCAACTCCTCCAGCGAGAACCTGCAGCGGTCGACGATCTCCATCGTCCGCGCCAGCGCCTCGGGGTAGCGTGGAAACAGTCTCTCCATTTCTTCAGGCGGCTTTAGGTAGCGGTCGGCATGCCGCTCGCGCTCGAAGCCGACGTCGTCGATGGTGGTGTTGTTGCGGATGCAGGTGACGACGTCCTGAAGCTGCCGCCGGCCAGGCTCGTGGAACAGAACGTCATTGGTGACTACCGTCTTCACACGGTGCTTTACGGCCATGTTCGACAACGCGTGAAGCCTGAACTGGTCGTTCGGACGACGCCGGAGACAGAGTGAGACGTACGCTCGGTCCCCGAATATCTCAGCCATCTTGCGAAGTTGGACGGCGCAGGCGTCGTTTGGGAGGTCGGGCACGAGGATACCGAGGAGCCCTTCAGAATAGAGGGCGACGTCTTCGAGATTCAGGATACAGTTCGCCTTGCCGCCCCTGCCCTTACCGAATGTCAGCAAGCGGGTCAGGCGCGAATATGCGGCGCGATCCGTGGGATAGACGAGGATCGACATGCCGTCCTGCAGATCGAGCCGGCAACCGACGACGAGGCGGACGCCCGTCGCGCGGGATGCTTCCAGCGCTCGCACGATGCCTGCCAGAGAGTTTCGGTCGACGACGCCGAGAGCTTCGATGCCGAGTTCATTGGCGGTGACAAAGAGTTCGTCGGCCGAAGACGCCCCGCGAAGAAAGCTGAAATGCGTCGTGACCTGCAGCTCGGCGTATCTCATCCGAATATCCCGTGCATGAACCACTTATGGGAGCCCGTTTCGGGATCGATGCCGTCGCCGGAGCGAAAGATCCAGTATCGTTCGCCGATCTCGTTTTCGACGACGAAGTAGTCCCGCACCGCCTCTAGCTCGCTGTCGCGCTTCCACCATTCGCCGAACACACGCTCCGGGCCATCCGCGCGTTTGACGCGATGGCGCTTGCCGCGCCACGTGATGCTGGCGGGCGGATGATCCGGAAGCAGAGCTATCGCCTCGATCGGATCCGGACGCGCAAACAGCCGCACCGGCCGCCGCCACTGGTGGACCCAACCCTCCGTCACCTCGTCGCCGACGGCGGCGATACGCTGGACGCTACGCTCCGGAACGTCGGACGCGACCGGCGCGACCCGGAAGACGCGCTGGCCTCGATTGCCAAAGACGTCGATCAGCGGGGTGATGTCGGCCTCTTCGTCGTCGACGAGCGAGGATGCCTTCTGCTTCTCCTCGAGCGGTTCTGACATCACCGCGACGAGGGTCAGCTTTTCGATCCCGAAGCCCGGCTCGATCTTTTCCGTCCGGTCGCGGAACAGTTTCGTCAGCCAGGCGACGTCTCGCACGGGCTTGGCGGTTCCCGCTCTAATCGCTTGTCTGGCCCCGTCGACCTTCTCGACGATGAGGTCGGTGCGACGGACGCCAAGACCCTTCCGCTGAAGTTCGGCGACGAGTTGAACAACCAGCCGTCCAACATACTTGTTGATCGTCTCCGCCGCGCCGATCGGTTCGGCGAAGGATCGGCTGACCTCGACAAGTTCCGGGCTACGGATGGGATCTATTGGTTCGCAGACGCGACCGAACATCTGGTCGAGACGGCGACCCACTTCCGGTCCGAAGCGAAGCGCCAAGGGAGCACGCGGCGTCGCCAAAAGCTCCCCTATTGTCCGAAAGCCTAGCGTGCGCAGATCACCCACGATTTTCTCCGGCAGCCGCAGCAACGAGATCGGAAGGCGCTCGACGGCCCGGATTGTTTCCCCACTCGGGACGACGACGGTTTCGCGGTTGATGGCACGAGCGCATGCGTGGGCGGCACCCCACGTGTCGGCGATGGCGACCCGTGTCGTCAGGCCCTTGGCGCGGAAGCGGTTGGCGATGCTCGTCAACATCCGTTCCTCGCCGCCCTGCAGATGGTCCGCGCCCTCCGTGTCCATGACGATGCCGTCCGGCGCGTCGACGGCGACGATCGGCGAATACTGGCTGAGCGCCCACATGGTGATGCGATCGAGCGCCGCTGCATCGGCGGCGGCATCGGCGTCGATCATCCGGAGGCCCTGGAGGAGCGCCTGCGCCTTGGCGGCCGGCATGCCCACGTGAACGCCAGCCTTTCTGGCCGCGGGATCGGCAGCCGACACCCAGCGTTTGGAACCGCTCTTCCAAATGACGGCGATCGCCTCCTCAACGGGAATGGCGGGATCGGCCCGCCTGATCCTGTCCGTCGGCAGATCGGGAAAAAATATCGATACGACCCTCGGCATCGCAGGCTCCTACCTCGAACTCGGCGCACTCACCCGCTTTCACCCTCATCAGTTCCAGAAGCCATTTCGCGCGCCCGACGCCCGGAACCGGCAGATCCTCGCTCGGGATTACGCTCACCCTCCAGCGCGTCGTCGACGCCGTCGGCTGGCCAAAGTCGCTGGCCTCGGTCTGCCGTCTCCACCGCCGTACTGCGAGCGCCATCGTGCCGCTCTTCTCGGCTGCGAGTTGCAGCCGCCGGGACGCGGCCATCGGCAGCCGGACGATCTCGCCGATCACCGCCCCGAGGCCGCCGTATGAGAGGCCCTCCTCCATGTTGGCAAGGACGTCCTCCTCCTTGTCGGACTCGACAAAGACGACTCGGTTCGGATGAAGACCCGCCTGCGCCAGGGCCGGGAAGAACAGGTCGGGACGTGTCAGGCACCAGACGACCTTGCCTTTGGTGCGAGCGGCTATCCCGGCCACGAACAGGGCGGCCGCCGCCCCGTCGACGGTGCCGGCCCCGCCGCCGGCGCACTCGTGCAGCGCCCCATAGGCCAATCCGCCGTCCGGAAGCCGCTCGTCGATCTGCGCTACGCCGAAAGGCAAAACCCCTCGGTTGCGCCGACTGGCGCTTTCCAGGTGCGCGATCTGCTCTCGCAGGCCGTCGAGGACGGCGTTTGGGGCGAC
Organism: Rhizobium hidalgonense; assembly: GCF_002914525.1. Classification (GTDB taxonomy): domain Bacteria; phylum Pseudomonadota; class Alphaproteobacteria; order Rhizobiales; family Rhizobiaceae; genus Rhizobium; species Rhizobium hidalgonense. The sequence goes on along the minus strand of NZ_LODW01000033.1, from coordinate 62,786 downwards.
GGCTGGGTTCATGATCTCCTTCGACGGCAACCCGTTTTCGGCTTGAGTAACAGCAATATGTTCTGTATTTGTTCCGAAGAGATAAATGAGTCAATGCGCATATGACCCGCTGAAGTTGAGCACCGGTACAAAAGATAAAAATCGCCAGCGGATTCAATCGGATGTTGAGACAGGAATATTTTCGGATGCGCCGAACGCGGCTTGTGGACGATACGATCCCGAGACTGCAAGATCACCAGGTCCCGGTGGTCGAACTCATATGCCTCCTCTGCGATCGCCATTGTACACATGAGCGCAAACTGTTGGTCAAAGCGTTTGGCGCAAGCGTCACCTTCGCGGAAATCCGTCGGCGCATGGCCATGGGCTGCGAGCGGATGCAGACGCCGCAAGGTGACAAGTGTGGAGCACACTTCCCATGTTTGAGTGATGGTCTTGCTGATGGAAGCTAGATAATGACAGGCGAAGACAACCGCGAACGGCCGCGCAAGATCGTGCACGTCGACATGGATGCCTTCTACGCATCGGTCGAGCAGCGCGACAATCCGGATCTGCGAGGTGTGCCGGTTGCTGTCGGCAGTCCTGCTGCCCGCGGGGTCGTGGCGGCCGCCAGCTACGAGGCACGCAAATTCGGCGTCCATTCCGCCATGCCTTCGGTGACCGCCCAGCGGAAATGCCCGGACCTTGTCTTCGTCAAGCCGCGCTTTGATGTTTACAAAGCCGTATCGTTGCAGATCCGCTCGATTTTCGCCGAATACACGCCGATGATCGAGCCACTGTCGCTCGACGAGGCCTATCTCGACGTCACCGAAAACCTGAAGGGCATGGAGATTGCGACCGAGATCGCCGAAGAGATCCGAGCGAGGATCAAGGCGGCGACGGGGCTCAACGCGTCGGCGGGAATTTCCTACAACAAGTTTCTGGCCAAGATGGCAAGCGACCTCAACAAGCCGAACGGCCAGGCCGTCATCACCCCCAAGAACGGCCCCGCCTTCGTCGAACAGCTTCCCATCAAGAAATTCCATGGCGTGGGACCGGCAACGGCCGAGAAGATGCATCGGCTCGGGATCGACACGGGAGCGGACCTGAAGGAGAAAACGCTCGACTTCCTCGTCGAACACTTCGGGAAGTCGGGACCGTATTTCTACGGGATCGCCCGCGGCATCGACAATCGCCAGGTCAGACCGGACCGAGTGCGGAAATCCATCGGCGCCGAAGACACGTTCGCTGAGGACATCCATTCCTACGAACCCGCGCGCGAAGGGCTTCAGCCGCTGGTCGAGAAAGTGTGGGGATACTGCGAGGCCAACGAGATCGGCGCCAAGACGGTGACGCTCAAGGTCAAATATGCCGACTTCAGCCAAATCACCCGCAGCAAGACCGCTCCGGGCCCCCTGTCGGCGATCACTGATCTCGAGGAGTTGGTCGACCTGCTTCTCATGCCGCTCTTCCCGCCGCAAAAAGGGGTCCGTCTGCTCGGCGTGTCGCTGTCTTCGTTGGAACGGCGAAGGCTTGAATCGACGCCGCAGTTGCGGCTAGCGCTTTAGTTAGACACCTGCCGAGTTTTTCCTGTCGGTGCCTATCGTAGCATAACTGTCGAAGCGATAGGTCGTTCCAGAACTTGGTCTTGGGGTTCAGGGCGATCCAATGACCGCCCATTCGAACCGTCGCCGGTGACCTATTTGGCCACGTGCCACACTCCTCCCACGCCATCCCCGTTGGCTTCACCGGCTTTCTTATCCTCGACATAAGTGTAAAGCGGCTTGCCCTCATAGGCCCACATCTCTTTGCCATCCGCAGCTTTGACTAGAGACCATTCGCCTTCCGCCTTGGCCTTGGCTCCAGCGTGGAACGCCGGCCACTTCTTCAGGCAATCGGTATCGCAGTTGGATTTGCCTTTTGTATCTTTGTCGAAGGTGTAAAGCACCATGCCTTTTTCAGTGCCCAGGACCTTGCCCATTTTCGTCTCGACCATCTTGGCCGGCTCGGCCGCAAAAGCAGACCCGGTTAAAGCAGTTAACGCACCTATCGCGATCAATATCGTTCTCATGATTTTTCTCCCATTCGGCAGTGCCGGCGGAATGCCAGCGGCACCCGATCTAACTGACAAAAACGCCCAACTCTGAAAGCGGTTCCGCCCATTGGGGACGACACGACATGCCAGGGGTAAATTTTGTTCCCGAAGAATGCGTGAGTGAATGTCCGGCTTGCGCCCACTACCTCAGCCGCAGACGCCTTCCCGCGTAGCGGGTTCGTTCAACGGCCCCAAATTGGCCCCACTCTGCGCGCGGCAGATGTCTCCTACAGACGCGGATTCATCCGCGAATCCCGCACATCAGCAGGCCGACCGCCGCTTTAGTCGGGCTGCTCTGGCCTTGCACGGAACCTCGAAGGTTCCACGCCAGATGCCCAAGTCAGCAGTTTGGGCGGCTACCTGATCGTCCTGAAATGCTCCCTTGGAATATCTAGGCCAGTCTATGGCCCAGCCCTGCCTCACCAGCCAGGAATTCACGCTCTGCCCATCTGCCCTGAAGCAATCGGCAACGACGCGCCGATATCTGTCCTTGCCATGGCCCACGCAGCGGATCGGGCGCGATTTCGAAAGAAACTCGTCGAGTGCGAATGCGGCATCTTTGCCGCAGCGGTATGGCCTCCCTGCCGCGTCTCGACAGGCCTGCCAGCTTTCCGGCGCATCGATCCCATTCAGCCGGATCCGCTGCCCGGCGATCTCAATCGTGTCGCCGTCGATAACTGATGCTCGGCCGATAAACTGATTTGCTCCGGCAGCTACGGATGAGGGAACCAGCGCGGACAGAAGCAGCGGAAACAGCACGATTCGCAGGCGCATCGACTTCATGAATATCCAGACAGAACAGCAGGTTAGCGACAGGGATTCAATCTTTTGTCAAAACTGTTTCATGCATGGATATCAGAACATAATAAGAACCTCCAGGTGACGAGGTCGCCAATCTGAAAAACTGGAAGGTGGGAGAACGACGATGCAGAAGCATTCGAACGGTGGCGGAGCTGTGCTTATTGGTGTGCCCGTGGCTCCAATGACCGAGCTTTACTGGGGGCCGCTCTCCCCGTTTGAGATAGTCGAGGCCCACGACGAGATGGTGAAGGCGATCAAGGGTAGACCCGACATCCAGCTTCTGACGGCAAATGTTCACAACAAGCACTCGGGCGCCCCGTCGGGCAGGTTCGATATCGCCGTCGATGTTCGCTCGGGTGACGGATGCGGACGCTCCCTCATGATGGTGAAATCGACTGGCGCAATGCGTGACCTGGCTACGCCGCCCCTTTGGTACCAGTTTAAAGATCCTCAGGATGTGACGCGAAGGTCTATAAATTCCTCACAGGCATGCAGTTCTTTGAGAACCTCGACGCCTTCGCCGATCACGCGATCAATCTCAATGAGGCAGAGGCAAGCGGACATATCCATTGACTGCCTTCCAGCGGGAACCCGAGCTTCCGGTCAGAGATGCAAGCTGACCTTGGGTTGACAAACGTCACCGACGGCAAGGATTCTGGCGCTCGCAACAACGACGTGCCGGAGGAGGTTCGGGCGAGATGTGCAACTTGTACCGCATGGATGACAAAGACTGGATACGGAAGTGGGCGATCGATGCCGAGAGCATGATCAACTTGATGCCCAGTTATCAACTCAACCCTGACCAGATGGGGCCGATCGTCCGCAACACGGCCGACGGCCACAAGCAGCTCGTCCATGCCCGCTGGGGTCTGCCATCTCCGACGCGCGTTCAGGAGGAAGCTGCCGAAGGCCGTGCCGCGAAACTCGCGGCCAAGGGGAAGTCTTTCGATATGGACGAACTCCTGCGGATGGAGCCTGATCGCGGCGTAACGAATGTCCGGAAACTCAATCTCAAGCATTGGAGGCAATGGTTTGGCGTCGAGCATAGATGCATCGTTCCGGTGACAACTTTCGCTGAACCCGATCCCGACAGTCAGGAGCCGGGAGGGAAAGTCCCGAATGCCTGGTTTGGGCGAAACGAAAGCAAGGAGCTTATGTTCTTCGCCGGGATCCACGTGCCGCAGTGGACAAGCGTACGAAAGGTGAAGGACGGGCTGACGACGGACGATCTATACGGTTTCCTGACGACGAACCCGAACGACATTGTGAAGCCTATTCACTGGAAGGCGATGCCCGTCCTGCTGCTGACGAAGGAGGAGACCGACGTCTGGATGAATGCCCCGTGGGAGGAGGCACAGCATCTCGCACGGCCTGCGCCGAATGGTGCGATCACGATCACGTCGCGAGAGCCTTACGGATCCAGCATCATCTCGAAGGAAGGTGAACCCTTGCAGGCAAGCTTCCTCTAGCCGGCGGTCAGAACCTTGCCCTGTTTCCCCGCTTCCTCGCGAGGTGCGCCTCGAAGCCTGTCAATCCTGGTCTCCGGGTCGGTGCAATGGCCTTCAATCCTCGGATCGGCGTTCCCACACGGTAATGGTCGACCACGCTCTGCCGGAGAACGGGCGTCGCAACAGCGCCCAGCTTTGGGACATATTGCAGCCACCACAGCAAACCTGTCGTTGGCAGCCAGCGTGGCGGAAAGACGGCATCGCCGAAATCCAAAAACACCGGATAACTTCCGCCCGCCCATCGATCGACAATCATCGAAGTTCCAGGGCGAACGAGCCAGGCCCGTAGCTTAGTCCCGGCGCTAGGGGCATCGGTCAAGGCGGCGCAGAAGGACGGTAAATCCCTCTTCAGTCGGACGCCATCCACCACCCACGCCATAGGGTGATAGAAAGCCTCCCGCGACGCTCTTTCTTGTGGAGTGATCGGCGAGTGCTGGAACTCGATCACCGCCCCATTCGCCGTTTTCACATCGGAGATATGGATTTCACCGTTGGATGCGCGATGCCAAACTTCCTGCCACTCGACCGGGAATTCGTTCTTCCAGCCACGATGCCATTCAGTTTCTTGCTCGCGCCATGGATCACATACCATCGTGCTGAGATGTGCCCAATGATGCAGCCGTATCTCACCGCACTTGGCAATCACGGATGATGAGCATCCAGGGCATAACCCGCGGGCACCTGCCGTCGCTTCCTGACGGATTCCTTCTATGAGGCCGAACTTCATATCGATCTCCAAACAACCTTGAGCAGCGCCCACAATGACGCAAGCTCGATTCACCAGGGGAAATGGCGGGCGGCTTGGATACCGCTTGGTGCTTCTTCGGGCAGGTTTGACTGCCTCATGTTCTTAGTCGTCTGGTCCGCCGGACAACTAGCGGAATCATAGAAGGCTCGACGCGGCAAATCAACGGAGCCCACTAGGCCAATGGGCACATCAACGGGGTTGAGCACAACTATATTTCAGCTTGGCTGGAGACACTTTTGGGGGCGTCAACCCGCAACTCCGTCGAATGGCGTCGATCTGCTAATTCACTTCTCACAAAGCTTGGCCAAGTTCTTTTCCAAACTTCGCCGGAGGGCGCTGGAGATTTCAGTCTCCAATCCCTTGACGATATCGCCGAACCGCCCACCGGTCTTCACGATCTCGATGGAGATCTCGCTCGTCTTGCAGGTCGCCAGGTCGACCTTCAGACGAACCTCAGCGATCGCTGAAAACCCACCTTTGACGAGCGCTTCGTCCGAGGTCTTGCAAGCAAGCGTGCCGCGGGCGCTCGCCTCCGCCGCGTCGCCATTCACCGATAGCTTCAGGTTTTCAATCTTCACGGAATCGAGCTTGTCGACACCCACCTCCACGCTGATGCCGAAGCTCGATACCTTGGTCTTCAACGACCTGCACGGCTGCGCATCTCCGATGGCTCTCTCCAGCGCATTCGGTGCCTGTGCGTTGGCGAAGGAGCATGCTTGGAGGAGAAGGACGCCTGCCGTTAGCAGGCCTAAACACTTCCGCATCGCTCTCTCCCATCTGGCTGGGTTTTCACGCAGGTGCCTCTGAACCATGGTTGCCGGATCGATCTGGCGGAAAGGCAAAGACGCGGAATTAGGGAGCAACTGCCACCAGATGCAGTTGCTCACTAATTCCGGACTTCTGCAAGAGCCTCCGAAATCGTTCAGCTTGATCGACCGATGCACGATCATCGTACTTGCCGTTTAGAAGTAAGGTTTCCGCCCGAATCCTATGCGAATGATGGCGTGCGGACCGATCCAAGAAGCTTTCGTTCGGAACGGCATTAGTCGATCAAATCAGTGATCGGCTTATGTGAGCTCAATTCAGTAGCTACCTCCTTCGCAAGCTCGATAAAGACCCGCGCCGCCGCGCTTCTGTATGCATCTTTACGCTGCATCAGAACGGCCGTGCGCTGCAAGCGCACCGGATCGAGTGGAATGGCGACCAGATCCTGACGTGCGAACGCGATCGTTGCAGGCAGGAGTGTCGAGAGCCGCGTCCTGCGGACGATTTCGATCACCGCGCTGATGGAGTTGGCCTCTATCCGTACATGCGGCTGAATGCTGTGCTGACGGCAGAAGCGATCAATCTGCTCGCGCGTGGCAAATTCCGCGCTGAGGAGCACCAATGACTCGGCGCTCAGGGCCTTCAGTCCGATCGACATTTCACCTGCCAGAGGATGCCCGGTTCTGACGACCAGCGCGAGGGTTTCCACCAACAGGGGGTCCAGATCGAGGTCTGGTGTCAGGGTGCCGGAAAAGGCGATCCCGACATCGATCTCATCAGCGAGAAGCAATTCCTCCATATGCTCCTGGGAAATCTCCCGCACGTTGAGGGAGATATTCGGGTAGCGACTGTAGAACGCCTCGACGAGGGGTCCGACCAGATAGGTCGTGAAGGTCGGTGTCACCGCAACGCGCAGGGCACCACGGCTGAGGTCGTTCACATCGTGGATAGCGCGCTTGGCTTCCCGGAACTCCTGCGAAGCGCGGCGCACGTATTGAAGATAGACCTCTCCGGAGTCCGTCAATCGTGTCGTGCGTCCTGAACGGTCGAACAACTGCACGCCGAGGCTTTCCTCCATCAACCTGACTTGCTGGGAAAGCGCCGGCTGGGAGACGTGCAGGGCGTCTGCAGCCCGCGTGAAGCTCTCATGCTCCGCCACTGCGAGAAAATAACGAACTTGTCGGGCGAGCATGGTCGTAACCTATAAGATTATCTAATCGACCTCATAATAAACGAGACTTTTACATTATGCCACGCCTTCCGTAGCCTCCTCCTCAACAAATCGAGAAACGGAGATTGCAGCGATGAAAGACATTATTGACGGCTTTCTGAAGTTCCAGAGGGAGGCATTTCCTGAACGGGTTAAACTGTTCAAGGACTTGGCAAATCAGCAGAACCCGCGGGCTCTGTTCATTTCCTGCTCCGACAGCCGCCTGGTGCCTGAACTGGTTACCCAGCGCGAGCCGGGCGACCTCTTCGTCATCCGAAACGCCGGCAACATCGTCCCGTCCTACGGCCCCGAGCCGGGTGGCGTTTCCGCCTCGGTCGAGTATGCCGTCGCGGCGTTGCAGGTCTCCGACATCGTGATCTGCGGCCACTCCGATTGCGGCGCGATGACCGCCATCGCGACGTGCAAGTGCTTGGACCACATGCCCGCCGTGGGCAGTTGGTTGCGTTACGCAGACTCTGCCCGCGTCGTGAACGAAGCCCGCCAGCACAAGGACCAGCCCGCAAAGGTCGCATCCATGGTGCGCGAGAACGTCATCGCCCAGCTCGCCAATATCCAGACCCACCCATCGGTGCGGTTGGCCCTCGAAGAGGGGCGCGTCGCGCTGCATGGCTGGATTTACGACATCGCGAGCGGCCTTATCGAAGCTTTTGATGGCAGCAGGGGCGCCTTCGTCTCCCTTGCGGACAATCCCGACGTCCAGGCCATCAAATATCAAGCCAGGCGCGTTGCCTGAACCCTGCATCCCAGGAGACAATACCAATGCTACAGTCCCAAGCCACACAGACCACTCGCCAGGACCTGACGGAAGTCATCCTCGCATCGAAGCTCAAGAAAGACCTGACCTACGCCCAGATCACTGAGGGCACCGGCCTGTCGGAGGCCTTCGTCACCGCCGCCCTGCTCGGCCAGCATCCGCTTCCGGCGGACGCCGCCAAAACCGTGGGCAAGAAACTCGGCCTTGACAACGACGCCATCGCCCTGCTGCAGACAGTTCCGGTCCGCGGCAGCATCGGGAACGGTCTGCCGACCGATCCGACCATCTACCGCTTCTACGAAATCGTGCAGGTCTATGGGACCACGCTGAAGGCCCTGGTCCACGAGAAGTTCGGCGACGGCATCATCAGCGCCATCAACTTCAAGCTGAACATCGAGAAGGTTGAAGATCCGGAAGGCGGTTCGCGCGCCGTGATCACGCTGGACGGCAAGTACCTTCCGACCAAGCCGTTTTGACCGCGCTATGAGGCAGCCCGGCGCCTTGGAGCCTGTGGGCTACCCCTTCCAATTCTCGAAGCCATATGCCCCAACCCACCCCTTCTGTACCAATCGGTACGGATCGATTGTTTGACAGGCAGACTCGTATGAACCGCCGCACTTTCATTGCCGCCCTCCCCGCTGTGGCCCTTGCGGGCTCAGCGCTTGCCGAAACCACTCAATTCACGAAAGGAAAAACCATGACACGTCCCCCTCTCCCCCCGTTCACCCGCGAGACTGCCATCGAAAAGGTCCGCTTGGCCGAAGATGGCTGGAACAGCCGCGATGCCGCCAAGGTCGCCCTCGCCTACACCGTCGACACCCGCTGGCGGAACCGCGTCGAATTCGCGAACAACCGCGAAGAAGCCCAGGCATTTCTGGAGCGCAAGTGGAACAAGGAGCATGAATACCGCCTCATCAAGGAGCTCTGGGCTTTCACCGGCAACCGCATCGCTGTACGGTACGCTTACGAATATCGCGACGACAACGGGCAGTGGTTCCGCGCGTATGGTAACGAGAACTGGGAATTCGCAGAGGACGGCCTGATGGCACACCGCCACGCATCCATCAACGAAATGCCGATTGCTGAAAGCGATCGGCTGTACCATTGGCCCCTCGGCCGCCGTCCGGATGACCATCCCGGTCTCAGCGATCTGGGTCTCTAATCATGGCCCGCATGGTCGCTGAAAGATCCGACGCCATCGCCTCCTTGGCCGAAGTATTTCGCGAACATGGATACGGAGGTGCAAGCCTTGCCTTGATCGGCAAGGCCACCGCCTTGGCAAGGGCAGTCTGTACCACTTCTTCCCGAATGGGAAGGAGGAGATGGTGCAGGCTGTGCTCGCCGAGATTGAGCAATGGTTCGAGGATTCCGTCTATTCCCCCCTGCGAGACGGGACCAGTGCGGATGCCGCCATCGCTGCAATGCTCGATGAAATTGCGAAATACTTCAGGTCGGGCAGGCGTGTCTGTCTCGTCGGGGTGTTGGCCGTCGCCAACACCCGAGACCTCTTCGCGCAGCACATCCGGGGTTACTTCGTAGCCTGGGTGGACGCGTTGCAATCAGCGCTCGTCCGGCAAGGCCGTGACGCTGAGCAGGCGCGCCTCCTCTCGGAAGACGCCGTTCTCGCCATCCAGGGAGCGATTGTTCTGTCTCGGGCATTGGACGATCCGGCAGTCTTCCAGCGTGCCATCGACCAACTCCGTGCGCGATTGTTCGTCGAAGGATAGGCGAACCACAACGAGCGCTCCACGCGCGAGTTGCCTTGAAACCGCGTCACCCCGTGGCCCGACCGAGACGAAATCGCCTCGCGACTTCCGACGCTTGGTGGCAGTTGCTACCGAATTTCGCAAAGACGGTTGCACCATGACCGTCCTCCAAGGAACTTGGACGTAAAATATGGTTTTGCGACCGATGGGACACAACGTTGTTCGCAGTACGATCTCGTGGCCGCGCGCGAACGGCGAGCCATATTCCTCGCATTTTACCGATCCGGTTACCGGCCCTGAAAGGTACAATGTCGTATGGACGTCCCGAAAGGGGACACTCCGCATGGCCGACATCGATGCAAAGGCGCAGGCGCTTTCCGCCGCCCGGAACCGCATTCTGCAGCTTCAGGAGCAGATGACCGACAAGGTTCTGCAAATGGCTGCCGAGGTCGAGAAGCTGATGGACGTCGTCCCCATGTCCGAAGCGAAAGCCTTCCTCAAGGCCCGGTGCAATTTTCCCGCAACCGAACTGTCGACCTACGTGGGATTCGCAATGACGTTGAAGGGATCCGAGGATGTCCTGCGGGAAGCTCGCGTATCCTTTCCGGTCGTGAAGGCCCTCGTCGGCGCGAATGCCTACGCCAGGAAGGAAATCATCGAGCGGATGGAGATCGGCGCCCAGATTGACACGAAGGACGTCGCCTCGATCCGCAGGAGGCTTGCCGCAGCGAAGCTGACGGCGGCCGAGGCGTTGACGGCGGAGAACAAGAGGATCGTGGCCGCTGCCGCACGCAGGCAGGCGAAGAAGGCGATCTCCGAATACGAAGCGAAGATGTCGGCTTTCAGCGACGAACTGAGGCTTCATTTCCGGAAAGGACAGGAGGACCATATCGTAGCGCAGGCCGGTCTTCGTCACCGGGCGGGACGTCTTCTCGAAGAGTTCGAATCCTTGTTCGGCGGCGAGCATCCTCCCCTCACGACCTTACGACGGATGTCTCCACAGTACCGGATCGCGCACGCACACAAGGTTCTGGGCGACCTCGTTTCCGGCCGGCTTTCGGAAATCGGCCCGGTGCAAACGAGCGCGCTGCAGGCGTTCGCAGGCAGGGCCAGGATTTCGTTCGACCCCGGCCGACCGAAGCCACTCGCCGACTTGGCTTCTCTTTCATTCCGGCCGCGGGTTCTCGAACTGTGCGCAGGTGCCGGAGGTCTCGCTCTTGGTCTTGAACGCGCAGGATTCGAGCATGTCGCGCTCATCGAGTTCAACAAGCACGCGGCGGCCACATTAAGAAGGAACCGGCCTGACTGGAACGTCGTCGAAGAGGACATCCGGAAGGTCGATTTCACCGAGTACCGCAACAGAGTCGATCTCTTGGCGGGCGGCCTGCCCTGCACGCCGTTCACGACGGTTGGCGAGAAGAAAGGCAAGCGGGACGAGAACGACCTGCTGATGGAAGGCGTGCGTGCTGTGCGCGAAGTCGAACCCAAGGCATTCGTCTTCGAAAATGTGGAAGGCCTGCTTCACGCGCGGCATGCCGACTACTTGGCGACCCTGCTGCGCAAGCTGTCGAGCGCCGGATATCAGACGGAAATCCATCGCATCAACACCAGGGACTACGGGGTCGCCCAGGACCGGTCACGCATCATGATCGTCGGGTTTCGCAAGGACACGGCGGGCATCTTCCGGATACCGCCAAAGTTCCCGGAGATGGCCAGGAACATGGGCGACGTCCTCGCGGACTTGATGGGCGCAAACGGCTGGAGTGGGGTGGACGACTGGGTCCGGACGATGCGCGAGCGACCGGAGTTCGACAGGTCGGGAGCGCAGATCGCCGTCGGGGCGTTGTCCGACACGATCAGAGGATATCAGGGCAGCGCTCAGCAAGGGGAAGCTCGCCGCGCATTGAAGAACGGCGTCTCCTATGCGCCTCCGGCGAAGGCCGCCCCGACGAACGAGGAAGCTTCGAGGGAAGGATTCGTGCCCGGCCTCACGAACCGGATGCGCGCCCGGCTGCAGGACTTCCCGGATGTTTGGGAATTCGTCGGTGGCCTGGGGAGCGTCGCCGATCAAATCGGGAATGCAGTCGCGCCGGCTGTCGGGCAGGCGATGGGACTGGCGTTGCTGGCGGCCTTGAAGGAGTGGGAGATCGACTGGAAGGCGATGATGGTAAGCCCCAACGGTCGTGTACGACGTCGGATTGTCTCCCCACCCCCAATCATGCCAGAGATGGCGTATCCCGCTGAGTTCGAAGACGCGGACTGAACGGAAAATAAGCGAATGACGACGATCTGCGAAGATGGCACCCGGTAGCGACGAGAAGGCCGTCATAGCGCTTTACCGAAAGCCTCCCAAGAGCCACCGTGGCATCGCCATCCCCAATAGGCAGGCTAAAGCCGGAAATCTTCCGGAAGTCGTCGCACGGAATACTCCTCGTCAAGCTCGAGCTCCATCACGACCACCTCTGGGACGAGGGTCTGCGCCGGCCTGAAAAGCTGCTCGGACCGGACTGACCGGAACCATCGTCACTCACCGAGTGTTTTCTAGAGCACGCTGTTTTCATACGGAAGCATAGCCTGAGTTTGTGAGATAGTTGGCGCATTCGGCCGGCGAGAATGCGTCGAGCAATTCACCGGCCTTGCGCCATGTTGCTTCAACGGTCCGGGGGGCTGCTTTCCTGATGAGATGTTTGAGCTTGGCAAAAACCTGCTCGATAGGATTGAGATCGGGGCTGTAGGGCGGCAGGAAGAAGAGATGTGCACCTGCGGCCCTGACGGCACGGCGCACAGCTTGTCCCTTGTGACTGCCGAGATTGTCGAGAATCACGATGTCGCCTTTGGCGAGGGTGGGCACGAGGACTTTCTTGACATAGAGGGTGAAGAGCTCGCCATTGATCGGCCCATCGATGACCCAGCGCGCATCGATCCGGTCGCAGCGCAAGGCGGCGATGAAGGTCAGGGTTTTCCAGTAGCCGTGCGGGACGGGCGCAGCGAGCCGCTGGCCGCGCGGCGCCCAGCCCCTGAGCGCCGCCATATTCGTCTTGATCCAGGTTTCATCGAGAAAGACCAGCCGACGAGCTTCAATCCGCGGCTGATGGGTCTTCCAGCGCAGCCGCTTGCGGGCAATGTCGGCTCGCGTTTGCTCAGCCGGCAGAACCGTTTTTTTTTGAAGCTCAGGCCTTCGGCCCGAACAAAAACCCAAACTGCTCGGCGGTCGGTCTTGATGCCACGTTCGGCCAATTCCGCCACCAATCCTCGTGTCGTGAACGGGCCGGATCGGCAGCGTTCACGCAACCAGTCGGCCCGCTCGCCCGACAAGGTTCGCTTCTTGCCTCCGCCGACGCGGCCAGGCTCAAACGAGCCGGTCTCAGCAAGACGTCGCTTCCACTTCGAAACGCAGGAGGGAGCAATTGAAAGTGCGGCCGCGATCGACCGCGTCGTCTCCCCGGCACTCAATCGGACCAACGCACGCTCGCGAAGGTCTGCGGAATAGGGTCGCGTCATCCATGCCGGCCATCCTTTCCCGGCATGCACAGGGAATCACATTTCCGCTGATTTGCGAATCCCCGATTCCGGAAAATTGCAGCACGCTCTAATGCCGATCGCGCAGAGGGCCAAGCCCCTGCCACCCCTGCACCATCCTCAACAAGGCGGCTGCGGAGGTTCTGTTTTTGCAAGTGCTGGACGAAGACGAATTCACCGTCCTTTTCACAAAACGGATTTGGGAACTGTCGGCTGAGAAAGGCTTGCCGTTTGGCAAGGAACCCTCCGAATATGCACGGGCCGTTGCGCGGGCTTACTGGCTATCGCTCCATGCAGAAGGCTTGAGCCCTGAAGAGTGTGCCGACGAGGACGCCTCGTATTGGCCCTGAAGCACTTTCATCGTCCGTAAGGTGCCGATCTGCGCCCCTAGGATCCTAAGCTTTCTTCCGCAGGGGGCACGTAATCATCCGAAAGCGTACAGGAACCTAACGGACCGTCTATCGTTATGGCATCGGGACCGCGCGCGAGAGTCCTGCGCCCGCAAGCCTCTCTACATCGCCCGCCCCCGCGCGGTCTCGTCCTTTCCCTCTTTCAGACAATTTTCCCCGTTTCGGCGGGGCTATTTTTGTTGCGGTAAGAATCTGCGGCGCGGGAACATCTGGCGATGAATCAACCAACTTCGGCGGCTTTCCCGAACATCAAGCTTTGGCTATGTGCCGCGCAGCGACGGACGCGCGATCCCGGATCACCTCCGGTTCCGGCCGAAAACTTAATGTACTGTAGCTGACGGAGGGCTGTTGACCCTAGTCGACCAGAGGCCGAAACGGAACGGGTCTTCCAATCAGCAACTCTGTCGAATGGTGTCGATCTTTTGAGATCGGAACGGCGGTGAGGAGCAAGATGGTCGGCCGGGCGGCGGAATTTTTAGGCAACCGACGCCGACAAAAAACATTGGGCCCTTGTCGAGAGCTGATCTCCTCGTAGGTCTATTACAAGTGAGGGCGCCGAACACCATCTGGCACGCCCTTCAACTTCCGAAGGTGGCCGAAACTGGTCGGATAGCGAAACGGTCGTAATGGATTCAGGGAGCAAGCACATGGACATGAGCGAATTGAAACCTGCGAAGGAACTAGCCACGAAACGTGTGAGCAGGTTCATGAACGAAACTGCGGACTACGCCGAGGCGAGGACGGCCCTGCTGGCGGAGGAGATCGAGGTCCGACGACATCTCGCCAGACTTGCGGAGCAACGCCGACGCCTGCCTCCCGGCCCGCTCGTACAAAAGGATTATCGCTTCAAAGACGAAAACGGTGAGGAGCTCGGTCTGGCAGACCTTTTCGGGCATCATGATACCCTCGTAACGTACTTCTGGATGTTCGGCCCGCAGCGGGAACGGCCCTGTCCGATGTGCACGAACTTCCTCAGTGGAGCGAACGGCAATGGCGCCGACGTCAAACAGAGGGTCGCATTCAAGATTATCGGTCGCAGCGCGGTGGAGCAGCAACGTGCGTTCGCTCTCGAACGCGGCTGGCGTGACCTTGATTTCGTCCAGGCCGTGGGCGACGACTACGCCCGAGACTTGGGCGTGCTCGACGACGAGGGATCAGAGTATCCGGGATTCACGGTCTACCAGAAGGATGGGGACGACGTTCGCGTCTTCTACAATGGCGAGATGCCGGCCGAAGCGGCGGATCCCGGCCAGGATCCAAGGGGGGCGGTAGATATCGCCCCGCTCTGGAACATTCTGGACATGACGCCGACCGGCCGCGGCACGGATTGGTATCCCAAGCTCAATTACTGAACTCGATCGCGGTTCGGGGCCGACGCCGCTGTCTGCTGTGGAATGCTCTCATCGTAGGTGCTCCTAGTCGGGATCGGAAGTGCGCCTTTGGGCACCGCGGGATCAGGGGCCAGCCGATCGAACAGGAACCCAGACCCGAGCCGCTGCTGGATGGCCTGATGACAGGACCAGGCTGCCGACGATGGCGACCATGGCAATCAGGATGACGATGATGGGAAACGCGAGGCCGGACGGCTTATCTTCATGATAGATCATTGATTGCTCCTGCGGCCCGGCGGCGCATAGGACGCCGCCGGGAAAAACGCGTGTTAGGCCTCGATGATGTAGACGATCGTGAGAGCATCGGGATCGACGATGACGATCCTGCCATCCGCGAGGATGAAGAAGCGGTAGCCTTCATACTGCGGAACGATCTTCACGATGCGCGTCGGCAGCCGTTCCAGCCGGACCTTCTTCGGGATTTTCGTTCCGACAGAGACGGTGAAGTCGACCTCCTTCACAGGAGCAACGTGAACCTCCTTCACCACCGTTCGAATTTCGGTCTGCTGCTCGACCGAGATGCTGACGTTGGTCTTGATGTTAGTCTGGTTGTTCGTCGTGGTGTTGTTGTTGGTTTCGGACGAACTTTTGTTTGTGGTCGTCGTATTTTGATCGGTGGACTGCTTGGACGCATCGCCGCTTTCCGTAGTGCTCTTCGTGCCTGTGGTGGATGAGCCGGTGTTATCCGTGGTGCCGGACTTGGCGGCGGGTTTCTGTTCTGTCTTGGTGCCACCGCTGGCGTCCTTCGATGCAGGCGTGGTTTCTGTCGAAGTCTTGCCGGACGCACTTCCGCTCGTCGCGCCATCGGTCGAAGGCTGCTCGGCACTCTTTTTCATGTCCGAGCCCTGACCGGATTTCTGCTGCGATGACTGGCCCTTGCCTGGGCAGGCTCCCGAAGCGTCGGGGGTGCAGTCGGTGCCAGTCTTGGCGGAGCCCGCCTGCGAGCCGGCGTCCGTGCCGGACTGGGCCTGGCCATTGCTCTTGGTGTCCTGCTGGGCTTCGGCAGGGAGTGTGGCAAGCGGCGACACGCTCAGGGACAGAGCTGCCACGAGCACGGCGAAATGGTTGCTTTTCATGATCGATCTCCGAGGTTTGGGCATTATACGACGCCCGCGCATCTATGCGGTGCGAGCATGCCCTCATGGCTAGAAGAGGCGGCTAGAGCCGCCCGTCGGTCATTGGATGACCTGGATGACCTTCCGCGAGGAAGGTTCGACGATCACACGCTGATCGTTGACGATCGCATATGCATATTTCGGATCATCGGGAATTGGCGTCACGACGACGGTCTCCGGCAGGGGCTGGCCGACGACGACCTTCTCCTTGACGACGACGCGTTCGGTGGGGGCCGGGGCCTGCTGAACATAGGTGACAACCTGCTGCGGCGGCGGATCGATGACGCTGCCTGCCACGCCGCCGACGATGCCGCCGACAGCCGCGCCGACCGGGCCACCGACGATCGCACCCGTTGCAGCGCCACCAACGGCGCCTGTCACAGTCGACTGCTGGGCAAAAGCGGATGTCGATGCCAACAGGACACCCGCAGCAATACCTACAACTTTGATAATCATATGTTTTCCTCCTTGGATGCGGTTGGTTCCGCTGCAGAGCGAAACCGTCGAGTGGAGGAAGTGTTCCAGTACCGGGACTTCGTACCGGGCCTGCGCCGGACCTTGGTCCTAGCCTCTGAATTGCCTCTCGCTACTGCGTGGGGAAGCGGCTTAGCATCCGATCCTGGACGTTCTCGTGGCCGACGATCATCCCCGCAAGCGAGATGGCTTTCTCGCGGTCTGCGGCGTTCGTTATATAGCCTTCGAGCAGGATCACTGGGCCGAGCATCCTGATCTCGATGGCACTGCTGTCGATATTCTGATCAGCGGAAAGCGCCGCTTTGATCGTCGCGATGGTCGAGGCTGAACTATGGCCTTCGGAGCAGCGCTCCTCATGGCTGGCGTTGTCGGGGCCGAATTTCATGTCGTCCTCCTGTTCCGTCCCTCCACGGAGCTTCAAGCCTCATATGAGAAGCAGGTACCGGGGCGGCCAGTCCGACTTAGGTCCGTCTTCCCCTCGGCGCTATCTGGCTTAAATTTTCCTCTTCCTTGTTGAAAGGACACCGGGGAGGTTTTAGCAATGTCGCTGTATCCAGTCAGAACCTCCCCGGCGAAGCGCTGTCGATCAATGTCCGGCGTCGTCGTCACTTACGAATAAAGGGCGGCTATTTTTGCGAGCGGGCGGTATAGTGGATTGGCACAGAAGCGAAGATTTCGCTCCTCTGGTGCTTATGGTGAGCGGTCAAGAAAAGCATAGGCTGATCCGATCGCTCCGCGAGGTTGCCGAGGCTCTTGTCGCCGTATGGCCGACCAACGATGGCAAGGAATACATCGCGGCCGTAAAAACCTGCCTGGATGCCATTCAAGATATCCCCGCAAAGACAGCGCGTGCCGCGCTCATTCGCGCGGCGGAGGAAGCCGGAATTCCCGTGATTGCCGCCGTCAACTGACAGAATGCCCTACCCGCTTCAAACAGTGAATGTTCGCTTCCCAGTTCCGTTGAACAAATCGATCATGGCCGCGCGGGCAAGAGGCCGGGAGATCAGGAAACCTTGGAGGCTGTCGCACCCAAGGGCCACTAAAGCGTCGCTCTGTTCGTCCGTTTCCACTCCTTCAGCCGTGGTCTTAAGACCTTTCGCTCGGGCCATATTGATCATCGCCTCGATCAGCGGCTTGCTGTCTCCTTGCACTGCATCGATGAACGACTTGTCGATCTTGATCCTGTCGATCATGACATTCTGCACTCTCGAGAAGGATGAGTAACCCGTTCCGAAGTCGTCGATCGCAATACGCACCCCCGCATTTCGGAGCATGGCAATGTTCCGATCGCTGTGTGCTTCTCCACCAAAAGCCAAGGACTCGGTGATTTCTATCTCCAGCCTCTTTGGATCGATGTTCCATTTCGCCAATCTGGACAAGACACGAAGAGGATAACCGTCTGAACAGAGTTCCAATGCAGAGGCGTTGATCGCCATAGAGATTAAAGGAAGGTCTGCCATGACACTGCAGGCATCCTCGAGCACTTTGGCGCCGAGTTCGTGGATAAGGCCTATTTCCTCGGCAATGGGGATGAAGATGTCGGGAGCGATGAAGCCTTCTTCGGGATGCTTCCAACGAGCGAGCGCTTCCATAGACGACAGGCCCTTGTGCTCCGCTGAATATACCGGCTGATAAAAGGCCTCGATCTGAGATCTCGTCTCGAGCGCCAGCCGAAGGTCGTGTTCAAGCTTGCGACGCCTGCGCAGTAGCTCGTCCATATGCCCGCCGAAGATCGCAAAAGTGTTCCGACCCGCAGCCTTTGCGTGGTAGAGAGCTATATCGGCCTGACGGGTGAGTTCCGACGGATCCGCACGGCCGGCGGCAACCGCAGCTCCGACACTTGCACCAATGACGATGTGGGCGCCATCTATCTCGAAAGGCTGCCGGAGACGCTGCACGATCTGTTGGCAAACGGCGGTGGCCACTTCACCGTCCGCTTCTTCGAGAAAGACGGTAAATTCGTCACCTCCGATGCGACCGATGAGCGCCGCGGGCATGATCTCATTCATGCGCTGGCCCACGAGCGAGATGACCCTATCTCCAGTCGGGTGCCCGAAAGTATCGTTAACCGCTTTGAACCGGTCGAGGTCGATGAACAGCACGCAGTGGCTCTGGTTCTGCGAGGCCGCGCCGAGGCGGGCGGCGAGTTCGTTGCTGAAATGAGCGCGGTTGGAAAGGCCGGTCAGAGGATCGCGCGAGGCGAGATGCTGGAGTTCCTCACGATTTGAAGCGAGCCGAGTCGAACGTCTCCAGATCGCATGCCCGCACAGACTAGCCGCGACGAAGATGGCAACGGCGGCCAGGCCGACCGCCGGCAGGGTCGCTTCCATCACGTTCGCACCAGGACGAAATGGGCGCCAGGTGAAGTAGCCGATAGCGGCGCCCGCACGAGACTTCAACGGAACGAATGAGTGCTCAGCGTCCGTAGGAGCGTCATCCGAAAACTTCATTTCGGCAAACTGGTAGTCCGCTCCGATCTCGGATACGAAACTTCGATCGAGGAACCTCACAGCGACATGGAGATTTTGCTGCCCCGGCGGTTGCTCGATGTCGCCCGTGTCCGAGACGATTGGCTTGACGCTCACAATCGCCGGTCGCCGCCCTACATATGCAAGGTCGCTTTCGCCGATCGAGAGCACCCGGTCCGTAATCCCTTGAGCGTCGCCAGCAGCAAGTCGTTTCTGCAAAGCATCCGCCAACGGCTCATAAGCGAGGCGGAGATCACCCAGCGTCAAAGCGTTGTCCGAGGGCGCAATGAACTCGTAGATCGGGCTATGGTCGGCCGAAAGTACGATGGCCGCGTCATGCCCGAAGTAGGTTTGCATCCATTCGCCGAGGTTCGAGCGAAGCCATTCCAGATCCCGCGCGTCGGTTTTTCGAACAGCGTCGTCCCAGACTGTCGCGCTTTCCTGATCATGAGCAACGCTAGCCTGCATCTTCGAGACGATCAGTTTGACGAGATCCCGCTGGCGAGCCTCCGCAACCATATCGGTCTGCCCTGCGGCCCATTGGAGGGTACCAAAAAGAACGCACCCTATGATCAATGACGCGGCTGCCGGGAGAACCCATTTTAAAACCCACTGCGACCGCGCCTGCCAGTTCATCTGCGTTACGTCCTTCTATGTTCGCAGACCGTAAAACAGCGATCGTTAAAGCACGCGGAAGGGGATTGGTTAGCACTTCCTTTCTGTCTTTCGGCGGCGGCTGACATACCTCCCCATCCTACGAAAGGAGAGGGTCTACCTCAGACCAAAGTCCGTTTGCGCCCGCACGACGAAGTTAGAATGTAGGCATGTTGAAGGAGATCTTCCAACATTGTCGGCGGCTGGGCTTTGCCCGCTTCGAACTGAATGTAGGAGAACGGCAGAAAGCACTAACGCAGTCCCTTCCATCTGGTTGACGTGGCGAGAGATCTGCAATGATTTCAGTTACAGATGACGATCGACGAAGAGCCCTTAATTCTGACCAGCCTTTGGTCTCAGTGGTCATCCCGGCCTTCAACGCTTCCACCTATATTGAGCGCACGCTTCGGTCCGCTATGCGCCAGACTTACACCGCCTTGGAGATTATCGTCGTCAATGACGGTTCCACGGACGACACGGCAAAACTCGTCGAGCAGACAGCGATGTCGGACTCGCGCATCAACCTCCTGTCTACGCCGAACCGCGGTGTCGCGGCCGCAAGGAATACTGGGATCGAAGCATCATCAGGTCGATTTGTGGCATTCCTCGACGCCGACGATCTCTGGCACCCCACGAAAATCGAAAAGCAGGTGAACGCTCTTAAGCGCTTGTCCTCGCGGTGGGTTGCGGTCTACGCGCTGCACTACGTCATTAACGAGGACGACGAGATCATTCGCCCTGGCAGTTCCGACGTCGCAAGAGGGTATATCTATGCCCGGCATCTGAACCTTAAATATATCGGCAATGGAAGCGCCCTTCTCGTCCGTCGGGACGTTGCGCTTAAGATCGGTGGGTTTGATAGCTCGTATGCAGCAGCCGGCATTGGAGGCTGCGAAGACCTCGATTTCGAACTCAAGCTGGCCGCTCGCTACTTCATTGAAGTCGTTCCGGAACGGCTGGTGGGATATCGAAAGCATCCCGGCAGCATGTCGTCCAATCACCTGCGAATGGGCAAAAGCGCCTTGGAGGTCGTCAGGCGTTCGTTGGCCGCAAACCCGGTTCTCCCCCGATACGTGATCGGAAGCGCAATTGACGCCACTCGCAAATACGCGTTTTGGGAATTCCGACAAGCTCGGCGAGCTTATTTGTCGCTTGTGACCATTTTGCCGATATTGCGAAGCGACCCGCAGTTCGTGGTTCGGCTTCTTCTCGAGAAGAGCCTGCGTTTGATGCAATACCTTCGTCCCGCGTCGGTCATAGCAATCGGTGAAGATTCACTGCGAATGAACAGTGTCAAGTTCGACGATCAGGTTGTGCCTTCGTTTCTGGACTGCCCCAGCGAGACACCTCGGTTTCGACGTCACCTGGTGCGACTGGCTGCGGTGGATGCAAGTCTGAATTCACTCTTGCACCCCGAGTGGAAGAGATTGTGATGAGGACGAAGGTGGAATGAGGAGGAACCGCGGGCCATGGACGCAGGCCCGCGATTCTTTCAAGCTATTGGACGACTTCGATTACCGCGCGGGTCTTCGGATTGACGAGGACACGCTTCTTGTTGACGACCACATAGCCGTAATCAGGTTGATCGGGGATGGTGTGGATCTCGACTGTGTCAGGAAGCGTGGTGCCGACTGCGACGTCGCCTTCGAACGTGACGGATGGCGTTTCCTGTTTCATGACGTAGGTTTTGACCTCGCCGGGAACGACGACCGTCGTCGTCTGCGCGACCGCCGCTCCGCCGAGTGCCAGAAACAGCGATGCCGCAGAGATGACCAGTATTTTCATGTTATCCTCCAGGATCTTGAGTGTCACGGCAAAACGCTACCGGCAGGATATGGTTCCTCCGTCGGAATGACTGCAGGGACGTTCGGACAGTCGGTAGGCGACCTTTGCCAGCATGATCTGCAGAATGTCCGATAGTTGGACGGAGACCGCGCTCAAGGGAACATCACGGCCTCGATGGCAATACGGCGATGTCAGGTATAGTATCGAGAACATCCGCTCGTGGCTTGATGGATCCGATGCAACATGGTCATGAACCCCTTTTCCAATTCCAGTCAGGCCAGGGAACGCTTCCTCGAAGCCATCCTCCAGAGCGCCATCGAATATGCGATCATCTCCGTCGATCTTGATCACAGGGTGACCACATGGAACGAGGGAGCGCGCCGGATCCTCGGATGGGACGAGAGTGAAATCATTGGCCAGCCCATCGGCGTAATCTTTACGCCGGCGGACCGCGAGACGGGGGTTCCCCAGCGGGAAATGACCGCTGCTTTGATCGAGGGCCACGGAGACGATGAGCGCTGGCACGTTCGAAAGGACGGCTCGTTATTCTGGGCGTCGGGACAGTTGATGGCGCTGAGGTCGGATGACGGCGAACTCGAAGGTTTCCTGAAGATACTCAGGGATCGAACCGAGCAGCGCGAGAATGAGCAGCGACAGCGCGTCCTGATGCACGAACTCTCGCACCGCGTAAAGAATACGCTGGCCGTCGTGCAGGCTATTGTCAGCCAGTCGTTGAGAAGCGCCGGCAGCATGAAGGATGCGGAGCAGTCGATATCGGCGCGCATCAACGCCTATGCCCACGCGCATGAAATTCTGCTGCAGAAGAAATGGCTGTCTGCGACCATGGACACGATCGTCGAGGCGGCCGCAGTCAATCTCGGACTTGGGTCGGACCGCCTCAGAGCAAGTGGCCCGCCAGTCACGCTCAACCCCCAGGCCGCGTTAACGTTCGCCCTGGTGCTACACGAGCTTGTCACCAATGCAACGAAGTACGGCGCCCTATCGGTGGCTTCCGGAGTGGTCGAAATCGATTGGAGCCTGCGTCGAGAAGCGGGCGACGACCGCCTCGACGTCCGTTGGCGAGAGCGCGGCGGCCCGGCTGTGGAAGCTCCGAAAAGGAGGGGCTTCGGCTCCCGGCTCATCTATTCCAGCCTGGCTGCTTTCGGAAATGTTTCTGTTGATTATGCCCCGACAGGACTCATACTCAGCCTAGATGCCTCGCTCCAAAACCTGCAAGATCAAAATTGCTCCGACTCTCCGACATAGAATAGTGCGGCCCCGGCCCTGCAGATACAGGTTCCGCGCAGGCGAGAACGATGACGCCGCCCCCTGCGGACTACCGATGGGAATTCTGCGGCGTAGTGTCTGGCAAGACCGTTCAGTGGAAGGTGGGCCCGCTCGCGACGCGATGCGTTCTTGCGCGGGCGTTTTTGGCTGCCATGGACAACGCGTCCGCTATTCTTTCGGGCTTCGTCGGCTTGGCGACGACAGGTCGCCCCTTAGGGTTCTCGATAAGGCCGGGGTTCACGGTGAAATACACCACCCCAAGTCCGAATCCAGAAAAGAGGGCACGGGCGATCGACGGCCCGGTGAGTCCATCCCCCAGCCGGACGTCGATGATGGCGATGTCTGCTTCCGCGCCGAGATCCAGAGCCTCAGACATGTTTCCCGCGATTCCTGCGATTTCGAATCCGGCGTCGATCGCGACATCCTCGATCGCCAGAGCAATTCCCAGTTCGTCTTCGACTATGAGCAGGCGCATGTTTCGTCTCCGAGGATGGCTCCAAAATCGGGCACGGCACCCTCTGGCGTCGCCAATCGAAAACACTTCCCCACCACATCCGGTTCCACGCGTAAGACTTGAGTCGCAGCCATCCCCCAACATAGGTCCGAGGTCGTCCGGGATCCCGCGACGACATGCAGGCGGCGCACCATGAGGCATGTTCATTTATAAGAATTCTGATATCTTCCGCGCTCGAACGGGAGTGAGCGTCATGTTTACCGCGAGTTTGATTCCGGAAGCCTTTTACTGGGCGCGTTCAGCGAAGCACTTCGACGGGAAGCTCACCGTAGTGCAAGTCTCGACTGTCTTCGGAGCAGATCCCAACTACTGGTCCCTTGCACTACTGGGCACAGACCAGCACGCAATGCCTTGCGATTTCGAGATCATCGGACCATTGGTGCTCCCGGACGAGAACCCCGTGCGGCAAGCCGCCGAGTAGTCCTGATGGTTGCCCGAGAGTCGCCGTCGTGCCAGACGAGCGCTTCATCCACGGCTTCGGTCGCTTCGATCGTCGTTCTTTGGGCAAGTCTGTTTGTCCCCTCCAGGAGATGTGCAGCAGGTGCATCGTTGTGGTGGACAGGCTTTGTCGCGGGCCCGTTCATCTAGTCCGGCGCAGCGCAGCCCGGAGAGCGCAACTAACGAAACGAGTCGCTTCAACGTCGCTTTAGCTTTTTCACGGTGTCGTCCGCGACGCGTACCGCGCCCAGAACCTACAAAGGCTAGAGGACGTCGTCGTCCTCCAAGGTTCCGGGGAGGATCGCCCATTCCGCGACCGAAATCTTCGCGCCCTTCTCAAAACGGACAATGAACCTGCCGTCATGTTCAAGGACCGTCTGCGGCGCCTCCCGAGCCTCATCGAGCAGAGCCGCGATGTCCGCTTCCGCTTCCTTACGGTTCCAGACCTTCTCCATCCGAATTCCTTGTATACCTCAACTCGAGCCGCCCACATTGACGCCAACGTCAATCTACTGTTTCTTCGGTCCGAGAGCAAATCTGGTTTTGAAATTACACATGTCCAGCCCAGGAAATAACATCTCCGCGGGAAGACCGCGGCTGTTGCTGGACACGAACATCGTCAGCGCCCGAGCGCGCCGGAGACCGCCAGAGGGACTTCAGGCCTGGCTGCAGGACGTCTCCGAGATTGCCGACTTCTGCCTCTGCTTTCCAGTCATGATCGAGATCAAGCGCGGCCTCAGAATGACGAGCGATCCGGCCGTGGCGGCAAGAGTCCGGGCCGTGGTCGAGGACCTTGACCGTGCCGACTTCATTTACTTTGGGATGGGCAAGGCCGTCGAGGACGTGCTCGCAGGCATGATGGCGAACCGAAAGCTGAAGAACTTCTGGCAACCGCAGCCCGACAGCCGCAGCGAACGGGTCAGCCACGACCTGATGATAGCCGCGACCTCGATCGCATACGACACGTGCATCGTCACGACTGATGGCGACTACGAGGTCATTGACCGCTATCACCCGCTTCCCGGCGTCTACAACCCGCTCAAGGGAAGATGGCTCGTCGAACCGGCGGCTTCCATCGAGCTTCCGCCAATCCGTCCGACCCTCCAAGCCTTCTGACCACCGCGCCGGGGTCCGGAGCCGGGCAGCGCCGAGCCGCTTCGGGCCGATTCAGTAAAATTGTAGCGAATCCCTTTCTGGTACGGAAATCAACGTCTGCTACGCGTGACCTACAGGGAGCGCGAAGATGGACCGTACGAAACTGCTGGACGAGAAACGGATATTGGAAGCCGCGGACGCGCTCGGCGACCTGGTCGAGACCATGGCCTCGGTCGTGGCGAAGTCGGCGCCGATCGTGGAGAAGCTGGACGCCCTGGGCGACCCGGAGTTCGTCAACTCTTTGCTTAGAACGCGAGCCAGCCTCGGCCACCATGAACTGGAGGCGTTCCGGGCCTTCGGTCGAATCCTTAAGGAAAGCCCCGAGCTTCTGGCACAGGGCGCGCTTCCGCCCGCCGCGGCCACGGCGCTGGCGGGCGCCCCCAACGAGGTCCGCCGGGCCGCGCAGGTCGTTCTCCAGAGCGGCCGTCAACTGGACCGCGACACGGTCGACCGCCTTGAATCCTTTGCGCGTTTCACTTCAAAAACCGAGTCCGAGCGGATGGAGGAAAGACGCTCGGCCTGCCTCGAATCCATGATAGCGAAGGCGTCGCCCACCGCGATCCGTGCGATCGAATCTTTGGTCGATGCCTTGCTCGAAGCGATCGAACAGTTCCGTTGGGACCACCTTCCGCGAGATCCGTCCGAGGCGTTCGAGCCTTTCGTCACCTGGAAGGAATTTGCCGCCGACCATGCCCACGTTGTCAGGCTCGCGCGGGCCGCGCTGCTCGAGTTCGAACGGTACCTGGGACCGGTCGAATCCTTCGATGAGGTCCAACCGGGATCGCACGAAGAGGCCGTGAAGCTAGCCGGGACTGCGCTCGAAAGGTTTGCGTCGGGCGCATTCGCGCATCGCGGCGGGTTCGCGTTCGAAGCCGACCCTCCCGCCATGCTGTCGACGGAACTGACCGACGCGCTTTTCTATCTCGCCACGAACGCACCCTCCGCTTCTGAGAACGGACCCCTTCCGACGCGGCCGTCGAGAGAGCTGCGCGCCCTGGAACTCTGTGCGGGCGCGGGTGGCCAGGCCATCGGACTGATGTCGGCCGGCTTCAGGCACGTCGCCCTGTATGAGAAGAGCTACAAGCGAGCACGGACGCTTAGGAAGAACTGGCCTGCATGGAAGGTGCGCCGGGCGGACGTCAGGAAGATCTCGGACGAGGAGCTCGCCAGATACCGAGACGTCGACCTTCTTGCCGGCGGGCCGCCATGTGAACCCTTTTCGCAGGCCGGCAAAGGACCCGGACGCCACCACGACAAGAACCTATTTCCGGAGATGATCAGGGCGGTCAGGATCGTCCGCCCACGCGCGTTCATGTTCGAGAACGTGCCGGGCATCGCGAACGATGCCCACGCGGCGTATTTAGCAAGCATCTGTGCGGAACTGGCGGAGCTGGACTACAAGGTCGACGTAGCCACCCTGAACGCGGTCGATTTCGGTCTTCCGCAGGAACGCAAGCGATTGGTGATCGTCGGAATTCGCAACGACGTCGAGGGGACGTTCGTTCCACCGGTGATGGCGCAGCCGATCCGCAGAGGCGTGGCAGAAACCCTGGGACCGCTGGTCATTCGCCATGAGACCCCGGCGCATCTCAAACATCTAGTCCCGCCGGACAGCGCCCAGGCGCGTTACGATCAATGGGCCGATTCCTGGCGCATCGCGCATGCCACGAGCTCGCTGCCGACGATCACGAAGACGTCGTCCGAGACCCGCTCCTCCCACCTCGACCGATGGCGTGTGGAAGGATTCGACCTGTCCTCGTTCGCCGACGAACCTCCTTCTGTAGCCGATGCCAGCCATTCGGACTTCAAGCCCCGGTTCACGCTCGAGATGCTGGCCTGCGCTCAAGGATTCCCCTCGAAATGGGGCTTCCACGCGGAGGGCGGGGGCAACTTCGACATGGTCGGCGACGCCTTCCCGCCGGTCATGGCGAAGGCGGTCGGCCTGGCGATATACACCGCCCTCACCGGCGTGCGCTTCGATCTCGACGCCGCGCTTGCCGAACCTCTTCTCGACGAAGGCATGATCGGCGTCAGGTCGTTGCGAGGCAGAACTCCGCGCTCGTGGCAGGAGACGGTCGGCGCCGATAAAGCCCACCGCATTCTTGCGGGAGAGGCGATAGAGGACGTCGAGCCGAACCCGAAGCGGCGCCCCCTGCTCCGTCAGGTCGTTGCGATCCTCGACGCGGAGGAGCAAAGACTCGTCGTGCCTACCGTCCTGTCGGAGGTCGGCCTGGCAGGTCCGATTTCCGAAGGTCATTTCCGGAGGAAGCGACTGTCATAGTTGCAGTCACGCAAGGCGAGAGCCATCCGGAGTATGTCATCTTCGAAATGCGTGTTGAATTCGACGACCTTTTCGCCGTCGACATGGGCTTCGCCTTTCCCGCTGTCACCAGAAAATCGAAGTCGGACTTCCCGACCCTGGGAATCCTCGAAGACGATACTTTCGACGAATCCTTTCTCCGTGAGCTGGCGATCGATGCCCAGTCCCTCGATGCGGGAATACTCGGGCAGCCCGTCAAGCTTGTTGAAAGCGTCTACGAGATGTTCGCTCTGAATCTCCGTTGGGTTCCTTTCCATGGTGATGAACGGCTGCTCTTGGAAGTTCTGCTCGATGAACGCCCACATCGTCTCCGGGTCGTCAGGAAGGTCGAGAAAAACCGCTCCCCAGAACCGGTGGTGAAACCATCCCGTGTCACCAACGGGTCGCGGGGCGTGCTGTTCGATGCGCAGGTATGCCCTGTCCCAGGCCGCTTCCTTCAGATTCGTCTCCTCCCGATCCTCGAACACGAGGGAAACGGAGCTGTGAGAGAGAAAAGGATCGGCCTTCTTGTCCCGGACGACAAAGTAGACCTCGATCCCGGCGTCGTTCTTCTGCGTGCAGGCCCGAAGGTTCAGTTCCTTCAGGAGCGGTGCCATGCGGTCGCGGAACTCAATCATCCGATTTCTGATGTACCTCATGCGCCTTCCTCCGGTGTCTCCGAAGGAAGGATTGCGGTCGGTCATGCATGCGACAAGCAACCGCCGCTCACGCGCTCCCATACGCGCGTGGGCGCCATTGGACGGCGCCGAGGGCAGCGGCGTCAATACCGTCGGTATTTAATAAAATCGTGGACAATTTTCGGTTCAGCGGATACCGAATCACTTCATCGGTCAGGTTCTTCTCGGTGGAGAGACGACATGCACATGCGCACCCGAATAGCCATACGGACGTTGCCGCTGTAAGCAGAGACCGTGGAGCTTTCCGCCGCCGTCCGGTCTCCTTTCACTCGTCGAAACCGGAGACCATCATGCGCGCAGATACCTTTCCAGCATCACGCTTATTTCGCTGCCAAGACAAAAAAACGAGTCGCCGGCCCCTCGCGATCGATTCCCCGCTGACCGCCGAATCGTTTTCGGTTATATGATCAAAAAACCGGAGACGAGACGCATGATAGACCAGCATGCGGCGCCCGCGATCCAGCGGCGCTGATCTAACTCACTGAAAAACCGAACGCTTCCGAGCCTGCGGCATCCGTCGCGGGATCGGAGACGCTCGTCCAGAACGGAAAATTTCAACGTGGCGACCTTCGCCGCGAACGCACGAACGCGCCCAGGAGACGCCAGATGGAAGACATCATCACGAGACTGAGCAGGACGCAGCCGCACTGCGCCCAATGGATGCGAAACCTGACAAACGACCCCCTCGGACTGGCCTTCCAGTTCGCCGTCGTCGACAAATGGCGACGGGCGCACGCCAGCGACGTCGACGCCTTGTACGTGCGGCTCTTCGAGGAGATCGCCGTGTGGGTGGCCCGCACCGGACGCCACCTGCCGATCCCGAGCAGGGAAGAATTCGCGGAGACCGTGAAGCTGTATCTTCCGATGGTCCTGGGCGTCTCCTGGCAGCGGCTCCGCAATCTTCCGTCGCCGCCCAGTCTCGAAGATATGCGCGCCCGGATCAAGCGCTCGCGGTAGCGCCGCCGCCGCCCCCTAAAGTGCCGCGGGGGCGGTCGACAGACATCGGTCGGAAATGAACGGCGAAGGCGGACCCGCGCGCTCCGTCGCCCCCGGCCCCGAGATCAACCACCGAGAAGGAGACCTCGATGAAGAGGAGAAAGACCATAAGCTTCAGATTGCCCGGCGACGATCCGGCGGAGATCGCGAGGTTCGAACGAGAAACGAGCGCCCTGCGGATCCCTCTCGATCCGGATCCGGAAACCGCCCGTGAAATGCGGCTCCTGTATCTGGTTACGCGCCTCGGGCACCCATCGGCAGATCCGACATCGTGGTCGTCACGCCCGAATCCTGGAGGCTGTCGGTGAGACTTCGACCGGCGACCATGCGCTCGATCCACTAGTCACCGCCTCGTCGCCAGCCGGCGGGGCGCTTCCAGTCCTCCCACATCAACAGGCCGCCGAGCCGCGTCGTGAACGCGGACGGCGAAGCCATGCCCGAATACAGGAGAAAGCCATGCAACCAGTAGTCCGAAAGCTTGCAAGCGTAGGCGCCGACGTCGCGTTTCTTGCCCGTGCTTTGTCATCGGTGCGATCCGAGAGCGACGACGAACAGACATGCACCAGGTCGCCCCACTGGCCCGACGATCACGTGCCCGACGTAGTGGAGTTCGTCGACGCCTCCCTCAAGTCTCCCGTGGACGAGGGAGGAGCAAATGCTTGAGCGTCGCCTGATCGCGCACATGATCCGCAAGGAGCGTGGCACCCGTCCGGCGGATGGAGGACACCATCAGGTATGCGGTCGCCGGCTACCATTTCGAGACCTCCATCCCCCGAACCGACGTCTCGGCGCCTGACATCCGTCTTTCCAGCCCCCTACCGCGGCCTCACGGCCTAAGCGGAGGCATTCCCGCGTCCAAGGAGAACAAATGACACGCATCAGACAGATCATCCGTTACATGAAAGAGGTGGAGTCGGGCTTCGACCGCACACTCCTGCCTCTGCCTAGTGAGACCTTCTTCCTCAAATCAGACGGCCCCATCTCCGGAAAATACCTGCCGCTGGAGGCGGATGCCGACGACGAGGAGGACTACTCAGGCCTCGCGGACCTTCCGTGGGTCTGGCAGCCCACCTTGGAGCCGACCCCGAGCAGGTGGTATCCGGCGCGGACAAAAGGCCATTCACGAGGCAGCATCGTGAACCCGAAGACGAGGAAGGGACTCACGCACTCGAGCACGTACGAGATGAACCTTGCCTATATGCTCTGCGCCTCGCGGCACATCTCGCTCGTCGAAGATCAGCCATCGGCCGTTCCCATCATTCAGGAAGACGGCACGCAGAAGCATACGATCGACTACCGTGCGACGATGGCTGAAACCGGCACCAGCATCGTCGTTGCCGTCCGCCCCACCTGGCTGTTGGACAAGGACGGTCTCCCCTACACCATCGACAGCATCAACCGCCATTCGCTCGAGGGCTTTGCCGACGAAGCGACCATCATGACCGAGCGCGAGATTACCCACGACCGAGGATGGAACGCTTACTCCATCCTCCGCGCCTTGAAGCACTCCGCGGCGGACGACAACGACAGGCTCCGCGATTACGCGTCGAAATTCCACGGCACCGTTTCCTTGCGCTCTCTGATCTCCGTGTTCGAGAACCCGGCCTGCGCCTGGAATGCGGTGTGGTGCCTGGTCCACGACGAGATTCTGCTGCCGATACGCCCGGATCTGAAGCTGGTCGACGCTCCGTTTGTCAAATTCAACCACAATCATTGAAGGTTCACTATATGCAGGATCATCTCCGCGCGGCACTCGCCCTCCAGCACGCCCCCGCTTCGCTTCCGTTCGTCCGGCTTCCCGAGGATGCCAAGGTCACCGATCTCGGCATCGTCTACACCGTCTTGTACTGCGACCGGCAAGGCGCGGTTCTCAAGCGGATGGACGAGACCAACGCGACCGTCAGCTTCACACAGGCCGAGCTCAACCAGAGCCTGAACCGCAGACCCCATCCGATGACAGTGGAGTTCGGCTTCTATTCGCAGCGTAAGGCGAAGGCCAGGCTTGGCGGGTCCGCCAGCCTCAGCGCACTGAGCCCTGCCGATCAGCAGGACGTGATCCAGAAGGAGTTCTTCGTCCGTAAGTATCTCGAATTGCGGGCTGACTACAAAGAGAAGCTTAGGCGCGCCCGTATCGACGGCCTGCCTCCGCCGCCACCCGTCAGCACATCCCCAGACGTCCTGCAGCGCGTCGTCCCGATGATCGCGCAGGCCTGGCGCGATCTCCAGCTCAGAGCACAGGGAAATTCGGCCGCCACCTACAAGACCAAAGCAAAGGTAGCTCTCTTCGAACCGAAGCCGTCAACCCTGAAGGGGTGGATCGCGAGGATGAAGGAGAACGACTTCGATCCGCTCTGCTTGAAGAACAACTACAGGCACGATCGGCCAGAGTACTTCACGCCAGAGGAGTTTTCCTACCTGAACGACGCCGTGCGCGCAGCCTGCTCCAGAACCGATCCCAACCTGGCCGCCATCCATCAGGACATGATGAGGAAGATGGAGGCGGCCAATAAAACGCGCGGGCTTGCAGACCAGCTCCGGATCCCAGTCGAAGAAACGCTTCGGAACCGATACAACGCGCTGCCCGAAATGTGGCGCGATCTCGGCCGCGACGGCAAGGAGGCCGCGCGACGCGAATGGCAACCGGAACATGGCGGCATCGACGTGATCCGCGCCCTCGAACGTGTCGAATTTGACGACCATGAGACCGATCTCCAGACGATCCTGGTAAAAATCGGGATCTGGAAGACACTTTCCCGAGCCGAAAGGCGGGGGATCAAGCGTATCCGGCTCTGGATCTCAGCAATGATCTGCGTCGCGTCAAGAAGCATCATCGCGTTGCACATCAGCGCGGAGCCGCCGTCGAAGAAGTCGGCGATGACCGCGCTCGAGATGGCGACACGCGACAAAAGCGACATGGCCCATCGTCTCGGATGCCTTTCACCATGGATCCAGGGCGGCACGATGGAAATCCTCGCCGTCGACAGCGCCGTCTACTTCGCGCACCGCCCGTTCCGTGTCGCCGTCAACGACGCTGGCGTGGATCTTTTCCTGCCCCCGGCCGGCGAGGCTTCGATGCGTGGCTTCATCGAACGGTGGTTCCTGACCTTCGCGACCCAGATGTTCAATTACTTCGACGGCAAGACTTGGGGATCCTCGGCCGAGAAGGGCGACTACGATTCCGAAGGTTACGCTGCGACCGTTGCCGACCAGGCGGCAGAATGCATGATCCGGTGGGTCGTTGATGGATACCACAACGCTCCGCATTCAGAGCTGAACGGCGCGACGCCCAATAGTCGGTGGCTGGAGCTCGCGAGGGACTACGGCGTCCAGCCCGGCCCCACGGGCTCCCTGAGAACGCACCTTTTCGGAACCTACGTCGAAAGGGTCATCAGCAAGAAGGGCTACCGCACCGCCGGTCTCTATTTTCAGAGCAAGCAGCTCCAGCAGCTTCGTCGGAAGACGAAGAAGGCCAAGGTCATCGGGCGCGTCAACAACCACAATCTGGGAGGCATCTCGGTTTTGACCGAGAACGGATGGATCGAAGTTCCGTGCGTGTTCAAAGAGCTGGAAGGCGTCAGCATCTGGCAGTGGCTGGCGGCGACCGAACGGCTGAAGCTGTTCAATTCGGAGAACGCCAAGGCCTCGCGCCAGATCCTCCTCGACACCTTCGCGTGGCTGAAGGAGCAGGCCGACATGGCGCGGCTGGAGGCCGGGCTCGTCAACCCAGTGCTGACCGACGACGACTATCAGCGCTTCGAGAAGAAAATGGACCGCGTCTTCGATCTCGTCGACAGCCCCGTGAAAGGCGAGCGCCGGCCGGAAGGCGAGTGGCACCCGTCCGACGAACTTTTCGCGGCGCTACGCATCGAGCCGATCGTCTACGCGAAGAAGAAGCAGAGTGTGAAGGCCGTCCGCGAGGAGGAGGACTCCTGGGGCCGTCCAGCGCTCGGCACTCCGCCGAAGTCCTCAAGCCATGAGGAGCCGGACCAAGAAAGGGAGGCCTCGGTCGTCCAGCGCATCAGCAACGACATTTTCGACAAGGATTAAGGAGTGACACCATGACCCAGTTCCAAAAAGACTACGACGCCAAGCGCAGCCAGGCCGCCATCGATCGTGTCCGTGGCCTGATCGGCGATAACCGTCTCGCGCTCGCCGATCGTATCGCAGAACTCTATGACAAATATATCCCGCTCGACCGCGACGTGTTGCTGAGGGAAGCGCTGATGGCATCTGTCGCGAGCTTGACGACGCCGATTACAGGAAAGCCCGATAAACGGCGCATCGTTGCGGTATGCGGTCGCTCGGGAGCCGGCAAGACGACCGCAGTCGCGAAACACGTCGAGAATATCAAGGCAATGCAGTCGTACATCGACGACGACGGCGTGGAGGTCCACCCAGTGATCTTCATCGACAATCCCTCCCCGAGCACTCCTCGTCTGGCGGCCATCGCAGGTTTGGAGGCACTCGGCCATGAGCCCCGCGACGAGATTCGCGAAAACGAAGCCTGGCGGCTGTTTCGCCGACTGCTAAAGGTTCACAAAGTCAGGTGGGTCGTCATCGACGAGGCCCAGCATGCGATCGAGGAGGCGACGATCCGTGAGGCGAAGGTAATCGGGAACGCATTTAAAACGTTGACGCAGATGCGGGATTGGCCCGTGCGACTGATCCTCATTGGTGTTCCGCCCCTCGCGAGTTTTCTTGCGCGCAAGCAGCTCTACAATCGTCGAACCGTCGTGCCATTCGACTCCATCGACGCCGATGGTAGCACGGAGGTCATCCGTAGCGTGCTCGAGACGATCGTCCGCGAGCACGCGCGAATGGAAATCCGCATCGACTTGGAAGAACCCGGCGCCTCGCGTGCGGAGGACGATGATGATCCCGACCCGAAGAAAAAGTACGAATTTCTAAAACGGCTGATGCATGCATGCGACGCTGAATTTGGTTCGGTCGTCCAGATGATCCGGGCAGCGGTCGAGGTCGCGATTCTCGCCGAGAGGGAGCATGTGACTGTCGAAGACTTCATGAAGACCTATGCCTCCTTTTCTGGATGCAGGCCGAGCAAGAACGTGTTCAAGGCGGACAACTGGGAGGAACTCGAGCCCTCGACCGCGCTGCTGCGCGACGACGACAGGGCTTGGGAGGAAGCCCGTCTGAAATCCAAGGGCAAGAGCGCAACGAAGTACGGAGTGCGCCCGCAATGAACAGGCTTGCAGAACTCCTACCGTTCAACGCTGGCGAGACGATCGCCAGCTATTGCTCCCGCCTCGCCGCTGCATGCGGCTATCGCCACGCACGGTCGTTCGGCGCTGATCTTGGATTTCGCTTCCATGGTCTGGTGGTCGGGGATGAAGCCGACGTTCAAACGTTCGCTGGGATGCTCGGAACATCCGTCGCATCACTGTCCCCCGGTACGGTCGTGACCCGAAATCGCATGACCACCGTTTTAGGGCAGCAGCTCAGCAAGACTCTCGTAGAGCGCCAGAGACTTAGGTTCTGCCCGTTCTGCGTCCAGGAAGACGAGAAGCATTTGGAGGGACGACGTGGCTTCAGAGCTTACGGCCGCGTTCTGTGGCTGGTAACGCCCATCCGTATGTGCAAGCGCCATGGCGTCGGCCTAGTGACGTCCGGCCACAACCCTGCCTCAGCGTTCGTCCACGACTTCGCAGCCAATTTGTCGGTCGAGAAGAAAAATGTCCAAGAACTTCGATCCGACGCAGCACCGTGGGAATCCGACAACCTTCAAAACTATGCGGAGGCACGGTTCGCAGGCTTGAACACGGGCGCGGCCTGGCTTGATACCCTGCCTTTCTACGTCGCTGTCCGTTTGTGCGAAATGGTCGGCGCCGCCGAGAGGCACGGTGTTCGGTTTCGGATGGCGACAATCGACCGAAGGGAATGGTCGGCATGCGCAGGAACAGGATACGATCTGCTACGCGGCGGCGAAACCGGTTTGCGCGAACTCCTTGCGACCCAACTTCAGAGGTTTCATCATGGAAAAGGCCCTCCCGGCGGTCGCGCGCTCTTCGGCCGCATTTACGAGTGGCTGGCCCACGAAACCGATGACGAGGGCTATGAACCGATCCGGAAGATCATGCGGGACGTCGCGATCAGCAACCTTCCGCTCGGCCCCGGCGATGAATTCCTCGGCCCCGTCACCGAGCGGAGACTTCATTCGGTGTGGTCGGCCTCGGCGGAGTTTGGGATGCATGTGAAGCGCTTGCAAAAACTGGTGGTGAACGGCGATCTCGTCCCGGTCGAAGACCAAGCTAGGACACCCGACAGGATACTCCTCCCAGCCGACATCATGCAAAGACTTGCCGTAGAGGCACGTGAGAGCCTGGATATCCACGAGGCGCAGAATCATCTGGGCATCAACGAACGTCAACTCGCTGCACTCGTCAAACGCGGCATCCTGACGCCTCACGGAGGAAATTGCTTCGATGCCCAGGTTCCCGTCTACCGGCGGTTCATTCGGAGCGACTTGGACGCGTTCCTGGGTAGCCTCCAAGCGGTCGTCACCTGCGATGACGATACAAGGCTGAGTCACATCGGGGCGGTCTCCCGAAAATTCAACCGCGCCTTCGAGGAGATCGTCGAGCTGGTGCTAACAGGAGAGTTGAAGACTGTCGCATGGGCCGTCGATAACATCGGCACCGCCGCCGTTCGGATCGACTCCGAGGAGATAAAGGAAAGGCTGCTCCGCGAAGGACATAATTGCTTCACGTTCCGCGACCTCGAGAAAATGATCCCGGTATCATACAGGGTCATCCAGGCGTTGGTTGGAGACGGCCACCTCGCTACGGTCAGCCGACGCAGCCCCGTAAAGCGGACCTGGCACACCGTCGTGAAACCGGATGTCTTCTCCGCCTTCAGAAGAGAGTTTGTTCCCCTCTCGAATCTTTCAGTAATCCGGGGATGGAGCAGCAGAAAGCTGAGGCTCCATCTCGATCAGGCAGGATTCGAGCCGGCATTCACTTCGGGAAACATGCCGTTTTATCGGCGGCCAGAAGTCCTCCACCTCTTTCCATCAGAGTAACTGACGTCCCTTGGAGCCGGATTCCGATCCGGCTTTTACTTTGCCTCCGATCATTGGCCAGTTTTGACTTCAAGAATGGCCAGTTGTCGGTGGTTTTTCCGGAAGGTGGGTGGTGAATATCAATGAGTTGCGAGTGAGTTGGCCAACACTTCGGTGGTTTTCTCATCTGAAACATCGTGGAGGTCCGGGCAACCGGGCCTCTCATGCTTTTATGGGCGGAACGTACCTTCGATCCGCCACTCCGCGCATTGACCGAGGCCTGCCTCGGTGGGCCGCCCCATCGGACTTGCAAAACATTCCTGGCGATGTTCAATGAGGATCGTAAAGGCGGGGCGAATCGATGCGTTACATCGCGGCTGAGTTGTTGTTTCTATGCGCATTTCCTCTGTCTGCAGCAGAGATCACGCGACAGCCGTTGGAGAATGATACGGACCTGATCTCCGTCACGGGCATCTTGAACGACGGTGACGAAATCGCCTTCAGAAACCTGGCCGCAGCCTCCAGCAAGGCCCTTGTTTTTCTGAACAGCGAGGGCGGGGATCTCAAAGCCGGGATCGAGATCGGGCGTGCCATCCGCCTTCGAGGCTTTGCGACGGCCACTCCGCCGGGGACCTTGTGCGCGTCGGCTTGCGCCCTCACCTGGCTTGCCGGGTCGCAGAGGTTTCTTCAGCCCGAATCCAATATCGGCTTCCATGCCGCCTATCGAGTGGTAGACGGCAAGGCCAGCGAAAGCGGCGTCGCCAACGCACTGGTCGGAGCTTACCTCAACCAGCTGGGATTGTCTGACACTGCCATCGCCTACGTGACGTCGGCACCGCCTGAAGGCATCGCGTGGCTGACGGCCGCCAAGGCGCAGGCCGTCGGCATCACCTACGACGCGATTGACGAGGACGGACCTCCGGCATCCGAGGCGGGCAAGACGTTTCCGCACGATCCGATGGGCGCGGTGACGGCCTTTTACTCCGCGCTCGCCGCAGCCGATGGTGAAACCGCCTCGGCCCTGGTCATTCCGGAAAAGCGCGGGAAGGGCCCTTTCAACGAGGCGTCGATCCACGCCTTCTACGGCGCGATGTCGCAGCCGTTCAAGCTCACCGGCACGGCCCTGCGCGGCGATGACAACGTCCGGGTTTCCTACGAATACGTCACCAATGACGGCCGTCGCTGCAAGGGCCGAGCCGATGTCCAGACCACCTATGTGTTTGGCAAGACCCTGGTCTCGAGGATCAAGGTGCTTGATGGCTGCTAGCCAGATGCCTTCGCTTTGAAGCAGTCACAGCCCCCCGCTCTTTCCCTCGGGCAGACTGCGGCACCTGCGGTCGCTGCCTCCGGACCGGCGCTGCTTACTCGTCATATCTGCGGGAGTTGGCATCGCATTTGTGCCATTTCATCTCCATGCCGGCTTCGTCCTTATGGCCATAACACCAGTCGACGCGATCGAGTAGCGGACCGAGCTCGTCGCGCCTTTTGCACGCCCGTAGCGTCGCGGCGCCCTCGCGATCGGTGCTACCGCGGCAGATGTCGTCCAGCCCTATCCACTGATCAATCAATCGATCTGGCGCCTTGGCACCCTTGTCCGTGGCGATCACCTTTCCGGTCTCGGATTCGATCTGAAGGGAGGCCGTGTTCCACACGTAAGAGAATTCCGCCATCCCGGCGGACGTCTTACCCGTGTCCTTGTTTCGGGCAAACCACTCGACAATTCCCGACATTTCGCATTTTCCGGCACAGCTCGCAGTCACCGAGCCTGGCTTGACGCTGTAGATGCGCTCCGGCCAGCGTTGGGCGAAGGCTGCCTTTTCCTTCAGGACGGCGTCGTTGGCGACCGAGTTTCCGAAGAAGGAGACCTCGTCGGCATAGACGCCCTTCATGAAGGCCAATGCCGAGGCACTGTCTTTCGACCATTCGTCATTGTATCGGTTGACGAAATCAATCGCCTCCGTGGTCAGGTCGCCGGGTTCGGATGTGCCGGCCTCCTCGGAATCACCGGGGTCTGACGCCATGTCGGCGGGTGCTGCGCTCTCCTGCGGTGTTGCGCCTGGCGGTGGCGACGCGCTTTCCTGTGCCGAGGGCATATCCTCGGGCGTGTTGATGTTCCAGTCTCGCATTTCCGCAGCGGTGAGGTACCTGATGTCGGTGCTGTCGATCGACAGGCTGAGCTGCAGCAGATTGGGGCTTACCCCCATGTCGGTAAGATAGCCGATGATCTCGCCGGTCAGCAATTGAACGGTCGAGACTGCCAATGTGTTGTCCATGGGGACATCGAGGGAAACGCGGTGCACGCCGATGGAGCCCGGCTCGGCAAACCTTTCGACGCCACCGACGAAGGCGAAGGCGCAAGCCGATGCACATTCCATGGCTCTGATCTGGAGCGTTCTTGCATTCAGTGCGCGGATGGCGCGGCCGAAGCCGATCGCGGTCACCACGTTCCCGCCGGGCGAGTCAAAGCTGATGTAATCCGCTTGGGACTGCTTGTATTCGTCGACAAGCTGAGCTGGGTCGTCCGAGAATTCAAACACGCCCTTTATCACCAGACCACGCTCTCCCGGAGCGCCATCCAGGCGCTGGTAGGAAATGGCCGCATGCGCCTCCCCGGCCAGGGCGATCAACGCTAATAGCATCGATATCAATGAGACGAATTTCCGCATCCTACTCCGGCCCTTGAGCACCCGTATTTCTCCTGTCGTCACGCGCAGCATATCTTGCTCACTTGTTGCCAGGCTGATCACCGAATTCTTGGCGTCAGCCCGCTTCAATGCGACCCAGGCTCGTGGCGATCGCGATTGCAAGATCAACAGCTTTGACGAGAATATTTCACCCCTGCCCCACCAGCATCCGATCAATGCACAAGGGGCGATCTTCTGGCAAGCGGCACAATCAGAAGTGATGAGACAGGGTAAACGCCGGTTCCTCTCGGCAATCGCGAGGTTCCTGTCCGCACCGTGGGAATGCGCCGGCTAAACGTCGGCACATATGCATGAAACCAGTCTTATCAGTGCCCAAGCTGCGGGCGCTGTAGACCGATGCAATGATTGTCGATTATGTCGCCTGCATCGAAGCATTTGACCCGTGAGGCAGTTCGTGACTTTTGCCTATGACAATCACGCCCTCGATCTGAGGAGCGATGCCGATTTCTTCCTCCTCCTCACCGGAAGTTACCTGCGTATCACCGGCCGTCATCTTGTCCAGGACGGACAAGGGCCGGACTGGCTCTATAACGATGCGGCTTCCGTGGTCTTGCCCACAATGCCGAGCCGGATCCGCGCTTCGTCTACGCCAACTGCACGGCGCAGAAGTGCTTCGAATACAGCTGGGATGAATTCATCACGCTGCCGTCGCGGCTTTCGGCCGAACAGCCCGATCGCGCCGAGCGCCAGCGGCTGCTCGATGCCGTCACGCGTGATGGTTTTGTCGACAATGGCCGCGGTGTCAGGGTCGCGAAATCGGGCCGCCGTTTCTGGGTCGACAACTTCACTGTCTGGCAGCTCATCGATGAAGCGGGCGAGCGGTTGGGCCAGGCTGCGATATTCTCTTCGTGGCGGGACGCGTAGTTTCGCCGTCCAGGGCGGGGAGCGGCAAACGTAGCTTAGCGGTTCTTGCTGTATACTCCCTACTCCCTCATTCCTGTGCCTGTCACAGGAATGAGGGAGACCGGAGAGGCCGACTCTGCCTGATGAGTTTTATCGCAATGACGTTACGGTTTCACGCGGTCGGGATGCGCCGCCTGGAAGGCGGGCAGTTCGGCGCACCTGGCGTCGATGTCGGTGATGCGGCTGAAACACGTGATATCAACGCCCCAGCGGCGGGCGTTGTAGAGCTGGGGAACAAGGCAGAGGTCGGCCATCGCAGGCCTGTCGCCAAAGCTGAACTTTCCATCGGCCTCGCCGATCATGGCCTCCACTCGGCGAAGCCCGTCGGCGATGAAGTGCTTCATCCATTCCTCACGGGCATCGGCCTTTTCCGTCAGCGTCAGCAGATGCGAGACGACATGCAGGTTGCAGATTGGATGGATGTCCATGGCGATCGCATAGGCCAGAGCGCGGACTTTCTGGCGATCGGCGCTATCGGAAGGCAGCAATCCGCATTCCGGCCGAAGCTCGGCCAGATATTCGATGATGGCAAGCGACTGCGTCAGTGTTTTCCCATCGATCACCAGCGTCGGCACGAGCCCTTGCGGGTTGAGCGCGAGGTAGTCCGGCATCCGGTGCGCGCCGTCCAACAGGTTGATCGGCACGGTCCGATAGTCGAGACCCAGGAGGTTGAGCGCGATACGGACGCGGTAGCTCGCCGACGATCGCCAGTAGTCGTAGAGAACCACCTCGTTCATCCCTCGTCGGCTCCCTCGTATTTTCCAACCGTTTGCTCGATCGCCCCGAAAATCGAATGGCCGGCCTGATCCTTCATCTCGATGCGGACCTGGTCACCGAATCTCATGAAGGGGGTCTTCGGCGCTCCGCTCTCGATCGCCTCGATCATCCTCAATTCGGCAATGCAGGAGTAGCCGTCTCCCCCCTCTTCCACCGGCTTGCCGGGGCCGCCGTCGAGCTTGTTGGAAACCGTGCCGGAGCCGATGATCGTTCCGGCCGTCAGATGCCGGGTTTTGGCGGCATGGGCGATCAGCCGGCCGAAATCGAATGTCATGTCGATGCCGGCATTCGCCTTGCCGAATGGTCTGCCGTTCAAGCTCACCAGCAGCGGCAGATGCAGTTTGCCGCCATCCCAGGCGCCTTCGAGTTCGTCCAGCGTCACCGCGACCGGCGAGAATGCCGAGGCCGGCTTGGACTGGAAGAAACCAAAGCCTTTCGCCAGCTCCTCCGGGATCAGGCCGCGCAGCGACACATCGTTGACGAGCATCAGCAGCCGGATGGCGCCGCGGGCAGCTTCCGGGCTCGCCCCCATCGCGACATCGCCGGTGATGACGGCGACCTCGCCCTCCATGTCGATCCCATAGGCTTCATCCGCCACGATGATCGGCTCTCGCGGCGCGAGGAAACCGTCCGAGCCGCCTTGATACATCAGCGGATCGGTCCAGAAGCTTGCCGGCATCTCGGCGCCGCGCGCCCTGCGCACCAGTTCGACATGGTTGACGTAGGCAGAACCGTCGGCCCATTGATAGGCGCGCGGCAAGGGCGATGCGGCGTCATGTTCGTGAAAGCGGATCGTCGGCTGCGCCCCGGTCTCGATGCCTTCGGCAACCAGTGCAAGCCTCGGCGCCACATGCTCCCAGTCGTCGAGCGCGGCTTGCAGGGTGCGGGCGATGTGACCGACTTCTGAGCAGCGGGTCAGATCGCGGGAAACGACGACGAGGCGGCCGTCCCGGGTGGAGTCCTTCAAGGTCGCAAGTTTCATGTCCGAATTCCCTTGCCGGAGGATGCCGTATCAGAGGGTGGCCTTTCAGAGGGTGTTGGGCCGGTGCTCATTTTATGCCGGGGGTTCCGTCGAATTTGCGCTCCAGGCCGTCCCAGCATTCCAGGTAATCCTCCTGCAGCGTTTCGAGCTCGGCTGCATATTTCGTCAGTTGCTGCGGGTAACGGGTCTCGAACATGAAGGCCATGGTATGATCGAGCTTCACCGGCTTGAGCTCGGCATTGGATGCCTTTTCGAAGGCGAGCGCATCCGGCCCATGCGGCAGCATCATGTTGTGCAGGCTCATGCCGCCAGGCACGAAGCCCTCCTCCTTGGCGTCATACTGGCCATGGATCAGGCCCATGAACTCGCTCATGATGTTGCGGTGATACCAGGGCGGACGGAACGTGTGGTCGGCGACCAGCCAGCGCGGCGGAAAGATCACGAAGTCGACATTCGCCGTGCCGGCATCTTCGGTCGGCGCCGTCAGCACCGAGAAGATCGACGGATCGGGATGATCGAAGCTGATGGCGCCCACAGGCGAAAACGTCCGCAAATCGTATTTGTAGGGTGCGTAGTTGCCGTGCCAGGCCACCACATCCAGCGGCGAGTGGCCGATATCGGTGACATAGAATTTGCCGCACCATTTCACATGGACGCGGCAAGGCGTTTCCTTATCCTCGAAAGCGGCGACAGGCGTCTTGAAGTCGCGCGGGTTTGCCAGGCAATTGGCGCCGATCGGCCCGCGGTCCGGCAGCGTGAATTTGGCGCCGTAGTTCTCGCAGATATAGCCACGCCAGACCGTCTGCTCGTCGCCCTTCATAATCTTGAACATCATGCCGCGGGGGATGAGGCAGATTTCCAGCGGTTCGACATCCATGATGCCCATTTCGGTGAACACTCTGATGGCGCCGAGCTGCGGTACGATCAGCAATTCGCCATCGGCATTGAAGAAATAATCGTCGATCATGTCCTCGTTGAAGACATAGGCATGGGCCGACATACCGACCTGGGTCGCGGCATCGCCCGCCGTGGTGATCGTCCGCACCCCTTGCAGAAAGGTGAGCCTCTCCTCAGGCGCGGGGATCGGGTCCCAGCGGAGCTGACCGAGAGGCAGCGAATGTTCGTCCAGGCAAGGCGCGGTTTTCCAGAGCGGATAGGAAGCGTTCGAGAAGCGGCGGGTGTGACGCACGCTCGGGCGAATGCGATACAGCCAGGATCGTTCATTCGTGCCGCGCGGCGCGGTGAAGGGCGAGCCGGAAAGCTGCTCGGCATAAAGGCCGTAATTGCATTTCTGCGGGCTGTTCTGGCCCTGCGGCAGGGCGCCGGGCAGCGACTCCGTCTCGAAGTCGTTGCCGAAGCCCGGCATGTATTTCAGTATGTTTGCCGCCGCGGCTTCCGCGTCGGCAGGCTGGATCGATGTCTGGTCCATGCTCAATTCCTCCCAAAGCTCACAAGCGCCGCGCCTGGAGTTTACTCCGCCGCAGTCCCGATGACACCACGCTTAATCTGATCGGCCTCGATCGATTCGAAGAGCGCCCGGAAGTTGCCTTCACCGAACCCTTCGTCGCCCTTGCGCTGGATGAATTCGAAGAAGATCGGGCCGATGACGGTCTTGGAGAATATCTGCAGCAGGATTTTCGTCATGCCGCCATTCACCACGCCTTCGCCGTCAATGAGGATGCC
Source organism: Rhizobium hidalgonense (assembly GCF_002914525.1). GTDB lineage: Bacteria > Pseudomonadota > Alphaproteobacteria > Rhizobiales > Rhizobiaceae > Rhizobium > Rhizobium hidalgonense. The sequence goes on along the minus strand of NZ_LODW01000033.1, from coordinate 19,934 downwards.
GTGTTTCTTCATGCGATCGACCGGTTCGCTATGGCCGTTCACACGTTCATAGGACATGTCGTAATAGGTCTCCGGCGGACCCGGCATGAAGCGCAGCCCATTGTCGGCAAGCCGGTCGGTGGCCCCGTAAATGTCCTCTGTGCCGACGGCGATGTGCTGGATGCCCTCGCCCCGGTACTTCTTCAGATATTCCTCGATCTGGCTTGTGTCGTCCTTCGATTCATTCAGTGGAATGCGGATCTTGCCGCAGGGCGAGGTGATGGCGCGGCTGACAAGGCCTGTGATCCGCCCGTCAATATCGAAGAAGTGGATCTGCTTGAAATTGAACAGGTTGCGGTAGAAATCCCACCACTTGTCCATGTTGCCGCGGAAGACGTTGTGGGTGAGATGGTCGAGATAATAAAAGCCGATCCCTTCAGGGCGCGGGTTGCGCTCGCCCAGCCAATCGAACTCGGCATCGTAAGCCGATCCCTTGGCGCCATAGGTCTCGACGAAATAGAGCAGCGAACCGCCAATGCCTGTAATGGCAGGGACGTCGAGCATCTTGTCGTCGCCTTCATAGGGAACAGCACCTTTCGACACCGCATGGTCGAAGGCGTGTTTGGCGTCGACGACACGCCAGGCCATCGATGCGGCGCAAGGGCCATGTTGCTCCACGAAGCGGGCTGCGTGGCTGCCGGGCTCGGCATTCACGACGTAGTTGATGTCGCCCTGGCGCCAGACGGTGATGTCTTTGGTCTTGTGCCTGGCGACGGCGACATAGCCCATGCGCGTGAAAAGTTCGCTGAGCTTTTCTGGTTCGGGATGAGCGAACTCGACGAATTCGAAGCCATCGGTACCGGCCGGATTGTCGGCGGTGATTTCGGATGGCGGTGCATCATGCGGGAAAGGACCCATTTTCTCCTCCTGAGAAGGTCGGACTTCGACTGTGCAAATTGTGGTCCAAAACGCGCGCAAAATCCTTGCATTCTCTGTGTCATAAGAAGATATTATGCACGATCTGTGAGTGTTATTGGAGTTTTACGCAATGGATGAGCCGCTCGATAAATTGGATTTGCGCCTGCTGCAGGAACTGCAAAAAGACGGCCGGTTGACCAATAACGATCTGGGGGAGCGGATTGCGCTTTCACCGTCGCAATGCTCACGCCGGCGCACGCGGCTGGAGGCCGAAGGATTTATTCGCAGCTACCGGGCCCACCTCGATCGGGAAAAGCTGGGGCTCGATATGCTCGTGGTCATCTCCGTGACGCTTGCTACCCACAACAGGGACAATGCCCGCAGATTTTCCCAGTTGATCAACGGCCTGCCGGAAGTTCTCGAAGCCTATGCACTCACAGGTGAAATGGACTATCACCTGACGGTGGCGACCCGCGGGCTCGCCGACCTCTCAAAATTCGTCAACGACGTTTTGTTGCCGCACGAGTCGGTCCAGCACGTAAAGACGTCGATCGTGCTCGATACGCTGAAGACATTCGAAGGCTTTCCGGTGCATATGCCGGGTAGCCGGCATGGAGACAGCACCCGATAAGTTTGACGGCATCCCCTTGCGTCTCGCCGTCACCAATCGGTGACCACCTTGGCGAGACGTGTCAGATCGGCAGTTCGGTCGAGAATTTCAGCTCGCGCAGCACGAAGCTCGAGACCACAGTGCGCACATGCGGGTTGCGCAGCAGGTAGCGGGTCATGAAGACCTCGTAGCTTTCGACGTCCCTCGCCCGGATCTTCAGCATGTAGTCGAAGGCTCCCGACAAGGCGTAGCACTCCATAATCTCCGGTCGCTCCAGCACCACCGACGCAAAAGAGGCGACCGCCTCTTCATGGTGATCCTCCAGCGTGACATGCGCGATCACGCAGAGCTTGAGATCGAGTTTGCCGGGATCGAGCAAGGTCACACGCTTGCGGATGACGCCGTCGGCTTCCAGCTCCTGGATCTTCCGCCAGGCCGAACTCTGCGACATGCCGGCCTTTTCTGCGAGATCCGCCAGCGACAGACTGCCGTCTGCTTGGACGAGCTTCAGAAGGGTGCGGCGGAAATTCCCAGCTTCTTTCATTTTTGGCGCCATTTTCGGGAACATTTGCCACCATTATGGCAATGACCAGCACGAAAGAAAAGAAAATCCTCCAATGCTGGAGGATAATGGTAGGAATATCGTCATGCGCCTGCGAGGATCAGCATATGACCAAGGAAAGCAGCTACACCGCCAAACTGCCCGGAGCCGACGGCCTCTATGACTATACCGCCGATGAAGACGCGATCTGGGGCGAACTCTACCGGCGTCAGATGAAGATCCTGGCCGATACGGCCTGCCGCGAATATCTGGACGGCGTCAAAATGCTGGGGCTCAAGCCGGAGAAGGTGCCGCAGCTTCTCGACGTCAATAGGCGCCTGAACGAGACCACCGGCTTCGGCGTCGAGGGCGTGCCGGCGCTCATCCCGCCCTCGCGCTTTTATGAACTTCTGTCGCAAGGCAAATTCCCGCTCGCCACCTTCCTGCGCCGCCGCGAACATATCGACTATATCGAGGAACCGGACCTGTTCCACGAGGTCTTCGGCCACTGCCCGCTGCTGACCAACCAGAGCTATGCCAATTTTGTCCGGCATTTCGGCGAGGCGGCCGTCCGCCTCGGCAAGGGCTATTCCTGGCATCTGTTCCGGGTCTTCTGGTTCACCGTCGAATTCGGCCTGATCAACACGCCTGAGGGCCGGCGCTGCTTCGGCGCGGGTATCGTCTCCTCGCCAAGCGAAGCGAAAGCGGCAATGGAAGGCAAGGCCTGCGAGTTTCGGCCCTTCGATCTCATGAGCGTGCTCAGAACCCCCTATCGCATCGATATTCTTCAGCCGATCTACTATGTCATCGACGGCTTCGCCGATCTGGAGGCAATCGTCGAGCAGGACATCGAGGGGATGATCCTCAAGGCGAAATCGCTGGGTGATTTCGCCCCCGCTTTTGAGGCTAAGGCGTCGTAATCGTTGGGACCGCGGGGAAGATGGCAGCACTGCAAGGTGCTGCGTCTCACTTCGGCGTGGCTGAACTTCGATTGACGAAATCCACCAGGACACCTGGCTTTACCATGCCGGCCAATTCTTCGGCGTCCCAGTTGGTCAGCCGCACGCAGCCATGCGAGCCAACCTTGTCGATGAGTTTCGGCTCCGGTGTCCCGTGTATTCCATAGGTTGGCTCGGTCAGGTCGATCCAGACGGTGCCAACCGGGCCATTCGGTCCTTTCGGAATGGTCAGGACCTTGTCGTTCTTTCCCTGCTTGAAGTTGAGCTTCGGGTCATAGCGGTAGACCGGCATCCTCGCGACGCCCTTGACCTTGTGCTTGCCCGACGGCGCCGGATTGTCTTCGCTGCCGATCGTCGCGGGATAGACGGCAAGCAGCGCTCCGTCCCCGGCATAGGCCAGCACCTGCCCCGCCTTCCGATCGGCCTCTATCCGCTTGACCTTGCCTTGCCTCGGGACGCCGGGGCTCACCACCCACACCGTATCGCCGGGAGCAAATTTCGAAGCCGGGTTGAGCGCGTTGACAAGATCGATACCCATGTGGAAGCGCTCCGATAGTTTTTCCGCAACGCTGGTATATCCCAGGCTCTGCATCTTTGCCTTCTCGCCATAGTCTTCGGGGATCTCGTCGACGAGACCCTTGGCGTCCTCTGCCGAGACGACGTAGCTCTCGACGACAGGAGTAGTATTGCCTTCCAGGCGAGAGGCAACGTCCGGATCCACCCTGCCATCGACGGGAAGCTTATTCATAGCTTCGAAACCGGCCACCGCCTTGTTGACGTTCTCGCCGGCGAGCCCGTCGATGACGCCAGGCGATGCGCCGGCACGGTCCAGCAGGACCTGAAGGCGGACGACTGCCGGATCCGGATCTGCGGGCGCAGACTTTTCTGTCCCAATGGAGGCGATCGAAGCTGCGTTGATGATGTCAGGTTTAAGTTCCCGCGCGGCGGCGCCGCCAACGGAAATGGAGAGAGCGAGCAGCGACATCGGCAGGGCTTTTTTCATGGACGACAAATGGCTGGCGGCGCAACTTGTTCCACTGGGCAAGAGTGCCCCGGTCACGACATCCTGGCCTGCCTCCTGGCTTCGCGCGATTTGGCCGTCCGGCGAGCGGGCCTCAGTTCCTCGATCGTCGGCAGCCACCACGCTGCGTCCCCATCTGGAGACATCTTCACAGGCCAGGTGCGGACGAGTTCTTCGAGCGTCGGCAGCCGCCAATATCCCCAGACGTGATCTTCGGTCACATCAGGATAGGCGTCGGCTACGACATCCGGGGCGACCAGTTCGCCTGATATTTCGGTAAAGACGACGATACCATAGGCGGTGGCCACCGGCCGCCCGATCGGCGGCAAGTCGTGGCTGAGAAGCGGGTAACGACGGCGCTTTCGTTCTGCGGAGCGGCGCTTGCTGCGGATGTCCTCTTCGCTCCCCTTGCGCTCTTCGGCCCGGCGCCGTCTCTCCTCCGGCTCGTTTCTGCGGGCGGCCGCTTCGATGTCGGGCCATTGGCGTCTGAGGTCTTCATAGGATCGGAAGGGAACGTGCCATATCCTGAGGTCGCCGTCCCAGCGTGAGAATGGCACTTCGTGCAGCTGGTCGACGACGGTCTTCGAATAGGGCGTGCGGATTCGAAAGCCTGCCTTGCCGAGTTCAAGATACGGACTGTCGATCGGATCGAAGGCGAAGGCGTCGCGTCCCTTCGCATCCGCATGGGCGTCGGCTTCCGCCTCCAGCTCGGCAAGCCATCGCCCGATGCGACGGGAGGCCGTTCTGCCAGGAACGAACCAGGCTTTGCGGGCATCGCTCCAGCGGGCGCGCGGGAAACGCCTTCGGAACTGCTCGACGGTCATCCGGTCGTAAGGGAAAGCAATATCGGCGCCGGGCTTGGCGTCGTCGTCGCCGGGCGGCGCCTCGTCGTGGTCAGCGTGGGTTTTCGCTTCGGTCATGGAAGGAGAACGCTCTTGCGGGGTGACGGTTTCCGCTGAGGCAGTCGGCGCAGTGACCTGATGACGCCGCGCAGCTGGACAAGGTCGCAGGCGATCTCTGCTCAGTGAACAGTCTTCGCCGACGTCTCCGGATGCGAGATGGTCTGGAGCGTCGCCATAAGCTTTTCGAATTCAGTCAGGACACGATTGAACTCGACGTCCTGCATATTGGCGATTTCCGCTATCGTCGAGGAAACGGATGCGATGAGCCTGTCGATCCACATGCAGCGCTCTGCCGGCACATTGCCGAGCACCTCCTGCCGATGCGTCTTCAGCTCGTGCAGGATGCGTATGATAAGGGCTCCCCGCTCGGCCCTGCTCAAGAACCGGAGTCTCGTCTGCGCCCGTTGAATTTCCGTCACCAGTGTCGTCGCCATCCCTGATCTCCGACCCAATACTACCGGGTATCACAACCCCAGCGTTTGTAATACGGACTTTAGTCTGACTGCCACGCAGCGCAGCAGCAGGCACCGGCTCCAATCAATTATTCCTGGCAATGACGACCGGTACGTCGCAGCTGCGCCGCGGCCCGTCCCATGGTTGATAGCTATTATCTTCCGGTCGATACGACCTGTAACGAGCAGCGCACCAGCTAGCCGCCTGTGTACTTACCTCCGGGCCGACGCCTTCACCGGTCTCGGCGAGATTTTGCTGGAACGGCGAAGTGCAGGCGCGGATCTCGCCGCTATAAGATCGATAGCTGTTTGCCACCGGATCGAAGGAACGATAATGCTGCGCGCACCAGGCAAGGTGCTCGGGCGACAATTTCGGCTGCGGCGCCTGAGCTGCGGCTGAAGGATTGGCGGGCTCCGGCTTCGCCCGTGCCGTCATCACGGCCGGCGCCTCGGTGACGTAGCTGGAATAGAGAGGCGCAATCCGTTCGTAACTTTGCCGCCGAGCGTCGACTTTCACGGGGTGCGCCGTCCATAGGTCGGGCGCGGCAAGGTCCTGGAAGGCATGAGGTTCTGAATCAGCCACAACATGGGAGGCAACGGACGCAGCAGCGATGCAGGCCCCGACCGAACTGACGATGCCAAAGGCGACGGATGCGACGGCGTTCATCTTCCCGTCCCCTGCTGTTGAGGCTGCGGAATGGAGACGTGTCCGCCAGCGCGGTTTTCTCCCCCGTCGGTCGCGGCGAGCATGGCGAGAATGCCGGCGATAGGGATTGCGATCGGCGGCACGGCCAGACCAACGGATTTCACTTCTGAATGGATCATGTTCCTCTCCTCACGCTCGGCGATGACGCCGCCTCATGACGGTCTCTCTGCTTAGGCCGCACGACGACATCGCCGTCCGTCGTGCGGCTGTTCTGAACGATGATTTCCGGATTAAGCCGTGGCCCGGCAGGGGCCGCGAAGGGGGGATCAGGTTACTTGATAACCTGGATCACCTTGCGGGATGACGGTTCGACGATGATGCGTTGATCATTGACCACCGCGTAGGCATAGGTCGGGTCATCCGGAATAGGCGTCACGACGACGGTCTCCGGCAAAGGCTGGCCGACGACAATCTTCTCTTTCACGACCACGCGCGCCGATGGGGCCGGAGCCTCGCGGACATAGGTGACGACCTTCTGCGGCGGCGGATCGATCGCTGTACCGACGACTGCGCCGGCAACGCCGCCGACGGCGGCACCCACGGGACCACCGACGATCGCTCCGGTCACCGCGCCACCGGCCGCGCCGTTGACGGTCGACGATTGAGCGAATGCGATGCCGGACATAAGGGTCACGGCAGTTGCCGCGCCGACGATAAGTTTGGAGAGCATGTTTTCCTCCTTCTGTTTTGAAGCGGCCCTGGTGACCGCTGCCAAACCAACCAGTTAGCAGCGGGGTCGTTCCACGCCCCGGACCTCAGTCCGATCGATCCCGGCCTTTGGTCCTAAATCCATGTCAATGTCGGTTGCCGGCGCTATTTTCGGATAGGAAGGTCTTATCGGTCCGGGCTTAGGAGGAGACTGACGGAAATGGCGCGATCCAACCGCAGGGAGGCGGGGCGCAGACGCCTGGCGATGCGGCTGCCGGAGATGCGGAAGCTGATCATGGAAGCGCGCGACCCGTGGCAGCTCGAGCTCTTCGAGGCCTATCAGATGGCCGTCGAGGCACGTGACGCTGTTCAAAGGCGACGGGTCAGTTCGAAGCTGGTGCAGGAACATGACGAGACCTGTTTCGAGATCGAAAAACACGTCATCCGCGCCATACACGAATCTACTTACGCGAACGAGCAGAAGGCCGGCGAGCCGTCATAGCCCCAGGCAGACCTTTTTGAACCATTTCATTTGCAGCAACCCTGTAATTGGCACACCGGCCATCGCTGAAGGCGATTACGCAGCGCGGCCGGCGACGACCAACGCGCTCATGCTGCCGCTGGGAGAAGCTCCGTGCCGCGCTTCCACTCGCTCGGCCACCTCGTCGACAATCTCGGACATGCGTTCCGGCGCCCGCCATTCGATCTCCCCCCGCAGTGGCGTGCCTTGGCAAAAGGCGCTTGCCACGTCTTGCGCGGTAGCCGCGGCTGATATCAATTCGAGCCGATCGCAGGTCACTGCCTTAAATCCCGCCGATGACATCTGTGCTTTGATCGGACCGGGATCGAAGTAGGAGTATGGTAAGCGCCTGAGAAAATCCGGCGGATCGGAGGGGAAGATGCCTGCCAGACATTCGTCCACACATCGCGCGAAGTCGTTGACTGAGAGTGAATCCCACGTCGAGAACAGAAAGCGGCCTTTGCCGCGTAATACTCTTTCAGCCTCGCTATAGGCTTTTACTTTATCCGGAAAAAACATTGCGCCGAACTGGCAGATGACGAGATCGAACATTTCGGGGGCGAATGGGAGATTTTGCGCATCGGCGTGCATCCAGTGTGTCCGCGACAGCGTCACCGATGGCGCGCCGATATCGATCATCGCCTGGCTGAGGTCGGTGGCAACGATCTCCGTCGGTGGATCAAGCGTCGTGCGCAGAGCGCGTGTCAAGGCGCCCGTCCCTGCCGCGAGCTCGAGAACGCTGCCTGGTTTCGACCGGTCGGCAAGGATTGCCATCTCCGCCGCATAGGGCGCAAAGAGGATCGGCACGAGGAGGGACTGGTAAAGCTCCGCAACACTTTCCTCGAACGGAGGCGGGGCGAATGCGGCGTGGGCGCCGTTTTCGATGTTGGCAGAAATCGTCACTGGAAAATCTCCAAACCCTCGAGCCATTCAGTGCTGAAATATGCCTGAATCCGCTGAGGTCCACGGGGGTCGGACCTAGGTCCCAGGCCCGTCAGACCGAAGTCCCGGCGGTGGAACGCGCGTCCCATCGCGTCGTTTCGAAGGGGTGAAGGAGATCCCGATATGGCTCAGACTAACAGATCCCGTGTCAATGACGCCTGCAACCTGTCCGTCATCGCCCTTGTCGTCGTTCTGGCTGCTCTTCTCTATATTTTCGGTGCAGCCATGTCAGGCGATACGCTCCAATTGACGAAAAGCATAAGAGGCGCCGAAATCTTTGATACCAGAGATCTGCCCTGATGCTGTCTGGAAAAATTTCGAGGAAGCGATAGGTTAGGCGGCAAGTCTCTTACTGGTATCACAATGAATTGGCTTCGCCGCTGGAATGCCCGCTCACTCGCCTCCCAGTTCTTCATCGCGGGTGGATTGATCTCGATTGCCGCCATGTTCCTCGTGGGGCTTCTCGTTACCCATCTCATAGAGGAGGCGGTCATCCACAATTCCGGTGCTGCGACGGCGCTCTATGTCGACAGCGTGGTCGCGCCGCTGCTTCCCGACATGCAGACGGCATCATTCCTCGACGAAGGCACCGCACAGGCTCTGGACGAAACGCTTGGTCAGGGCGCACTCGGCAGGCGGCTTGTTTCGTTCAGGCTGTGGCGAAGCGACGGCACCATTCTCTACTCCAACGAAAAGGCGCTGGTCGGCAGGACATTTGCGGTCAACGACAAGCTCCAAAAAGCCTTCGCAGGATCTCTCGTTTCGCGCTATGAAATCGCCGACGATCCTGAAAGCGGCAAAGAGCGCGCACTCGGCAAGCCGCTGATGGAAATCTACAATCCTGTACTCCAGCCATGGTCCGGACAGGCGGTCGCCGTCATTGAATTTTACGAGTCGGCAGAAGGGTTGAGCGACAGTCTGGCGCATGCCAGGCTCCAGAGCTGGGCCGCCGTCGCGGCTTTGACAGCCATCTTTTTCCTTATTCTCGCCGTCTTGGTGTTTCGGGTCAGCCGCACGATCGAAGCGCAACGGAAGGATCTCAAAGAACGGGTCAGCGACCTGTCCGCGCTGCTCGCGGAAAACCGCGCGCTGCAGCGGCGGCTGCAGCGGGCCTCCCAGCGCGTGGCGGCGCTGAACGAAACATACCTGCGCAGCATCGGCGCCGATCTGCACGACGGCCCGGCCCAGCACATTGCCTATGCCTCACTGCGGCTGGACAGCGATCTATTGATCAATGCGTCGACCCCGCCTGAAACGCGCGAAAAGGAACTCGCGTGGATACGCTCGAGCCTTGCCGAAGCGATGACCGAGATCCGTAGTATCTGCAGCGGACTGGTACTGCCGCAGATCGAGAAATCTTCGATTACCGAGATCGTAACCCGGGTGGTCGAGGCGCATCAGCGCAAAACCGAAACCCATGTCGAAACAGTTATCGACGATGATGGACCCGAACCCGCGCCTGCCGTAAAGATCTGTATTTATCGCTTCGTTCAGGAAGCCTTGAACAACGCCTATCGCCACGGCGGCGGTATTCAGCAGACGGTAAAAGCCGTCTCGCAGGATGGTCACGTTCATGTCGAGGTCAGCGACCGCGGCGATGGCTTCGACCCGATCGAGGTGAGGCCGACGAGCCTCGGCCTGGTGGGGCTTCGCGAGCGTATCGACAGCCTCGGAGGTTCCTTCGACGTCAAGACAGGTGAAGGAGGGACCACGGTGACCATGACCTTCGAGCCTATGGAAGTGGGAGATTAAAGATGACATCCATCACCATCGGCGTTGTGGACGACCACCCGCTTTTTCGCGAAGGCGTAACGCGCAGCCTGTCGGAAATCACAGGCTTTGCCGTCGTTGGCGAAGGCGCCAGCAGCGATGATGCGGCAATGATCGCGTCGACCAACCGTCCCGACATCATGCTCCTCGATGTTTCTATGCCCGGCGGCGGGCTGTCGGCGATCAGCGACGTGCTGACACTGAGCCCGGCAACGAAAGTGCTGATGTTGACGGTATCCGAGGAGGTGGACACGCTGATGGCAGCCCTGCAACGGGGCGCAATGGGCTATGTTCTCAAAGGTGTCGGTTCGCGTGGTCTCGCTGAAGCGATCCAGACGGTGCTGAGTGGCTCACGCTACATCTCGCCGACCATGTCGACGAAGGTCATGGAGAATTCGCTGAATGGCGGCTCCGCCCCCGACAAGAACAGTCTGACGCCGCGGGAACGCGAGGTGATGGATCTGGTCGCCCAGGGCTTGTCAAACAAGCATATCGGCTTGCGTCTCAATCTGCAGGAAAAGACGGTGAAGCATCATATGACACAGATTCTGAGCAAGCTCGGCGTCTCGAACAGAACTGAAGCGGCTCTGCAATGGCGCGAACAACACTAGATCAGAAATTGTCAGCATCGCACCCGCTTGGCGGCCTCAGCGAAGGTAGCGGCCCAGCCGGCGGGCATCGTTTGCCGTCGCTTCCCGGCTTATGATCGTCCGGCCTTTTCCGTCCTTCATCACGTAGCGGCCGCGCCGCAGGGTTTCGGTAATGCCGTTCGCGTGGCGGACGTCGATCGAACCATCGGACGCTGCGGTCGCTCGTGCCGCCGATCCTTGCGAGGTCCCCGTGGCAGAGGAAGAGGATCGGCCACCATTGTTGGAACTTCCACCGCCGCTGTTCCCCGAGCCGCTATTGCCGTTGCCACCACTATTGCCGTTGCCGCTCCCTCCCCCGTTGCCGCTCCCTCCCCCGTTGCCGTTACCGCCGCCGTTGCCGTTACCGCCGCCGTTGCCGCTACCGCCGCCGTTGCCATTTCCTCCCCCGTTGCCGTTGCCGCCACTGTTACCGTTATTGCCGTCCTTGGCCTCAGCGCGATCTACTGCCAGAACAGGAAGGGAGCCGTCGAGATTGAATGTGGCCGGCGATGCGGCAGCGACGAGGGCAACGGCCGCGCTGCCGCCCAATCTCAGGAAATCGCGTTTCGAGAGTATCATCGCCTCGTCCATTCTTCGCCATCTCTTACGCATTATAGATGCGCGGCAATTTTCGCCGTTCCGGCGACCAAATGCAACCGGACCTAGGTACCAGATCAGGCAGGACTTTGGTCCCGCCCCGCCGGCTTGCCGAGGCGATGAGCGAGGAAATGTCCGAACGATTATTGCCGGCACCGGATTGCGCGGCGAGCCATTGGCGATATTCGCCTTCTCGTCAATACATCACCGCATAAGGAGGATGGATTTTTCTGGAACTTCTTTCCTCGTCGCCGATTTTGGTTGTCGAAGAGCAACAGAGGAAAACCCCGATGGCAAACCCCCACGAATCCCCCGCAGTCCAGTCCCTGCGAAAAGAGCAGGCAGAGCAGCAAAGAAGGGCTCGAAAGGGTGAGCTCGACAGAGGTATCGAGGGCACCTTCCCGGCCTCCGACCCAGTGTCGGCCACCCACACCTCGATTCCGGCCGGGCGCAGCGATGTCGAGGCGGCTGAGCGCGTGAAGCGGGAGCCCGATCCTACCAGCCTCGACGAGGGTTTTCCGCTCGTTGACCAAGCCCTGCGCTCGACCGGCGAAACCGGCGGCGGCTCCGAAGGCTTCGATGTCGATCGCGGAGAAAGACGCGCGCTTCAGAAAGAAGCCGGCCGAGTGGTCGAAACCGCTTCGGAGCTGGCTTCCGGAACAGCCCGCCTGGCAAAGGCGGAAGCGCGCAGCTTGGTCCAGGAACTCGAAGATCGCATACGCCGGCAGCCGCTGACCGCGGTTGCGATCGTCGCCGGCATCGCCTTCGTCTTCGGCGCGACGCGTTGAGCACCCTGGTCGTCCGAGAACCCCGTGAAAATCGCGACCTATAACGTCAACGGGATCAATGGACGGCTGGCCATCCTGCTGCGCTGGCTGAAGGAGGACGCCCCCGATGTGGTTTGCCTCCAGGAACTGAAGACCGACGACGCCAAGTTTCCGCGAAAGGAGATCGAACGATCCGGCTACGGCGCCATCTGGCACGGACAGAAGTCCTGGAACGGCGTCGCCATCCTGGCGAAGGGCAAGACACCGATCCTGACACGGCGCGGTCTTCCCGGCGATCCCGATGACAGCCACAGCCGATATATCGAAGCTGTCATCGATGGCATGGTGATCGGATGCCTGTATCTGCCGAACGGCAATCCGTTCCCCAGTGTCAAGTTCGACTACAAGCTTCGCTGGTTCCGCCGCCTGCACGACTACGCCGCCGAACTCCTCGACCTCGAAGTGCCGGCCATCCTGGCCGGCGACTTCAACGTCATGCCGACGGAGATCGACGTCTACAAGCCGGAGCGCTGGCTGGACGACGCGCTTTTCAGGCCGGAGGTCCGCAAGGCCTATGCCCATCTCGTCAGCCAGGGCTGGACCGACGCCGTCAGGCACCTCCATCCGGAAGAGCGCATCTATACGTTCTGGAAGTACTGGCGCAACAGCTTCGAACGTGACGCGGGGCTGCGGATCGACCACTTCCTGCTCAGCCCGGCCGTCGCGCCATGGCTACGATCGGCGACGGTCCGGAGAAAGCCGCGAGGCTGGGAGCATACGAGCGACCACGCGCCTGTCATGATCGAACTCGACATTCCCGAACAGACCGACGGTTGAGCCGCGCGGCCCGGGCGCTACGCCCATAGGAGCGAGGGAACCTCGCGATATCGCCGGGCGTTTCCTTGCAAAGGGAAATGGCCACTATGAACGAGAGCAAGAATTACCTGAACACCGATGAAATCCAGGCCGACGACCAGTTGTCGCCGAAGCCTGTCGAAGGAAAAGATCCGCCAAGACGGGTGCGCAGAAGCGAGGAAGCCATCGCCGAAGGCTCCGACGACACCGAGCGCGTTCGGGTTCCGCCCCCGGTTGCCAATCCCGATTGACTGCCCATCGCGTGGAGGTCTCAGTTATTCGCGTCGAGATCATAGATGCGGCCGGTCAACCAGGCCGGCCAATCCCGCTCGAAGAAGGACCTGGCGCTTTCATCAAAAGTGCGGTTTGCACGGGTCGCCAGCCTGATCTCATCGCCCTCGAGCCGGACGACGATCTGCGCGTCCCGATCGGCTTGCCGTTCTGTGCGGAAGCGATATTCCTCTAACGGGCCTGCGCTCGCCAGCGGAAGGGATTGGCCTTCGGCGTCACATATCGCCCGTGCTCCACGGCTGCCGCCGCCGTTGCGAATGAAGAAATCGAGAGCGCCGAGCACCGCTTCCGAGGCGAGCGCCATGTGCCGCCATTGCACGCCTCGGACCGCCTCGGCCGCACGCCCGTAGGCGACGCCATGGGCGCGAATGTCGGCGTTAAGCTTTTGCGCGTCGAACAAGGCCTGGCCGACGCTCTGCTGATCGCAGATGATGCCGGCCTTCTCGCTCATTCGCGCCTGCACGTCTGAGCGGATCGATTTGACGGTCAGCGGGCTCTCGGTGCGAAGAACCGCGAGGAGTTCCGTGATGCCGGTCTCTGCGACGCCTGAGATCTCGCCCGTGGCGGCCTGTTTCGCCCTGCCGCTAGCGCTGATATGCTCGGCCACCCGGGTGCCGAAGACTTGCCCGGCATTGAGCGCCGCGCCACCGGGCCTCGTCACGCCATGTGTGCCGGCCGCTTCTCCGACCGCGTAACAGCCCGCAAGATTGCTGCGGCCCCAGGTATCGACCATGACGCCGCCATTCATGTGCTGGTTGTTAACGGCGAATTCCAGCGGCTCGGCGGCAATGTCGATCTTGTAGCGGCGGTAAAGCTCGATCGCGAGCGGGTTCATGTGCTTCAGCCGATCGATCGGCATGTCCTGGCTGGCTCCGGCCTTGCCGAGATAGAGGCGAACGTCTTCATCAAGCCTCTCCAGGCTGAACGGCAGGTCGCCCGGCACCGGCAGCGGATTGCGATTGAAATCCATGAAGACACACCGCCCGGCGGCTGTCTCGCTCGATATGGCGAGATCCACCAGGCTTGAACCGAAATCGAGCGTGCGGGTCGCATGAAATGGCCATTGATAACCCTTGCGAAAGACGTTCGAGGCCAATTCCTGCGTGCTGCGGTAATATTGCGCCAGGAAGTAGTGTTCTACGCCATCGGCATCGACCGAGTAGATATGCGGGATCGCTTGGACGTAGGTGCCCGACAGATTCCACGGGAAGCCTTCCCTGCGCGTTCCGATGCCGAACTGGCTTTCTGTGAGGTTGACGAGTTCGACGCCTGCCTCGAGCGCCAGGCCGAGAGAGCCGAAGCAGCCGTTTGGATAGACGCTGTCGCGATAGAGCTCGCCTGGTCCGCCGGCTGCAAGCACGATGACGTCACTGACGAACAAGGCAATGCCCAGCGGATTCTCTTCCGTACGGTCGGCGGCGCGCATGGCGAGTATCCCGACGACGTGACGGTCCGCTCCCTCGCCTTCAGTCAGGATCTTGACCGCGGTGGCCTGGTTGTAGAACGGCACGGCGAGCCGGATCGCCTCTTCGGCCAGTACCTTGACCATCAGGCGCGAGGTGCGCGGACCGCAGCTGGTGGCGCGGCCGACCTCGTCATGGTCGGTCTGGTATCGCAGCGTTCCCCCGAGCGGATCCTGTGGCAGCGGCAGCCCTAAGAACTGCAGCGACGCCATCATCCGCGACGAGCCCACGGCCTCGACATAGGCGGTGTCCTCATCCATCGCGCCGCCGCTGCGGATGGCGCGGGCCATCGCCTTGTAATTATCGCCCTGGTCGGCGGTGTTGGCGGTATGCAGGGTCTGCTTATCGGATCCCGAGCAGGCCGAGGTTCCACCCCAGGCGCTTTGGCTCATGATGACGACGTCGTCGCCGCGCCGCTTCATTTCCACCGCCGCACGCAGACCCGCGGCACCCGATCCGACGACGACGCAACCGGCGCGATAGACCGGCACCTCGACGCCGGCGAGCCGAACCGCTTCCGAAGGGCCGGCTTCGGGGGGAAGCTTGGGCATATCGACATCGGTCAGTGCGTCGAGAATTTCCTGCGGAACAGCTGTGCTCATCGACGTTCAGCCCAGCGGGATGTCGACCCAGCGCTTCAGCCGGGAGGACTCCATGCATGCATCGACGATCTGGCAGATGTGATGGCCCGTATCGAAGGTCGGCCACATCGGCCTGTTTGCCACGATCGAGCGGATCACCTCGGCCGCCTCGATGATCTTGCTTTCGTTGTAGCCGATGCCGAAATTCGGCAGGGGAAGGAACGCCCGGAAGGTGGCGTTTTCCGGCCCGACGTCGATCTCCCGGAAGCCGCGCCGCCCGGTGCGGTCGTCGTTGGAATAGAAGCGCAGCCGGTTTATCTCGTCATAGGTATAGGCGATGCTGCCTTTCGTTCCATAGACTTCGTAGGTCTGCATGAACTTGCGGCCGGTCGCGACACGGCTGAAATCGACGATGCCGCCGGCGCCGTTGGCAAAACGGCAAAGCAGGTTCGTGGCGTCGGGGTTGGTAATGTCGGCCCATTCCTCGCTGCCTGTCAGTTTCACCTCTTCGCCATAGGCAAGGCCCTCGACGACGGGTCGGCGCGGCGTCACGATGAGATTGTCGGCGATCAGGGAACTGACGCGACCGACCAGGAAATCCATGAAGCTGAAAATGTGCGAGCCAGTATCGCCGACGATCCCGGTCGGCGCCAGCTTGCCATCGGCGCGCCACATGAAGGGCGCTGTGGGATCACCATACATGTCGACATGCTGGCAGCCGCGAAACAGCTTGATCTCGCCGATTTCGCCGGATTCTATGATGTCTTTCGCCAGATCATGGACCGGATTGCGGGGAAAAGCATGTCCGACACGGGTAATCACGCCCCTTTCTCTGGCGATCTCGGCCAGTTCGCGCGCTTCGTCGGCAGTGTTGGCCAGGGGCTTTTCGCAATAGACATGTTTGCCCGCCAGCAGGGCCGCCTTGGCCACAGGATAGTGCAGATGGTCAGGCAGGCAGATATCGATCAGATCTACCTCGGGATCGGCGACCGCCAGCTTCCAATCCTGATAGATCCTGGCGCCCGGCGCCCTGTTGCTGATATCCTCGGCTTGGTCAGGGTTGCTATCGACAAGCGCCACGATCCGCGCCGTTCCGTCCGAAACGCCGAAGAAATGCGGAAAAGTCTGATAGGCCATGGTGTGGATCTTCCCCATCCACCCCGAGGCACCAAGCACTGCAACTCTCACTTCAGACATTGTCGTTACTCCCTAGCGGATTTTGGCGCGGGCCCGAGGCCTGGTATCGTTGCGTTCATAGGCGAAGATTGCCGACGGCAGCGCCGGCAGGCCCCTGATAAGATCCGATCCCTTTTCGCCGACCATGATCGTCGGCGCGTTGGTATTGCAGGATGGCACGCGCGGCATGACGGAGGAATCGCAGACCCTCAGGCCTTCGAGGCCATGGACCTTGAGATCCAGCCCGACAACCGCATCGGCCCCCGTTCCCATCTTGCAGGTGCCCACAGGATGATGGTCGGTCTTGGCATTGGCGCAGCCGTAGTCGAACAGCTGCTCGTCGGTCATGACCTTCGGCCCAGGGAGCCTTTCGGCCATCACATAGGGCTTCAGCGCCGCCTGCTGCATGATCTCGCGGGCGATCTTTAGCCCCTCTATGGACATTTTTCGGTCGTGCGGATCCGACCAGTAATTGGGGTCGATCATGGGCGCAGCACCCGGGTCGGACGATGACAGACGCACTGTTCCCCGCGAGCGCGGATGCAGATAGGCGGAGTTGAGCGTCACGCCCGCATTCTTGAGCCGCTCGACACCGGCTTCGATGCCCGACCCGAGCCCAAGGTGGAATTGGATATCGGGAGAGCGTGCATCGGGATCGGCATACCAGAAGCCGCCGGTCTCAAAGAGCGACGACGCCACCGGACCGGTGCGGAACAGGACATATTGAATGCCGGCCCAAAGCGTGCGGTGAAGCTTGGCGACGCCATCATAGGTGTGATCGCCGGTGCATTCGGCGATGACGAAAAGATCCAGGTGATCCTGGAGGTTACCGCCGACACCAGGCAGATCGTGGAGCACCTTGACGCCCACCGATTTGAGATGATCGGCCGGCCCGATGCCGGACTGCAGAAGAAGCTTCGGCGATCCGATTGCGCCTGACGACACCAGGACTTCACGTTCGGCGCGCACAATCTCCGCGCCATGCGCAGTGGCGATCTCGACGCCGACGGCACGGCTTCCTTCCAGCACGATGCGGGCGACACGCGCGCCCGTCCGGACCGTCAGGTTCTTCCGGTCCCTGATCGGCGAGAGATAGGCGAGCGATGCCGAGGAGCGGCGGCGATTGCGCTGCGTCAGCTGATAAAATCCGACGCCCGCCTGCCGGCGGCCATTAAAATCGTGATTATAGGGAATGCCGAGCTCCTGCCCTGCGCGGATATAGGCATCGCAGATCGGCAGCGCTGCCGCCGGCATCGAGACCCCCAGCGGACCGCCATAAGCGTGATAGTCGTCGGCGAAGCGCTGGTTGTCCTCGGCGCGCTTAAAATACGGCAGGATCGAACGGTAGTCCCAGCCTTCGCAGCCATCTTCACTGGCCCAGAGGTCATAATCTGCAGCATTTCCGCGCGTATAGAGCTGAGCGTTGATCGACGAGCCGCCACCGATGACCTTCGCCTGGGTATAACGAAGCACCCGGCCGTTCATGTGCTTCTGGGGAACGGTTTGCCATCCCCAGCTGGCCACGCCCTTGGTCATCTTGGCAAAGCCGGCGGGCATGTGAAAAAGAGGGTTCCAGTCGCCACCGCCCGCTTCAAGCAGGAGGACGCTGATATCGGGATCCTCACTCAGCCGGCTTGCCAAGACGCATCCCGCGGGACCCGCACCGGTGATGATATAGTCGAATGTCATCTTACTGTCCTATTTGGGTCCGGCGCACGCCAATGGATCCGTTGATGCCTGCAGGTCTTTCGATGCGATGTGGTCCGCGACCCTCAGCGCCTGGCTGGCGACGGTGAGTGCGGGATTGACCGCGGCCGACGTCGGCAGGAAACCGGCGTCGACGACGAAGAGGTTCTCGTGATCATAGGAACGGCAGTAGGGATCGAGCGGCGCCGTCGCGGGGTCGTTTCCGATGCGGACCGTTCCGCACTGATGGGAGGGCGTGCGCTTGTCGAAAGGCCGCGACAGCACGATCGGAAATCCGATCGACTTCAGAATCGCCTTCAGCCTGGCGACGAGCGCCAGATGCGGATCCCAGTTGGTTCGCTGCCATTGCAGAACGATCCGGTCTCCATCGACCATGACGCGGCTCTCGGGATTGGGCACGTCCTCGCTCATCGCATAGAAGTCGATGGCATGATTGGTGATGAAACGCAGCAACCATTCCGGAGCCTGCGGCAGGGAACCCTTGAGAACCTTTTCGGAAATACGGCCAAGGAGCTGCACGTTGCCGAGCGGCGGTCCACCCTCCCCGTCCGAGAGATAGAAGTCGTTGAAGGCAAAGGTCTTCTGATAGACGGCGGTGTTCCTGAACCGTGGAGAGACGCCGATGACGGCGGAGGCATTGTGGTTCATGAAATTGCGGCCCACCTGATCGGAGGAATTCGCCAGGCCCTTTGGAAAGCGGTCGTTTTTCGAGCGCAGCAGAAGCACCGACGACTGTACGGCGCCTGCCGAAAGGATGACAATCTCAGGCGAAACCGTCAGCGTCTGCCCGTTCTTGACATAGGTGACCTGGTCGATCCGGTTCCCCGCCCCCGTGTCGAGCCTCGTCACACGCGCATTGGTTTCGAGCCGCACGTTTACGTGCTTCAGCGCCAGCATAAGCGCCGCGGTCTCGGCGTCCATCTTGCCGTCCCGTGCGTTCGGATGCGCATCCCATGGTGTGCGTGCCTTGGAGAGCCAGGCGTCAAGGTCGAGCCCAAGCGGCAACGAAGACGGATGCAGGCCTTTCTGCTTGAGACGCGCCCTGATATCGGCGATCGGCGCCTCGTCGGGCACGGGCGGGTAGGCGTAATCAGTCGAGTGGTATGGTTCGGTCGGATCTTCGCCCAGGCTGCCGCGAACCTGATACATCTGCTCCGCCTTCGAGTACCACGGCTCCAGTTCCTCATAGGGAAACGGCCAGGCCGGTGACACGCCTTCGCGATGCCGGATGACGCCGAAATCCTCTTTGCGGTAGCGCGACAAGACGGCGCCGTAGAATTTCGAATTGCCGCCGACATTGTAATAATTGCCGGGATTAAAGCCCTTGCCGTCTGCCTCGTACCAGGTTTCCCTCGGGCGAAAATGCCCCCGCTGGAAGATCGCGCGCTGATCACGATTGACGGGAAGATCGGCGATATGATCGCCGGCTTCGAGGATCAAGATCTCAGCGCCCGTCGCTGCCAGGCCGGCGGCGACCGTGGAGCCGCCGACGCCCGAACCGATGATGACGATGTCTGGGGAATTGCTCATATCAGCACCGGGCCGTCACGCAATCCGCACCTGGCTTTCGGGATCGAAGAACACGGCCTTGTCGAGATTGAAGGCAAGGCGTGTGCTTTGTCCGGGAGCGATACCGGTATCGGCGCGCAGGCGGGCGACGACGGATTTGCCGCCGAGCTTGGTGACGGCGAAGGTGTCGGAGCCGGCCGGTTCGACCACTTCGATCAGGCAGTCGCCTTCGGTCAGCGACCGCGCCTTGCGGTCGGCGCCGTCGGGATCGGTCAGCGCCTCGGGGCGGATGCCGAAGATCACCGGCTTGCCGGTATAGCGGGTCAGGCCGTCATTGCCTGCGATAACAGGCAATCTCAGCGGTGCGCCATTGGCCCGCTCCAGCGAGACC
>NZ_LODW01000032.1 GCF_002914525.1 Rhizobium hidalgonense | reverse complement strand
TGATCTGAACCCTTCAAACTGGACCAGTTTTGGTTAGAGTTTTCCGGTGCATTTTCCTGGCTGGGAAAGGGACCAGAAGACGATGAAAGCGTCGCAGTTTTCGGACGCTCAGAAGGCGTTCATTCTGAAGCAAGGTGATGAAGGCGTGTCGGTTGCTGAAATCTGCAGGAAGGCGGGGATCAGCCAGGCGACTTATTTCAACTGGAAGAAAAAATACGCGGGCATGCTGCCACCGGAGATGAAGAGGCTGAAACAGCTCGAGGACGAGAATTCGCGCCTGAAGAAGATCGTCGCGGATCTGACGCTGGACCGCGAGATGTTGCAGGATGTCATCCGCCGAAAGCTCTAAGGCCTGCTCGGAAGCGGGAGATGGTGAAAGGCATGTGCTGCGATTGGGCGATCTCGATCCGACGTGCTTGTGGAGCGTTGAACTTCGATCGATCAACTCACCACTATACCTCTCGCCGTGCTGATCAGGCCGGTCTGGAACGTCGTATTCGCGAGATCTGCGAGATCCGTGTGCGGTACGGCTATCGCCGCGTGCATGTGCTGTTGGAACGCGAGGGTTGGGGCACCAACATCAAGCGAACCTACCGCATTTACAGGGACTTGGGGCTACAG
>NZ_LODW01000031.1 GCF_002914525.1 Rhizobium hidalgonense | reverse complement strand
GGCGCTGACCGAAGCAGGCGCCATTGAAAAGAAGCCTTTCGATGAGGAGGACTAAGAAATGGGTACATTGACAGGAAGTACGAATGGCCCTGCTGTCAACGAAGATGGGGATCTCGCCACCCCTTTTCTCAGATGCCTGATAAGGCTCATCCGCGCTCAGGATGCCCATGGGGCGTGGGAAGGCAAATCGGACGCTGACCTGCTGGCCGACTTCATCCTCACCAAGGAGCAGCGCCGTAAGATCCCGATCATAGGCGATCCGGATCCTGATGTGCTGTGGAGGCTACAGAATTTTTACAGTTGCGTGGGGCTTGTGATCGAAGAGTGCACAGGCCTGTTGGCATCGCCGATCATGACGATCGGCCATGAGGGCTTCGGCCGCTTGCTTTTGACGACTGGACGGTTGGTCGTTCTGTCGAAGACCCTGCGCGATGTCCACCGGTTCGGCTTTGAGACGCTAGGCAAGCTCGCCGAGACCGGCACGAAAATGGTCGATGACGCTATTGAAGTTATCGAAACCTATCCCGACGTGGCGCGGGCATCATGACATCAATTTTCGAGGAAAGAGATCATGTCAGACATTGTGGAGCAGCTGAAGAAGGTCCGCAAGCTGCAGTCCCGCGCCGCCGCTGC
>NZ_LODW01000030.1 GCF_002914525.1 Rhizobium hidalgonense | reverse complement strand
AGCGCCGGCGCGCCTGGTTCGATGGTCAATTGGACCTCGATCCGGAGAAACTGATCTTCATCGACGAAACCGGCCTCTCGACCAAGATGTCACGTCTGCGCGGACGTGCATTGCGAGGTGAGCGTTGCCGTGCCGGCGTGCCGCACGGCCATTGGAAAACAACGACTTTCACCGGTGCGTTGCGCCTCAGCGGAATGACCGCACCATTCGTCTACGATGGCGCGATGAACGGCAACGTCTTCCTTGCGTATGTCGAACAGGTGCTGGTGCCGCCCCTGGAGATCGGCGACGTCGTCATTATGGATAACCTGCCTGCACACAAGATAGCCGGTGTCCGCGATGCCATCGAACGTGCCGGCGCCAAGCTCATGTTCCTGCCGCCCTATAGTCCGGACTTCAATCCAATCGAGAACGCATTCTCGAAGCTGAAAGCCATGTTGCGAGGCCGAGCCGAGCGAAAGATCGATGCTCCATGGGATGCGGTCGGGGCCTTGATACCTCGCTTCACTGCGGCAGAATGCGCAAACTACCTTAAGGCCGCTGGATATGACCCAGATTGAGCAGGATTTGCTCTAGCGGTGCAAGTGATGCCATCACGACACCGTCTGTCGGCTTTGTCTGATCGGCGACATTAGGTTTGT
>NZ_LODW01000029.1 GCF_002914525.1 Rhizobium hidalgonense | reverse complement strand
GGCATCCACGTCGGCATAAGTGGGGAATTTTACTTCGGCACTTCTGGGGAAAATTACGCGGCATTGACATGGCCCGCATGACGGATGATCACACGGCCTGCCAGTACCACGACCTGAACGCTCTCGCCGATCAGACGCCAAGGCACGGAGTAGCTGTTCGTGTCGAGGTCGATTGCGCAATCGGCCTGAACCTTGCGCATGAGATCCCGCAACTGCCCGAACGGCGCGCGGCCAGCCAGCGGGCGAAGCGCCCCAGCCTCCGCGGCAAAGCGTTCCGCTGGCGCTATGCCAGTCGTGCCGTGTTCACGCTGGTCGGCAACATCGCGTACCCACCGGTCCAGATGCGCTTCGAATGCCGCCCAGCTCTCGAACCGGCGGTTCGCACGATAGTAGCGCCGGCGACCGTGTGCCGCGTCGCAGTTCCGTGGGCGGTTCGATGCGAGTGACGCCGCAGTCGCTGGCGCCGGAGAGGGGTTCGGGGCAGCAAGACGTCGATGCCGCAACGGAGACTCTCGAGCTGGCAACAACACGGCAATCAACCGGCACCGAAGGACCTTCGGCTTGCAATGTACTGGGATGACTTGCTGCCGAGCGCGGACAACCCCCAGACCAACTTCAGTATCCATGGTGTGCCCTACACGGCCACTCTGGGGCCATCAGGCATGCAGAGCGACATT
>NZ_LODW01000028.1 GCF_002914525.1 Rhizobium hidalgonense | reverse complement strand
GGGCTGAACGGGGGGTTCGTGCACACAGCCCAGCTTGGAGCGAACGACCTACACCGAACTGAGATACCTACAGCGTGAGCTATGAGAAAGCGCCACGCTTCCCGAAGGGAGAAAGGCGGACAGGTATCCGGTAAGCGGCAGGGTCGGAACAGGAGAGCGCACGAGGGAGCTTCCAGGGGGAAACGCCTGGTATCTTTATAGTCCTGTCGGGTTTCGCCACCTCTGACTTGAGCGTCGATTTTTGTGATGCTCGTCAGGGGGGCGGAGCCTATGGAAAAACGCCAGCAACGCGGCCTTTTTACGGTTCCTGGCCTTTTGCTGGCCTTTTGCTCACATGTTCTTTCCTGCGTTATCCCCTGATTCTGTGGATAACCGTATTACCGCCTTTGAGTGAGCTGATACCGCTCGCCGCAGCCGAACGACCGAGCGCAGCGAGTCAGTGAGCGAGGAAGCGGAAGAGCGCCCAATACGCAAACCGCCTCTCCCCGCGCGTTGGCCGATTCATTAATGCAGCTGGCACGACAGGTTTCCCGACTGGAAAGCGGGCAGTGAGCGCAACGCAATTAATGTGAGTTAGCTCACTCATTAGGCACCCCAGGCTTTACACTTTATGCTTCCGGCTCGTATGTTGTGTGGAATTGTGAGCGGATAACAATTTCACACAGGAAACAGCTATGACC
>NZ_LODW01000027.1 GCF_002914525.1 Rhizobium hidalgonense | reverse complement strand
GATGAGATGAAACGCGGCCTATAGATTCCATCTCTCGACACCCGAAAATGCGTTCGCCGGACGCTTACCACGTACCGAGTGAGGTCGCTCGTGCACTACTTTAAGCCGTTATTAAAGCGTTCTCATCAGGTGTTTGTAGCCGACGACGGGAGTATCTGGATCGGGAAGGAATCCCAGAAATCAAGAAAGATCATCCAATCTCCTCCGCCTTGGGTCGCCGGTTTGGTTTCGAAACTGGACGGCGAGCATACACTACCAAGGATACTGAGCGAGCTTAAATCAGAACGGTATGACGTCACCAAATGCGACGTTCACGATTTCGTCTCTGCCCTTGCTAGCTGTGGCCTCATTGAAGAGAGCTGAGCCACTTAAGTTGGAGACTGGGGTCAATCGGGCAATGGTTGCCCCATGTCCGGCCGCGGCGTTGGAACTGGCTAAAAGGGTTTCTCATCAAGGGCGATCACGCAACGAGCGTTCGACGACAAAATGGGGTTTCGATTAAAGAGATCATGCGGAAGATTGTCGAACAGCCCTTTGATGTCGAATTCCAGAACCCAATCGTACTTCCAGCACCGCTGACGCGTTACCCCAACGGCATCCAAAGCCGACTTCATCGGCCTGTAGCCATAGGAGTCTGGCAAGAAGAGCGGCTCTAAATCCGGCTCAATCATCTGCTTGACCACCATCTGCGCGATCCGATCACTGACCGTCGGCACACCCAAAACCCTTTCGCCTCC
>NZ_LODW01000026.1 GCF_002914525.1 Rhizobium hidalgonense | reverse complement strand
CGTTTAAAAGCCGAGAAGCCATCGAATCTCTGTTCTCTGCTCGGAGCCAACGAGCGAACCCCCTAAGAATCCCTAAATTGGTCGTCAAGGTACGCTCGGGAACCCTTCCGTCCCCTCGGCCGATGCTACCGTCGGGTAGAATTTCGTAGCCTCGGACTGCTTCCGCGAACTGGTTGATGCGGGACTCGTCATCGGAATGCATGTCCCGGTCGGCGGGGCGACCACGCTTGGCGTAATCGACGCGAACCTTGGTTGAGACCACGTGAGTCTCCGTTGCGGCATCGACGTCTTGCTGCCCCGAACTCCGCGACGACGTCTTGCCGCTGCTCAATCCGAACGCCTTCTTGAACCCTGACGCCATGCGCGACGTAAATCCGCGGCGTTTGCCCTGCGGCGGCGCGGCGACTTCGCCCGCCTCCGCCATATTGCTCGATGTCTTGCTCCCCGAGCCGCCGAATCGCAAGCTGCTGGAGCCCGCCCGAGAGACGTCTATGCTGTGGCGGGCGCCGCTCAACGAGTTCTCCGGCGCCAACGACTGCGGCGCCACTCGCATCGAACCGCCCACGGATCTGCGACGCGGCACACGGTCGCCGGCGTCACTGTCGTGCGAACCGAGGCGCAAGTCGCTCAGATCCTGTTCCACATCTCGTCTCTGTGAATTGTACTCCCGGATCCAGGCGTCCGTATCGAAAGCTCCGGTCACGCCTTCGATCCACTCACTTACTTCGCGAGAATCGTCATCGCGCGGCTGGTTCCGTCTTGGGTACATCGATGCCGGTCCTCCGG
>NZ_LODW01000025.1 GCF_002914525.1 Rhizobium hidalgonense | reverse complement strand
GTCGCCACATAGGCGCCTGTCGTGTGGTAGGAGGCGACATAGGTCGTGTTGGCGGCAATGGTGAAGGGCGTCGTGAAGTTCGCCGTCTGCCAGCCGCTTGCCGTGGTGTTGGTGAAGGTGGCGCTGGCAAGTTTGGTGCCCGTCGAGCTCCACAGGTCGACGACGTTCTGGCCGTTGTCGTTGGCGCTGCGGTAGAACCTGATCCCGGTAATGTCGCCGCCGACGGTCGACGTGAACTTGACGCCGAGTTCGAGCTGCTGGCCGTCGTTGAGGTTCGTCTGGGCCGGTGTGCTGGAGGCGGAGAACAGGCTGTAGGTCGTTGGCGCCGTCCCGGCAGCGATAGTGAAAGTCTCGTTGGCCGCAAGACCGCCGATATCGGTTGCCGTGACCTTGACGCCATAATTGCCTGCTGTCGTCGGCGTGCCGGAGAAGGTGCGCGTCGAGGCGTTGAAGGCGAGCCAGCTGGGAAGCGCCGTGCCGTCGGCAGCCGTTGCCGAATAGGTCAGCGTTTCGCCGCTGTCGACATCGCTGAAGGTCGTCGTCGGCAGCGTGTAAGAGAAGGCCGAGCCAAGGGTGGCGTTCTGCGTCGCCGTCTGGACGGCGAGCACCGGCGCGTCATTGGCACCATGGATGGTGACGGTGAGGTTTGCCGTGGAGGTAGCCCCGGCGGCATCACGCATCGTGTAGCTGAAGACTTCGCTCAGCGTGTTGGTCGACAGGCGCAGCCCCTGCACGGCGCCATTGCTCTCGTTGATCGTATAGCTATAGGTGCCCGATGCACTGAGAACGAGACTGCCATAGGTGCCG
>NZ_LODW01000024.1 GCF_002914525.1 Rhizobium hidalgonense | reverse complement strand
CCACTGGTGTCCGGTTTAATTCGTCACCATTGGAGGCTCATCTGGTGGGGACTGTGTGGTGGACTGCCGGCGGGTTGCAACAGGCGGTCGATCCTGCGGCGGTGCATGAGATTGGCGCGCACGAGGCGGGCGAAGGCGAGCGGGCTTGTGATGGTGGTCTGGTCTGCCTTGGCCATCTGCAGCAGCAGGTATGCGATCAGGGCGGCGGCGATCTGGATGCGCACGGCATTCTCGCTGTTGCCGAGGAAATGGCGGATCTTCAGCGTCTGCTTGACCCAGCGGAAGAACAGCTCGATCGCCCAACGGCGCTTGTAGAGCGCGGCGATCTCTTCTGCCGGGGAATCGAGATCGTTGGAGAAGATGCGCAATATCTTGCCGGTTTCGATCTGCACGCAGATCTCGCGAACCGGCCCGCTCATCGGGTTCCTGCGGCTTTTCGCCATGCGCTGCGGCAGGAGGCCGACCCGATCCGAGAGGATGATCCCATCCGGGCTAACCGCTTTTTCCTCCGTGACGGCCAATTTGGTATGGGATTTGAGGCGCGTGACGATGCGGCAGCCGGCGGCATTGAGCTTCGCCCACCAGCCGAAATCGTAATAGCCGAGGTCGAAGACATAGGTGGCGCCCGCCTCGATCGGCATTACCTTGGCGGCGGTGATGTCGTTGACATTGGCCGGCGTCACCGCCGCATAGATCGGCCGTTCGGCATTGGCATCGTAGACGACGTGAACCTTGGCGCCACAGGCCTGATCGGAAAAGCGTGCCCAGTCCGATCCCGCCCCGGAAAGGCGCAGACTGCTGCTATCGATCAGATGGACCGCCTCGCCGACGGCCCGCTTGAGCCC
>NZ_LODW01000023.1 GCF_002914525.1 Rhizobium hidalgonense | reverse complement strand
CAGCCGCCGCAGCCCCCGCTCGAGCACTGTTGGGCGCGGGGCTCAGACGTCGTTGGAGTTGCTCCCGATCGGCGACGAGGTTGTCGAGGTGCAGCACGGCTGGCCGGCCTCTTCGTGCCAGTCGTCTAACGAGCGCCCGCGTGCCGTCAACCACGAAGACTCCGCAATCATAGTCGTTGCGCTGTTGGGTCATGCGGACGGGCTCCAGACGGGTACCCAACCTTTGTGCGAGCATTGCTGCAAACTCGTTGTTCTGGCCCCGGAAGGAGTCATAGTGATAGGCAGCCGGCCCCTCGCGGTTGCGACGGTCAACGAGTAGCAGCGACCAATGGGTGCCGCGGTGATCAGGATCCGAAGCACTGGCATCGCTCACTGGAAGGAACAGGAAGTCGGCTGTATCTCTTCCATTCTGATCATTAACGATGCGCTGGAAAGCGCTCAGCGCGGTGCTCTCATCGCCCAGGCGCAGATGATAATGGGCTATCAGGGGATCGATAAGCCGCGTCCTGGCGGCGAGATCCGGATCGTTTCGCTGCAAGTCCTGCATTAGCAGCTCATAATCCGTCTGGATATGCTGGTCGCCCAGCCATTCGATATGGTCGAGCGACAATCCGCTGCGGCCTTCGATCGATGGATCAACCTGCTGCAGCGGCGAAGTTGATCTGAACTCGGCACGTGGATCCGAACGGCCGTCCAGACCGGCCGGTTCCCGGCCACTTGCCTGCTCAGGGGACAACCCCGACGCTGCGTTCGCCTCAACGACTTGCTGGTACTGCCGAAGCCGCTTGAAAGAGATAGTGTGTTTTCCCATGTCTTCGGTGAAGTCTTGGTAATCTTTTTGCAACGAC
>NZ_LODW01000022.1 GCF_002914525.1 Rhizobium hidalgonense | reverse complement strand
TCGCCAAAAGAGTGCCTAAACTACTTCAAGGAAGCCGGATATGAACGGACGTAAAATCATCCCGCTCTAACTCTACTGCGCGTGGGGTGTGGTGCCGAAGAGTGGAACCGGCGAGATCACCGGGTTCGGCCAGGAGCCGCCGATGAAGAAAGGCAGAAGCGGCAACTCCGCCGCCTTGGCCGGATCGGTCGACTCGAGCGATCCGGACAGCGCCAGCCCGTTCGACTGATAGGTGATGACGCCGGAAAGCGTCAGCGTTTCCGAAGGACCGGCAATCCGGGCGTCGTGCATCTCGGCCGAACCGTTGGCGAAATCGGCCTGCATTTTCAGCTGGTTGAAAGCGAAAGCGCCGCCTGCCGCCGCGCTCAGCGGAAAGAACGGCTTTTCGGCTGCCTGTGTCCTGAGGGCCGAGGCATCGATGCCGGGGATCGTGCCTTCCCTTGTCCAGAAGCGCAGCCTGCCGGTGACGTCGGCAAGACCGGTCGTCCAGATCGCCTTCGGCGACTGCAGGTCGAGATCGAGCGATCCGGTTGCCAGCGGCAGCGGTCCCTTCAGCTGCAGGCGCTCGGCAAGGGCTGCGAAGTCGGCATCGCGGATCGACAATTGCAGTTTGCCGCCGCCGTCGAAGTCACGCTGGGTTGCTTCCAGATGCGCGGTCATTTCGCCGCCTTCGAACCGGCTGTCGCCGATGTCGAATTTCGCTTCGCCGCCGGCGACGATCATGCTGGCGCCGACATCGGAAAGCTCGAAGAGACCCATCTGCGCGCGCCGCGCCGAAAGCCTGACGTCGACATCGAGCAATTGCAACGGCCCGTTTATGCCGGCGGAGATTTCCTTCGCCTCGCCGGCGGCAAGCCTGAGCGCGAAGGCGTCGAGAAATGGCTTGAGGTTCATCTGGTCGAAGGCGAGCGTGCCGCCGATCTTCGGCCGTTTGCCGGGTTGGGTGAAAAGGTCCATCACCCCGGTGGCGCTCGCTTCGTTCAGCGAGACGCTGAGATTGTTGAAGCGCAGCCCGTTGCCCGACGACATGATGTCGGATTCCAGCGAGGCGCTCTTCAGTGTTGCGATGCCGGGGATGGATTTGCCCGACCATGCCAGAAGTGCCTGCATATCGGGAATGCTGGCGGTGATATTGCCGGAAAGTGCCGAAAGGTTGGCGATGCTGGCAATTCCCTGGAAGTGGGCCGTCAAAAGATTCGATGTCAGCGACGTCCGCGTTTCGGCATTCCGGCCGGCAAAGGCGAGCAGCGGCTGGCGTGAGGCGAAATCGACCTTCAGGTCCTCGCCGTTGATGCGGGCAATGACGACCGCCGAGATCGCGCCGGATAGCCGCGGCCAGGCGATATCTGCGGTGACGCTGTCGAAACGATAGGTCTTGGCGGACTTGGCGTCGGTCACCGCAAGCGTGCCGTCTTCGACCGTCACCGCGCCGATCTCGGCGTCGAGATCGGGATCGAGCACCTCGGCGCCGTTTTCGGTGCGCACGCCGCTGATCGCACGGGCGAGCAGGCCGGCATAACTCCAGTCGATCAGCCCCTTCTCGTCGCGCGTCAGCGCCAGATTGGGGCGCACCAGATGAAATTCGTGGAAGCTGGTGCGGCCTCTCAGCGCATCGATGAGGCTGAAATCGGCCGACAGGCTATCGATGCTGCCGAGCAGTTTGTCGCCGCTTTCGCGCGGCTGGCGGATGGTGATCTGGTTCAGCGTGATGCGCGGCGTCGGCCAGAATTCCAGAACCGGGCTACCCTTGATCTCGGCATGATAGCCCGTCCATTTCGACAGCGCGTCTTCGATGCCCGAGCGCACGAAACCGGTGGTGATGAGATAGGGTGCGGCAACCCTCAGCGCCACGAAAATCCCAAGCGCAATCAGCAGGAAGACAGTCGACAGACGGGCGAAGGCCGGAAGCCAGCGCGAAACGGGTCCGATCTTCCTGCGCCACCTGCGATGTCTTGACGTGCTCATGATCTCCGCCGGTAATTCAGCCGGTCATCCCGTGATGCGCTGATTTCGCCGGATATAGGAAATATCGGGCATATGCAAATACCCTACTGCGCCGCGCGTCTTTTCACACGCGCAAAGGACCCTGCAACACCTACGATCCAAGCATCTTTTTTCCGATGCGCCAGCGACCGATCGCGTCGGTTCCGCACTTTATAATGCAATGCAGCATGATATATAAAGGCGGTATTGGGGAGGAGCAATTGAATGCAGGATAACAGACCACTTTGGGTGCCTTCGGAGGATGCCGTCGCAAGAAGCCCGATCCATGCCTTCATGGCGCGCTGCAATGCCGATTTCGGGCTTTCTCTTTCGGGCTTTGAGGATCTGCATGCCTGGTCGGTGACAGAGCGGGAGAATTTCTGGTCGGCCGTCTGGGATTTCTGCGGCGTCAAGGGAGAGCGCGGCGCAGAGGTGCTCGTCGACGGCGACCGCATGCTGGAGGCCCGCTTCTTTCCCGATGCGACACTGAACTTTGCCGACAACCTGTTGCCCGGCCGCGGCGAGGGCGATGCGATCGTCTTCCGCGGCGAGGACAAGGCCTGGGATCGCTGGTCGTGGGACAGGCTGCGCGCGCTGGTCTCGAAGCTGCAGCAGGCCTTCGCAGCCCTTGGTATCGGTAAAGGCGACCGCATCGCCGCCATGATGCCGAACATGCCGGAGACCGTCGCGGCCATGCTGGCGGCCGCCTCGATCGGCGCCATCTGGTCGTCCTGCTCTCCCGATTTCGGCGAGCAGGGTGTGCTCGATCGCTTCGGCCAGATTGGCCCCAGGCTGTTCATCGCCTGCGATGCCTATTGGTATTCCGGCAAGCTGCAGGATGTTTGCCCGAAGGTCGCCACCGTCGCCAAAAGCCTGGGCGTTCCGACGGTCATCGTCCACTACGCCGGCGATGCGGAAGCGGTGGCGCGCGCAACGCCTGGCGCTTCAACGCTTGAGGCCTTCGTCGCGCCCTATGAGGCCAAAGAGGTCGAATTCACGCCGCTTGCCTTTTCCCATCCGCTCTACATTCTCTTTTCCTCCGGCACCACGGGAGTGCCGAAATGTATCGTCCATTCTGCCGGCGGCACGCTGTTGCAGCACCTCAAGGAACAGCGGCTGCATTGCGGCCTGCAGGCCGGCGAGAAGCTGTTTTACTTCACCACCTGCGGCTGGATGATGTGGAACTGGCTGGTCAGCGGCCTTGCCAGCGGCGCCACGCTCTGCCTGTTCGACGGCTCGCCCTTCGCGCCCGACGGCAATGTGCTGTTCGACTATGCCGAGGCCGAGAAATTCGCGATTTTCGGCACCTCGGCGAAATATATCGATGCAGTGCGCAAAAGCGGGCTGACGCCGCGCAAGAGCCACGATCTCTCCAGCCTGCGGCTGATGACCTCCACCGGCTCGCCGCTGTCGCCCGAGGGCTTCACCTTCGTCTACGAGGGCATCAAGCAGGATGTGCAGCTCGCCTCGATTTCCGGCGGCACCGATATCGTCTCCTGCTTCGTGCTCGGCAATCCTCTGCAGCCGGTCTGGCGCGGTGAGATCCAGGGAGCCGGCCTCGGTCTTGCGGTCGACGTCTGGAACGATGACGGCAAGCCGGTGCGCGGGCAAAAGGGTGAACTCGTCTGCACCAAGGCTTTCCCGTCGATGCCGGTAATGTTCTGGAACGATCCCGACGGCGCCAAGTATCGCGCCGCCTATTTCGATCGGTTCGACAATGTCTGGTGCCACGGCGATTTTGCCGAATGGACGGAGCATGGCGGTCTCGTCATCCACGGCCGTTCGGATGCGACGCTCAATCCCGGCGGCGTGCGCATCGGCACGGCCGAGATCTATAATCAGGTGGAGCAGATGGAGGAGGTGGCCGAGGCGCTGTGCATCGGTCAGGAGTGGGACGACGACGTGCGCGTCATCCTCTTCGTCCGCCTGGCAGCGGGTGTGTCGCTCACCGAGGATCTCGTCAAGGCGATCAAGACACGGATTCGCACCGGCGCCTCGCCGCGGCATGTGCCGGCAAAGATCATCGCGGTCGCCGATATACCCCGCACTAAGTCAGGCAAGATCGTCGAGCTCGCAGTGCGCGAGGTCGTTCACAACAGGCCGGTGAAAAACCAGGAAGCACTCGCCAATCCCGAGGCGCTGCGGCTCTTCGCCGGCTTGAGCGAACTCAAGGACTGAAAGGCCAGACCCGAAAATCGATCCCGATTGTCGGGTCGATGCACCAGCCTATAAGCTTTGACCATCTATCAATCTTTCGTCATTGAAACCTTTCGTTAAGAAAGGTTTGCCAAAGGTGAAGCTAACTTAGCGGCCGCACATGAACGAGGCGGCGTGAAGCCTTCGGGCTTGCAACATGATGTTGACCGACTAAGCTCTTGTTTGAACAGCACCCAATTTGAGGCAGCCCGAGGCTGCCTTTTCTTTATGCTAAATGGCAGCGCCGCGCGTCTTTTCAGACGCGCAAAATGCGCTGTAACACGTTGAATCAAGGCACGATGCGTTAAACGGCAGACTAGCCGGCGAGCACCCGCTGCGACGGGAAGGTGATCTCGACGAGCGTGCCCTCGTTCGGCGCCGAATTGATCGAGAATACCGCCCGGTTGGCATCGACCATCGCCTTGGTCAGCGGCAGGCCAAGGCCGGTGCCGTCGCCGCGATGGCGCGATTGGGTCGAGGAGACCTGCCGGAACGGCTTCATCGCCTGGTCGAGTTCGCTGCGCGTCATGCCGATACCGGTATCGCGGACCCTGAGCACAACGCTGCCATTCGCCTCATACGAGGTGGAAACGACAATCTGCCCGCCGGATGGGGTGAAACGGATGGCGTTCGACAGGATGTTGAGCGCGATCTGCTTGACCGAGCGCAGATCCGCCACGACTTCCGGCACCGCATGCGACAGTGCCGTGCGGATGATGACGCGCTGGCCGTTCGCCTGCGGCTGGACCAGGGCAACGGCCTCGGAGACCGCCTCGTTGAGGCCGACGGCGGCAAAATCGAGATCCATCTCGCCCGCCTCGATCTTTGAAATATCGAGCAGATCGTTGACGATATCCAGCACGTGCCGGCCGGAGCGGCCAATGTCGTTGGCATATTCGATATAGCGCGGATGGCCGATCGGCCCGAAGCGCTCGCCAGCCATCATGTCGGAAAAGCCGATGATGGCGTTGAGTGGCGTGCGGATTTCGTGGCTGACGCGGGCGAGGAAATCGGTCTTGTGGGCGTTGGCGGTTTCGGCCGCCCCCTTGGCGTTGCGCAACTCGTCCTCGGTGCGCTTCCACTGGGTGATATCGCGGATGACGGCGCAATAGCCGTTGGAAGAGGTGAGCTGGCCCATCGTCATGAACAGCGGCACGAAGCCGCCGGCGGCCTCGCGGCCGATCACTTCGCGCCCGTCATTCAGCACACTGGCGACGCCATGGCCGGAGAGGCCGTTCAGATAATCGAGCACGGCCTTCTGGCTCTCATGGGCAAACAGCATGACGAAGGGTTTGCCGCGCGTCTCCTGCTCATCATAATTGAAAAGCGCGCTCGCCGACCGGTTCATCGAGCGGATGTCGCCCTCCGTGCCGATGACGACGACGCCGTCGGTTGCCGTTTCCAGGATCGAGCGCAGTTCCTCCACCTCGACCTGAAGCTTGGCGACCTTTTCGACCATCCGCTCGGGGCGGCCTTCGGAACGACCTTCAACGCGGTTTGCTTCGCTGCGGCTGTCATCCTTGCCTTCGACCGGCATCAACGCCAGCATCAGGGCGTTGGCGTCTTCCCAGCGCACCGATTGCAGCCGCGCCGTCACCGGCACCAGCGTATCGTCAGCCTTGACCAGCATCATGGTGCCGGCGCCCGCGGCCTTTTCTTCGAGCTCGCGGCGCTGCAGCAGGGCTTCGATGCCGCCGACCTCGCGCAGCGCATCGAGCGACGCGTAGCCTGTCAGCCGCATGAATTCCGGGTTGGCATGGATCAACGCATCGCCAACATGGATGAGCACGGCGACCGGTAGCTGGTCGACCGTTCCCAGCGAGAGGCCGTCGGTCATCTTGACGCGGGGCGGGATGAAGCTCGTCAGAACTTCGATCTGGCTGACCGTCTCCTCCAGCCCTTCCGTCGCCTCGTCCTCTTCTATGACGTCAGGCTCCTCGGCACCGGCGTCGTCATGCGAGTTGGCGGCATTCTCGAAAATCGCCTCCTGCGGCGCGATCTCCTCGAGCGACGGGACTTCCGCCTCGTCGGCAACGGGTGTTTCGGTCTCGACCTCCGCGGCGCCGGACGCCTCTTCGAAGCTGGCCGTTTCCGCGCCGGTAGGTTCCGCCTGCGCCGTGACGGTGGGCTCCACCGGCGCCGGCGCGGCAGGTTCGTCCTTGCTGGCGCCGAAGGCCTCGAGACGCTTGGCGATCTCGCGGAAATTGGCCTGCTCGGCGGCCGTCAGTGCAGCGCCGCTATTGTGAAGCTGAACGATCTTGTCAGAGAAACGGCGGTTGGGAGTTTCCGAAATGCGCAGTGCCGGCGGCTCGCTCGACGGTTCCGCTGCCGGTTCGACGGCAGGGCTATCGCCGGCATCGGCGCTATCGTCTGTATTTTCCGAAACGCTTTGCTGGAAAGGTGCCTCGCCGGACGCCTGCTCGGCAGCAATCTCCTCAGGTTCCGACTGCCGTCGCGGCTCGCTTGCCGCAAGCGTCTGGTCCTCATCCTCATCCGTCAGGGCGGGTTCGCTCGGAACCTCGTCATGGGCTGCCGGCACCTCGTGGACCGCCTCGGCGATGGTCTCCGTCACCGGGCCAAGGCTTGCCGCATCATGGCCGACGCCATCCGGGCCGAGTGTCAGGCCGAGCGCCAGCGGATCTTCCTGTGCATCGGAAAGCCGGACGACGCCGAAGCCGCGGAAACCGTCGAAGTCGCGGTTGCGGGTATAGGTCGGCAGCGCCGCCAGATCGACGGGAACGACGAGGCTGGTGCCTTCGACCGGCCAGAGGATGGTTTTGCCCGACCATGTGTCGCGGCGGGCGAGCGCTTCGGCAAGCTTGCCGTCGGGATCGAGATTGAAGAGGGCGGCGATATCGCTGAAGGCGGAGCCGATGATGTCGGAGGCATGCGGACCGACGGCCTCGGCAAATTCGTGGCTGACCTCGTTGAACCGGCCCTCGGCATCGATCTTCCAGACGAAGCGCGTGGCGCGGCTGTTCGGTCTGAAGATGAAGCCGGGCTCGACCGCAAGCTCAGGGACAGGGGACGCCTCGGGAACGTCAGGCACCGCGGGGGCGGGCTCTTCGTCAATCACTGCCGGCGCGTCTCCGATCGGCTTCTCGCCAGCGTCGACAGGCGGTTCCGCCGTCGCCGTTTCCACCGTCTCCGTGACCGAGGCCAGGTCGTCTTCGATGATCGCGGCAGGCGCGTTGGTCTCATCGGCGCTGCTGTCGATCACGCCGCCGTCGCTCTCTGGCTCCGCATGGCCGGCGAGACCAGTCTCGTCATCCAATTCGTCTGCCGCTGCAGTCTCCGCCGCAAGCTCGTTTTCGCCGCTAATATTCTCGAGCGTTTCCTCGACTTCCTCGATCCCCGAGACAGCCTCGATAATCTCGGTAAAGCCTGCGTCGGCAACGGGCGCGTCGCGGAAATCTTCGGCCGGCTGCACGGCGTCTTCCTGTGCATAGACCAAATCGAGCGCGGGTGCATCGATCAAGTCGAGCGAGGGCGCATCGATCAAGTCGGGCGCGGCCGTATCGATCGGGTCGGGCGCGGCTGCGTCGATCGGGTCGAGATGGCCGATCGCGGTCTCCACGGCGAAGAGAAGATTGAGCGCCGGCTCGTCGCTGAGCTTGCCGACGGCGGCCGGAAGATTGCCTCTGCCGGTGGCAACGGGTCGCTTCACCAGCCGGTCGGGATGCGCGCCGGCAAGGTTGATCAAGGTCTTTGCGGTCTGCTCGGAAATCCCGAGCGAGGCATAGCCCGGCGAGGCGGCGATGATGCCGCCATCGGCGCCGATCACGGCCATATGCGTGTCGGGATCATCGAGCCCCTGCAGCATCTGGGCCGCCGAGGCGCCGGCGGCCAGCGGCTTTGCCGAGACCGGCACTGAAAACAGCATGGCCTTTTCGCCCTGGGAAAGCCGGATCAGTTCGGCCGCCGCCTGCACCTGCACGCGCTGAAAGCCCTTGGCGACGCGGATCATCAGGCTGCGGCTCTCGCCGATATCGGTAAGCTGCCGCGCCGCCGTCTCGAACTGGCGGAAGGTGATGTCCTTGCGGTCGATACCCTGATCGAGCAGATCATAGACGGCCGAATGGCCGAAAAGCTCGGCGCCCGCACCGTTCGCCCAGAGCAGGCGGGCAAGGTCTGATGAAAACAGCACCATCGCTTCGCCGCGTGAAAAGCGTTCCCGCACCCGTGCATGCACGGCGATATCGATGAACGGATATTGGACTGCGGGCATGATCGAACCTTGTCGCTGTCGGCCTTCTAAATTAACGGCTTATTAATAACTGCGGGGCGCATGCGGGTCCAGAAGAGCAGGGGGTTTTCGGCTGGCAAGGTTAACGCCTTGTGCACCGCACAATAATTGTTGCAATGCACAATGAAATGTCCTATATAAGCTGCATCCCAACTATTGCAGGCAGCGACTGCCTCAGCCCAAAGGATGCGACCCATGGCTACCATAAAGACCGACGACGTTTTTTCAATCGCTTCTTTCGACCCGTCCAAGTTCGCGGAATCCTTCCGTGATTTCGCCGAAAAGGGCGCTCAGCAGTCGAAGGACGCCTATGCCAAGCTGAAGACCGCTGGTGAAGAAGCCGGCAAGACGCTCGAAGCTACCGTCCAGACGGCACAGGCCGGCAGCGTCGAGCTCGGCCTGAAGGCGATCGACATCCTGCGCGTCAATTCCGAGAACTCGCTGTCGCACTTCGAAGCCCTGCTCGGCGTCAAGTCTGCCGCTGAATTCTTCGAACTGCAGACCTCGTTCATCCGCAAGCAGGCCGAACTGACCGTCGAGCAGGCGAAGTCGATCCAGGAAACCACCAAGCAAGTTGCCGAAAAGCTCGCAAAGCCTTCCAAGGACGCCGCCGAAAAGGCCATGGCTTCCTTCAAGGTTGCCTGATCGGTCTTAACAACTCAGCGATAAAAGGCTGGACCTCGCGTCCAGCCTTTTTGTATATTGACGAGGATTGGGGCTTGAATTCATCGCCAAGTCCTCGTATGTGACCCCCGTCGCGCCAAGCGTGACATGTGCGGTTGTAGCTCAGTTGGTTAGAGCGCAGGTTTGTGGCACCTGAGGTCGGAGGTTCGAGACCCCCCAACCGTACCATTCAAATTCCACCCAAGTATTTGATTATTGATGAGTGCACCCGAAGAGAAATCGGGCTTTTGACACGGACTTCTGGAGCTTCGAAGTTCTGGGTGTTCGTTAAAGGGTCACGTGCGATTGAAGCAAATTGCCCTTATCGAACGTCGTGACTCAGGCAATAACAGGCCGTCAGTCGCGTCCCAGTTCTTGAGGGCGGAATATCGGGCGTAGTAGCCGATCGCCGGATTGGTCGGGGCCCGGCTATCACGCGCGAGAAATTCCCGCGTTGCACTGGCCAATGAGGTGCGGGTGGAGACCGCCATCGAATGGCGGTCGGAGGCGACTTCAGCAAGCTTCACCATAAGAAACCCTGGGCGCTTTAATTCAGGGCAATTTCGCTTGCGATGTCGTTATCCGCTATTCATTGCTGAGCCGCTCAAGATGCTCAGAGCACACAGTCTTGACCCGCTCAAGCAACAAATTGGTCTGCTGTGCAAGCCAGCTGAGAGCCTCCTCGCTGATGTTGAAATGCTTGGAGTACCGCGCTTTCACATAGGCTTCGTTCAAGGTGTTGAACCAGGCGCGCTCACGCTGCTGATCGCGTGGAAAGGCTTCGGCCAGACGCCGGTCCTGCTCCTCGGCAAGCGAGCGGAGGAACTTGATGTTGTGGGATGGCGGCCCATAATTGGTAAGCGTCAATAAAACGCAGGAATAGGCTTGTTCTATCGATTGATGTAGTGCGAACGCTGCTCTTTTCGTTTGTGTCTTGGTGCGAGCGTATTGAACCCAATCTGAGAACTCTTCCGCGGCCAAGAACCGGTCTGCGAAGTGCTCCTTCGCCACCCGAAGCCGATCGGCCGGCGAGAGTGGCTTCGGTTCGGCAAGCGGCTCATCATCGAGTTCATAGAGAACGATGCCTTCCTTCCGGATATCAGAGAAGAAGTATTGCCCTTCTTTCAGGTAGGTGTTCACCTCCCGCCTGGAATGCACAATGAAGCTCACCGGCGTCTCGATCGACTTGTCGTGAATCAGCCGGTCAGCGGCCTTATGCCAGTACTCGGCGAACTCACAAAGCTTGCGATTGTTGACGATGATCAGCAGATCGAAATCAGAGCGATACCCCTTCATCGTGAAAGGTTCATCCACCCATCCACCCTTGGCGTAAGAGCCGAACAGGATGATCTTCAAGATCCTGCCGCGCTTCTTGAACTCCGCCGTACCGTCGTTCACCGCGTCTTCAAATTCCTCGTGGAGGATTTCCAAAACACGGCCAATCTCTCGCTGCTTGCGAAGCGGCATATGATCGACGGACGACTTCATACACCATCGATAGGCGAAAGATTCTGCACCGTCCACGAGAATTTTAGCGCGGGCCAAACCTCAATTTTACCTGCATCTCCGATTTCGCTTTTCAATGGATGCACCAAGCTGACGGGTCAACCCGGGCGCAGCCTGTGAAGGCCGCGGGGAGGTCCAGTCTTGTATTTTAACTATCTTGAACACGATAGTTAAATCGTCTAAGTTGTCGTAGCTCAGAACGACACGGCGAGAAAATGGGTTGGAGACACGTTACCTAACGCGCCGTCGGTTCTCGGTCCAGTTGGTGCGAAGTAGGTCGCTAGCCCAACGTGCTTGATAGGATTGGAGACGTCTGATGGCGATCATGTTCGTCAGAGCGCAGGTGATCAGCAGGGGCGCGGGGCGCAGCATCATTTCGGCTGCTGCCTATCGTCATCGCACCCGGATGATGGATGAACAGGTCGGCGCCTCCTACAACTATCGAAGTGGAGCTTCCGATCTGGTGCATGAGGAGCTTGCCTTGCCGGACTGTGTTCCGGATTGGCTCCATAAGGCGATCGACGGCCTTTCCGTTGCTAGTGCGAGCGAAGCACTCTGGAATGCTGTGGAGGCCTTCGAGACGCTGGGAAACGCACAGCTTGCCCGCGAATTGATCATCGCCCTGCCGGAGGAACTGACCCGGGCGGAGAATATTGCAATGGTTCGCGAGTTCGTTCGGGACAATCTCACAGCTAGGGGCATGGTGGTTGATTGGGTCTATCACGACAAGGACGGCAATCCCCACGCCCATGTCATGACGACGCTGAGGCCGCTCGCGGAGGAGGGGTTTGGCCGGAAGCGGGTGACGATCATGGGGGAAGATGGAAAGCCTTTGCGTGTCGTAACGCCCGACAGTCCGAACGGGAGGATTGTCAATAGGGTCTGGGCCGGCGACAGGGAAACGATGAAGGCCTGGAAGATCGCCTGGGCGGAAACAGCCAACCGGCATCTGGCGCTGGCCGGTCACGAGATCCGGCTCGATGGGCGCTCCTATGCCCAACAGGGCCTCGGCGGCATCGCCCAGAGACATCTCGGGTCAGTGAAGGCAGCCCTCGCAGGCAAGGGCAGGGAGCTCTACTTCGCTCCCGCCGATCTTGCCCGGCGCCAGCAGATGGCCGACCGCTTGATTGCCGAGCCAGAGCTTCTGCTGAAGCAACTCGGCCACGAACGATCCACCTTCGACGAGAGGGATATCGCCAAGGCGCTCCACCGCACTGTCGATGATCCCACCGATTTTGCTAACATCCGTGCCCGGCTGATGGCGTCCGACCAGCTGGTCATGCTGAGGCCGCAGGAGATTGATGCGGAGACCGGCAAGGTATCGGAACCGGCCGTATTCACAACGCGAGACATTCTGCGCGTCGAATATGACATGGCGCACTCCGCACAGGTCCTATTGAAGCGTGGCGGCTTTGGCGTCTCGCCACGGCAGGTCGAAGCCGCCATCAAAAGCGTCGAGACTGGCGATCCGGGAAATCTCTTCCGGCTCGATGCGGAACAGGTCGATGCGGTTCGTCACGTAACGGGTAACAGCGGCATTGCCGCAGTGGTCGGTCTCGCCGGCGCCGGCAAGTCGACGCTGTTGGCGGCGGCGCGTCTTGCCTGGGAGGGCGAGGGCAGGCGAGTGATCGGTGCCGCGCTTGCGGGCAAGGCGGCGGAAGGACTGGAAGACAGTTCCGGCATCAAGTCGCGCACACTCGCCTCCTGGGAGCTGGCCTGGGCCAACGGGCGCGACACGCTCCATCGCGGCGATGTCCTTGTCATCGATGAAGCGGGTATGGTGTCGTCGCAACAAATGGCGCGTGTCCTCAAGGCGGCGGAAGACGCAGGCGCGAAAGCCGTGCTTGCGGGTGACGCGATGCAGCTCCAGCCGATCCAGGCCGGTGCTGCTTTCCGGGCAATCACTGAGCGGATCGGTTTTGCCGAGCTTGCCGGCGTGCGCCGCCAGCGTGATGAGTGGGCGCGGGAGGCCTCGCGGCTCTTCGCCCGAGGGAGGGTGGAGGAAGCGCTCGACGCCTATGCCGCGCATGGCCATCTGATCGAGGCGCAAACACGTGCCGGAACGATCGATCGGATCGTGTCCGACTGGAGTGAGGCGCGCAAACAGGCAGTCGAGAAATCTGTTTCCGGGGGAAACGAAGGCCGGCTGCGCGGCGATGAGCTCCTCGTCCTTGCCCACACCAATGACGACGTCGGCAAGCTGAACGAGGCCTTGCGCAAAGTGATGACGGACGAGGGTGCGCTGGCAGGTGCCCGCGAATTCGAGACGGCCCGCGGTGCGCGCGAGTTTGCTGCTGGCGATCGCATCATCTTCCTGGAGAATGCTCGTTTCCTGGAGCCGCGCGCCCGTCATCTCGGTCCGCAATATGTCAAGAACGGCATGCTCGGCACAGTCGTTTCCACCGCTGACACACAGGGCGATCCATTGTTGTCGGTGCATCTCGACAATGGCCACAAGGTCGTCTTCAGCGAAGACAGCTATCGCAATGTCGATCACGGCTATGCCGCAACGATCCACAAATCGCAAGGCGCCACGGTCGACCGGACCTTCGTGCTTGCCACCGGGATGATGGATCAGCATCTGACCTATGTGGCGATGACCCGGCATCGCGATCGCGCCGATCTTTACGCGGCGACAGAGGACTTCGCGGCGCGGCCGGAATGGGGACGGAGACCGCATGTCGATCATGCCGCGGGTGTGAGCGGCGAGCTTGTCGAAACCGGAGAAGCCAAATTCCGGCCAGCTGACGAGGATGCCGACGACAGTCCCTACGCCGACATCAGGACGGATGATGGAACCGTCCATCGACTCTGGGGCGTCAGCTTGCCGAAGGCGCTCGAGGAAGCGGGCGTCTTGGAAGGCGACACTGTCACGCTGCGCAAGGACGGCGTGGAACGGGTCAAGGTGAGCGTTCCCGTCGTTGACGAGGAAACGGGTCAAAAGCGTTACGAGGAGAGGGAAGTCGATCGCAACGTCTGGACGGCCAAGCAGATCGAAACCGCCGAGGCTCGTCGGGAGCGGATTGAGCGCGAGAGCCATCGGCCTGAGATGTTCAAGCAGCTTGTCGAGCGCTTGTCGCGCTCCGGCGCCAAGACGACGACGCTCGATTTTGAAAGCGAGGCCGGTTATCGCGCATATGCCGACGACTTCGCCCGGCGCCGCGGGATCGATCATCTTTCGTTGGCCGCAGTCGAGATGGAGGAAAGCCTCTCCCGGCGCTTTGCGTGGATTGCTGTAAAGAAGGAGCAGGTGGAAAAACTCTGGGAAAGGGCGAGCGTGGCGCTCGGCTTTGCGATCGAGCGGGAACGGCGGGTTGTCTACAGCGATGACCGAACTGAATCCCACGTCGTCTCGGGTGCGAGCGCTGGCGAAGCACACTATCTGATCCCGCCGACCACTTCCTTCGTCACGAGCGTCGAGGAGGATGCGCGGCTGCTGCAGCTTTCGTCCCCGACCTGGGCGGAGCAGGAAGCGATCCTTCGACCGTTGCTGGAGAAGATCTATCGCGATCCAGATGCAGCGCTTGCCGCCCTGAACGCGCTGGCATCGGATGCCAGCGCCGAACCGCGCAAGCTCGCCGACGATCTTGCCGCAGAACCCGATCGGCTTGGCCGGCTGCGCGGCTCCGATCTCATCATCGACGGGCGGGCCGCCCGCAACGAGCGTAGCGCCGCAATCTCCGCTCTGGAGGAACTGCGGCCGCTCGCACGGGCCCATGCGACCGAGTTTCGCAGGAATGTTGAACGATTCCACGAACGCGAGGAGAGACGTCGAGGGCATATGGCGTTGTCCGTCCCGGCGCTCTCCGAACATGCGATGGCGCGGCTTATGGAGATCGAGGCGGTACGCAGCCAAGGCGGTGACGACGCCTATAAGACGGCCTTTGCGATTGCCGCCGAGGACCGTTCGGTCGTGCAGGAGGTCAAGGCGGTCAGCGAGGCATTGACCGCCCGCTTCGGCTGGAGCGCCTTCACCGCAAAGGCGGATGCGGTTGCCGAGCGTAACATTGCCGGGCGCATGCCGGAAGATCTGATGCCGGGCCAGGGCGAGGCGCTGATCAAACTGTTCGAGGCCGTGAAGCGTTTTGCCGACGAGCAGCATCTCGCCGAACGGCACGATCGTTCGAAGATCGTTGCGGGCGCCAGTGCCGACCTGGGGAAGGAGAAGGTCCCCATGCTGGCCGCAGTCACCGAGTTCAAGACTTCGGTCGACGACGAGGCGAGATCTCGCGCTCTCGCCGGCCTTCTTTATCGCCAGCAGCGAGCGGCGCTGGCCGCCGTCGCACGAACGATCTGGCGCGATCCGGCCGGCGCTGTCGACAAGATCGAAGAGCTGCTTATCAAAGGCTTTGCCGCCGATCGTATCGCCGCTGCAGTGATCAATGACCTCGCCGCCTACGGCGCCTTGCGCGGTTCCGATCGTCTCGTGGATCGGATGCTCGCCTCCGGCCGGGAGCGGAAAGAGGCAGTGCAGGCGGTGCCGGAAGTCGCCGCCCGCCTGCGCTCACTCGGGTCGTCCTATGTCAATCTGCTCGATGCAGAACGACAGGTCATTTCGGCAGAGCGGCGGTGCATGGCGGTCGCCATACCCGGCCTGTCGAGGATGGCCGAAAATGCGCTCCTGCGCCTGGTCACCGAGGCGAAGAGCAGCGGCCGTAAGCTGAGTCCATCAGCCGCTGTCCTCGATCCCAGCATTCGCCGGGAGTTTGCCGCAATCAGCACGGCGCTCGACGAACGCTTCGGCCGCAATGCCATCCTCCGGCAAGAGAACGATCTCATCAACCGTGTGCCTCCAGCGCAGCGCCGAGCCTTTGAGGTGATGCGGGAGAGGCTCAAAATCCTGCAGCAGACCGTCCGCTGGGAAAGCAGTGAGAAGATCGTTTCGGAACGGCGCAATCGTACTGTCAATCGCGGCCGCAGTATCGATCTTTGAAGACCATCGAAGAAGTCAAGAAACTGGCGAGATGTTCCCGCACGCGGTCTTGACTAGCATATGCAGGTCGGGCGGCCCGTTCGCCGAGCCCGATGAACGTAGTCCCGCCTCCTTCCCGTAACTTGACCTTCCTCGCTAAGCTGGTCCGCGATCGCCGGTTGGCGGATGGTGCCTGGCCGTCGCCTCTTCGCTGACTTCGAAGTGGTTCGAACAACGCACTTTCACGTGGGCTATCATTGATAGCGAGCGGCGATAGCGACCGGATGGGTGCTGAGCGCCAGGCCCGGAACGGCAAGATTCCTCTTTGCCACCGGCGCATTCGCGATTTCGATGATCAGCATGTTCCGGACCGCAATCCGCTATCGAATCTGGGCGGTCGATCATTGCCTGCCGGCGCAGGCTCAGCGGGAAACGTCCGAAGGCGAGGAGACAGGCCGCGGTTTATTGGGCAGCCGGCGCGATCATCCGCATGCTGATCCTCACCCTCAGGCGGTTCACGAAAGGGGCCCGGTTGGTTAAAACTCGATGGCGACGCGATCAACGTCTTTGGGCTAAGCCGCAGCCACATGATCCCTTATAGCGTTCTCGCGCAAAACGGCCCCTATCGCTTCGCCCTCAAAAACGTCGACCGCGCCCATGGGGACGGAGATCTGGTCGCGCGGCTGCGCTCCGAACTGCCGCGAGGCGAATTTCCGTCCGCTGCGCTGGCGATCAAGCAGGCCAATGCATCCCTGTGGAAGCGATATTTCGATCCGGGCATCGATTTCCTGCAGATCGATGATGAGGATGTCGCCGACCTCGTCGTCGAGCATCTTCATGATGAATCATCCTGGCTCGCCCGAAATCTTTTTGGGGCAGGTGGGTTTGTGCAATGTCTGCTATCCTCCACCGAGACACTTGCAGACAGCAATTGGCAGGGCTGGCTCAAGAACACCACGGACCTGTTTTGGGGTAACGATCGAGGCCGCCTCTTTCCGTTGCGG
The DNA here is from genome assembly GCF_002914525.1 of Rhizobium hidalgonense. GTDB lineage: Bacteria > Pseudomonadota > Alphaproteobacteria > Rhizobiales > Rhizobiaceae > Rhizobium > Rhizobium hidalgonense. Next base: position 226,651 of record NZ_LODW01000022.1, on the reverse strand, counting down.
CTGACGGATTAAAGCCGAGTATCTGGGGGCATCGCGTGCTGCTGGAGGACGCCGAACCCTTCTCGGCGCTCGATGTGCTGGGTCCGGGCAATATCGAGGCAGTGCTCAGGAAATATGGCAGCCTGTCACAGGAGGAAGCCTGCGGCGCCCTCGAAAGTTTCGTTGGCGATCCCCTATGGGCCTGTTTAAGACCCGTCATGATGAAGGGCTGGTGGACGTGCGCGATCCCGAGTGGGCATTTTCGTAGGTGCTAATTTGGCACCGCATTTTTCAGGTTATGCATGCCTGCGCGATACAAAATACGCAATTCTGAAATCAAACCTTCGGTTTCCGTCCAGCCTTCATCGGTTGCGGTCTATCTCCCGGCAAAGGAATCGAAAACAACTCGGAGATATCTATTGATAGTGCGTTCGCGAGGCGATCGAGCAAATCAATAGAGATATTATATTTTCCTCTCTCCAAATCACTGATCACGGTTCTATCCACACGCGCATCTACAGCGAGAACTTCCTGCGTAAGTTTCTGCGCTGACCTGTGATGTCGCAAATTCCACGCAATGCGCGCTCGAGTGTCCATGCACAACGGGCAACATCTTGCATGGCTTTAATCCATGGAATATATTCGACATATTAGTCTTTTGAGTTCTAAAAGTGCTCCATTTCGCACCTCCGCTCGTCGTTAACACTGGCGAGGGCGTCTCTCAGAGGAAGGCAAACCCAATGCATGATCGGGTAGAAAAGCGGTTCGCGAGCCAGTCTCCGCGTAACACATTTCGGACTGAAGACGACAGTAATCAAGCATCGCACCCGGTCGATATCCATGTGGGCCAGCAGCTTCGCATCAGGCGAGTTCATTCCAACCTGTCGCAAACCGAACTCGGTCAGAAAGTTGGTCTGAGCTACCAACAGGTCCAGAAATATGAGAGTGGCAAGAACCGCATCAGTGCGTCGATGCTCTATGAGATCGCCGGCGGTTTGAATGTGCCAGTGGGCTGCTTTTTCGACGGGCTGCCGCAACCAGGTTCAGGGGAGAGCGCGACTATCGCACCCGAGGCAGATGAGCGTATCGCTTATCTCGCCACCGCGGAAGGACGCCGCTTTGTCGAGGAGATACTTCGTCTTCCGCCCAAACTGAGGACCCGCACACTGGCGGTGATCAGGGCAATCGCCGGAGATGAGGACAAAGCCGAAGAAGATTGATGGTCCATTGATGCTGGCAGGTCTTAAGCAGGCGACCCCGTGTTTCCGTGCCGGCCCTCAGACAACATGAATTCTGCCCAAGCAACCGCCGCGCTCCATAAGCGTGCCAAATTCGGCCGAATGCTTGCGAGCTCGTCGATGATCTGCTCTCCGATGGAACCGAGGCCGCCTCGCGCCGTTCTTCAAGTTAACGGGAGAATATGCATGTCGAAAACCCTTCTCTACGGCGCGACCAAGATCGACGAGACCAACAGCGCCTATGCGCCGGTCGAAAGCCTTGCCGCGTTCCAATGGAAGAACCGTGTCTTCGTCCTTTTCGCCGATCGCGACAATGCCCGCGCCGCCCGCCAGGAAAACCAGTTGCTGGCCGATCGAAGCGCGCTCGATGAGCGCGACATGATGGTGCTGAAGATATCCGGCGCTGGCGTCCGGCCGCTTTTCGGTGCGACAGACGGTCTCGACGGCGAAGCCATCCGCCACGACCTCGAGGCGCCGGATGTGGGCGAATTCGCCGCCTTCCTTGTCGGCAAGGACGGCACCGTCAAGCTGAAGGTCAGCGAGCCGATCACCGATGGCGAGCTCTTCGCCATCATCGACAGCATGCCAATGCACGCTGCCGAATCGCTCAAGCCGGACAAATAACACCGGCCGAACATTCTCGATCGAACATCATGAAAGGGAGGCGGCTATGTCCGTGCCCAACGAACCCATTCCCGATCAGCCGCCGATGCCGGCGCCCGGCTGGAAGCCGGTGCCGCCGATCACGGAGCCGGAGCCGGACAGGCTGCCCGACGAGGCGCCGGTTCCGAACCCTGATGAGAACGACGAGCCGGCAAAACATGTCTCTTTCTAAAGAAAGATGTGGCGTTCGGCGCTGACGAGTTCCTGCAGGAAGTCGGCGACGCTCCTGACACGCAGGAGGTCGCGCGCCGTCTCGTGATAGGTCGTCCAGTAGGCCCGCCGGATCGAAATGTCGGGCAGGATGCGCTGGAGTTCCGGATACTGCCGGGCGATATAGTCGTGCAGGATGCCGATGCCGGCGCCTGACCGCACCGCTTCCGTTTGCCCGATCGAGGTCGAAATCTCGAAGCTTGCATCCCAGCTTCGCATCACCTCGCCGGAGAAATTCAGCGAGGCGGTGAAGATCAGGTCCTCAACATAGCCGATGCGCGGATGGGTTTTCAACGCATCGATATCGCCGGGTGTGCCGTGCGAGGCGAGGTAATCGCGCGAGGCATAGAGGCCGAGCGTGTAGTCGGTAAGCTTGGAGGAGACGAGCCGGCCTTGTTCGGGCCGCTCCAGCGTGATGGCGATATCGGCCTCGCGCTGCGACAGTGAGAAGGAGCGCGGCACCGGCACGAGCTGGATCTTCAGTTCAGGATGGCGTTCGATCAGCCTGCCCATGCGCGGCGCCAGAAAGGAAACACCGAAGCCATCGGGCGCGCCGACGCGAACGGTTCCGGCAATTGCCGTGTCGGTGTGGCCGAGGCTCGCCTGCACGGCCAGCATTTCCGTTTCCATCCGTTCTGCCGATGCCAGGAACACTTCGCCTTCGGCCGTCAGTTCGCAGCCATTCGTGCGGCGGATGAAAAGCCGCGTCTTCAGCGCCTCTTCCAGCGATGTCAGCCGACGCGAGAGTGTCGCATGATTGAGCCCCAGCCGCTTCGAGGCGGCAAGGATCTGCCCGGTGCGGGCGACGGCGAGGAAGATGCGAACATCGTCCCAGTTCATGGCTTGCCCCGCATGGCGATCGGATCGACCTCGATCAGCGTCAGCGATGTCACCATGCCCGCCGTCTCATTCTTATACTTCAGGAAATGCGTTGTCCGCAGATGGGCCTCGTATGCCTGCTGGTCGGCGTAGACCTCCAGAATGCGGATCCGGTTTGGGTTGTCCCTGAGGGAGACAGCGCTGAGCGAAAGAACGCCCTCTTCCAGCGCAACGGATGCCTCGATTTCTTCCGTCAGCAAGGCGCGATAGGCCTCGAGCGTGTCCGGAACGATCTCCAGTTCCGCCATTCTGACGACGGTTTTCCCGCTCATCGCTTTGACCTCCTCTTCGGATTTGACTTGTCCGCGCACCGTGCCAAGTTTGAAAGTAACAGCGCCTGATGCAGTGATAGGGCTATAATTTACGCACAACAGTTCCTTATATCAGCGCATTGATTTGTGCAAATTGAAGTGCGATTGTTGGCCATCCAAAACAGGAGGAGCATCCCATGCACGAGATTGGTCATTTCATCGGCGGCAAGCACATCGCCGGCACCAGCGGCCGCGTCAGCAACGTCTATAATCCGGCAACCGGCGAAGTGCAGGCGACGGTCGCGCTCGCCAGCGTCGACGAGATGCGCGCCGCCGTCGAAAACGCCAAGGCTGCGCAGCCGAAATGGGCTGCCACCAATCCGCAGCGCCGCGCCCGCGTCTTCTTCAAATTCGTCGAACTCCTGAACAAGCACATGGACGAACTTGCCGAGCTGATCTCCAAGGAACACGGCAAGACGATCGAGGATGCCAAGGGCGACGTCATCCGCGGTCTCGAAGTCTGCGAATTCGTCTGCGGCATTCCGCATCTCGCCAAGGGCGAGTTCACCGAGGGTGCAGGCCCGGCGATCGACATGTATTCGATCCGCCAGCCGGTCGGCATCGGCGCCGGCATCACTCCGTTCAACTTCCCCGGCATGATCCCGATGTGGATGTTTGCGCCGGCGATCGCCTGCGGCAACGCCTTTATCCTGAAGCCCTCCGAGCGTGATCCTTCCCTGCCGATCCGTCTCGGTGAACTGATGATCGAGGCCGGCCTGCCGGCCGGCATTCTCAACGTCGTCAACGGCGACAAGGCTGCCGTCGACGCGATCCTCACCGATCCCGATATCGGCGCCGTCTCCTTCGTCGGCTCGACGCCGATTGCCCGCTACGTCTATGGCACGGCGGCGATGAACGGCAAGCGCGCCCAGTGCTTCGGCGGCGCCAAGAACCATATGATCATCATGCCGGATGCCGATATGGACCAGGCCGTCAACGCGCTGATGGGCGCCGGCTACGGTTCGGCCGGCGAGCGCTGCATGGCGATCTCGGTTGCCGTTCCGGTCGGCGAAGAGACAGCCAACCGCCTCGTCGAGAAGCTGACGCCGAAGATCGAATCGCTGCGCATCGGCCCCTACACCGACGAGAAGGCCGACATGGGCCCGCTCGTCACCAAGGAAGCCTATACCCGTGTTCGCGGCCTGATCGACCGCGGCATCGAGGAAGGCGCCAAGCTCGTCGTCGACGGCCGCGATTTCAAGCTCCAGGGTTATGAAGATGGCTATTTCGTCGGCGGTTGCCTGTTCGATCATGTCACGCCCGAGATGGATATCTACAAGACCGAGATCTTCGGACCTGTCCTCTCTGTCGTTCGCGCCCAGAACTACGAGGAAGCGCTGTCGCTGCCGATGAAGCACGAATACGGCAACGGCGTCGCAATCTATACCCGCGACGGCGATGCCGCCCGTGATTTCGCCTCGCGCATCAATATCGGCATGATCGGCATCAACGTTCCGATCCCGGTTCCGCTCGCCTACCACTCCTTCGGCGGCTGGAAGGCCTCGAGCTTCGGCGACCTCAACCAGCACGGCACGGATTCGATCAAGTTCTGGACGAAGACCAAGACCGTCACCGCCCGCTGGCCCTCCGGCATCAAGAGCGGCGCAGAATTCGTCATGCCGACGATGAAGTGATCAACGCGATCATCGAGCTGCAATTCGGGGGCCTTACGGCCCCCGTTTCATTTGAGCACTATCTGGCCATTCTGGATTACAACCAGAAGATCTTGGAGCTGGATTGACGTCGCGGCAAATGGCCTCATAAGCTGAATGCGAATTTCATATTTTGGAATTGTTCAAAACTACCAAACCGCCTATATAGGTCTGAACAGGCACGAGTCAGGAGAATGGCATGCGGTTGACGAAGCAGACCAACTATGCGGTTCGCATGTTGATGTATTGTGCTGCCAACGACGGGCACCTGAGCCGGATTCCGGAAATTGCCAGGGCTTATGGTGTTTCCGAACTCTTTCTCTTCAAGATCCTCCAGCCGCTGAACAAGGCGGGTCTGGTGGAGACGGTGCGTGGCCGCAATGGCGGTGTACGCCTGGGCAAGCCGGCCGCCGAGATTACGCTCTTCGACGTGGTTCGGGTGACGGAAGACAGTTTCGCCATGGCCGAATGCTTCGAGGATGACGGCGTGGTCGAGTGTCCGCTGGTCGATAGCTGCGGCTTGAACTCGGCGCTGCGCAAGGCGCTTAACGCCTTCTTCGCCGTGCTGTCGGAATATTCCATCGACGACCTCGTCAAGGCGCGTCCGCAAATCAATTTCCTTCTCGGGATTACCGGCGAGCAGCCCTATCGCAAACCCGCAATCGTTGCGCCCGCCGCCTGAATTTAAACAGCAGGACAGAGTTTTGAAACCGCGGTTGCCCCGGCAATCGCGGTTTTTGTTTGCCGCGTCTCCCTGGCGCGGCAAGAGATAAAAATCCTCGGCGTGGCACGCGAATCCGATCGATCGCGACACGCATAAGAGGCGCAATTATCCAAAATACGACGAAATCCCGGACGTTTTTATCCGAAAATGTCCGAATGAGGCCGATTTTTGACTGAAAATTTCTAAAATTGTCCAACTGGAAAAATTTTCTCCTTAGCCCGTTGCTTTCAGTAGATAAATGTCGTTCCATCGACCGTCGATCGGGATGCATATCTGCGGTCTCCAGACATCAAAAAAGAACAACCGGGAAACAATATTATGAAAAAGATCTCTGTCATGCTGGCAGCGACGGCCCTGATTTCGGTCATGGCAACGTCGGCCTGGTCCAAGACCCTTGTCTATTGCTCCGAGGGCTCGCCGGAAGGCTTCGACCCGAGCCTCTATACGGCAGGCACGACCTTCGACGCCTCGTCGCGCACGGTCTATAGCCGTCTGGTCGAATTCAAGCATGGCGGCACAGAGATCGAACCGGGTCTGGCCGATAGCTGGAGCGTTTCGGCCGACGGCACCGAATACACCTTCAAGCTTCATCCCGGCGTCAAGTACCAGACCACCGACTTCTTCACGCCGACGCGCGATTTCAACGCCGACGACGTCGTGTTCTCCTTCGAGCGCCAGCTGAAAGCCGACAATCCGTGGAACAAGTATGTCGAGGGCGGTTCCTACGAATACGCCGCCGGCATGGGCTTCCCGGATCTGATCAAGTCGATCGAGAAGGTCGACGACCTCACGGTCAAGTTCACGCTCAACCATCCCGAAGCGCCGTTCCTTGCCGACCTCGCCATGGACTTCGCCTCGATCGTTTCCAAGGAATATGCCGACAAGCTCGCCGCCGACGGCAAGATGGCGCAGCTCAACCAGCAGCCGCTCGGCACCGGCCCCTTCACCTTCGTCGCCTACCAGCCGGATGCCGTCATCCGCTACAAGGCCAACGAAACCTATTTCAAGGGCAAGGAAAAGATCGACGATCTGGTTTTCGCCATCACCTCTGATGCCGCCGTCCGCGCTCAAAAGCTGAAGGCCGGCGAATGCCACCTGATCCCCTATCCGAATGCGGCCGACGTTCCCGAACTGAAGAAGGACGGCAACCTGACAGTGATGGAACAGGCCGGCCTCAATGTCGGCTTCCTCGCCTACAACACCCAGATGGCCCCGTTCGACAAGTCGGAAGTTCGCCGCGCGCTGAATATGGCGATCAACAAGCAGGCGATCATCGACGCCGTCTTCCAGGGTGCAGCGGCCGTTGCCAAGAACCCGATCCCGCCGACAATGTGGTCCTATAACGACGCCGTCCAGGACGACAAGTACGATCCGGATGCCGCCAAGAAGGCGCTCGCCGATGCCGGCGTCAAGGATCTCAGCATGAAGGTCTGGGCGATGCCGGTGTCGCGTCCCTACATGCTGAATGCGCGCCGCGCCGCCGAACTGATCCAGGCCGATTTCGCCAAGGCCGGCGTCAAGGTCGAGATCGTCACCCATGAATGGGCCGAATATCTGAAGCTCTCCTCCGACGTGAAGCGCGACGGCGCCGTCATCCTCGGCTGGACCGGCGACAACGGCGACCCTGACAACTTCATGGATACGCTGCTTGGCTGCGATGCCGTCGGCGGCAACAACCGCGCTCAGTGGTGCAACAAGGAATATGACGACCTGATGACCAAGGCCAAGCTGACCGCCGATGTCGGCGAGCGGACCAAGGCCTATGAGCAGGCGCAGCTGATCTTCAAGAAGGAAGCGCCCTGGGCGACCCTCGATCACTCGCTGGTCTTCGTTCCGATGAGCAAGAAGGTCTCCGGCTTCTTCATGGATCCGCTCGGCATTCACCGCTTCGACGGCGTCGACGTATCCGAATAACAAGAAAAATGTAAGAATGCCCAGCAGAGCTGGGCGAAGCCGGCGGTCAGGCACCCCCTGACCGCCGGAAACTATTGGATATCTGCCATGTTGCGTTTTTTCATCGGCCGCCTCGCGGTGCTGATCCCGACATTCCTCGGCGTTTCCCTCATTGCCTTCTCATTCATCCGCATGCTTCCCGGCGACCCCGTCATGCTTTTATCGGGTGAACGTGTGATGGCGCCGGAACGGCACGCCCAGATCATGCACGATCTCGGCTTCGACCGGCCCATGTACGTGCAGTATTTCGATTATCTCGGAAAGATTCTGCACGGCGATCTCGGGACCTCGATCGTCACCAAACGGCCCGTTCTCGGCGAATTCCTGACGCTGTTTCCGGCGACGCTGGAACTTTCCTTCTGTGCCATCATTCTCGCTGTCTGTCTTGGCGTGCCCGCCGGCATCTTTGCCGCCGTCAAGCGAGGCACGTGGTTCGACCAGAGCGTGATGGGTGTGGCGCTCATCGGTTATTCGATGCCGATTTTCTGGTGGGGCCTGCTGCTGATCATCTTCTTCTCCGGCTATCTCGGCTGGACGCCGGTTTCCGGCCGCATCTCGCTGATGTATTTCTTCAAGCCGGTCACCGGATTCATGCTGATCGACAGCCTGCTGTCCGGCCAGAAGGGCGCGTTTTCCTCGGCCGTCAGCTATCTCATTCTGCCGACCATCGTGCTGGCGACCATCCCGCTTGCCGTCATTGCGCGTCAGACGCGCTCGGCGATGCTCGAGGTTCTCGGCGAGGATTATGTCCGCACGGCGCGCTCGAAAGGGCTGAAGCCGCTGCGCGTCGTCGGCGTGCACGCGCTGCGCAATGCGATGATCCCGGTCATCACCACGATCGGCCTGCAGATCGGCGTTCTTCTGGCCGGCGCCATTCTCACCGAGACGATCTTCTCCTGGCCGGGCATCGGCAAATGGATGGTCGATTCGGTGTTCAAGCGCGACTACGCCGTTGTCCAGGGCGGTCTTCTGCTGATCGCCGGCGTCATCATGCTGGTCAACCTGATTGTTGATGTCCTCTACGGCTTCATCAATCCGCGCATTCGTCACTAGGAGCGGTTCATGAGCACCGTCACCGTCAAGACCGGCCAGCCATCCGCCGCTGCGGAGTTCTGGCACTATTTCTCCCGCAACAAGGGCGCCGTCATCGGCCTCGTCGTTTTCATCGTCATCCTGGTCGTCGCAATCTTCGCGCCGGTCTTTGCGCCGCATGCGCCGAACGAGCAGAACCGCCAGGCGCTGCTGGCCGTGCCGGCCTGGATGGAGGGCGGCAGCATCTCCTTCCCGCTCGGAACGGATGCCGTCGGACGCGATATCCTGTCGCGCCTGATCTACGGCGCGCGCTTCTCGCTCTTCATCGGCGTTGTCGTCGTCACGCTGTCGGTCGTATGCGGCGTGCTGATCGGCCTCGTCGCCGGCTATTTCCGCGGCAAGGTCGATACGGCGATCATGCGCCTGATGGATATCATCCTGGCCTTCCCATCGCTGCTGCTCGCCCTCGTGCTGGTGGCTGTGCTCGGGCCCGGCCTGACCAATGCGATGATCGCGATTTCGCTGGTCAACCAGCCGCATTTTGTCCGGCTGACGCGCGCGTCGGTCATTTCGGAGCGCGAGAAGGAATATGTGATCGCCTCGCGTGTTGCCGGCGCCGGCACCTTCCAGCTGATGTTCAAGACGATCCTGCCGAACTGTCTTGGGCCGCTGATCGTCCAGGCGACGCTCGCCTTCTCGGCGGCGATCCTCGATGCCGCCGCTCTCGGCTTCCTCGGTATGGGCGCCCAGCCGCCGACGCCTGAATGGGGCACGATGCTGGCCGAATCCCGTGAGTTCATCTCGCGCGCCTGGTGGGTCGTAACATTCCCGGGTCTCGCCATCCTCATCACCGTTCTCGCCATCAACCTGATGGGTGACGGCCTGCGCGATGCGCTTGACCCCAAGCTGAAGAGGTCGTGATGGCACTTCTCGAAATTGAAAATCTGACCGTCGAATTCCAGACCTCTTCCGGTCTGTTCCGGGCCGTCGACCGCGTATCGCTTGCCTGCGACAAGGGCGAGATCCTGTCGGTCGTCGGTGAATCCGGCTCGGGCAAATCCGTTGCCATGCTGGCCCTGATGGGGCTTCTGCCCTGGACGGCGAAGATCACCGCCGATCGCATGCAGTTCGACGGCCAGGATTTGCGCGGGATCTCCGGCCGCCAGCGCCGCAGGATCGTCGGCAAGGACATGGCGATGATCTTCCAGGAGCCGATGTCGAGCCTGAACCCGTGTTTTACCGTCGGCTTCCAGCTCGGCGAGACCCTGCGTGTCCATATGGGCCTCAACCGGAGGGAACGGCGCGAACGGTCGATCGAACTCCTGAACCTCGTCGGCATTCCAGCGCCCGAGGATCGCCTGTCGAACTTCCCGCATCAGATGTCCGGCGGCATGAGCCAGCGCGTCATGATCGCCATGGCGCTCGCCTGCAATCCGAAGCTCTTGATCGCCGACGAGCCGACAACCGCGCTCGACGTGACGATCCAGGCGCAGATCCTCGATCTGCTCGTGCGGCTGCAGAAGGAGCAGGGCATGGCGCTGGTGCTGATCACCCACGACATGGGTGTCGTTGCCGAAACCGCCGAGCGCGTGCAGGTGCAATATGCCGGCCAGAAGGTCGAGGAGCAGCCGGTGAGAGCGCTGTTCCGCGATCCGCATCACCCCTATACCGCCGCCCTGCTTGCCGCCTTGCCGGAACGCGCTGAGGTCGGCCAGCGCCTGCCCTCGATCGCCGGCGTCGTTCCCGGCCAGCACGGCCGCCCGACCGGCTGTCTGTTTGCGCCGCGCTGCGGCTACGCCACGGTCGAATGCGATCGCGGTGTCGTGCGCCAGGGGCCGGAGCTTGGGCTGGCGCTGTGCAACTATCCTTTGAAGGACGGCAAGCCGCTCGGCCATCCCGGCGTCATGGCCGTTGAAACTGCAGGAGACCTGGTATGACGGGCGCCGTTCTCGAGGGCAGGGATCTCGCCCGCTTCTACACAGTCAACCGCGGTCTCTTCAAAGCCCATGCCACGGTCAAGGCGCTGAACGGCGTCAGCTTCAGCCTCCATTCCGGCAAGACGCTCGCCGTCGTCGGCGAATCCGGCTGCGGCAAGTCGACGCTTGCCCGTCTTGTCACCATGATCGAGAATCCGACGGCCGGCGAATTGCTGATCGACGGCAAGCCGGCGCGCGTCGGCGACCGCAGCCTGCGCAGCCAGGTGCAGATCGTCTTCCAGAATCCTTATGGCTCGCTCAACCCGCGCCAGAAGGTTGGCGCGATCCTCGAAGAGCCGCTGAAGATCAATACCGATCTCAACGCCGCGGCCCGCCGCCGCAAGGTGGAGGAGATGATGGCCCGCGTCGGCCTGCGTCCGGAACATCACGGTCGTTACCCCCATATGTTCTCCGGGGGCCAGCGCCAGCGCATCGCCATTGCCCGCGCCCTGATGCTGCGGCCGAAAGTGCTGGTGCTCGACGAGCCGGTTTCGGCGCTCGACCTGTCGATCCAGGCGCAGGTGCTGAACCTGTTGATGGATCTGCAGAAGGAGATGGGGCTTGCCTATCTGTTCATCTCGCACGGCCTTTCCGTCGTCCATCATATCGCCGACGAGGTGATGGTGATGTATCTCGGCCGCCCGGTCGAAACCGGTCCCGCCGCCGAGGTCTTCGCAAGGCCGCGTCACCCCTATACGGCAGCCTTGCTGTCGGCCACACCGATTGCCGATCCCGAGCGCGAGAAGAACCGCATCCGCCTGCAGGGCGAATTGCCGTCACCGCTGAAGCCGCCGTCGGGCTGTCACTTCAATCCGCGCTGCTGGAAGGCGCAGGACTATTGCCGCCAGGTTTCGCCCGAATTAAGCGGAGAAGGCACGCAACAATATGCCTGTCACTTCCCGCTCGATTGAGCGGGGAGCCGGAGCAATTCCAGGCAAAGCGCGAAGCGCTTTTGCCAGGAATTGCGTAGACAAGAGTTAGATGCTGGGAGAAGCCATGCCCGATGAGCGGACGAACAAACCCCATGCGATCATCGTCATGGGTGTCAGCGGCTGCGGCAAGTCCTCGGTCGGCGAAAAGCTCGCCGAGGCTCTGCACCTGACCTTCGTCGAAGGCGACGCGCTTCACCCGGCAGCCAATGTCGAAAAGATGTCGAAGGGCACTCCGCTGACCGATGACGACCGGATGCCCTGGCTCGACCGCATCGGCGAAGACATCAAAACATCGCTTGAGGGAGGCGAGGGCATCATCGTCTCCTGCTCGGCGCTGAAGCGCATCTATCGCGACAGGCTGAGAGAGGCTGCCGGCGGCAATCTCTTCTTCGCCTACCTCGAAGGCTCCAGGGCGCTGCTGACGAAACGCATGGGCGAGCGCAAGGGCCATTTCATGCCGGTCTCGCTGCTCGAAAGCCAGTTGGCGACGCTGGAGGTTCCCACAGGCGAGCCAGGCGTCGTCACCGTTGATATCGACGATACGATCGATGGCATTGCGACATCGGCGCTCCGGGGCCTCAAGGCGCTTGGGGTCACGGCTTGAAGCGCTGCGGCGAATAGGCCGTGATATCGATAAACGGCGTCTCGCCGGTCATCAGTTCTGCAAGCACGCGTCCGGTCACCGGCCCGAGCGTCAGCCCGTGATGGGCATGACCGAAGGCGAACCACAGGCCCTGATGGCGCGGCGCCTTGCCGATAACAGGCATCATGTCGGGTGTGCAGGGGCGCGCGCCCATCCAGGGTTCGGGATCGAGCCTGTCTCCGAGCGGGAAGATCGTGCGCGCCACGGCTTCGGCCCGGTCGAGCTGGACCGGCGTCTTCGGCGCGTCGAGCGTTGCGAACTCCGCCCCCGTGGTCAGGCGGATGCCGCGGTGCATCGGCGCCAGCAGATAGCCGCGTTCGGCATCGAGCATCCAGTTGTGGAGCACGGCATCGCCCTTGGCGGCATAATGCATGTGATAGCCGCGCTTGACGCCGAGCGGAAAGGAATAGCCGAGCCGGCGTGTCGCAACGGCCGCCCAGGGGCCGAGCGCGATCACCGCATCGTCGGCCTCGAGCGAACCGTCCGCCGTCATGATCTTCCAGCCGGAGCCGAACGGACCGAGCGAGGCGGCGTCCCCTGTGACGAAGCGGCCGCCGAGGCTTTCGAAATAGTGCCGATAGGCCGAGGTCAGCGCCTGCGGATCGAGCACCGACCAGGGATCGCGCCAGCGGATGCCGCCGGCAAAATCGCCTGTTAGATCGGGTTCCATGCGAGCTATGTCGGCCGAGGTCAGGCTGTCATATTCGACCCCGAATTCATTCTGCCAAAGTGCGGCCTCCGCCAGGGCTCCATCGCGCTTGGCCGGCGTCCGGAAAAGCTTCATCCAGCCATCCCTGCGGATCAGCGCTTCCGCATGCGACGCCTCGATCAGATCCTTGTGTTCGGCAATCGAATTTTCGATCAACGGCGCATAGGCCCGCGTGATGATCGCGTGCCGCCGCGCATTCGAATTCCACCAATAGCGGGCGAGAAAGGCGACTTGGCTGGGCAGCGCGCGGAGGTGATAATGCGCATCGATGCGGTTGTTCAGCGCATAACGCAGGAGAAGGCCGAGCTGTTGGGGAAAGCCGTAGGGCGCGACACCTTCGCGCTGAATCAGCCCGGCATTGCCGAAGGAGGTTTCGCTGCCCGGTTCCTTGCGGTCGACCAGCGTCACCTGCCGGCCGCGCTGTTGAAGATGGATGGCCGTCGACACGCCGACGATGCCGGCGCCGAGCACGATAACGTTCTTCGTCATTTCCCTGCATTCCGCTCTGTTGTCGGGGTGAAAATGCCCCTGCCGATAGGATGGCGCAAACGAAAAATCGCATTCATTTCAAAATCATTGCGCTTTTCAGTGCGGCATTTTCAGCCTTGATGCGGATATAGAGAACGCAGGCGTTGAGAAGCGAAAAGCCGATCGCGTAGAACGGCAGACCAAAGGCCAGCGGAAGGGCGGCGATCTCGCCGACGACGATCGCGTAGTTCGGATGCTGGAGGAAGCGGTAGGGGCCCGAGGTGACCAGCGGCGCGCCGGGCAGGACGATGATGCGCGTCGTCCAGCGGTCTTTCAGCGTCGCCAGCACCCAGAGCCTGAGCGCCTGCAGCCCGATGAACACGGCAAACCAAAAAAGCTCGACCGGCCTGCCGGGCGCTAGCAGCCAGAGGCCGATGAGCCAGACGGCATGCAGCGCCACCATGGCAGGATAATGCTCCGGCGCTACCTCCCTGGCACCTCTGGCGAGAAGGGCGGCTGTGTTGCGCTGGGCAAGCACGAGTTCGCCGAGCCGCTGCAGGGTCACAAACGCCAGAAGCGCGAGCGACGGCCACATCATGCGACCCTCCTGAGCGTCACGCAGCTCGCCGAAAAGCCCGGCCCCATGGCAATCATCGCCGAACGCTCCGGCAATCCCGCTTGGATCGCCCGCTCCAGCACGAACAGAATGGTCGGCGACGACATGTTGCCATATTCGGAAAGCACGGCGCGCTCGTGATCCAGAGTGCGCGGCGACAGCGAAAGCGCACTCTCCAACGCCGCCAACACTTTCGTTCCGCCGGGATGGCAGATGAAGCGGTCGATATCGCCTGATGTCAGCCCGTTGCGCGCCAGTATGGCCGTCACCGCGGGGCCGAGCTCGCGTTCGGCAAAGGGCGGCAGCGATTGCGCCAGCACGATGCCGAAACCGCCATCGTCGATCTTCCACCCCATGATATCGAGCGTATCGGGAAAGAGATGTTCGCCTGTTGATTCCACCTCCGCCAGCCCGCCTTCGCCGGATCGCAGCACGCAGGCGGCAGCCCCATCGCCGAAAAGCGCCGTCGCGATGATGTTCGGCCGCGTCAGCTCATCCAGCCGGAAGGCCAGCGTGCAGAGCTCGATCGAGACGAACAGCACGACGGCGTCCGGCCTGCCCCGCGCCAGTCGCGAGGCGATCGCAAAGCCCGACACGCCGGCAGCACAGCCGAGCCCGAACACCGGGACGCGCTCGATATCGGCCCTGAAACCCATCCGGCGGGCCATCTGCGCATCGAGGCTCGGCGTCGTAAAACCGGTCGAGGAGACCGTCACGACACAGTCGACATCGCCGGCGTCAAGCCCGGCCTGACGAAGGGCCGAGCTGGCGGCCTTGACGAACAACTCGCCCGCCACCTCGGCATAGGCCTGCATTCGATCCTGCCAGCCATGCGGCTCGTCGAACCAGGCAAGTGGCCGCGCCGCATGGCGCTTTTGAATGCCGGCGCTATCGAAGACGCGGGCAAGATGGCGGAAATCCTCGAAACGGTCGGCAAACAGCCGGGCGGAGGCTTCGACCGCTTCTTTCTGGAAAATGACATGTTCGGGGGCGGCGGTGGCGAGGCTTATGAGTTTCACGCTATCGGTCACAGATTTCTCCTTGTCGTTCCCGGCGGAACGACGGAAAACACGCGGTCCCGATAATTTATTCGGCTTCGTGGCTTCACGAAGCAGTGATGAAGAAAATGGGAAGGCCTCCGAATAAAGCGAGGTGCAGCGGTGTTCTCTCCTCGCAACGTCACTTCTCGAGGAGTTTTCCCTATGACGATCATGACAGTCCGTTTCGCTTCCATCCTTCTCGGCGGCTGCCTTGCCGCTTTCGTTTTCTCTGCGCCGGTCTTTGCGGCGGGCAATGACAGCAGCACGATGCCGACCTGCAAGAAGGGCGAGATCTACGACCAGAAGACCAAGAAATGCGTCAAGCAGCAGAGCGCCAATGTTTCGGACGAGAACCGTACCGACTATGCCTATTCGCTGGCGAAAGCCGGCCGCTATGAAGAGGCGCTTGCCATGCTCGACACGGTGAAGGACCAGAACACGGCCGAAGTGCTGAACTATCGCGGCTATGCCACCCGCAAGCTCGGCCGCACCGACGAAGGCATCTCCTATTACCTGCAATCGGTGAAGATGGACCCGCAATACGCCAAGGTCCGCGAATATCTCGGCGAAGCCTATGTCATCAAGGGCCAGCTCGATCTCGCCAAGGACCAGTTGAAGTCGATCAAGGCGATCTGCGGCACGGGCTGCGAGGAATATCAGGATCTGAACGCGGCAATCCTCGACCCGTCGAAGATCTGATCCGCCCGGCAGAGCGGGAAAACGGAACCACGAAGGATATCCGAATGTCGGTCGCGCCCACCCGGTTTCCCGCCTATAGTCGCGCAAGAATGGAATCGCCGGTTCATCCGGCGGTTCCCAGACATGCAAGATCGTCGGAGGCGGCCATCGCGAGCGCAGCGGATATCAGGAGCGGCCTGACGGAAAATCTGCCAAGGCTCTGGCGTTATGGCCTCGTTCTCTCGCATCAGCGCGATGTCGCCGACGACCTGGTGCAGGCGACCTGCCTGCGCGCCCTGGAGCGCGCCGATCAGTTTACCCCCGGCACCCGGCTCGATCGCTGGCTGTTTTCGATCCTGCATTCGATCTGGCTGAACGAGATCCGCTCGCGCCGGGTGCGCCAGGGCCAGGGTTTTGTCGATGCCGGCGAGGCGCTGACCTTCGATGGCGCCCACGATACCGAAACGCAGGTGATGGCGGCGCAGCTGTTGAAACGGGTGAATGCGCTGCCCGAAGCGCAGAGAACGGTGGTTTTCCTCGCCTATGTCGAAGGACTTTCCTATCGCGAGGTTGCGGGCATACTGGATATTCCGATCGGAACCGTGATGAGCCGGCTGGCGGCTGCCCGCGCCAAGCTCTCCGACGACGGGCGGGAAGGGGGACGGCAATGAATACGAGAGACACCATTCCTTCCGACGAGGACCTCACAGCCTTCATCGATGGCGAACTGACGGCGGAAGAGGCCGCCCGCATCGAAACCCTCGCCAATGAAGATGAAGCCGTCGCCGAGCGGCTGGAGTTCCTGTCGCGCGCCAGCCTGCCGTTCGCGCAGGCCTTCGCCCCGCTGCTATCGGAAGCCCCGCGCGAGAAACTGGAGAAAATGCTCGCCGCCATCCCCGCGCCTGCAAGCGCAAAATCCGGCTCCCCACCCGCATTCGCCACCCGCCGCCGCTTCCTCGGCGCGCTTGCCGCCGCGCTGGTGGCCGGCATCGCCATCGACCGCGCCGTCATCGGCATCGGCAGAGGCTTATCGGCGAGGGACGAAAACAGCGAATGGCGCGCCGTCGTCGCCGACTATATTTCCCTCTATACGCGAGAAACTCTCGCCGGCCCGGTTCCAGCCACAGATGTCCAGGCAGCCCAGCTCAGCGCCTTCGACGAAAAACTCGGCCTGTCGCTTTCACCCGAAGCCGTCGCGCTTCCGGGCATCGATTTCAAACGCGCTTTGCTTCTGCAATATGACGGCAAGCCACTCGCCCAGATCGCCTATCTCGACCCCGAAACCGGCCCGATGGCGCTCTGCATCGTTAGGTCTGACCGGGGGCCGAAGCCGCCGGATCTCGAAAGCCGCAAGGGCATGAACGTCGTCTACTGGTCGAACGGCACGCACGCCTTCATGCTGATCGGCCGTGCGGCGGCGGACAGGATGGCGACGATTGCCGATGGGGTGCGGGGAAGGATGGCTGTGTGACTGGCTATTGACCCTGCGCGACATCTGACGGGATGCTGCTATCGATTTCGTGTGAGGAACTGGCCGAGGCGGTTGGCAATCTTCGATGCCCAGAACACGGGGGTTGAGATCTTGAAGCCGTGGTCGGCAAGGGCTCGCAGCACTTCCTTGTTCTGGCGCGATATGTTTTGGACGTTTTTGTTTGTGGCGCCCCCCAAGCGCATCCTGACCAGCACGCGGGGGATATAAATGGTTTTGATACGCGCGACTTCCAGAAATCGCATCATAAGCTCGACGTCGGCTGCTAGGCGATAACGCAGATCAAACGTCCCAAACCGTTCATAGATGCGACGTCGAACATAGAAGGTTGGATGCGGCGGACACCAGCCGCGCCCAAAGGAACCGGATTTAAACGCACAGGATTTCCAATAACGGACTTTGCGATCGGTATTCTGGTTGGAAACATAGATGAGATCGCCGTAGCAGCCGTCATAGGCTTCGTCTTCCAGCGTGGCCGCCACGATTTCGAGGGAGCCGTTACTCTCGAAAGTGTCGTCCGCATTTAGGAATCCGATGATGTCGCCGGTCGCAAGGCCAATCCCCTTGTTCATCGCTTCATAGATACCTCCGTCCCGTCCCGAAAGTACGCGGCGGTTCTCCGCCGGTGCCGAAGCAATGATGGCGAGCGTCGAATCACTTGAGCCACCGTCAATGACGATGTGCTCGAAATCGCGGTAGGTTTGCGTATCGATGGACCGCAACGTATCGGCAATGGTCCGCTCGGCGTTCCAGCAAACAGTGATGAGGCTTATCCGGGGGGGACGTGGATCGGCAGTGTCTGCAGCCATTTAGCGGGTGTCTTGCTCATATTCCAAGGGGCGAAATTTGGCTAATCCGTAGCAGACGGAAAGGCGGCGTCGCAATCCAGTATAGCAAATTATCCTCGACCAATGCCCGATTGATGAGGGGTTGGGCTACTTCCCGTCTCGGTAAGTGCATTGCATGCCGATCGATCTATCTGTAGTGAGCAGTGTCGAACGGCGACGTCATCACGAAGGCTCGTGAATGCGCGCGGATTTACCAGTTGCAGGAGGTCTCTTGTCTTCGAAGAAAAAGCTGCGCAAGGGCATCTTGCTCGCCGGGGGCTCGGGCACCCGGCTCCATCCCGCGACCCTCGCCATTTCGAAGCAACTTCTCCCGGTTTTTGACAAGCCGATGATCTATTATCCCCTGTCGACGCTGATGCTTGCAGGTATCCGAGATATCCTGATTATCTCTACGCCGCAGGACACGCCGCGCTTTGAACAGTTGCTGGGTGACGGCGCCCAATGGGGATTGAATCTTCAGTACGCCGTGCAGGCCGCGCCGGAAGGCATTCCCCAAGCATTTTCGATCGGCAGGGAATTCATCGGGCAAGAGGCAACTGCCCTCGTGCTTGGCGACAATATCTTTTACGGCAACCTCCTGACGCATGATTTATCCGCGGCTTCCGAAAGATCCGATGAAGCGACGATCTTCGCGTATAAAGTCCACGATCCCGAACGGTATGGGGTCGTGGAATTTGACGGGCAGGGTAAAGTCCTCACCTTGGAGGAAAAGCCATCCAGGCCTCGCTCTTCCTACGCTGTGACGGGTTTATATTTCTACGACAATGACGTGCTCGACATCGCTGCCGGTCTGAAACCCTCGTCGCGCGGTGAAACCGAAATTACCGACATCAATCGGCATTATTTGTCGGCCGGCAGGCTGAACGTCGCCGTCCTGGGAAGAGGGCATGCGTGGCTGGATACGGGCACGCACGATTCACTTCTTGAAGCCAGCCAGTTCATTGCCACCATCGAGCGGCGCCAAGGGCTGAAAATCGCATGCCCCGAAGAAATCGCCTTTCATTTGGATTACATAGATGCCGAGCAATTACTAAGGCTGGCGGCTCCACTTGAAAAGAGTTCTTACGGTCGATACCTCATCAGCTTGGTGAGGGAGCCAGCTCCGCATTTCCCAACCGGCTGAACCGGGCAAAACTGGAAGATCAATCTTGTCTGCTTTTACCTTGCTTACGTTAAAGACGATGACCGACGGCCGAGGCGCGCTGACCGTCATGGACGGAATACTGCCATTTCCGGTCGTCCGGAGCTTCTGGATCTATGGAGCCGACGGATATACACGCGGGGGCCATCGTCATCACCAGACGCGACAGGCGCTGGTGGCGCTTTCGGGAAGCGTGATGGTTTTGATGGACGATGGAAAAGCCCGCGAGGAGATTACCTTGTCGTCACCGGACCAGTGCCTCCTGGTAGAGCCAAGGGACTGGCACGAGATGACCTTCGGTCCCGGTTCGATCCTGCTCGTTTTTGCCTCTCGCGGATATGATAAGGATGATTACATCGACACTCCCTATGAACGGCTCTGAGATGATTGAGTATGAAAGTCTTGCGCAGGCCAACCGTGCGCTGATGGAAGAGCTGGAGGCTGTTGCTTCCCGCGTTATTCGTTCCGGGTGGTACATACTTGGGAATGAGGTCTCCTCGTTTGAAGCGGAATTCGCCGCCTTCGCGGAAAGCAAACATTGCATCAGCGTGGCCAACGGTCTGGATGCGCTGATCCTGTCAATCGAAGCGCTCGACCTGCCAAAAGGCAGCGAGATCATGGTTGCCTCCAATACCTATATAGCCACGATCCTCGCAATTCTGCGCGCCGGCCACAAACCCGTTTTGGTGGAGCCCGAACGCGAAACCTTCAATATCGATCCGGAGCGCCTTCCTGCGGCGCTCACACGTCACACCCAGGCCATCTGTGTGACGCATCTTTTCGGCAAAGCCTGCCGGATGACCGAGATCGCCGCGTTTGCAAGCGAGCACGGTCTCAAAGTGATCGAGGATTGCGCGCAGTCCCATGGCGCGCGTTATGATGACAAGCTGACCGGCACCTTCGGAATCGCCGGCTGCTTCAGCTTCTATCCGACCAAGAATCTTGGTGCCCTGGGAGATGCGGGTGCGATCGTCACGGA
The DNA here is from genome assembly GCF_002914525.1 of Rhizobium hidalgonense. Lineage (GTDB taxonomy): Bacteria > Pseudomonadota > Alphaproteobacteria > Rhizobiales > Rhizobiaceae > Rhizobium > Rhizobium hidalgonense. Next base: position 206,491 of record NZ_LODW01000022.1, on the reverse strand, counting down.
TGATGAGGACTTTGCCGATCGCTTGAGGCACATGCGCAATTACGGCTCGAAGAAAAAATATGAGAACGTCTATATCGGTGTAAATTCCAGACTTGACGAGATGCAGGCGGCATTTCTGCGGGTCAAGCTGCGCTACCTCGATCAGGTGACTGAACATAAGCGGGCACTGGCCGATATCTATTTCGACAATCTGCCCAAATGGCTCGCGCAGCCGCTTCGTCGACCTGCCGAGTATGACGTGTTTCATATTTTCGGGATACGACACCCAGCCCGCGATGAATTGCGTCGGTGGCTGCTCGATAATGGGGTCAAGACCGAGATACATTATCCGATTGCGCCGCATAGGCAGAAGGCAATGCAAGGCATTCTTTCCGGCGATTATCCCATTGCAGATGAGTTGCATGCCACCGAGCTGAGCCTGCCGATTTCGGCCGGGCATAGCCGCGATGAGATCGAGCGTGTCTGCAACCTTCTTGCGGCGCTCCCGGAAAATCTGAAGTTGGCGGCATGACAGAGCAATTGAAAGGACCGGCCTCGGCACGTGAGGATGATGATTGGGATATCGTTATCAGGCCTTCCAAGGGCAATACGCCGGATCTCGGCCTTGTCTGGCAATATCGCGATCTCGTCTGGATGTTCTTCAAGCGGGATTTCACGACATTTTACAAACAGACCATTCTCGGGCCTGTCTGGTACATCATTCAGCCGTCGCTGACGGCGATGACCTATTATGTCGTGTTCGGAAAAATCGCCAATCTTTCGACGGATGGCCTTCCGCCCTTTCTGTTTTACATGTCGGGCACAATCATCTGGAGCTATTTTTCTGCCTGTCTGACCAATAACTCCGAAGTCTTCTCGAAGAACGCCAATCTGTTCGGAAAGGTTTATTTTCCGAGACTCGTGGTGCCGCTGTCAGTTGCGATGAGTGGCCTTGTCGCCTTTGCGATCCAGTTCCTGCTCTTGTTGACGGTTTCCATTGGCCTGAAAATTGCCAATCCCGATCTGGCCGTGAGCTATTGGTTCCTGTTTCTGACGCCGCTGGTGCTGCTCTATATCGCCGTGCTGGGCATTGGTGCCGGCCTTGTCGTTTCGGCGCTGACGGTGCGTTTCCGAGATCTTGTCTACGCCGTCGGGTTCATGACGCAACTCTGGATGTATGGTACGCCGATCGTGTACCCCTTCAGCCAGATTCCGGAACGGTATCATTGGTTCTATTATATCAATCCAATGACGACGCCAGTTCAAACCTTCCGCTGGGCGCTATTTGACGCTCCCGCCTTGCCCGTCGGTCTTTGCCTCGCCAATCTCGCAGTGACTGTCGCAATAACCCTATGCGGGCTGGCACTTTTCTCGCGGGCGGAAGCCAACGCGATGGATACCGTCTGATGAACGACATCGTTATTCGAGCGGAGCACGTCAGCAAACTATATCGTCTTGGCGTCATCAATCACGGCACTCTCTATCGCGACCTTCAGAGCTGGTGGGCGAAGTGGCGCAACCTTCCGGATCCGAACATTTCGGTATCTGACCACACGTCCGCCCGCGGCGCGCGGTCGCGGCTGAAGGGAGACATCTTCCACGCGCTGGATGACGTCTCTTTCGAGGTCGGGCACGGCGAGATCGTCGGCATTATCGGCAGGAACGGAGCCGGAAAATCCACACTGCTGAAGGTGATGTCGCGTATCACCATGCCCAACTCGGGCTTCATCGGCATACGAGGCAGAATTGCCAGCCTGCTTGAGGTCGGCACTGGATTTCATCCGGAACTCACCGGTCGGGAGAACGTCTATCTGAATGGCGCCATCCTCGGGATGAGCCGTGCTGAGGTTAGGTCGAAATTCGACGAAATTGTCGAGTTTGCGGAGATCGGCGAATTCATCGATACGCCGGTGAAGCGGTATTCGTCCGGCATGTATGTCCGCCTGGCCTTCTCCGTCGCGGCGCATCTCGAGCCGGAAATACTCTTGGTCGACGAGGTATTGGCCGTCGGCGACGTCAACTTTCAGAACAAATGCATGGGGCGCATGCAGGAGGTCACCAAGGCCGGCCGAACGATTATCTTTGTCAGCCACAATATGACGGCGATCAGCAGCATCTGCCCGAAATCGATCCTGATGGCCGACGGCAAAGTCGCTGCGATGGGCGATACCGCAGATGTGATAAAAGCCTACCTCGACCGCCCGGAATTCGGCGGCACGGCAATTTACTCGGTCAACCCCGAGGACGTCGATGGAAAGGCGGTCATTTGCCGTGTTGCGGTACTGAACGAGAAGGACGAGCTTTCGGGCACGGTAGAACTGTCTAAGGGCTTTTCCGTTGAGATCGAATACGAATTGAGGGAGCCTCTTTCCGGCCTCTCAGTCGGAATGCAGATCATGATGGAGGATGGCTATACCCCCCTCGTCAGTCTTTCCGATCCCGAGCTCGACCTTGGGCGCCTCGACACCCGGCCAGCCGGCTATTATCGAGCCCGCGTCAAATTTCCCGGATGTCTTCTGAATACGGGCACGTTCTACGTGCGGCTGGGGATATCGAGCCGGTTCTCGATATATTCCGTCGCCGAGGGTATTCGGTTTGACGTAGAGGACAATGTGGGAATCATCCAGATGCTGGGTCAGCAACGGAAGCCGTCGATTTCGGCGATACAGTTGCCTTGGGCGGTTGAGAAGGTCTTCCTGCGTGATTCTGAGGGTGTTTTGAAATGAAGAAAGCGCTTGTCACCGGGGCGGACGGGTTCATCGGCTCTCATCTTGTCGAGACGCTGGTCAGATCGGGCGTCGAAGTTCGCGCCCTCTGCCAGTACAATTCGTTTTCCAGTTGGGGCTGGCTGGACCAATCGGAATACCGCGGCAAGTTCGAGGTGATCCTTGGAGACGTCCGCGATCCGGCGCAGATGCGCTCCGTCGCCAGAGGTGTCGACACCATCTTCCATCTTGCCGCTCTGATTGCCATTCCCTACTCTTATCAGGCCCCGTCAAGCTATATAGACACCAATGTGCATGGAACGTTGAACGTTCTTCAAGGGGCTCTCGACGCCGGTGTCGGAAGGGTGATCCAGACCTCGACGAGCGAAGTCTACGGCACGGCGCGTTTTGTGCCGATCAGCGAGAGCCATCCACTGCAGGCGCAGTCGCCCTATTCGGCGTCCAAAATTGGTGCCGATGCGATCGCCTACAGCTATCATTCGAGCTTTGACCTGCCGGTGACGATTGCACGGCCCTTCAACACCTTTGGCCCGCGACAATCCGCAAGGGCGGTTATTCCGACCGTGATTTCACAGCTTCTGAGCGGACGAACGAAGTTGAAGCTTGGTGCGCTTTCACCGACGCGGGATTTCAATTTCGTGCAGGATACGTGCGACGGTTTTCTGGCGCTCGCGGCCTGCGACCAAGCCGTCGGCCGGACGGTCAATATCGGCTCCGGCAGCGAGATCTCGATCGGCGATACCGTTCAACTGATCGCCGACATTCTTGGCGTCAACGTCGAGATCGAATGCGACGAACAGCGTTTGCGTCCGGCAAACAGTGAAGTGGAACGCTTGTGCTGTGACAACGGCCTGATCAGGTCTCTGACGGGATTTTCGCCGCGTTACAGCTTGGAAGACGGTCTGAAGGCAACGATCGAATGGCTGCGCCAGCCTGAGAATCTGACGCGGTATAAGGCGGATATTTTCAATGTCTAGGCGCGCGGTCATTCTGGCCGGGGGAATGGGAACGCGGCTGCGGCCCTATACCGTCGTCCTTCCAAAACCTCTGATGCCGATCGGCGATTACCCTATTCTTGAGGTCATCATTCGTCAGCTGATCTCAGGCGGGTTCGAGCACATAACGCTTGCCGTCAACCATCAGGCCGAATTGATCAAGGCGTTTTTCCAGGACGGCGATAAATGGGGCGTGCGCATCGACTATTCCCTCGAGGACGAACCACTCGGCACCATGGGACCGCTACGGCTGATCAAGGATTTGCCAGAGAATTTCCTGGTGATGAATGGCGATATCCTGACGGATCTCGACTATGCCGATTTTCATGACACCCATGTCCGCGATGGCAATATATTCACGATCTCGTCCAAGACGCGTCAGCATCGCATTGACTATGGCGTTCTTGATACCAACGAGGCAGGACGCCTGACCGGCTTCCGGGAGAAGCCGACGGCCGAGTATAAGGTCAGCATGGGCGTCTACATGGTGTCGTCTGGGGCCGTCGAGCATATACCGCAACGCGGCGCTTACGGCTTTGACCATTTGATGTTGGATCTTTTGGCGGCCGGCAAGCCGGCCACCGTTCGCGATTTTCAAGGTTACTGGCTCGATATCGGACGCCCCGACGATTATGCATTGGCGATCGAGCAGTTCGAAACCATGAAATCCAGGTTCTTGAATGGTTGATGCCATCGTCACCGGTGCTGGCGGCTTTCTCGGGAAGCGTCTGGTAGAGCGGCTTATACAGGCTGGCATTGATGTGCTTGCGCTTGACCGAACACATGGCGACATAGGCGAAGAACGCCTTTGGCAGGAGCTTCCGGCGGCGCGAACGCTGTTTCATCTTGCCGGCAGGACATTCGTTCCGGATAGCTGGACACAGGGGCCGAGCTTCATGGCCGCCAATGTTCTCGGTACGCAGCATGCTTTGACCTGGTGCAAGCGACACAAGGCCAAACTCGTCTTCGCAAGCGCTTATGTTTATGGAGTGCCGGAACGGCTGCCGATCCACGAAAGCGATCCGGTCAAGCCGAACAACCCATACGCGCTCTCCAAACATCTTGCCGAACAACTCTGTGAGTTCGCTGCCACATACGAGCAGATACCGGTGGTGGTATTGCGCCTTTTCAATATATATGGCGCAGGGCAGCGGCCCGAATTTCTGATCCCGACGCTTCTGGATCAAATAAGGGCGAAGAAGGAAATCCAGGTTCTGGATCTGAGCCCGCGGCGTGACTATGTATTTGTTGCCGATGTGCTGAGCGCCTTTACCAAGGCCATGGATGTGGCAGAAGGTTACCACTGCATCAATATCGGCTCCGGAAAGTCGTATTCGGTGCAGGAAATCATCGATATCTTGCAGAAAGCCGCCGGCACTGATCTACCTGTAGTGTCGTCTTGCGCTGTTCGGCGGAATGAAATACCTGACGTGCGGGCCGATATTGAGCGGGCTCGAGCCGTTCTCGGATGGTGGCCGGAATGGGATCTGCCGGCCGGCATCGGCGTGATGATGAAGGAGTCGTGAATTGAACGAGCGTTACGTTCCGATCAATAAGGGCAACTACTCGATGGACACGGACGAGCGCGAAGCCGCGTTCGACAAATACCGTGGCGAGGGGTGGGAAGCCGAATACGCGGATTACCGTCGCAAATGGTCGGAATATGCCTTGAACCAGCAGGTTTCGGATTACCCGCTGCTGGTCGACCTCGAGCTGGCGTCGATCTGCAACCTGCGCTGCCCGATGTGCTATACGATTAGCGACGAATTCAAGAAGAGCGTCAATACGACCCGGATGGACTGGGACCTCTATTGCCGCATCATCGATGAGATCGGCGGCAAGGTTCCTGCGATCCGTCTGTCCCTGCGCGGCGAGGCCACGCTGCACAAGCGTTTCGCCGACTGTGTGCGCTATGCCAAGGACCACGGGATCAAGGAAGTCTCGACCCTGACGCATGGCTTCAAGCTCAACAGAGACTATTTCGCCCAGCTCGTCGATGCCGGCATCGACTGGATCACCGTTTCGATCGACGGCACCGGTGAGACCTATGAGAAGATCCGCAAGCCGATCAAGTTCCAGGCTCTGCTCGACAAGATCAAGGACATAAAGAAATACAAGGACGAGCGCGGTCTCCATCGTCCTGTCATCAAGGTGCAGGGCATTTGGCCGGCAATCCGGGAAAATCCTGATCTTTATTACGATACCTTCGCGCCTTACGTGGATCTCGTCGCCTTCAATCCGCTGATCGATTATCTCGGCAACGATTCAGACATCGCCTATCTCGACAATTTCACCTGCCCGCAGCAGTACCAGCGTTTGGTGATCGGTGCCGACGGATTGGTCATGAAGTGCTCGAACGACGAGGAAAACCGTGAGGTTATCGGCAATGCGAACACCGAAACCGTGCACCAGATATGGCACGGGGAAAAAATGAACGCCGTCCGCGCTTTGCACAAGGAACCGCAGGGCTTCCTCAAGAGCGAGGTCTGCCGCAGGTGCTACCTACCGAGAGAGACCAATGACGAAACCGCGCAGATTTGCGGCAGACAGGTCATTGTCCGGAATTACGTCGATCGGAACCAGGAAATCGGGCGATAATCGACTGAATACGCGCGCAACGGGCACCCTTTTCGAGATTTATGGGTGCCTGCTGCCAAAGGCGCGAGGCGAAATTGCCGGTCGTGATTACAGGGAGTAACAGATGTTTCGCAACTACCGGCCTGATCGCTGCTATATTATAGCCGAGATCGGCGGCAACTTTACGACGTTCGATCAGGCAAAGCGCCTGATTGACGAGGCAAAGGCGTCAGGGGTCGATGCTGTCAAGCTCCAGACTTACCGGGCAGAAACACTGTCGAGCCGGAACGCCATGTTCGATATGGAAAACACGGGCGTCACCTCGCAATTCGAACTTTTCCGTAAATATGAAATCAGTCACGACCTGCACGAGGCAGTTTTCCGCTATGCCGAGGAGCACGGGCTGGATTGGTTTTCGTCTCCTTCGCACGAGACGGATGTCGATCTGCTGGAGAAATGCGGAGTTGGAGCCCACAAAGTGGGCTCGGACGACGCGGTCAACATTCCTTTTCTTCGTTATCTCGCAAAAACGGGCAAGCCGATCATCCTGTCGACAGGGATGTCCACGCTCGACGAAGTTCGGGAATCCGTTGCGGCAATCAAGGACGCTGGCAACGACAAGCTCATTCTGTTGCATGCCATCACGAGTTATCCGACGCATCCGGAAAATGTGAACCTGCGCGCGATGCAGACGATGATGGAGGCGTTTCCGGATCTCGACGTCGGCTATTCTGACCATACGGTGACGCCTGTCGCAAGCCTTTGTGCGGCGGCAATGGGTGCCCGCGTCATCGAGCGGCATTTCACCTACGACAAAACCGCTGACGGTCCCGACCATATGCTTTCGGCCGATCCGGCGGAAATGAAATGGCTTGTGGATGCGGTCCGCGCATTCGAGATCATGAAGGGCAGTGGTCGCAAGGAACCGGCTGCCAGCGAGGCGACAACCAGGTTGAACAACCGCAAGAGCATCGTTGTCAGCCGACCGCTCAAAGCCGGCCATGTCATTTCCGTCGGCGATATCTCGGTCAAACGGCCGGGAACGGGAATCGAACCTAAACATCTCGAAACTCTTGCCGGGCGACGAGTCATCAAGGATCTAGACGGCGACGCGGTCCTCCAATGGAGCGATCTGGCGTGACGCTTGGGATCATTATCCAGGCGCGGATGGGATCGACGCGGCTGCCGGGAAAAGTGCTCCGCGACATTTGCGGAAAGCCCCTTCTCGGACATGTCCTTGGACGGCTTCAGATGTTGAAGCGCCCGGCAAAGGTTGTCGTTGCGACATCGTCCGCCGGCGAGAACGATATTGTCGAAGCTTGGTGCGTTGCGCATGGTGTCAGTTGCTTTCGCGGCGACGAAGCCGATGTTCTCGATCGTTATTTTCAGTGCGCGCGATCGCTCGGGATGTCGGATATCGTGCGGTTGACCGCAGATAATCCTTTCACTGACATTGAGGAGCTCGAGAGGCTGATCGATCTGCACCAGAAGCAGGGATTCGATTATACACATGCGTTTGGCCAGTTGCCGATTGGCGTCGGCGCCGAAATATTTACCTTTGAAGCCCTATCGCGCAGCCACCGCGAGGGGAAGCTGCCGCACCATCGCGAACACGTGAATGAGTACTTCACCGATCGCCCCGAACTGTTCAGGATCGGTCAGCTTGATGTGCCACCGGCCAAAATCTCTCCGGAGCTGCGCCTGACGGTGGATACTGAGGAAGATTGGAGACGTGCCCGTGCGCTCGCAGCGCAAGCGGGCGGGAATTGGCTCGGGACGGAAGAAGCGATCAGGCTATGTTCGTCTTCTGCGTAGAAAGTTCACATGCACGCGGCATGGGTCATCTGTTTCGGTCGCTGACGCTCGCCACCGAATTGCGTTCACGCGGTCATTCGGTCCGGTTTTTGGCGAACGATCATCCGAATTCGTTGACAATCATCCGCGAGCGCGGCTTTGACGTGGCGCTCTATGATCTCGCCACCGTCACTGGATGGGAGAAGGATTTCCTCGAAGCCACTGCTTCATCTGCGATCTGGATCAACGACCGCCTCAATACGCAGCGGTCCCACAGCGAGACGATCAAGCGCCTGGACGCCAAGCTTGTTACCTTTGATGATCGTGGTGATGGCGCGGAACTCGCCGACCTGAATATCTGCGCTCTCCTGTTCGAAAGGACGGAGGGGCTGAAGGGCAGGGATGTGCGGCTGGGGGTGGAGTACATGATACTCAATCCTGAAATCGCAAGGTATCGCCGAGTTCGGGAAAAGCTTGCTTCGATACTTGTCACGCTTGGCGGCGCCGATACTTACGGAGTGACGGTCCGCGTCGCCAAATGGCTGAGCGGCAAGCCCTTCCCTGTCACCATCGTGACCGGCCCGAGCTTCCAGCACATGGCGGAGCTTGAGGAGGTCGTTGCGGCGGCTGCGCCGGATCGGTTCAGGCTGTTGAACCAGGTGCCGTCGCTTGCGGCAGAAATGTATGGGCACGATCTGGCAATTACCGGTGGCGGCCTTACGCCCTTCGAAGCTTGTGCGGCCGGCCTGCCGTGTGTCGTGGTCGCAAACGAACCTTTTGAAATCCCCGTCGGGCGTGCGCTCGAGGAGCTTGGAGCAGCGTTCTTCGCCGGGCATCACTCCGTTTTTGATCTCGGCATCCTCGACAAGCCGATTCCCATCAGGGCCATGAGCGAGATCGCCATGACCAAGGTTGACCTTGGCGGGGTCGGGCGTGTTGCCGATCTGCTGGAAAGATTGGCTGCATGACCCTGACAGCCGTGATCCACCAGCCGGATTTCGCATCCTATCTCGGCTTTTTTCAGCGTTTTCTGAACGCCGATCTCTACATCGTTCTGGATCACGTTCAGTTCGTCCACGGCACAAGCAAAAGCTGGACGCACCGTGACAAGATAAAGACGGCACAAGGCGACCGGTGGCTCACCGTCGGAATCAGAAAGCCGAGCTTCGGTACACCGATCAATGCGGTGGAACTGGCGCCCAGCACCGGATGGATAGACCAGAACCTTTCGCTGCTTCGCGAAAACTATCGCAAGTCCGCCGGCTGGAGCGAAGTCTTTCCTCGTATCGAGGCCCTCTACGGCACGCGGTTCGACTTCTTGGCCGATTTCAATATGCATTTCCTGGAGGGTATTCTGGATATGCTTGAAATCAGCATGCCGACGGTGCGATCAAGCACTCTCAGCCCCGAGGGTCATAGGAACGAGTTGCTTGTCGAACTGCTGGGCAAAGTGGGAGCGACGCGTTATCTCTCGGGTCTCGGCGCGCGCGACTATATGCGGCCGGAACTGTTCGAGGCAGCCGGAATCGAAATCGAATGGCAGCATTTCGTCCATCCGGTTTATCCACAGCCCTTCGGCGAGTTCATTCCCTATCTCAGTATTCTCGACACACTGCTGAATTGTGGTATTGCAGGCACGCGTGACCTGCTCTGGAGTTGTAAATGAATATTCTCGCGATCGGTGCCCATTTTGACGACGTGGAGCTTGGCTGCGGCGGTGCACTGGCGCGCCATACGGCAAACGGGGATACGGTTTACGTCTATGTCGCGACCGTATCCGGCTTTTCCAACCAATATGACCAGTCCGTGCGCAGCAGCCAGGTCGCCAGAGCGGAAGCGGATGCCGCGATGGAAATCCTCGGCGTCCAAAAGATGTTTTGCGGCGAGTTCAAGACGCTTCAGATCGAATTCGTCGACCCTCTGAATATCGAGATTCTCAAGCTCGTGCAGGATCTGAAGATCGATATGGTCTATACCCACTGGGTGGGCGATATCCATCATGACCACCTGGCCCTATCGCGCGCATCGCTGCACAGCTGCCGCCATGTGCCGCGCCTGCTGATGTATCGCAGCAACTGGTATCATTCGACGGTCGATTTCCGGGGCAATTTCTATGTCGACATCACCGCCCATTGGGATCAGAAGGAAAAGGCGATCCTTGCCCATGAATCCGAAATGGAGCGCACCGGGCGGAAATGGGTGAGCTTCTTCCGCAATGAAGCCGAGAACGCCGGCCAGCGCATCGGTGTCAGATACGCCGAAGTCTTCGAGGTGGTGAAGTGGCTTCAGCCTTGAAGAAGGTCATGACCTTTGCCTCCATGCTGCTTCCATATGGCGTGCATGAGTTGAGGCGCAGACACAAACAGCGCACCGAACTCTCGGGATCCATACTGCCGACCTTGAAGGCCAATCGGGAATTGGCGGGACGTCATCAGGGCCGGCGCTGCTTTATCGTGGGTAACGGTCCTAGTGTGAAGGCTTTGGATCTCACGGTGCTCGAGGGGGAGACGGTAATAAGCGTATCGAATGGTTATCTTCATGCCGGCTATATGCGCTTCGCACCGAAATATCATGTCGTTCCACAGATAACCTATGGCACCATGACCGAGGATCAGGTTGCGCGCTGGTTTACCGAGATGCATGAAAATCTTGGCGAGGCAGAACTGTTTCTGAACGAAACCGAAGCTGGCATCGTCGCCGAGCGCAAACTGTTTTCCGGCCGGAAAGTACACTACGTAGCTCTTCGAACGAGTTTCGACGACATCGGTAACACTTCCATCATCGATATCGCAAAGCCGATACCGCGGATTGATTCCGTCCCGGTGCTGGCTTTGATGATCGCCATGTATATGGGTTTCGAAAATATCGTCCTGCTCGGCGTCGATCACGACAGCTGGCGAAGCGGATATTATACCTATGCCTTCGATTTGAAGACACAAGCCGACACGGATTTCTCGGTCACGTCCGAAGGAAAGATTCTGTCTCCTAACTACGATACATTTCAAAGCCTTGCCCGCCTCTGGCGCCAGTATCGCCGGCTGGCGATGATCGCCTCCGCCAATGGCATCCGGATAATTAATGCAGGCATAGGCGGCGAGCTCGATGAGTTCGAACGGATTCCCTTGAACCTGCTGCTCTCGCAAGACAAGGCGCGGTGATATGCGCGCCCGTCTCTTTTCGCTGGCGCGCCGTTTTTTCAAACTCGCGTATCAACCCGGCCTTCAAGGCCAAACCGGCTACGTCGGTGAATTCCCCAACTGGGAAGAAGCAAAGGCAGGCTTGCCCGGCTATTCGGATCCGAACATCGCGCAGAGAGTTGCCGACGGCACGACCGAAGTTCTGAGCGGACGGAAGGTTTACGAGCGCGATTCGGTTACGTTCGAGACCCGACAATATGCTTTCCCGATCGCAACTGCCCTTTTATGGGCTTCAGCTGCGCGCGATGCGCTTAATGTTCTTGATTTCGGAGGTGGGCTCGGCACGACCTATTTCCAGAATCGGCCCTTCCTTCAGGCAGTGCCTCAGGTGAACTGGGTGATCGTTGAGCAACAGACGTTTGTTGAACAAGGAAAACATCTATTCCAAGATAGCCAAGTCAGCTTCTGTTCTGATATGCGCGAAGCGTTGGCGACGGAGATCCCGGATATAGTCCTTTTCTCGAGTTCCCTACAATACGTCGAGAGGCCTTACGATCTGCTGGAGGCCGTAAAAGCCTCAAAGGTTCCGATGGTCGTATTTGACAGAACGTTGTTTTCAGGCCGCCTAGACGACGTCCTCACGCGCCAATATGTATCGGCTGATATATTCTCTGCTGTCATACCGACATGGATTTTCAGCGAATCCAAGTTTTTGAATTCCATGGAGTCGGACTACACGCTCGTGTCAAAGTTTCCAGCGTCCTGTTCCACGGTCGAAAATGATCGAGAAAATCGGTACCTGCAGGAGTCCGGTTATTTGTTCGTGCTGAACGGTTCGCAATACGATATTGCCCTGCAGGCGCCCATAATCAGCGAGAATAAACAATGAGTTCGTTGCAAAAGCATCCCCAATCCTGCCCCTTGTGTGCGGGAAAGCAAATCGGATTGCACCGCTGGTTCGACGTCGACGCCTTGAAAGCGGATTGGCAGAAGGGGTTTGGCTTTGAACCGTTCAGTCGGCTTGGCATTGAGGGCGTAGCGCATCAGTTTCGCTGTTTCGACTGTGACTTGAGATTTTTCGATCCGGCAACGACGCTGGCGGGAGACGGTGAGTTTTATAATGAACTTTCGAGCCGTTTTTCCTGGTACTACGAGAAGGACAAATGGGAGTTTGACGTCGCGGCGGAAATTCTCGCTGGTCTCGACGGGATAAAGAGGGTGTTGGAGGTCGGCTGCGGCCAGGGCCACTTCCTTGTTCGAATCAAGAATCGCTACGACGTGAAGGGCCTGGAATTCAACCCTCAGGCGATTGCCGATTGCAGAGCCATCGGCCTCGACGTCACCAGCGAGGCGATGGCGACGCTGGGTGAAGGCAGTTTCGACGTTGTTTCGGCGTTCGAGGTTCTGGAGCATTTGCCTGCGCCACGCGAATTCATTGAACAGTCCTTGCGGCTTTTAAGGCCGGGCGGCTACCTGTTGTTCGCAGTACCTGATCCGGAAGGATATTTCACAGAGGCCGAAAAAGTTCTTCTCGATATGCCTCCCCACCACGTAATGGGCTTTTCGAAGAAAGCCTTCAAGAGCATGCAGGCCCTGTTCTCCCTCAAGTTGGAGCAGGTCCATCAAGAGCCTCTTCGCTTTGCACACTATAGATCTTATTTGGGTAATTTCCTTGCTCCTCCGCCTCCACCGCGGAAGCCGAGCTTTCTCGATCGCGTCCTTTATCGATTGTTCGGCTATCAGAAAGAGCGTGATGTCGAATTAAAGAGGCTCGGGGAGAGAGTCACGGAAATGCAAATGGCAACGACTTTTCAGAGCGCCAAAGACAAGCTGGTCGGACAAACACATCTTGTCCTGCTTCAGAAGCAATAGGTTCTCGCGCCGCAATGATCGTGTATGTCCTGATCCCGGTTTTTAATCGTCTCGAACACACAAGGCGTGTTCTCGCTTCTCTGCGTGCTCAGAGCATTGCACCGAAACTGAGGATGATAGTCGTCAACGACGGTTCGACCGATGGAACGGCGGAATATCTCCAGTCGCAGGGAGACGTGGTTGAAATCCGGGGTGACGGCAATCTTTGGTGGGGAGGAGCCATCGAGGAAGGGCTGAAACGCGTGCTTCCGTCGTGTCAGGCGGAAGATTACATCCTGTTCCTGAATAATGATACGTGGTTTGGCGATCATTATATTGAAACCTTGATCCGAACGTCGAAGGAAAATGGTGACGCCGCGGTCGGAAGCGTCATCCATGAAGAGGGACGTGACCCACCTCTGGTCAGTATCGGGGCTAAGGTCAACATCAACAGGCTTGCCGTATGGGACCTGCTCTCGGAATTGAATGAAACGGAAAAACGGTCGCCCAACAGCCACTATCGCGTCGATGCGTTGAGTGGCCGGGGAACGCTCTATCCTGCGCATCTGTTTAGGAAATATGGCGGCATGCGGCCGTCGCTTCTGCCGCACTACATGGCTGACTACGAAATCGCCATGCGTTTCGCCCGCGCAGGCGTGCCACTGGTTGTCAGCAGCAATGCAATCGTCTATTCGCCTCCGATATATGGAAATGATACGTCCAGACTTTCATGGTGGAAGCAGTTATTCGGTAGGCGTTCGCCTCATAACGTGTTTCAGCGCCTGATTTTCTATTCGCTTGTCGGCACACCGGTGCAACGCATGACCGCACCTGTTCGAATGGCGTATTTCTCGTGCAGCCGCGCGTTTTCGACGTGGAGGTCATTGGCGAAACAAAAGGAAGGAACGATATGAGCGGCGGCCAGCATCAGCAATGCATCGCGTGCGGATCGAAGATGCGAACTTTTATCGAGCGGATCAGCGACGACCGATACGGCTGCCCCGGCGTTTACGCGATAGACCGATGCGTTTCCTGTGGTCACATGTCGACCGCGCCACGCCTGACGGAAGAAGATCTGCCCGCGCTCTACAGCAACTATTATCCCCGTCGTGAGATCGACTTCGTTGCGCTGGAGAAAGAGGCTGCGCTCGTCCAAAGACCGCTCGCCGGATTTCGCCGATGGATAGCCGGGACCGATAACCAGGGGCATTATCTTGCTAAGCCAGGGCAAAAGGTGCTCGATATTGGCTGCGGCTCGTGTCTCTCTCTTCTGGAGATGCGTACGCTCGGTGTCGATTGCTGGGGGATCGAGGCTGATCCGAACGTGCGAACGATCGCTGAGAAATATGCCTTACGCGTTCATATCGGCAACATCTATGATGTGCCATTCCCTGACCAGAAGTTCGATCTCATCGTGCTGAACCAGGTCATCGAACATGTGCCCGATCCGCTCGCGATGCTTGCGGCTCTGAAAGGCCGTCTCAACAGCGGCGGACGCGTCATGTTGGCCTTTCCGAATACGGGTTCCTTTCACCGCAAACTGTGGAAGGAGCGTTGGATCAACTGGCACATTCCATACCATCAGAACCACTTCAATCGAACTTCTTTTGCTCTGCTTGCGCGGAAATCCGGTTACGATGTCGGGCGGATCAGGACCATCACTCCCAATCTCTGGTCGGTGCTTCAGCTCAGGACCTCGGGGGAGCAGCGCCAGGAAGGAAAGGCGTCCAATACCTGGTCGGAAAGCGGCAATTCTCAGAAGCCGCCGAGCCTTGTTCAAAAACTTCGCAACGTCGCTGTTTCGCGCGGCGCACGCCTTGCCGGTGTCATGATGGGATTTGGGAACCGGGCTCTGGATGCGATGGGGCAGGGCGATAGTCTGTTGGTAGAACTCCGACTTTCCGCGACAAAGAAATAGGATTTTAGAGTCATGCGGATTGCCGTGTTCGATACCTACTATTCCCGATTTCTGACGATGCATTATCGTCGCAATCGGGATTTGAGGTCGGCTTCCTCCCAAAGGCAGACGGCTTCCCTGCTCGAAGCAGCGTTCGGCACGTCCGATTTCTATTCACGCCACTTGAAGGATCAGGGTTGCGACGTCCTCGATATCATCGGCAACTGTGTTCCGCTTCAATCGGCCTGGGCAGAAGAGAACAATGAGCCGTTCAGCCCATGGGCGATGAAGCTTCCGCATCGGTTTTTCAGGTTGCCTTATATCGGGGCGCGGCTGGCGGCACTCCCCGGCTTGCTTGAGGTCGCGATGGCGCGGGTCCGCGCATTCAAGCCGGATGTGCTTTATTGCCAGGATCTCAGCTTTTTTCCACCTCATGCGTTGATTGAGCTGAAAAAGACGGTGCCACTAATCGTCGGCCAGATCGCTTGTCCTTTGCCGCCGGACGGCTTTTTGCGTCCCTATGATCTGATTCTCACGTCCTTTCCCCATTTCGTGCCGCGGTTCCACGAGATGGGCATAAAATCCGAATATTTCCGGATCGGCTTCGACACCCGAGTGCTGGATATCCTTGGCGATGTCCCTCGCGACGTACCCGTGAGCTTCGTTGGGGGCATAAGCCGTCATCATGGCAAGGCGATCCCGCTGCTCGAACATCTTGCCAATACCACGCCGATACAGTTTTTCGGCTACGGCGCCAGGACGCTTCCGCGCTCATCTCCAATTCGAAAACGTCATAACGGCGAAGTTTGGGGTCCGGACATGTATCGCGCGCTGGCCCGCAGCCGGATCACCCTTAACCGGCATATCAACGTTGCCGAAAACAATGCCAACAATATGCGGCTTTACGAGGCGACGGGTGTCGGATCGCTCCTCATAACCGACAGCAAAGACAATCTCGGCGAGATTTTCGAGGTCGGCAAGGAAGTGGTTGCCTATTCCAGCCCCCAGGAGGCCGCGGAACTTATCCGCTATTACATAGAACACCCCGACGAAGCTGACCTTATCGCGAAGGCCGGTCAGGCTAGGACGCTGAAGGATCATACCTACAAGTCGAGAATGAACCAGTTGATGCCGATCCTCGAGAGACATCTGGAGGCTCGCGGCTAATGTCATTTGTTCGTACGACTCTCAACCGCTTTCCGGTGTTGAAGCGCCGGTTGAAACGACTGCGTGAACAACTGATGCCTGCGGCATCGGTGTCCTCGCACTACGTCGAAATAGATGCAGCTCGGCGAGACAGCGAAAGCTCGCGTCTGGCTGCATCCTGGAAAGCGAGTGATCTGCCTGCACGTCAGAGAGCCCTCGTCGAGCGCCAGTTGAAGGAATATCGCGGTGGCGCTTCGATCGATGTATTCGATGTTTTTGCCGCGGCGCTCCGTAAGATCGACAATTTGCCGGCTGCCGGTTCATTGCTCGAAATCGGTTGTTCCAGCGGATATTACTCCGAGGTTTTGGAAGTAAATGGCCTGCCGTTGCGGTATCGCGGCTGCGATTATTCCGATGCGTTCGTCGATATGGCGCGCAGCCTCTATCCAGCATTGTCGTTCGATGTGGAGGATGCAACGCGGCTCAGCTATCAGAATGATGCGTTTGATGTCGTGGTTTCGGGATGCTGCCTGCTGCATATTCCCAACTATCAAACGGCGATTGCCGAATGCGCCCGCGTCGCCAAGGAATATGTCATTTTTCACCGCACGCCTGTCGTCTATGGCGAATCGACCAAGTATTTCCGTAAGCAGGCCTATGGCGTCGAGACCATCGAGATCCATTTTTCCGAACCGGAGCTGTTAGAGAGCTTTCGGGTTCATGGCCTGGAAGTTCAATCCACCTTCACGCTAAATGAGAGCGCGGATCCGCGTGACAGTAGCAAGGGCAATGCCAACCGCACCTATTTGTGCAGGAAACAATCCCAGTCATGACGACCTACTTCTGTACCCTTTTCGACAGCGGCTATCTCATCAAGGGGATGGCCATGATGGAGAGCCTCGTCCAGTGGTGCCCAGACGCGCATGTTTTTGTGCTCTGCATGGATCAGAAGGCGCAGGAGATACTGACTGCTTTCGACAGATCCTACATCACCTGCATCCCACTCGCCGATCTGGAGACGCCAGAGCTGTTGGAGGCAAAGAAATCGCGTGGCGTCGCCGAATATTGCTGGACTTTGTCGCCCTGTCTCCCAACTTTCGTACTGCAGCATCATCCCGAGATCGATTTCATCACCTATCTCGACTCCGACTTGCTATTCTATTCGCCGATCCGTCCAATCCTGGACGAAATTGGCGACAGTTCGATCGCAATCATCGAGCACCGTTTTGTTCCGCGGCTGCAGGACAGGGAAGTGAACGGTCGTTTCTGTGTGGAATGGGTGAGCTTCCGGCGCGACGAGGAGGGTATGCGTTGCCTTGCTCGTTGGCGCGAGCAGTGCATTGAGTGGTGCTACTATCGCCTCGAAGACGGCAAAATGGGCGACCAGAAATATTTGGACGAGTGGCCTGTGCTGTATCCGACGTGCCATATTATCGCGCACCCAGGAGCGGGAATTGCGCCTTGGAATTATGAGAAGCTGCATTTCGCCGAGGATACTTCAGGTCAGATACTGGTCGAAGGCGTGCCGTTGATATTCTATCATTTTCATCAGTTTCAGTTGCTGGCGGACGGCGGTTTCGACAGGCTGTCGTCATTCTACACTTCGGTTTGCAGGGAGCCCGAAGCTGTCTACGCAGCCTATGAGACTGCACTCATGCGAGCGCTTTCGGAAATAAGGATGATCTCACCAGGATTCTCTGGCGGCCTTCGAGAGGCCGCCGCTGTCGCGAGGCGTAGATGGGCGCAGCGTTACGTTCCGTTCGCAGTCAAGCGCGTCCTGCACCGTCTCCTGCGTTATTGATCCTAGCGCAGCCTTGAATGTCGAAGATCAAGGGGCAGTATGCTTACCGATACTGCCGATCGATCCATTGGCGGTAGCTGCCGCTTGTGACGTTCTCGACCCAGGCATCGTTGGCAAGATACCATTCAACCGTCTTGCGGATGCCGGTGTCGAACGTCTCGCTTGGACGCCAGTCCAGTTCCCGCTCGATCTTGGCCGCATCGATGGCGTAGCGGCGGTCGTGACCAGGCCGATCCCGCACGAAGGAGATCTGCGCTTTATAGCTTGCCCCGTGCGGCAGGGGCCTTAATTCGTCGAGGATCTCGCAGAGCGTATTGACTACCGACAGGTTGGTCAGCTCGTTTTTGCCGCCGACATTATAAGTTTCTCCGACCTTTCCGCTTTCCAGAACGCGTTGGATCGCGCTGCAATGGTCCTTGACGAACAGCCAGTCGCGTACCTGCATTCCATCCCCGTAGATCGGAATCTGTTTGCCCGAAAGGGCATTGAGGATGACCAGCGGAATAAGCTTCTCGGGAAAATGGTGGGGACCATAATTGTTCGAACAGTTCGTGGTCAGAACCGGCAGGCCGTAGGTGTGATGATAGGCGCGAACCAGGTGATCGCTGGCTGCCTTGCTCGCGGAATAAGGGCTGTTGGGTTCGTATTTGCGATCTTCGCTGAAGGCTGCTTCCACGGGAGCAAGCGAGCCGTAGACTTCGTCCGTCGATACATGAAGAAAGCGGAAGCTCTTTCGGAAGGCTTCATCCTGTGCGGCAAGAAATCCGCGTGTGGCCTCCAACAGGCGAAAAGTGCCGACAATATTCGTCTGGATAAATTCTTCAGGGCCATGGATCGATCGGTCGACGTGACTTTCCGCCGCGAAATTCAAGATTGCGCGGGGACGATGGGATCGTAGCAGTTCCTCAACGAGATCGTAGTCCGCGATGCTGCCTTTGACAAAGACATGGCGCGGGTCGTTCCAGACGGAGGAGAGGTTCTGTAGATTGCCGGCATATGTCAGCACATCGAGGTTGACGATCGGTTCATCATGAAGCGCAAGCCAATCGAGCACGAAGTTCGCGCCAATGAAACCAGCTCCCCCCGTCACCAGGATCATATTTTCCCCCTTGGAGATCTGACAATTTGGAGAGTTCTAGTCTCATTGTCTCACTCCCGCGTCAACCGAAGAGATCGACGATGCTCATTTCGCTGGCCTCACCCTGGTCACATGGGGGTTGCGCTAGTTCAACCGTTTCCATAAACACGTCCCGAAGATTGTATCGAAAGACGTGAAAAGAATGACAAAAACCGCGCTGATTACTGGGGTGACTGGTCAGGATGGTGCTTATCTCGCTGAATTGCTTCTGAGCAAAGGCTATACCGTGCATGGTATCAAGCGCCGGTCATCGTCTTTCAACACCGGCCGCATCGAGCATATCTACCAGGATCCGCACGAGGCACATCCACGCTTCATTCTCCATTATGGCGATATGATCGACTCGACCAATCTGCTGCGGATCGTGCAGCAGACGCAGCCCGATGAAATCTACAATCTTGCCGCCCAAAGCCACGTGGGTGTCAGCTTCGAAACGCCTGAATATACGGCGGATGCCGATGGTGTCGGGACGTTGAGGTTGCTTGAGGCGATCCGCATCCTGCGGCTCGAGGAAAAGACCCGGTTCTACCAGGCATCGACGTCGGAGCTCTACGGTCTTGTCCAGGAAGTGCCGCAGAACGAGAAGACGCCCTTTTACCCACGTTCTCCCTATGCCGCAGCCAAGCTCTATGCCTACTGGATCGTCGTAAATTATCGCGAGGCCTATGGCATGCACGCGTCGAACGGCATTCTGTTCAATCACGAAAGCCCACTTCGCGGTGAGACCTTCGTCACGCGCAAGATCACGATGGCGGTGGCTGCCATCCATCTCGGACTTCAGGATAAGCTCTTCCTCGGCAATCTAGACGCCAAGCGCGACTGGGGCCATGCCCGTGAGTATGTCGAGGGCATGTGGCGCATGCTGCAGCAGGACCAACCGGATGACTACGTATTGGCGACCGGTGAGACGACGAGTGTCCGCCAGTTTGTCGAGTGGGCGTTTGCCGACGTCGGCATCGCTTTGGAATGGAAGGGCTCCGGCGTAGATGAAAAGGGTTATGACTCCGCGTCCGGTGCGTGCCTCGTGGAAGTCGATCCTCGGTATTTCCGCCCGACGGAAGTCGACCTTTTGCTGGGTGATCCGACCAAGGCACGTCAGAAGCTCGGCTGGCAGCACAAGACCCCGGTTCGTGAGCTCGCCGCCGAAATGGTGCGCGAAGATGTCAAGCACTGGAAGGCTCAAAACAGCCGGAAAGAGATCTAAGTGTACGACTTGTCCCACAAGAAGATCTGGGTTGCCGGTCATCGCGGTATGGTCGGCAGTGCTCTCGTGCGCAGACTTCAATCGGAAGATTGCAACGTCATCACGGCGACGCGCCGTGAGGTCGATTTGAAGCGGCAGGACGAGGTCGAGAAATTTGTTGACGCAAACCGACCCGACGCGATCATTCTCGCCGCTGCCAAGGTCGGCGGCATCCTCGCCAATGACAGCTATCCCGCAGAATTCATCTATGACAATCTGATAATTGAATCGAACATCTTCGAAGCCGCCCACCGAGGCGGAGTGGACCGGCTTCTGTTCTTGGGTTCAAGCTGCATTTATCCCAAGCTCGCTCCACAGCCGATTTCCGAAGAGGCTCTGTTGACCGGTGCGCTCGAGCCGACCAACGAATGGTACGCGATCGCCAAGATCGCCGGAATCAAACTCGCGGAAGCCTATCGTAAGCAATACGGCCGCGATTACATCTCCGCCATGCCGACCAATCTTTATGGCCCGGGCGATAATTTCGACCTGAATTCCAGCCATGTGCTGCCGGCCCTTATCCGCAAGGCGCACGCTGCCAAACTTCGCAAAGACCCGCATATGGTGGTCTGGGGCACCGGCACCCCGCGCCGCGAATTTCTGCACGTCGACGACTGCGCCGACGCGTTGGTATTTCTGCTGAAAACTTATTCGGGCGCGCAGCACGTCAATGTCGGCTCGGGGGCAGATCTCGAAATTATCGAGTTGACGCGTCTGGTCTGCCGGGTTGTCGGTTATGAGGGCGAGATCATCCATGATCTTTCCAAGCCCGATGGCACGCCGCGAAAGCTGATGAGCAATCAGAAGCTGCAGGACATGGGTTGGAAACCACGCATTTCGCTTGAAGACGGCATTGCAGCCACCTATGCTTGGTTTCTGGAGTTCGAAAATGCATCGGATCCGGCAGCCTGATATCGGTGAGAACCGGCAATTAACCGCACCGATGTTGGCGCCACAGACGGCGTCATCGGGCCGGCGCCTGGGGCAACATGCAATTGGAAAATCGCTGGGCCTTGGGTTTGATCCAGCAGCCTGGTGCCAACAGCATGTTCCTGTCACTTCCCAGAGCCGCTCAGACACGGCAGTCCACCCAGGAAAATCTTTACTGCCTAAATTCAATGTCGGCTTGTTCGATAAAATCGATTGGCTGGGGAACCTGGACTCGAACCAAGATTAACGGAGTCAGAGTCCGTCGTTCTACCATTGAACTATTCCCCAGCAGGTGCCGCCGAAGCATGGCTTGGCTGCTGTGCGGCGCTTATAACCAAAAGCGGGCGGATTGCAAATACCCGTTCTGAAAAAATTCAATGTTGTACGGAAGACGTGAAACCATCCGCAAATCCCGCGTCCAAAAAAGAATTTGGCGATTTCGGCGGGCGCTGATATTCTTGCCGCAACGCAAAAATCGAATGAGCGCCTGCTGCATACCTCAGGACTTGCGCGGCGCGATGGAAAAACAACGTGGAAGACCCCGAAGGCGGCGAAAAGCCGCAATTTGACGGGGCGTCGGCGGTAGGGCGCAAGGACGGCAAGAAGTCCAGGCGCCGCAAGGGCAAGCGTGGCGGGCAATCCCGCAACGCGGCTCATCCCGCTTCGCATGACCTTTCCGGCAGTGCCGGGCAGTCTGCGCGCCCGATGGAAGATGCGGCCGGCAATCCGGCTCGCAAGCGAAAGCGTCGCCGCCGTGGCGGCCAAGGCGCTGCGCAGGACGGTTCATCTCACCCCCAAGCGATGGAGCAGGCGCAAGCGGCGGGCAATCCTGCCCGGTCGGAAGGCGCGTTGGCGCCGAGCCGGCGCAACCGCCGCAAACATCGCGGTAAGCGCGGTCTTCAGGGCCGGCCGCTGACGACGGCAAAACCTTCCGCTCCGCAGCCGGAAAGCCGCGCCGAAGAGACGGTGCAGCGCACCGAGCCGCGCGAGGCGCCAAACAGCGTAAATGCCGGCCGCAGGGGGCGCCAGGATGGCCATACCACTTCCGGTTATCAGGGCGATCGCCAGGCGAGCGAACATGCATGGCCGGACGAGCTCTATGCCGCTCTCGACCTCGGCACCAATAATTGCCGTCTGCTCATCGCCCAGCCGACCCGCCCGGGGCAATTCCGGGTGGTCGACGCCTTTTCCCGCATCGTGCGCCTTGGCGAAGGCCTGGCTGCCAGCGGCCGTCTGTCCGACGAGGCAATGGAAAGGGCGATCGAAGCGCTGAGGATCTGCGCCTCCAAGCTCAGGAACCGCGAGATCCGCCGCATGCGGCTGATCGCCACCGAAGCCTGCCGCCAGGCGGTCAATGGCGAGGAATTCCTCAGCCGCGTCGTTGCCGAAACTGGTCTCGCGCTGGAGATCATCGATCGCGAGACCGAAGCGCGGCTCGCCGTCTCCGGCTGCTCCTCGCTCGTCGGACGCGAGACGCGCTCTGTCGTGCTCTTCGATATCGGCGGCGGTTCGTCGGAGATTGCCGTCATCCGCATCGGCGACAATCGTTTCAGCCGGCTGGCCAATCACATCACCCACTGGACTTCGCTGCCGGTCGGCGTCGTGACGCTGTCGGAGCGTCATGGCGGGCGCGACGTCACGCCGGAGGCGTTCGAAGGCATGGTGCGCGAAGTCGGCGGCATGCTCGAAGGCTTTGATTGCCCGGAGATCGAGGTCGCCCAGACCGGCGACTTCCATCTGATCGGCACATCGGGCACGGTGACGACGCTTGCCGGGGTGCATCTCGATCTGCCGCGGTATGACCGGCGCAAGGTCGATGGCATCTGGCTGTCCGACGACGAGGTCTCTGCCATGCAGGCAAAACTGCTCTCCTGGAATTTCGAAAGCCGCGCCGCAAATCCCTGTATCGGGCCCGATCGGGCCGATCTGGTGCTCGCCGGCTGCGCCATCCTCGAGGCGATCCGCCGCCGTTGGCCGAGCCCGCGCATGCGCGTCGCCGATCGCGGCTTGAGGGAGGGCCTGCTCACCGACATGATGGCCGATGACGGCGTGTGGCGGCGCAACCGCAACCGCCGCGGCCAGCGTGCAAGATAAGGAGAAGGCATGACCAAGGCACCGATCGCGGGTAACCGCACCGGCCGCAAGCTCGGCCAGCGCGTCAAGAACAAGAAGATGAAGGCCTCCTCCCGCCAATGGCTGCAGCGCCACATCAACGATCCCTATGTGCAGCGCGCCCAGCTGGAGGGATATCGTGCCCGCGCCGCCTTCAAGCTGCTGGAGATCGATGAGAAACACCATATCCTGCGCGGCGCCAAGCGCATCATCGATCTCGGTGCCGCCCCCGGCAGCTGGTCGCAGATCGCCGCCAAGGTCACCGGCTCGACCGATGAGGATGTCCGTGTGGCCGCAATCGATTTCCTCGAAATGACCCAGCTGCCCGGTGTGAAGATCCTGCAGCTCGATTTCCTTGATCCGACAGCGCCGGAAAAGCTGCTGGAAGCCGTCGGCGGCACACCCGATCTCGTCATCTCGGACATGGCGGCACCAACCACCGGCCACCACCGCACCGATCATCTGCGCACCATGCACCTCTGCGAAGTCGCGGCGCATTTCGCCGTGGAGGTGCTGGGGGAGGGCGGACATTTCCTCACCAAGACCTTCCAGGGCGGCACCGAACGTGAGCTGCTCGCCATGCTGAAGCAGAATTTTCGCCAGGTGGTCCATGTCAAGCCGAATGCGTCGCGCGCGGAATCCGTCGAGATGTTCCTGCTCGCCAAGGGGTTCAAGGGCCGCAAGGCCGAAGGTGACGCTGAGAAAGCTTGATCTTGGGCCGGGACCGTCCGATGATGACGGACCCAAGAGCTGAACTGCCGATCCCATGCTTCTTTACATCACCCTCGGAACCAACGACCTTTATCGCGCAGGACAGTTTTATGATGCCGTGCTGCCTCTGCTCGGCTATCGCCGCCAGCATTATTCGGAAGAGGAAATTGGCTATTCCGCCGACAGCGATACGCGCTGCCGCTTCTGGGTGGTGACGCCGTTCAATCGCCGCCGGGCGACATCGGGCAACGGCGCCATGGTCGCGCTCACGGCCGAAACCCGGGCTGATGTCGACGCCTTCCATGCGGCGGCGATTGGCGCAGGCGGCGCCGATGAAGGCGAGCCGGGTCTGCGCCCCTACCACGCCAATTTTTATGCCGCTTATGTGCGCGATCTCGACGGCAACAAGCTCTCTGCCGTCTGCGAAAACCCGGAATAGGAGGGCAGCGCCGCGCGTCTTTTCCGATGCGTAAAGGGCGCTATCGCAGTTTCAAGCCTATTTCGTCACCGGCTGCTCGGCTTCAATAGTCGACGACCTCGCCACCTTTAACCGGTGGCCGGAAACGAGCGCGCCGGCATTGCGGTCCATTCTCACAAAGGGAATCGTCGCAATGACGGTCAGTCCGGCGATGATGTAGAAGGCAAGGTGGAAGTCGACGACATCGAGCGCTTCGCCCCGGATGTAGATCGAGCTCTCCAAGATCGCGGCGGCGAGTGCGACGCCGAGCGCCAGGCTGATTTGCTGCATTACCGAGCTCATCGATGTCGCTTGGCTGGCTTGCGCATCGTCGATATCGGCGAAGGCAAGCGCATTGACGCCGGTGAACATGAAGGAGCGGGAGAAGCCGCCGACAAGCAGCACGCCGATGATCACAAGATGCGGCGTCGCCGGTGTGAACAGGCCGGTGATAACGGTCACCAGGGTCGTTACCATGGCGGCGCCGAGCAGGGTCGTGCGGAAGCCGGCGGCGGCAAAGACGCGTTTTGCCATGAATTTGGTGGTGATCGCCCCGATCGCGCCGGCAAAGGTGATCAGGCCCGATTGAAACGGCGTCAGCCCGAATCCGAGCTGCAACATCAGCGGCGTCAGGAACGGCATGGCGCCGACGCAGACGCGAAAGAGGTTGCCCCCCGTGGTCGAGGCCCGGAAGGTCGGGTTTTTGAACAGGTTGAGGTTGAGGATCGGCGCCGGGTGGCGCTTCGCATGGCCGATATAGAGATAGCCGCAGATGAAGCCGATCGCGGTGGCGGTAACGCCGATGATCGGCGGCAGGGCCGGCAGGCTGACGACCGACAGGCCGAAGACGACGCCGGCGGCCGAAAGCGAGGTAAGAACAAAACCGGTGAAATCGAGCTTCGGCGGCGCCGTCGCCTCCACCTCCGGCAGGAAGATCGTTGCAAGCCAGATGCCGATGATGCCGACCGGCACGTTGATCAGGAAGATCCAGTGCCAGCTGAAATAGGTGGTGATGAAGCCGCCGAGCGGCGGGCCGGTGAGCGGGCCGACCAGCGCCGGAATGGTGAGCAGCGCCATGGCCGAAACCAGATCGCTGCGCTTCGTCGTGCGCACCAGTACCAGACGGCCGACCGGCGTCATCATCGCCCCGCCCATGCCCTGAAGGAAGCGGGCAAAGACGAATTCGCCGAGATTGGACGAGATGGCGCAGAAGATCGAGCCGATGACGAAGACTGCGATGGCCAGGCGGAAGATCTTCTTGGCGCCGAATCTGTCGGCCATCCAGCCGCTGACCGGAATGAACACCGCAAGCGCCACCATATAAGAGGTCAGCGCCAGCTTCAGCGTGATCGGCCCGACATTGAGATCCCTCGCGATCGCGGGCAGCGCCGTTGCAATGACCGTGGAGTCCATCTGTTCCATGAAAAGAGCGACGGCGAGGATCAGCGGGACGATGCGGTTCATAGGCGGGAGGCCTTGATGGGCTGCGGACGGGAGCTGCGAAGGCCAGTGCTGTGTAGTCCCACTTCAGGGGCCTGCCAATCCCTCAATCGGCCTCGACGACACGTTTGCTTCACGTCTGCGTGAAACGGCTTGTCCGACAACGTCGTTTGGCAAGATTGGGATATGTCTATTCCGCCCGAAGAAGAAATCCGGCCGGAATCGACATCGGGGGCCGTGCGGCGACGCACCGCACGTCATTGGAGGATGGACATATGGCAATTTCGTCGGGAATAAAGCGGCGCACCCTTTTTGCCGCAGGCCTCGGCCTGCTCGCGGCGCCGGTCATTTTAAGAGAGAAGGCCGAAGCGGCCGCGACTGGAGAAAGCAATAAGATGGATTTAACGCCTTTGCCAGAGATCAATCAATTCAAGCTCGGTTCCTATAAGTTCACCGTCGTTCGCGATGGCACCAATGTCTCCGAAAAGCCCTATGAAACCTTCGGTACCAATCAAGCCCCCGAAACCGTCCAGGCGTTACTGACCGCAAACTTCCTGCCGGCCGACAAGTTCGTGAACGGCTATACGCCGGCTGTCATCGATACCGGCTCGGATGTCATCCTGATCGATACCGGCTTCGGCGAGAACGGACGCGCACGGGGCGCCGGCCAGTTGACAGAGGGCCTGAAGGCCGCAGGCTATTCGGCCGACGACGTCACCATAGTCGCGCTGACCCATCTGCACGGCGATCATATCGGCGGCCTGATGGAGAATGGCGCGGCTGCCTTCAAAAATGCCCGCTATGTCGCCGGCCAGGCCGAATATGATTTCTGGTCGAACAAGGCGCGCGAGGGCACGCCGGCCGAAGGCGGCCATAAGGCGGTGCTGGCCAATGTCGCGCCGCTTGCCGAAAAGACCACCTTCATCAAGGACGGTGACAGCGTCGCGCCCGGCGTGACAGCAATGCTGGCGGCCGGCCACTCGCCGGGGCATATGGTCTTCCACGTCGAATCCGAGGGGAAACGTCTCGTGCTGACCGGCGATACGGCCAATCACTATATCCTGTCGCTGCTGCGGCCGGATTGGGAGGTGCGCTTCGACATGGACAAGGCGCAGGCAGCAGCCACCCGCCGCAAGGTCTTCGACATGATCGCGACCGAGAAGATCGCCTTCCTCGGCTACCACATGCCGTTCCCGGCGGTCGGTTTTGCCGAGAAGCAGGATGGCGGCTATCGCTTCGTGCCGAAGACCTATCAGTTCGACATCTGATATGGAGCCGCTCCAGCAAAATTGCGCAGCGGTTGTGCGTCCGGAATGCGTGAAAACAGAGAGTTAGGCCATCCCCGCGACTTGGGGAAATCAGGGGATTGCTCCAGGCGCATGGCACCCATGACGAGCCCGGCGGACAGGCCGGGCTTTTTGCTATTTCCTTCCTGTCATAGACGTGTTACCAGCCCTCGCCAACTTCCAAGCAATCCCATGCACACCGCCGGGGCGGACGATTCGTTTCCGGGCCAGGTTGCATTTTCTTAAATGAAGGAATTTGGCCATGGCACGCATCATTGAAACGGCAACCGGCGCGGACGCGCTTACCTTCGACGACGTGCTGCTGCAGCCCGGTCATTCCGAGGTCATGCCCGGCCAGACGAACATTTCCACCCGGATCGCCCGCGATTTTGACCTCAACATCCCGATCCTCTCTTCGGCCATGGATACCGTCACCGAAAGCCGTCTGGCGATCGCCATGGCCCAGGCCGGCGGCCTCGGCGTCATCCACCGAAACCTGACGCCGATCGAGCAGGCCGAAGAGGTCCGCCAGGTGAAGAAGTTCGAAAGCGGCATGGTCGTCAATCCGGTGACCATCGGTCCGGAGGCGAAGCTCGCCGAAGCGCTCGGCCTGATGAAATCGCATGGCATCTCCGGCATTCCCGTCGTCGAGAAATCGGGTCGCCTCGTCGGCATCCTGACCAACCGCGATGTTCGCTTCGCCTCCGATCCGGAGCAGAAGATCCACGAGCTGATGACCAAGGACAATCTGGTCACCGTCAAGGAGAGCGTCGATCAGCAGGAGGCCAAGCGCCTCTTGCATTCGCACCGCATCGAAAAGCTGCTGGTGGTCGACACTGAAGGCCGCTGCGTCGGCCTCATCACCGTCAAGGATATCGAGAAGTCGCAGCTGAACCCGAACGCCTCCAAGGATGCGCAGGGCAGGCTTCGCGCCGCCGCCGCCATCAGCGTCGGCGATGACGGCTTCGAGCGCGCCGAGCGGCTGATCGAGGCCGGCGTCGACCTTCTGGTCGTCGATACCGCCCACGGTCATTCGCAGCGCGTCCTCGATGCCGTCACCCGCGTCAAGAAGCTTTCCAACTCGGTCAGGATCATGGCAGGCAACGTCGCCACCTATGACGGTACGAGAGCGCTGATCGATGCCGGTGCCGATGCCGTCAAGGTCGGCATCGGCCCAGGCTCGATCTGCACGACGCGCATCGTTGCCGGCGTCGGCGTTCCCCAGCTCGCCGCCATCATGTCGGCCGTTCAGGCGGCACAGGCTCAGGACGTGCCCGTCATCGCCGATGGCGGCATCAAATTCTCCGGCGATCTGGCCAAGGCGATCGCCGCCGGCGCTTCCGCCGTCATGATCGGCTCGCTGCTGGCCGGTACCGACGAAAGCCCGGGCGAGGTGTATCTCTACCAGGGCCGCTCCTTCAAGGCCTATCGCGGCATGGGCTCCGTCGGCGCCATGGCCCGCGGCTCCGCCGACCGTTATTTCCAGGCGGAGGTGCGCGACACGCTGAAGCTCGTGCCCGAGGGTATCGAGGGCCAGGTGCCGTATAAGGGTCCGGTCTCGGCCGTCGTCCATCAACTGGCCGGCGGTCTCAAGGCAGCCATGGGTTATGTCGGCGGCAAGGATCTGAAGGATTTCCAGGAGCGGGCGACCTTCGTGCGCATCTCCGGCGCCGGCCTTCGCGAAAGCCACGCCCATGACGTGACGATCACCCGCGAGAGCCCGAACTATCCGGGCGCTGGCCTCTGATCATGAAAGCGGGCAGCGGGATTCCTGTCTGGATCGTCGCGCTGCTCGCAGCCCTCTGCCTGATCGTGCTCGCCTGGACGACCTTCGGCTTCGTCGTGCCCTTCAAGCATGAGACCGGGCAGGCGGTGCTCGATACTTATTTCGCCGGTTACGACGAGTCTGCCGTCTTCCACATGCAGAAGCTGCTGGATGAGAACGAGACGGCGACAAAGCTGCTGCGCGCCATGTATTTCGGGCCGGAACTGATTTTTCCGGCCTTGCTGACGGCGCTGCTGTTCTTTGTCTTCGTCGCACTCGGTCCCGTCGGCTCGTGGTTCGGCCGATCGGCGCATCCGCTTGTGGCCAAGGCGATCTACCTGCTACCGTTCATCTACGGCATCGCCGACTACGCCGAGAACATCTCGAGCCTGATCGCCTTCGGCGATGGTGCGTCCACACATCTTGCAACACATCTGCTGCCGTGGATGACACGGCTGAAATTCGCAAGCCTCGCCATCTGCGTCATTGTCATCGCCCGGCTTGCCATCGCCCGCTGGCTCTCGCCGCGCGAGGACTGAGGGGACCTTCAGCCGTTCCATCGCCATGATGGGTTGGAAAGCCGCGCAACCATGAAATCGGACAACACCTCCACCTTCGCCGGACGAGTGCGAGCCGAGGGCGTGACGAAATAGAGCGCACCGCTCAGCAGTTTCCAATCGCTGAGGATGGCTTTCAGCCGGCCATCGGCGAGATATTCATGCGCCATGAATTCAGGCAGTTCGACGATCCCTAGGCCGCGGAGCGCCATCGGGATCAGCGCCTGCGAATTGGTGGCGCGCAACGGCCCCGTCGGTATGACCGTTTCTTCCTCGCCGGCCTCGTTGCGCAAGTGCCAGATATCCTGCCGCGGCCGATAGGCATAGCCCAGGCAATGGTGGGCGGTAAGCTCGCTTGGATGTGCCGGTGTCCCGTGTTTTTCCAGGTAGGAGGGCGCTGCGAGGATGAAACGAGCGACCGGCGTCAGCCGCCGTGCCACCAGCGAGGAATCCTGTAGAACGGCGATCCGCAGCGCTGCATCGAAACCGTCTCCCACCAGATCGACGGCAGCGTCGCTCATATGCAGGTCGATGGAAATATCCGGATAAAGCTCGAAAAAATCAGGCAGGATCGGCGCCAGCCAGCGTGTGCCAAAGGCCATCGGCACGGCAAGCCGGATCATCCCGCGCGGACTGCTGGAAAGCTCGCGCGCTGCATCCTCCGCCGCCTCCGCCTCCGCATAGAGCCGTGAGGCACTGTCGACCAGCCGCAAGCCGAAATCGGTCAGCGCCAGCTGCCGTGACGTGCGGTTGAAGAGCCGTGCTCCCAACCTCTCCTCCAGCCGGGCGACGGCGCGCGAAACGGTCGGCACCGAGACGCCAAGCGTCTTGGCGGCGCGGGCGAAAGAACGCTCCTCTGCCACCTTTGCAAACATTGCGAGGCCTTCGAAATCGGGAAACTTCGTCATTTCATCCTTGCAACGATGGCTTTCATTTCTTTCTATTCCGAAACAATCCCCGCGTCCATATCTCAGCCTCGGTCCAACAACAGGAGACGACAATGACGCAGAGACTGAATGGAAAGATCGTGGTCATCACCGGCGCCACATCCGGCATTGGCCTTGCCACCGCCAAACGTTTCGCTGCCGAGGGCGCGCAGCTCTTCGTGACCGGCCGGCGCAAAGACGTCCTCGACGCGGCGGTCGCCGAAATCGGTGGCAATGTCAAAGGTATCCAGGCGGACTCGGCAAAGCTTGCCGACCTCGACCGGCTCTATGAGTTCGTGAAGGCGCAAGTCGGCCGCATCGACGTGCTCTTCGTCAATGCCGGCGGCGGTTCCATGCTGCCGCTCGGCGAAATTACCGAGGAGCAGTACGACGATACCTTCAACCGCAATGTGAAGGGCGTGCTCTTCACCGTACAGAAAGCGCTGCCGCTGCTCGGCCGGGGTTCATCCGTGATCTTGACGGGCTCGACGGCCGGCTCGACCGGCACGCCTGCCTTCAGTGTCTACGCTGCGTCGAAAGCCGCGCTCAGAAGCTTTGCCCGCAACTGGATCCTCGATCTCAAGGATCGCGGCATCCGCATCAACACGCTGAGCCCCGGCCCGACAGAGACGACCGGTCTTGTCGAACTCGCCGGTAAGGACAAGGTACAGCAGCAGGGCCTGCTCGACTATCTCGCAACACAGGTGCCGATGGGCCGCGTCGGCCGCGCCGAGGAAATCGCCGCCGCGGCACTCTTCCTCGCCTCGGACGATTCGAGCTTCATCACCGGCACAGAGCTCTTCGCCGATGGTGGCTCTGCTCAGGTCTGACATGTTCTTGTGACCCGCCGTCGCACGACGGCGGTTCACTGCCGCCGCCGCTGGTATCCGGCTCTCCTTTCGGCTACTGCTCGCAACGAATGCGGAAGCGGAAAAGGACTCAAGGCGCCCATATGACCGGTTATCAAATCTTCTGGCCACTCCTCGCCCATGTGGCCCTGGTCTATGGTCTTTATGCACTTCTGGGCATGCGGCGCGGGAAAATGGTCCGCGCCGGCAAGATCGGGAGATCGGATTATCGCGAAAATCGGGACGAGCCGGCGACAAGCCTCGTCGTCAAAAACTGCCTCGCCAATCAGTTCGAACTGCCTGTGCTCTTCTACGCCTGCTGTATTCTTCTCTATGTCACCGAGGCCGACAATCTCCCGGCCGTCGGGCTCGCCTGGCTCTTCGTCGCGCTGCGTTACGCCCATGCCGTCGTGCATGTCACCAGCAATGATCTGCGCTACCGCAGTCCGCTTTTCGCTGCCGGTTACCTCACGCTCGCCGCTATGTGGGTGTGGCTCGCAGCATGGATGGCAATGGGCTGATGCCGAACACTGGGAGCTCGTCCGGCGTCCCGGCGGGCAGGATCGTCACTTGCCCCGGCAGCGGCATGGGTCTCTCTTCTCGACCCAAGGATTTTACAACTATTTCAGGTCTTTCGAATGCTGGTCAATTAGGATGATATGATCTAGGTGCCTGATTTCAAACGCATTTGCCGATCGTTAAAATGCGGGCGTTTTCATTTACCACTGATGAAGACCTGCAATGTCATACCCGCCCGACGCGCTGATTTGGCATGATGCCTGCCGCGCGAACGATAAGAACGGGAACGAGATGGGCGTGGAAAGCATCGATCGGATCGGCTTGCGCAGGAAGCCGAAGCAGGAGCGCAGTATCCAGAGGCTGGACCTCATTCTTGCCGCCGCCGCCAAGATCATTGCCGAAAAGGGCGTCAGCGCCATGCGGATGACGGAGCTCGCCGTCGCCGCCAAGGTGCCGATCGGCTCGGTTTACCAGTATTTTCCCGAAAAGGCGGCGATCGTCAAAGCCTTGTTCGACCAGCACGCCTTGGCAATCCAGGAAAAGACGGAGGCGATGTTCGCCGACGTTCAGACGCTCGACCAGGCACTCGACATCGTCTGCGACATTATCGACTGGTATTACGAGTCCTATCATGATGATCCCGTCTATCTCGGTGTCTGGATGGGAACGGAGACCGACCAGGATCTGCTTCAGCTGAATATCGAGCATAGCGGCCGCGTTGCCGGCATCTTTCATGAGGCCGTGCGTCGGCTGGCCCCGCACCTTTGCGACGAAGAGATGTATGCGCGCACTTATCTGTTCAGCCACTTGATCGGCGCCGTCATCCGGCTTGCCGCCGTCAGCGACAAAGCCCTGGCGCGGCGCATGCTCGATGAGTGGAAACGCGCCATCCGCGCTTCCCTTTTCGCCGCAACCGCTCAGCGCGCCGCCTGAGCTCTTAAGTCATACTTCTTACCAGCTCGGCACCATATTGGCGGCTTTCAGCCGTGGATAAAGGCGTGCCTGGGCGGATTTGACATCGGCCTCCAGCGTGTCGTCGACGACGGCAGGCGTGATATTGTCGAGGCAGGCGGTGATATGCGCCGTGATCGCGTTCATCAGCGAGAGCGAAACGCCCGGCCGCTTCATGATGCCGATCTGCAC
This sequence comes from Rhizobium hidalgonense, assembly GCF_002914525.1. GTDB lineage: Bacteria > Pseudomonadota > Alphaproteobacteria > Rhizobiales > Rhizobiaceae > Rhizobium > Rhizobium hidalgonense. The sequence goes on along the minus strand of NZ_LODW01000022.1, from coordinate 173,513 downwards.
CGGCGGCAGTGCGGGAAAGCCGTCCGCCTGGCTCAGCACCTTCATGCCGGTGCGCAGCGCCGATTCCGGCATCACCGAGACTGCCATGCCGGCAAGCACGGCAGCGGCAACGACCGTGCAGGACCAGCTGGTGAACAGGATCTGGTGTTCGCGTCCCACTGCGTCGAGCGCCGAGCAGGCAAGCTGGCGCCACTGGCAATCACGCCGGCCGACGGCCAGCGGCACCGGCGCGTCGTCGCGGATCGGATGGTTGGCCGAACCCACCCAGCAGAGCGGCTCGGTTCTGACGACGTCAGACATTCGCTCGCGCGGATTGTGGGTGACGAGCGCGATGTCGAGTTCGCCCTTATGCATGCGCTCGGCCAGATCCACCGAGGGCTCGCAGACGATGTAGAGTTCGACATTCGGATGGGTCTTGGCGAAGCGGCCGATGATTTCGGGCATGTAGCGGTCGGCATAATCGTCCGGCGTGCCGATGCGCAGCGTGCCCTCGAGCCTGTTGTCGTCGAAGGCCGCGATCGCCTCATTGTTGAGGCGGATGATACGCCGGGCGTAATTGAGCAATTTTTCGCCCTCGACCGTCAGCCGGTTGCCGCGTCCATCCTTGATGAACAACTGCTTGCCGATGCGCTCCTCGAGACGGCGCATCTGCATGGAGACGGCAGATTGGGTCTTGTAGACCCTGTCGGCCGCCTTGGTGAAGCTGCCGGAATCGACGATGGCGATGAAAGTCTGCAACTGGTCGAGATCAAGAGGCGCGGACATGGTGTCACCCATAAAGATAGCTGATGATAATCATTAGAAACATTCGTTGGACTGATCAATAGGTCTTTGGCATCTTCGGGATGCAAATCAAAGCAAAGTGAAGGACAGACACCCTGCCTGTCCAAGCGGAATTCAGCTTGCTCCTTCCCGCACGACCTCGCGGGAGGGTCGGTTGCGTTGCGCGGAGATCTGAAACGTTACAGCGCCCTTTCCACGTCTGAAGGACGCGCGGCGCTGTACAGAAAGGAGAGTTCAATGCGCATGACAGACCAGACACTCGAACTCGATTGCGACAAGCCGACCCCGACGTTTTCCCAGCGTCTGGCGGCAGGTCTCGCACCGTTGGCCTCTCTCTTTCGCGTGTTCCGCAATCGCATGGAGATCAACGCGCTGCATGATCTGAACGACACGCAGTTGAGGGATATCGGCCTCACCAGGGCCGATCTGACCTCCGCGTTCCTGGCGTCGACCTTCTTCGAGGACCCGTCGGAACATCTGACCCGCTCGGCGCGCAATCGCTGGCGCCTGTCGCTCTTCCGCTCCTACCAGGAGTAGGAATGTCGAGTTTCCCCGCAGGGTGATAGCCAATAGCCCTGCCGCTTGACCCGGTGATCGGCTTTTCCCAAGCCATCTCCGGGTTTTTTTACGCCTTGGATTCCGGCGGCTTCGGCCGATAGGTTTCGAAGATCGCTTCCAGGTTCCTCTGGTAGGTCTTCTGCACTTCCAGCCCGCTGTCGAACATGGCGTTCAATATTTCGCCATAGCTGTCTGCCGCGGCCTTCGTCTCTTCCTTCGGCGCCTCGGGCGTCTTGGTTGCCGGCTGGGCCGCCGGTTGCTGCCCTAGCCCACCCATCATCTCCTGGAAGGCCTTGGCGAAGGGATTGTCGAGGAAGGGGTTCGGCTGAGGTGCCGGCTGAGCCTTCGGCACCGAAAACATCTGCTGCATCGCCTGCGTGAAGGGATTGTCGAAGATGCTGGGCTGCGCCGCCTTCGGTTTCGGCGCGAAGCCGGTACTCTGCAGCCATTGCTGGATGGTCTCGGCCATCGCCGTATTGACGAAGGGGTTGACCGGCGAAGCCATCTGGCCAGTCGTCTGTTTGAAGAGCCCGCCCATCAGCGTATCGGCCAGCACCGGCAGCATCCGCTTGTAGATATCCTGGCCGATGCCGGTCATCTGTGCGGCCTGAGCGGCGACCGCGCGCGAAACCTCCTTGGAGCCGAAAAGCTGGGCAAGGATATTGTTGCCGTCGGAAATGCCCTCGGGCGTGAAAGCCCGGCTCATATCCTCGAAATAACGCGCATAATTGCCGGAGGAGACGGCCTGCATCAGCCCGACGAAATCATAAGGGTTGCTGGTGCTGCGCTTCAGGCCGGCTGAGAAGGCCGGCATCAATGCCGCCATCGCCTTGGTCGCCTGTTCCTGGGCCAGGTTGAACTGCCGGGCGATTGCCTCCATCGCCGCGCCGTTCTGCGCCTGCATCATCATGTCGAAGAGTGGCAGCATGGAGGTCCCTTTCCCCGAGTCGTGACGCTGGTAACGCCACTATATCCGGAAATGGTAATGTGCAAACGGCTTTTTGCCATAAGAACTTAAACCAATTTCAGCGAAAGTGCCGTGCGATTTTCCGAGTTGGAGAAAACCCCAGGACAGGCTCAGTACTGATAGTCCTCGAAGACCGGTTCGACGGAGCCGTTCCAGCGGCCGTGATAAAGCGACAGCAGATCCTCGGCGAGCGTCGCCTTCTTGGCGAGCACCTCGTCGAGCGGCGCCAGGAAGATACTCTCGTCCTGGCCTTCGCGATTGAGCCTGCCGCGCGCCTTGAGGCCGGCCCTCGATATGCCGACCACTTCGCGCGCCGTGTCGAGCAGTGCATGTCCGCGAAACTCGGCCTTCAATCCTTGCGCCGGAACGGCATCCCGCAATGTGCCGATCTCGGCAAGGCTCCAATCCTTCGTCAACTGGTCGGCGGCATCGAGAGCCGCATCGTCGTAGAGCAGGCCAACCCAGAAGGCCGGCAAGGCACAAATGCGCCGCCACGGGCCGCCGTCGGCGCCGCGCATTTCGAGGAAACGCTTCATCCGCACGTCGGGGAAGAGCGTCGAAAGATGGTTCGTCCAGTCGCCCATCGTTGGCGCCGGATCAGCGACCTCGCCCTTCAAAGCGCCATTCATGAACTGGCGGAAAGTGACATGGGTGCAATCGTGATAGTTCCCGTCCCGGACGATGAAATACATCGGCACGTCGAGTGCCCATTCGGCATAGTCGCGGAAGCCGAAATCGTCGCGGAAGGTGAAATCGAGCAGGCCCGAGCGCTGATTGTCGACATCGCGCCAGATATCGCCGCGCCAGGACAGCAGGCCGTTCGGCTTGCCCTCGGTGAAGGGCGAGGATGCGAAGAGGGCGGTCGCCAGCGATTGCAGTTTCATCGAGACGCGCATCTTCTGGCGCATGTCGGCTTCGGAGGAGAAATCGAGATTCACTTGGATCGTGCAGGTGCGGTACATCATGTCGAGACCCTTGGTGCCGACCTTCGGCATATAGCGGGTCATGATCTCGTAGCGCGATTTCGGCATCTGCGGGGTTTCAGCATAGGTCCATTTCGGACTGCCGCCGATGCCGAGGAAGCGGATGCCCATCGGCTCGGCGATGTCGCGCAGCGTCGCCAGATGCTGGTTCGATTCCCTGCAGGTTTCGTGGATCGTTTCCAGCGGCGCGCCGGACAGTTCGAACTGCCCGCCTGGCTCGATCGAGATCGCGCCCATGCCGCTCTGCTCGGCAAGGCCGATGATGTTGCCACCGTCCATGATCGGCTCCCAGCCGCTTTTTTTCTGCAGGCCGGTGAGCAGGGCGGAAATGCTGGCGTCGCCGAAATAGGGAACCGGGCTGTTGTCGGCACGGAAGAAGGCGAATTTCTCGTGTTCGGTGCCGATCCGGAAGCGCTCCCGCGGCTTGTTGCCGGCGGCGATATAATCGGTCAGATCCTGAACCGAAGAGAGCGGTGTCTGGTCGGTGGTGTCGCGGGCCATGCGGGGTACCTGTATTCAAAAAGGCGCCCAGGGGGCCGGGCAGCTGGAAGGCTGATTAGGACCCAAGCCACGTATGTTGCAAGTGAAATTCTTTCAATGACGCATCAAAAAAATAGCAGCAATTTCCATGTCCACCCGTTTTCGCCGTCAGCGCCAGTCGCCGATCGCCGCCTGCACCACCGCCAGCGCCGCAACGGCCGCGGTATCGGCCCTGAGGATGCGTGGTCCGAGCGGAATGGCGGTGACGAAATCGAGGCTTCGAAGCCGCGCCCGCTCCTCTTCGGAAAAGCCACCTTCCGGCCCGACGAGCAAGGCGAGATGCCTCTCCCGGATCGCCGACAGCACCGGCAGCGGGTTCTGCCCGGCATCGCCTTCGTCGCAATAGATGATGCGGCGCTCTTTCGGCCAGCGGTCGAGCAGGTCGAGAAGCCGCATCGGCTCGGCAACTTCGGGAATGCCGAGAACGCCGCATTGCTCCGCCGCCTCCACGACATTGGCGCGCAGTTTGTCGAGATTGGTGATCTTGCCCTGGACGTGCTGGGTCATGACCGGCTGCAGCAGACCGGCGCCCATTTCCACGGCCTTCTGAACGAGATAATCCAAGCGGCCGACCTTGAGCGGCGCAAAAAGATAATGAAGGTCGCAAGGTGCCGGCTGCGGCCGCGTCTCTTCGATTGCTGTTAGCTGAATGCGTTTGCGCGTGGGGAAGGTGAGGGTTGCCTTCCACTCGCCGTCACGGCCGTTGAATAGCAGGACCTCGCCGCCTTCCTGCATCCTCAGCACATTGGCGAGATAGTTGAATTGGTCGACATTCACCTCGAGGGCGACACCGCGGGAAAGCGGCGCGTCGACGAAAAGTCGTTGCATGCGGAAATTGGCGCGCATTAAAAACTCGCGGGTTCCAGAGAATGATGCCGAAAAGTGTGAGCGGTTTTCGGACGACGTCATGCTCTAACGCTTTAATTTAGAACAGGATTCAGATTTTAGGCCGAGCAGGCCTAAAATCATCCTGTTCTAGACGAAGAGCGCGAACATAACCCAATAAATCACTGCCGCAAGCGTTGCCGAAACCGGCACGGTGATGATCCAGGCGGCGATGATCGTCATGAAATGCGAGCGGCGCACAAGATAGCGCCGTCGCGTCTCGTGGACGTTCGGCTCTTCCGGTTCGTCGATATCGAAGCTCTCGGCCTTGCTCCTGATATAGGTGATGCGGCGCTTCGAATGACGCGTATACCATTCGCGGAAGAAGCCGACACCGAAGACGGAACCGACGGCGATATGGGTGGTGCTGACTGGCAGGCCGAGCCAGGAGGCGACGATGACGGTGAAGGCGGTCGACAACGCGACGCAACAGGCCCGCATCGGATTGAGCTTGGTGATCTCCTCGCCGACGAGGCGGATGAGGCGCGGCCCGAACAGCAGCAGGCCGACGGAGATGCCGAAGGCGCCGATCAGCATCACCCAGAGCGGCGGGTGGCCGATGCTGTCACCGCCGCCGACGCCGACTGAGTGGACGATCGCCGAAAGAGGCCCGACCGCGTTCGAAACATCGTTTGCCCCATGCGCGAAGGACAGCAGCGCCGCAGAGCCGATGAGCGGCATCCGGAACAGGACCCGCAGCGAGCTGTTGCGGTTTTCGAGATTGCGCGCCTGGGCGAGAACGAGCGGCCGGGCGGCAAGCCAGCTGACCAGCCCGATGCCGATGCCGATGAGGATAATGGTCAAAGACGGATATTTGCCAGGGGGCGACAGCTGCAGCACCATATAGGCCATAAAGCCGCCGGCCATCACCGCGACCAGCACCGGCACCCAGAGCCGCGCGGCGGCGATCTTGTCGTCGCGATAGATGATCAGCGTCTTGACGAGATAAAGCAGCCCGGCCGCGATCAGCCCGCCGATCAGCGGCGAGGTGATCCAACTCGAGGTGATTTCCACCATCACCCGCCAATTCACCGGGTCCGGCCCGACGGCTGCGATGCCCGCGCCGATCACCGCCCCGACGATCGCATGGGTGGTGGAAACCGGCGCGTTCATCCAGGTGGCGAGGTTGATCCACAGGGCCGCGGCCATCAGCGCCGCCATCATGATCCAGCCGAGCAATGCCTGCGGCACCTGGACGGTGTCGACGATATTCGAGGAAATCGTCCTGACGACTTCGCCACCGGCGATCGTGGCGCCGAGAACCTCGAAAATCGCAGCGATGACCAGCGCCTGGCTCATCGTCATGGCGCGCGCCCCGACGGCGGCACCGACATTATTGGTCACATCATTGGCGCCGATGTTCATCGCCATGTAGCCGGCAAGGGCTGCCGCCGCCACAACGAGCACCGCTCCCGGCCGGTCGAACACATAAACACCGGCAAACAGCATGGCCAGGCCGACGAAGATCAGCCCGACACCGGGCGCCACCAGCCGCCGCAAAACATGTTTCGCCGCGTCCTCGGCACGGGTTATCTTGTCGAGGTCTTTGTCGAGCGTGCGTTTCGTGAGGACTGTGGGGCGTGGCGGCATTCTTTTTCCGAGGGATGAAATCTGCTTCTACGCCACTTTCCTAGCAGCGCAAGATGGCAGGATTCATTCCGCCGGAATTTGCTTTCCCGCAGATCCCTGCTTTACCGCCTGGGCCGAAAGCCTCTCGGTCAGCTTTCGTTTGAAAGCTAGGAAAAGGCCGCGCAACTCCGGCTCGCGCACACGCCCCGCGGCCTCGTCAAACGAGACCCATTCGATGCGGCGTTCGCCCTTTTCCTTGAAGTTCTTCGCCATCTCGGTGACTTCGATCGCATAGACCTGCACCTTGCAGGCCACCTGCACACCGTCGCGCAGGATTTTCGAGTAGCTGTAAGCGCCGAGCGTTTCCGTCTCGACCGCGCCGCGGACGCCGGCTTCCTCGAAGGCCTCCTGGGCGGCGACCTCATGGGCGCATTTGCCCGTCATCGGCCAACCCTTGGGAATGACCCAGCGGCCGGTGTCGCGGCTCGTCATCAACAACACTTCGACATCGCCGCTCTTCTTCTTCACCCGATAGCAGATCGCACCATATTGCTGTCGCGGCGGACGCCGGAACATCAGTTGGACATCGGATGCCAATCTGGCGAGAAGAGTCAATTGTCGGGTCACCTTCACAATGGTTGTTAGGAATCACTCATATACGTGTATCACGAAATGTTGACACAATCCAAAAGAGCCACGGGACGATCCGAAACGCGGTTCGATTGCCGTTCATAGGGGAGTCGAAGTCGGACAGGTTCGGAAAACCCGTCACGCCCTGTCTCGAATGCGTCACGTTGCACAGGTGTACAATATCGCGTGCTCTTGCATATCGTTCAATGGCAAGATCAAGTGATCCACTATCATTTAGAATTGTGGTAATCATGCGTCTTCCACCGCTCAATGCCATCCGCGTCTTCGAGGCCGTCTGCCGCCACGGCAGCATCGTGAAGGCCGCCGAAGAGCTCAACGTGGTGCGCGGCGCCGTGCGGCAGCAGATCGCCACGCTTGAAAATTACGTCGGTCGCAAGCTTTTCACGCGTGACGGCCGAAGGCTGGTGCCGACCGTGCAGGCGAGCGCCTTTGCCGCCGCTGCGGGCGCGGCTTTCGATATCCTGCAACGTGCCGCTTCGGAGCTCGAAGGCACGGTGCCGGGCCGCATCCGGCTTGGCGTGCCCTCTGCCTTCGCGGTCTGGTGGCTGATGCCGCGCGTGGCAGGCATGCAGGCAAGTCTCGGAAATATGGCGATCGACATCGTGCCGATGACCGTGGTGGAGCCGCTGCAAATACACCCGGAATTGGACGCTGTGATCATGGGAGGCGAATATCGGCCGGCGGCCGGGATTACCGCCCTGCGTTTCATGGAGGACGAGTTCGGCCCGGTCGCCACGCCTGCACTTGTCGCGGCCCTATCTGGTGACCCGGCGGCGATGGGCGCGCTGACGATGCTCGTCAGCCGCAGCGTTCCGAAGCTCTGGGACGAATGGTTTGCCGAAAGCGGCACGCCGCCGGTCACCTTTTCCCGCGTCCAAGAATTCGAGGATCTGCTGTTGGCGCTCGGTGCTGCCCGCTCGGGGCTTGGTGTCGCTCTGGCGCCACGCGCCTCGATCGAAGACGATCTTCAACGCGGGCATCTGCTGGCGCCCTACGGCTTCATCACCCGGCCGTCGGGCTATTGCCTCTGCTGTCGGACGCCGGATGCCAGACGGCCGGCCTTTGCAGCTCTGTCCGGCTGGCTACTTCAGTGCGGGACAGGGACTTGAAAGGACAGATTTTCTGCCCCTTCGCCAGAATTACTTCCATATTCGCATCCCTATTGCTCCGCTAAGAACGGTGCGACCATGGCAACAGAGAAGAGATGATGGAAAAGACCGCAACCCGCATCGACTGGATCGGCGACAGCTGCCGGCTGCTTAAGGCGACGGCGGCTGAATTCGAGCGGACGCGTCCTTTCGAGGGCTTGGCGATCGGCACCGGCATCCATCTCGAGCCGAAGACGGTGGCGCTCCTGATGACGCTGCGCGCCGGCGGCGCCCGTCTCGTTTGCACCGGCAATCTCAACAGCACCCAGCCGTCGACGGTCGAGTTCCTGCGCTCTGAGGGCATTACGGTCTTCGCCACGCAGACGACCGATCCCGCCGCCCATCATCAGAGCCTCGAAGCGGTTATGGCCGAAAAGCCGGATCTGCTGCTCGACAATGGCGGCGATCTGTTCGCGATCGCGGCGGACAAACCCTACGCCAATCTCCGCGGCGGCACCGAGGAAACCACCTCTGGCCGCACCCGCCTGCTGCCGCTGCGCGAGCGCCTCGCCATGCCGATCCTCGTCATCAACGACAGTCCGATCAAGCAGTTCGCCGAAAACAGGCATGCCGTTGGCCAGAGCCTGTTCGAAAGCTATCTGCGTTTCACCAACCGCTCGACCAACGGCAAACGCGTGACGGTGTTCGGCTACGGCGCCTGCGGCAAGGGCACGGCCGCCTGTTTCCGCAATGCCTTCTCGACCGTCAGCGTCGTTGATATCGATCCGGTGACGACGCTCGAAGCCCATCTAGACGGTTTCGCCACACCGCTGCGCGAGGTGGCGATCGGCTCGGCCGATATTCTCGTCACCGTCACGGGGTTTGCCGGTATCGTGACGGCAGCCGACCTGCCGCTTTTAAAGGACGGCGTAATCCTGATGAATGGCGGCCATTTCCCGCAGGAGATCGATGTCGGAGCCTTCCGCTGCCATCCCGATATCACCGGCATCGACCGCTACGAGGCCGATCATATCGAGACCTTCCATCTGAGCGACGGCCGCTCTTTCCATGTGCTCGGCGGCGGCCACATGGCCAATCTCGCCGGCCCGCGGTCGCTCGGCAACACGGTCGAATCGATGGATCTCGGCTTCACCCTGCAGGCCCGCTGTCTCGAGCGCGTCGCCAGTGGCGAGGCCGGCCCCAATTCCTGCGTCGTGCCCGTGCCCGGGGATCTCGACGCGATGGTGGCGAACGCCTATCTCGAACTGGCGCGCTAATCGCGCCGACGAATTACGATCCCTCGATCTCGACGACGAGCTTCCCGTCCGCCTGCCGGTCGTCGATCAGCTGGTGCGCCTCATTTGCATCTGCAAGGGTGAAGCGGCGCGGGTCGAGCTTCGGCATCACCTTGCCGGCTTCGGCGAGCTTCGTCATCTCCCGCATGATCTCACCGTGATGGGCGCGCCCTTCGCCGGTCAGAAGCGGCAGCAGCGTGAAGACGCCGGAATAGGTGGCGGCCTTGAAGGAGAGCGGTGCCAGCGCATGGCTTCCCCAGCCAAGGCAGCTCACGACATGGCCGAACTGGCTGACGGCTCGGAATGCCGTATCAAGCCCCTGGCCGCCGACCGTGTCGTAGACGAGATCGAAACCCTTGCCGCCGGTATGTTTTGCGACATAATTTTCCACCGCTTCCGCGTCACGATCGATCGGTGTTGCGCCAAGGCCGGCGAGATAGTCCGCTTTCGAAGCGCCGTCGACCACATAGGCCTTGGCTCCGGCAGCCTTGGCGATCTGCGCGACGATATGGCCGACCCCGCCGCCGCCAATCACGAGAAGCTTCTGGCCAGCCCTGACCCCGGCGCGGTCGACCAACCCTTCCCAGGCGGTGATCGAGATCAGCGGCAGGGCGGCCGCCTCGCGCATCGACAGATTCTGAGGCTTCGGCGCCAACAGCGCGGCATCGACCGCTGCAAAGTCGGCAAGCGATCCCTGAACGCCGCCGACCCCGCCGGTCATGCCGTAGACCGCGTCGCCGCGGCGAAAACCGCTGACGCCAATTCCGACCTCTTCGACAACACCTGCCATATCGATACCGACAATGGCGGGAAGCGGATGGCGGGCATGAGCCGCGTTGCCGGCCCGGATCTTGAGGTCGAGCGGATTGACGCCGCTTGCCTTTATGCGCACCAGAACCTGGGCTTCGCCGGGCACCGGCCTTTGAAGATCTGCGATGCGCAATGGCGAATTCGGCGATTCCGCCAGCAGTGCTTTCATCGTTGATTGAACGGGCATGGAACTCTCCTTCGTTCGCGGTGCGGCGCCTGCAGCGACACCGCAATTGGCATGGAAGAAAGATGCTTCATTGAAACTCGAATGAAAATGAAAGATAACGACTGAAGTCCATGCATTTTCGATTGGTGGATGCGAGCGATGGAATGGAGCGACCTCAAGCTGTTTCTGGCGATCGCGCGGTTCGGTACGCTGGGGGCAGCAGCCCGCAGCCTCGGACTGACGCAGCCGACGATGGGCAGGCGGCTGCGTGCCCTTGAAACCTCTCTCGGCCAGACACTCTTTCAGCGCACCACCGATGGCTTCGTGCTGACGGATGAAGGCGCGGCCGTATTCGCCGGCGCCGAACGGATCGAGGAGGAGGCGCTCGCCGTCGAGCGTGTCCTTGCCGGCGGCAGCAGTCAGCTCGATGGTTTTCTCAGGCTGTCCTCATCCGACTGGTTCGGCGCCCATGTGCTTTCGCCGGTGCTGGCGGAATTCTCGCAAGTCCATCCGAAGGTGGTGGTCGAATTATTGACCGACAGCCGGCTTCTCAACCTGTCGCGACGAGAAGCCGACCTGGTCTTCCGCATCCAGCCCTTCACGGAAGCGGAGATCATATCGCGCAAGCTCATCCATATCGAATATGGCCTTTATATCGGCCGCGGTGCGCCTCACCCCGAAACCGGCGACGGCGCGGGCGCCCGCCTCGTCACCATCAACGAGGCTTTCGGCGACATGCCGGATGTCGGCTGGCTGCAGCGCCTGTTGCCAAATGCCGAGATCGTCATGCGCAGCAACAGCCGTGATGTGCAGGCGGCGCTCTGTGCCAATGGAGCCGGGCTCGCCGTTCTGCCGCGGCCGCTCGGCGATTCGCATGCCGCAATCGAACTGGTCGATCTCGGCGAGCCGCCGCCCGGCCGCGACACCTGGGTCGGTTATCACCGCGACATGAAACGCCTGGCGCGGCTGCGCGCCTTGCTCGACCTCGTCATCGAGAGGCTGGCGCGTTGAACATCAGCGTTCCCAGTAGGGAACGGGTCCGTACAGCTCAGCCAGATAGTCGATGAACAGCCGCACCTTGGCCGGCAGGAATTGCCGGCTGGGATAGACGGCCGACAGTGTTACATTGTGCGAGCCCTCATAGGCGGGCAGCACCTGCACCAGCCGGCCGGCCTTGAGTTCTTCGCCGATATCCCAGGTAGAGCGTAGCGCGATGCCGAGGCCGGCGATGACCGTCTCGCGGATCACTTCGCTGGAATTGGTGATCAGCATGCCTTCCGGCCGCAGGCTGATCATTCCGTCCGGCCCGTTCAGCCGCCAAGTGTCGCCATTGTGTGCCGGCAGGCAGCGGTGATGTTTCAGATCGCCGATATCTCCAGGCTCGCCATGCGCCGCCAGATAATCCGGCGAGGCGCAGAGCAGCCGGCGCACTGGCGCCAGCCGCCGGGCGACGAGGCTCGAATCGGTCAGTTCGGCGATGCGGATCGCCAGATCGAAGCCGCCGCCAACGATGTCGGAGAATTCGTCGGTCAGCACCAGGTTGATCGCCAGTTCCGGATTCGCTTCCATGAACGCCTTCAGATGCGGCGCGATGTGCATGCGCCCGAACGAGGTCGGCGCCGAGATTTTCAGCGTGCCATGCATCTGCGCCGAGCGGCCTGATATATAGAATTCCGCCTCTTCAAGCCCGGCGAGGATGCCGAGAACGCGGTCGTAGAAACCCTGTCCGGCTTCCGTCAGCGAGATCTGCCGCGTCGTACGCTGCAAAAGCCGGGTGCCGAGCCGGTCCTCCAGCCGCTTGATCCGTTTGGAGACGACGGCGGGAGAAAAGCCGAGCGCCCGCCCGGCAAGCGACATGCTTCCCGTCGAAACGACCTTGGCAAAGATTTCGAGATCACCCAGATTGGTCATAAGGTTTTGCGACTTTTTCCTCTTTTGGCATAAGTGCTTAGCATTTGCGCCAGTTTTGGGAAAGTGCTAAGCCGGTTCATCGGCGGCGGGAGGTTCGTGGCCGGTTTCCGCTGTCATTTCCTGTCGTCATTTCCGAATGTCCGAGGCCAGGGAGAACGCCATGTCCGACGCCATTTCGTTTCTCGCCCCGCGCGCCGATGTGCTGGCACGCCGCGATCAGATCGTCGCCGATCTGACCGATCTTCTCCCGCCGGAATGCCTGGTTCATGAGCCGCGCGAGCTGGTGCCGTTCGAGACCGACGCCTTCGTGTCCTATCGCCGCCTGCCGCTCGCCGTCGCCCTGCCACGCAGCACCGCCGAGGTTTCGGCCGTCATGCGTTATTGCCACCGCTACGGCATTCCGGTCGTCCCTCGCGGCGCCGGCACCTCGCTGTCCGGCGGCGCCATTCCGCAAGAGGATGCGGTCGTGCTCGGGCTGTCGAAGATGAACAGCATCCTCGAAATCGACCTGCCCAATCGCGTTGCCGTGGTTCAGGCCGGCGTCACCAACCTCAATATCTCCGAGTCCGTCTCGGCGGACGGCTTTTTCTATGCGCCGGACCCTAGCTCGCAGCTCGCCTGCACCATCGGCGGCAATATCGGCATGAATTCCGGCGGCGCCCATTGCCTGAAATACGGCGTCACCACCAATAATCTGCTCGGCGTCCGGATGGTGCTGGTCGACGGTACGGTGATCGAACTGGGCGGCAAGGCCCTTGATGCGGCAGGTTATGACCTGCTCGGTCTCGTCTGCGGCCACGAAGGCCAGCTCGGCATCGTCACCGAGGCGACGGTACGGCTGATCGCCAAGCCGGAAGGCGCGCGCCCCGTGCTCTTCGGTTTCGAAGCCTCGGAAGAGGCCGGCGCCTGTGTTGCCGATGTCATCGCCGCCGGCATCATCCCCGTTGCGATCGAATTCATGGACAAGCCGGCGATCGAGATCTGCGAGGCCTTTGCCCATGCCGGCTATCCCCTCGATGTCGGCGCGCTGTTGATCGTCGAAGTCGAGGGTTCGGAAGCGGAGATGGACGCCATGCTGAAGGACATTGTCGAGATCGCCCGCCGGCACGGCGTCAAGACCGTGCGCGAGTGCCAGTCGGCGACCGAAGCGGCGCTGATCTGGAAGGGCCGTAAATCCGCCTTCGGCGCCACCGGCCGCATCGCTGACTATATCTGCATGGATGGCACCGTGCCGCTCAGCCAGCTGTCGCACGTGCTGAAGAGGACTGCCGAGATCGTCGACCACTACGGCCTCAGGGTCGCCAACGTCTTCCATGCCGGCGACGGCAATATGCATCCGTTGATCCTCTTCAACGCCAATGATCCCGAGGATGCCGCCCGCGCCGAGGCCGCCGGCAACGATATCCTGAAACTCTGCGTCGATGCCGGCGGCTGCCTCACCGGCGAACATGGCGTCGGTATCGAAAAGCGCGAGCTGATGCGCCATCAATATTCGGAGGCCGATCTCGCCCAGCAGATGGCGGCGCGCGCCGCCTTCGATCCCGGCTGGATCCTCAACCCGTCGAAAGTCTTCCCGCTCGAAGGGCGCCCCGCCGCATGATCGATCTGATGCCGACCAGCGAGGAACAGGCGGCGGCGATCGTCCTCGCACATGCGGAGACCAACCGGCCGCTCGCGGTCTGTGGCGGTGATACGCGCTCGGGTTTCGGCAATGCCGTTGCATCAGAAGACCGGCTGCGATCGACCAGGCTTTCCGGTATTGTCGCCTACAATCCCGGCGAGATGGTCATGACGGTCCGCTCGGGTACGCCGCTTGCCGAGGTCGAGGCGGCGCTGACCGAAAACGGCCAGATGCTCGCCTTCGAACCGATGGATCACCGCCCTGTTATGCGCAGGTCGGGCGAGCCGACGATCGGCGGCGTCTTTGCCGCCAATGTTTCCGGTCCGCGCCGGCTCATTGCGGGGGCTGCCCGCGACAGCCTGCTGGGTGTGCGTTTCGTCAACGGCAGAGGCGAGATCATCAAGGCCGGCGGCCGGGTGATGAAGAATGTCACCGGCCTCGATCTGGTCAAGCTGATCGCCGGCTCGCACGGCACGCTGGGTTTTCTCACCGAAGTCACCTTCCGGGTGCCGCCGCGCCCGAAGACGGAACAGACAGTGGTTCTCTCAGGCCTCAACGACGCCGAGGCCGCCAACGCCATGGCGGCGGCGATGGCGCTGCCAGTCGAAGTCTCCGGTGCCGCCCACCTGCCGCTGACGGTGACGTGGAAATTCCTCGCCGGCAAATTGCCGGAGGGCGAGGCGACGGTTCTGCGCATCGAGGGCCTGCCGGGCTCGGTCGATGTGCGCGTCGAAAAGCTGGTGGCCTCCATGTCGGCCTTTGCGACGGTAACCCGGCTGGAGCAGCCGGAGAGCCGCAGGCTCTGGCAGGAAATCCGCGATGTGCTGCCTTACGCCGATGGCACGATGCGGCCAGTCTGGCGCATCTCGGTCGCCCCCGGCATCGGCCATCAGCTGGTTGCAGCCCTGCGCCTCGAAGCTGGCGTCGACGCCTTTTATGATTGGCAGGGCGGTCTCGTCTGGATGCGCATGGAGGCCGGCCCCGAAGCCGAGCTGGTCCGCCGGTTCATCAAGGCGCTCGGTGGCGGCCATGCGACGCTGATCCGCGCATCCGATGCGGCGAGGGCGGTGACTGCGGCGTTTCAGCCCGTGCCCGAGGCGGTGGCGATGCTGTCGCGGCGGGTGAAGGAGAAGTTCGATCCGGCGGGGATTTTTAATCCGGGGAAGATGGGGTGAAGGATGAGTTTGTATGCGGTTCACCCCCCTCTGTCCTGCCGGACATCTCCCCCACAAGGGAGGAGATTGGCAAGACGTTGGATCACCGGTCCCTCTTTACCGTCTCGAAGTAATTCCACGGTCGTTGTTTGGGGAAACCGTTGCGCCTATCTGATCTCCCCCCTTGTGGGGGAGATGTCCGGCAGGACAGAGGGGGGTGCCACACACGCAACTCCCGACATCCTCCCGAGGCGGAGGCCCCGCTAGATGCAAACCAACTTCACCCCCACCCAGCTTCTCGACCCCGCTGTTGCCGAATCCGAGCAGATTCTGCGCAAATGTGTCCATTGCGGTTTCTGCACCGCCACCTGTCCCACCTATGTGACGCTCGGCAATGAGCTCGACAGCCCGCGCGGCCGCATCTACCTGATCAAGGATATGCTGGAAAACGGGCGGCCCGCCGATGCCGAAGTCGTCACCCATATCGACCGCTGTCTCTCCTGCCTCGCCTGCGTCACCACCTGTCCCTCAGGCGTCGACTATATGCATCTGGTCGATCACGCCCGCGCCCATATTGAAAAGACCTACAAGCGGCCCTTTATGAACCGGCTGACGCGTGCCATTCTTGCCGCGGTGCTGCCCTATCCCGGCCGGTTCCGCCTGGCGCTCAATCTTGCCCGCCTCGGCCGACCCTTTGCCGGCCTGATGCGCGGGGCCGCGCTGAAACCCTTCGCCGCCATGCTGGCGCTTGCGCCGCGCCGCATCCCCGCGGCTTCGGACTTCGCAAAACCCGGCAGCTATCCGCCCGAGACGGAGCGGCGCGGCCGCGTCGCCATCCTTTCCGGCTGCGCCCAGCCGGTGCTCGATCCCGGCATCAATGCGGCGGCGATCCGGCTGCTGACGCGGCTCGGCGTTGAGGTCGTGCTGCCGGAAGGCGAGGTCTGCTGCGGTTCGCTGGTTCATCACATGGGGCGCGCCGAACAGGCGCTCGCCAGTGCGCGGGCCAATGTCGATATCTGGACGCGTGAGATCGAGGGGGAGGGGCTCGATGCGATCATCATCACCGCTTCCGGCTGCGGCACGACGATCAAGGATTATGGCCATATGCTGCGCCTCGATCCCGCCTACGCGGCAAAGGCAGCGAGAGTCTCGGCGCTCGCCAAGGACGTCACCGAATATCTCGCAACCCTCGAGCTGCCGGCCCATATGCCGAGGGGCATCACGGTCGCCTATCACTCGGCCTGTTCCATGCAGCATGGCCAGCGCATCACGCTGGCGCCGAAGCACTTGCTGAAAGCGGCAGGTTTTACCGTGCGCGATCCGGCCGAAGGCCATCTCTGCTGCGGCTCGGCCGGCACCTACAACATCATGCAGCCGGAAATCTCGGCGGCACTAAAGGCACGCAAGGTCAAAAACATCGAAGCCACCAAGGCCGATATCATCGCCACCGGTAATATCGGCTGCATCACTCAGATCGCCACCGGCACTGGCATGCCGATCCTGCATACGGTCGAGCTGCTCGATTGGGCTTATGGCGGCGCTGTGCCGGAAAAATTAACAGGTTTGCCACTAGGCTGAAGCTTGCGAAGGCCCGTCGGGTCGGTCTCGGGAGTTTTAGACGATGTTGCGGGGAATGATTGTACTAGCGGGATTGCTCGGTGCGGCGGGCACTGCCCATGCCGATAGCCGTTTCTTCTGTTCCGCCGATGACACGCAGGCGCGCTTCACGGTCGAAAGCGGTTTCGCCAGCGATGCCGGCCACAAGCTCATTCATTTCCGCGGCGCACTTGTCGTCAAGGATCAAGCTCAATCGAGCGTGTTCGGAAAGCGCGTGTTCGAATCGCAGCACCTGACCAACCATTGGTCGCGCGATGGCGAGCTCCTGCTGGAAATCGTCGACGGCGGCGAGGACGACACCGGCGGAGCAACGCTGGATCTGGTGGTGGTAGCCGGCGAACGCGGCAAGCCGGCTTCAAATTTCACCGGCAGCTATTCCCTCAAGATCGAAGGCGGGGACAAACCCTATGCCGTCGAGGGAAAGGTCAGCTGCGGCACGAAATAGCGCCGCAGCCGAAATTCTCGATTACCAGTGGAACGAGACGCCGACATTGACGGCATTGGTGAAGATATTGGTCTTCAGATCCACGCCGCTGTCGATCGGAACGTCGACGCGCGAATAGGTGCCCTTATATTCGACGAAGGTCGACCAGCGGTCGGTTACCTTGAAGTCGACGCCGGCCTGCGCCTGCAGCGTCACGCCGCCGAATTCATAGGCCCAGGTCTTTCCCTCGGGGCGAATCACTTCGACATGCGGAATGTTCACGCCGATGCCGGCGCCGAGATAGGGCGTCCAGCGGCGGGTCGGATCTTGGAAGCGATAGAGACCGTTCACCGTCAGCAGGTTCAGGCCGTCGGTGAATTCGAAATGCGACCAGCCGGTTTTGGCGAGCGTATCGTCGTCGGCATAGACCTTGTCATGGGTATAATCGAGCGAAATACCCCAGTTCGGCTTGTTGAAATTCTCCAGCCACCAGGTGACGCGGCCGCCGTAATAGGGCGGGCTGCCGAAGGACTTGCCTTCCCAGCCGGCGGTGAAATGCGTGCCGTCGGAGAGATCGACGCCGCTGTGCGGTGCGGTCTGGTAGCCGCCGTAAATGGAGAACTGCAGGTCTTCCGCCGAGGCGGAGGCTGCCGAACAGATCGTGAAAAAAGCGATGCCCGCAAGCACGGAAACGGACGAGCGCAGCCCATATGTCATTGAATAGCCCCGATATTGCAAATATGTCGACTCTAAAGCTGGTGTGCCAGCTTTCCGCCGCAAAGTCTAAGAAAAATAAAAGGCGCGACGAAAAGCGCCTATCATTTTTTTCTAAAGTGTTGCTCAGCCGCCGAAAAGAGTGCGCAGCACGTCGATGCCTCGGTCTTCGAACGCGACCTTGCCCTGCTTGTTGCCGGGGCCGATGACGATCACTTTGGTGCCGACAGGCGCGCGATCGTAAAGATGGGTCACGTCCTGGTTCATCATCCGGATGCAGCCGGAGGACATGTTGAGGCCGATCGTCCAGGGCTGGTTGGTGCCGTGGATGCGAAAGATCGTGTCGCGGCCGCCTTGGTAGAGATACATGGCGCGGGCGCCGAGCGGATTGTCCTCGCCGCCTTCCTGATAAGCGGGAATGATGTGTCCCTTGGCGGCTTCGCGGCGGCGCATCTCGGCCGGCGGCGTCCATGCCGGCCATTCCGCCTTGCGCCCGATCTTGACGACGCCCGACCAGCCGAAGCCGTCGCGGCCGACGCCGATGCCATAGCGGGTGGCGCGGTTGTTGCCCTCGATGAGGTAGAGATATTTGTTATTGGTATCGATAATGACGGTGCCGGCCGCTTCCGTCGTCACCAGCCGCACTTTCTTGCGCTTGAATTCCGGCTTCACATATTTCGGCATCTGCGCCACACGCACGACCTGTGCCGGGCGCTGCGCGTTGTCAGGAGTAGAGCCGGCAGGCGCGGCAAAGGCTGGTGTAGTCACCAAGGACAGGACAAGTCCGGCCGCGGCCAGACTTGGCATCAATTTGATCATGATCGAATCCCCTCAAGCAAATCTGCCTGAAGCTACATGAACTTCTGCCCGATTCAAGATCGGCCCGGCCGGATAAAGCAATTTCCGGTAGGGAAGCCGCCTGTTCTTGCAGCTTCCAAGATAATTGCCTGCGCCTTTACATGACGATGACGCGGGTTCCGACGCTGACGCGGTCATAGAGATCGACGACATCTTCATTGCGGAGGCGTATGCAGCCGGAGGAGACGGCGCTGCCGATCGACCAGGGCGCGTTGGTGCCGTGGATGCGGTAAAGCGTCGAGCCGAGATACATGGCGCGGGCGCCGAGCGGGTTTTCCGCGCCGCCGTCCATCCGCGCCGGCAGGTAGTGGCCCTTGGCGGCCTCGCGGCTGATCATCTCGGAAGGCGGCGTCCAATCCGGCCATTCCTGCTTGCGGGTGATCTTGTGGGCGCCGGCCCATTCGAAGCCGGGCTTGCCCACGCCGACGCCGTAACGCCGCGCCTTGCCGCCGTCCATCACCAGATAGAGGAAGCGGTTGTTGGTATCGATGACGATCGTGCCGGGTTTTTCCTGAGTGTCGTAATCGACCATCTGCGGCAGGAATTGCGGCTCGATCGGATGGCGGATCGACGGTATGCCGGGATTGATCGCCGAAACCGTCTGCGGGGCGACTTGCGGCGCCTGGCGCAGCACGCGGCGCTGGAAAATCCCGCGCTGCTGCTGCCGGACGACCGGCCGCTGATAGACGACGGGACGCACCGCGCCGCCGCCAAGCTGGTTGATCCAGGGCGCCGTCAGATCGGGGCTGAGCACGACGGGCGGGCGCGTGGCGTAGCGGTCGTCGGCAAGGGCGGCCGGGGAGAAAATGCCGAAGAGGGCTGCGGCAAGAACAAACGGTTTCATCATCGGACGAACTCTCTACAAATGGCCGAAAATGCACTGGCGGGAGATGTCCGCCTGGGCGGAGATGTGCCGCCCGGCAAAGACGCTGCCACCCAATCCGCCAGCGAATGGTAAAGATCGATTCATGAAAACCCGACTGACCGGCTAAACTTTTCGTCAGGGTTACCGTTCGGTTTGGAAAGAGGGTTTGCAAATGGTAAAGCCGGAATCATGACCGGGAAACGAAAGCGGACCGGCGAACAGACGGACCGGGAATGAAGCGGACATGAGCGAGACAGGCATCATCATCGGCGAGGACGGCAGGAGCCGCTGCCACTGGCACGCCAATCTGCCGGATTATCTCCGCTATCATGACGAGGAATGGGGCCGCCCGGTCACCAACGACATTCGCCTCTTCGAGAAGATCTGCCTCGAAGGTTTCCAGTCCGGTCTTTCCTGGCTGACCATCCTGCGCAAGCGCGAGAACTTCCGCTCAGCCTTTGCCGGCTTCGATTTCGAAAAGGTCGCCCTTTTCGGCGATGAGGATGTCACTCGCTGCCTTGGCGATGCCGGCATCATCCGCCACCGCGGCAAGATCGTCTCGACGGTCAACAATGCCAAGCGCGCCATTGCGCTGAGGGACGAATTCGGCTCGCTCGCCCATTATTTCTGGCGCTATGAGCCGGGCCATAACGAGCGGCCTGTTGTGGTCGACCGTGAGCATATCGCCGCCAATCCGACGACGCCGACCTCGGTCATCATTTCCAAGGATCTGAAGAAACGCGGCTGGACCTTTGTCGGCCCGACCACAGTTTATGCTTTCATGCAGGCGATGGGTCTCGTCAACGATCATCTGGAGGGCTGTTTCTGCCGGCCTGAGGTCGAGGCGATGCGCGCCGTTTTGGTCCGACCATGAAAGAAGATGCATCCGTGAGAACATTGATCGCCGCCGCTGCCCTGTTCTTCCTGACGGTCCCCGCTCTGGCGCAGACGCCGCAGCTCGATCCCGGCGAGAAGCTGGAGAAACTGCAATTTCCGGCCGTCACCATGCAGCTGAAGGGCTGGACGAAGTTCGGCAACGGCCATGTCTACACGCTGCCGGTGCGCGCCGGCCAGCACGTGAAGATCGGCTTTGCCACCAAGAGCAAGTTCGCCTTCCTGGCGATTTTCGACCTGTCGAAACCGGATGACGAGGCATTCTTCGGCACCGACGAGGACGGCACGAGCTTCGAGACGACGGTCAAGGAAAATACCACCTGGCTGTTGCGTCCCTATTATTCCAAGGTCTCGCCGCGCCGCGGCCTCGGCGCGCCCTTCAGCGTCCTGATCGAGCCTCTCGCCGCTGCCCCGAAACAGCCGCAGCCGCCGGCCGAGCCGGAGCGCCCGTCGCTGTTTCCGAAGGCGCCTGCCAAACAGCAATAGGGCGGGCGAGCGGCCCGCCTTGCGCAATTCCAGGAAAAGTGCGAAGCGGTTTTCCGTCCGGAATTGCGTAAAAACAAAAGTTAGAGCGGTTCAGCGCTTCCGTGAAAACCTGAACCGCTCTAGGCCAGCCGCTCGATCAGATCGCGCAATTCGCCAAGATGGCCGATCTTGCGGAAACGCGGCGCCTCCGTCGGTTCGTCCACATGTTCCAGCACCCAGGTGAGTTCATGCGGCACGAAGACGCCGTAGCTGCCGGCGGCGATTGCCGGCACGATGTCCGATTTCAGCGAGTTGCCGACCATCATCGCCCGCTCCGGTCCGTCGCCGACCTTGGCGAAGATGCGCCGATAGGTGACGGCCGTCTTGTCGGAGACGATCTCGACGGCATCGAAGAAATCGCCGAGCCCGGATTGGGCGAGCTTGCGCTCCTGGTCGAACAGGTCGCCCTTGGTGATCATCACAAGCAGATATTTGCCGGCCAGCGCCTCCAGCGTGTCGCGCACATGCGGCATGGTCTCGACGGGATGGGAAAGCAGGTCGCGGCCGATATCGAGGATCTTGGCAATGACGCTCGAAGGAATCTTGCCTTCGGTGAT
Source organism: Rhizobium hidalgonense (assembly GCF_002914525.1). GTDB lineage: Bacteria > Pseudomonadota > Alphaproteobacteria > Rhizobiales > Rhizobiaceae > Rhizobium > Rhizobium hidalgonense. Next base: position 152,078 of record NZ_LODW01000022.1, on the reverse strand, counting down.
CTCAATCGCCGTTTCGATCATCGACAGCGTGAAGCCTTTGATGCCGAAGCCGTAATGGCGGAGGTTGCGCCTTTCCGCCTCAAGCAGCCGCTCGGATACCTTCGGCCCTGCGGCGAAATCGGCAAGAAGCCCGGTGAAATGCGCTTCAGTCAGCCGGTAATATTGTTCGTTCTGCCAGAGTGTGTCGTCGGCATCGAAGCCGATCGTGGTCAGTGGTCGCGTTGTCATATGCGTACCTCTTGAAATATAGCCGCAATCTATCGGCCGCCTGTGTCGAGACAAGGGCGTCGGCTTCTGCACGGCGCGGCGTTGAAAAACGCCGCCGCCGCACTACATCGAACCTGCCTCACCATGCAGCCAGCCCCGGCTGTGCCTGTCACGCGCAGGCCAATAATCAAAAAATGAAGTTCTTCAGTTCGCAAGCCCCTCTTGCGGCAGACACAAAGGATTTTTTTGATCATGCGTTACAATCAACTCGGAAATACGGGACTTTTCGTCTCGGAAATCTGCCTAGGCGCCATGACCTTCGGCGAAGCCAAACAGGGCAGTATGTGGGGTGCCATCGCCGATGTCGACCAGAATGCCGCCGACCGGATCGTCGAGCGCTCGCTCGGCTCAGGCGTCAATTTCATCGACACGGCCGACGTCTATTCGTCCGGCGAGTCCGAAAGGCTGCTCGGCCAGGCGCTGAAGAACCTCGACGTGCCCCGCAAGGACGTGGTCATCGCCACCAAGGTCTACGGCGTGATGGGCGACAAGCCGAACGACCGCGGCGCCTCGCGCGGCCATATCATGGATTCCGTCGAGGCGAGCCTGAAGCGCCTGCAGACGGATCATATCGACCTCTATCAGATCCACGCGACAGACACCGTGACGCCGATCGAGGAGACGCTGCGCGCCTTGGACGATCTCGTTTCCCGCGGCCTCGTGCGTTATATCGGCGTCTCCAATTGGCAGGCTTGGCGCATTTCCAAGGCACTCGGCCTCTCCGAACGCCGCGGGTTTGCCCGTTTCGAGACGGTGCAGGCCTATTATTCCATCGCCGGCCGCGATCTCGAACGCGACATCGTGCCGATGATGCAGGAGGAAAAGCTCGGCCTGATGGTCTGGTCGCCGCTCGCCGGCGGTCTGCTCTCCGGGAAATATGGTCCCGGCGCCCCCGGCAACGGCGAAGGCCGCCGCGCCAGTTTCGACTTCCCGCCGGTCGACAAGGACAGAGCCTGGGCCTGCGTCGCCGTGATGCGCGAGGTCGCCGAAAAACACGGCGTCAGCGTCGCGACCGTCGCACTCGCCTATATCCTCGCCAAGCCTTTCGTCACGACTGTTATCATCGGCGCCAAGCGGGTCGACCAGCTCGACCAGAACCTCGCCGCCGTCAAGCTGAAGCTCGATGAAGGCGATATGCAGAGGCTCGACGAGGTGAGCGCCCTTGCTCCCGAATATCCGGGCTGGATGCTGTCACGCCAAGGCGCCGGCCGCCGCCCGGCTGATTTCGAGCCGAAGGACTGAGGTTATCGGGGATGGGCCACGGCTGACGGTTCGGACCGCGGATTTGCCCCTCACCCTAACCCTTGGGGCTGGTCGAGTAGGGAACGCCTGCAATATCAAGCGTCCCCTTCAGCGATTGATTACTTGCCGTGGGCCTTGAGCCAGGCGTTCATCTCGGCGATCTCGGCTTCCTGCGCCTTGATCACCCCTTCGGCGAGTTTGCGGATTTCCGCATCCTTGCCGTATTGGAGTTCGATCTTCGCCATATCGATCGCGCCCTGATGGTGCGGGATCATGCCGCGGACGAAATCCACGTCAGGATTGCCGCTATACTCGATCGCCATATCCTTATGCATCTTGGCGTTCGCCTCGCTGAAGGCGTGGCTTGCCGCATCGTGACTGCCCATCGGCTTGCTCATGTCCATCGACATGTCTTCAGCGAAAGCGGGAACAGCAACAGCGAGCATTGCGGAAAGCGTGATGATTTTCAGAGACATGAGAGTCCTTCCTCTGTCTGACAATAGGTATTCCAGGCGGCGGGACCACCTGATCGGCACGGATGTGATGTCAGGACAGTCGGGGAGGGGGAGCCTGCGGAGCAGGGCGATTGTCATCCAAGGCGCGGGCAAGCGCCGGGTCGGGATAGCCGTAAACGGACTTTCCGCCATCCGTGACCGTCACCGTCGGCGGCAGTAGAAGACAGGCGGCGCAAAGCGGCATATGCGCGGAATTGCCGGTGGTGCAGGGGTCTTTCAGGGGCGCAGTCTTGACTGCTCCTTCCGGCATATCCATGCCTGATATCTCGTGGTACATGACGCCGCCCTCAGCAGCGACCGGTGCATTCATCGACGCACAAGTCGGACAGCCCGCCCAGGCGGACATGGCGCTATAGACCAGCCAGCCGAGAACCATCGTGATGAGAGCAAGCGTGCGCATGGTATTTCATATAGGGGACGGCCGGCCGTAAGCCAATCCTGCCGAGGGTGAACATTCGGTGACGACATCGTCATCGCCTCTCACCAGACGGCAATCACCTTGTGCTCGATCTTATAGTCTTTGCTCTCCTCGCCGAACGGTGCGACCGGCCATGTCCAGACCGCGTTCGCCGGCGGCGGCGAAACGCCATGCAGCAGGTCGGCCTCTTCATGCGTCCTGCCGTTGCGGTCGATGACGGCATAGGCGATATCGGTCACCAGGCAACTGCGGCAGGGCAGATCGGAGAGCCCGGTGAGATGCGCTGCGATCAGTCTCTCCACCGTGTCGGCCGGCATGTGGCCAGCCTCCGCCTCATATCGCCGCTTTACGCCGCGGCCGATCTGCGACAGGAGATTGGCCGAAACCACGAAATCGAGATAGGGCACCGAGCGCAGAAAGCCGAGCGGTTCGGGCTTGCGGCCGGCAGCGAGATCGTCATAACCGGAGAGATCGCGCTCGATCAGCCTGACATTTCTATAGGGCTTGGCCGAGAGCCACAAGCGCACCGAGGCGAGGTGAATGAGATCGACCAGCACCACGGTATCGAATTCGCGCGCCAGTTCCTCGATCGGCACATCGCGCAGCAGGCCGGAGCCGAGGACGACGGCGGTCCGCTTCTGCCTGAGACCGGCCGCAGCTGTGCTGATCGCATTCCGGCTCATCTCTTCATGTTCGGCCCAGGCCGCTGCACACCGCCCGGCCCGCGACCAGAGATTGACGGAATAGCGGATGAATTTTCGATAGGGCTTGCCGGTCAGCGGCAATGTCGCGGTATAGAGAAGCGCTTCAGTGATCATGGGCCTATCCGCATTTCGATCGATGCCTCTTCGTTCAATCGATTCTGCTCTCGACATCAAGACCCTTCGCCCTTGCCGCTCCCCGCCCGATCGGTTAGGAAACCGCCACTGTCACAGTCAGCGGAATTGCCGGAAATGAACGACAAGCAGAAGAAACCGCAAAAGCTCAAGGCCCGCCTGCCGCGCGGCTTCGTCGACCGGACGGCCGCCGATATCCGCGCCGTCAACGAGATGACGGCAAAGATCCGGGAAGTCTATGAGCATTATGGTTTCGATCCGCTCGAAACGCCGCTGTTCGAATATACCGATGCGCTCGGCAAGTTCCTGCCCGACAGCGACCGCCCGAACGAGGGCGTCTTCTCGCTGCAGGACGACGACGAGCAATGGATGTCGCTGCGTTACGACCTGACGGCGCCGCTCGCTCGCCATGTCGCCGAGAATTTCAACGAGATCCAGCTTCCCTACCGCACCTATCGCGCCGGCTATGTTTTCCGCAACGAGAAGCCAGGCCCCGGCCGCTTTCGCCAGTTCATGCAGTTCGATGCCGATACCGTCGGCGCGCCGGGTGTTCAGGCCGATGCCGAAATGTGCATGATGATGGCCGATACGCTCGAAGCCCTGGGCATCAAGCGCGGCGACTATGTCATCCGTGTCAACAACCGCAAGGTCCTGGACGGCGTGCTGGAGGCGATCGGCCTCGGCGGCGACGACAAGGCCGGCCAGCGGCTCAACGTGCTGCGCGCCATCGACAAGCTCGACAAGTTCGGCCCGGAGGGTGTGGCCCTGCTGCTCGGTCCCGGACGCAAGGATGAATCCGGCGACTTCACCAAGGGCGCCGGGCTCAGCGGGGAACAGATCGACAAGGTGCTGTTCTTCGTTGGCATCAAGGATTATGCCGAAAGCGCTCCACGCCTGGCCGAACTCGTTGCCGGAACGTCGAAGGGTGTCGAGGGCGTCGACGAACTGAACTTCATCGGTGCGCTCGTTGCCAGCGCCGGCTACCAGTCCGACCGCATCAAGATCGATCCCTCGGTCGTCCGCGGCCTCGAATATTATACCGGCCCCGTTTACGAGGCCGAACTCAGCTTCGACGTCACCAACGAAAAGGGCGAAAAGGTCGTCTTCGGCTCGATTGGCGGCGGCGGCCGTTATGATGGCCTCGTCTCCCGTTTCATGGGCCAGCCGGTGCCAGCGACCGGATTTTCGATCGGCGTCTCCAGGCTGATGACGGCGCTGAAGAACCTCGGCAAGCTTGGCGCCAGCGATGTGATCGAGCCGGTGCTGGTGACCGTCATGGATGGCGATGTCGAGGCGATGGGCCGTTATCAGAAGATGACGCAGCAGCTGCGCGCCGCCGGCATCCGCGCCGAGATGTTCCAGGGCAACTGGAAGAAGTTCGGCAACCAGCTGAAATATGCCGATCGCCGCGGCTGCCCCGTCGCCATCATCCAGGGCGGCGACGAGCGCGCAACCGGCGTGGTGCAGATCAAGGATCTGATCGAGGGCAAGCGGCTCTCCGGCGAGATCGAGGACAATGCCAGCTGGCGCGAGGCCCGCGTGGCGCAGGAGACGGTGCCGGAAGCCGACCTCGTCGCCAAGGTCAAGGAGATCCTTGCCGCGCAGGCTGAGGATCGGAAGAGGGCGGGCGGTGATGTCTGAGACATACCCGTGCCTTCCGGCAAGCTTCTCGCCTATCCTTCGGAGCCCGGCATGCCCCTGATCAATCTCCCCGAATTCGCCGCCGACCTGCTGGCCGAATTTGCCGCCCGCAACGCCGAGCGCATCGATATACCTGTCATTCAGCCGGCCGAACCGTTCCTCGACATCGCCGGCGAGGATCTGCGCCGCCGGATCTTCATGACCGAGAGCGAAACCGGGGCCAGCCTCTGCCTGCGTCCGGAATTCACCATCCCCGTCTGCCTGCGCCACATCGAGACGGCGACCGGTACGCCGCAGCGTTACGCCTATCTCGGCGAGGTCTTCCGCCAGCGCCGCGATGGCGCCAATGAATTCTATCAGGCCGGCATCGAGGATCTCGGCGATATTAACATACCGAGCGCCGACGCCCGCGCCATCGGCGATGCCACCGGCATTCTCGCCCGGCTGCTGCCGGGCCGGCGTCTGTCGGTGACTCTGGGTGACCAAGCGGTGTTCGAGTCGGTTGTTCAGGCGCTCGGCCTGCCGCTCGGCTGGCAGAAGCGTCTGATCCATGCCTTCGGCAACATGACACAACTGGAAGCGCTGCTCGCTGGTCTCGTCAGCCCGCAATTCGTTACCGGGCTGGACGCTGATATTGCCGGGCTTGTCGCCTCGGGCGACGAGCAGGCACTGGTCGCCCATCTCGAGCACGAAATGCAGACGACGGGTTATTCGACAAATGCCGGCCGCTCGGCCCTGGAGATCGCCCGGCGGCTCAAGGAAAAGCTCATCCTCTCCGAAACGCGCCTCGACGATGCGGCCTTCCATGTGCTGGAAGAGTTCCTGTCGCTCGACGTGCCGCTCGTCAATGCGTCCGCAGCGCTGGCCGGTTTTGCCGATGCAGCCGGCCTGAAACTCGGCAATGCGTTTTCCCGCTTCAACGGCCGTGTCGCTGCCCTTGCCGATGCCGGGGTCGATCTTTCATGCCTCGACTATCGCGCCGCCTTCGGACGGCCGCTCGACTATTACACCGGCCTCGTCTTCGAGGTCACGGCTGAGGGTTCGACGGCGGTTTTGGCCGGCGGCGGCCGCTTCGACAAGCTCCTGACTTTCCTCGGCGCAACCGACCGCATTCCGGCCGTCGGCTTCTCCTTCTGGCTCGACCGCGTCGAAACCGAAAGGGCAGTCGCATGACCATCACCATCGCGCTCCCCTCCAAAGGCCGGATGAAGGACGATGCTTCGGCGATCTTCGAGCGGGCCGGCATGCCGATCACGGCTGTCGGCAACGACCGTTCCTATCGCGGCCGCGTCGAAGGCTGGGACGATGTCGAGATCGCCTTCCTCTCGGCCTCCGAAATTTCCCGTGAACTCGGTAACGGCACCGTCGATTTCGGCGTCACCGGCGAGGATCTGATGCGGGAAGGTTTTGCCGAAGTCGACAAACGCGTCGAGTTCTGCGCCCGCCTCGGCTTCGGCCATGCCGATGTCGTCGTCGCGGTGCCGGAGATCTGGCTTGATGTCGAGACCATGGCCGATCTCGGCGATGTCGCCGCCGATTTTCGCGCCCGTCATGGCCGGCGCCTGGCCATCGCCACTAAATACTGGCGCCTGACCCAGCAGTTCTTTTCGAGCCAGCACGGCATCCAGCTTTACCGCATCGTCGAAAGCCTCGGCGCGACCGAAGGTGCTCCCGCCTCTGGCTCGGCCGATATCATCGTCGATATCACCTCCACCGGCTCGACGCTGCGTGCCAACCACCTGAAAGTGCTCCAGGACGGCGTCATCCTGCATTCGCAGGCCTGCCTCGTGCGCGCGCGCCGGGAAAACCATTCGGACGAGCCCGCCGTGCAGGCGATCATCGAAGCAGTGCGCGCGGCCCTCTGATCCCGGCCATCCAGGCACAAGAAAACCCGCCGTCGGATGACGGCGGGTTTCGTATTTGCGGGAGGATGTCTGCTGGTATCAGGCGGCCACGTAGGCGCCGCGGCGTGCGTCGATCGAATAGGCACCGGCACCGACGGTGGCGAGCAGGATGTACGCACCGGCCAGCGTGATGTTCTTCATCACCATGATCTGGTTGAGAATATTCACGAGTTCCGTGCCGCTTGCGTAGGGCAGGTGGAAGGCAACGCCCGTGAAGACACAGAAGGCGGCGAGCAGCCAGCCGGCAATGCGGACCTGGAAGCCTGTGAGAACCGCAAGGCCGGCCAGCAGTTCGAAAAGGCCGGCGGCATAGGCCAACAGGCTTGCTGCCGGCAGCCCGGCGCCGGCGATCATGCCGGCAGTACCGGCAGGATCGGTGAGCTTCATGAAGCCGGAAAGGATGAACATGAAGGAAAGAAGAATGCGGGCAATCAGGATGATGGCGTTCGACATGGATGGTCTCCGTTTGAAGGACTCTGGAGATCTGGGTGCCCCGGCACCGGTGGACCTCGTATGCCACCTATGTCGCCTTTTTCTTCTTTTATGGAAAGATAAACGAAAGGGGACAGTTCGTTCAATAATATGAAACGATGTCCTGCCCGCCGTCGCTTGCCTTTCACGAAGCCGGTCTCTTATGGTCGGCTGATAACATGGAGAATCCAATGGCAGATCTGTCCGCATTTCCGATCACGACGCGCTGGCCAGCGAAAAATCCCGACATCATCCAGCTCTATTCCCTGCAGACCCCGAATGGGGTGAAGGTCTCGGTCGCCCTCGAAGAGCTCGGGCTCGCCTATGAGCCGCATTATATTTCCTTCGCCGCCAGCGAGCAGAAATCCCCAGAATTCGAATCCCTCAACCCGAACGGCCGCATTCCGGCGATCATCGATCCGAACGGCCCGGACGGCAAGCCGATCGGCCTGTTCGAATCCGGCGCCATCCTGCTTTATCTCGCCGAAAAAACCGGCAAGCTCATCCCTGCAGGCGCCGCCGGCCGCTACGAATGCATCCAGTGGGTGTTCTTCCAGATGGCCGGCATCGGCCCGATGTTCGGCCAGTTCGGCCATTTCTACAAATTCGCCGCCGACAAGGTCGCCAACAATTCCTATCCGGTGGAGCGCTATCGCGATGCATCCAAACGGCTGCTCGGCGTGCTGGAAGGCCGGCTGAAGGGGCGTCAGTGGATCATGGGCGATCAATATACGATCGCCGACATCACCACTTTCACCTGGGTTCGCGGCGCCGACATCTTTTATGGCGGCCGCGAGGTTCTCGACTATGCGAAATTCCCCGCCGTCATGGACTGGCTGCGGCGCTGCATCGCCCGTCCGGCAAGCGAAAGGGGCCTGAATATACCCGTCAAGCCGGAGTAGCGGACGGATCACCGGAAAATACACAGAGCGGGCCCGGGAAGGGCTTAAGATTGCTGACTGAGCCCGCGACCTTCTCGGCGAGGACGTCGCATTCGCGCGGATGCCTGCCCCTCACTCCCTAACCCTCTCCTATCGCGAACTTATGATCTGCCTTGCGTCTTCGAGCTTGAAGCGCGGAAAGAGAAAGACGCCGACCAGGCTGCCGCTGTATTTTTCCTCGAGCCCGTTCGACTCGCCCATGCAGAAGAGCGGTTGGCGTAAGCCGTTCGGCATGATGATCGTCGTCGAAAAACAGAAGGAGGAGCAGAGCGTCGCTGCCTGCTCGAACAGTTCCAAGACGTGGCTGCGGTCTTTGCGGTCATAGCAGCGGATCAGGCTCAAGAGCCCGCATTCCCGTGCGGAGAGGCCGTGCAGCATCGCGCTCCACTCGCCGAGACGGAGCATGCCGCTCGACAAATCTCCGGTCCAGGCTTCGGAAATCGAAAACTGAGCCACCATCTCGTCATTTTGATTGTGATGCTCAAGCGAGCCGGGTGTCAAAGGTACGGCTGCATTGGCTTTGGCGATCTTAAACAAGGCGTTCCCCCGTTCGCATGCAGCTCCGCCGCCGCACGTTCGGTAAACACAAAAACAGGATCACGCAGCAGCAGGCATGATGCCCGTGCTTTTACCGGCGATCGTTGCCGCGGCCATCAGGCCTGCGGAACGTCACGGATCGTCTTTCCGCGCCCGTCTGATGGCGAGTTATCGCCGGGCGCGTCGATGGCAGCGCGGATTTATAGGAGCTTTTAAACAAACGGCAACGGCTTTTTAAGGGGTGTTCGCATCGGCATTTGTGCTCGGATGCCGGCCTCTTCATGGTACTTCTCGAGGAAGCAGCGCCGAAACACCAATTTTGCGGGCTTTGGGAGCGGTTTCCCTGCCGGTCGAGCCGCAAATCATGCCTTCACCGGCGATTTCCCGCATATTTTTGCCGACGGAAAATACGCGACGACGCAAGCCTCGCGAAAGCTTGCGACTGGGGAACGGCAACGCCGTGCTGTTAAACGGGTGCGCGGCATAAAATAGGGCGCAACGGATCGAATCGCTTGGGGCAAAAAAGAAAAGGGCGACCCGAGGGCCGCCCTTCCTGTTCCGGATGCCGGAATGGTATCAGTGCAGGCTTTCGCCTATCACATCATGTCCATTCCGCCCATGCCGCCCATGCCGCCAGGCATGCCGGCAGGGGCATCCTTCTTCGGCAGTTCGGCAATCATGGCTTCGGTGGTGATCAGCAGCGATGCGACAGAAGCAGCGTTCTGCAGCGCGGTACGAACGACCTTGAGCGGGTCGACGATACCCATCGAGATCATGTCGCCGAATTCGGACGTCTGGGCGTTGTAGCCGTAGTTGTCTTCATTCTTGTCGAGCACCTTGCCGACAACGATCGAGGCTTCGTCGCCTGCGTTTTCAGCGATCTGACGAACGAGCGACTGCAGGGCGCGGCGAACGATGTTGATGCCGGCTTCCTGGTCGTCGTTTGCACCCTTGACGTTGATCTTCGTGGAGGAGCGGAGGAGAGCGATACCGCCGCCGGGGACGATACCTTCCTGAACGGCAGCGCGCGTCGCGTTGAGAGCGTCGTCGATGCGGTCCTTCTTTTCCTTCACTTCGACTTCCGTCGAGCCGCCGACGCGGATGACGGCAACGCCGCCGGCGAGCTTGGCAAGACGTTCCTGCAGCTTTTCGCGGTCGTAGTCGGAGGTGGTTTCTTCGATCTGGGCCTTGATCTGGGCAACACGGCCTTCGATGTCGGACTTGGCGCCCGAACCGTCGACGATCGTGGTGTTTTCCTTGGAGATCGAAACCTTCTTCGCACGGCCGAGCATGTCGAGCGTAACGCTCTCGAGCTTGATGCCGAGGTCTTCGGAGATCACGGTGCCGCCGGTCAGGATGGCGATGTCTTCGAGCATGGCCTTGCGGCGATCGCCGAAGCCCGGCGCCTTGACAGCAGCGATCTTGAGGCCGCCGCGCAGCTTGTTGACGACGAGCGTTGCAAGAGCTTCGCCTTCGACGTCTTCAGCGATGATCAGGAGCGGCTTGCCGGTCTGAACGACAGCTTCGAGAACCGGAAGCATCGACTGCAGGTTCGAGAGCTTCTTCTCGTGAAGGAGAATGAAGACGTCTTCGAGGTCGGCGATCATCTTTTCCGGGTTGGTCACGAAGTAGGGGCTGAGGTAGCCGCGGTCGAACTGCATGCCTTCGACGACTTCGAGTTCGGTTTCGGCGGTCTTGGCTTCTTCAACCGTGATGACGCCTTCATTGCCGACCTTCTGCATGGCTTCAGCAATGTCGAGACCGACCTGCTTGTCGCCGTTTGCTGAAATCGTGCCGACCTGTGCAACTTCCTCAGAGGTGGAGATCTTCTTGGCCTTGGCCTGGAGATCCTTCACGACGTCGGCAACAGCGAGGTCGATACCGCGCTTCAGGTCCATCGGGTTCATGCCGGCTGCAACGGCCTTGTTGCCTTCGCGAACGATCGCCTGGGCAAGAACGGTTGCAGTCGTGGTGCCGTCGCCGGCGATGTCGTTGGTCTTCGAAGCAACTTCGCGGACCATCTGGGCGCCCATGTTTTCGAACTTGTCTTCGAGTTCGATTTCCTTGGCGACGGAAACGCCGTCCTTGGTGATGCGGGGAGCGCCGAAGGACTTGTCGATGATGACGTTACGGCCCTTCGGGCCGAGCGTTACCTTGACTGCATCGGCGAGAATGTCGACGCCACGCAGCATCTTTTCGCGCGCGGTACGACCAAACTTGATTTCTTTAGATGCCATGATTGAAACTCCTCAATTCGAGTGTCCGGGTTCTGGGACCCGTCGGCTACGTCGGAAAGGCCAGCGGCTGATCAGCCGATGATGCCCATAATGTCGGCTTCCTTCATGATCAGAAGGTCTTCGCCGTCGATCTTGACTTCGGTGCCGGACCACTTGCCGAACAGGATGCGGTCGCCAGCCTTGACGTCGAGTGCGACGACCTTGCCGGACTCGTCACGAGCGCCGGAACCGACGGCGACGATTTCGCCTTCCTGCGGCTTTTCCTTGGCGGTATCGGGAATGATGATGCCACCCTTGGTCTTGGCTTCGGACTCAACGCGGCGAACAACGACGCGGTCGTGAAGGGGGCGGAAGTTGGTGCTTGCCATTGTCTAATCCCTCGATCGAATGACATTCGCGGGCCGGAGCGGCCCACATGGATAGATGTTAGCACTCCCTCGCGGTGAGTGCTAGCGACGAGCATTTAGGGATGGCTCCAAGAGGAGTCAATGAGAGCAATCACGAATTTTTGTGCCGGAATTGTGAAGAGGCCGGAGAAATGCGGAGATTGTTGCCGAAACCCGGTGTGCTGGGCCGGCAGCGAAGAAAATTGCCTTGCCATCGCCTTGCGCCTTTGCAATGTCACCGGTGACTGAGGCAAATCGGGAATTCGGAATGGCGAGGCGCATAGAAAACTTCTCGGAGATAACAGGTCATTATGACGTGGTGCTCTGCGATGTCTGGGGCGTTGTTCACAACGGTGTCGATCCGTTTCCAAAGGCGGCGGCTGCCCTTGAAGCGGCACGCGAGAGCGGCGTCGCTGTCGTCCTCATCACCAATTCGCCGCGCCTTTCCTGGCAGGTGGTCGAGCAGCTGCGCCAGATCGGGGTGCCCGACAGCGCCTATGACCGGATCGTCACCTCAGGCGACGTCACCCGCCGGCTGATCGCCGAAGGGCCGAAGACGGTCTTTCTGCTCGGTCCTGAGCGCGACAAGGCGCTGCTCGAAGGCATTGGCGTCGAGCGCACCCCCGCGGGCGAAGCACAATCGCTCGTCTGCACCGGCTTCTTCGATGACGAGACTGAGAAGCCGGAGGATTACACCGACATGCTTCTGGATTTTCAGGCGCGCGAGGTGCCGATGATCTGCGCCAATCCCGACCTCGTCGTCGAGCGCGGCCATCGCATCATCCCCTGCGCCGGCGCCATGGCCGCCTATTACGAGCAGCTTGGTGGCAGCACCCGCATCGCCGGAAAACCGCACCGGCCGATCTATGAGGCGACGTTGGCCGCTGCCCGCGAGCTTCGCGGCGATTTCCCCATCGACCGTGTGCTGGCGATCGGCGACGGCATGCCGACCGATGTTCGCGGCGCCTTGAATTACGGCCTCGACCTTCTCTACATCAGCGGCGGTATCCACGCCAAGGAATACACCTTGAACGGCGAGACCGACGAGGCGATTCTCCACGCCTATCTCGATCGGGAAAAAGCCGCGCCGAAGTGGTGGATGCCACGCCTTGCATAAAGAGAAGCCTGCCGATGACCGTCTTCCACCGCAATGAAACCCGGGAACCCTTGCCTGCCCATCTGAAGGGCGGCGTCATTGCCATCGGCAATTTCGACGGCGTGCACCGTGGCCACCAGTCTGTGCTCAACCGCGCGCTCGAAATCTCCAGGGCGCGGGGCATCCCCGCCTTGGTGCTGACCTTCGAGCCGCATCCGCGCACGGTCTTCCGGCCTGAGACGCCGGTCTTCCGCCTGACGCCGGCGCCGCTGAAAGCCCGCATCCTGGAGACGCTCGGTTTTAGCGCCGTCATCGAATATCCCTTCGACTACGAGTTCTCGCAGCGCTCGGCCGACGATTTCATCCATTCGATCCTCAAGGATTGGCTCGGCGCCTCCGAAGTCGTCACCGGCTTCGATTTCCATTTCGGCCGCGGCCGAGAGGGCGGTCCGGCCTTCCTGATGAATGCCGGCCAGACCTATGGCTTCGGCGTCACCCTGATCGATGCCTTCCGCGACGAAAACGCCGATGTCGTCTCTTCGAGCCATATCCGCGCGCTTTTGAAGGAAGGCAGCGTCAGCGAAGTCGCCGGCATGCTGGGCTACCGCTATACGGTCGAGGCCGAGGTGATCGACGGCGAAAAGCTCGGCCGCCAGCTGGGTTTTCCCACCGCCAACATGCGCCTGCCGTCGGAGGTCGAACTTGCCGCCGGCATTTATGCCGTCCGCTTCCGCCGCCAGGACGGCACGCTCCATGATGCCGTCGCCAGCTACGGCCGCCGCCCGACGGTCACGGAAAACGGGGCGCCGCTGCTCGAAACCTATCTTTTCGATTTCAGCGGCGATCTCTACGGCCAGCGCTGCGCCGTCTCCTTCTTCGGCTATCTTAGACCCGAACTGAAATTCGATGGCCTCGATCCGCTGGTCGCCCAGATCAAGCGCGACGAGGAAGAGGCGAGGGCGCTGCTGGCTGGTGTCAAGCCGCTCGGCGAACTCGATCGGAAGCTTTGTTTTTCCTGAGGTCGCGTCGGTCCCGGATTTTTCGGACGCAATCGAAAATTTCGCTCGCGCCGAGGGATCGCTGCGGCGAATTCTTCTCTTCCTTTTCCCGGCAAAAACGCCTATGAACCGGCGCTATGACGAAATTTCGGCTGGCGATCACGACGCGAATTATCGGCCCGGCCTTCCGCGCGCGCTAAGCGGCCGGGAGGTCCGGGTTTTTGGCGCTCTCACATGAGCGCTTCCGTCACCAGCTTTTTCACGCCCGCAGCGCCCCTTTCCGGGCCGCCAGAAACGATTGTCCCGATATGACCGACACAGCCGAAAAGATCGATTATTCGAAGACCCTCTATTTGCCCGAAACCGATTTCCCGATGCGCGCCGGCCTGCCGCAGAAGGAGCCGGAGCTCGTCAAGCGCTGGCAGGAAATGGGTCTCTACAAAAAATTGCGCGCTTCGGCCGCCGGCCGCGAAAAGTTCGTGCTTCACGACGGCCCGCCCTATGCCAACGGCAACATCCATATCGGCCACGCGCTGAACAAGATCCTCAAGGACGTCATCAACCGCTCGTTCCAGATGCGCGGTTACGACGCCAATTACGTGCCCGGCTGGGATTGCCACGGACTTCCGATCGAATGGAAGATCGAGGAGAAGTATCGCGAGAAGGGCAGGAACAAGGACGAGGTTCCGGTCAACGAGTTCCGCAGAGAATGCCGTGAATTCGCCGCCGGCTGGATCAAGGTTCAGGCCGAAGAGTTCAAGCGTCTCGGCATCGAGGGCGACTTCGACAATCCCTATACGACGATGAATTTCCATGCGGAATCGCGCATTGCCGGCGAACTCCTGAAGATCGCCGCCAGCGGCCAGCTTTATCGCGGCTCCAAGCCGATCATGTGGTCGGTCGTCGAACGTACGGCGCTGGCCGAAGCCGAGGTCGAGTACCAGGACTATGAGAGCGATACGATCTGGGTGAAATTCCCAGTCGTCGAAGGTCCATCCGCGCTCAAGGACGCCTTCGTGGTGATCTGGACGACCACGCCCTGGACGATCCCCGGCAACCGCGCGGTCTCCTTCTCTGCACGTGTCTCCTACGGCCTTTACGAGGTGACGGCGGCCGAGAATGATTTTGGTCCGCGTCCCGGCGAAAGGCTGATCTTTGCCGATAAGCTCGCCGAGGAATCCTTCGCCAAGGCCAAGCTGCAATACAAGCGTTTGAGCGATGTTTCTGCGGCGGACTTCGCGGCGATGACCTGCGCCCATCCGTTCAAGGGTCTCGACGGCGGCTATGAATTCACTGTACCGCTGCTCGATGGCGACCACGTCACCGATGACGCCGGCACCGGCTTCGTGCATACCGCTCCGAGCCACGGTCGCGAAGACTTCGATGCCTGGATGTCGGCCGTCCGCACGCTGGAGGCGCGCGGCATCGAGACCAAGATCCCGTTCCCGGTCGATGACGGTGGCTTCTATACATCCGACGCCCCCGGCTTCGAAGGCGCCCGCGTCATCGACGACAACGGCAAGAAGGGCGATGCCAACGACCGCGTCATCAAGGAGCTGATCGCCCGCGGCGCGCTCTTTGCCCGCGGCCGGTTGAAGCATCAGTATCCGCACTCCTGGCGCTCGAAGAAGCCGGTCATCTTCCGCAACACGCCGCAATGGTTCGTCTATATGGACAAGACCCTTGCCGACGGCACGACGCTGCGTTCGCGCGCGCTGGGAGCGATCGACGACACCCGCTTCGTGCCCGCCGCCGGCCAGAACCGGTTGCGCGCCATGATCGAGGGCCGCCCGGACTGGGTTCTTTCCCGTCAAAGGGCATGGGGCGTGCCGATCGCCGTCTTTGCCGACGATGAGGGCGAGGTCCTGGTCGATGACGCCGTCAATGCCCGCATTCTCGAAGCCTTCGAACATGAGGGCGCCGACGCCTGGTTTGCCGAAGGCGCCAAGGAGCGTTTCCTCGGCAATGACCACGACCACTCCCGCTGGACGCAGGTCATGGATATCCTCGACGTCTGGTTCGACTCGGGCTCGACGCACACCTTCACGCTCGAAGACCGCCCCGACCTGAAGTGGCCGGCCGATCTTTATCTCGAAGGGTCCGACCAGCACCGCGGCTGGTTCCATTCCTCGCTGCTGGAATCGGCTGCCACCCGCGGCCGTGCGCCTTACAACGCCGTCCTCACCCATGGTTTCACCATGGACGAGAAGGGCGAGAAGATGTCGAAGTCGAAGGGCAACGTCACCGCACCACAGGAAGTGATGAAGGATGCCGGCGCCGATATCCTGCGCCTCTGGGTGATGACCTCGGATTATGCCGACGACCTGCGCGTCGGCAAGACGATCATCCAGACCAATGTCGACGCCTATCGCAAGCTGCGCAACACCATCCGCTGGATGCTCGGCACGCTCGCCCACGACAAGGGCGAGGAGATCGCTCTTGCCGATCTGCCGGAGCTGGAGCAGCTGATGCTGCACCGGCTGGCCGAGCTCGACGACCTGGTGCGCGAGAATTACGACAGCTTCGACTTCAAGAAGATCGCCCGCGCATTGATCGATTTTGCCAATGTCGAGCTTTCGGCCTTCTATTTCGATGTCCGCAAGGATGCGCTCTATTGCGACGCGCCCTCGAGCCTGCGCCGGCGCGCCAGCCTGCACGTCATCCGCCAGATCTTCGATTGCATGGTGACCTGGCTTGCGCCGATGCTGCCCTTCACCACTGAGGAGGCCTGGCTGTCGCGCAACCCGGCCGCCGTTTCGGTGCATCTGGAGCAGTTTGCCCCTGTTGCCAAGGAATGGCGCAACGATGCCCTGGCCGAAAAATGGAAGAAGATCCGCGCCGTCCGCTCGGTTGTCACGGGCGCTCTTGAAATCGAGCGCAGGGATAAGCGTATCGGCTCCTCGCTGGAGGCCGCTCCCGTCGTCCACATCGCCGACCCGGAACTCGTGAAGGCGCTGGAAGGCCAGGACTTCACCGAAGTCTGCATCACCTCTGATATCACGATTAAGGCGGACGCCGGCCCGGCTGAAGCGTTCCGCCTGGCAGAAGTGGCTGATGTCGCCGTCGTTCCGAAGCTGGCCGAAGGCGTGAAATGCGCCCGATCCTGGCGCATCACCACCGACGTCGGCGCCGATCCGGACTATCCCGATGTTTCCAAGCGTGATGCTGCCGCATTGCGCGAACTCGGCATCGGCGCCTGAAGATATTTACCGGGTGAATTGCGTTTTCGCGGTTCATCCGGTAAAAGCTGCCTGAAAATGGCCGGATTTTTGCGTCAGGGGGACGGTTGTCCGGTTGGGCAACGATTGCACCGGTGGCTGGAAGGGTTTTCATGTTCGCAACGCATTGGTTCCGTATGGGCGCCTGCCTGTCTGTTGTCATGGCGGGATGCTCCCTGGTCTCCAGCTGCGCCAGCAGCCCGACCTACGGCACCGACAAGACCGCCATGGAGCAATTGACCGACGATCTCGGCCAGTCCGTGTCGTTGACCGGGCCGGATCCGAAGAACAAGGGCGTCAAATACACGCCGCGCCCGACGCTGGTGCTGCCGGCCCAGGCGCAGAAGGAGACCCTCGTTGCGCCGCAGCCGACGGTCGCCAACAAGGACAATCCGCAATGGATTGAATCGCCGGAGGAAACTCGCGCCCGCCTCGTCGGGGAAGCCGATGCGAACTCGGACAATCCGAATTACCGCTCCCCACTCGCCAGCTCCGCCATCGAAGGCGGCCGCCGCACGACGGAAGCCCAGACCAAGGCCTATCGTGAAGCCCGCGCCTTGCAGAAGGGCTCCTATATCGATCAGCGCCGCTATATATCCGATCCGCCGCCCGGCTACCGCACCGTCGACGATCCGGCCAAGCTCGACGATCTCGGCGAACCCGAGCTCAAGAAGGCGAAGAAGCGCAAGAAAGATGCCGCAGTCGCCAACACCGGCAAGCAGTGGTGGAACTTCCTGCAATAGCAGCTTGCCCCTGCGCATTGAAGGCTGCCCCTCACCCTAACCCTCTCCCCGTAAACGGGGCGAGGGGACGTGCCACGCGAGAGTTTCGAGCGAGGGACGGAGAAGGCTGCGCCATATCCCCTTCGCCCCGTTTAGGGAGAGAAGGTGGCGGCAGCCGGATGAGGGGCTGGTGCCGACAATCTCCTCGCACCGAGATATCTTAAGATTGGCACGCGTAACGGTATGGGAGGACGCCGCGCATTACGGCGCCTCTCGCTTTTGCGAAAAGAATGTCCGCAAGATCTCGGCCGACTGGACCTCGTTGAAGCCGGAGTAGACCTCCGGAGCGTGGTGGCAGGTCGGCTGCGCATAGAATCGCACGCCATTGTCGACGCCGCCGCCCTTCGGGTCCTCGGCGCCGTAATAGAGCCTGCGGATACGCGCAAAGGAGATGGCTGCCGCGCACATGGTGCAGGGTTCGAGCGTCACGTAGAGATCGGCGCCGACAAGGCGCTCCTGTCCGAGCGCGTCGCAGGCAAGCCGGATCGCGGCGATTTCGGCGTGCGCGGTGACGTCCTTGAGCTCGCGTGTGCGGTTTCCCGCGCGTGAAACGGCGATATCGTCGATGACGAGGACGGCGCCGATCGGCACCTCGCCGCGGTCTCCGGCGGCACGCGCCTCTACAAGCGCCATCTCCATGAAACGATTTGTCTTCACGATCGCAAGAATTTCCACTTAACCGCAGATGCGTGACCTGATAGACAGGCCCAAAAGGCAGGCAAACAACAAATGACACCTAAAGACAAGCCAAAACGCCCGGGCGCAAAGCCGTTTTCACGGGACACCGAGCCGAAGACCGGCGGCAAGCCGCGCGGTGACAAGCCGGCAAAGGCTGCAATCGCCGCCGAGAGCGATGGCGACGCGAAGGCCGAACGTATTTCCAAGGTGATGGCGCGCGCCGGCGTTGCCTCCCGCCGCGACATCGAACGCATGATCATGGAAGGCCGGGTGACGCTGAACGGCGCGGTTCTCGACACGCCCGTAGTCAATGTCACGCTTGCCGACCGCATCGAGGTCGACGGCGTGCCGATCCGCGGCATCGAGCGCACCAGACTGTGGCTCTATCATAAGCCGGCCGGCTTGGTGACCACCAATGCCGATCCCGAAGGCCGCGCGACTGTCTTCGACAACTTGCCGGAAGAACTGCCGCGCGTCATGTCGATCGGCCGCCTCGACATCAATACCGAAGGCTTGCTGCTGCTCACCAATGACGGCGGCCTTGCCCGCGCGCTCGAGCTGCCGGCGACCGGCTGGCTGCGACGCTACCGTGTCCGCGCCCATGGCGAGATCGATCAGGATGCACTCGATAGACTAAAGGACGGCATCGCCGTCGACGGTGTGCTCTACGGTTCGATCGAGGCGACGCTCGACCGCACGCAAGGCTCGAACGTCTGGATCACCATGGGTCTTCGCGAAGGCAAGAACCGCGAAATCAAGAACGTGATGGGCGCGCTCGGTCTCGACGTCAACCGCCTGATCCGCATTTCCTATGGCCCGTTCCAGCTCGGCGACCTGCCGGAAGGCCATGTCATCGAGGTGCGCGGCCGCACCTTGCGTGACCAGCTCGGCCCGCGCCTGATCGAGGAAGCCAAGGCGAATTTCGACGCGCCGATCTACAATGCGCCAGCCGTTGCCGCCGAGGAAGAGGCTGAAAGCGCAGTGCCGGAAAAGCGCGAACAGCGTCCGCGCCGCGACGAGGATAAGCGCGAACGGGCGCTAAGCCGTCTCGACACCAAGCGCGACGATCGCCGCGGTGGCGGGCGTAGAGATGACGACCGCCGCGATGGCGGCCGCTTCGACGACGAAAAGCCCAAACGTCCCCAGCCGCTCGGCCAGCGCCGCAGCGCCAATGTCTGGATGGCGCCGGGCGCCAGGCCGCTCGGCGAAAAGGCTGCGGCGAAAGCCGCCAAGAATGAGCAGACCGCGCGCCGGCGCGGCGAGCAGGCGGGGGCAAAGGGCGCCGGTTCCCACCATATCGAGGATCGCCCGCGCACGCCGATCAACCGCGTGCGCGAGGAGGACGGCGAATGGATCCGCTCGAGCGAGGAGCCCCGTCGCAAGGATGAGGGCGAAGGCTTCGGCCGCAAGCGCTCTTTCGGGGATCGTCCGTTCGGCGACAAGCCGCGGGGTGATCGCAAACCGCGTGGCGAAGGTGACGAACGTCCTCGTGCCGCCAGAGCCTCTGCCGGCGAGGGCCGTTCTGAGCGCCCGCGCGGCGACCGGCCTTACGGTGATCGCCCCTCGCGTGGCGACCGGCCCTTCGGCGACAAGCCGCGGGGTGACCGCAAGCCGCGTGACGATGGTGACGAGCGTCCACGGGCTGCCAGAACCTCCACCGGCGAGGCCCGTTCGGAGCGTCCGCGCGGCGATCGCCCTTCGCGTGGAGATCGTCCATTCGGCGACAAGCCGCGGGGTGATCGCAGGCCGCGCGAGGACGGTGATGAGCGCCCGCGGGCAGCCAGAAGTTATACCGGCGAAGGCCGCTCCGAGCGCCCGCGCGGCGAAAGAACATTCGGCGACAAGCCTTCGGGTGATAAGCCGCGCGGCAAGAGCTTCGGTGCCAAGCCGGGTGGGCCCAAGAATTTTTCCGGTAAGCCGAAGGGCGCCAAGTCGGGTGGTAACAAGCCGGGCGGTGAAAGGCCGGGCGGCGACAGGCCTGCGGGCGGGCCGTCCAGAGGTGGTGGCAAAGGAAAGGGAATGACGCGCGGTGCGGATCGTCGGCGGTGAGTTTCGCGGACGGCCTCTCGCCGTGCCAAAATCCAACGAGATCCGGCCGACTGCCGACCGGACGCGCGAGAGCTTGTTCAATATATTGAGCCATGCCTATCCGGAATGCGTCGACGGCACCCGGATCCTCGATCTTTTTGCCGGAACCGGCGCCGTCGGCCTCGAAGCCGTTTCGCGCGGCTGTCGCCACACGCTCTTCGTCGAAAACAGCGTCGAGGGCAGGGCGCTGCTCTGGGAGAACATCGATGCGCTCGGCCTGCATGGCCGCACGCGCATCCTGCGCCGGGATGCGACCGATCTCGGCAGCGTCGGCAATCTCGAGCCCTTCGATGTGCTGTTTGCCGACCCGCCCTATGGCAAGGGCCTCGGCGAGAAGGCGATGGCTGCGGCCGCCGTCGGCGGCTGGCTGCGGCCGGGCGCGATCGCGGTGCTCGAAGAGCGCGGCGATATTGTCGTTTCCGTGCATCCTTCCTATGTCTTCCTCGAAAACCGCATCTTTGGCGATACGAGGGTGCATTTCTTCCGGTATCAGCCGCAATAAGCGGGGCGGGGCGTGCAGCAGGCAGAGATCATTAGCCCGAAACTGCCTCAGATCAGCGATCTTCCAACGGTCGCTGTCGCTTTCGGCGGCGGCGGCGCGCGCGGGCTTGCCCATATCCATGTCATCGAGACGCTCGACGAACTGGGCATTCGCCCGGTGGCGGTATCAGGCTCGTCGATGGGGGCGATCATGGGGGCCGGCATGGCCGCCGGCATGTCGGGGGCCGAAATCCGTGAACATGCGTTGGCCACCGTCGGCAACAAGACGGCCGTTGTCAGCCGCATCTGGGGCTTGAGACCGACGACGGTGCGCGATGCCGTCGCCAAGGGCATCCGTATCGGCCAGTTCAATCTGGAGCGGATC
Organism: Rhizobium hidalgonense; assembly: GCF_002914525.1. Classification (GTDB taxonomy): domain Bacteria; phylum Pseudomonadota; class Alphaproteobacteria; order Rhizobiales; family Rhizobiaceae; genus Rhizobium; species Rhizobium hidalgonense. The sequence continues at coordinate 130,958 of NZ_LODW01000022.1, read as the reverse complement.
CTGAAAGCCTTTCTGCCGGCCGAGCTGCCGGCCCGTTTCGAGGATCTGCTGGTGCCGATGAAGGTCATCACCACGGATTATTACGGGCAGTGCGAAGTCATCATCGAAGAGGGCGAGCTGTTTCCGGCACTCGCCGCTTCTTCCGCCATCCCTGCCGTCTTCATGCCGGTGCGCCTGCGCGGCCGGGTGATGATCGACGGCGGCATCAGCAATCCGGTGCCCTATGAACCGCTGATGGACCTTGCCGACATCGTCGTCGGCATCGATGTCGTCGGCGCACCGGAAGGCGACGGCACCCATATTCCGAACCGCATGGAGAGCATCTTCGGCTCCGGCCAGCTGATGATGCAGACGGCGATCACGTTGAAGCTGAAGCTGCGCCAGCCGCATATCTTCCTGCGCCCGGCCGTCGGCCGCACCGGCGTCATGGATTTCCTCAAGGCCCGCGAAGTCTTGGCCATGTCCGTCGGCGTCAAGGACGAGCTGAAATTCGCCCTCGACCGGGAAATCGAGGCGCGGCTGAAGCGCTGATGCCCCCTTCGGTTTACGCGTCCGCCGTCGCATCCGCGGTTCCCGCCAGCGGATCGTCCTCGAAGGCATCGGCGGCGCGTTTGGGCTTGACCAGCGGTTCGGGCCGGACGGGGTGGGAAAACAGCATGTCGCGCCCGGCCTGCAATCCTTCAGACACCTGCAGCACCAGACGCGCCTCGTCGCGCTTGCGGATATCTTCGCCGATTTCATAGGCGTCGACCTCGGGAACGCCGAGCGCCTCCAGCGTCCGCCGTCCGAAGAGCAGGCCCGATTCCAGCGTTTCGCGCAGCTCGTAGTCGACGCCCTTGTTGCGCAGTTCGATCGAATGGAGACGGTCGTAGGATCGCACGTAGAGCCTTGTGTGCGGATAGTCCGCCTGCACCAGCTCCACAACCTTGTCGGTGAGTTCCTTTTTCTGCGTGCAGACGAGCACGATCTTCGCCCGCTCGATGCCGGCCGAGCGCAGCACGTCCTTGCGCGCGCCGTCGCCGAAATAGATGCGGAAGCCGAAGGATGAGGCCTGGCGAATGCGGTCCGCCGAAAAATCGATGACGGTGACGCTACGCCCGCCGGCCAGCAGGATCTGGGCGGCGATCTGGCCAAAACGGGAAAAGCCGACCATCAGCACGTCGGCGCCGGCGCCCTCGAAATCCTCGTCCAGTTCCTCATGCTCATCGCCGTGCAGGAGCCGCTTCGACAGGGCCGACCCGATCGGCGTCAGGGCCATGGTCAGCGTGACGATCGCCACCAGCAGTGAGGCCGTGCTCGTCGACATCAGCCCGGCCGCACCTGCCGTGGTAAACAGCACGAAGCCGAATTCGCCGCCCTGCGGCAGCAGGAAGGCGATGCGGATCGCGTCGTCATGTGGAGAACCCGATATCCGGCAGAGCCCATAGATGATGATCGCCTTGACGGCCATGACGATTGGCACGGCGAGGATGACGAAGAGCACGTTGTCGGCGAGAACATCGAGCTCCAGCGACAGGCCGACGGCGATGAAGAAAATGGCGAGCAGCACGCCGCGGAAGGGCTCGATGTCAGCTTCCAGCTCGTGCCGATAAGAGGATTCGGCCAGCATCACGCCGGACAGGAAGGCGCCCATCGCCATCGAAAGTCCGGCAAGCTGCATCAGGCTCGCCGACCCCATGACGACGAAGAGGGCGGCCGCAATCATCGCTTCGCGCGCGCCGGTCCGGGCGATGATCTGGAAGAGCGGTGTCAGCAGGTAGCGCCCCATGACGATCATCGCCGCGACGGCGCCGATGGCGACCGCGAACCCGAGCAGCGGCGCATTGCTACCCCGGCCGCCATCGAGAATGGTGATCAGCGCCAGAAGCGGCACGATCGCCAGGTCCTGGAACAGGAGCATCGAGAAGGAACGCTGCCCGTATTTGGTGTTGACGTCGCCGTCGCCCTCGAGGATCTGCATTGCGAAGGCCGTCGAAGACAGCGCCAGGCCGAAGCCGGCGACGATGCTGCCGCGCCAGTCGAGAACCTGGGAAAACCAGGCGAGCGCGGTCAGCGCCAGCCCGGTCACCACCACCTGCGCCGTGCCGAGGCCGAAAATGTCACGCCGCATCTGCCAGAGGCGGCTGGGTTTCAATTCCAGCCCGATGATGAAGAGCAGGAAGACCACACCGAGCTCGGCGACATTGAGGATCTGTTCGCCATCGGTGATGCCGTGAAAAACCGGCCCGATGACGATGCCGGCGGCGAGATAGCCGAGCACCGTGCCGAGCCCGAGCTTTTTGAAGATCGGTGCGGCCACAACCGCTCCGCCGAGCAGCAGGATCGTTTCGGAAAAAAGGGCATTGGGCGCGGACATCAGGGCATTTTCTTTCGACGGCGGGGACAGGCAGGCCGCCCCGACAAAGAATCGGCGGCGGCGGCCTTGATGCTTGGGAGAGTGCACAATAAATGGAAGCCGAAGGAAAGGCCAAATCATGTCCTCTGAAATCGATTCCTCGACACTTCTTTCCCGCGCAAGTCAATTGATCGATCTGGCCAGGAAGGCAGGGGCGGACGCCGCCGACGCCGTCGTCGTCCGGTCGCGCTCGCAATCGGTCAGCGTCCGTCTCGGCAAGGTCGAGGGCACGGAATCCTCCGAAAGCGACGATTTTTCGCTGCGCGTCTTCATCGGCAAGCGCGTCGCCAGCGTTTCGGCCAATCCGGGCTTCGATCTGCGGGCGCTTGCCGAACGCGCCGTCGCCATGGCCAAGGTCTCGCCGGAAGACCCTTTCGCTTGCCTCGCGGATGAGGCGAGCCTTGCGAAATCCTATCCCGACCTGCAATTGCTCGATACCACCGAGGTCTCCTCCGAGATGCTGCGCGAGGCAGGCCTTGCCGCCGAGGCGGCGGCCCTTGCGGTCAAGGGTGTCACCAATTCCTCCGGCGCCGGTGCCTCGGCCGGCATGGGCGGCCTGGTTCTTGCCACCTCGCACGGTTTCGAAGGCAGTTACATGGCCTCGCGTTTCGGTCATTCCGTCAGCGTCATCGCAGGCGAAGGCACCGGAATGGAGCGCGATTATGATTTCGACAGCCGGCTCTATTATGCGGAGCTCGACGATCCCGCCGAGATCGGCCGCCGCGCTGGCGAACGGGTGGTCAAGCGCATCAATCCACGCCAGGTGCCGACCGGCAAGGATGTCACCGTCATCTTCGACCCGCGCGTCGCCCGCGGCTTCGTCGGCCATATCGCCGGCGCGATCAATGGCGCTGCCGTCGCCCGCAAGTCCAGCTTCCTGCGCGACAGGATGGGTCAGCAGGTGCTGAAATCGGGCCTGTCGATCACTGACGATCCGTTGATTGTGCGCGGCCCCTCCTCGCGGCCTTTCGACGGCGAGGGCGTATCGGGCGAACGGCTTGTGATGATCGAGGACGGCGTCTTGAAGCACTGGTTCCTGTCGACCTCGACGGCTCGCGAACTTGGCCTTCAGACCAACGGCCGCGGCGTGCGCGGCGGCACCGCCGTCTCGCCGTCCTCCACCAACCTTGCCCTTGAACCTGGCGACATCACGCCGGAGGAGCTGATCCTCAGCGTCGGCAACGGTTTTTACGTCACCGAATTGATCGGCCACGGCGTCAATATGATCACCGGCGAATACAGCCGCGGCGCCACCGGCTTCTGGATCGAGAACGGCGAACTGACCTTCCCGGTCTCCGAGGTGACGATCGCCTCGAATCTGAAGGACATGTTCATGCGCCTGACGCCGGCAAACGACATCGACCGCAAGTTCGGCGTCGCAGCTCCGACCTTCGCCATCGAAGGCATGACGCTCGCAGGGCGCTAGAGCAATTCCAGCAAAAGTGTGTGAGCGGTTTCGAGCGACAGCATGCTCCCACGATTGAATTGAGAAACGGATTGATAGGATGAGCGATAGCAACAAGGACCGCTGGCAGAGCGATCTGACGCTGATCGCCGATGCCGCCAAAGAGGCGGGTGCGGTCGCTTTCGGCTTCTTCAACCAATCGCCGGAGGTCTGGTGGAAGAACGGGGATCGCTCCCCCGTCAGCGCCGCCGATTTTGCCGCCAACAAGACGCTCGAGACCATTCTGCGCAAGGCCCGGCCGGATTATGGCTGGCTGTCGGAAGAAACCGACGACGATTCTGATCGTCTCGCGCGCGAGACGACGTTCATCATCGATCCGATCGACGGCACGCGCGCCTTCCTCGGCGGGCAAAAGGTCTGGTGCGTCAGCGTCGCCGTCGTTCATCGCGGCCGGCCGGTGGCCGGCGTGCTCTATGCGCCGGCGCTCGAAGAACTCTATCAAGCCGTCGACGGCGGCGTGGCGACGAAGAATGGCGTGCCGCTCGCCGTCTCCGCCGCGCGACCGGAGGAGACGAGCCGCCTTGCGATCGGCGAGGATCTATTGGCGACCTTGCCGCCGGAGTTCCGTGCCCGGGTGACGCGTCAGAAATACATTCCCTCGCTCGCCTATCGTATAGCCATGGTGGCGGACGGTCGTCTCGAAGGCACCTTCGTCAAGGGTAATTCGCACGATTGGGACCTGGCCGCCGCCGATCTCATTCTGGCTTGCGCCGGCGGTGGCCTCGTCGACCTCGAAGGCCGGCCGGTCGTCTACAACAGCGCCGACGTTACCCACAAGGTCCTCTGCGCAGCACCTGCGTCCCGCATCGATGAATTTCTCGCGGCCTTTGCGGTACGAAGAGACAGTTGACGTTTCCGTCAAAATCCCGCAGATGGGATGGCGGAGGAGAACAGGCAGAAAGAGAACAAAAAATGACTGAATCCGGTGACAAGAAGCAGCTTTTGCATCTGGTGTTTGGCGGCGAACTGGAAACCCTCGATGACGTCCAGTTCCGTGATCTGAAAGATCTCGATATCGTCGGCATTTTCCCGGATTATGCCACGGCGCTGACGGCCTGGAAGTCGAAGGCGCAGCAGACGGTCGACAATGCGCATATGCGCTACTTTATCGTCCATATGCACCGTTTGCTCGATCCGCAGGAAAAGGCCGGAGGCAACTGACCTCGGCTAGCGATCTCGGCCAGGACCATCCGCAAGTGCTGCCGGCGACCGTTCGGCGAGCAGGGCTTTCGCGCATCGGGCGCCCGTCGTTCCGGATTGTCTGACGCATTCTGAACAAATTGATCGGTCATTGCGGCCGCAACGATAATGAGGGAATGGGTTTGATGTCGATCTTGGATCGGAGGCTGGCGCAATGAGCTCCCGGATGGCTCGGTTCGGTCTGAGCGCATACCGTCTGGCGGGAACCGTGGCCTCTCCTGTTGTCGGCCTCTACATCACCTACCGCACGGCCAAGGGCAAGGAGGACCGGGCGCGCCGCCTGGAACGCTTCGGCTATCCGAGCGCCAACCGGCCGCAGGGCCCGCTCGTCTGGTTCCATGCCGCAAGCGTCGGTGAAACCAATGCCGTCATCCCGCTGATCCGCGAAATCCGCCGCCGCGACATCCATGTCATCCTGACCACAGGCACCATCACTTCCGCCAGGCTCGCGGCCGAGCGCCTCGGCAATGAGGCGATCCACCAATACGTGCCGCTCGACCTCAAACCCTCGGTCAGCCGCTTCCTCGACTATTGGCAGCCGGACTGCGCGATCATCGCCGAATCCGAGATCTGGCCGGCAACCGTGCTGGAGCTCGGCCGCCGCCGCATTCCGCAGATCCTGATCAATGCCCGCATGTCGGACCGCTCCTTTGCCCGCTGGCGCCGCCGCCCGGCAATCGCTGAAGCCTTGTTCGAGAATCTCGCTTTGGTCATCGCCCAATCGGATATGGATGCCGAACGTTTCCGCGATCTCGGCGCCGTCCCTGTCATCACCTCCGGCAATCTGAAGGTCGATACCGACGCACCGCCCTACGACAGTGCAGTCCTTGCCCGCTACAAGAAGCAAATCGGCGACCGTAAGACCTGGGCGGCGATCTCGACCTTCGACGGCGAAGAGAATGCCGCCGCCATCGTTCACCGGGCGCTCAGGGAGCGCGATCATCAACTGACGATCATCGTGCCGCGTCACCCGGAGCGTTGCGACGAGATCGAGGCGGCTCTGGTCAAGCTGGGGCTGAAGGTCGCCCGCCGCACCCGCGACGATGTCTTGTCGGCCGATGTCGACATTTTTCTCGGCGACACGATCGGCGAAATGGGCCTTTATCTGCGCCTGACGGAAATCGCTTTCGTCGGCCGTTCGCTCTTTGCCGAAGGCGGCCAGAACCCGCTGGAGCCTGCCATGCTCGGCTGCGCCGTTCTTTCCGGCGGCCATGTGCAGAATTTCCGCGATGCCTATCAGAAGCTCGCCCGCAGCGGCAGCGCCCGCATGGTGCGCGACACCGAAATGCTGGCCAAGGGCGTGCATTACCTTTTGATCAATGACGAAGCCCGCCGCAATATGATCGAGGCCGGCATTGCCGCCGTGCACGAGATGCGCGGTGCGCTGACCGCGACCGTCAAGGGGCTGGAACCCTATATCAATCCGCTAACGGTGAAGGCGCGCCTGTTGCCCAAGGCCGTGGCCCAGCTCTGAGGATAATCATGTCGGCAGCGCCCCTTATCAAAGGCATCCTCTTCGACAAGGACGGCACGCTGCTCGATTATGACGAGAGCTGGCTGCCTGTGAACCGCGAGCTTGCCCGCATCGCCGCTGAAGGCGACCCGCTTCTCGCCGACCGATTGCTATCGGCCTGCGGCATGGATCCCGTCACCGGCCATATCGTTCCCGACAGCCTGCTAGCCGCCGGCAATACCCGACAGATTGCCGAGGGTCTGGTTGCCGCCGGTTCGATGGTCGATGTCGGCGAACTGACGCTCCGCCTCGACGACCTGTTTTCCAATGCCGCCGAATTTTCCGTGCCGGTGACCGATCTCGCCGGCTTCTTCGCAAGGCTGCATCGGCGCGGCTTCAAGCTCGGCGTCGCCTCCAGCGACAACGAGCGTTCAATCCGCCAGACAGCGGAACGCTTCGGTTTTGCCCGCTATGTCGATTATATCGCCGGATATGACAGCGGTTTCGGCGTCAAGCCGGAGCCGGGCATGGTGCTCGGCTTCTGCGCCGCAACCGGTCTTTCGCCGGAAGAGGTCGCGATGGTCGGCGACAACAATCACGATCTGCACATGGGACTGAACGCTGGAACGGGCCTCAGGATCGCGGTGCTGACCGGCACCGGTTCGCGCGATTCGCTTGCCGCCGCCGCCGATCATGTGCTCGACGATATCACCGCGCTCGAGGCGCTGCTGCCGGACTTGCAGCCGGCCTGACTGGTAAGGACTTGCATTTTCATCGGTTTTGGCTTCTCAATCCGGCCTGTCGAGAAAAGCAGGGGTCTGGCCGCAATAAAGGCGGGCAGGGGAGCAGGACGGCAAGATGATATCCGAAGCGCCGCCGTTCTGGTGGAGGAAAGCCGATTGGCGGGCATGGCTGCTGCTGCCGGTTTCCTTTCTCTACGGTCGTATCGCCGGCCATCGAATGGCGCATGCGCGCCGCGCCTCCGTTCCCATTCCGGTCATCTGCGTCGGCAATTTCACCGTCGGCGGCGCCGGCAAGACGCCGACGGCGCTGACCATCGCCCGTGCCGCGAAGGCAAAGGGGTTGAAACCGGGTTTTCTCAGCCGGGGTTACGGCGGTTCGCTCGATGTGACCACAGTGGTCGATCCCGATCATCACCGGGCGGTTGCCGTCGGCGATGAACCGCTGCTGCTGGCGCAGGAGGCGCTGACGGTGATTTCCCGAAGGCGCGTCGACGGGGCTCAGCGTCTGGTCGCCGAGGGCGCCGATCTCATCATTATGGACGACGGTTTCCAGAGCGCCCGCCTGGCGATCGATTATGCCCTGCTCGTCATCGACGCGACCCGCGGCCTCGGCAACGGCCATATCGTGCCGGGCGGCCCGGTCCGCGCGCCGATCCGCCAGCAATTGCGTTTTGCCACCGCCCTGTTGAAGGTCGGCGGCGGCAATGCCGCCGACAGGATCGTCCGCATGGCGGCTCGCGCCGCGAAACCTTATTTTACCGCATCGCTGAAAGTGCGCGGCGACAACACGCTCGCCGGCGTCAAGGTGCTCGCCTTCGCCGGCATCGCCGATCCCGCCAAATTCTTCCGCACGGTCGAATCGCGCGGCGCCGAAATTGCCGTCGCCAAGAGCTTCGGCGACCACGAGCACCTGACCGAGGACGAGATCGACGATATCCTGACGACCGCCGAGCGCCAGGGCCTGTTGATCGTCACCACCTCCAAGGATTTCGTCCGCCTCTCCGGCCATCCCGGCAAGGCGGCGCAGCTTGCCGAAAAAAGCCGAGTGATCGAGGTCGACATGGTCTTCGAGGATCACCTCGCCGCCAGCCTGATCATCGACCGGGCAATCGTCGCCTGCCGCGAGCGGCGTCTGAAGGAAATAAAGGCTGGCATTAAAGCAATTTCAGGAAAGGCTCAGCCGCTCTAACAGGCGGCAAAAGGTCTCCTGCACACCGGGTCTGCAGCGCTATCACGTAATCGAGTGAAGCAAAGTTTCGCGGGCGGAAGTCAGATGCAGCCGACATGCGCGGTCGATCGACGCGATATTGCGGCTTTTGAGGGCGTCGATCAGCGCGAGATGTTCCTTGATAGCGACCTCATTTCGCGCGCGTTCATCACGTTTGTTCCATTGATAGTGATAGTGGAAGACCATGGTTATCACGTCTTGGAAGCTCTCGATAAAGCGGTTTGGCGCGACGGCTGCAATCAGCCGGTGGAATCGGCTATCCAGTTCCGAGAAATCTTGAAATCGAGCGTCGATATCCGCGAGCAGTTCCAAATGTGCGGCCTGCATGGATTGGATCTGCTTCCAGACGGGCGAGTTGTCGGGCAGGGCAGCGAACAGCCGTGCCGAGCGCATTTCGAACATCTCTCTGATCTCGAACAATTCGAGTGCGAAATTGGCTGTGAACCCTTTAAAAACCCAGCCTGCATTCGGACGTTTCTCGATCAGCCCATATTTCTGAAATCGATTGAGAAACTCACGGACGATCGTTGTCCCGGCGCTGAATTGCCGAGCTAACTCTGCCTCATTGATTTCTGTGCCCGGACAGACGTCGCCGCGCAGCATCCACTCCATGAAGCTTGTCTCGACCTGTTCCGAAATTGCTAAGGTCTCTTGCTGTGGATAGCGTTCTGTCTGCAACGGCTGTTCGCGTACGATCCGCCTGTGCGCTTCCGACACGATGATGCCACGTGCCGACATCCCTGCGAGCACCTTCCGCACCGTTGTCCGGCTGACGCCAAGCTGCGCCCGCAAGGCATTTTCGGACGGCAATTCCATTCCAGGATCGAGCGTCCGAATGATGTCGATCATATCGTTGAATGCCCGCTTAAAGGTCGTATCAGTTCTCATGGCGCAACTCCTTGTATGGTTTTCTATCCATAAAAAACAAGTTGACGTACGTGTATCATATGTTTCTTATGTATAAAAAACAGGGGAGGCTAGGGGAATTTGGAAAACTCCGGAATTATGCCTCAGAATTCGTCTCGGCCTGACGGTTCGCAGGATGCAACCTTCCATCCGAGACAATCAGGCGTCACACTGGGACTGAAGCTATTGAGCCTTGGCCCGCTGCTGATCCTCATTATGCTCATCGCCGTCGTCAGTTTGATCACGCCGGCTTTCCTGAAGCCCGTTAACCTGGGGAACATCCTGGCGCAGACAGCAGTGATCGCTGTCGTGGCGATGGGTCAGCAACTCGTTATCCTGACGCGCGGCATCGACCTGTCCGTAGGCTCGAATCTTGCCCTGGCGACGGTCATCGGCGGACTTGTCTACCAGCAGGTTGATTCCTCATTCATCGTCATCATGGCCATGCTGCTGGCAGGTGCTGCGATTGGTGCAATTAACGGACTGGTCTTCGTCTATGGTCGGCTGCCACACCCCTTTATCATTACACTGGCAACCCTGAGCATCTGCCGCGGCGTGGCACTAGCATTGGCGCCCGGTCACACGACCATGCGCGGGATGCCCAATGCAGTGACCGCGATCGGTGGCAGTACCACGCTTGGTGTGCCCAATTCCTTTTTTGTCGTCGGGATGTTCGCGCTTCTTTTTCTGATCCTGACGAAGTCGATGGTCTGCGGCCGATGGATCTATGCGGTCGGCGGCTCGCCCAACGCCGCCAGAAGCATGGGCATACCGGTAAGGGGCGTTCTGCTCTCGACCTATGTCGTTTCCGGTTTTTGTGCCGGTGTCGGCGCGGTGCTGCTTGCCGGCCGGACCGGCGCCGCCTCGCCGATCTACGGCAATCTCCTGGAACTCGACACGATTGCTGCGGTGATTATCGGTGGCGCCAGCTTCCTTGGCGGACGAGGCCACCTCGGCCACGCCCTGATCGGCGCCGTGCTGATCGGCGTCATCCGCAATGCCCTTAACCTTCTCGGCGTCGACGTTTTCTTTCAGATGATTGCGATTGGGCTTGTCATCGTCATCGCCGTAGAGGCTGACGTGCTTCGTAACCATCTCGAGGCGCGTGCACGCGTGCTTCAGGCGGCGGCAGTACAATGAACCCGACATCCACCACACCGGCACTTTCGGTTCGGAACGCCCAGAAGCGCTTTGGCGCAATCCACGCCCTGAAAAATGTGAGCTTTGATGCTTATTCAGGTGAGGTAACTGCTCTCCTGGGTGACAACGGCGCCGGCAAGTCGACGCTCGTCAAATGCATTAGCGGGCTTCATAGTCTCGACGAAGGAGAGATCCTCGTGGATGGTTGTCCGGTATCGCTCCATTCAACGGCCGCTGCCCGCCGCGCCGGCATTGAAACCGTCTATCAGGACCTGGCGCTTTTCGACAATCTGACCCCCGTGCAGAATTTCTACTGCGGGCGAGAAATCTCTTTCCCCTCCTGGTTGCCGCGTCCGCTCCGCTTTCTGAGCTCGGGCGAAATGAAGCGGGAAGCAGCGAGCGTCATCGATCGCTTAAAGGTTAAGCTGCCGAGGTTCGATGCACCGGTCGCGCTGATGTCTGGGGGCCAGCGGCAAGCGATCGCGGTCGCGCGCGCCATTGTTTTTGCGCGCAAGCTGGTAATTCTTGACGAACCAACGGCAGCCCTCGGCCTTCGCGAGTCTCGCCAGGTTCTTGATATTATCAGTCAGCTCAAAGCCGACGGCAATGCCGTGATCATCATCACTCACAATATGGAGCACGTGGTCGAAATCGCTGATCGGGCGGTTGTCCTGCGGCAGGGTCGCAAGGTGGGTGAAGTGAAGCCAACGGAAGCGAACAAGCAGGACATTGTCGCGATGATTGTCGGCGCCGAGGCTTGAGGAGATCGCTGCTTCGTTCGGGCAGCGGACAACGAGATCGTTCTAGAGGAGGGCGGTCGAAACATGGGAGGTGTAATCATGAAATCGCAATCTCTTCTGGGAGCTGTTGCGCTCCTAGTCGTCGCTGTAGTCCCGTGCCTGGCACAGGAGCCGGTGAAGCTCGGCTTTATAACCAAATTCCCTGTGCCGTTCTTCGCAACAATGGAGAACGCCGCCAAAGATTATGCAAAGAGAAATCCCGGCGTTGAGATCATCTATGGCCAAGGTACATCAGCAACCGACATTGAGGGCCAGATTGCACAGATCGAGTCCATGGTAACACGCGGCGTGCAGGGCATTGCCCTCACGCCCGTCGATCCGACCGTATCCACCGCTCTGGACAAGGCGGTGGCGGCCGGTATCAAGGTCGTGCTGATGGATAATAATATTCCGGATTGGAACGGCAGAACGGCGCTGGCCACGACCAATAACTTCGCGGCAGGCAAAATCGCCGGGGAATATCTCAAAACTGTTCTTAAAGCTGGCGACACGCTCGGTATTCTCGAAGGTGTGCCTGGTGTGCCGGCGCTTGATGACCGTGTGAAGGGCATGCTTGAAGGACTAAACGGACTTGACGTCAAGATCGTCGGGAAAGGCGCAACAAACTGTACCGAGGAGCTCGGGATCAGTGTCGCCGAGGATCTGTTGACGAAAAACCCGGATCTCAAGGCCATTTATGCCGCCTGCGGCCCGCCCGCTGCGGGCGCGGCACGCGCGATCAAGAACGCTGGCACTGCCAATGACAAGATTGTCCTGGTCGGTTTCGATTTTTGCTGCGGCGAAGAGGAAGCGCTGAAGAATGGAATCGAGGATGCATCCGTAGCGCAGTTTCCCACCAAAATGGCTGAACTCGGTGTAGATGCGCTGGTAAAATCGATCCGCGGAGAGAAGGTTGAGTCTTTGATCGACTCCGGCGCTGCGCTCGTGACGCCTGAGAACATGGCAAAATTCAAGTAAGCCGTTGCCGTTCTGTGCGATTTTGCATAGAGCGCCTATGGACCTTTGTTAGACAAACGGCCCGTCCTTGATGGGGCGGGCCGGACCCCTCGAGCACGGCCGCGCTTTAGCGCCGCTGGTTCGGCAGCACGCCGGCGCGTTTGTCGGCTTCGATCGCTGAGATCACGTCGGCATAGGGTTCCTGGCGGGCGACGCTCCAGTAGCGCAGCTCGTCGAGCGGGACCTGTTTTCCCGTCATCGCGCAGACGACATAGGAGCCGGGCGAGAGAATCTGGAAATCGCCATCGAGATACCGGATCTTCGCTTCGCGGTTTCCATGCCCTTCGAACAAATTCATGCGCTCCGTTCCCTGCAGTCTTTCAAGCATGTCGCGCAAAAATGTGTCGCGGTTTTGCGATCACGACATGCGGAAAACTAAAATCCTAAAGCGTAGGCCAACCGAATTTGAAAGATCGCGACACCGCTTTCGTCTGCCTTACTCCCGAACAGGCTGCTTTTCCAGCTTTTTTAGCTTCTGCCGAAAAGCCGCTCGATATCGCTGAGCTTCAATTCGATATAGGTCGGCCGGCCGTGATTGCACTGGCCGGATCCGGGCGTCACTTCCATTTCGCGCAGCAGCGCGTTCATTTCCTCCGGCCGCAGCCGCCGCCCGGAGCGCACCGAGCCGTGGCAGGCCATCGTCGCCGCCACATATTCGAGCTTGGCCGACAGGCCTGACGCCGTGTCCCATTCGGCAATCTCGTCGGCGAGCTGGCGGATCAGGCCATGCGCATCGACCTCGCCGAGCATGGCCGGCGTCTCGCGCACGGCAATCGCCCCGGGGCCGAACCGTTCGATCGCCAGGCCAAGTTCGGAAAGCTCGGCCGCATGCTGCATCAGCCGGTCGCAATCCTCTTCCGGAATGTCGATGATCTCGGGGATGAGCAGCACCTGCGAGGCCAGCCGCTTCGAATGCAGCGCCTTGCGCATCGCTTCGAACACCAGCCGCTCGTGGGCGGCATGCTGGTCGACGATGACAAGCCCGTCTTCGGTTTGGGCGACGATGTAATTGGCGTGGATCTGCGCCCGCGCGGCGCCGAGCGGATAGCGCGCGGTTGTATCGGGTGCGGCCGGCTGCGGCGAAAACTGCTGCTCGGCCCGCGCCGTCGGCATCGACAGCCCGTCGAAAGAGGCCTGCGGCCGTTCACCGAAACCTGTTGCCGGCTGGTAGGGCCGCGACGGCGAGGTCTCGGCCGACCATGCCGTCTGCGGCCGCGGCGTGTATGGCTGAAAGCCGGGGCGGAAGGAGCGCAGCATATCGCTCGCCCCGGTCGTTGCCGCCCGGCTGCCGTCGCGCGCCAGCGCCTCGCGGACCGCACCGACGATTAGGCCGCGCACCAGGCCGGGGTCGCGGAAGCGCACGTCGGATTTTGCCGGATGCACGTTGACGTCGACAAGAGCGGGGTCGAGTGTGATCGACAGCACCGCCACAGGATGGCGTCCCGATGGGATCGTCTCGGCATAGGCGCCGCGGATCGCCGACAGGATCAGCTTGTCCTGCACCGGCCGGCCGTTGACGAAGGCATATTGATGGGCGGAGTTGCCGCGGTTGAAGGTCGGCACGCCGGCAAAGCCGGTGAGCGAGATCTCCTCGCGCACGGCGTCGAGTGCGATGGCGTTGTCGCGGAATTCCTTGCCGAGCACCTGCGCCATGCGCGCCAAGTGGTCGTCGCCGGTTGCCGGAAATTCCAGCGTCGTGCGGTCGGTGCCCGACAGCACGAAGCGCACCGCGGGAAAGGCGATCGCCATGCGCTTGACGATCTCGGTAATGGCGCCGGCCTCGGCCTTCTCGCTCTTGAGGAATTTGAGCCGGGCGGGTGTGGCGAAGAACAGGTCGCGCACTTCGACGATCGTGCCGGGATTGGCGGCGGCCGGGCGCAAATGCGCGATCTTGCCGGCGTTGACGGCGATCTCGTGACCGCCGGCGCTGTCACGCCTGCGGCTGGCGATGCTGAGCCTTGCCACCGAGCCGATCGAGGGCAGCGCTTCGCCGCGGAAGCCGAGCGTGCGGATATCCTCGAGCGTGTCGGATAATTTTGAGGTGCAGTGGCGCCTGACCGCCAGTTCCAGATCGGCCGCATCCATACCCGAGCCGTTGTCGCTGACCCGCAGAAGCGCCTTGCCGCCGCCCGACGTGGCGATCTCGATGCGCGTCGCCCCCGCATCGAGCGCGTTTTCGATCAGTTCCTTGGCAGCACTCGCCGGCCGTTCGATGACTTCGCCGGCGGCGATCTGGTTGATGAGCGTTTCGGAAAGCTGTCTGATGGCCATGGGCTATTTTCAAGGATTCGTGAGCCGGAGGGAAGGGGCTTCGATAGGCTTTCCCAAAGCGCGATCCGAGGCTCCCGCAAACTTGGGGGTCGCTAATGTTAAGCCGGTTTTAACATAAAAATGGCATTTCTAATCATATACCTCCGGAAGCTTTCGAAATCGAACAGATGTGGGACGCAACAGAATGAGTGCCGGCTTCGAAAAGGCGGACACGTCATCGGAAACCGACGGGATTTCCGCCGGGGCCGATCTGCAGACGGCGCTTTTCGATGTGGTGTGCGACAGCCTTTCGGCAGCTTTCATCATCTATGACAAGAACGATCATCTGATCTTTGCCAGCCGCCAGACGCTGGAATTCTTCCCGCTGCCGCCTGAGATGCTGAAACCCGGCACGCGGCTTCGCGATTTCCTCGGCGCGGTCTACGACACCGGCATTCGCCAGCAATATGATGTGAAGCAGCGTGGCTCGCTGAGCCGTGAGGACTGGCTGTCGCAGAAAATCGCCTCGCATTGGCGCGAGCGCTTCGACGTCGTCGAGCGCCACGCTGCCGACAGCTGGGTGCGTTTCGTCAAACGCAGGCTGCCCGGCGGTTACGGCGTCACCATCATTTCCGATATTTCCGAGGACAAGAAGCGCGAAGAGCAATGGCGCTCGGATCTGGAGCGCGTGCAACTGACCGAGGACATTCTCGACAATCTGCCGTTCCCACTCTTCGTCAAGGACCGCAACCTCACCTATGTCGCGGTCAACCTCGCCTTTTGCGAGAAATATCAGACCACCGCCGACGAGGTGCTCGGGCGCAAGAGCGCCGATCTCTTCTCGGAAGAGATCGCCAAGCGCTTTGAGGAAAGCGATCGTCATGTGCTGGAGACCGGCGAGATGTCCGTCTCCCGCCAGCGGCAGATCTCCCGTGACGGCATCGAGCGCGACATTGTCAGCCGCAAGCACCGCATCGGCAAGCCGGGCCGCTATTTCCTGGTGTCAACAATGCAGGATCTGCCGCGCGAGGGCGCCGATCTCGACGAGTTCGGCCGGGCATCGGCGATCACCACCTCAAGCAATCAAAGCTATCGCCGCGCCTATGTGCCGGTACCGAGCGCCGTCGAGCGCCGCGAGCCGGCGGCTATGGAAGCGATCGTTCCGGAAAATTTCTCCGGCCGCAAGGTCCTCGTCGTCACCGCCGATCTTGCCGCCGAGACCGCCGCGCTGCGAACGCTGTCGAAATACGGCTTCGAATCCTGCGCGGTCCGCGGCGAGGACGAGGAGGAGCGGTTCCTGGAAATTGCCACGTCCTCCGGCATTTCGCTCGATCTCGTGATCATCGACAACCAGATGGGCATGCGCTGTCTTGAGCTTGCCGAGCAATACGGCATCCCGGCGCTTGTCATGGACGGTTTCCAGATCGCCAACGAGCTCACCTTTCAGATCGCCCGCCATTTCAACCGCAACAGCCGCAACGGCGGCGCCGGTCAGGATACGGATTGGGAAATCAGTATCTCCGACGACATCGTCGGCCTGCAGGTTCTCGTCGCCGAAGACAATGATATCAACCAGATCGTATTCTCGCAGATCCTCGAAGGCCTTGGTTATCGCCATATGATTGCGGCGACCGGCGACGAGGCCGTGCGCCTCTGGGCCGAGCACCGGCCTGAGATCGTGCTGATGGACATTTCGCTGCCGGGCTTCAACGGCTTCGAGGCGGCCCGCCTCATCCGGCAGATAGAAGAGACCGGCGGCACAAGCCGCACCCCGATCATCGGCGTGCTCACCCAGGCCTTCGAACGAGACCGCGCCGAATGCGTCAAAGCAGGCATGGACGATGTCATCATGAAACCCGTCAGTCCTGATATGCTCGAGGCCATCTTCCAGAGGCATCTGATGGATGAGGCCATGCGCGCGCGCGGCTGATGCTTGTCATCCGGACGAGTGCAGCGGTTCCGACCTAACGACATAAAAGCCAGAGACTTTAGCGGGGACCCTCGTCAACTCCTGGATTCTGGGGTGGATCTAGCGGCAATGCCTGCTGATTTACTATCAAATTGTTAAGACATCGCGGTCATTCTTTGCCTGGCGCGGGAAAGCTCGGGTGGATGATGAAATCGGCGGACTTAGCTTTCTTGACCGTCGGTCAGAATGAGCTTCAGGCGATGGCCTATACCGATCCGCTGACCGGATTGGGAAACCGCAATCGCATGCGGGACAAAGTCTTGCAGATCTCTTCCGAGCGCGCCAGCGACCCGGCCCCCTTCACCATCGGCATCGCCAATCTCGATAGTTTCAAACCGATCAACGATCTTTTCGGCTCGGCCGCCGGCGATGAAATCCTGTGCCAGGTCGCCCATCGCCTCAGGGCCTGCATTCCCGATGGCGCGCTGGTCACCCGCCATGACGGAGATGAATTCGCCTTCGTGCTGCCGCTGATCTTCGAGCGGGCGAGTGCCGAGAAATTTGGCCAGATGATCCGCGAGGTGCTATCGGCACCCTATGATCTCGGCGACCGCAACGTTCGTCTCTCCGCCTCCCTCGGTTTTGCCATATATCCCTTTGCCGGAGAAGATTGCGAAGAACTGCTGAAGAGCGCTGAAACCGCGCTTTACCGCTCCAAACGGCGCGGCCGCGGCCAGGTCACCGTCTATTCGCGCGAGATCGCCCAGGAAATGAAGCGCGCGACGCAGCTGGAACAGGCGCTCAGAAATGCCATCATCTCCGACGCGATCGATGTGCATTTCCAGCCGATCGTCTCGCTCTCCAACAACCAGGTCGTCGGCTTCGAGGCGCTCGCCCGCTGGAACGATGCCGATCTCGGCTTCGTCTCGCCCGGTGTCTTCGTGCCGCTCGCCGAAGAGCGCGGTTTCATCGATGCGCTGTCGGAGGCCCTGCTGCGCAAAGCTGCCGAAGCAGCCCTATCCTGGCCGCGCGAACTCTTCCTGTCGTTCAATCTCTCCTCGGCCCAGCTGATGGATCCGGGCACCAGCGGCAGCATCCTGTCGATCCTCGGCCGCGTCGGCTTCGATCCGCATCGCCTGGAGCTTGAAATCACCGAGACCGCGGTGATGAGTTCGGCCGATACCGCCCACCGCATCATCGCCGATCTGCGCGCCGCCGGCGTGCGTATTTCGCTCGACGATTTCGGCACCGGCCAGTCGAGCCTCGGGCGCCTGCGCGATTTCATCTTCGATAAGATCAAGATTGATCGCGCCTTCGTCTCCCGCATCAATTCCGACCGCGCATCCGAGCATATCATCAAGGCGATCTTGACCATGTGCGACGGCCTGGAACTGGAAGTGGTAGCTGAGGGCATTGAGGATTATGCCGAGGCGGTGAAGCTGCGCACTCTTGGCTGCGGCATGGGCCAGGGCTATCACTTCGGCCGTCCGGCGGATGGCATCGCTACGCTGCGCTTCCTGCACGAGAACTATTACGACCCGGCCATGGCGGAACGCGTCAGCGCATAAAACGACCGCACGGAAAAAAACGATGGCGCCCCTAGGAGCGCCATCGCCTACGCTATACTACCGCGCGTGGTTACGCGTGGTTTACTCGGCCCAGCCTACTTAGGAGTGGTCGAGCCGGTTGCCGTGGTGTCTGTGCCGGTCGCAGCGGGAGCCTTTTCGGCCGACTGCATGGCCAGCGTCTTGAACTCAGGTGCGGCCTTCAGCGATTCAGCCGTTTCACTGGTGGTCAGCTTGACGCTGCCGTCCTGGGTATTCTGAGCGACGGTGATCTTTTCCATCGGGACGGCGACGTTCTTTTCGCCGATACCGAGGAAGCCGCCGACACCGACGATCGCTGCAACGAAACCGCCATCCTTCTTGAGGATCAGGTCGTTGACGCTGCCGATGCTTTCATTGTTGCCATTATAGACCGACTGGCCAATATAGGTATTGGCGCTGACCTGGTCCGGAGCCTGCTCCGTGATGTAACCGGCCTGGGCCGTGTCTGCCGTCGGTGCTGCGGCGGGAGCCTGTGCGGCATCGCCTGCTGGCTTGGTGACATCAGGGGTGATCGGCGGCTTCGGTGCTGCCGGATCGGCGGGAGCCGCCGTTGTCGGAGCAGCAGGATCGGCCGGCTGCGGGGTTGTCTGCGAGAATGCCGCCGGTGCGAAAGCCGTGGCAAACAGTGCGCCAGCGGCAACGGTCGTCAAGAGTTTGCGTGTCATTTCGAACCTACCTTCATTTCCCTAGAGTGGTCGTTGACCCGGCAAGGTCTGTGTCATTGCCGCGCCGGTTCGAAAGGAAAATGACTGGTGCGCCGATTGGTTCCGGTTGAAAACACGGAAAATTTCTCGATTCTCACGGAACTTTTATTGCGGAACCGCCACGAAAACGAGAAAAGGCGCCTCCGGTCGGAAGCGCCTCTGATTGTCACGGCAAGCTCTCTTCAGATCACATAAACCGGATCGAACACGCCTTTGACGTCGATGCCGAGTTCGAGCAGCGCGCCGGCGCTGGGCTGCGCCGAACGGGCGTCCTCGTCGAGGCCCTCCCAGGCGGTCGTCACCGCCAGCCGGTCGGCATTGACGCCGATGAAGGCGGGGCAGGAGGGCTGGACGGCGGGAACCTTGTAGCGCGAGATGCGCAAGCCATCGGGATTGTAGCGGTCGACGACCCCCGCACCCCAGCGCGAATTCCAGATGTAACCGTCGGCATCGACGACCGAGCCGTCGATGTCCCCGGGCTCATCGGCGCTGTCGACCAGCACAATCGGCTCGCCCGAGGGCAGGCCGGTATGCGGATCGACCATGACGCGCATCAACCGGTTGAGGCGGGAATCGGTATAATAGCCGATCGTGCCGTCAGGCGAGAAGCAGATCGAATTGGGGATGCTGATGCCGTTGAAGATCTTCGTCACTTTGCCGTGTGCGACATGATAGATGGCGCCGGCTTGGTTTTCCGCCCGCTTGCTCATCGTGCCGATCCAGAGCGCACCGGAAGGATGGGTGCGACCGTCGTTCGAACGGTTTTCCGGCCTGTCGTTTTCGAGCGCAGCGTAGAAGGTGAGGTTGCCGCTCGCTATATCGCGGACGAAGAGCCCTTCCTCCGTCGCGATCAACTGCCGTTTGGCGTCTATACGGGCAAGCACGCTCGCCATGGCAGGCAATGGATGCACCTTTTTCGCGCCCGTCGAGAGATTGAGCTCGTGCAGTTCCTTGCCGAGGATGTTGAACCACCAGACGGTGTTGCTGTCCGGATCATAGGTCGGGCCTTCGCCGAGAACGGAATTGGTGTTGCAAAGGGTCTTGCCCTCGAACTCATAAATATCGGTCATAGGCTCACGCTCCCAATGGCTGCATCATAGGCGTAAATGGTCGCCTTGGCGCGGTCGGCAACCTCCGATGCGGTCATTCCCGGCTTGTAGAGGCTGGTGCCGAGGCCGAAGGCGAAGATGCCGGCCTTGGTATAATCGCCGAAATTCTTGTCCGACACGCCGCCGACGGCGGCAATCGTCAGTTCCGGCGGCAGGATCGCCCGGATCGCCGTGATGCCGGAAGGACCAAGCACGCTTGCCGGAAAGAATTTGAGACCGGTGGCGCCGGCACGCGCTGCGGCGAGCGCCTCTGTCGGCGTGAAGACGCCCGGCATCGTCACCATGCCGTATTGGCGCGCCCGGATGATCACCTCGGGCTCGACATTCGGCGTGACGAGCAGCGTGCCGCCGGCGGCATTCAGGTTGTCGACCGCCTCGACGGTCAACACCGTGCCGGCGCCAATCAGCACCTCGGCCGGCGCCATCTTGGCGGCGATCTCGATGGATTTGAACGGCTCCGGCGAGTTGAGCGGGATCTCGATCGCCGTCAGGCCATTGTCGATCAAGGCGCCGACCACGCTCTCGGTTTCGTCGAGCCGGATGCCGCGAAGGATGGCGATCAGCGGGCGCTTCATGTCGGGGAAGGGGATGCGGTTCATCGTGTCGGCTTTCTCAATTCGGCCAGATGGCTTCGGCGGCGGCCGAAAGCCCGCGGCGCACAGCGGCGTCGGCATCTATGGCGGTGAAGGTCAGGGAGAGGCTTTTGAAGGCCTGTTCGTAGAGCGCCTGCAGGCGCCCGGAAGCGACCAGGGTGACGCCTGAGTTGGCCGCATCCTGCAGTGCGCCGGCGATTTCGAGGCCGATCAGCGTGCCGGAGAGCCGGGCCTGCGCTGATGCGGCGGAGATCCCGTGCAGGAGTTGGCCCGAGCGGGCGGTAAAGAGCAGGTTGGAGGCAAGCGCGGGCCGCGCGAAAGCGGCCGAGACCGCCGCCTCGAAGGCTGCCGCATCGGCCGGCTGCTCGTCGGCGCCGGCGACGGCATGCGACAGGATCGTGTGTTTGCTGATGACGTCGAAAAGTTCGCCGGTCATGAAGGTCGAAAAACCGGCGACCTTGCCGTCGCTGACATGCACCCACTTCGAATGGGTTCCGGGCATGCAGACCGCCTGCGCGCCCGAGCTTGCGCTGCCGAGCGCGCCGAGAAGCTGGGTTTCCTCGCCGCGCATCACATCGGGCGTCGCCATATCCCGCTGGGCAAGGCCCGGCAGGATGCGGATGTCGCGGCTTTCGCCGGGCACGGAGACCGCTCCGGTGAGAATCGCGGCGAGCGGCGCCGGAACGTCGATATAACCCGCCTCGACCCAGCCCTGCCGTGCGCCGGCCATGCCGCAGACGATCACCGGCAGGTTTTCCGGCGCCTCGACGGCGGCGAGGTGGCCTGAAAGCACTTGAGAAAAGCCGGTCTTTGCAGCACTCGTCATGCCTTCGCCGCTGCGGCGCTCGGCAAGAATGCTGCCGTCCCTGGCGATCAGCCAGAGCCGGAAACTGCTGGTGCCCCAGTCCACCGCAACATAAGCGGGATGTGCCATTACAGAATGCCTCCATCGACAATCAGGGACTGGGCGGTCATTCCAGCCGCGCAGTCGGATGCAAGAAACAGGCAAGGACCGACAATCGCCTCGGGCTTGAGCGCGACCTTCAGGCACTGCTGCTCGACCGAGCGCGCAATGCTCTCTTCGGTCAGCCAGAGCTGCATCTGCCGTTCCGTGAGGACCATGCCGGGCAGGATGCAGTTGACGCGGATATTCTCCGGCCCGAGCCTGCCGGCCAAGCTCTTCGTCAGTCCGACGACCGCAGCCTTCGCCGCTGCATAGGAGGGAAAACCGCCCATGTTCAGTTTAAAGGCGATCGACGACATATTGATGATCGCACCGCCGCCGGCCGCCCGCATCGACGGTGCTGTTGCCTGGGAGGTGAAGAACACATGCTTCAGGTTGATCGCCTGATTATTGTCCCAATAGGCCTCGGTCACCGCGTCGAAATCATGACGGTCGTCCCAGGCGGCATTGTTGACCAGCACGCGGATCGGCCCTGAACTCGCAACGACGGTATCGACGGTGCGCCGGATCGCCTCGATGTCACGCAGGTCGGCATGGTGAAAGGAGACGGGATGAACCGTCTCTCGCGACAGGTTTTCGGCGAGCGCGCGGCCCGTGGCCTCGGCGATGTCGATGAAGGAGACCTTGGCCCCCTGGCGCGCGAAACCTTCGACGATCGCAGCACCGATGCCCGATCCGCCGCCGGTCACCAGCACGGTTCGGTCTTTGAACTCCGGAAATTGTGCTGGCATGACGTT
This sequence comes from Rhizobium hidalgonense, assembly GCF_002914525.1. Classification (GTDB taxonomy): domain Bacteria; phylum Pseudomonadota; class Alphaproteobacteria; order Rhizobiales; family Rhizobiaceae; genus Rhizobium; species Rhizobium hidalgonense. The sequence goes on along the minus strand of NZ_LODW01000022.1, from coordinate 108,759 downwards.
GCCCTTTGAATCCCGCGATGTTCCATTATTTGGAACTATATTTGACTATATGGAATTATCAAATTATGCTGGCCTTCCTGTCAAGGGCGGATGAGACGATGACATTAAATAGCGATAGCATGGCGCAGACCCGCGAGACCGGCACGCTCGGCAAACTGATGGTTCTGCTCGATCTCGTCACCCATGCCGACGCGCCGCTGCGTTTCACCGACATCCTGGCGCTTGCCGGCCAACCGCGAGGCACCTTGCATCGCCAGCTCAGCCATCTGGTCGAGGAAGGGCTGCTTGAGTTTGAAGGCGACGGCCGTTATGCGCCGGGCCTGCGCCTGCTCGAGTTTGCCGCGCGCAGCTGGGCGCGCAACGAATTCCGCCTGATTGCCGAGCCGCACCTTGCCGATCTGCAGCAGGCAACCGGCGAAACCGTGCATCTCGGTGTTTTGAGGGGGCAGTCGATCATCTATCTCGACAAGGTCGACGGCCGCCAGCCGGTGCGCATGTATTCGCAGATCGGCAATGCCTCGCCCTGTTACTGCACCGGCGTCGGCAAGGCCGCCCTTTCGCTGCTTCCGGCCGATCTCCTCGCCGATCTTCTCGCTGGCCTAAGCTTTATCCGATTCACCGCCTCGACCCATCTCTCGGCTGAATCGCTGCTTGCCGAAATCCGCGAGATCGCCAACCAGGGCTATGCTTTCGACCGCGAGGAGCATGAGGCCGGCATCCGCTGTGTCGCCGCCCCCCTCTGGTCGCAGGATCGGACTTTTATTGGTGGCATCTCGATTACCGGCCCGGCCTACCGTCTGTCGATGGAACTTCTCAGCCAATGGGCCGTTCCAGTTCAGCTGGCGGCTGGGAGGATCATGGAAGACATGCGCATTCGGCTCGGCCCGCGCCGCTAAATGCGATCAGAGAGCATGCTTATGATGAGGGCGATATTGAGATTTGCCTGCGAATCACGACAACTGCAGATAGTCCGCGAAATCGATAACCACCCACCGGCCGACGCTGCACGCCGAGGCCGTTTCCATGTGATCCAGTCAGCGATCGTCATTCCCCGTTGCAATCGAGCCGGCCGCAGTGCCGAAGATGAAGAAATGTGATGGCACCCTTGTCGCAAACATCCCCGGAAGACGACGACTACATCAATGAAATAGCCGGCCTGAAGACCCAGTTCGACATTTTCCGGTTCCTGAAACGCGTGACGGAAGCCTATCGCAGCCGGGCCTTCATGGTTCTCAATCTGCCGCCGGTCACATCGCTGGATATCCAGGGCAGCACCGTCATCACCAGCTGGCCGGCCGAGCTTCTGGCGCTCTACGACCAGGAGAGTTTGCTGGTGAACAGCCCGGTTCTGAGGCGCTTGAGAACATCGGCGCGGCCCTTCTTTTACGACATGACGCGCGAGAACTGGTCGCGTGACGACGGCAAGTCGGTCCTCGTCGCCGCGCTGTTCGAACGTTTCAGGATGATGCGCGGCGCCTATTTTCCGACGCATGAGCCATCCGGCCTGCGCGGCGCCATCTCTTTCGCCGGCGACCGGGAGTCCTTCAGCCCGGCCGAGATGCGTGAACTCTGCTACATCGCCATCCACGTCTATGACAGGCTTGCCGAGATCCGCAACCTCGATACGCGCATCACCGAGACGCTGACCGATCGGGAAATTGATTGCCTCAACTGGACGGCAGCCGGCAAGACCAGTGCGGAAATCGCCGAAATCCTCACCCTCTCCGAGCACACGGTCAATCATTACCTCAACCGTGCCACCAAGAAGCTCGATACGGTCAACCGCACCCAGGCGGTCGCCAAGGCGCTGCGGATCGGCCTGATCAAATAAGATGCAAAAGGCTGGGCGGGCTTTCGCCGGGCGCCCAGTGCGTGGGCATATGCTGGCCGCTGGTGGCTGTCCTCATGCCGCGCTTGTGCCATTTGCGGCGATTCTCCGTCTGGCACGCTTTCTGCTTCTCTTTTGCCAGAGGCCCAGAGGGGACTTGGACCAGCGCCAGGGAAATGGCGCGGCCGGCATACCGCTGACCGACGCCGATGCCGCTTTTGCCAGGCGCCGGCGTCGGTGGCGGTTGTTGCGTTTTGGCACCGCTCGTTTCGCAGCTGTTTGCGATTCGCCCTTTTCCCGTCATTTTTCGCTGGCCTTTTTGTCGGCTTGCGCTAGTTCGCCCCGGATTGCGCCGGTTCTCGGGGAGACCGTTGCGGCCATCAGGGCGAAAGCCCAGCGGACTTGATGGCCGCAACGGATCGCCAGTTCTCTGCGGCGCTTTTTGCAAGCCGGCAAATCGATTTTCCCGCCGATGATTTTGTTTGGCGAAGGCGTCCGGCTCCACTATCTCTACTGCAAGATTTTAGGTGCTACAGCGTCCTTTGCGCGACTTGAGAGACGTGCGGCGCTGTCGTGCGAGAAGAAGCAGTGAGGGTGGAATGACCGACGTTACCAAGGAACAGGTTCTCGAAACATTGAAGACCGTGCGTGGACCGGATCTCGAGCACGATATCGTTGCGCTCGGCATGGTGTCCGACGTCTTCATCTCCGACGGCAAGGTCTATTTCTCCATCACCGTTCCGGCTGAACGCGCCAGGGAGCTGGAGCCGCTGCGGCTCGCCGCCGAGCGCGTCATCAAGGAAATGCCGGGCGTCAAGGGTGCTCTTGTTACACTAACGGCGGACAAAAAGGCGGCCGCCGCCGCTCCCGCCTCCCGTCCAGCGCCGAACCCGCCCCGTGGCCATGCCGGCCACGATCACGCCGGTCATGATCACGCCGGTCATGATCACAGGGGACACAACCACGGGGGCCCAGCGCACGCGCCGCAGCAACAGCCGTCGCGCGCCGGCAAGATCGGCGTCCCCGGCATCGGCGCCATCATCGCCGTCGCCTCGGGCAAGGGTGGGGTCGGCAAGTCGACCACCGCGGTCAACCTGGCGCTCGGCCTGCTCGCCAACGGTTTGCGCGTCGGCATCCTCGACGCCGACGTCTATGGTCCCTCGATGCCGCGGCTGCTGAAGATATCCGGCCGCCCAACCCAGATCGATGGCCGGATCATCAATCCGATGGAGAATTACGGCCTTAAGGTCATGTCGATGGGCTTCCTCGTCGACGAGGAGACGGCGATGATCTGGCGCGGGCCGATGGTTCAGTCGGCGCTGTTGCAGATGCTGCGGGAAGTCGCCTGGGGTGAGCTCGATGTGCTGGTCGTCGACATGCCGCCCGGCACCGGCGACGCGCAGCTGACCATGGCCCAGCAGGTGCCGCTGGCTGGCGCCGTCATTGTCTCGACGCCGCAGGATCTGGCTCTGATCGATGCCCGCAAGGGCCTCAACATGTTCCGCAAGGTCGAGGTGCCGGTGCTCGGCATCGTCGAGAATATGAGCTATTTCATCGCGCCGGATACCGGCACCCGCTACGACATCTTCGGCCATGGCGGCGCCCGCAAGGAGGCCGAGCGCATCGGTGTGCCCTTTCTCGGCGAAGTGCCGCTGACGATGAATATCCGTGAAACCTCCGACGCCGGCACGCCGCTCGTCGCCTCCGAGCCGAACGGTATCGTCGCCGGCATCTATCGCGGCATTGCTGCCAAGGTCTGGGAGCAGGTCGGTGGCCAGCCGCAGCGTCCTGCCCCGGCGATCGTCTTCGAATAAGATCTGTCATCGGCAACGGTTCGGCATTCCGAGCGACACTCTTGGTGGCCGAATCATGTCCGCCAGTACCCCAAATTGTGGGGGAAGCGTGGTGAAAAGCCGCGCTTCACGGAAGATGTCTTGATTATTTCACGGCTTTGCTGCATATGCCGCGGCGCCATGATGGCATTTGCTGCAGATGCTCAATGACGGCCGTCCTCGTTTGGAAGATCTCGGCCCGCCTGCAAGTTCGGAGTTGTCTTGTCGATCGAAGGATTGGTCGCTGCGATGCGGTGGAGCACAATGTGCATGCCGGCCTTCGAGGTTGGATGCAGCCGGAGTTGTATGAACTTTTTTGATCCGCTTCCGTTGGGACCCGGGACGAGCGACCCTCGCTTTGCCGCGCTGGCCGCCGCATGGAAAGGCTGCCGGTGATCACCGCTTACTGTTCCAATTGCAGGTCGGTCGAGATCCGCGATCTGTCGCATGCCGGATCCTTCCCCGAGGATGTCGTATGGATCGACATGATCGAGCCGAGCCGCGACGAGGAACTCTATGTTGAGAGGGTTCTCGGCATCGAGGTTCCGACCCGGGACGACCTCAAGGATATCGAGCCCTCCGCCCGTCTCTATGTCGAAAACGACGCCGTTTTCATGACTGCCTCGCTGCTCTGGAAGGCGGAGACCGACGCGCCGACGCTGACCGATGTCGCTTTCATCCTGGCCGGAAACCGGCTGGTCACCATCCGATACGCCCATCCCAAATCCTTTGCGCTGTTCATCGCCGCCCTTCACCGTCTGCCGGAAAACTGGCGCAGCGGCGCTGCCCTTCTCGCCAAGCTGTTGGAAACGATCGTCGACCGCACCGCCGAGATCCTCGAGGTCTCCATCTCGCGCCTCGACATCTTGTCGATGCACGTCTTCGGCGACCGGGCGAAGAAGACGCGCAAGCCTTCGAACTATCTCGAGGAGAAGCTGCGCGATATCGCCGGCTATCACCGGATGATCAGCAAGGTGCGCGACAGCCTCGGGTCGCTGTCCCGCCTGCTGACCTTCTTGCACACGATCCCGGCGGTCCAGCAGGACCGCGAGACGAAGGACCTCTGCCGCACGGTCTCGCGTGATATCCAATCGCTGTCGGAGCATGCCGCCTTCGTTGCTGGCAACATCACCTTCCTGCTTGACGCTTCGCTCGGTCTGATCAACATCGAGCAGAATTCGATCATCAAGATATTTTCGATTGCCTCGGTGGTGTTCCTGCCGCCGACATTGGTCGCCTCCATCTATGGTATGAATTTTCAGGTCATGCCGGAGTTGGCCTGGGCCGCAGGTTATCCCTATTCGCTGGCCCTGATGGTGATATCCGCCGTCGTCCCGTTTTTCTTTTTCCGCTGGAAAGGCTGGCTCTGAGGAGCCTGTTGCAACTTCATGTCCGCAGAGAGCCATCCGAACGAATCCCAGATGACGCCGAAGAAGCTGTTCTATCTCACGCTCGGTTCCGTCGGCGTCGTCTACGGCGATATTGGCACCAGCCCGCTCTACGCCTTTCGCGAGGCGCTGAAACCTGTTGCCCATGACGGCCTCACCCGTTTCGAGGTCATTAGCCTGATCTCGCTGATGATCTGGGCGCTAACCATCATCGTCACCATCAAATATGTGCTGTTTTTGCTGCGCGCCGACAATGAGGGCGAGGGCGGCACGCTGTCGCTGCTTGCTCTTCTGATGAAGACCGCCAACGGGCATACCGCCATACTGATGCTGCTCGGCCTGATGGGCGCTGCCCTCTTCCTCGGCGATGCGATGATCACGCCGGCGCTGTCGGTGCTCTCGGCCGTCGAGGGCCTGAAGCTCGTCACCCCGACCCTCTCTGAATATATCGTGCCGATCTCGGTGGTGATCCTGGCGCTGCTCTTCGTCGTGCAATCGCGCGGCACCGGGGCGGTCGCGAAATTCTTCGGCCCGATCACCGCCGTCTGGTTCCTCGTCATGGCTGCCGCCGGCATTTCCCATATTTCGGATGATTTCGGCATCCTTGCCGCCTTCAATCCCTATTATGCCGTCAGCTTCCTGCTGCATGAGGGCTTTTACGGCGTCGTCGTGCTCGGCGCCGTCTTCCTGACAGTGACGGGCGCCGAGGCGCTCTATGCCGATCTCGGCCATTTCGGCCGGCGTCCGATCCAGTGGGCCTGGTTCCTGCTGGTCTTTCCGGCGCTGACGCTGAACTATCTCGGGCAGGGCGCTCTCGTTCTCGGCAATCCCTCGACGATGTCCGATCCCTTCTATCTGATGTATCCGAAATGGGCGCTGCTGCCGGTCGTCATCCTGGCGACTGCCGCGACGATCATCGCCAGCCAGGCGGTCATCACCGGCGCTTTCTCGATGGTGCGCCAGGGCATCAACCTCGGCTTCCTGCCGCGCATGGAAATCCTCTTCACCTCGGAAACCAATACCGGGCAGATCTTCGTTCCCTCGGTCAATGCCGTGCTGTTCATCGGCGTCATCTTCCTGGTCCTGAGTTTCAAGACCTCGGACGCGCTGGCGACCGCCTATGGCATCTCGGTCACCGGTGCCATGGTCGTCACCTCGATCATGGCCTTCGAATTCGTTCGCGCCCGGTGGAACTGGTCGCTTCCGGTTGCGGTGATCGCGCTCGCGCCGCTGGTCGTGCTCGAACTGATCTTCCTCGGTGCCAACCTTTTGAAGATCCACGACGGCGGCTACATCCCGATCCTGATCGCCACCGCCTTTACCGTCGTCATGTGGACCTGGCGCCGCGGCACCGCGATCCTGATGGAAAAGACCCGCCACACCGACATTCCGCTTCCCTCCTTCGTCAGCTCGATCGAGCGCAAGAGCGAACATTCGCCGGCCCAGGTTCCCGGCACTGCGATCTTCCTGACCAGCGATCCGGAATCGGCCCCCGCCGCCTTGCTGCATAATCTCAAGCACAATCATGTGCTGCACGACCGCAACGTCATCCTGACGATCCGCACCGTCAACAAGCCGCGTGTCCCGAGCCAGGACCGCTACAAGGTCGAGCAGATTTCCGAGCGCTTCTCCCGCGTCGAGCTGCTGTTCGGCTTCATGGAATCCCAAAATGTCTCGCAGGCGCTGGCGACGCTGCGCAAAACCGGCCTGAAGTTCGACATCATGTCGACCTCCTTCTATCTCGGACGCCGCAAGCTGGTGCCGGATGCCAAGTCGGGCATGCCCTACTGGCAGGACCGGCTCTACATCGCGCTTGCCAACGCCGCCGCCAACCCCTCGGACTACTTCCGCCTGCCGGCCAACCGCGTGGTGGAACTGGGCTCGCACGTCATTATTTGATGTGTGCGGACGCGATTGCTGACGGGGGTGGCCGCGCTTTGATGGCCCTTCCGCCATCTCAATCTCCGTCATGCTCGGCCTTGAGCCGAGCATCCACACCCCACCCACCAGCAGCTGTGGCATGGGTCCTCGGCTCAAGGCCGAGGACGACGGAGATTGAGGATGCGTTCCTGCTGAACTCGCCCTCCGGTGCCACATCAATAGGTATAGGGGCAGGGGGGGCATAGCCGCTCCGTGTGGCGAAAATATCAGCCACATTAGAACATTGCAAAACTGGCATGGTCACATTCCGGCACGCCTCGTTAACCGGGCGTCAAGGTTAATGCGGGATTTATTATGGAATGTTCCCGCGTCCCATGCCCGGAGTTTGTGTTGCGTCGAAAGAGCTCTTCCCGTAGCAAGCTGCGTCTTCTTCCCGAGAATTGGGTGTCGCCCGCAATCTTCGGGCTCGCCGGCTGGCTGATCTTCCCGAGTGTCGCATCTCATGCCGATCTCGCCGCCATGCTGGCCGGTCTCGACCGGGAGGGGGAGAACTGGCGCATGGTGCTGACCAATTCGCCGGCCGGCTCCATCCATCAGGCTGAACTTGCCTTCGCCGATCCGGCGGTGACGGGTTCGATCTCCTCAGGCGCCGGCATGGTGCTTCCCGATGGTCGCAAGGTTGCCTTTAACGCCAAGGAAAAAGGCCACGAGGACACGCCGGACGAGGATCGCGTCAACCGCGGCACCAAGAAAGGCCGCGTCGTCGCCGTCGAGAAGATGCAGCCGCCGAAGGATTTTTCGGCCGGCTCGATCCTCGAACGCACGAAGCTGCTCTTCACCCCGAACTTCGATCTCAAGGAGCGGTCGGCTTTCGTCAAGCCGAAGATCCAGGGCAAGGAAATCGAGATCGCCACGTCTTTCTATAAGAAGCAGCCGGTTGTGATCGATAGTGGCGTGCCGGCAATGCTCGCAAGCCTCGTCACCAGCGACAAGGCCGATGTGCTGGCCACCGCCTATGGGCCGGCGGCACCCGACTATTCCCGCCAGTCGCCGTTTGATTCGATCCTGACCGATCAGGACAGCGGCCGCTTCGTTCCGGAGATCGGTCCGCGCGACCATGCCTGGGCCGCCAGCATATTGTCGCCGAGCGTCTTTTCCGCCCGCGAACAGCAATGCTTGGCCTCAGGCATCTATTTCGAGGCGCGCGGAGAATCGGTGAAGGGCCAGGCGGCCGTCGCCCAAGTCATCCTCAATCGCGTCCGCAACCCGTCCTATCCGAAAACCATTTGCGGCGTCGTCTACCAGAACGAGGATTGGCGCAACCGCTGCCAGTTTTCCTTCGCCTGCGACAGCATCAAGGACAGGGTGAACTCGCAATATCACTGGCGGATGGCCCGCGATGTGGCGATGGCGGTGACATCCGGCAAGATCTGGCTGCCGCAGGTGGGCTCGGCGACACACTACCATGCCGTCTATGTCCGGCCGAAATGGGCAAAGACCATGGAAAAGGTCGGCCGCATCGGTCTTCACGTCTTCTATCGCACCTATGGCGGCGGCTGGAGCTGAGATAAATCGCTCGGGCAAGGCGATTTCCGTGGCTTAAAAGCGGATTCTTTCCATCGAATTTAAGAGATCGACCCAAAATCGCCTTATCTCTTTGATTTGACGAAATTATTTTCTGGCTGGACAGAAGCTGTCTACGCCTTGACTATACCAATCCCTAAAACTATGTTGCGCGCGACTTCAGAACGGGCCGGAAGGGTCTCAACCTTCGCGTCCGGGGTCCGAATGACCGGGGTAGCGGGAGTGCGGGCGACGGGCAGGCGAGGAGAGATCCATGGCGAATGACCGCGAGGAAAGTCTTGAGAAGCGCCGTGCGCAACTGGAAGCGAAACTCGCGTCCAAGCGCGCTGAGGCGGGAGTGGAACATGCAAGCGAGGCCCAAGCCGAGGTAAGCCGCAAAGGTTATGCCCAGGCGATGAAGCTTTCCAGCGAGTTCATTGCCGCGATCATCGTCGGTGCCGTTCTTGGCTATGTTCTCGACCGTTTTGTTGGCACGGCGCCTTGGGGGATGATTGTTCTTCTGCTTCTCGGATTCTGTGCCGGCGTTCTGAACGTGCTGCGTTCTGCGGGGGTGGTGGCCCATCCTCTGGATGACGACAAGAAATAAGGACCGGTTCCCGGTCCAGTGCAATGACCCCGCGTCCTGCGGGCCAAAGAGAGAGAACAAGCGGTGTCCAACGATCCGACTCATCAGTTCCAGATCTTCAAGATTGTGCCGATCGAAATCGGCGGAATTGATTTTTCGTTCACCAACGCATCGCTCTTCATGGCAGCTTCCGCTGCCGTGGCTGTAGGCTTCCTCTATTTCGCGACCTCGAACCGCGCCATCGTACCGGGCCGTTCGCAGTCGATCGCGGAAATGTCTTATGAATTCATCGCCAACATGCTGAAGGAAGGCGCCGGCAAGCAGGGAATGAAGTTCTTCCCGCTGGTCTTCTCGCTCTTCATGTTCGTGCTGACGGCGAACTTGCTCGGCATGTTCCCGTATTTCTTCACGATCACCAGCCAGATCATCGTCACCTTCGCGCTGGCGATCCTCGTTATCGGCACGGTTCTCGTTTACGGCTTCTATAAGCACGGGTTCCACTTCCTGAATGTTTTCGTGCCCTCGGGTGTGCCCGGCATATTGCTGCCGCTGGTCGTCTCGATCGAAATCATTTCCTTCCTGTCCCGCCCGATTTCGCTCTCCGTTCGTCTTTTCGCCAACATGCTCGCTGGTCACATCACGCTGAAGGTGTTCGCAGGCTTCGTCGCCTCGCTTGGAGCCCTCGGTGCAGTCGGCGTCGGCGGCGCAGTTCTTCCCCTCATCATGACCGTCGCCCTGACCGGTCTCGAGTTCCTCGTCGCCTTCCTTCAGGCTTACGTCTTTGCGGTGCTGACTTGCATGTACCTCAACGACGCAATCCATCCGGGCGGGCACTAAGGATAACGACAACGACGTCTCCAGGGCGTCAGTCATTCGCCGCAACAACCATTTCAAAGGAGTTCAACATGGAAGCGGAAGCAGCAAAGTACATCGGTGCAGGCCTGGCTTGCTTTGGTATGGCCGGTACGGCTCTCGGCCTCGGCAATATTTTCGGCAGCTACCTCTCCGGCGCACTGCGCAATCCGTCTGCCGCTGACAGCCAGTTCGGCCGTCTGGTATTCGGCTTCGCCGTTACGGAAGCTCTGGGCATCTTCTCGCTGCTCGTCGCTCTCCTCCTCCTCTTCGCCGTCTGATATCGGCGAATAGATGGATCACGGCCTGCCACCGCAAGCCGTGATCCTTTGCATTTGCAGTCCACCTGGAGGTGAGAATGTTTTTTGTGACCCCGGCTTACGCTGAAGAAGCACCGGCGGCAGCGACGGGTACGGATGCGCATGCCGCTCCGGCCGCAGGCGAGGTCCATACCGAGACCGGTGTTGCCGAAGGCGAACACGCCCGCGGCCCGTTCCCGCCTTTCGATTCGACGACTTACGCATCCCAGCTGCTGTGGCTGGTGATCACGTTCGGCGTCTTCTATTTGCTCATGCAAAAGGTCATCGCGCCGCGCATCGGGGCTATCCTCGATCAGCGCCACACGCGCCTCTCCCAGGATCTGGAAGAAGCCGGCCGCCTAAAGGCGGAAGCTGACGCCGCCGTCCAGACCTATGAAGGTGAACTGGCTGCTGCCCGCGCCAAGTCGAATGCGATCGGCGCTGCTGCACGCGATGCCGCCAAGCTCAAGGCCGAAGAGGATCGCCGCGCTGTCGAGGCGAGCCTGTCGGAAAAGATCAAGGCTGCTGAGGTCCGTATCGCCGACATCAAGGCGAAGGCCTTCGCCGACGTCGGCACCATTGCCGAGGAAACAGCGGCTGCCGTGGTCGATCAGCTGATCGGCGGCACAGCCGCCAAGGCCGATGTCGCCGCCGCCGTCGCGGCCGCCAAGAAGGAGGCTTGATCGATGGAATTTCACTTTGATGCGACTTTCTTCGCCTTTGTCGGCCTCGTCCTGTTCCTGGCGCTGGTCGTCTACCTGAAGGTTCCGGGCATGATGGCACGGTCGCTCGACGACCGCGCCGACCAGATCCGCAACGAATTGGCTGAAGCCAAGCGCCTGCGCGAGGAGGCCCAGCATCTGCTCGCCGAATACCAGCGCAAGCGCAAGGAAGCGGAAGCTGAAGCGGCCCACATCGTTGCCGCTGCCGAGCGTGAAGCCGAAATGCTGACCGCGGAGGCGAAGAAGAAGACGGAAGAATTCGTCACCAACCGCACGGCGCTTTCCGAGCAGAAGATCAAGCAGGCCGAGGCCGAGGCGATGAAGGCGGTCCGTTCCGCCGCCGTCGATCTGGCGATCGCCGCTGCAGAAACGGTTCTCGCCAAGCAGGCCGACGCCAAGGTTCAGTCCGAACTCTTCGGCAATGCTGTTGGCCAGGTCAAGACACGGCTCAACTGAGCGGTATCAAATGGAATAAGCAAAGGCCGGGCATGTCCCGGCCTTTTCTTTGTGGATAGGGCTTGTGCTTTGCGCGTGCGGCGCCTTCATCCGCCGATCTGCCCCTCATCCGCCTGCCGGCACCTTCGCCCCGCAAGCGGAGAGAAGGAACAAACCCGATGGGCGGCAGATCGGCGGTCAAAAGACCCAAGGCGCTTTTCTTTGGGCCGACTATTCCGAAATCAGCTCGTCCATCTCAGGCCCGTTCTCGCCCTTGCGCAGCGGCCGGAAACTCATCCGGTGCAGCGGGCAGGGGCCGAGCTTCTCGATGCCGGCGCGGTGCTGCGCGGTGCCGTAGCCGACATGGGCGGCAAAGCCGTAATCCGGAAACACATTGTGCGCCCGCGCCATCATCCGGTCGCGCGTCACCTTGGCGACGATCGAGGCGGCGGCGATCGAGACCGAACGGGCATCACCCTTGACCACCGCCTGTCCGGGGCAGTCGAGGCCGGGCGGCACGTCGAGCCCGTCTGTCAGCACGTAGCTTGCTGGAATGGCGAGGCTGCAGATCGCGCGGCGCATGGCGTCGAGGCTCGCCTTGCGAATGTCAGTCTCGTCGATGCGCGTCGAGCTGGAGGAGGCGATGGAGACGGTGGCGGTCGCCAGGATCTGCACGAACAATTCCTCGCGCCGTTGCGCCGAAAGCTGCTTGGAATCGTTCAGTCCGTCCGGGATGCGCTTCGGATCGAGGATGACGGCGGCAGCAACGACGGGCCCGGCCAGCGGCCCGCGGCCCGCCTCGTCGGCGCCGGCGACCGGCCAGTGCCCGGCCTTGCGGGCTTTGAGTTCCAGCCGGAAGTCCGGCACGAGGGGAACCGCTTGGAAAAGCTCGGGAGAATCGGGTGGCGTGCGAGGTTTCATGCGGCTGAACCTCGCACGCCAACCCGATTGCCCGCAAGTCCCCGATCAGGGCGGCGGTCGGGGACCGGGACCGGCGGATGGTGGCGGTCAGTGCCATCCGCGGGAATTGCGCTCGGGGCTCGAAAACAGGGCGGTTTTTCTGAACAGCCGATGCGCAAGCTACAAGCAATTCCAGGAAAAGTGCAAAGCGGTTTTCCGTCCGGAATTGCGTAAAAGGCAGAAGCAATTCCAGGAAAAGTGCAAAGCGGTTTTCCGTCCGGAATTGCGTAAGAACAAAGCTAAAGCAGTGACAGCTGCACGCCGCTGCCGTCCGGCGGCACGAACAGATCGTCGCGCAGCGGCATGCCGCGTCGCGTCAGGCCGAAGCGTCTGGCGGCCATTTCAAAACGCCGGGCGATCTGCCAGGCATAGGGACCGGCGCCCTTCATGCGCTTGCCGAATTCGGCATCATAATCCTTGCCGCCGCGCATCGAGCGCACAAGCGACATTACATGCCGGTAGCGATCGGGATAATGCTGCAGCAGCCAGTCGCGGAAGAGCGGGCTAACCTCGAGCGGCAGTCTCAAGATGACATAGCTCGCCTCGGCGGCGCCGGCAGCCTTGGCCGATTCGAGAATGCGCTCCAGCTCGTGATCGTTCAACGCCGGGATCAGCGGGGCGGCCATCACAGCCGTCTGGATGCCTGCTTCCGACAGCGTGTGAATGGTCTCCAGCCGGCGCGGCGGCGTGGCGGCGCGCGGCTCCATCGTCCGGGCAAGCTTGCGGTCGAGGGTGGTTACCGAGATGCCGACGCGCACCAGGTTCTTCGCCGCCATCTCCTGCAGAATGTCGAGATCGCGCAGGATCATCGCCGATTTGGTGACGATCGATACCGGGTGGTTCGCCTTGTTCAGGACCTCGAGAAGACCGCGCATGACGCGCCATTCCTTTTCGATCGGCTGATAGGGGTCCGTATTGGTGCCGATCGCGATCGCCCGCACCTTGTAGCCCGGCTTTGCAAGTTCCCGCTCCAGCAGCTTTGCCGCATCCGGCTTGGCGAAGAGCTTCGTCTCGAAATCGAGCCCGGCGGAAAGCCCCATATATGCGTGCGTCGGCCGGGCGAAACAATAGATGCAGCCATGCTCGCAGCCGCGATAGGGGTTGATCGAGCGGTCGAAGGCAATGTCGGGCGATTCATTGCGGGTAATGGCAGTTCGCGGCTTCTCGATCTGCACGTCCGTCTTGAACGGAGGCAGCTCTTCCAGCGTCTGCCAGCCATCGTCGAAGGTCTCGCGCTGCAGCGCCTCAAACCTGCCGGTTGGGTTCAGTCCCGCCCCGCGCCCACGCCGCCGGTCGACCTCGATCCTCAGACCGGATGACACGATCATCGCATCGGCAATATCTGCCGTATTGGCAGGCGCGAATGCGGCCTGCCCTGCCAGGGACTGCTCTCTCATCGGATTCTCCCGCGGCAAAAGCCATCGCTTCCGCCCGTTTTGATGATTAAATTCCTATCCGTAAAAAAAGAACAATGCAAGAACAAAATGCGGAAAACGCCGCTGGCAATAATTTGTGCGGCGCATTATGAATGGGCAATGTTGACGGTTGTTCTCGAATGTCAGGATCAGGAAGCTGAGCTGGCGCAGACTTTATCGGTATTGGTGGCAGGCGCGGTGGAGGGGATCGTCAGCGATGTGGTCGTGCTCGATCACGGCTCGCGCGACGGTACCTCGCGGGTCGCCGACGCCGCCGGCTGCCGCTTTTATTCGCAGTGGGATATCAATGACATCGTCCGATCCGCCCGCGGCGAATGGCTGCTCTTCGTCGAACCGGGCGCACGACCTCAGGCCGGCTGGATCGATGAGATCGCCGAATATATCGCGCTGAACAAACTGCCGGCCCGCTTCACCGCTTCGCGCGGCTATCGACGGCCGTTCTTTCAGCGTATTGGCCGCGCCGCGCCGCCGCTGGAGCTTGGTTTGCTGATGCCGAAGGGCCAGGCGCTTGCGGTGGCCAAAAGCGGCATGCGACTTGCCGAATTCGCCCAGGGCCAGAAGCCGCGCAAGCTTTCCAGCGAACTGATTCCCGCCTGGGTCGCCCGGGCTGCACGCTGAGCGGTTTTCACTCTCCGTTATTCCAAGGCTTGATCCAAGGCTTGGTTGGCGCCGAAAGCTGCCCCTCACCCTAACCCTCTCCCCGTGAAAACGGGTAGAGGGGACGTGCCCTGCGAAAGGATAGCGGGGGACGGAGAGGTCGCGGCTACCCCCGTTCGCCCGGCGAGCGGGAGAAGGTGGCGGCAGCCGGGATGAGGGGCTGATCTCGCTGTATAGCGTTAGTGGTCGCAATCCCCACCATCGCGCAAAACATGGCGCCCAATAGGATTTCGCGCTATAATTCTCCCATGGCGCCGCCGAAGCGCCTCGCTTCGTAACGGATGGCCATGGAATGCCGGTGGACGGCAGAACAGGTCGGCGACAATCTCCTCTTCTGCCGGGTTCCCGGCGAAAGGAGGTGCGTCATGGTACGCGGTATGATTTACGGCCTGCTGGCCGTCATATTGCCGATATCGCTGATCGCGCATCCGCATCCGGCAGCATCGCAGACGATGCTCAGTTGCGCAGGCCGATCCGAGGTCGTCAATTTCCTCGACAGGAATTTCGCTGAAAAGCTGACAGCGGTCGGACTGGTCAACGAGAACGCCGTTCTCGAGGTCTATGCCGCCAAAAGCGGCACCTGGACGCTCGTGGTCACGGATGTTCACGGCATAAGCTGCATTCTGCTGTCTGGTGACAGCTGGGAAACGATGCCCGCTCTGCCCGGCCTTGCCACATAGCGAATTCTATTTGGTCGCGCCGCGTTTCAGGTGCTCGTCCAGACGCGGCATGATCTCGACGAAATTGCACGGCATGTTGCGATAGTCGAGCTGCCCTTTCAGAATGCCGTCCCAGGCATCCCGGCAGGCGCCGGGCGAGCCGGGCAGCGCAAAGATGAAGGTGGCGTTGGCAACGCCTGCCGTGGCACGCGACTGGATCGTCGCCGTGCCGATCTTGTCGTAGGAAATACGGTGGAAGACGGCTGAAAAGCCGTCCATGCGCTTTTCGAACAAGGGCTCCAGCGCCTCGGGCGTCACATCGCGGCCGGTAAAGCCGGTGCCGCCTGAGGTGATGACGACGTCGATTTCGTCCCGCTCGGTCCAGGCTTTGACCGTTGCTGCGATTTTCTCGCGATCATCGGGCACGATCGCCCGGTCGACCAGCCTGTGGCCCGCCTCGCTGATTCGCGCCGCCAGCGTGTCGCCCGACTTGTCCGTCTCCGGCGTGCGCGTATCCGAGACGGTGAGAACCGCGATGCCGACGGCTATGAAGGGCCGCTTGTCGTCCAGACCTGCCATCACATGCCTCCCGATATCGTTTCCGTCGCCTGGAAATACCAGTCCGGCCGCGTGCCGTGAAGGGCCGTAGCCGCCTCTTGCGCCTCAACCATGCTCGCAAAGATCCCGAAACAGGTGGCGCCGGAACCGGACATACGGGTCAAAAGCGCACCGCGGCCCTGCAGCATCGCCGAGATCACCGCAATCTCCGGCACGAGCTGGCGCGCCGGCGGCTCCAGGTCGTTGCGGGCAGCACCGATCATTGCCAGCCAGCCGGCACTCCCAGTAAGCCCCGAAGCCAGGTTTAAAGAAGGGTTGTTCTTTGTCGCCAGCCGGCGGAACACCTCGGGCGTCGAGACACCCTTCAGCGGATTGGCGAGCACCATGGCAAAGGCCGGCAGATCAGGCACGGCCTCGATCTGTTCACCAATGCCGCGGGCAATCAGCGGCCGGCTTTCAACGCACATCGGCACGTCGGCGCCGAGCCTCAGCGCCAGGGCGGCAAGCGCCTCCGCCGGCAGGCTCATGCCCCAGAGCCGCATCAGTCCGCGCAGCGTCGCCGCCGCGTCGGCCGAGCCGCCGCCGATGCCGGAGGCAACAGGCAGGTTCTTTTCGAGGTGGATATGGACGGGAAAGGCGAGGACGCCGACCGCCTCCCTCAAAAGATCGCGTGCCCGCAGCACCAGATTGGTGCCGCTGTCGCCGGCAAGCGTTTCGCCGAAGCGGCCCGATAGGGTGAAGGCGTCGGCCTTCGCAGGCAGGAAGCCCAGCCGGTCGCCGCAATCTGCGAAGGTCACCAGCATATCGAGCAGATGATAGCCATCTGCCCGCTGGCCTGTCACATGCAAAGCGAGGTTGATCTTCGCGCGCGCCTCTTCGGTGACGCCGAAAGCCTCGGCAAAGCCCTTCTCAGGCATGCTTGCCGCCCGTCAGGATTTCTTGTCGGCCGGCGGCGGGGTGACAGGTGCGGGGTCCGGCTGCTTCTTGTCTGCCGCCTTGGCATCGTCGCTGGCCGGAGGCAGACCGTTGGCGACCTTGTCCTTGATCTTCGGGATTTCGGCGGCCTCGGGCTCGGAAGCGAGCGCCCGGTTCCACTGATAGACGGCCTCGAGCTTGCGGCCGACGCGCCAGTAGGCGTCGCCGAGATGGTCGTTGATCGTCGCGTCGCCGGCCTTGATCTGGGCTGCCCGCTCCAGCTCGTCGACGGCATCGTCGAAGCGGTTGAGCCGGAAGTAGGCCCAGCCGAGCGAATCGATGATGTAGCCGTCGTCGGGGCGAAGGTCGACGGCCTTCTTGATCATGCCGAGACCTTCGTCGAGGTTGCGGTTCATGTCGATCCAGGAATAGCCGAGATAGTTCAGCACCTGCGGCTGGTCGGGATTGAGCTCCAGCGCCTTGCGGAAGTTCGGCTCCGCCTGGTCCCACTTCTTCAGCCGCTCATAGGCGATGCCGCGCTGGAAGAAGACGCTCCAATTGGGGCGGCCGGGGAAGGGGCCGATCGCTTCGACCGCCTTGTCGTAATTGGCGGCCATCGCCTCGTAGTCCTTGGCGTCGGAGAGCACGCTGCCATAAGCGAGGTAGCTGCGGATATCCTTCGGGTCGGAGGCGATCAGCGCCTGCAGATGCTTGCGCGCCTCGTCCACCTTGCCGCCCTGGGCAAGGGCAAGGCCGAGCTGGAGCTCGGAGATGCGCCGCATCGGCGAATTTTCCGGCACCTTCTTGTAGAGCGCGATGGCGCGGTCCATCTGGTTCTGCTTCTCGGCGATGCCGCCGAGAAGTACCAGCGTATCGGCGCTGTTCGGGTCGAGCGCATTGGCGGTCTGCAGGTAAAGCGAAACGATGTCCTCAGCGCCGTCGCGGTTCAGCGCGCCGCCGACCGAAAACAGCACGCCGGCAGCGCCTTCTTCGGCCGTCTTGACCTGCTGTTCCTGCTTCTCGTCCTTTTCGATACTGTCGCGCAGCGCGTTCAGCGGCGCGTAGTTCGGCAGCAGGTTGTCGCCGACGGATACGGCGTCGAGCGCCTTCTGCTTATTGCCTTGTGAAGCTTCGAGGCGGGCGAGCGCCATCACCGCGCGCATGAAGGTGTCGGGCGCCGTCGCACCCCCTTCCTTGTCGAGCACGGCGTCGTTCAGATGCTTCCGGGCCGATTTTACGTCGCCGGTGGCGATGGCGATCGCCCCGGCATTGTAATTCTGGAAAATGCCGACCCAGTCCGGTCCCTTCATCTTCTCGACCATGGCGAGCGCTTCCTTGCCGCGGCCCGCGCCGACGCGAGCCCAGGCGAGCAGCAGGTCGTTCATCATCCGGTCGAGGTCGTTCGGCCCCTTATATTTGAGGATGGCCTCGGCGGTCTTGTAGTCGTCACGGCGCACGGCATCCATGCCGCGCACGATCGTGGTGATGCGCTCGACGGAAGGATCGCCCTTCAGGTCGTTGGCATATTTGACGCCTTCCTTAATGTCGCCGTTGAGCAGCAGCGAGATCATCAGCCGCTGGCGAATCTCCGGATTGCCGGGCTCGATCTGCAGCGCCTTCTTGTAGAGTTCGATCGCCGTTGCATAGTCGTGATCGACATCGGCCGTGCGCGCCGCGAGGAAGGCGCCGGAGAAAGTGGTAACGCTATCGGCATCGAAGCTATCGGTCTTCTCCACATCGCCCGGCTTGGCCGCATCCTCGGCACTTACGCCGCCGACACCGCCCAGCGAAAGGACAGCGGCAAGCGCTGCACTCGTAAGAAGACGGATGGCAAATCTCTGCCGCATTAGGAAACCTTTCTTCGACAGCGTCCGACAATGGCGCCGGTCGCAAAAACCAGTGGTGCTCACTGATTCATAACAGGATGGCTTTTTTGAAGCGGCGCCGCAAGAAATTCAGCCTGCGATCAAGGACGTTTGATCAATTGACGCGCTCGATGCAGAAGTCGATCACTTCCATCAGGGAGGATTTCCATACCGTATCGGGAAGCGGCGCAAGGGCGTCCCTGGCGATCGTGCCATAATGGATCGCCCGGCCGATGGTGTCGCTGAGCGTGCCATATTTGGTAATCAGCCCCAGCGCTTTTTCGAGATTGGCGTCGGTGCTGTTGCCGGCTTCGATTGCGTCGCGCCAGAAGGCGCGCTCATCCTCGGTCCCACGGCGATAGGCGAGGATAACCGGCAAAGTGATCTTGCCTTCACGGAAATCGTCGCCGACATTCTTGCCGAGATCGGCGGCCTTGCCGCCGTAATCGAGCGCATCGTCGACCAGCTGGAAGGCCAGCCCCAGATTCATGCCGTAGGATTTCAGCGCGTTGCGGCCGGATTTGCCGGCCTCGGCGACGATCGGCCCGACTTCGGCGGCGGCGGCAAAGAGCGCCGCCGTTTTGGCCCGGATGACCGAAAGATAATCGTCCTCCGTCGTCTCCATGTTCTTGGCGACGGAAAGCTGCAGCACCTCACCTTCGGCAATGATGCAGGCGGCGGAAGACAAGACGTCGAGCGCATCGAGCGAGCCGACATCGACCATCATGCGGAAGGCCTGGCCAAGCAGAAAGTCGCCGACCAGTACGCTCGCCTGGTTGCCCCAGATCATCCGCGCCGTCGATTTGCCGCGCCGCAGGTCGCTTTCGTCGACGACGTCGTCATGCAGCAGCGTGGCGGTGTGCATGAACTCGACCGAGGTGGCGAGCTTGACGTGGTTTTCGCCGCGGTAGTCGAACAGCGAGGCTGAGGCCAGCGTCAGCATCGGCCGCAGCCGCTTGCCGCCGGATGAGATCAGATGGTTCGCCACTTCCGGGATCATCTGCACGTCGGAGCCGGCCTTCGACAGAATGAGCTGGTTCACCCGCTCCATATCCGCCCTGGTGAGATCGACCAATGGCTTGATGGATGCCAGTTTGTTTTTGCTTTCTTCAAGCGGTATGACCACGCCCAACGACCCGGACTCCTGTTCATTCTTTGCATCTGACAATAGAAAGGGGCGATGGACGCGGCAAGAGGTGAATTGTCGCGCAAGACGAAATTGGAAGGAAAACGACGGCAAATGCATGAACTTATCCGCGCCAACGACCCCGTTCTGCTCTCCTTTGCCGAAAGCTTGATGAAGGATGCGGGCATTCACTGCTTCATCGCCGATCAGGGCATGAGCGTGCTGGAAGGTTCGCTCGGTATGCTGCCGCGCCGCCTGCTGGTGGATGAGGAGATGGCCGATCAGGCGCGCCGCATCCTGATCGACGCCGGTCTCGGCGGCGAACTGCGCGACAGGACGTGAGCAGGCGATGACCGGGGAGCCTGCCGAAACCATCGATGCCTTCCATCGCGGCGCCTTTCATCTGCTGCAGCCGAAGGGCAGGGGCCATCGCGCCGGCATGGATGCGATGCTGCTTGCCGCCCTCGTCGCCGACGATCGCCCGGTCAGGGTCGCCGATCTCGGCGCCGGCGCCGGTGCGGCCGGCCTTGCCGTCGCCGCGCGGCTTGCCAAGGCGCAAGTGGTGCTGTTCGAGCGCTCTGCCGAAATGGCCGATTATGCCCGCCGCAGCATCCTCCTGCCCGAAAACGCCCATCTTGCGGGCCGCGCCAGTGTCGTCGAGGCCGATGTGACGCTGACCGCCAAGGCGCGCAACGATGCCGGCCTCATCGACGAAAGTTTCCACCACGTCATCATGAACCCGCCCTTCAACGATGCCGGCGACCGGCGCACGCCCGACGCGCTGAAGGCCGAAGCCCATGCGATGACCGACGGCCTGTTCGAAAGCTGGCTGCGCACGGCCGGCGCCATCATGATCCCGGGTGGGCAATTATCGCTGATCGCCAGGCCGCAATCGATCGCCGAGATCATTACCGCCTGCGGCCGGCGCTTCGGCGGCATCGAAATTACCGCCATCCATCCGCGCCCCGGCGAAAACGCCGTCCGCATCCTGGTGACGGGTATCAAGGGGTCGCGGGCGCGGCTGTCGCTGCGCGCGCCTTTGGTCATGCACGAAGAGGGGAGCCACAAGTTCTCCCCTCTCGTCGATGATTTCAACAATGGCCGGGCGGCCTATGTGAGGCTTTAGGGTCTCCCGCAATTCCGGACGGAAAACCGCTTCACTTTTCCTGGAATTGCTTCAGCCGGTGACGAAGTCGAAGAGCAGCTTGACGTTCAGCCCGGCAATGACGACCGCGATCAGATAGGCGAGGCCGCTCAGCCAGCGCGGCGCTACGAGCTCGCCCATCTTGGCCTTGCTGGCGGTGAACATAACGAGCGGGAAGACGGCAAAGGAAAGCTGCAGGCTGAGCACCACCTGGGTAAGGATCAAGAGCTCGGCCGTGCCCTTGTCGCCATACCAGATGGTGACGACCGCCGCCGGCACGATGGCGATGGCGCGGGTGATCAGCCGGCGCATCCACGGCTTCAGCCGGATCTTCAGGAAGCCTTCCATGACGATCTGGCCGGCAAGGGTCGCCGTGACCGTCGAGTTCAGACCGCAGCACAGCAGCGCGATGCCGAACAGCGTCGGCGCGATGGCGAGGCCGAGAAGCGGCGACAGCAGCGAATAGGCATCGCCGAGTTCGACGACGTCGGTCTTGCCGTGCGCATTGAAGGCGGCAGCCGCCAGGATCAGGATCGAGGCGTTGATCAGCAGCGCGAAACACAGCGCCACCGTCGAGTCGATCGTCGCAAAGGTCAGCGCCTCCTTCTTCTCGGGAATCGTGTGGCCATAAGCCCGCGTCTGGACGATGCCGGAATGAAGGTAGAGATTGTGGGGCATGACGGTCGCGCCGAGAATGCCGAGCGCCAGATAGAGCATCTCCGGATTGGTGACGATCTCGGTGGTCGGGAAGAAACCGGTGACGACGGCGCCCCATTGCGGGTCGGCAAGCAGGATCTGCACGCCGAAGCAGACAGCGATGACGCCGAGCAGGGCGATGATGAAGGCTTCCACCCAGCGGAAACCGAGCTTCTGCAGGAAGAGGATGACGAAAACGTCGAGCGCGGTGATCAGTACGCCGAGTTCCAGCGGGATGCCCATCAAGAGGTTAAGGCCGATTGCCGTGCCGATCACCTCGGCGATGTCGGTGGCGATGATGGCGATCTCGGCGAAGGCCCAGAGCGGCACCGAAACCCATTTCGGAAAGGCGTCACGGCAGGCCTGCGCCAGATCGCGGCCCGACGCGATCGCCAGCCGCGCGCAGAGCGATTGCAGCACGATCGCCATCAGGTTGGAAAGCAGCGCGACGGTGAGCAGCGCATAGCCGAATTTCGAGCCCCCGGCGAGTGAGGTCGCCCAGTTGCCGGGATCCATGTAGCCGACGGCGACCATGTAGCCCGGCCCGGCGAAGGCCGCCGCCCGCCGCCACCTTGAGCTGTGACGCCCGGTTCCGACGGTGCGGTAGACATCCGATAGCGACGCCTCGCCGCGTTCGTGCCGCCAGCCGCGGTTTGCATTCGGATTTAGGGCGTCCATGCGATTTCCACCTATTATTCGTAAGGG
The DNA here is from genome assembly GCF_002914525.1 of Rhizobium hidalgonense. Classification (GTDB taxonomy): domain Bacteria; phylum Pseudomonadota; class Alphaproteobacteria; order Rhizobiales; family Rhizobiaceae; genus Rhizobium; species Rhizobium hidalgonense. The sequence goes on along the minus strand of NZ_LODW01000022.1, from coordinate 86,652 downwards.
GCACTATGACGAATTAGAATGATAATGCAAGTCATTCGCAACAGGAAAATCAATCCGCTGTTTTCAGGCCCGATGTTTTCGAGAACGCGGCCATTGCGTTTGTCGTTCCAGCGCATACATGGATGCCGATCGTCATTGACGCGATCGTGCCACCCGAAGCGAAGGATGAGAGATGGCCGGATTCTGGAGAAAGCTGCTGCCGAAACGGTTCCGCAAGGACGGCATCACCATCCCGGTCGTCAGATTGCAGGGGGCGATCGTCAGCGGCGGCGGCCCGTTCCGCCCGGCTCTCAATCTCGCCAATGTCGCTCCGGTTCTGGAAAAGGCCTTCGCCATGAAGGACGCGCCGGCGGTCGCCATATCAATCAATTCGCCGGGCGGCTCGCCCGTCCAGTCCCGCCTGATCTTCACCCGCATTCGTGAGCTCGCCCGCGAGAAGCAGAAGAAGGTGCTTGTTTTCGTAGAGGATGTCGCCGCTTCCGGCGGCTATATGATTGCGCTCGCCGGCGACGAAATCATCGCCGACGCCACCTCGATCGTCGGCTCGATCGGCGTCGTCTCCGGCGGTTTCGGCTTTCCCGAACTGTTGAAGAAGATCGGCGTCGAGCGCCGCGTCTATACGGCGGGTGAAAACAAGGTGATCCTCGATCCTTTCCAGCCGGAAAAGGAAAAGGACATCGAATATCTGAAGAGCCTGCAGCTCGAAATCCACCAGGTCTTCATCTCGATGGTGCGCGAGCGCCGCGCCGGCAAGCTGAGGGATGATGCGGCGGTCTTCTCCGGCCTGTTCTGGAGCGGCACCCGCGGCCTCGAACTCGGCCTCATCGACGGTCTCGGCGACATGCGCCAGGAATTGAAGCGGCGCTACGGCCAGAAAACCAAACTGGAGCTCGTCACCGCCGGCCGCGGTCTGTTCGGCCGCCGTGTTCCCGGCGTGTCGCCGGTTTCGCTCGAAAGTGCCGCATCCGGCCTCGCGACAGGGCTTGTCGAAGCGGCGGAAGAGAGAGCATTGTGGAGCCGCTTCGGGCTTTGAGGGAGTGAGAGAGGGAAATGGCGCAGCTTATCACCATCCTGGTCCTGGTCTTCTCGGCCTGGTGGCTCTACCGCCGCTTTGTCTCCGATGCCCGCAAGCTCGCCGAAAAGTCGCGCCGCGCCGAAAAGGAGCGCCAGACCGGCGCGATCGGCACGCTGGTCAAGGACCCGGTGACGGGGGAATATCGGCTGAAGCAGGATGAGGAATAAGAGGCGTGGTGGCTGCATCAGCCCATCCAGCTGCTGCTCCGTAGGGGGTGCCTCGTCCACCCCATCACAAGGCTTGGGTGAGATGCAGCTAAATTCCGCTTCCATATTGACGTTCGACACCCCGCCGCAAAACCCTTGACCCCTGCCGCCCTCCATGGCACCTGTCGCGCCGACAGTCCCCACGCAATCGGTACCACCCATGTCAGCCATCCCAGACCATATGAACCCGAAGCGCTCCTTCCAGGCGCTGATCCTGACCCTGCATAGCTACTGGGCGGACAAGGGTTGCGCGGTGCTGCAGCCCTACGACATGGAAGTCGGCGCCGGCACCTTCCATCCGGCTACCACGCTGCGCGCCCTCGGCCCCAAGCCGTGGAAGGCCGCTTACGTCCAGCCCTCCCGCCGTCCGTCGGATGGCCGTTATGGCGAGAACCCGAACCGCCTGCAGCATTATTACCAATACCAGGTCATCCTGAAGCCGAACCCGCCCAATCTGCAGGAGCTTTATCTCGGCTCGCTGGCGGCGATCGGTCTCGATCCGCTGCTGCACGATATCCGTTTCGTCGAAGACGATTGGGAAAGCCCGACGCTCGGCGCCTGGGGTCTCGGCTGGGAATGCTGGTGCGACGGCATGGAGGTCTCGCAGTTCACCTATTTTCAGCAGGTCTGCGGCATCGAATGCTCGCCGGTCGCTGGCGAATTGACCTATGGCCTCGAGCGCCTCGCCATGTATGTCCAGGGCGTCGACAATGTCTACGACCTGAACTTCAACGGCCGCGAGGGCGACGAGAAGATCAGCTATGGCGACGTCTTCCTGCAGGCCGAACAGGAATATTCGCGGCACAATTTCGAATTCGCCAATACCGAGATGCTGCATCGCCATTTCGTCGATGCCGAGAAGGAGTGCCGGGCGCTGCTCGATGCCGGCGCCCCCGGCCAAAGCGACAATCAGCGCCTGCATAAATGCGTCTTCCCGGCCTATGACCAGTGCATCAAGGCCAGCCACGTCTTCAACCTGCTCGACGCCCGCGGCGTCATCTCGGTCACCGAGCGCCAGAGCTATATCCTGCGGGTGCGCACCCTCGCCAAGGCCTGCGGCGAAGCCTTCCTGCTGACCGACGCCGGCGGCGTTAACCTGTCGAAAGAGGCGGCGTAAAAGCCGCCTTAAAAATTTTCTTCAGCTTCTGAAACTATGCTTCTTCTGCGCGAGCCGATCGAACACTATCTTATCGGCGTTTCGATCAGGTATAGCTTCGGTCTGTCTTTTGAAAAGCGGCATTCTTTACTTTGAAATCGTATTGGAAAATTGCGCAGCCACCATGCTGCGGCTGTTTTCATGGCTGATATCCTGCGCGATCCTTGTCATGCTGACCTCGTGCAGCGACTTTGACAGGGAGTTCACCGTCCAGTCGGCAAAAGCCACGATCGACGTGTCCGCCGACGGCACCGCCCTGGTGTCGGAAAGCTTCGATATCTTAGTCAAGGAGGGGGAAAACTATGGCGGTGTTTACGTTGATATCCCTCAACGTTTCACGGATGTGGCCGGTTCTCACTGGCGCGATTTCGACTTGATTACCGCCCGGTGGAACGGGCGTGACGAACATTATTTCAAAGAAAACATTGTGCCGGGCTACGCGATCTATATCGGCAAATGGCATTGCAGGAACTGCCCTGCGGACCTGCCCGCCGGCCCCGGCAAGGTAGAGATCGCCTACCGATTGGGCCGCCTGGTTCGTCATGAGGGGGATCGGCAGATCCTTTCCCTACCGGCCTATATGGGGCACGTTCATGATCAGGGAGCGAAAAAAGCGGTAACCCTTACGATCCCATCGGGCGGAATGCTGCGTCTTTCGCATCGCGACCCGCCGGCTTACGAGATCACGCAGAGCGCACCAAACGAGATTCTGGTTTCTATTGCGGCTGGAAAAGGGGATCGGGTGTTGCCGGACATCGAGATCGAATATCCTGAAGGAACTTTTCTGGGCGGGACGAGCGACAAGCTGGTGCGTTGGTGGCTCTCTGACCACTTTCTCGCATTCATAAGCATTTTGGGGCCGCTGATCGCAGGTGGGTTTGCTGTGTCGAGATTGGCGTCCGGCCGGCGATTGCCTGCAGCTTCGAAAGCTATCGACACCGAGATGCTCGGGAGCATATCACCGGCGCTCGCCGCCTATCTGTTCCGAAACTGGAAGGCGGACGCGGCAAAGGCAGCCTTTATGGCGTCGGTCGCCCATCTCGCGGTAAAACGAAAGTTTCGCATTTCCGGACTTGGCGAAGATGCCGAGGCTTCGGACTTGTCTGCCAAACAAGCGCGGGGGAAGCGTAAGATTACGGGAGCTAGATGGTATAGCCTTCCCGCTGCAACGCGCTTCGTCTTTGAGCGGATCGAAAAGGAACAGCCTGTCGTTGATCGGCGCAGGATTTTATATGCCTCGTATGGTGTTGAAGGCGAATTGCACAAGACAGTTCTTGCGGAATATCAGAAGATCAGGGGCAAGGATCGGTGGATTTCGCGTGCTGTTTTGTCCATTTTGGTTCTCGGCGTTGCCGTCGCTTATTTTGCGGGCCTCTTGATCTTCTCAGCGGCTATATGTGGATTGCTGCTGGTTTCTTTGGCTGCTGTGGGGGTGTTGAGGGAGCCGGAGAGAATATCAAGCCCCATGGACTTCCGACAAGTATTGGGGATGTGTCTCGGTCTTCCCGGCCTGATGATTATTTCGGTTTGCTACATTGTCACCACAGAGGTGCTCAGCGAGCAACTGCCATATCTGGTAGCAATCTTGCTAGATATTGCCGGCATCCTCGTCGTCGCGGCAATGTTGCGTGTGCCGACCCCCAAGCAGCGCCAGATCCGCGATAGCGTGCTGAGTTTGGATCGTTATCTCCGCGGCGGGACCGATGGCCCGGCGATGTCGGTAGAATGTTACGAGCACTATCTCCCTTTCGCCGTTGCACTTGATGCCGAGCACTACTGGACCGAACGTTTCAATTTCTGGCAGGAGAGCGAGAAGATGGATGCCTATGCCCCTGATTGGCGGATAAATTCCTAGATTGGGCGGCAGTATCAAAGTCTCATCGAAATCCGCCGAAGAATGACCGCGCCAAGATGACTTTGTTATGCCGAATCACTAACGTGCGATCATCAAATCGGGGAGCTCATCTGCATGTACGTGATACTGGCTATTATCGTTGTCATCGCACTCTACGTCGTCTTCATTTACAACGGCCTGGTTCGCTCCCGCCAGATGGCGGAGGAAGCCTGGTCGGGCATCGACGTGCAACTGAAGCGTCGCGCCGATCTGATCCCGAACCTGATCGAGACGGTCAAGGGTTATGCCGCCCATGAAAAGACCACGCTCGAAGAGGTAGTTGCGCTACGCAACAAGGCGCAGGCCGTGCCATCAGGCGATGTTGCCGGCAGGGCGCAGGCGGAAGGTCTGCTCGGCCAGGCGCTCGGCCGGGTCATCGCGCTCGCCGAGGACTATCCCGATCTCAAGGCCAACCAGAACTTTGCCGAACTGCAGGCCTCGCTGGAAACCATGGAAGGCGAGCTGCAGATGGCGCGGCGCTATTATAATGGTGCGGCCCGCGACCTGAACGTCAAGGTCGAAAGCTTCCCTTCCAATCTCGTTGCCGGCCAGTTCGGTTTTGCCAAGCGGGAATATTTCGAAATCACCAACGAGGCCGACCGCGCCGTCCCCAGCGTCAAATTCTGACGATCCGGCATTTTGCCTTTGCGAGAAAGCGGTTAAGAGCAAGGGCAGATTGCGGCCGTTAAGGCTCCCCCAGAACAGGATGATTTTAGGCCGGGTCGGCCTAAAATCTGAATCCTGTTCTAAATTAAAGAGTTAGAGCATGATGTCGTCCGAAAACCGCGCACACTTTTCGGCATCATGCTCTAGGGACGGAAGAAACAGCATGACACGCACACCCAAACTCACGATCATCCCGCCGGGCAAGCCACTTTCGGGCCGCGCCATGCCGCCGGGCTCCAAGTCGATCACCAATCGCGCCCTGTTGCTCGCCGGCCTTGCCAAGGGCACGAGCCGGCTCACCGGCGCACTGAAGAGCGACGATACGCGTTATATGGCCGATGCGCTGCGTGCGATGGGTGTTGCGATCGACGAGCCCGACGACACCACCTTCGTCGTCACCGGCAGCGGCAAGCTTCTGCCGCCGAAAGCGCCGCTCTTCCTCGGCAATGCCGGTACGGCGACGCGCTTCCTGACGGCCGCGGTTGCTTCTGTCGAAGGCACGGTCGTGGTCGATGGTGACGAGCATATGCGCAAGCGGCCGATCGGTCCGCTGGTCGCAGCACTCAAGTCGCTCGGACTGGATGCCGAGGCGCCGACCGGCTGCCCACCGGTGACCGTGCGCGGCACCGGACATTTCCCTTCGGGCCGCGTCGAGATCGATGCCGGGCTGTCAAGCCAGTATGTTTCGGCGCTTCTGATGGCAGCACCGCTTGCCAAGCAGGGCGCCAACGCGCCCGTCACGGTTGCGCTCACCGGCACCGATATCGGCGCGCGCGGTTATGTCGATCTCACACTTGCCGCCATGGAAGCCTTCGGCGCCAAGGTGGAGCAGCTCGATGCCGCGACCTGGCGTGTCGAGCCGCGCGGCTACACCGCAACTGATTTCGTCGTCGAGCCGGATGCATCCGCCGCAACTTATCTCTGGGCGGCCGAAGTGCTGAGCGGTGGCCAGATCGATCTCGGCGTGCCGAACGATGCCTTCACTCAGCCGGATGCCAAGGCTTACGAGACGATCGCCAAGTTCCCGCATCTCCCGGCGGAAATCGATGGCTCGCAGATGCAGGACGCCGTTCCGACAATCGCCGTGCTTGCCGCTTTCAACGAGACGCCGGTCCGCTTCGTCGGGATCGCCAATCTGCGCGTCAAGGAATGCGACCGCATCCGGGCGCTATCCACGGGGCTCAACAATATCCGCGAAGGTCTGGCTGTCGAGGAGGGCGACGATCTGATCGTATATTCCGATCCCGCTCTCGCCGGTCAAACGCTGCCGGCCGAGATCGATACCTTTGCCGATCATCGCATCGCCATGAGCTTCGCGCTCGCCGGGTTGAAGATCGACGGCATCACCATTCTCGATCCCGATTGCGTCGGCAAAACCTACCCCGCCTATTGGCGGACGCTCGCCGCCCTCGGCGTGACATATCAGGACAATGATTGACGGAAACGCGGCCGAGGCTGTCGGCGGGGAGACTGGGATGGGGCGTCGGGTTTTCGGGTTTTGTTTTGCACTGCTCTTGATGCTCGCCGCGCCGGCCGCCTTTGCCGTCGAGGTCATCGACAGTTTCGCCTCCGACATCGCGCTCGAAAAGAGCGGCGCGATGTCGGTAGCGGAAACGATCACCGTCAATGCCGAGGGCAACCGGATCAATCACGGCATCTTCCGTGATTTCCCGCTCTATTTCACCGATGCCGAAGGCCGTCGCCGCAGCGTCGATTTCGATATGGTCTCGGTTACCCGCGACGGCGCGGACGAGCCCTGGCACACGGAATCGATTGCGGGCGGCATCCGCATCTATGCCGGTTCCGCCGATGTGACGGTGGCGCCCGGCCGTCATCGCTACGTCTTCACCTACAAGACCAACCGCCAGATCCGCTATTTCGACGATCATGACGAACTCTACTGGAACGTCACCGGCAATGGCTGGATCTTCCCGATCCGTTCGGCGACGGCGACGGTGACGCTGCCGCCGGGTGTCAGCGCGACGGAGACGGTCTTCTTTACCGGCCCGCAGGGCGCGACGGGAAAGAACGCCAGCGTCAGCGAGACCGGCACCGGCCTCACCTTTTCCACCACCGCGCCGCTTAATGCCAACGAAGGGCTGACCTTTGCGATCCGCATGCCGAAGGGGGCGATCGATCCGCCGAGCGCGGACATGGAGAGCACTTGGTGGCTGAAGGACAACCGCAATTATTTTATCGGCTTCGGCGGCTTGATCCTGGTTTTTGCCTATTATCTCAGATCATGGCTAAAGGTCGGCCGCGATCCCGCCCGCGGCGTCGTCGTGCCGCGGTGGGATGCGCCCGACGGCATCTCGCCGGCGCTGGTCAACTATATCGACAATAAGGGCTTTTCCGGCGGCGGCTGGACGGCGCTCTCCGCCACGGCGCTCAATCTTGCCGTCCGCGGCTACGTTAAGCTCGAAGACCTGAAGAATTCGATTGTCATCCGCGGCACCGGCAAGCCGCTCGGCAAGGAAAAATTCCAGGCCGGCGAGTCCGAACTGTTGAAGGTTGCCGGCGGTGAAGGCAGAACGCTGACGATCGACAAGGCCAATGGCGAGCGGGTGAAAACCGTCGGCCAGTCCTTCCGCTCGGCGATCGAGAAGGAGCATCGCGGCAAATACTATAATTCCAACCTGGGTTATACGGCGGGCGGCATCGCGCTCAGCGCCGCCGCCCTGGTGGCGCTTTTCGTCTTCGGCTCGCTGCAGCCGGACACGATCGCGCTGATGCTGGTCCCGACGGCGATCTCGGTCTTTGTTGCCGTCTTCGTCGCCGGTTTCGTCCGGTCGCTGCATCGCGGCAGCTCGCTGTTCGGCAAGATCATCGCCATTATCGCGACGGCTATCGGCGTTTTCGTCGGCATCAGCATCCTTGCGGTCGTCGTCTTGGCGCTTGCTTCGTCGCTGGTGGAACTGCACGAAACGCCGATGCTCTTTGCCGTCGGTGGTATCGTGCTCCTCAATATCCTCTATGTCTTCATCATGGGCGCACCGACGCCGCTCGGCGCCAAGATGATGGACGGCATAGACGGCTTGCGCCAATATCTGACGCTGGCCGAGAAAGACCGCATGAACACGGCTGGCGCCCCCCAAATGTCGCCGCAGCACTTCGAGACGCTTCTGCCCTATGCGGTGGCGCTCGGCGTTGAAAAACCCTGGTCGCGCACCTTCGAAACCTGGCTTGCGGCGGCTGCCGCCGGTGCGGCTGCGGCCTATGCGCCCGGCTGGTATTCCGGCAATTTCAACAGCGGCAGTTTCTCCGACCGTATCGGCGGCTTTTCCTCATCGATGGCCTCGACCATCGCCTCGACCATACCGGCGCCGCCGCCGTCGAGCTCATCCTCCGGTTTTTCCGGCGGCGGCTCGTCCGGTGGCGGTGGCGGAGGCGGGGGAGGCGGCGGCTGGTAAGCTTTCGCGCTTGACCTTTCGGCCCTTGGCCCTTAACCACCAGAGGCAAAAGGAAAGGGTGGCGCATGAAGGTTCTGTTGATCGGATCGGGCGGACGCGAGCATGCGCTCGCCTGGAAGCTGGCGCAATCGCCGTTGCTGAGCGAATTCTACGCTGCGCCCGGCAATCCCGGCATTGGCGAACACGCCGCCCTTGTGCCCGTTGATATCGAGGATCATGAAGCGGTCGCCGCTTTTTGTCGGGAGAAGGCGATCGATTTCGTCGTCGTCGGCCCGGAGGCGCCGCTGGTGGCCGGCCTCGCCGACCGGCTGCGCGCCGATGGCCTTGTGGTTTTCGGCCCCTCGGCTGCTGCTGCCCAGCTCGAAGGCTCCAAGGGCTTCACCAAGGATATCTGCGCCCGCTACGGCATTCCGACAGGCGCCTACCAGCGCTTCAACAATGCGCCGAAGGCCAAGGCCTATATCCGCGCTGAGGGCGCACCGATCGTCGTCAAGGCCGACGGCCTTGCCGCCGGCAAGGGCGTGACGGTGGCGATGACGCTGGATGAAGCGCTTGATGCCGTTGACGACTGCTTCGAGGGCGCCTTTGGCGCTGCCGGCGCCGAGGTCGTCGTCGAAGCCTATCTCGATGGCGAGGAGGCGAGCTTCTTCTGCCTCTGCGATGGAAAACATGTGCTGCCGCTCGCCACTGCTCAAGATCACAAGCGGGTGGGCGAGGGCGATACCGGCGTCAACACCGGCGGCATGGGCGCCTATTCGCCGGCGCCGGTGATGACCGCCGACATGGTCGAGCGGACCATGAAGGAGATCATCGAGCCGACGATGCGCGGCATGGCCGAGAGTGGTCATCCCTTCTCCGGCGTGTTTTTCGCCGGGCTGATGATCACCAAGAAGGGGCCGGAGCTAATCGAATACAATGTCCGCTTCGGCGATCCCGAATGCCAGGTGATGATGATGCGGTTGAAGAGTGACCTGCTGCCGCTGCTGCTTGCCACCGCCAACGGCACGCTCGATCAGGTTAGCGCCGAATGGAGCGACGATCCGGCCTTGACCGTTGTCATGGCCTCAAAGGGTTATCCCGGCGCCTATGAGAAGAACACGCCGATCCTCTCGCTGCCTGAGGCAGGCGAGGGCGAGAAGGTGTTTCATGCCGGCACGGGCCTGAAGGACGGCGCGCTGGTTTCGACCGGCGGCCGCGTGCTGAACGTCACCGCGTCGGGCGGCACGGTCGCCGCGGCCAAGGATCGCGCCTATGCGCTGCTCGACCGGGTGAAGTGGGAAAACGGCTTCTGCCGGCGCGACATCGGCTGGCGGGCAATCGAGCGCGAGGCCGGCTCGGACACAGTATAAACCGACGCGTTCTTTAAATTTTTACCTTTTCCCCTGACGGGATGGAAACAAAGCCGCGTTATACCGCTCTAACGGTAAGACGGAGGTGCGTTGATGCGTCAGATTTTCCTCGGTGCGGCAATCCTGCTGATGGCAGGTTCGGCAATGGCCTCCTCGATCGAGGTGGTCGGCAAGACCGCGGCGCCCGCTGAAGGCAGCATCGTCACCGAATCCTGCGCCGCTTGCCCGCCGCTCCAGGCCGAACTCGTCAAGAAGGACTATACGGTGCCGGAGCTGAAGCCCGGTGTCCTGCAGGCGAGCGAAGTCCGCGATGTCGGCGGCGAAAAGAAGATCTATCGCACCGAAGGCTGGATGGGCGGTTCGCCCGTCGTCTTCGTCAGCAAGGCGACCCCGGAAGCCCTGGTTGCGGCCGCGCCGTCAACCCCGCCTGCCGATGGCATCGACATGAATGCGACGACCGCAGCCGTCATCGGCGGCGATGCCAAACCTCTTGTGGCCGGCATGGCCGAGCGGCCGGCGAGCCTCGACACCTCCGAATTCAAGCTGCGTTTCTAAGCCAATTCCGGCAACGGCTGGATAAAGTTCCCTGCCCCGCCTGATCAAGGTTTCGATCGTTTGGGGTTCCACCTCAGGTGGACCGAATGCACCCTCGATGAGCAGCGAGGGTGCATTCCTGTTTTGAGGCGCGAGACGCACTGCGAAGGCGGCTGATCTTCGACCGCCCGATGAAAAGCTGGCAGCTATGGTTTGTAAATTACCCCTGGATTTTTAGGGAAATCGGCGTCGCGTCCAATAAAGTTAAAGTTTTATTATAAGCTTGGCGACAATTGTAACGAACCGGTCGCAGCATGTTGTTATTAGCAGCGGTAGACGCGTCGCCTTCTTCTCCGGCGCGCTCGCACAGGCGGTAGAAGACCGCACCGGAATGCAGCCATTCATTCCCGTTGCGAGGCAACATGAAAAATTTGAAAATTTCGAAGCAACTCGTCTTGCTGGTCATTGGCCTGATGGTGGCCTTTGCCGTCGCCACGTCCCTGCAAATCCGCTCCTCGGTCGATGCGATCTACAAGGAGCGTTATGACATGCTCCGCGCCGAGGTTCAGTCGGCGGTTTCCGTGCTCAAGCTTTACCAGGCCAAGGTGACGGCGGGCGAGATGACGCTCGAGGATGCCGAGAAGCAGGCCTATGCCACCGTCAACGGAATGAAATATGATCCGGACGGCTATTTCTTCGGCTATAGCTACGACGTCCAGATGATGTTCCACTATGACGCCGCGAAAGTCGGACAGAACCTCAAGGGTCAGGCCGACAGCAAGGGCAAGCTCTATCGGGAAGAGCTGGTCAAGCTCGGGCAGCAGGGCGGCGGTCTCGTCGAATTTTATTCCACCAGCAAACCGGGACAGCCGGCCGGCGATTACCGCAAGACGGCCTACGGCCAGGCCTTCGAGCCATGGAAGGTCGTCGTCGTCACCGGCGTCTATATGGACGATCTCGATGCGCAGATAAACAGCACGATCCTGACCGCGCTGTCCGGCAGCATCATTCTGTTCTTCCTGGCCATGGCGGCCGCCTACGTCGTCATCCGCGGCATATCTGGGCCTCTCAACAGCGTCCATGCCGCCCTGAAGGCCGTCGCCGAAGAGGATGTCTCCATCGCCATCCCGCACACGACGATGAACAATGAAGTCGGCATGATGGCCAAGGCGACGCAGGCGCTGCAGGAAAAGATCCGGGAACGCCATGCGATGGCGGATCGCGAAGCGGCCCAGCAATTGGCGCTGGAAAACGAGCGTGAAAACAATCAGCGCCAGCAGCAGGACGAGACGGCCCTCCAGGCCCGTGTGGTGGCGACGATCGGCCAGGCCCTGGAGATGATCGCCCGCGGCGATCTCACCGTGCGCTGCGCCGATCTTGGCCAGAAATACGCCGCCCTGCGCGACAACTTCAACGATGCACTGTCGCATCTCGAAGCCGCCATGGCCAAGGTCAGCGCCAAGGGCAGCGATATTGGCACCAGCAAGGAAGAGATCCGCCGCGCCTCAAACGAACTGTCGCAGCGCACCGAGCGCCAGGCCGCGAGCCTGGAAGAGACGTCGGCTGCTCTCGACGAACTCACTGTCGCCGTCCGTCAGACGGCCGATGGCGCCCATGAGGCGAGCCAGCGCGTCCACTCGGTCAGCACCGAGGCCACCCACAGCGATGCGATCGTCACTCAGGCGATCGAGGCGATGAGCGGCATCGAGAAGTCGTCCTCGGAAATCACGAAGATCATCGGCGTCATCGACGAGATCGCCTTCCAGACCAACCTGCTGGCGCTGAATGCCGGCGTCGAGGCGGCCCGCGCCGGCGAATCCGGCAAAGGTTTTGCCGTCGTCGCCCAGGAAGTGCGCGAGCTCGCCCAGCGCTCCGCCGCAGCAGCCAAGGAGATCAAGGACCAGATCGCCCGCTCCTCCAGCCAGGTCGATCACGGCGTCCGCCTGGTCGGCGAGGCAGGCGAGGCGCTGAAGCGCATCTCCGACCAGATCAAGGCTGCCAACGAGATCGTCGCCAAGATCGCCCACAGCGCCTCCGAACAGGACACGACGCTGCGCTCGATCTCCTCATCGATGAACCAGCTCGACGCCGCCACCCAGCAGAACGCCGCCATGGCCGAGGAGACGACGGCATCGGCCGAAACGCTCGCCAGCGACACCGACGAACTGCTCGACCTCATCCGCGGCTTCCGCGTCGGCGGTGCCGGGGCTGCGCCGGCCATACATCAGGGTCGCCGCGCCGCTTAAATGGCGGTAGGACAATCAGGGTTTTATCACCAAGTTAGCGGCCGTCGGTTCTCCGGCGGCCGTAGTGCTTTGGACGCCAGTCCTGTGTTGGTGTTCGAACCGACAAGCCGGCGAATGCCTGACATATTCAAGCGAAGAGCTTGCGGCATGGATACTCGGGTCAAGCCCGAGTATGACGGAGGGTGGGGAATACGGTTGGCAAGAGGCGAGACGTCTGGAGCAATTCCTAGCAGTTGCGACTGGGAACTACGCAAACAACGAATTCCAACGAAACCATCACGACTTCGCTATTTAACGCACCGGCTTCCCCACTCTCCGTCGTCCTCGGGCTTGACCCGAGGACCCATGGCCGCAAGCGCTGCGTTGGCGTTAAAGCACCCAGCCTACGCCGAACGTTACCCCGAAATCTTCGAGAAATCTGCCACCGTTCCCGTCGCTTCGCGGATCAGCCGCAGCAAGGCGAGGCGGTTGGCGCGGATGGCGGCGTCCTCGTCGTTGACGAGCACGTCCTCGAAGAAGCGGTCGACCGGGCCTCGGAGTTTGGAAAGCGCTGCCATGGCCGAGCGGAAATCTTCTCCGGCGACGGCATCGGCCGCATCCTTCGATGCAGCTGAAATCGCCGCAAACAGCTCCTTCTCGGCATCGAGCTTCAGAAGGGCGGGCGAAACGGCGTCGGCGATGACGGTGCCCTTCTTTTCCTCGGCGGCGAGCAACTGCGTCGCGCGCTTGGTGCCGGCAAGCAGGTTCTTGCCGTCCTCGGAGGTAATGAAGGCCGTCAGTGCCTCGACGCGGCGCGCCACCATCAACAGATCGTCGGCATCGGCCGTCAGCACCGCGTCGATGAGATCGTGGCGAGCGCCCTGGTCGCGCAGATAGACCTTGAGGCGGTCGTGGAAGAAGGCGAGCAGGTCGAAGAAAGTCTCGGCCGGGTCGCCTGCGAATGCAAATACCGCATCGCCCGTCTTGGCGAGCAGCGCCGTCTGGCTCATGATCTTCAGCAGCGGCAGCCTGACATTGCGCTCCAGCAGGATCCTGACGACGCCGAGTGCGGCCCGCCGCAGCGCGAAGGGATCCTTCGAACCCGTCGGCTTTTCGCCGATCGCCCAGAAGCCGATCAGCGTGTCCAGTTTGTCGGCGAGCGCGACGGTGATCGCGACCTTGTCGGCGGGAACGCGGTCCGACGGGCCCTGCGGCTTGTAGTGGTCCTCGATCGCTGCGGCAACCGAAGCATTCTCGCCCTGCAGCACCGCATATTTGCGGCCCATCAAGCCCTGCAGTTCCGGAAATTCGCCGACCGCTTCGGTGCGCAGATCGGCCTTTGCCAGCACGGCGGCACGATCGGTGAGAGCCGCATCGGCGCCGGTGACCCTGGCCAATTCCTCCGCCAGCGCCCGGATGCGGGCGACGCGCGCGCCCTGTGTGCCGAGCTTGGCATGGAAGGTGACGTCAAGCGCATCGAGCTTGGCCATGCGCTGGTCCAGCGGCTGCTTCAGGTCGAGGCCGAACTTTGCTGCCGAAGCCGTCAGCGTCTCCAGATCCGGCAGGTCGCCTTGGTCGCGCTTCCAGAAATGCAGTGCATCCGAAAGCCGGGCCCGCACTACCTTGCCGTTGCCGTGGACGATTTCCTTGCCGCCGTCGTGCGCCTGGATATTGGAAATCAGGATGAACTTGTTCGAAAGCGTCTCTTCACCCTGTTTGCGGGTCACGAAGCACTTCTGGTTGGTCTTGATCGTCAGGCGGATGATCTCGGAGGGAATCGAAAGATAATCCTCCTCGAAGCTGCCCATCAGCACTTGCGGCCATTCGACGAGGCCGGAGACTTCTTCCAGCAGGCCTTCGTCGTCCACCAACTCCAGCCCGTTGGCAAAAGCGGTGTCGCGGGCGTCGTGGAGGATGATGTCCTTGCGCCGCTCGGCGTCGAGGATGACCTTGGCCTTTTCCAGGTTCGCCGTATAATCGTCGAAGCGCCGCACCGTGATCGCCTCGGGCGCGTGGAAACGATGGCCGTAGGTGATGTTGGAAGCGGTGATGCCGTCGATCTCGAAGGGGATGACGGTGGTTTCCTCATGCTCCGGGCCGAAGGTGCAGACGATCGACTGCAGCGGCCGCACCCAACGCAGTGCGCCGGGTTTGGACGATGCCTTGCCCCAGCGCATCGATTTGGGCCAGGGAAAATCGCGGATGATGCCGGGCATCACTTCAGTGACGATCTCTTCTGCCGCGCGGCCGGGCTTGGAAATGACCGCGACGTAGAAATCGCCCTTCTTCGGATCGCTCACCACCTGCGCCTCGGAGACCGAGGCAAGGCCGGCGCCGCGCAGGAAGCCTTCGATCGCCTTTTCGTTGGCGTCGGTGCGCGGCCCCTTGCGTTCCTCGCGCACATCGGCGGAGCGCGCCGTCAGGCCGTGAATGTCGAGCGCCAGCCGGCGCGGCGTCCAATATTCGCGCGCGCCCTCATAGGACAGACCCGCTTCGACAAGCGCATCGGTGACGAGCTTCTTCAGGTCGCCGGCGGCCTTGCGCTGCATGCGGGCCGGAATCTCTTCGGAGCGGAGTTCGAGAAGAAGGTTTGGCATGTCACTCTTTTCCTTGCGCCCGCGGGCAGGGCGATCCAAAAACGTTGCTTCTGCTATCAAAGAATGCCGCATCTGCACAACCGCAAAAACGGCGGAGAGCGATGGGGTGGGGCGACACACGGATGACCCCCAATCCCTTAACTTCCGCTGTGGAAACCACAGTCGGGCATTGCCTTGCCGCTTTTCGCCGCTATGGTCCCGCAACTTTCGTCGGAACAGGAAATCCCATGGCCGCTGACCTCCGTTTTCTCGCAGCCCGTATCTCGGCCGAAATCAACGCCCGGCCCGAACAGGCCAAGGCCGCCATCGAGCTGCTCGACGAGGGCGCCACCGTGCCCTTCATTGCCCGCTACCGCAAGGAAGTGACGGGTGGGCTTGACGATACGCAGCTGCGCAATCTTGCCGAGCGGCTGGTTTATCTGCGCGAACTCGAAGCCCGGCGCGACGCGATCGTCGAATCGATCACCGGCCAGGGCAAGATGACCGACGAGCTGATGGGGAAGGTCGCAGCGGCCGAAACCAAGGCCGAGCTCGAGGATCTCTATCTGCCTTACAAGCCGAAGCGCCGTACCCGCGCCGAAATCGCCCGCGAGCGCGGCCTCGGCCCGCTCGCCGAGGTGATCCTCGCCGACCGCGGCCGGGAACCGGCGGCGCTCGCCGAAGGCTTCGTCACCGCAGACGTGCCCGATGTGAAGACGGCGCTTGAAGGTGCGCGCGACATCATCGCCGAAGGCATTGCCGAAAATGCCGACCTGCTCGGCAGACTGCGCGCCCATATGCGCCAGGCATCGCTGCTGAAGGCGAGGGTCGTCGACGGCAAGCAGGCGGCGGGCGAAAAATTTTCCGATTATTTCGACCATTCCGAACGCTGGGCGACTGCGCCGGGCCACCGCGCGCTCGCCATGCTGCGCGGCTGGAACGAGGAGGTGCTGACGCTGACGATCGAGGCCGACATCGAGACCGCCTCGCCGAACAAGCCGGTCGAGCGCATGATCGCTGCGGCTTACGAGATCGGCGCGAGCCGCCCCGCCGACCGCTGGCTGATGGAGGTGGCAAGCTGGACCTGGCGGGTCAAGCTGTCCATGTCGCTGTCGCTCGACCTGATGCGGGAACTGCGCGAAAGGGCCGAAGAGGAAGCGATCCATGTCTTTGCCCGTAACCTCAAGGATTTGCTCTTGGCCGCCCCGGCCGGCTCGCGCGCGACCATGGGCCTCGACCCCGGCATCCGCACCGGCGTCAAGGTCGCCGTCGTCGACGGCACCGGCAAGGTGATTGCGACCTCGACCGTCTATCCCTTCCAGCCGCGCAACGACGTGCGCGGCGCCCAGATCGAGCTCGCCTCGCTGGTCCGCAAGCACAATGTCGAGCTGATCTCGATCGGCAACGGCACCGGCAGCCGCGAGACCGAAAAGCTGGTCGCCGATATGCTCGCCGACTTGCCGGCGCCGAAGCCGACCAAGGTCATCGTCTCGGAGGCCGGCGCCTCGGTCTATTCCGCCTCGGCGACCGCAGCGGCCGAGTTTCCCGATCTCGACGTCTCGCTGCGCGGCGCCGTCTCCATCGCGCGGCGCCTGCAGGATCCGCTCGCCGAACTCGTCAAGATCGAGCCGAAGTCGATCGGCGTCGGCCAGTATCAGCACGATGTCGACCAGCAGAAGCTGTCGCGTTCGCTCGATGCTGTCGTCGAAGATGCGGTGAACGCCGTCGGCGTCGATCTCAATACCGCGTCGGCGCCGCTGCTATCCCGTGTCTCCGGCCTCGGCCCATCGATCGCCGACGCTATCGTCCGCCATCGCGACAGCGAGGGCCGTTTCGAGACCCGGCGCGATCTGTTGAAGGTCGCGAGACTGGGCGGCCGCACCTTCGAGCAATGCGCCGGCTTCCTGCGCATCCCCAACGGCAAGGAGCCGCTCGATGCTTCCTCGGTGCATCCGGAGGCTTATGGCGTCGCCAAGAAGATCGTCGCCGCCTGCGGCCGCGATCTGCGCGCATTGATGGGCGACAGCGCCGTCTTGAAATCGGTCGATCCGCGCCAGTTCATCGACGAGAAATTCGGCCTGCCCACGGTTCGCGACATCCTCGCCGAGCTGGAAAAGCCCGGCCGCGACCCGCGTCCGAGCTTCAAGACCGCGACCTTCGCCGAGGGCGTCAACGAGATTTCCGACCTGACGCCCGGCATGGTGCTGGAAGGCACGGTGACCAATGTCGCCGCCTTCGGCGCCTTCGTCGATATCGGCGTGCACCAGGATGGCCTGGTGCATGTGTCGCAGCTTGCCGATCGTTTCGTCAAGGATCCGCATGAGGTCGTCAAGGCGGGCGACGTCGTCAAGGTTCGGGTCGTCGAGGTCGATGCCAAGCGTAAGCGCATTGCTCTGTCGATGAAACGCGATGACGGTTCTTCTGCAGCCGCGCCGCGTGGTGATTCTCGCGGCAACCAGGGTTCCCGGCCGCAGACCGAGCGCCGGCCTGCGGCTCCCAAACCGGAGAGCCAGGGTGCTTTTGGTGCCGCGCTCGCTGAAGCCATGAAGCGAAAATAAGGGTTTAGGCGGTTTATCGGCAGAAATGCCACAGTTTGGCAACGTTATTTCAGGAGTGCTAAAACGGGCGCTTGTAAGGCGAAAGAGATCGCCTAAGTTGATGTGACCATCCTGTCACATTTGCGAGGCGTCCATGGCGTCGGCTTTCCTTTCGATCGTCCAGCAAATCATCCGCAAGGGTTCGTTGGAACTTACCCTCGCCAATGGCGATACCTACATGATCGGCGACGGCACCGGTGAAACCGTTGCCGCCCGCCTGGCCGATCAGGAGGCCGAGGACGCCATCCGCCGCGACCCGACGATGAAGCTCGGCGAAATGTACATGCAAGGCCGGTTCATTCTCGAACAGGGCAATATCTACGATTTTCTGTCGCTGGTGAAACAGAACACCACCAATGAGATCTTCGATTTCAAGATGGCGGCGCTGCTCGTCGGCCGCATTGCCTGGCAGCAGTTGAAGAGCCGCGTGCCGGTCAATCGCAACAAGCACAATGTCGCCCATCATTACGACCTGTCGGCCAAGCTCTTCGATCTTTTCCTCGACGAGGACTGGCAATATTCCTGCGGCTATTTCGAACCGCCGGGCATCGGTCTCGACGAGGCGCAACTCGCCAAGAAACGCCATATCGCCGCCAAGCTGCTGCTTCAGCCCAACCAGCGCATCCTGGAAATCGGCTCCGGCTGGGGCGGCATGGGCATGTATCTGACGGAGGCGACCGAGGGGGCCGATTTCACCGGCATTACGCTCAGCGAAGAGCAGCTGAAGGTTTCCCGCACCCGCGCCGAAAAGCGCGGTCTGGCCGAGCGCGTGCGTTTCGAGCTGCAGGATTATCGCAGCATGACCGGCATGAAGTTCGACCGCATCGTCTCGGTCGGCATGTTCGAACATGTCGGGATCGGCAATTACCCCAATTTCTTCCGCAAGGTCGCCGATCTGCTCGACGATAACGGCGTCATGGTGCTGCATTCGATCGGCCGCCCGAAGCCGAGCTTTGGCACCAATGCCTTCATCGAAAAGTATATTTTCCCCGGCGGTTATATTCCTTCCGTCGGCGAAGTCTTGCCGCCGCTCGAAAAGGCCGGGCTGCTGGTCAGGGATGTCGAAATCCTGCCGTTGCATTACGCCTATACGCTGCGCCACTGGCGCGAGCGTTTCGTGGCGCGCAAGGCCGAAGCGGTGGCGCTTTACGACGAGCAGTTCTTCCGCATGTGGGAATTCTATCTGGCCGGCTCGGAAATGGGCTTTCGCTGGGACGAGCTCTTCATCCTGCAGATCCAGATCGCCAAGAACCAGTTTACGGTTCCCGACAATCGCACTTACATTGCTGAGAATGAAGCCAAGCTGAAGGAATTCGAGGCGAGGCGCCCGCCGCTGGAAAAGGTGACCTTCTGAGCGGCAGCCTTTGCGCCGGCCATAATGAAAGGGCATGCCGATGAGCAGCGCGTTTCCCGAGATCTATCTCGTCCGCCACGGCGAAACCGAATGGAGCCGTTCCGGGCGCCATACCGGACGAACCGATATCCCGCTGACGGCAAACGGTGAGGCCGCCGCCGGCAAGCTCACTGATCGGCTTTCGGGCCTCATTTTCTCCGCCGTCTGGTCGAGCCCGTCGGCACGGGCCCGCAAAACCTGCGCGCTGGCCGGCTTCGGATCAGAGGCGATCATCAGGGACGATCTCGCCGAATGGGATTACGGCGCCTATGAAGGCATCACCACCAAGGAAATCCTGGCCGTGCGCCCAGGCTGGCAGCTCTTTCGCGACGGCTGCCCGAATGGAGAATTCGCCGCCGATGTCGGCGCCCGCGCCGATGCCGTCATCCACGCGCTTCGCCAAACGGCCGGCACCGTCCTGATCTTCTCCAGCTCGCATTTCCTGCGCGTGCTCGCCGCCCGCTGGCTCGGCCTGCCACCGGAAGGCGGTGTGTGTTTCTCGCTCGATACGACCAGTATCAGCATGCTCGGCTACGAGCACGACCTGAGCGAACCGGTTATCCGTGGGTGGAATCAGAGATAGCGGAATTCGATAGCTGGCATCAGCCGTGTGGCCCGTAGGTCGGATGAGGGGGCTACACGGCACGCCTTTCATTCGCGCCCTTTGTTTCTCCGTGGTTAACATCGCGGTAACGACATCACGATAAGTCTAGCCACCGCCGCTCTCCGCGGCTTTGTTTTTGCGTTTTCTGGAGTGCGGACGTGTCTCATCGATCAGTCGTATCGATCTCTTTGGCTATTGCCCTTTCATCCCCAGCTTTGGCGCTCGCGCAAGAAAGCGGCCAGCCCTTCTGGTCCGGCGACTGGTATTTGAGCGTCGGCGTCGCCGGCTTCTCCGCCCCGAAATTCGAGGGCTCGTCGCATAATGAATTCAAGTTCAGCCCGCTGATTTCGGTGGGCCGCCAAGGTGCAGGCCCGCGCTTTTCCTCGCGCAACGACAATCCGTCCTTCGCCCTCATCGACAAGGGCGCCTTCCGCGCCGGCATCGTCGGCAAATTCGTCCCGTCGCGCGATGCGGGCGACGACAGCGACCTGAAGGGCTTGAGAAAGGTCAAATGGGGGGCGGAGGCCGGCGGCTTTGTCGAGGTCTACCCAACCGACTTCTTGCGCGCCCGCGCCGAAGTCCGCCAGGGCATCCGTTCCCACGACGGCGTCGTCGCCGATCTGGCCGTCGATGCCTTTACCGATATCGCGCCCAACCTGCAGCTGTCAGGCGGCCCGCGCGCGACATTTGCCACCGCTGGCTACTACGACGCCTATTACGGCGTCAGCGCCAAACACGCCGCGGCAAGCGGCCTTGATCCTTACAAGCCGTCGTCGGGCATCCAGTCTTATGGCGCCGGAACGGCCATCACCTGGAAGGCGACGGAAAACCTCTCGGCAAGCTCTTTCCTCGAATATAAGCGGCTGGCCGGTCCCGCGGCCGACAGCAGCCTGGTGCGCGACCGCGGCTCGAAGAACCAGGTCGTGATCGGAGTCTCGGCGACCTACAAGTTCAATTTCTCCCTGCAGTGATCCAATGCATGTCGCCCGGACGTGTGCAGCGGTTCCGGATAACGACATGCATAAGACAAAGAGATCGCTTCTTGACCGGATCGCCGGCCGGTCGCTAGATGGCGGCATGCAAGATACCGGCGACTTCAACGATCGCGTTTCCGACGCACCTTCCGACAACTGGGTCTACCGGATCCTGCCGCCATGGCTCTGGCCCTACGCGCAGCTGGCGCGCTGGGATCGGCCGATCGGCTGGCAGTTGCTGATGTGGCCGTGCTTCTGGTCGGCAACCCTTGCTGCCAATGCGGCGATCGGCGAGGGGCTTTATTCCGGCAGCCTGCTGGTGTCGCACCTGTTCCTTTATTTCGTCGGCGCCGTCGCCATGCGCGGCGCCGGCTGCACCTATAATGATCTCGTCGACCATGAGATCGACATGGAAGTGGCGCGCACGCGGTCGCGTCCGCTCCCCTCAGGCCGCGTCACGCGCGCCCGGGCGAAAATCTTCATCGGCCTGCAGGCGCTGGTCGGGCTGTTCGTGCTCTTGCAGTTCAACTGGTTCACCGTTTTCCTCGGCGTGCTCTCGCTCGGCATCGTCGCGCTTTATCCCTATGCCAAACGCTTTACCGACTGGCCGCAATTCTATCTCGGGCTTGCCTTTTCCTGGGGTGCGCTGATGGGCTGGGCCGGCATCTTGGGCGAAATTTCCCTCGCCTCCATCCTGCTTTACGCCGCCTCCGTCGCATGGACGATCGGTTACGATACGATCTACGCGCATCAGGACAAGGAGGATGACGAGCTGATCGGCGTCCGCTCGACCGCGCGCCTGTTCGGCGACAGGACTCGGCAATGGCTGATCGGCCTATATGGGCTGACACTGGTACTGATGTTTATGGCCTTTGCTCTCGCCGGCGCCAATCTCATCGCATTCCTGGCCTTGCTCGGCGCCGCCGGCATGTTCGCCTGGCAGATCGTCCGACTCGATATCGACGATGCCGCTCAATGCCTGGCGCTGTTCAAATCGAATAATCGCGTCGGCCTGATCATCTTCTTCGGCCTTTTCGTTTCGCTGCTGTTTGCCATTCCCTGAATGAAACGATGAATGAAACGACAAACCCGGCGCGGGCGCCGGGTTTCAAAACGATGCGAAAACGAAGTGTCGCGATATCGCTCAGTTGCGGGCGATGATTTCCTTGCCTTCGATCTTCATGGCGACGCCGAGTTGGCCGGTGGTGCGGCGCACGAGGAAGCGCGGGCGGCGATTGGCGAAATAGGAATGACGGCGGCGCGGCTTGAGATCGCTGGTGCGCAAGCCGCCGATATGATCTTCGAGCGGACGGGCGACGCCGTCGGCCTCGACCATCAGCATCGGAATGCGGAAGGCTTCCGACCAGCTGCGCCAGTCGGCGGCGATATCGCTGAGATCATGGGCGACGAGCAGCGGAATGCAGAGCTCCGGATCGGCGTGGTGAAGCTCGAGCGTGACGGTGACCTCGCCGTCGCCATGGTCGATGGCGCGGGCGGCGACACCCAAGAAGACTCTCTTCGGCAGCGCAATCGACAGCGGGAGACCGCTGGAAGGCAGGACCTTGCGCAGGACCGCGCCGCGTTCGTCGATGGTAATATTGACGTCATCCGAACAATCATGGATGGCGTAGCTGACCTGCTGGGGAAAGCGGGACGGATCGAGGCGTAACGTCGTGCCAGCCCAGGCCGGCTTCTTTACGGGATTGTTCATGTCATTCTACCCTTGTCTTACCTGAGAGCCGATTTCCGGTCTTCTCCTTGGGACTTTTCGTCCTCTATGGCCGACAATAGGGGCCTGCCCTTCCGTACAGCTTAAAAATTGCGGTTAAGAAAACTTTGCCTCCTCTGATGGTTATCAAAACCGAATCCGGCAGGGTTTCCGGAAGGTGAACAGGACGCTGTGCTGAAATGATGCATCCTGAGGTAAGTCTCAGGTAAGCTTTTCGTGGCAAAATATGCTTACCAGCAGTTCGTTCTTTTAGAGATTTTGCCGAAAAGGGCGCATTTGATGATTACGGCTTCCCTCGCTTACACGATCCTGTCGAAGGATATGACGTCGAGCCTGAACAAGGTCGCGTCGCAGGCGACGGTCAAGAAGGATGCCCAGTACTACGCCGACCATATCAATAAGGTCAAAGACGTCGACGACTTCCTCGGCGATTACAAGCTCTACAGCTATGCGATGAAAGCCTATGGTCTTGAAGACATGACCTATGCCAAGGCCTTCATGAAGAAGGTGCTGGAAAGCGATCTCACCGACCCCAACAGCTACGCCAACAAGCTCTCCGATACGCGCTACCGCGAATTCGCCGCCGCCTTCAATTTCAATGCGCCCGAGAAGGACGTGCAGACGGATGCGCAGGAGGATGATCTGATCGGCCTCTACAAGCAGTCCTTCGTCGACGCCGACAAGGCAGCGACCGCCGAGAGCACTTATTACAGCAACAATATCGACAGCGTGAAGACCGTCGACGATCTGGTCAACAACACCAGGCTTCGCACCTATGTGCTAAAGACCTTCAATATCGATCCCACCTATGCGTCGAAGGACTTTCTGCGCCAGGTGCTGACCAGCGATCTCAGCGACCCCACGAGCGTCGTCAATACGCAGGGCGGCGACAAGTATAAGGCGCTGGCCGCCCAGTTCGGCTTCAACGCCGACGGCACGGTCACCGGCACGGCCCAGACCGCGGCGCAGAAGGCTTCTGTCATCGAGACCTACACGCTGAATTCCCAGTCCGTCATCATCGACAATTCGGTTGGTTCCGACGTTGTCTACGTCAACAAAACGGCGGCCGACTACAACAAGGCCTATTATACAGCCAAGATCGGCACGATCACCAATGTCGACGATCTGGTCGCCGATAAACGTCTGACCTCCTATATCAAGACGGCTTACAGCATGGGCGCCGATTTCACCGCGGCGGCGCTGCGCACGGTCCTGACCGATCCCGGTTATGCCCAGCTGATGGGCTTTACCAATGTCTACAACGCCTTCAACTTCAAAGCCGACGGTTCGACTTCGAACACGGTGCGCGTCCAGACGCTAGACCAGGCGAACAAGCTGTCGTCGGCGGCGTCGCTCACCGCCAACTACTATAAGGTGACCTCGCAATCGAGCGGCATCACGAATGTCGACGACTTGCTCGCCGACGGAAACATGGCGCGCTACATCAAGGATGCCTATGGTCTCGGCACCGGTTTCAGCAATGCCAATCTGAAGAACATCCTGACCGACTCCGCCTATGCCGCCGCGCAGGGCCACGCCGATCTCAATGCCGATTTCAACTTCCAGTCTGATGGCTCGATCAACGGTGCGGTGATCCAGACGGACACGCAGCGCAAATCGACCACCGACAAGTCGGCAGCGAACGCGGCGCATTTCAATACCATGATCGGCGGTGTCACCAATGTCGACGGTATCATGTCCGATCCGGTTGCTGTGAGCTATCTCAGGACCAGCATGCAGATCGCCGACAGCGTCTCCGATGCGACGCTGAGGACTTTCCTCGTCGATCCCGCGGCCGCCAGCGCTCAGGGCTATAGCGACGTCCACGATCTCTTCAATTTCAAGACGGACGGTTCGGTCGCCACCCTTTACGCCTCGCAGACTGCTTCGCAAAGCGCGAGCACTGCCAGCAAGGCCGATAGTGCGGCCGTCTATTATCAGTCGACCATCGCGGGAATCTCGAACGTCGATCAGTTGCTGGCGGACCAGAAGCTGAACAATTTCGTGCGCAACGCCTTCGGCATCCCGTCTACCGTCACCGACGTCGCTCTTCGCAGCATTCTCACCGATCAGAGCGGCACCGGCACCTATGCCGACGTTGCCGCCGCCTTCAACTTCAAGGCGGATGGCTCTCTCAAGGACGGCCTGTCGGCGCAGACGGACACCCAGATCCGCAACACGAAATTTGCCGCCGGAGCGCGCACCGACGATTATTCCGCCCGGATGGCGACGATCGCCAATGTCGACGATCTCATCGCGGATCCCGCCATCACCAATTTCCTGAAGAGCACCTACAATCTGCCGCTGAATATCTCGGACGCCGACCTGAAGAGCTTCCTGACCGATGCGACGGCCGCCTCAGCTGCCGGTCATGCCGATCTTAACGCCGATTTCAACTTCGCCGCCGATGGATCGCTGCCGGTCGTCAGTTCGGTCCAGACGGCCGATCAGGCGCAGACCACCAATGACAACTATATGGCGCGCTATGACGACGAGCGCGAGGAGGCGATCGATGAGGTCGCCTCCAACTACTCGAGCATGATGGCCGACAGCAACAGCCTGCTCGATACTGCCGAGATCAAATCGGTCAACGATTTCCTGCGCAACAATGCTTCGGCCGATTTCCGGAAGAGCAACGACAATCTGCCGGATCCCTTTCATGTGGCGCTGCAGGCCTTCGGCCTGACCGACCAGGACGTGCCGCGCTCGATGATGCGCAAGATCCTGACGAGCGATGCCTATGATCCGAATGGCTATATCGCCTCGCTAAAGGACGAGCGCATCACCAATCTCGCCCGCGCCTTCAATTTCGGCCCCGACGGCAAGGCGGCATCACCCTTCCAGGCGCTGCCCGACGCGACCATGGCCAAATATGCCACCGACTACAAGGCGCATATGACCATGCTGCTGAAGGCCGGCCCGGTAAAGGACAAGGCATCCAAGGATGCAACGGCCGAAGTGGATTACTTCGCCAAGGGCATGGCCAAGGTAAAGTCGCTCGATGATTTCCTCGACGACAGCCGCCTGACAGATCTGGTGCTGAAAGCCAACAATCTCGACCCGAAGGATTACGACAAGGCGACGCTGAAGAAAATCTTCACCTCCGATCCCGACGATAAGAAGAGCTATCTGAACGCCAAGGCCGATGCCCGTTTCAAGGATATCGTCGCCGCCTTCAACTTCGACAAGGACGGCAATCTGACCCGCGCCAAGATGGGCGCCATCCAGAACAAGGCCGCCGAGGAGAACACCCAGGAGCTTTATGTCCAGCAGACGTTGGAAGCCCAGCAGGGCGAAAGCAACGACGGTGTGCGCCTGGCGCTTTATTTCAGCCGCAAGGCCCCGAGCATCACCTCGATCTATTCGATCCTCGGCGACAAGGCGCTCTATCAGGTCATCACCACAGCCTACAGCCTGCCTTCGCAGATTTCCGGCATGGACGTCGCCAAGCAGGCCGATCTGATCAACCGCTTCGTCAAGCTCGAGGATCTCCAGGACCCGAAAAAGGTCGACAAGCTGCTGCGCCGCTTCACCGCCATGTACGACGTCCAGAACAGCGCCCAGCAATCGCCGGCGCTGCAGATCCTCACCGGCGGCGGCCCGCGGTAGTCATAAGGTCCGGCAGGAGCGCGGCGGCTGGCGCCGACGGCTGCCCTCATACCTCGAGGCTGACGACCTTTCCCGGGTTCATGATATCAGCCGGATCGAAGGCGCGCTTGATGCGGCGCATCAGTTCGATTTCGATCGGCGGGCGGATCGCCGCCAGTTCGTCGCGCTTCAGCTGGCCGATGCCGTGTTCGGCGGAAATCGAGCCGCCATGCGCCAGCACCAAGCCATGGACGATGTGGTTCATTTCGCGCCAGCGGCCGATGAAGGCGGCCTTGTCGGCACCGACCGGCTGGGAAATATTGTAATGGATATTGCCGTCGCCCATATGGCCGAAGGCGCAGATGCGGGCGCCCGGCATTGCCGCCATGACAGCTTCTTCGGCCTCGGCCATGAAATGCGGGATCCTCGACACCGGCACGGAAACATCGTGCTTGATCGACCCGCCTTCGGGCTTCTGGGCATCTGACATGCTCTCACGCATGTGCCAGATCGCCTTCTGCTGCGCCACCGACGAGGCGATCGCAGCATCCAGCACCAGCCCGGCCTCAAAACCCTGTTCGAGCACGCCGTTCATCATCCGCTCGGCCGTCTCGGCCGAATCCGACGTTGAAATGTCGATCAGCACGTACCAGGGATAGGCCGCTTCCAGCGGATCGCGAACGCCGTCGATGTGGCGGGTGGTGATCTCGACGCCGAAACGCGGCATCAGCTCGAAACCGGTGAGTGAAGCGCCGCAGAGGCTGGAGGCAAGATTGAAGAGCCCAAGCGCATCCGCCACCGAATTCAGGCCGGCGAACGCCACCTGATGGCCGAGGGGCTGCGGAAACAGCTTCAGCACCGCGCCGGTGATGATGCCGAGCGTGCCTTCGGCGCCGATAAACAAGTCGCGCAGGTCGTAGCCGGTATTGTCCTTCTTCAGGCGGCGCAACCCGTCCCAGATCTCGCCGGTCGGCAGCACCACTTCGAGGCCGAGGCAGAGCTGGCGCATATTGCCGTAGGCCAGCACCGCCGTGCCGCCGGCATTGGTGGAGAGATTGCCGCCGATGCGGCAGGAGCCCTCGGAGCCCAGCGATAGCGGAAACAGCCGCCCATGCGCTTCGGCCGCCTTCTGCACGTCGGCGAGAATGGCGCCGCCATCAGCCACCAGCACGTTGGCCACTGGATCGACATCGCGGATCTTGTTCATGCGCTCGAGCGACAGGATGATATCCGACCTGCCGGCACGCGGCGTCTGGCCGCCGACGAGGCCGGTATTGCCGGTCTGCGGCACGATCGCCGTTCCGGTCTCCGTCGCAAGCTTCATAATAGCGGAGACTTCCTCGACCGAGCTGGGTTTCAAAAGGAGAGGGGAGGAGCCGTGATAGAGCCCGCGGTTTTCGATCAGGTGCGGCGCAAGATCGGCCTCGCTGCTAAGCGCATACTTGTCGCCAACGATGGCGGCGAAGCGGTCGAGAAGATCGGTGGAAATGCCGGTGCTCATCGGTCGGTCCTCGGTCGATTAGGTCAGGTCTGTCAGTCGCGCGGAGCCGCTGCCCGCTGCAGGCGGTCATTGATCGCTTCGCCGAGCCCCTCCTCGGGAATGGCCGAAAAGGCGATGCTCGAAGCCCCGCTGGCATCAGCCCGTTTCATATAGTCGAAGAGATTGGCCGCCGCCTCGGCCAAGTCGCCGCCTGGGCTGAGATCGAGAACGATCCGGGCCCCGTTTTTGCCGGAGACCACTGCACTGCCAAAGGCGATCAGCGCTTCGCCAGGTTCGACGGTCGTCGCATTGAGGCGCACGGCGGCACCCGGCGCGTAGTGCGAGGCGAGCATGCCGGGTGCTTCGATCGCCGCCGATGCCGTCTTCGCCCGGAGCAACGGCCGGCCGGCGACACGCTCGATCTCGCGCGCTGCCAGGCCGCCGGGCCGCAGCAGCCTTACCCGGTCGCCCTCCACCTTGACGATCGTCGATTCGACGCCGACGGTGCTTGGGCCTGCATCGAGGATCAACGGGACCTTCGCGCCGAGATCGGCATCGACATGGGTCGCACTCGTTGCGCTGATCGCGCCTGACGTGTTGGCGCTGGGGGCGGCGAGCGGCCGCCCGAAGGCGCCGATCAGCGCGCCCGCAAAACCTTTCGGCACGCGCACGCCGACGCTGTCGAGCCCGGCGGTCGCCAGCGAATGAATCGGGCTTTGCGGTTTCAGCGGCAGCACCAGCGTCAGCGGGCCGGGCCAGAAGGCAGCAGCGAGCGCCCGCGACACGGGGTCGAATTCGGCATGCTCCTCGGCCATCGCAAGATCGGCCATGTGGCAAATCAGCGGGTTGAAACGCGGCCGGCCCTTGGTCTCGTAGATGCGGGTGATCGCCGCCGGATTGGTGGCGTCGGCGGCAAGGCCGTAGACGGTCTCGGTCGGAATGGCGATGGCAAAGCCGCCGGCGAGCGCGGCACAGGCGGCCTCAAGCGCTGCCTGCCTGTCTGCCTCTATGTCGATGATGCGTGCCATGTGCTGCCTGGTTTTTCCTTCCGGCAGTCATTAGGCTTTCCACCGCCCGCGATCAATCGCGTTTATAGCTGGCGGATGATTTCGCGCAGCTGTTCGTTGCGGGCGCCGAGCAGCAGGATGTTGCGGATCGCCGCCTGCGGATCATGGGTGCGGAAGAGCAGGCCATTGCCGCGCACCGACCGGTCGATGGCCATCTTTTCCTGAGAGTCTTCGCCCGGTTTGATGGCGACGGCGAAATACATGCGGGAATAGCCGACATCGATCCGTTCGAAGAAATTGTCGTTCTCGCCGATGTCGGAATAGAAATTGGCGATGTAGAAGGCCCAGCTCACCTCGTCATAATGGGCGAACTTCGTCCGCGCGGCGGTGACGTGGCAATAGCCGAGATGCGGGCTGTCCTCTAGCGTCCGGTGGAAGATCATCTTCGGAAACTGGATCGAATGGTGAAAGCCGTTGATGTGCTGATGCGTCTTCTCGCCGGCCACCTGCAGCTTGCGGCCGGTTTTGGCGGCGACCTCGTCATGGGTGAAATAGCGCTTTTCCTCGGCCAGCCAGTGCCGCCGCTCGCGGGGGATGCGGCCGGTGCGCAGGAATTCGGAATGCGCGGCAACGAGCTGCGGCTCCTGCGATCTGCTCGTTTCTTTCGCGTCGAAATACCGGAGTTTGGCCATGATTCGCGTGCTTCGTCGGTCTCGGATGCTCAGCACGATAGGACCGTATGCTTAAGGCGGTGTTAAAATGGCGCGGGTTGCCGCCTCAGTGGAGGGCCGATATCGGGCGATGTCGCAAATGCGACGATCGGGGCTATCGGGCCGCATCACTCTCTGCGGATCGGGTCTTTACGCCATGTCGCAATTGACGATAATGACCTGCACAGTCGAGTGATGGGATCGCTCCGGACGGGCCGGGCGCATCCTGTCGTCAATTTCGAAGCCGATGTCGCATTACAACCGAACGACAGCCTACCCAGATGATTAAATGGGCTCAGGTGATTAAATGGCCGCCATGAACAATTCTCCTGAAGGAGAAGGAAGCAGGCGCGCTTCCGCCGGCCTTCGGGGTAAGGGCGGCAACCGGGTGCACGAGGACATGAAGATGGATATTCGCAGCAACGTTTTGCGTCAGCTCAAGAACCGCCGGGAGGGCTTCAGCCTCGAGCGGCCGTTCTATATCGACGAGGATTATTTCCAGCTCGACATGGAGATGATCTATTATCGCGACTGGCTGTTCATCGGCCATGATTGCGAACTGCCGAAGGCGGGCGCCTATTTTACCGTCCAGATCGGCAGCTATCCCGTCGTCGTCGTCCGCGGCAAAGACAATGTCATCCGCGCCTTCCACAACAGCTGTCGTCATCGCGGCTCGCGCGTCTGCACCAAGGAGCACGGCTCCTCCGTGCGCCTCGTCTGCCCCTATCACCAGTGGACTTATGATCTTGAAGGCAAGCTCGCCTTCGCCCGCCACATGGGGGATGATTTCGACAAGACCGGCTTCAACCTGAAGCCTGTCCATTGCGAAGTCGTCGCAGGTTATGTCTTCATCTGCCTTGCCGACACCGCTCCCAATTTCCAGCCAGTGCGCGACAAGATCGAGCCCTATGTCGCCCCGCACCGGATCAGCGAGAGCAAAGTCGCCTTCCAGAGCACGATCATCGAGAAGGGCAACTGGAAGCTCGTCTGGGAAAACAACCGCGAGTGCTACCACTGCGCCGCCAATCACCCTGAACTCTGCCGCACCTATCCCGAAGCCCCGAGTGTCACCGGCACGGATGGCGGCGCTGACGATCCGGAGATCGCCGGCCATTGGGCGCGCTGCGAGGCCGCCGGCCTGCCGAGCAAGTTCCAGATTTCGCCGGACGGACAGTTCCGCACCGCCCGCATGCCGCTGATCGAAGATGCCGAGAGCTACACTATGTCGGGCAAGCGCGCTGTCACGCGTCCGCTAGCCGACGATATCTCGATCAGCCATATCGGCACCATGCTGCTCTTCCACTACCCGACGACCTGGAACCACCTGCTCGGTGACCATGCCATCTCCTTCCGCGTGCTGCCGCTCAGCGCCAACGAGACGGCCGTGACGACCAAGTGGCTCGTCCACAAGGACGCCGTCGAAGGCGTGGATTACAATCTCGAGGAACTGACCCACGTCTGGACCGAGACCAACGACCAGGATCGCCGCATCGTCGAGGAGAATGCCTTCGGCATCCACTCGCCGGCCTATGAACCCGGCCCTTATTCTTCCCTGCACGAGGGCGGCGTCATGCAGTTCCTCGAATGGTATTCGAACTTTATGGTCAACCGCCTGCAGGGTGATCAGGCGAAAATCTCCGCCGTGGCCTAAGCACACGTCGGAAGATAGGCATTGAGCGCGGTTCATCGCGGTTAATGCCCGGTTCAGATCGATTTCTTTAAAAAGACGAAAGCAGCCGGCCCCGGCCGCTTTCGGAACCATTCGGGCACGATAGCGTTGCTGGAGCAGGCGGTTATCGCTGTTGAATGGGAGAGAAGAATGTTTAGTTTGAGTAACAAGATCGCGACCGCAGCTTTGGCCGCCGCCGTCGTTCTGACAAGCTTCGTGCCGTCGCAGGCAATCCAGGTGCCGACCGCCCCGCAGGTGGAAAAATCCTCTGCCGTCGAGAACGTCCAATACCGCCGCTACTATCGCGGCGATTATTACCGGCCGGGCTATCGCCCTGGCGCCTATTATCGGCCCGGCTACGGCGGCGGCTACCGCCCCGGCTATTACGGCGGCTATCGCGGATATAGCTATTACCGCCCGGGCTACCGTCACTACAACGGCTACTGGTACCCGCTCGCCGCCTTCGGCGCCGGCGCAGTCATCGGCGGCGCCATTGTCGCCCAGCCGCGCTACGTCGAACCGGCGCCCCGTATGGGTTCGAGCCACGTCGCCTGGTGCGCCAACCGCTACCGGTCCTATCGCGCCTACGACAACACGTTCCAGCCCTATAACGGCCCGCGCCAGCAGTGCTATTCGCCCTATTGATAGGCGCCGAATGCTGCCCCTCAGCCTAACCCTCTCCCCGTAAAAACGGGGGAGAGGGTACGCGCGTCGGCTGCTAAACTCAGTGAACGACGGTGATCACCGAAATGCCAGCTTCGTCGGCGGCACGGATAAGCGCTGCTCGCGCGTCCTCAGCCGGAATTTCCCCGTGAATTGCATCCCGGCAAGCCATAATCGCCACGAGGTATTCTTCTCCATCGTCGGTCGGCCAGCCAACCGTCAGCATCTCGGCAGCCTGACCAAGGGTTGCAACAAGCTTGTATTTTTCCGGCCCACTCACAACGAGCATCAGAGGGGCAAACTCTCCGGATGTGCACCATTTCATGACATTAGCTCTCCCCACGGTATATATATTAGTAACCGTGCAAGAACTGTTCCGGGTGAGGTGGCGGCATCAAAGCTCATCACCCAAGCATTCGCCTTATTGAGGCGCCAGCAGCTTAGCCCCTCACCCTAACCCTCTCCCCGTAAAAACGGGGAGAGGGGACGTGCCCTGCGAAAAGTGTGTGAGGAACGGAGAGGCCACGGCATATCCCCTTCGCCCGCGAGCGGGGGTCCGAAGGACGGGTCGAGACCCGTGGCTCGACCCCGGTCGGTGCCGGCAGGCGGATGAGGGGCAGTTCGCTGCGCTTCAAAGAATATCCACCCGCCGCAGCAGCCACCAGGCAAAGGCGATCGAGGCGACGATCAGGGCGACGGCGTATTCGGTGCCGTAGTCGCCGACGGCGAAGGGCAGGTTGGCAGTGTTCATGCCGAAGAAACCCGTTACCAGGGTCGGCGGCAGCAGGAAGGCCGTCATGATCGACAGCAGATAGAGGTGGCGGTTGGTCTCGGAGGATTGTTTCGAATCGATTTCTTCGTGCAGCAGCCGCGCCCTATCCTGCAGCGCATAGATGTCGTGGTCGACCGTTTCCAGCCGGCTCGTCAGTCGCCGCGCCACATCGTCGAAGCCGAAGGGCATCTCGTCGTCGTCGGCTGCCGCAGCCCGGCGCATCAGCGCCAGCACCGTGCGCAGATGCCGATGCAATCTCACCACGGTTCGCCGCACCGGCGCCAGCCGCCGGCGTTCGTCGCGCGGCGCATTGTCGTAGACGAAATCCTCGATCAGGTTCAACTCGTCGGTGAGTTCGATGACGATCGCGATCAGGGTGCGCTGAAACTCGATCACCAGCAGCTCGAAGAGATCGACAGGCCGTGAAAATTTGCCCGGATTCTTCTCGATCAGCGCCCGCGCCCGCTCGACGCTGCGCAGCGGCTGCAGCCTCGTGGTGATGATGAAGCGGTCGGACATGGCGAAATGCAGCCAGCCGAGATTGTTGGTATCCTGGGCGAAATCGCGCTGGCAGTCGACAAGCGTGCCGTAGAGCATCTGCTCGTCGACGGTGATGGTCGCATGCGTGTCACGCGTCGTCAGCGCCGATTTCGCCTCTTCCGTCAGCCCGTCGAGCGTCTCGAGCAAGGCCGGTACGCGGGCGTCGACAAGGTTGAGGTGCAGCCAGTAGAAACAGTTGTCGGCGGTCAGTTCCGCCACCGTCGCACTGTTGTTCAGCCGCACCGCGGTCTTTTCATCCGGCGAGAAGCGATAGGCCCAGACAAAACCGGGTATGTTGACGGGCAATGTATCCATTGGTCGCCGGTCCTTTGCGAAGGCGATGTCATTCCTTAGCGAGTCTTCATGACGTCCATTTGTGCGAGGGGGCAAGTGCCAAGCGCCGTATCGGGCGAATTATCGCATGGCAGGGCGGGAAATCGAAATTGACGTTTACGTAAAAATCAATTAGCCCTTGCCTCGGAGAGGCTTTGCCCAAGGGTAAAAATGCAGGCCGGTCCCACGGAGGAAAACCATGTATCAGGCGCCCGTCGAGGAAATCGCGTTTACGTTGAAGCATGTAGCCGGTATGCGCGAAGCGATATCAGAGGGGCTTCTCGGCGATCTCGGCGAAGATCTGGTCGACGCCGTCCTCGCCGAGGCGGGACGTTTTACCACAGAGGAAGTGGCACCCCTCGCCGACATCGGCGACCGCCAGGGCGCCCGCCTGGAGGGTGGCGAGGTCAGACTGCCGGATGGCTGGCGCGATCTCTATCGCAACTGGATCGCCGGCGGCTGGAACGGCCTGACGGCGCCCGAAGCTTTCGGCGGCCAGGCCCTGCCGCATATGCTGAACGTCGCAGCGCTGGAAATGTGGAATTCCGGTTCCATGGCCTTCGCCCTCGCCCCGACGCTGACGATGGGCGCGATCGAAGCCGTCAGCACCCATGGCAGCGCCGCACTGAAGGAGACATATCTGGAGAAGATGGTGTCCGGCGAATGGACCGGCACCATGAACCTGACCGAGCCGCATGCCGGCTCCGATCTCGGCGTGCTCAAGGCCCGCGCCGAGCGCCGCGCCGACGGCAGCTACCGCCTCTTCGGCCAGAAGATTTTCATCACCTGGGGCGAGCATGACGCGGCCGACAACATCATCCATCTGGTGCTGGCCCGCCTGCCGGATGCGCCGGCCGGCACCCGCGGCATTTCGCTCTTCCTGGTGCCGAAATTCCTGGTGAACGACGACGGCTCGCTTGGGGCCCGCAACGATCTGTTTTGTCATTCGCTGGAGCACAAGCTCGGCATCCACGGCTCGCCGACCTGCACGATGATCTATGGCGACGGCCGGTTCGGTGATGAAAAGGGGGCTGTGGGATGGCTGGTCGGCGAGGAGAACAAGGGCCTCGCTTGCATGTTCACGATGATGAACAATGCCCGCCTGGCCGTCGGCATGCAGGGCGTGGCGATTTGCGAGGCCGCCACCCAGAAGGCTGTCGCCTATTCCAAGGAGCGCACCCAGGGCAAGGCGCCCGGCTGGAGCGGCGCCGGCATGAGCCCGATCGTCGAACATCCCGATGTCGCCCGCATGCTTCTCACCATGAAGGCGCTGACCCAAGGCGCGCGCGCCATCTCCTATTCCTGCGCCCACGCGATCGACATGTCCCACCGGGCCGGCGATAGCAACCGCCACTGGCAGGAGCGCGCCGCCCTGCTGACGCCGATCGCCAAATCCTTTTCGACCGATGCCGGCGTCGACGTCGCCTCGCTCGGCATTCAGGTGCATGGCGGCATGGGCTTCATCGAGGAGACGGGTGCTGCGCGGTATTTGCGCGACGCCCGCATCGCGCCGATCTACGAGGGCACCAACGGTATCCAGGCGATCGACCTCGTCACTCGCAAGCTGACGCTCTCCGGCGGCGATCAGGTGAGAGGCTTCATCGCTGAATTGAAGGAGATCGCCGATAGCGTCCGCCGCTCCAATCTCGATGGCCTCGGCGAGGCCGCAGTTAGGCTCGACGCAGCGATTTCAGATCTCGAAGCGGCGAGCGGCTGGCTGCTGCAGACGCTGGCCGACAACAGAGCCGCCGAGGCACTTTCCGGCGCGACACCCTATCAGCGCCTGTTTGGGCTGGTGCTCACCGGCTGCTATCTCGCCAAGGGCGCTCTTGCCGAAAGCGGCGATGGCAGGGGCGAGGGGCGTATCGCGCTCTGCCGCTTCGCCGCCGAAAACCTGCTCGCGGAGACCGCGGCCCTTCGCGACCAGGTCGTCAATGGCGCGGCAAGCCTTGCCGCCGCCCGCATCCTGCTTGCTTGAGGACATCCAATGACCGATCACATCATCATCGAGCAGCCTTCCGCCCATCCGGGCGTCCAGATCATCCGCTTCAACCGGCCGGAGAAGAAGAACGCCATCACCCGCGCCATGTACCGTGTGATGGCCGATGCGCTGAATGCGTCGAACGCCAATCCCGAGATCCGCGCCACTGCTTTCCTCGGCACCGAAGGCTCTTTCTCGGCCGGCAACGACATGGGCGATTTTCTCGCCGCGGCGATGGGCGGCGGCCTCGGGCCGGAGCTCCTCGATTTTCTCTATGCGCTGGTGAAGGCCGAAAAGCCTATCGTTTCGGGCGTCGACGGCCTGGCGATCGGCATCGGTACGACGATCCATCTCCATTGCGACCTGACCATCGCCTCGGATCGAAGCCAGTTCCGCACGCCCTTCGTCGATCTGGCGCTGGTGCCGGAGGCGGCCTCGAGCCTCGTCGCGCCGCGCCTGATGGGCCACCAGCGCGCCTTCGCCCTGCTTGCGGCGGGCGAAGCCTTCTCGGCCGCCGAAGCCAAGGACGCCGGTCTCATCTGGAAGGTGGTCGAACCCGCCGAGGTCGATGCCCTAACGCTGGCGACCGCCGCCCGGCTGGCTGCCAAACCGCCGGAGGCCCTGCGCATCGCCCGCGATCTCATTCGAGGCGACAGGGACGAGATCATCGCCCGCATCGACGAGGAGGCCCGCCATTTCTCCGCGCGGCTGAAAAGTGCGGAGGCCCGGGCGGCTTTTGAGGCATTCATGCGGCGTTAGAGCGGTTCAGCTTTTCGTGGAAGCGCGGAACCGCTCTAAGTTTTTGTTTTTACGCAATTCCGGATGGAAAACCGCTTCGCACTTTTCCTGGAATTGCTCCGCGTCGGACGCGCCTTAGACTGCCGGCACGTCGAAGAGCTCGCCGGCCCTGAGCGGCCGGAACCGTTCCAGGGGAATATCATGCTCGCGCATCGCGTCTTGCAATGCTCGTGCCGGTGCGTCGACCGCCTCATCTGTCAGTTGGAACGTCGCGAAGTGGTGCCCTGCCACATAGGCTGCATTTGCCAGCGTCATCCCGATCACCGCCTCCCGCGGATTCTGGTGCTGGCCTTTCATGAACCATCGCGGCTCATATGCGCCGAAGGGCAAAATCGCCAGGCGAAAGCCGCCATGCTTCTGCTGTGCCGCTTTGTAATGGATGCCGTGGTGAAAGCCCGTATCTCCGACGTGATAAATCTTTCCGGCCGGAGTCGACAAGACGAACGACGCCCAGAGTGCCATCCGGCGATCGGCGGTGCCGCGGGCGGACCAATGATGCGCGGGCTCCGCATCAATGCTGATTCCGGCATGCGAGATGCGCTCGCCCCAATCCATCGTTATCGTCTGTAGATCGGGCACGGCGCGGCGGATGATCGTGTCATTGCCGAGTGGCGTCACGACACGCGGCCGATGTTTCGCCTGCAACCGCTTGAGGGTTGCGATATCGAGATGATCATAGTGATTGTGCGAGATCAGCACGAGATCGATCGGCGGCAGATCATCGAATGCGATGCCCGGTTGGACGACGCGCTTGGGGCCGGCAAAGGCGAAGGGGCTGACGCGCTCCGACCATACCGGGTCGGTCAGGATATTGAGCCCGGCGACCTGGACGAGCATTGTTGCATGGCCAACCATGGTCACCCGCAGATCTGCATCGTCAACACGTGCATCGGGTTTGGCCGCCGAATATGGACTTGGGACCGATTTCGGCCAACGCTGACGGCCGCCGCCGAACTGCCACCGCAGCAAATCGCGGAAACCAAGGGGCTCGATACCTTCGGGATTGAAGAAATGCGTGCCGTCGAAGTGATCGGACACCGGGCCGTCATAATAAGGATTGCGTCTTCTGGTCTTGCGCATTCGCAATCGGGTTCCTCCGCCTGGTGATTTTAGGCCGGTCCCTTGGCACTGACGGCGGGTTAGGCGGCGGACGGCCAGCCTATTTCTCCAGCGTCGCCACCACCTCGACATGCGAGGTCCAGAGGAACTGGTCGATCGGCGTCACCCCGGTGATCCGGTAGCCGCCCTCGACGAGGATCGCCAGGTCGCGCGCCAGCGTCAGCGGATTGCAGCTGACGGCGGCGATCTTCTTCACCGCAGAGCGGGCAAGCTCCTTGCACTGGAACTCGGCGCCGGCCCGCGGCGGGTCGAAGACAACGACGTCAAAAGGTTTGAATTCCTGCGTCATCAGCGGACGGCGGAAGAGATCGCGCTTCTCGACGCTGACTGGCTTCAGTCCGGGCGTGTTGCGGGCAGCGTGGTCGAGGGCAGCGAGTGCCTTTGCCTCGGCTTCGACCGCATGCACGCGGCCGATCCGCGCCAGCCTGAGCGAAAACGTGCCGGCGCCGGCAAAGAGATCGGCAATGCGCTTGGCCTTGCCGGCATGGGCAAGCACCAGCTCGGCCATTGCCTCTTCCGCCGGCTTGGTCGCCTGGGTAAAGCCGCCGGGCGGCGGCGAAACCTGGACGCCGCCGAAATCGACCAGCGGCTTCGACGGCTCGATGAGGATTTCGCCGTTCAGCGAAACGCGCGCAATGCCGCGCAGGCCAAGCACCGTCTCGACCGCCTTGCGACGCTGCGGGTCGGACAATTTCTTCACCTCGTCGACGGCTATGTCGAGGCCGGATAGCGTTTCGAGCACGGAGACGCGGAAGGGTTCGGCATTGGTCGCGAGTGCCGCGGCAATCGCCCGGATCGCCGGCAGCCGGGCGACGATGCCCGCAGACGAGATCGGACATTCCTCGATCGCGACGATATGGTGGCTTTCGGCCTGGTTGAAACCGATCAGCATGTCTTTCTCGGTCTTGCGCGCCGCAAACACCACGCGCCGCCGCTCACCCGGCCGGGCCGGCACGATCTCGCCGACGTCAGGCGTCAGCCCCTTCGATCTGAGCGCATCGATGACCAACTGGCGCTTGAAGGCGCGGTAGGGGCCGTCTGCCATATGCTGCAGCGTGCAGCCGCCGCAGGTGCCGTTGAGGCCATCCGGACCGAAATGCCGGCAGGGCGGCTCCTGCCGGTCGGGCGAGGGCGTGGTGATCGACATGATCGTGCCCTGGCTTTTGACGCGGGCGATCGCCACGATTTCGCCGGGGAGGGAAAACGGTACATAGACAGGTCCGCCGGCGCTGCCGGCAATGCCGTCGCCCTGGGCGCCGAGCTTATCGATGGTGACGGTTTCGGTGCTCACGGTTTCAATCCTGCCAGTAGGAATTCCTGATTGCCGTCGCCACCTGATATCGGCGAGGGGATGAGGCCGAGGCTATTCCAGCCCATGTCCTCGATGAACCAGCGCTCCAATTCCGCAGCGACGGCGGGAGCGGAGGAGGGGTCTTTCAACAGCCCACCCTTGCCGATCGCCTCGCGCCCCGCCTCGAACTGCGGTTTGACCAAGAGCACGGCGACGGCGCCCTGCTCCACGATCTCGAGAGCCGGCGCCAGCGCCAGCTTCAGCGAGATGAAGGAAACGTCGGAAACGATGAAGGTGGCGGGATGGCCGATATCGTCGGCTGTCAGGTTGCGGGCGTTGAGGCCTTCCCGGCTGGTAACGCGCGGATCGCCCGATATGCGTGGATGCATCTGCCCGTGACCGACATCGACTGCGGTGACATGCTCAGCGCCGCGCTGCAGCAGCACCTCGGTGAAGCCGCCTGTGGAAGCGCCGATATCAAGACAGTGATGGCCGGCGGGATCGAGCCGGAAATGCTCGAGGGCTGCTGCAAGCTTCAATGCTGCCCGCGAGACATAGTCCTGCGCCGGGTCGTCGATCTCGATGGCAGCGTCGTCGCCGATGAGCGCCCCGGCTTTGGTGACCACTTGGCCGGCGATCCGCACGGTGCCGCGCTGCACGGCGTCGCGGGCCCGCGAGCGGCTGGCGAAAAGGCCGCGGGAGACGAGAAGTTGGTCGAGGCGTTGGCTGTTTTGTTCGGACATCGGCTGTGAATGACCGGCAAAGCCGCCGGTTGCAAGCGTTTTGTTCCAGACAGCATCATTGACCCTTGAAAGCTTTCGGCGATAATCCTGCCGCGGCGATGACGGGGCGGCCGCAGACACGGGGGTGTTTTATGCTGAAGCTCTTCACTCTTCTTGTCGCGGCAGGGATGGCATCGCCGGCGCTGGCGAACGACACCATGGCCGAGGTCAGGACCGGCGGGCTGATTTTCGCCCAATCCGACGATGTCAGCATGGTCGAAGAGGATCTCTTCATCTCCGCTTCGCAAGTGCGTGTTGATTATGTCTTCGAAAACACCTCGGACAAGGATGTCGACAGCCTAGTCGCCTTCCCGATGCCCGACATATCGGGCCAGGTGGACAACAACTCGGCCATCTCGGATTATGACAGCGACAATTTCCTGCATTTTTCCACCGTGCAGGATGGCAGGCCGATCACCGCCAAACTGCAGCAGCGCGTCGTTTCGCTCGGCATCGACGTGACCGACGAGTTCACCAAATACGGCATTCCGGTCCTGCCCTACAGCCAGAAGACGACAGAAGCGCTTTCCAAGCTCCCCGACCCCGTCCGGAAGGACTGGATCGCCCGTGGCCTGATCTATGCCATGACGGACGCCGATCTTGTGCCGCTCTGGACGCTACGCTCGACCTATTGGTGGCGCACCACCTTTCCGGCCAAGAAGAAGGTGAGCGTCGAACACCGCTACCAGCCGGCCGTGGGCGGCACCGTCGCCATCAGCTTTCTCGAAAACGGCCAACCGAAGGGTGAGCGCTTCGAGGAATATTCCCGCAAATACTGCCTGGATGCGGATTTCGTCAGGGTCGCGCAACAGCGTGCGGGGGAGGCCGAGACGGGCGGCTCCAACTATACTGAAAGCTGGATCTCCTATGTGCTGTCGACCGGCGCCAACTGGGCGGGGCCGATCAAGCGCTTCCAACTGACGATCGATAAGGGCAAGCCGGGTAGCCTCATCAGCTTCTGCGGCAGCAACGTTCAGAAGATCGGCTCGACGACCTTCCGGATGACGGCCGAGGATTTCGATCCCGCAAAGGATTTCGACATCCTGATCCTCAACCCGCCGGAAGCGGAACCGAAGCAGCCTTAATTTAAGCAGCTTTAATCATGGCTTCGGTCGCTGCTGCTGCGCACAATTTAAACAAATCTAAAGCTCGCCCGCATAGCTTCGCCCCGATTGCAGCGGTTCGTCCGGACCGCTCGGCGCCATGACGGCGCAAGCGTTTCAACGCCGATCATGTTCTCAGTTTCAAACATCCCTGCGGTTGCGCCTCACGCGCGACCCACCTTCGCCGCGTCGACTGTCGTCAGGAGAAATTCACCGATGTCCGCCAAAAACATATCCTTGAACGGGAAGCTTGCGGCCACGTTCGCAGCCCTCATTCTTATTTTCGTCGCCGTTTCCGCCTTCGTCTACTCCAAGGCGACGGCATCCGCAGCCGCTTCTGCCGAGCAGGAAAAGTCCGAGCTGCTCGTCAACCAGATCGACGATGCGCTGCAGGCGATGCTCGAGCAGGCCGTCAATCTGCGCGGCTTCATCCTCTTCCGCAGCGACAGCACCTATGGTGATGTCTTTACCAACCGCGAGCGAATGCTGAAGGCGATCGCCGCCGCCAAGCAGACAGCGGCCGGCGAGCCGCAGCTGGTCGAGATGATCGACGGCATGCAGAAGGCTGCCGACCTCTATTTCCATGAACTGGCCGAGCCGCAGACCAAAGCGCGCAAGGAAACCGACATGCCGATCGAGGAGGTCGTCAAGATCGGCGTCAACGCCACCAAGGGCCAGCTCGATGGCTTCCGCCAGGCCTCGGCCAAGATCAAGGCCAGCGCCCGCGAAAAGTCCGAAGCGCTTGCTGAAATCCGCGCCGATGCCAACAGCGATCTGAAGACGACGCTGCTTGCCGGCGGTATCGTGGCCTCGCTTGCCGCCGCCGTGCTTGCCTGGCTGATGTCGCGCACCATCGTCCGCCCGATCGTCGGCATGACCGGGGCCATGGATCGCCTCGCCGGCGGCGAGAACGATATCGAGGTTCCGGCGACCGACCGCGGTGACGAAGTCGGCCGCATGGCCCAATCGGTGCTGGTCTTCAAGCAGGCGGCGATCGAGAAGCTGCGTCTTGCCGGCGAAACCGACCGCATGCGCGACGACGCCGAGCGCCAGCGCCGGGCCGGCGACGAGCAGAAGGCCCGCGAAGAAGGCGAGATCCGCTTTGCCATCGACGCTCTGGCCGGCGGCCTTGCCGAACTTGCCAATGGCGATATGGCCGGCCGTCTCCATACGCCGTTCGCGCCGCAATATGACAGCCTGCGCAATGACTTCAACCACGCGGTCGAAAAGCTGCAGGCAGCCCTGCAATCGGTCGGCCGCAACGCCTCGGCGATCAATGCCGGCGCCGGCGAAATCCGCTCCGCCGCCGACGATCTGGCGCACCGCACCGAACAGCAGGCCGCCGCCGTCGAACAGACCGCCGCAGCGCTCGAGCAGGTGACGACCACCGTTCGCGACAGCGCCAAGCGCGCCGAGGATGCCGGCAATCTCGTCGAGCGTACCCGCCTCGGCGCCGAAAAATCCGGCGAAGTCGTCCGCAGGGCGGTCTCCGCCATGCAGCAGATCGAAAAGTCCTCGGGCGAAATCTCCAACATCATCGGCGTCATTGACGACATCGCCTTCCAGACCAACCTCTTGGCCTTGAACGCCGGCGTCGAAGCTGCCCGCGCAGGTGATGCCGGCAAGGGCTTTGCCGTCGTTGCCCAGGAAGTCCGCGAGCTCGCTCAGCGCTCGGCCAAGGCGGCCAAGGAGATCAAGGCGCTGATCACCACGTCGGGCGAACAGGTCGTTGCCGGCGTCTCCCTCGTCGGCGAGACCGGCAAGGCGCTCGAAGCCATCGTTACCGAGGTGCAGGAGATCAACCACCACGTCAGCGCCATCGTCACCGCCACCCGCGAACAGTCGATCGGCCTGCAGGAGATCAACACCGCCGTCAACAACATGGACCAGGGCACCCAGCAGAATGCCGCCATGGTCGAGGAGCAGACTGCTGCCAGCCATGCGCTCGCCCAGGAAGCAAACGCGCTCGACGAATTGCTGCACCAGTTCAAGCTCGGCCAGACAAGGCCGGATGCCGCAGCACCGCGCGCAGCCGTCGCCAACGCCCGTCCGGTCGCTTCTCCCGCCCGCGCGCTCGCCAGCAAGGTCACCAAGGCCTTCGGCGGAAGACAGGCGAGTGCTGCGGTTGCGGTTCAAGAGGATTGGACGGAGTTCTGAGGGGGACCCTTTTAGGAAGTGATGTCAAATGCAGAGGGCGGCGCAGAGATGCGCCGCCTTTTTTGTCGGGAGGATCGGCATAGGTCCGAGCAAGAGCCTGCCCCTCACCCTAACCCTCTCCCCGCTTGCGGGGCGAGGGGACGTGCCACACGAGATGTCGGCGGGGCACGGAGAGTTCGCGGCTATCTCCGTTCGCCCCGCAAGCGGGGAGAAGG
The DNA here is from genome assembly GCF_002914525.1 of Rhizobium hidalgonense. GTDB lineage: Bacteria > Pseudomonadota > Alphaproteobacteria > Rhizobiales > Rhizobiaceae > Rhizobium > Rhizobium hidalgonense. Next base: position 44,056 of record NZ_LODW01000022.1, on the reverse strand, counting down.
TGCAGGCAGGCGGATGAGGGGCCACACGGCACGCCCTCAATAATCTTTACCCCGCAACCCCAACAGCAACCCCACGCCCCAGCGCCTTGAATACTGTCGAGACGATCCCGGCGCGATCTAGCCCGGCATGGGCGTTCATCGCTTCCGGCTTGGCCTGCTCCATCCAGATATCCGGCATGACGAGCGAGCGGATCTTCAGGCCGTTGTCGAGCAGGCCCTCGCTCGAAAGATACTGCAAGACCTGGCTGCCGAAGCCGCCGACCGAGCCTTCCTCGACGGTGATCAGCATCTCGTGGTGGCGGGCAAGCTGGCGGATCAGGTCGTGGTCGAGCGGCTTGGCGAAGCGCGCATCGGCGACCGTCGTCGAAAGCCCGGCGGCATCGAGATCTTCGGCGGCCAGCAGACAATCGGCAAGCCGTGTGCCGAAGGAGAGCAGCGCCACCTTGGTGCCTTCCTTGACGATGCGTCCCTTGCCGATCTGCAGGATTTCGCCGCGCGCCGGCATGTCGACGCCGACACCTTCGCCGCGGGGATAGCGGAACGAGATCGGCCCGCCGTCATAGGCGACAGCCGTGCGCACCATGTGCTTGAGTTCGGCCTCGTCGGCCGCCGCCATCACCACGAAGCCGGGCAGGGTGGTCAGGAAGGCGGTGTCGAAGGAGCCGGCATGGGTCGGGCCGTCGGCGCCGACGAAGCCGGCGCGGTCGATCGGAAAACGCACCGGCAGTCCCTGGATCGCCACGTCGTGCACGACCTGATCGTAGGCGCGCTGCAGGAAGGTGGAATAGAGCGCGGCGAACGGCTTGTAGCCTTCCGCGGCCAAGCCGGCGGCGAAGGTCACGGCATGCTGTTCGGCAATGCCGACATCGAAACAGCGCGACGGAAAGGCTTCGGCGAGTTTGTCGAGGCCGGTACCATTCGGCATGGCGGCGGTGATGCCGACGATCTTGTCGTCGAGGGTCGCTTCCTGCACCAGTGCTTCGGCAAAGACGCTGGTATAGCTCGGCGCATTCGGCTTCACCCGAGCTTGGGCGCCGGTAATGACGTCGAACTTGTTGACGCCGTGATATTTGTCGGCTGCGGCTTCGGCCGGCGGATAGCCCTTGCCCTTCTGGGTAACGACGTGGATCAGCACCGGTCCGCGGCCATTGTCGCGCACGTTGCGCAGCACTGGCAGCAAATGGTCGAAGGAATGCCCGTCGATCGGCCCGATATGATAAAAGCCCATCTCCTCGAACATGGTACCGCCGGTGACGTAACCGCGGGCATGTTCGACGGCGCGGGTGATCGCCCGGTCGATATTCTTGCCGAGATAGGCCGTCAGCTTCTTGCCGAAATCGCGGAAGCCCATATAGGTGCGCCCGGAAGCAAGGCGGGCGAGATAGGCGCTCATCGCACCCGTCGGCGGCGCGATCGACATGTCGTTGTCGTTGAGGATGACGATGAGCCGTGCGTCGAGCGCCCCGGCATTGTTCAGCGCCTCATAGGCCATGCCGGCCGACATCGCGCCGTCGCCGATGACGGCGATGACACGGCGGTCTGATTTGTCGAGATCGGCGGCGATCGCCATGCCGAGGCCGGCCGAGATCGAGGTCGAGGAATGCGCCGCCCCGAATGGATCATATTCACTCTCGGCCCGGCGGGTGAAGCCGGAAAGCCCGTCTTCCTGGCGCAGCGTCCGAATGCGGTCGCGCCGGCCGGTGAGGATCTTGTGCGGATAACATTGATGGCCGACGTCGAAGATCAGCCGATCATCAGGCGTGTCGAAGACGCTGTGGATGGCGATCGTCAACTCGACCACGCCGAGACCGGCGCCGAGATGACCGCCGGTGCGCGACACCGCATCGATCATTTCGTCCCGGACCTCGCGGGCAAGCTGCGGCAGGTCGCGATCCTCGAGCTTGCGCAGGTCGGCGGGGTAAGTGACCTGGTCGAGCAGGGGGGTCTTCGGCAGTTGTGTCACGGGCGGGCGCTCTTTCTTGCTTTTCCTTGTTTCGCTTTATTCGATTAGATCGGGGCAAAACAAGTGCATTTCAGGAACCGAAGGTTTTCACCTTAGAGCATGGCGGAAAAAAGTGTGAGCGCTTTCGGACGATATCACTTTCTATTTCTGTAAGTTGCACTCGCCTGATTTGCCCGGGATCTCATACGGGCGAAGGAGCCGGTGAGAAACTTGAATATGACACGGAATGGTAGCAATGTTGCCGCGCCGGATGGGGGATCAGGTCATGGGAACCATTATTGCAGCGCATGCCTATGTCAACAACGAGGTCGCCTATGTGGCCTGGGACATCGACGACAAGATCGATGGATGCCTTGGGTTTGAAGTCGTCCGCGTCTATCTCGACGAGCAGGGAAACGTCTCGAAAAGACTTAATGGCAGCGAGGACCGTGTCACTTGCGCCGCCTGGGTCGCCTTCAAGGGACAGCGCAATCCGCATTGGCTGCCGCAAACGACGTCGCTCTGGCCGGTGCAAAAATTGTCCTGGCGCGACCTGACGCTACGCAAGCGGCGCAACGAAATGAAACGGCGGCCGGACGAGGTTCGCGTGCGTTACGAAATCCGTCCGCTCGGCGATCTCAAGCCGGGCATGCAGGCCGCACCCGATCCGACGCCTCAGCTCGTCGAGATCAACAAGCGGGACAAAGACGGCAGGCCGATCAAGAAGAACGGCACCTTCGAGAAAATCGCAGTCAAGGCCTACGAGGGGCCGCCGCGGCCGCTCGGTTATCTCGGCCCGGCGGTCGCCTCCAATCCGGTGCATGTGACGCGCAAGCGTGGCCAGTTCGAGTCTACCTTTACCAATGGCATCCTCGCCGCGCAGTGGCTGCGAAACGTCCTGCTGGAAGATGGGGTGAAGCAGCCGAACGAACTGATCGACATGATCTCCAATCCGGAAAACGGCATCCGCAAATATCTTGCCGGCGATGTCATTCCGATGCTCAGGGAATTCATCAATGCGCCCGGCCGCTTCCTTGTCGCGCTTTACGAGCTGGAGGACAAGGAACTGCTCGACCTGCTGCTTGCCAACAAGGACAGGCTGCACATCATCCTCGCCAATACGGGAAAGGTCGGCGACGATTGGGATGTGCGCAATGCCCACGCCCGTAAGGCGCTGATCGATGCCGGCGTCGACATTCACCACCGGATGTTCAACAATTCGAGCCAGATCGGCCACAACAAATTCGTCGTGCACATCCCGCCTGGCGGCGCCGAGCGCAGCGTTTTCACCGGCAGCACCAACTGGACCGCGACGGGGCTTGCCGGCCAATCCAACAACGCGTTGATCGTTCGCAACGATGAGGTTGCCGCGGCCTATGTCGCTTATTGGGAGCGGATGCTGGACGACAATGCGACGTTGGAAGCGCCTGTCGAATTCGATGACGGCATGCCCGACAACCAGCAGAGCAAGGATTTCCGACGCTCGAACGAGGCGCCGTCTGTTGTCCCGACCGGCAACGGCGCGTCGGTCGAAGCCTGGTTTTCTCCGAACATGCAAAGCCGTAGAAAGGGCAAGGCAACGCCGCCCGATCTTCGAGAGGTCTACCGGCTGATGCGCCGGGCCGAGCACGCCGTGCTGTTCCTCGCCTTTTATCCCGGCCAGTCGGGCAGGGATTGCATCGTCGGCGAGGCAATCGATATTGGCCTCAAGGATCAGAAGCTGATCGTCACCGGCGCCGTTTCAAGCGCCCAAGCCATGCCCAATTATGTCGCCGGCAAGGACAACGACCGCGACGATCCCGACGATGATGAAGAGGCTATCTCGCCCCATACCTTCGACGAGGCGAATGTCTCGATCGTCCGGGCGTCGCGCATCGATGACCGACAACTGCTGGCGGATTTCGGTGCTGAGGAACTGACGGCCAAGAAGGTCGGCGCCATCATTCACGACAAGGTGCTGGTGATCGACCCCCTGTCGGATGACTGCGTCGTCGTCCTCGGCAGCCACAATCTCGGCTTCAAGGCCTCTTACGCCAATGACGAAAACATGCTGATCGTCAAAGGCGACCGCGCGCTCGCCGAGGCCTATGCCGTCCACATCCTCGATGTCTATGATCACTATCGCTTCCGCGCCGTCGAGGCGGAATTGAAGCGACAGGGCAAAAAGGGCTGGTCCGGCTTTCTCAGCGTCGACGACAGCTGGCAGGACGGCTATGTCAACCGCACGAAAGGTGCGCTGACGCGCTATTTCGCGGCAGGCTGATTCCGCAAGGCACCGCTGCCGTCAGCCTTCCGGCAGCGGCACGAATTCCTCCTCGTCGCCGGGAACGATATCGAAGCGGCCGGTGCGCCATTCCTCTTTGGCTTTTTCGATCCGCTCCTTCGAGGAGGAGACGAAATTCCACCAGATATAACGTTTCGAATTGAGCGCCGCGCCGCCGAACAGCATCAGGTGGCAGCCGTCGCTGCCGGCTTCGAGCGTGATCGGATCGCCCGGCCGGAAGACCAGCAGCTGGTCGGCGGCGAAACGGTCGCCTGCGATGACGACCTCACCGGAGAGCACGTAGACGGCGCGCTCTTCATGCGCTGTGCCGAAGGGAAACTTGGTGCCCGACTGCAGGCTGAGATCGACATAGAGCGTGTCGGAGAAAACCCCGACGGGCGATCTCATGCCTTCGAACGAGCCGATGACCACACGCCCGCGCACGCCTGGCGTTTCGATCAGCGGCATCTCGGTCTTTTCCGTATGGGCGAAGGAGGGATCGATCTCCTCCTTGTCGTCGGGTAGCGCCAGCCAGGTCTGCAGCCCCGACATCAGCAGCGGATGGCCGCGCAGATTATCCGGCGTGCGCTCCGAATGCACGATGCCGCGGCCCGCCGTCATCAGGTTGATATCGCCGGGACGGATGACCTTTTCGGTGCCGAGGCTGTCGCGATGGCGGATCTCGCCGTCGAAGAGATAAGTGACGGTGGAAAGGCCGATATGCGGATGCGGCTTCACGTCCAGCGCCTCGTTGGGCTTGAGGATCGCCGGTCCCATGCGATCGAAGAAGATGAACGGCCCGACGAGCCGCCGCTGCCGCGTCGGCAGGGCGCGGCGCACCTGGAAACCGCCGATATCGCTGCTGCGCGGAATGATCAGATTCTCGATCGCATCACAGGCGAAGGCATCGCCGGGGAGCGGATCTTTACCGGGAAAAAAGGACATGGTTGATCTCCGAACATTGCAGCGCCGCGCGTCTCTGAGAGCCGCGCATAGGACGCTGCAGCACTTTGAATTGCTGCATTATGCGGTAGGATATCGACCACAGATAGTGCCTGGAGTGCGGCGCGTCCAATCGGACCCGCTGCGCATGCCTAATCTCAGATTGCCGTAAAGCCGTTATCGACGAAGAGGTGGGCGCCGTTGACGAAGTTGGACTCGTCGCTGGCGAGATAAAGCGCGGCCCGGGCGACGTCTTCGGGCTCGCCGATCCGCCCCTGCTGGGCGGCGATGGCGGCATCCGAAACGTCAACGCCGAGCGCCTGCAGATCGGCCACCTCGCGCAGGCCATGCGGCGTGCGGATGAAGCCGGGACAGACGGCGTTGCAGCGGATGTTGCGGTCGCGGAATTCGACCGCAATCGCCCGGGCAAACATATGCACCGCACCCTTGGTCGTGTCGTAAAGTACCTCCATCGGCGTGGCGGCGACCGCCGAGATCGACGAGGTGCAGACGATCGATCCGCCGCCCGCGGCAATCATCTTCGGCAGCACGGCCTTGGTCATCAGGAACATCGAGCGCACATTGACGGCATGCAGCCAGTCCCATTCCTCAAGCGTCGTTTCGAGGAAGGGTTTGATGACGATGGTGCCGGCATGGTTGAAGAGCACGGTCACCGCGCCGTAGCGTTCCTCGACGCCCGCCACGGCGGTGTTGACGGCGGCTTCGTCGGAGACATCGGCCGTCCAGGAGTCGGCCTCGCCGCCGGCGTCACGGATCTGCTTGACGGTCTCGGCGGCTGCTTCGCCATTGCGGTCGATGATCGCGACACGCGCGCCTTCCGCCGCAAAAAGCTTCGAGGCGGCACCGCCCATGCCGGTCGCGCCGCCCGAAATAATGGCGACCTTGCCCTTCAATCTGTCCGTCATGTGTCTGTCCCCTCAACATTCTGGAAGGGGATCATAGATCGGTCGCAAGCCGAACGCCAAGCGTCTTCGAAGAGGCGTTTCGCTGCGCCTCAGGCTCCGTCGAGCGGCTCGACGCCCTGCGGCTTGCCGGCGCGGTCGAGCCTTATTTTCTCGATGCGGTTTTCGGCGGCCGAAAGCAGCGTTTCGCAGTGTTTCTTCAGCGCTTCGCCGCGCTCATAGATCTCGATCGATTCATCCAGCGCCACATCGCCGCGTTCCAGCCGGGCGACGATGCTTTCGAGTTCGGCGACCGCCTTTTCGAAGGAAAGGCCCGATACTTCAGGCTTGGCGCTGTCAGTCATTCTCAACCCTTCATCATTCGCAGAATATGCATGCCCGCCGATTCGGCGAGGCCTTCGAGATCATAACCACCTTCGAGCAGGCTGACGACCCGGTTCTTGGCGTGACGGTCGGCCAGTTCGAGCACGCGCCCGGTCGCCCAGTCGAAATCCTCGCCGGTCAGGTTGATCTGCGCCAGCGGGTCGCGGTGATGCGCATCGAAACCGGCGGAGATGATGATGAGATCCGGCCGGAAATCGGCAACGGCTGGCAACACGCGCGATTTGAATGCCTCGCGGAAATGGTCGCTGCCGACATTCGGCGAAAGCGGCGCATTGACGATGGTGTTGTGTTTGCCCTGCTCGTCTTTGGCGCCGCTGCCGGGATAGAGCGGCATCTGATGCGTCGAGCAAAACAGCACCGAGGGATCGTCCCAGAAAATATCCTGGGTGCCGTTGCCATGGTGCACGTCCCAGTCGATGATGGCGACGCGCTCGGCGCCATGTCTCTTCTGCGCATGGCGGGCGGCGATCGCCGCATTGTTGAAGAAGCAGAAACCCATCGCCGTCATCTTCCCGGCATGGTGCCCGGGCGGGCGGGCGGCGACGAAAACATTGTCGGCGGCGCCGGAGAAGACGTCGTCCACCGCCGCCATCGCGCCGCCGATGCCGGTCAATGCGGCCTGCAGGCTCCTGGCGCTGGCATAGGTGTCGGCTTCCAGCTGGTTGATCCGATCCTCTTCCTCGGGAATCTCCCGCATCACGGCGGCAAGATGTTCCTCCGGATGCGCCAGCAGCACCGAATCTTCGCTCGCCCGCGGCGCCTGCCGGCGCTCCAGTCGCTCGAAATTCGGATGTTCCAGCGCGACGTTAATGGCGCGGATCCTGTCCGATCGCTCCGGATGGCCGGCGGGCGTCACATGTTCCAGGAAGATCGGATGTTCGTAAAGACGGGTGCTCATGGAGACACTCTATCGGTCACTTATGTCATGTTCCACAGCAGATGGGGCATCGGCTGATGATTTCAACAAGCGCTGTCGCCACGCCTTCCGACTGTCCGCCGCATTGCAATTCCGGTCATTTGCGGCGTTTACTTCAACGAACGCCGTCGCTACTGTCGTTGACGGGGAATTTTGTAGGCAGAGTTGTTGATGAACCAGTCGAAACGCCCTGGGGTGGCGGAAATACACGTGCCGTTTCGCGATGTCGATATGACCGGCCAGATGTTTCTGGGCTCCTATATTTCCTACGCCGAGTCCGTCATTGCGAGCTTCTGGTCGTCGCGGCCCGATGTGGAGGACGAACCAAAATACAGCGCCACCAAGATTTCCTGCATTCTCCATCGCCCGCTGCACTACGACGAGCCGGCCATCTTCACTGCGGCCGTCGACAAGATCGGTGTTCGCTCCATCGGCTTCATCGTCTCGATCGACACCGGCGAGGAGCGGGCCGCCGAGGTGGAGATCATCTGGCAGGCCCGCGCGGGGGAGGATCAGCTGCCAGTGTCTTTGCCGGAGGAGACCCGGGACTGGCTTTACGGTTTTCTGGATTAGAGCCCGTGATCAGGATTTGCCGCGCAGCAGCGGTTGGCTGAGTATATTGATCTCGACGTTTGGATAAACCCGCTCTTCCAGCAGGGTGAGGGATCCAGCCCGCACTCTGATGGGTAAACAACCCACGTCGAAGCTTACCGCCGGCACCGGCTCTTCGGCGAAAAACCTGAACAGTGTCATATGCGCTATGCGGGGCGGGATTGGACGCCACTCGTCGAAGCAGATGGCCTGTGAAATGGCGGAGCGAAGCCTGCGCAATGCCGCCGGCTCCTCGGCTTTTACGAAGACAGCAGCTTCCGAAGCCGCCACCTCGTGAAAATGAAGTTCAAACGGCGGGGTCTCGTCGATCAATCTCTCGACGATTTCCATCCATCTTTCCCCGTTCCGCTTCCAGACCTCCTCGTTCGCTATGCTGAATTGGGCCGCGGCCTTGACCAGACTGACGACCGTCATATGCAGGCTTGTGGCCGGGACGCGTGCGAGGGCCGCGGCGCTGTCTCGCTCGACACTATCTTGCAAGGCGCAGAGCTTTGACAGCGCCTCGCGATCGGGAAGAAACTGCAGGTGAAATGCGCAACAGCGCTTGAACCACAGCGTGTCGATCTTCGTGCGGATCACGGCAGCAGGCCCTTCCACCAAACGTGGGCACGCCGCACCGACAGCGTGCAATTCCGATGCTTGCTATCACAGTGCCAAACTGTTCGCCAAGGATGGCAGACGCCTGCCGGAGATCGGTTGCTCGACTCAGTATTCGGAACCGCTTCTGTTGTTCAGATCGTGACGTTCCGTGCCTTTCAGTGGTGGATTGAAGACGCTGACGAGAATGAGGTCCTTGTCCTTGCCGCCCCGCAAATAGTGGCGGTCATGTTTATCGAGCACGTAGATGTCGCCGACGCGGATGGGAAAGACATTGCCGTCCATATCCTCTACCTCGCCTTCTCCCTGGATGCAGTAGCAGGCCTCCAGATGGTTGCGGTACTGCAGCAATGCCTGCGTGTTGGCGCGAACGACCGTGTGGCAGACGGTGAATCCCATCCCGTCATCATTCGTCAGCAGGCGATGGCTTGTGCCATTGCCCCAATCGACGAAGCGTTCGGTCTCTTCCACTTCTCTCAGACTTCTCACAAACATGTGCTTTCTCCGGAATGACGGGGATGTTTTCGATCATCCATGATCCATTAGGCACTGGAATCCACACCTGCTTCAAATGATGAAAATTGAGAATAATGTTAGAATAAGTTACAGGTATAAATTGGAACTTCTTTTCTAGCGGATCAAAGCACGTGCCGGTCATGTGAGGAATTCGAACATATGCAACTGCCGCCACTGAACGCCTTGAGGGCCTTCGAAGCGACTGCCAGGCTGATGAGCCTGTCAAAGGCTGGAGACGAACTGCATGTGACCCACGCGGCGATCAGTCATCAGCTCAAACATCTGGAGGCGTGGCTGGGACGCAAGCTGCTGCAAAAATCCGGGCGCGGGGTCGCGCTGACCCCGGCGGGCAGCGAATATTATCTGGCCGTCTCGGGCTCGCTGGCAGCCATCGCCCATGCAACGGGCAATATGCGCCGAGACCACAATATGCGTTCGATCACTGTCGGATGCATTCCTTCGATCGCGTCGCGCTGGCTTGTTCCCGCACTGCCGTCTTTCCGCGAGAGCAATCCCGATCTCGATGTCAGGATCGTCTATGCAAAAGCGGAAGAGCGATTCGATCACGAAAGCCTGGATGTTCTGATTACCATGGGAGAAGACCTGTCGGGCGGACGGGAGAGCCGGCTGCTTTTCTCCCGCCGCAACCAGCCGGTGGCCAGCGTTCATTATCTTTCCAAACGGAACTGGACTGTCGACAGCGTGTCCTTTGCAGCCGCCGACCTGCTGCACGACGAATCCGTGGACGGCTGGAAAGAATGGTTCCGAAAAACTGACGTAAAGGCGCCGGAGCCGGTTCGCGGGCCGATATTTCAGGACTTCAATATGCTTGCCACGGCGGTGATAGCCGGACATGGGGTCGCATTATGCCCGGTCGAAGTGTTTCGGCGAGAGATCGATCGTGGCGACCTCGTCGTGCTTTCGGATATCTCGACGGCGGAGACCCAGGGATATTACCTGATCACCAGTTCCTGGGCGAAAAAGCCGGTGCGTCGTTTTACGGAGTGGTTTACGAAGGAATGCCGATCGGATGCCGCCGATCATTGAAGCGCGCTTGTTCGAAAGTGCCCTTCATGCTAGAAAAATGATATGGACAACACCCTGATCAGCACTTTCGTGATGATGATGCCGCGCTCATAGCGTGGCGGGTTTCGTGCGTCCAGATGCACCAGCGACCGCCTTCGAGGCGGTCTTTTTTATGGGTCGATCCGTCTCGCGGGCAACAATAGCCTTCGAAAGGAAACGCCGATGAACAAGATCTACGTCACCACCTCGATCCCCTATGTCAATGCCGCGCCGCATGTGGGCTTCGCCCTCGAACTCGTCCAGGCCGATGCCTATGCCCGCCATTTCAGGCTTCTCGGTCACGACGTCAGGTTTCAGTGTGGAACCGACGACAACAGCCTGAAGAATGTCAGGGCGGCGGAAGCCGCGGGACTGCAGGTGAGGGCCTTCGTCAATGCCAATGCCGACAGGTTCGAGGCTCTGGGCGGCCGGCTCGATCTCTCCAACCAGGAATTCGTCCGCACCTCTCGCGATCCAAGGCATGTCGCCTGCGTCCACGCCTTGTGGCGGGCTTGCGCTGAAAACGGCGACCTCTATCGCCGAGCCTATGAGGGCCTCTACTGCGTCGGCTGCGAGCAATTCTACGAACCGTCGGAATTCGATGACGGGCGCTGCCCCGAACATGGGGTCGCTCTCGAGATCGTCCGAGAGGAGAACTGGTTCTTCCGTCTCTCCCGATATGGCGGCCGGCTGCTCGAACTCGTCGAGACTGGTGAATTTCGCATCGTTCCCGCCCATCGGCGCAATGAAATCCTTTCCTTGCTGCGGCGGGGCCTCACCGACATCAGCGTGTCGCGCAGCGCCGAACGGGCGCGAGGCTGGGGCGTTCCGGTTCCCGAGGGAGATGGCCCCGATGCTGGTGAAGTCGTCTATGTCTGGTTCGATGCCCTGGCGAACTATCTCACAGGCCTGGGGCACGGGTCCGACGAAGCGCTGGTTCAGCGCTATTGGAACGGCGCAGAACGCATCCACGTCGTCGGCAAGGGCATCTCCAAATTCCACGCCATCTACTGGCCGGCCATCCTGCTGTCGGCCGGCCTGCCACCGCCATCATTGCTTCTCGTGCACGGTTACGTCACGGTCGACGGCAGGAAGATCGGCAAGTCGGCCGGCAACGGCATCGATCCGGAAGGCATCATCGACGCCTACGGAACGCCGGACGCGCTGCGCTATTATCTGCTCCGGCATATCCGCTCGGGAGACGATGGCGATTTCTCGGCCGAGCGTCTGGAAGCCGCATGGTCGGGCGAGCTCGCGGGCCAGCTCGGCAATCTCGCCAATCGGGTGCTTGCCCTTCTAGATCAGTCGTTCGCCGGCATCATACCGCCGGTGCCGGATACCGAGTTCGTGCAGCAGGCTCACCGCCTTCCGGGGAAGGTATCGGCGGCGTTCGATGCCTACGAGCTCCATGTCGGCCTCGCCGACATTTTCGAGTTTATCGGCGAGGCGAACCGGCGGTTTACAAAATGCGCACCATGGGTGGATGCGAAAGCGCTGCTTGGCGATCCCGTTCCGGAGGATCGCCAGGCGACCTTCGAACGTCTTGGTGCTGGCCTGGCCGAGCAGGTCTACGGCCTTGCGATCATTGCTCGCTGCCTCCTCCCATTCCTGCCGGCCGCGGCCGCAACGCTGCATTCCAGGCTGGGAATAGCGTCTCCTCGCCTCTATCGGGATCAGCTGATCGTGAGCGGGGTCAAAGCCGCCCCGCAAGCCGTGCTCTTTCCGCAAAGAGCGGTTGCCTGAGCGTAAGCGGCCCGAGAGAAAATATTCTGCGCTGTAGGCCGGCAGCGCAGAAGAGTGTCATGAAAGTTTCATATTGGGGCCATTGCCGGTATCGCGATAATAATCTACTATTTTAATCAGGAAACAAGATTTCCTGAAACAAAACGAAAGGATATTGATTGGATACATTTTTCTCGGATGGTGTGCTCTTCGCATGCTTCATCCTGTTTTGTGCCCTGATGATCATGGGCAGCAAGCACAAGTCGGGCAGCTCTGGCGACGGCGGTGGAGTTGGGTTCGACACCTCCCATGGCGGCTGCGACGGTGGCCACGGTGGCGGCTGTGACGGCGGGGGTGGAGACGGAGGTGGTGGAGACGGAGGTGGTGGAGATTAGATAGCCTGAAATCGATAGAATGCCCGACCGCCTCAAGGCGGTTTTTTGTTGCCCGGATTCCAGGCCATGCCGAGACGGCATAGAATCGCCGACGGACCGTGGACTTGAGGCTCACGAGCTGCGGCGACGGAGATTGGGAGGCGATCGGCGTCAACGCATAATGGCCGCCTTCGAGCCCGAGGCGGCCATTGCGATATCTTTTCCGGCAGGCCGGACTTATGGTTACGCGCGCACCGGCAGCAGGGGATAGCCGACCATGACGGCGCGGCCAAGAAGGGCGGCGACGAAAGCCTTGATCACGTCGCCTGGAATGAAGGCCATCGAGCCGACAAAGGCCCTGGTGAAGCCGAGACCGGCGACGGTTGCGAGATAGGTGATGCCGAAGGCATAGAGCACGACGATGCCGCCGGCCATGGCGGTGAGGAAGAAGCTCACCGTCTGCACGAGGGCGGATTGCTGGTCGTTGACCAGCCGCTCGCTGAGGTAGCCGGTGACGAAGGCGGCAAAGATCCAGCCGATCAGGAAGCCGGCCGTTGGCGACGCAAAGATGGCAAGCCCGCCGCGGCCGCCCGACAGCACCGGCAGGCCGATGGCGACCAGCAGCAGCACGATCAGCACGGCAATCGCGCCGCGGCGCGCGCCAAGCACGACGCCGGCCATCATGACGCCGAGCGATTGCGCGGTGATCGGCACCGGAATGAAGCCGAGGAAAATCGGTGGCAGCAGGCCGAGCGCCACGATGATTGCGGCAAAGAGGGCAGTAAGAACGAGATCGCGGGTGCTCATCATGACTTCCGTGTTTATCAATCGTTAACTTCCATGCCGCCGAATGCCGCGCGCGTCAATCGCCGCGGCGATATTATCCGCATCCTTGAGCGTCAGGATGATCAGCGGCGCAAGTAGTGTCGTCGGCCGGATTTTCAGCCCGCGAGCGATATGCGCCTCGCGGATCGCCTGGTAACGGCCGACGATTTCCGGCACGAAGCGCAGCACCAGCCCAAGCGCCAGGCCGATGTCGTCGGCCTGAACCCAACCGGTGCGTTCGAGCGGCCGGGCAAGCGCCGTCACCTCGTCGATGAAGGCGGTGATCGAGGTCGTCGCCGTCAGGGTGGCGGCAAAAAGCATCAGCGCCGTCAGCCGCAGTAGCGGTACGAGAGCCTCTTGCCAGGGATGGAAAATCAGGTTGAAGAGCGCGACGACGGCGATCGTCAGGGAGATCGGCCGCAGCCGCCTGAGCCCATCACGAAGCGGCAGGCCGACCATGCGGTAGACGATGGCAGCCAGCAGCGCGGCGATCGAAAGCAGGACGAGATTGCCGGTGACGAACAGCGCGATGCTGAAGGCCGCAAGCGACAACAGCTTTAGCCGCGGTGAAATCCGGTGCATCACGCTGTTGCCTTCGACATAGAGCGATTGCATCACGCAGCGATCTCCCGGTAGCGGGCGATTGCTTCGGCCGCCGGCGCATCCGCGGCAAGCCGGCCTTCATGAAACAACAGCACCCGCTCGAAATCGGAGATCAGCTCCAGATCGTGGGTGATGACGATGGCGCTTTCGTCAAGCCCGGCGATAATTCCTTCGACCAGGGCCCGGTTCTTCAGGTCGAGCTGGTTGGTCGGCTCGTCGAGGATGAGAATGCCGGGCCCTGTCGCCAGCACCGAGCAGAGGGCGGCCACCTGCAACTCGCCGCCGGAAAGCTCGTGCGCCCGGCGATCGGCCAGCGCCTCGGCGCCGAAGCGGGCCAGCACACCCTCGACCTTCGCCTCGATTTCCACCTTGGTGAAACCGCGCCGCTTCAGCCCGAAAGCGATGTCGTCTTTGACGATCGGCAGGATGATCTGGTTCTGCGGCGATTGGAAGATGAAGCCGACATCGGCCATTGCAGATTTCTCATCGCTCGTATCGCGGCCATTGACGGTGACGCGGCCGGTGGTCGGCTTGGTCAGCCCGTTGATCAGCCGGGCGAAAGTGGTCTTGCCCGAACCGTTCAGCCCGATGACGCCGATGCGTTTGCCACTGATGCCGAGCGTCAGCGGCTGCAGCGTGACCCGCATCCCGAAACTGACCCCGGCACCTTCGAATTGTATGTCCAAGCTATTTCCTCGTATCCGGCGACGCTGGAAAGCGCCATCAATGGGCAGATCTGCGAGACCAGCCCCTCATCCGGCTGCCGCCACCTTCTCCCCGCTCGCGGGGCGAAGGGACCATGCCGCGACCTCTCCATACTCCACGTGCCGCTCGCAAGGCACATCCCCTCTCCCCGTTTTTACGGGGAGAGGGTTAGGGTGAGGGGCAGCCATTGGCGTCAACTTGCAGGAATGCTTCTATACGGGGACATCGGATTGATGAAAGCACAAATCTCGCTGTCGACAGCCGATAGCGATATCGGGTGGCTAGGAAGATTTTCCGCGTTATGATGTGGCCATGACGAATCTGCTTTCCAATTCCGACGCCCGCCGGGTCTTCCTCGCCAAGCAGGGTCTCAGCGCCCCGCCGAACCGCGCCTTGACCAAGGAGGGCCTGCTGCAGCTCATCCGTGAGCTGGGTTTCGTCCAGGTGGACAGCATCCAGACGGTCGAGCGGGCCCATCATCAGATCCTGTTTTCCCGCAACCAGACCTACAGGCGCGAGCACCTAACGGCGCTGCTCGAAAAGGACGGCGCGCTGTTCGAGCACTGGACGCATGACGCCTCCATTCTGCCGAGCGCCTTCTTCGTCTACTGGAAGCACAAGTTCCGTCATCAGGAGAAGGTGATCGTCGAACGCTGGCGCAAATGGCGCGGCGAAGGTTTCGAGGCGGCTTTTGCGGAAACCTATGAGCGCGTCGAGCGCGACGGCGCGATCCTGGCGCGCGACATCAAGGCCGACGGCCATGTCTCCGGCGGCTGGTGGAACTGGCATCCGAACAAGACGGCGCTCGAATATTTCTGGCACACCGGCAAGTTCGCCATCGCCGGCCGCTCGAATTTCCAGAAGATCTATGATCTGACGGAGCGCGTCATCCCGGAGGAGTTCCGTAAGCCGGAGGTGAGCCGCGAGGAATTCGTCGACTGGGCCTGCCGCAGTGCGCTCGCCCGCCTCGGCTTTGCCACCCATGGCGAAATATCGGCCTTCTGGCACCTCGTCTCGCCCGATGAGGCCAAGGCCTGGGTATCAGCCCATCGCGACGAGCTTATCGAAGTGCTGATCGAATCGGCGCTCGGGGCCAAACCGCGCCCCTCCTGGGCCTTTGCCGATTTTCTCTCGACGCTCGACAACTACCCCGGCGCGCCGCCGCGCATCCGCGTCCTCAGCCCCTTCGATCCGATGATCCGCGACCGCAACCGCACCGAACGCCTGTTCGGCTTCTTCTACCGCATCGAGATTTTCGTGCCCGAGCCGAAGCGCGAATATGGCTATTACGTCTTCCCGCTACTCGAAGGCGATAGGCTGATCGGCCGCATCGACATGAAGGCGGATCGGAGGAAGTCGACGCTCGACGTCAAGCGGCTGTGGCTGGAACCGGGCGTGAAGCCTTCGGCCGGGCGGCTAGAGCGGCTGGAGGCGGAACTGGACCGGGTGGCGCGGTTTGCGGGGGTGGAGAAGGTTGTGCTTTTGGAGGGCTGGCGAGGGTAGCCGAATAGTTCTGCGGGTTATCGCGAACTCCCTCAGCAGATCTCCGTCTTGCTGATCTTGATCCCAAAACCTTCCAGGCCGACATAATGGCGCTCGCGGCTGGTCAGCAGTTTGATCGAGCTGACGCCGAGGTCCTTGAGGATCTGAGCGCCGAGGCCGATTTCCAGCCATTCGCTGTCGCGGCTCTGTGCTTCGGCATGGGCTTCGCGGCCCTGGCTGCGGGCCTTGCGGCCATTGTCGGTGTGGCCGACGCCGACGGAACCCTCGCGCAGATAGACGATGACGCCGCGGCCTTGCTCGGCAATCTTCTGCATATAGAAATCGACCGGGCTGTTCTTGCCGAAGAGATCCTCGGCGACATTCTCCGGATGCAAGCGTACCGGGATGTCGACGCCGTCGCGGATGTCGCCGAAGACGACGGCAAGATGCTGCATCGGGTCCCAGGGCAGGGCATAGGTGTGGGCCTTGGCCTTGCCGAACGGCGTGTCGACGTCGAAACTCGCGCCATGTTCGATCAGCGTTTCCTTGCGCTGGCGATAGGCGATGAGATCGGCGACGGAGACCAGCTTCAGCCCGTGCTGTTCGGCGAAATCGACGACCTGTGGGCCGCGCGTGACGGTGCCGTCATCGTTGACCAGTTCGGAGATGACGCCGATCGGCGGCAGGCCGGCAAGCTTGCAGAGGTCGACGGCGGCTTCCGTATGACCGGAGCGCATCAGTACGCCGCCTTCGCGAGAAACCAGCGGAAAGATGTGGCCGGGACGGACGAAATCGGCGGCGCCGACATTCGGATTGGCGAGGTTGCGCACCGTCAGCGTCCGGTCGTCGGCCGAGATGCCGGTCGTCGTGCCATGCTTGAAATCGACCGAGACAGTGAAGGCCGTCGTATGGGCCGAATCGTTTTCCGCCACCATGGCGTTGAGGTTGAGGCGCTTGGCCTCTTCCCTCGGCATCGGCGCGCAGACGATGCCCGAGGTGTGGCGCACGATGAAGGCCATCTTTTCCGGCGTCGTGTGCACGGCGGCGACGATCAGGTCACCCTCGTTCTCGCGATCATTGTCGTCCATGACGACGACGATCTCGCCGGCCTCGAAGGCCCGGATGGCGTCGACGACGCGCTTCTGGTCGTAAGACATGGGACGCTCCTATTTCAGACGGCCGGTCTGGCCGCGGTCGCGAAGATAATGATCGGCGATGGCGCAGGCGACCATCGCCTCACCGATTGGCACGGCGCGGATACCGACGCAGGGGTCGTGCCGGCCCTTGGTGCGGATATCGACATTCTTGCCGTCGGCATCGATCGACTGGCGCTCGGTCAGGATC
This sequence comes from Rhizobium hidalgonense, assembly GCF_002914525.1. GTDB lineage: Bacteria > Pseudomonadota > Alphaproteobacteria > Rhizobiales > Rhizobiaceae > Rhizobium > Rhizobium hidalgonense. The sequence goes on along the minus strand of NZ_LODW01000022.1, from coordinate 26,841 downwards.
GAGGAGGTCGGCTTGACGGCGAAACGCGCCACCACCGGCTGCCCGGTGGAAATACCGCCGAGAATACCGCCGGCATGGTTGGAAAGGAAGATCGGCGTGCCGTCATTGCCCATGCGCATCTCATCGGCATTGTCTTCACCTGAGGTTTCGGCAGCGGCAAAACCATTGCCGATCTCCACACCCTTGACGGCGTTGATTGACATCAGCAGCGAGGCGATATCCTGGTCGAGCTTGGCATAGATCGGCGCGCCGAGGCCAGCCGGCACACCTTCGGCGACTACTTCGACGACTGCGCCGATCGAAGAGCCCGTCTTGCGGATGCCGTCGAGATATTCCTCCCAGACCGGCACGATTGCCGCATCGGGGGAGAAGAACGGGTTCTGGCCGACCTGATCCCAATCCCAGTTGCGCCGGTCGATCTTGTGCTTGCCGATCTGCACCAAGGCGCCGCGCACCGTCACGCCGGGCACGACAAGGCGGGCGATGCCGCCAGCCGCGACCCTGGCTGCGGTTTCGCGCGCCGAGGAACGGCCACCGCCGCGATAATCGCGAATGCCGTATTTGAGGTCATAGGTATAGTCGGCATGGCCGGGGCGGTATTGCCGGGCGATCTCGCCGTAATCCTTGGATCGCTGGTCGGTGTTTTCGATCAGCATGGAGATCGGCGTGCCGGTTGATGTCATCGTCTCGCCGTCGGCGTCGAGCATGACGCCGGACAGCACCTTGACCAGATCCTCCTCGCGCCGCTGCGTCACGAAGCGGGATTGGCCGGGCTTGCGCTTGTCGAGCCAGACCTGCAGCTCCTCGAGCTTGAAGCGCAGCCCCGGAGGGCAGCCGTCGACGACGCAGCCGAGTGCCGGACCATGGCTTTCGCCCCAGGTGGTTACGCGGAAGAGGTGACCGAATGTATTGTGCGACATGTGTTCCCACGGGTGGCGCGCCAAAGCCGATCGCGCCATTGCTTGAAAAGGCGCGACACTCATAGGCCAAAAAGCCGTCGAGGCAAAAGCCTTTCTTTGCGCCAAACCGGCAGCTGCGGAAATGCTGTTTCCGTTCCTATCAAAGGAAGGCGGTCAGGATGCCAGCCGCCATCCGGGTCCCGTCGCCTCGTTGGTGAAATCGTCGAAGGAGAGCGGCCGCGCGAAGGCGTAGCCCTGCAGGATGTCGCAGCCGAGATCGCGCAGCAGTTCGGCATGAGCTGCCGTTTCCACGCCTTCGGCCACGGTCTCGACACCGAGCGAGCGGGCGATCTCGATGATAGAGCGGACCAGCGCCCGCTCCTGCGAGGCGCCGACGATCGGCTGCACCAGCTGGCGATCGATCTTCAGCCGCTTCGGTTTCAGCTTCAGCAGGCTGACGATCGAGGTATGGCCGGTGCCGAAATCGTCGATCTCGATATCGATGCCGAGCGCCTTGATGCGCTCGAGATTGTGCGAGACGACGTCCTCGCTCTCGTCGAGGAAGATCGATTCCACCAGTTCGAAGGAGAGTTCGCCGGGGCGGATATGCAGATCGGCAAGCGATTCCAGCAGGCTGCCGTCATGCAGCCGCCGCGCCGAAACATTGACCGAGACCTTCGGCACGGCAATGCCCAGCGCCGTCCAGCGCATCTTGTCGCGCAGCGCCGTTTCCAGCACGATCCGGTCGAGCATCTGCACGACATTGATCTCATCGGCGATGCGCAGGAACTTGTCGGGGGCGAGCCACCCCTTGGACGGGTGCTTCCAGCGTACCAGCGCCTCGACCCCGGTCAGCTCCATCGTCCGGGCTGAGAATTGCGGCTGGTACCAGGCGGTGAATTCGCCATTGTCGATGCCGGCGAGGATCTCGTCAGCCGTGCGCTTGGTGTTGATGATATCGGCCTGGAGATTGTGATTGAAGAATTCGAAGCGGTTGCGGCCCATGCTCTTGGCGCGGTAGAGTGCGATATCGGCATTGATCAGCACCTTGCGCGCATCGACATGAATGCCGTTGGCAAGCGCCACACCGATCGACACGCCGCAGCGGCAGGAGAAACCCTGAAAATCGATCGGCTGGCGCATCTCCTCGATGATCCGCGTCGAAAGCTCGGCCATCTCCTTATCGCCGACATCGAGTGCGAGGATGACGAACTCGTCGCCGCCGATGCGCGCGACGAGATCGCTGCCGCGGACATTCCTGGCGAGCACCCTCGAGGCATGCACCAGCATCGCATCGCCGGCGGCATGGCCAAGCGTATCGTTGATGTCCTTGAAGCGGTCGAGGTCGATATGCAGGATCGAGAATTTCTGCCGCTGCCGGCGACCGTCATGCGTCAGCTCTTCCAGCGCGATATCGAGCTTGCGGCGATTGGCGAGTGCGGTCAGCGGGTCGTGCAGCGAATTGTGCTCGATCCTGTTCTTGGCAAGCTCGAGCTCGATATTCTTGGCGACCGCCTCGTCCTTGGCCGCCTTCAGCCGGATCGTCATCAGCACGTCTTCGGTGGCATCGAAGGCGATGCCCATGATCTTCATCTCGCCGGTCCCCGTCTGGTGGACCTTGCCGACCGAGCGCACATAGCGCACCGCGCCGTCGTTGCCGATCACCCGGCAGACGAGGGTGTGCGTATCGCCGTTCTTCTTGAAGTAACGCGCGCTTTCCAGCGCCAATGCCCGATCCTCGGGGTGGATGCAGCCAAGCCAGGTCTCCTCGGTCATGAAGCCGTTGCGCGGCGTAAGCCCATAGAGCTCGTGCATGCGCTCGTTCCAGATCGAGCCGCCCCGGTCGGGCCGCGCTTCCCAGATGCCGCATTGATAGGAATTGAGCGCCAGGTCGAGCCGGCTCGACAGCTCGGCGAGCTGTCCCTCGCGGCTGGAAAGCTCTTCAAGCGCCAGCTCCAGCTCGGCATTCTTGACCTCGCTCATATCCCTGGCCTTGCGCAGCGTATCGGTCGTTTCCGCATCGGCGGTCACGTCCCAGACGATGCCGATCGTCTTGCTGACGCCGCCGGCATCGGTATAGAAGGCGCCGACCGAGCGCAGGTGGCGGATGCCGCCGCCGGCAAGCAGGATGCGGTACTGCGCCGTGCAGGCAGCCCCGGCGATGCTGCAGCTGAAGAAATGCACTTCGGCGATATCGCGGTCCTCGGGCAGGATCGCCGCCAGCCATTCGTCGAGCGCCCGGCTTCCCTCCTGAGCCGGCTTGCCGTGCAGGGCCGCGGCGCGCGCGTCCCAAAACAGGCTGTTCGTATGATCCTGCAGCTCCCAGATGCCGATATTCGAGGACTCCAGCGCCAGATCGAGGCGCTGCGATAGTTCCTTGAGTTTCGCCTCGCGTGTCTCCAACTCGGTGATGTTGCGATTGCGCTCGCCGAGCAGGAGTGTGGCGAAGAAAATCGGGATGATGATGATGCAGCCGGCGGCGGCGACGATCAGGCGCAGCTCGGTTCGGTTTTCCGGTATCGCGTCCCAGCCGCTGTTCGGAACGACCGAGAGTTCCCACTTGCCGCCGGCAAAGCCGATCTTCTGGCGCATCGGCTCCTTGTCGTCGATATCGGACGATCCGAAGAAGGGTGCCATCGCGGCCCTTGCCGGCGAGCCGATATCCCGGATGGCGATCGAAAGATGGTCGAGATGCGGATAACGTTCCCGGTTCTCGCGGTCGCGCGCCGGCATCAGCCCGGTCGCCTCGTAGAACATCTGCTGGTCGATGACCAGTTCGACCGCTCCCCAAACCCGCCGCTGGCCGTTCTCCTTGACAAAAACCGGGAAGAATATGGCAAAGCCGTCCCGGCCGTCGGTGCTGACCGGGCCATAGAAGCGTGCCGACTGATCGCCGGCCGCTGGCGTCATTGTCTGGCGTGAAAACAGCGTTGCGCGTACGTCGCGGCCGATCTGCTCATTGCCGGGTAGCCTGGGATAGACGTTGTCGATAATGAAATCCGGTGCGACCGCGATGTGAATGAAGGACGGATTCTGGATCAGCAGCCAGTTGATCTGCCGCTCCATCTCCTCTCCGTTTGCGGCGCTGACGGAGATCAGATTGGCAAGGTCGCGGACCATGCTGAGGTCCATATTGATCTCAGCCATGACCCGGGCGCGGATGAGATTCGCCTCGCTTTCGGTGCGGATATGCAGTTCGCGCACATAAGATTGAGTATTGGCCCGGTCGAGGCCGAAGCCGACCATGATGACGACAAGGGCGACAAGCGAAGAAACCAGAAAAGAGACGCGGGTATTCTTCAACACGCGCCGCAACTGCTTGTTGTCGCTCAGCCTGGATAGCAAAATGAAACTCCCATCTTCTGGGCGACTGTAGGGGGCGGGGGTTAATTTACGATTGCCCGCAGGCGATGCCAAAAATCATGGAAAGGGAAAAACAGCGGTTAACACCGTGTCTTGATTATATTTAAAATCCTATTCATCAATTGGGCGGGAAAAGCCATTCTTCCGGGCAATTTTCGCCATATTCAGGAGGCTATCTGTGACCAGTCATGTTCTCGTGCAGCGTTTCAAAAGGATTGTCGCCATGCGTTTCGTCGTCGCCACGCTTTTGGCAACAGCAAGTTTTCTGTCCCCGATGAGCGGTTTTGCCGAGAGCGCCGATGTCGAGGCGACGATTAAGAAAGTCGACACCGCCAATCTGGTGTTGACGCTCGATGACGGTAAAACCTATCAGGCGCCCGAGGAGTTCAATTTCGACGGCCTCGAAGCCGGCGTGAAGGTCATCGTCTTCTATACCGAGGTCGACGGCAAGCGCGTCATCAACGATCTCGATATCGTCAAGTAGGCAACTTTAAGAATGAGGTTTGTGCCCAAAGGCTGCCCCTTACCCTAACCCACTCCCCGCAAAAACGGGGCGAGGGGACGTGCCCCACGAGAGCTCGGTGGGGGAACGGAGAGGTTGGCGGCTTGTCGCTTCTCCCGGGGTCGAGACCCGTGGCTCGACCGCGGTCGGTGCCGGCAGGCGGATGAGGGGCAGACAGGATGTCCCGATTTTGCCTTGAGCTGCTAACGTGCCGCCAGGCGATGGTACGAATTCGCAATCTCTACAGCCAGACGATCGTCCGCTCAGCGGTGTCGATCCTGGCGATCCGGTCCTGCGGGATTGCGCCTTCCGCAGCGCTGATCTTCGGCAAGTCGGAAATCGTCTGGAAAAGCGTGCGGATGACGCCGCCATGCGTGACGCAGACCGTCGGACGGTCGACGGAGTTCAGCCAAGAGCCGGTGCGCCAGGAGAGGATCTCGTAGCTTTCCGCGTCATCGCCGGGCGGAATGAAATCCCATTTCGCGGCGTTGCGCTCCGCCACCCGCTCGCGCTGCGTCGCCTTCAGCTCCTTGAGCGTCGAGCCCTCCCAGTCGCCGAAGGATATCTCGACCAGCCTGCGATCGGTGCGATAGGCAAGCGGCGGCAAGCCCATGGCGGCGCGGACGATTTCCATGGTCGCGCGCGTGCGCTGCAGCGGGCTTGCGACGAAATCGAATTCATCGACTGTGTCGCCGAGAATTTCGCCGAGCGCCAGCCCGTTCTGGCGGGCCTGCTCCAGGCCCGTGGCATTCATCGGAATGTCCTTCTGGCCCTGCAGGCGACGCTCGGCATTCCAGTCGGTCTGACCGTGTCTGATCACGTAGATAAGCACGGTCTAGGCTCCGGGAATGCTTCAGTCCTTGACGACCGAAATGTCGGGGGCGTCGACCGCCTTCATTCCGATGACATGATAGCCGCTGTCGGCATGGTGCACTTCGCCGGTGACGGAGCGCGACAGGTCCGACAGCAGATAGAGGCCGACATCGCCGACTTCCTCGATGGTGACGGTACGGCGCAGCGGCGCGTTATATTCGTTCCACTTCAGAATATAGCGGAAATCGCCGATGCCGGAGGCGGCAAGCGTCTTGATCGGGCCGGCCGAGACGGCGTTGACGCGAATGTTCTGCGGTCCGAGGTCGACGGCCAGATATTTGACGCTCGCCTCGAGTGCCGCCTTGGCGACACCCATAACATTATAGTTCGGCATCACCTTTTCGGCGCCGTAATAGGTCAGCGTGAGCATGGCGCCGCCATCCGTCATCAGCTTCTCGGCGCGGCGTGCGACCGAGGTGAAGGAATAGACGGAGATTTGCATCGTCTTGGCGAAGTTGTCGGCCGAGGTGTCGACGTAACGGCCGGTCAGCTCGTCCTTATCGGAGAAGCCGATCGCATGCACCAGGAAATCGATCTTGCCCCAGAGCTTCTCGACGTTTTCGAAAACGGCGTCGATGGTTTCTTCGTCGGCAACGTCACAATGGCCGACGAGCGTCGCGTCGATTTCGGCGGCGAGCGGCTCGACGCGCTTCTTCAGCGCATCGCCCTGATAGGTGAGCGCGACTTCTCCGCCCTGCGCATGAATGGCCTTGGCAATACCCCACGCAATCGAACGATTGTTGGCGACACCCATGATGACGCCGCGTTTGCCTGCCATGAGGCCGGATGCTTGAGCCATATTTCGCTCCCTAGGAATTCTGATCGATCCTGCCTATGGCATAGGCCGCTAATCGGTTCAAGCTTGGCCTGGATCATCAACTGTTAGGTATCGTAACAAAGGGTGCGAAAGTCATAAATATTTCACAGGAACAGGCCTTCGCGCATGCTCCGCATGAGATCGGTGACCTTGTCGTCGGGTTTTTCCCACAGGATAATGCGCAATTCGACGACGAGATCGCCTCTGCCGCCCTCTTCGCGGGGCAATCCCTGGCCGGGGATTTTGATCGTCTTGTCCGAGCCCGACCAGGCGGGGATGGTAATGTCGAGCGGCCCGCTCGGCCCCTCGATGCGCGCCTCGGTGCCGAGCACGGCATTTTCGATGCTGAGCGGCAGCACAGCATGCAGATCGAAACCATCGACCGTGAAGCGCGGATCGGGCGCAATGCGAATGGCGATGACGGCATCGCCGCGCTGCATGCCCGGCAGCTTGAAGCCCTGGCCCTTGAGCCTGATTTCGTCGCCATCCCTCGTGCCTGCCGGCAATGCGAAGCCGATCTCGCGGCCTTCCGGCAGCGACGCGGTGATCCAGCTGCTCTTCAGCACGTCGTCGATCGTCACTGTCGCCGTCGTCACCTCATCGGGTGCTTTTTCGAGGCCCGTATCCTTGGCGCCGGTGAAACGGCGCACCAGGGATGTGAGGATGCTGAGCGGCAGCGGAAGATTGGCGCCGGCATTGGCTGCCGTCTCCCCGGCGTCCTCGTCGCCCGCGGCTTCAGTGGCATCGCCATCCGCGCGCCTGCCGGTCTCGCCCGCTTGCTGGTTTTGTGCTTGCTGGTTCTGGGCCTGCTGATATTGCGCCTGCTGGGTGCGACCCTGCGCCTGGCCGCCGCCGGCAGCGCGCGCCTGGGCGCCGAAAATACGCTCGACCATTTCCTCGGCCGGCTCGGCCGATCCTGCCTGCCTGGAGCCGTCGGCTGCCGCCTTCTGGGCGGCGCGCGCAAGCTCCTCCATCACGCGCTCGGCATTGGCCTGCGCCGCCTTGGCGCGCACGGCGGCCTCACGCGCTGCCTGGCGCTGCTGCATGATCGTCTGTTCCTGCTTCTTGGCTTCCGCCATCCGCACGGCATTGTCGAACAGGCTGCGTTTGCGCGGATCCTTCAGCGTTTCATAGGCGCGGCCGATCTCGGCGAACCGGGCCGTCGCCGTCGGATCGCTTTGATTATGGTCGGGATGGGCTGCCTTGGCCATATTGCGCCAAGCCGCCTTGATCTCGTCTGCTGCCGCGTCGCGGTTGACGCCCAGAATTTTATAAGGATCGCGCATGTCAAACCGCCGGTGTTGCGATGCGGGAAGCCACGTCCTTGCCCGGCATCCCCGTCCAATAAAACTTGTGCGGCGCCACCCGCCACAAAGGCAGGAAGAGCCACTTTCAACGCCGATCCTGCGGCGGAGTTGCTAATCACTTGTTATTTCTGTGGAGAGATGTGGGGTGTTTCGCGGCGAATGGTTAGCTCTTCGCTAAGCATCCGGCAGAAAGCGGTCGCGCATTAACTGTTTGGGAGGGCGTCGCGCATCTTTTCGGGGCGCGCACGCGGGAACGCAACATTTTGGATTGTGCCTGGGAGGGCTTCGCTTACCCGCCGGATCAGCTCTCCGGCTGAAAGCTCAACAGCTGCCAGTTGCCGCCGCCGACCAAGCAGGTCTTCCCGTAGAATTTGGCGATGCCGACATAGGAATGGCGGGTCGTGCGGAACTGCCGGCACACCTGGCCTGATTCGTTGTTCTCGACGATCGTATCGATGACGCCGGCGCTGCCCGTCGATGCATTCGCCCAGGGAAGCGGTTGACCCTCGAGCCTTTGCACGTCGGCCGAGGTCACGGCGTTGCGCACGGTCATCTCGTCCGACAGCGTATCGGTGCTCGGCGGCGTCTGCGGCACGGTGCCGGTCGCCACCGACCGGTCGACCTTGGCTTCGCTCAAGAAATCCATACCGCCTGCCACGCAGCCGGAAAGCGAAAGCATTGCAGCGCCGATGACGAAGAACGTGCTGCTGCGTCGCCGCAGGCCCTTTGTATGGCGATATGACTTTGCTATGACTTCCACCCTGCGTCCTGTCCAGTTACCAAAAGCTGGGCGAGTTTTGAAAAATCCGGGGCATTTGAACCAATATGTCGGCAAACGAGTTAACAAGCGGTGACTTTACCGAAAGTGGCGAACCCTTCAAGCTCTTTGCCGAATGGCTTGGAGAAGCGGAGGCCTCCGAGCCCAACGACCCGAACGCCGTGGCGCTGGCAACGGTCGATGAGGATGGTCTTCCCAATGTCCGCATGGTTCTCCTGAAGGGATTCGATGACGACGGTTTCGTCTTTTACACCAATTTCGAGAGCCAGAAAGGCCGTGAAATTCTGGGCCAGAAAAAGGCCGCCATGTGCTTTCACTGGAAAAGCCTGCGCCGTCAGGTAAGGCTGCGCGGCCCGGTCGAGATCGTCACCGACGCCGAAGCGGACGCCTATTTCAAGACGCGGGCGCGCGGTAGCCGCATCGGCGCCTGGGCGTCGAAACAATCCCGCCCGCTTGAAAGCCGTTTCGCGCTTGAAAAGGCCGTGGCCGAATATACCGCCCGTTATGCCATCGGCGAAATTCCGCGTCCCGCCCATTGGTCGGGCTTCCGCATCCGGCCGACCTCGATCGAATTCTGGAAGGACCAGAACTTCCGCCTGCATGACCGCATCGAATTTCGCCGGCCGTTACCGGAAGGCAAATGGGACAGGGTCAGGATGTATCCGTAAGCTGTCCTATTTTCCCAGCAGCTTCAGCGGAATGCCGGAGGCGAGCGCCGAGACATAGCGTCGCTTCTGGTAGAAGCCATTCAGCGAAAAGCGCGGGAGATAACCGGTCAGCCGTGCTGCCGGCAGCCCGGGCTGGGTGGTCACCGCAAGCTGAAAGCCGAGATCGCGGGCAATCGCCGCCTCGCGGGCGGTAGCCGCCTCCGGCGTGCCGTAGGGATAGGCGATCGTCTTGGGACGGATGCCGGTCACCGCCTCGACGTAATCGGCCGAAACCTGCATTTCGATTCGCGCTTCGGCATCCGGCAGGCGGGCCAGCGCCCGATGGCTGATCGTATGGGCGCCGAGTGTGGCGAGCGGATGGCTCGCGAGCCATTGCAACTGACCAGGCCCCATGACCAGCTCGCGCGTGATATCGGTCGGCTCGATGCCGTTTTCCCGCGCCAGCATGTCGATTGCCGCCACCGCGCGCGCCTCGTCGGATCGGTGGATATACCCGGCGAAGCGGTCGAAGGCATTCCACTGCTGCTGCGGATCGTCGAGCGCTAAGCGCTCGCTGCCGCGGCCGAAATCGAAGCGGATTTCGCCCAACCGGCGCAACAGCACGGCGAGTGTCTCCCACCAGATGCTGTGGGAACCTTCGGCAAAGCCCTTTGCGACGAAAACCGTAAACGGCGCCTGATGCTGTTCGAACACCGGCAGCGCGTGCTCCAGATTGTTGATGTAGCCGTCGTCGAGCGTGAAGGCGGCAAACGGCTTGCCGCCCTCGGGCTCGGCCAGCAGCGCCGGCACATGATCGAGCGGTACGAAGCGATAGCCCTCCCGCCGCAGCCGCCGCAGCGCCGTATCGAGAAAGCCGGGGGTGATTTCGAGATGCGCATTCGGCTCGAAAGCCTGGGCCACGTGCGGCCGGACATGATGCAGCGTGAAGACCAGGCCGCGTCCGCGCGCTTGCCGCATCAGCCCGGCGGCGGCGATGAGCCAGGAAACCTCGAGCCCGGCGCCGATCGCCGCGCGTTTTGCCAGTCGCTTGAATTGTCCCGTCATGCGCCGTCCGTTGCTCTTTTCCGGGAAACTAGCAAGCGCGGCTTAAGCCTTGCTGAATCCCGATTTCACACGGCGCTTTCATTTCCTGTTAACCAAGGCGATGAAAAGACTAGAAAAATGATAGGAGTTGCCTCAAAGTCGCGCCAAACTTGCCGCTTCTGTCACATTACGGCACAAGAGCCGATCCTATCGAGAGCCGACGCATCAAGGGGAACTGCATGAGAACGCTTCTGGCGGCCGTTTTGACCGTAACGCTGGCCGTTTCGGCACCTCTTGCAGCCTTGGCCGGCAGCGCCTCGCTGATTCTCGATGCCCGGACCGGCAAGGTTCTCGCCGCCGAAAATGCCGATACGCTGAACCATCCGGCCTCGCTGACGAAGATGATGACGCTCTATCTCACCTTCGAGGCGTTGAAACGCGGCAAGATTGCCTGGGACACCCCGATCAAAATGTCGAAATACGCCGCCGCCCGGCCGCCGACCAAGCTCGGCGTCAAGGCCGGCGGCACGATCACCGTGCGCGAGGCGGTCTATGGCATGATCATCAAGTCCGCTAATGACGCCGCCTCCGCCATGGGCGAGACGCTCGGCGGCTCGGAAAGCGGTTTTGCCCGGATGATGACGGCCAAGGCCCGCCAGCTCGGTATGAGCCGCACCGTCTTCGTCAACGCCTCCGGCCTGCCGGACGGCCGCCAGGTGACCACGGCGCGCGATATGTCGACGCTCGCCATCGCGCTGATGAAGAATTATCCGAACGAATACAGGCTGTTTTCGGCGGCAAGCTTCAATTTCCGCGGCCGCACCGTGCGCGGTCACAACAATCTCATGTACCGCTACCAGGGCATGGACGGCATCAAGACCGGTTACACCAACGCCTCCGGCTTCAATCTCGTCAGCGCCGTCCGGGACGGCAACCGCCGCGTCGTCGGCGTCGTGCTCGGCGGTCGCACCGCCCGCAGCCGCGACGCCAAGATGGCCGGTCTGCTCGACCGGTATCTCGGCCGTGCCTCCTCTTCCGGCGGCGCCAAGCTGGTGGCGAGCGTTGGCGCCAGGGAGCCTGTGGAAGTGGCGTCGGCCGCCGACGCTTCCGATGTTCCGGTGCCGCTCAGCGCACCGCGCCCAGCCGACGATCTCGCAGCAAAGAGCCTGGCTTATGCCGATGACGCCGTCGTGCCGCTGGAACGTCCGGTCGCAATGGACGAAATCCTGAACGCCGGCAAGGCGCCGAAAATGTCTGCAGCAAAGACCGATGGCGACTGGCAGATCCAGATCTCGGCCGCCCCGAGCGCCGATGCGGCGCGCGCGCTTCTCGCCCAGGCGAAGTCGGAAGGCGGCGCGCCGCTGGTTTCCGCCTCGCCCTATACCGAAGCAGTCGGTAAGGGCGCCAACAGGATCTATCGCGCCCGTTTCGTCGGCTTTGCCAGCAAGGATGCCGCAGTCTCGGCCTGCGATGCACTGAAGCAGCGCTCCTATGACTGCATGCTGCTGCCGGACCAAGGCTGATCGCCGCGACGCCACTCAGGCAATTCGCTCTGGACAAGCATCGGGAATCAGCGTCTCCTCCATAAACAAAAGGAGAACATCCATGTTGCGCCGTCTTGCCGACCAGTTCGAAACCTCATCCTCTGTTCACGTTGCTGCCAACAACATCGAGCGCGATGCCGACTGGTTCCTCCTGAAGCTGCAGGAGGAAATGGGTGAACTGACCCAGGCATGGAATCGGCTGACCGGCCGCGGCCGTGCAAAGGGCCGCTCTGCTGAAGACATGCAGCGCGATCTCGCCGACGAGACCGCCGACGTTCTCGGTCATCTTCTGCTGTTTGCCCGTCACAACGATCTCGATCTCGCCGCCGCGATCGAACGGAAGTGGCTGTTTCGGCCGGCCGAGGTGGCGAAGAGCTGATGCATGTCGGCGAGAGTCAGCCGACCTTATAGCGGTAGAACTTGCTGTCCACCGCCATCAGCGGGAAGGAGCGGGGCAGGGCGCTCTTGGTAATCTCGGTAAAACCATTCTTCTCGTAGAAGCGTTGGGCGGCGACGAACTTGTCTGTTGTGCCGAGGAAGATATCGGTGAGGCCGGCGTCCCTGGCATGGGCGATCAGGCGATCGAGCAGCAGCGCCGCCACGCCGTGCTCGCGGCCGCGGACTTCGGCTGAGACGAACATCTTGCGCAGCGCCGCCTGGTTGTTGCCGATATCCTTGAGCCCGAGCGTGCCGACGATGGCGCCGTCCTTGACGGCGACCCAGAACTCACCTTTGCCGGACTGATAGAAATCCGGGATGACCCGGAGATCCGGCTGCGCATCGGCTGATATATCGATGCCGAACTCCTCGCGCTGGATCGGCAGGATCACCGACAGCACGGCATCGGCGTCATCGGCGGCAAAGGGTCTGATTTCGATCTCCGCCATCACTCACCCCTCAGGTCTGCGTGCCGCCGACGGTGATCTGATCCATGCGCAGATGCGGCTGGCCGACGCCGACCGGAACCCACTGGCCGCCCTTGCCGCAATTGCCGATGCCGGTATCGAGCTTCATGTCGTTGCCGATCATCGACACCCGCTTCATCGCGTCCGGGCCGTTGCCGATCAGCATGGCGCCCTTGATCGGCGCGCCGATCTTGCCGTTTTCGATCAGATAGGCCTCGGTGCAGCCGAAGACGAATTTGCCGGAGGTGATATCGACCTGGCCGCCGCCGAAGGAAACGGCATAGATGCCCTTCTTCACCGAGGCGATGATTTCCTCAGGCGTCTTGTCGCCGCCGAGCATGTAGGTGTTGGTCATGCGCGGCATCGGCACATGCGCATAACCCTGGCGGCGGCCGTTGCCGGTGGGCTGCATGCCCATCAGCCGGGCGTTCTGCCGATCCTGCATGTAACCGACGAGCTTGCCGTTCTCGATCAGCACGTTGTAGCCGGATGGGGTGCCCTCGTCGTCGATGGTGATCGAGCCGCGGCGGTTGTCCATCGTGCCGTCATCGACGACGGTGACGCCGGGGGCGGCGACCATCTGGCCGAGAAGGCCTGAAAAAGCCGAGGTCTTCTTGCGGTTGAAATCGCCTTCCAGCCCGTGCCCGACAGCCTCATGCAGCATCACGCCCGGCCAGCCGGAGCCGAGAACGACGTCCATCGTGCCCGCCGGCGCATCGATCGCTTCGAGGTTGACGAGCGCCTGGCGCAGCGCCTCGTCGGCGCCATATTGCCAGCTGCCCTCGGCAATGAAATCACCGAAGCCGATGCGCCCGCCGCTGCCGTAGGAGCCGCTTTCCTGCCGGTCGCCTTCGCCGACCATGACCGAAATGTTGATGCGCGTCATCGGCCTGATGTCGCGGACGCGATGCCCGTCGGCACGCAGGATGTCGACGACCTGCCAGCTCGCCGCGACCGAGGCCGTCACCTGCCGCACCTTGTCATCCTTACCTCTGAGATAGGCGTCGATGTCCTGCAGCACCTTGACCTTCTCTTCGAAGCTCGGCTGGCCGATCGGGTTCTGGTCGCCGTAGAATTTCTTGTTGGTGCCTTGCGGGGCTGCCGCATAGGAGCCGGAATAACCGCGCGTCACCGCGCCGACCGCATCGGCCGCCCGTTTCAGTGCCGCCACCGAGAGATCGCCGGCATGGGCGTAACCCACCGCTTCGCCGGCAACGGCGCGTAAGCCAAACCCTTGCTCGGTATTGAAGCTGCCGCCCTTCAGCCGGCCATTGTCGAAGGTGAGCGCTTCGGCCTGCGCATGCTCGATATAAAGCTCGCCGTCATCGGCGCCGGACAGCGCCTCGGCCACGTGCTTGCGCATCGTCGCTTCGTCGGCATCGAATAGCGTCAGGAGATCGGTGGTCATAATATGGCTCCAATGGGCATGCGTTCGGGAATGCGCCTATGCCTTAGATAGGGCTCCTAATGATAAGGAGTGAAGCCCTACGGTCGAATTATTATTATCGGGTAGGGCCGTCGCAGGAGATGGAATGCTCTTCGAAAGAGAAGCAAGCGATTTTATCGCTTTGCGCCTTCCGCTGCACAAGGGCGCACCTAGCGGACCGATCTCCCCATGCGCCGGCGCCAAGTTTGGCTGGTGCGTCACCTCGTCCTCCGTCATCCTCGGCCTTGAGCCGAGGATCCATGTCCGGCACTGATGGATGCCGCGTGGATGCTCGGGTCAAGCCCAGGGTCAAGCCCGAGCATGACGGAGTGTGAGGGGCTTCTGCAGCAAGTGCAGCGAAGACGGAATGCGAGCGGAATTGCGTTGCGCGCTTGCATGCCCTCAGGGCAGAGCGTCGAAACCTTCGGCAAAACCTTTGAGATCAACAGGAATGCCGATGCCTTCTTCCGGCGTCTGGAAGACGATGAAGGTCGCCTGGGCGCCGCTGCGGAAGGTTTTGAGCAGCTCGTCCTCGAGCACCACCTCGGCATAGCAGCCGTCGGCGAAGCAGCGCACGAAATAAGCGCGGCCGATATCCTTGCCGTCGACATTGAGCCCGAGGCCGTTCGGCAGCAGCACGCCGAGGGGTGCGAGCACGCGCAGGATCTTCGACTTGCGGTCGGCGGTCTTCAGGACGACGACGGAAAGCCCGACCTCCGGCCGATCCTCGGCGATGACGTTCTGCATCAGCGCGCATTGTTCGGTCGCAGCCCCCGCCGGCTTGTCGCAGACGACGGACCATGCGCCGTGATTGGATTTCACCGTGCCCGGCGCCTGCGGCTGGGTCTGGCCGGGCGACACCTGGATGTTCGGGTTGGCAGCCGAGGGCTGCTGCGCCGGGGCAGGGGCAGGGGCCGCCGCGGCAGCTGGGGGCTTGGCTGGCGTCGGTGTGGGTTGCTGCGCGAAAACGGGCGTCGCCGCTGCGGCCGCGATGCTGGCAGTCACGAGAAGCGACTGCGCGAGGGAACGGAAACCCATGGAAACCTCTGGATATCGAATCATTTGCGGCTATTGTTGAAGCTGCCCACCAAAAATGAAAAGCCCCACCCCGTGAAAACCGGGGGACTGCGGCGGAAATTGGACCTTTCGGCAAGAATGTGCGGCGCGCGGATTGGCCGGAAAGCCGATTTTTCATATGCTGATGAAAAACTTGGGATGTTTTGCCGTTCCGGCCTGCCTATGCTTTCAGCAAAAATGCCGCATAGACAATTGCTCTGGCCTGTTGCGGCAAATGGCAAACTGTGGTTTGAAGCGCTGAAGATGGCAAGGATTCTGCGTTCTATTTTGCAGGTCAAGCGCTCGAGGGAGATAATAAGGTGATGAAGAAGGCTTATGCAGCCCTGACCACTCTGGTCTGTCTGCTTTTTGCTTCCGGCACATATGCCGACCAGCCAATGCCGTGGCAGGCGACGCTGCAGCCGGCGGCAACGCCGATCATGCGGGAAATCCACTGGTTCGAACAATATACCCTGTGGTTTATCGTTCCGATCACGCTTTTCGTTCTGGTCCTGCTCATCGTCGTCTGCGTCAAGTTCCGCGCCAGCGCGAACCCGGTCCCCTCGAGGACAAGCCACAACACGATGATCGAGATTGCCTGGACCGTGGGGCCGGTCCTGGTGCTGCTGCTGCTTGCCATTCCCTCGTTCAACCTGCTGACGGCGCAGCTGACGCTGCCTGAAAACCCCGATGTGACGATCAAGGCGACCGCCACCCAGTGGCAGTGGAACTACGAATATGAAGGTTCGGGCGACAGCCCGCTGGCCTTCGATAGCTACCTGCTCAAGGATCAGGATCGCGCAGCCGCCGGCAAGGAAGACAAGTCGGTCTATCCCAGGCTGCTCGCCGTCGACAACGAGCTGGTCCTGCCGGTCGGCAAGACGGTGCGCGTTCTCGTGACCTCGGCGCCGACCGACGTCATCCACGCTTTCGCCATGCCGTCCTTCGGGGTCAAGATCGACGCCGTGCCGGGCCGCCTGAACGAGACCTGGTTCAAGGCCGAGCGCGAAGGCCTGTTCTATGGCCAGTGTTCCGAGCTCTGCGGCAAGGACCATGCGTTCATGCCGATCGCCATCCGCGTCGTCTCCGAGGACAAGTACAAGCAGTGGCTGACGGCAGCCGCCAGCGACCTGCCCGGCGCCTACAAGACACTCATGGCCGCAACCGATGGTCCCGCAAAGACCCTCGACGTCGCCGAAGCACAGTAATTAAGGGGATCGGGACAATGGCTGGACCTTCCGCTCACGACGATCATTCTCACGGTCACGCTCATGACCACGCCCACGATGATCACGACCACCACGATCACGGGCACAAGCCGAGCTTTGCCAATCGCTGGCTGTTCTCGACCAATCACAAGGACATCGGCACACTCTATCTGATCTTCGCGATCATCGCCGGCATCATCGGCGGCGCGCTGTCGGTTGCCATGCGCATGGAGCTGCAGGAGCCTGGCATCCAGATCTTCCACGGCCTGGCCTCGATGGTCTACGGCTATGAGGGCGATGCGGCGATCGACGGCGCAAAGCAGATGTTCAACATGTTCACGACAGCGCACGCGCTGATCATGATCTTCTTCATGGTCATGCCGGCGATGATCGGTGGTTTTGCCAACTGGATGGTGCCGATCATGATCGGCGCGCCCGACATGGCTTTCCCGCGCCTGAACAACATCTCTTTCTGGCTGATAGTTCCGGCCTTCGCGCTGCTCTTGCTGTCGATGTTCGTCGAGGGCCCGGCAGGCGCCTATGGCACCGGCGGCGGCTGGACGATGTATCCGCCACTGGCGACCAGCGGTACGCCCGGTCCGGCGGTCGACCTGGCGATCTTCGCGCTCCATATTGCCGGCGCCTCGTCGATCCTCGGTGCGATCAACTTCATCACCACGATCCTCAACATGCGCGCTCCGGGCATGACGCTGCACAAGATGCCGCTGTTTGCCTGGTCGGTGCTGATCACCGCCTTTCTGCTTCTGCTGTCGCTGCCGGTTCTGGCGGGCGGCATCACCATGCTGCTCACCGACCGTAACTTCGGCACCTCCTTCTTCTCTCCGGAAGGCGGCGGCGACCCGATCCTCTACCAGCACCTGTTCTGGTTCTTCGGTCACCCCGAGGTCTACATCCTCATCCTGCCGGGCTTCGGCATGGTCAGCCACATCATCTCGACCTTCTCGAAGAAGCCGATCTTCGGTTATCTCGGCATGGCCTACGCCATGGTCGCGATCGGCGCCGTCGGCTTCGTCGTCTGGGCCCACCACATGTATACGGTCGGCCTGTCGCTCGACGCGCAGCGCTACTTCGTCTTCGCGACGATGGTCATCGCCGTTCCGACGGGTGTGAAGATCTTCTCCTGGATCGCGACGATGTGGGGCGGCTCGATCTCGTTCCGCACGCCGATGCTCTGGGCGATCGGCTTCATCTTCCTGTTCACGGTCGGCGGCGTCACCGGGGTCCAGCTCGCCAATGCCGGTCTCGACCGCTCGCTGCATGACACCTATTACGTCGTGGCCCATTTCCACTACGTTCTGTCGCTCGGCGCGGTCTTTGCGATCTTCGCCGGCTGGTACTACTGGTTCCCGAAGATGACCGGCTACATGTACAACGAGTTTGTCGGCAAGCTGCATTTCTGGATCATGTTCATCGGCGTCAACCTGGTGTTCTTCCCGCAGCATTTCCTCGGCCTTGCCGGCATGCCGCGCCGCTACATCGATTATCCGGATGCCTTTGCCGGCTGGAACTATGTGTCCTCGATCGGCTCCTACATCTCGGCCTTCGGTGTGCTGATCTTCCTCTTCGGCGTCTTCGAAGCCTTCGCCAAGAAGCGCCTCGCCGGTGACAATCCGTGGGGTGAGGGCGCAACGACGCTCGAATGGCAGCTGCCTTCGCCGCCGCCCTATCACCAGTGGGAACAGCTTCCGCGCATCAAGTAATTGCGCGGGTATCAGGACGCCGCATTTGTTACGGCGTCCTGCTATTCTGATACTCAGGACGGAATAATGACGGTCATCGACAATCACGAGGTACTTGCAAAGGACGGCGAATTGTCGGAAGCGAGTGCACGCGATTATTTCGAATTGCTGAAGCCGCGGGTGATGTCGCTCGTGGTCTTCACCGCCTTTGCCGGCCTGGTGCTGGCGCCGGGCCACATCCATCCCGTTCTCGGCCTGATCGCCATTCTCTGTATCGCCGTCGGCGCCGGCGCCTCCGGCGCGCTCAACATGTGGTACGATGCTGATATCGACGCCATCATGAGCCGCACCGCCAACCGTCCGATCCCGGCCGGCCGTATCGCGCCCTCTGAGGCTCTGGCCTTCGGCCTGGTGCTGTCTGGCTTCTCGGTCGTTATCCTCGGCCTCGCCGTCAACTGGCTCTCGGCTGGTATCCTCGCCTTCACCATCTTCTTCTATGCCGTCGTCTACACCATGTGGCTGAAGCGCTCGACGCCGCAGAACATCGTCATCGGCGGCGCCGCCGGCGCCTTCCCGCCGATGATCGGCTGGGCCTGCGTGACCAACAGCGTGACGATCGAAAGCACCGTTCTCTTCCTCATCATCTTCCTGTGGACGCCGGCGCATTTCTGGGCGCTGGCCCTGTTCAAGATGCGCGACTACGAAGCCGTCGGCGTGCCGATGCTGCCGAACGTTGCCGGCGAGCGGGCGACCAAGCATCAGATCGTCGCCTATGCGGTGCTGACCGCCGTCTGCGCGGTTTTGCCGTCCTTCCTCGGTTTTGCGAGCTTCGGTTACGGCCTGGTGGCGGCAGCCCTCGGCGCGATCTTCATCTACTGTTCCATCGCCGTCTGGCGGATGCCCGACGGCGATCTGAAGATGATCCCAGCAAAGAAGCTGTTCGCCTTCTCGATCTTCTATCTCTTCGCCGTGTTCTCCGCTCTGATGATCGACCGGCTGGCGTCGATGCTGGTCTCGCATGCGGGAGGTTGGTTCTGATGGATCTCGTCAAGCTCACCGAAAAGCAGATGAAGTCGCGCCGCAACCGCAACATCGCCCTCGGGCTGGTGCTGGCCGGCCTCGTCATTCTCTTCTACGCGATCACCATCGTGAAGATCGGCGGGGGAATGGCCGGATGAGCGACAGCCCCGCCGCACCGAAGAAACAGGGCCGCAACAACGGCGCCGTCGTCATGATGTGCCTGAGCTTCGTCTTCGGCATGGGCGCGATGAGCTATGCCGCCGTGCCGCTCTACCGGATCTTCTGCCAGGTCACCGGCTATAACGGCACGACGCAGCGCGTCGACCAGGTGTCGAGCGTCGTGCTCGACCGCACGATGCGCGTCACCTTCGACGCTAATGTCGCGCCCGGCCTGCAATGGGATTTCAAGCCGGTCGAGCGCGAGGTCAATC
This sequence comes from Rhizobium hidalgonense, assembly GCF_002914525.1. Classification (GTDB taxonomy): domain Bacteria; phylum Pseudomonadota; class Alphaproteobacteria; order Rhizobiales; family Rhizobiaceae; genus Rhizobium; species Rhizobium hidalgonense. The sequence goes on along the minus strand of NZ_LODW01000022.1, from coordinate 7,321 downwards.
CGAAGATCGGCGAAACCATACAGGTGAATTTCACCGCCGAGAATCGTTCGAACGAGACGCAGCGTGGCCAGGCGGTGTTCAACGTCACGCCGGGCGAGGCGGGCGTCTATTTCAACAAGGTGCAATGTTTCTGCTTTACGGAAACGGACCTGAAGCCGGGCGAGAAGCTCGACATGCCGGTGGTGTTCTACATCGACCCTGAGATCGTCAAGGCGGTGGAATCCAAGAATATCCATACGGTGACGCTGTCATATACGTTCTACCCGAAAGAGGGTCCGAAGCCTTTGGCTTCGAATGAGGGTGGAGCGGTAAAGAGTGAAAAGAAACTTTGATCAAGGCTCGTTTCCGGCTATGCCGGGAGCGGAGTGAAGGAAGACATCCGGGGATAGCTACATGGCCGATGCTCATCAGAAGAATCACGACTACCACATCATCGATCCGAGCCCGTGGCCGATTCTCGCCTCGCTCGGCGCCTTCATCATGGCGATCGGCGGCGTCTGCTATATGCGCTACCTGAACGGCGGCTCGTTCAAGGTCGCCGGCGCCGAGCTTGCCAATCCCTGGCTCTTCTACATCGGCTTCGCGCTGGTTCTCTACGTCATGTACGGCTGGTGGGCCGATACGGTGAAGGAAGCCCATGAGGGCTCTCATACCCGCGTCGTTTCGCTGCACCTGCGCTACGGCATGATCATGTTCATCGCCTCGGAAGTGATGTTCTTCGTCGCCTGGTTCTGGGCCTATTTCGACGCCAGCCTCTATCCGAACGAGGCGATCCAGGCCTCGCGCCTGCTCTATACCGGCGGCACCTGGCCGCCGAAGGGCATCGAGGTTCTCGACCCCTGGCACCTGCCGATCTACAACACCGTTATCCTGCTGCTCTCCGGCACGACGGTCACCTGGGCGCACCATGCGCTGCTGCACAACGACCGTAAGGGCCTGATCCAGGGCCTGACGCTGACGGTGCTGCTTGGCATTTTCTTCTCCAGCGTCCAGGCCTATGAATATGCCCACGCGCCCTTCGCCTTCAAGAATTCGATCTACGGCGCGACCTTCTTCATGGCGACCGGCTTCCACGGTTTCCACGTCCTCATCGGCACCATTTTTCTGCTGGTCTGCCTGATCCGGTCGCTGCGCGGCGATTTCACCCCGAAACAGCATTTCGGCTTCGAGGCCGCCGCCTGGTACTGGCACTTCGTCGACGTCGTCTGGCTGTTCCTGTTCTTCTGCATCTACGTCTGGGGCGGCTGGGGCGCACCGGTCGCGGCAGGCTGATCGGAGCGATATACAAGCAGAAGGCGGGCCTGGTGCCCGCCTTTTTTATGTGTGGTTTCCCACGCTCCGTTCTTGTCAATGAGGAAGGAAGCGGCTGCCGCAAATCTCTTCTCCACTCGCCATCGTTGGTTTACGCGAGGCGCAGACGACAGAATGATGATTGCCTGGTATTTGAAGGTCGAGGTGGCTCCCATGGTTTTCTGGATAGCTGGTGTGGTTGGATTGGCGATCGCTTATCTCATCGGTTCCACGCCGACGGGTTATCTCGCGGGTAAACTGCTCCGCGGCATCGATATTCGCAACCAGGGCTCGGGATCCACCGGGGCGACGAACGTGTTGCGAACCCTGGGGAAATGGCCTGCCTTGGCCGTGCTCCTGGTGGATGTGCTGAAAGGCGCAGGGGCGATCTTCTTTGCCGGCTGGCTTTATCCGCGGCTGCATGGAGTACTGCACGACATGCCGCCGGCGGCGCTTGATCTACAAGCTTGGCTGCCCTGGGCCGTTTGCCTGGCCGGACTTGCCGCATTGCTGGGGCATAGCCGTTCGATCTGGCTGAATTTCAAAGGCGGCAAATCCGTTGCGGCGGGGCTCGGCCTGTTGCTCGCGATATCCTGGCCGGTGGGATTGGGTGCTCTGACGGTTTTTGGTGTTGTGCTGGCCGTCTTCCGGATTGTTTCCCTTGGTTCGATGCTGGCGGCTCTGACTGCAATCGCCCTCATCTGTGGCCTGGAGCAGCCCTTACCCTATCGCTTGCTAGTGATATCAGGCGGCATTTATGTGATCGTGCGCCATCGCGCCAACATTCAGCGGCTGCTGGCAGGGACGGAGCCGCGTCTGGGACAAAGCAGCCCGGAATCGAAAACGGCAGCGCAAAGTTAGAGCGGCGATCTGGGACCGTCGCCCGATCCGCTGCCGTGATCGGAGGACTCGATTTCCTTCGCCATCAGCGGGCTGATCTTGCCAGGGTCGACCATCACCCAACCCAGCTTTTCATAAAAAGGAACGGCATCCGGCGCGGCATAGACCTCCAGGCGGCTGAGGCCCCGGCTTGCCGATAATCTCTCGACCTCGGACATCAAAATCCGCCCCAGACCCTGTCTCTGATATTCCGGCATGATGGCGACAAGTCGCACGATGCCGGTCGTGCCTTCCGACAGATCGAGGCGGACCGTGCCGAGGGCGACGCCGTCTTTCCTGAGCAGCAGCGGCATATGGCCAGGTGCATGTTCATCCGGATGCGTATCATCGTAGCCGTCGAGGCCGCGCAGATCGAACAAAACGTGCCGCCGGATGGCATGATAGGCCCGCCACTCTTCGACCTTTTTCACTTGCAGAAATTCAATCCCCATCGCTATCGATCCCGCATTCTCGGCCTTCTTTTGAAACACGAAACCTTCACCGCCCGCCGGCGATCCGTTCGAAGGCCGAGGGTTCGGGAATACCGAGATCCAATTGATGGCGGATCGCCTCGGCGCATTCGAGCGCGGTCAGGACTGATGTATCGACCTCCATGTCATAGACGCCGGGCCGGTGCACCTCGTCCTGCCAGCGCTGCACCGGCTCCGGCACGGGCGTCTCCTCGGTGGCTCTTACATATAGTGTCTCGCGGCCTTCCTGTTTGAATTCCCGCCGCCGCATGATCGTCTCGATCGGACAGCGCACGCCGACGAACAGCACTGAGAAGCCTTCCAGGCGGCGGGCGCAGTCACCGAGAATGCCGAGCGGCTCGGAATAGCTGTCATGATGGCCGAGATCGGCCACCACATTGAGCCCCAATCCGGCATGGATGGCGATCGATTCGTACAGCGCGGCATAGAGGAACGGCACCAGCTCTTCGAGCTCCGGCCGCTCGCCGCCCGGCCTCAGGCCGATGCCGGGCAGGTAGCGCTTCGGGGTCATGGCATTGTAGCTATCGACGCCGAGGTTGATCCACGGTCCCTCGAATTCGTCCTGGATTGCGCGCGCAATGCTGGATTTGCCGCTGCGCGGCGCACCGTTCAAAATAATGATCTGTCCGGCATGGTTGTCATTGGTCATCAGTCTTCTTCTTCTGTTTGGCACGAATCGCTCAGGGGTCCGCGCAGGCATTTCCATTCGGGATGCGAATACTTTATGGGAGAGTTAAGGCAGCATGGAATTGTCAGGAGGAATGGCATGAGCGAGGACAGCGCCCACTATCCGCCGGTCGATCCGGTCAAAACCGGCATCAAGGGCTGCTGCCCGCGCTGCGGCCAGGGAAAACTGTTCGATGGCCTGCTCGGCCTGAAGCCGCGCTGCGCCTCCTGCGGCCTCGATTATTCCTTCGCCGATGCCGGCGACGGCCCCGCCGTCTTCGTCATCCTCATCGTCGGCTTCATCGTCATCGGCATGGTGCTGTGGCTGCAGGTGAATTACGCCCCGCCGATCTGGGTGCACATCCTGCTCTTCGCTCCGCTGACGATTATCCTGTCGCTTGCGACGCTGCGCTGGTTCAAGGGCATCCTGATCGCCATGCAATACCGCCACAATGCCCGCGAAGGACGCCTGAGTGACTGATATCCAACATGCCGCGCCGCGCCGCCTATTGCCTGTGGCAACCGGCATCCTGGTGCTGATCGCGCTTTCCATCCTGATTTCGCTCGGCACCTGGCAGGTGGAGCGCCTCCACTGGAAGGAAGGCCTGCTTGCCGATATCGCCGCGCGCCAGGCGGCCGCTCCGGTGCCGCTCGCCGAGATCGAGGCGATGGCGGCTTCAGGCGGTGATATCGAATACCGCAAGGTCACCGCCACCGGGCGCTACATCAACAACAAGGAGCGGCACTTCTTCGCCACCTGGCAGGGCCAGACCGGCTTTTACGTCTATACCCCGCTTGAGCTTGCCGACGGGCGCACCCTCCTGGTCAATCGCGGCTTTGTTCCCTATGAGAACAAGGAACCGGAAATGCGCATGCAGGGCCAGTTGACGGATCAGCAGACCGTCACCGGCCTGGCGCGTGCCAAACTGCCCGGCAAACCCTCCTGGGTGGTGCCAGACAACGACGTCGCCAAGAATATCTTCTACTGGAAGGATCTCGACGTGATGGCAGAGAGCGTCGGGCTGGAAAAGGCCCGCGTCCTCCCGTTTTTCGTCGACGCCGATTCCACGCCCAATCCGGCCGGCCTGCCGATCGGCGGCGTCACCCAGGTCGATCTGCCGAACGACCATTTGCAATATGCCTTCACCTGGTACGGGCTTGCCGCCGTGCTTGTTGTCGTGGTGGCGATCTCCTGGTTCCGCAAACCCGGCAAGCAGCCCGCGCAATAGTATTGCTTCAATTCCCGGCCATATTGGGCTAGAGGTCGCTTATCCCGACGCGGTACGGAATTTTGACGGAAAAGACATGAATATTGCGGCGAAACCTCCCTTGACGATCAGGCTCTGCGGGCCGCGCGGCTTCTGCGCCGGCGTCGACCGGGCGATCCAGATTGTCGTGCTGGCGCTGAAATCCTATGGCGCGCCGGTCTATGTGCGCCACGAGATCGTCCATAATCGTTATGTCGTCGAGGGGCTGGAGGCCAAGGGCGCCGTCTTCGTCGAGGAACTGGACGAGATCCCGGCCGAGCACCGCGCCCAGCCGGTGGTCTTCTCCGCCCATGGCGTGCCGAAATCCGTGCCGGAGGATGCGGCGAGCCGCAATCTCTTTTATCTTGACGCCACCTGCCCGCTGGTCTCCAAGGTCCACAAGCAGGCGATGCGCCACAATCGCCTCGGCCGCCATGTCGTGCTTATCGGCCATGCCGGCCACCCCGAGGTGATCGGCACGATGGGTCAACTGCCGGAGGGTTCGGTTTCGCTGATCGAGACGATCGAGGATGCCGACGCCTACGTTCCCGCCGATCCCGACAATCTCGGTTACGTCACCCAGACGACGCTGTCGGTCGACGATACGGCCGGCGTAATCGCCCGGCTGCACCAGCGCTTCCCGAACCTGACCGCGCCGGCGGCCGACTCGATCTGTTATGCGACGACCAATCGCCAGGAAGTGGTGAAGCAGGCGGCCCCCGGCTGCGATCTTTTCATCATCGTCGGCGCGCCGAATTCGTCCAATTCCAAACGCCTCGTCGAAGTGGCGCTGAGGGCAGGGGCGAAGAAATCGATCCTGGTGCAGCGCGCCGCCGAACTCGACTGGGAGGAGATCGGCGCGATTTCGACGCTCGGCCTTTCCGCCGGCGCCTCCGCCCCCGAGGTCATCGTCAACGAGATCATCGAGGCTTTCCGCGCCCGTTTCGACGCTCAGGTCGAACTGGCCGAAACGGTGCAGGAAACCGAGAATTTCCTGGTCAACCGCGAATTGCGCAGCATCGAGCTGACGGCGGCCGACATGGCCTTCGTCAACGGCTGATCTTCATCCTGAAAACCTTGTCGCGACGCCGGATGGTCGATGCGGCGGAGCCAATATCAACAGTGCAAAGACGAGACCTCCCTTGGCAGTCTATACCGATATCGCCGAAGACGATCTGAAATGGTTCCTGACGGAATATGACACGGGCACGCTGCTCTCCTATAAGGGGATCGCCGAAGGCGTCGAAAACTCCAATTTTCTGCTGCACACCTCCAAGGACCCGCTGATCCTCACGCTCTATGAGAAGCGCGTGGAAAAGACCGACCTGCCGTTCTTTCTCGGCCTGATGCAGCATCTTTCCGCCCGCGGCCTCTCCTGCCCGCTGCCGCTGCCAAGGCGCGACGGCGCGCTGCTCGGCTCACTCTCCGGCCGCCCGGCCGCGCTGATCTCCTTTCTCGAAGGCATGTGGCTGAGAAAGCCGGAGGCGAAACATTGCCGCGAGGTCGGCAGGGCCCTGGCCGAGATGCATGTGGCCGGCGATGGTTTTGCGCTGACGCGCCCGAACGCCCTGTCGATCGACGGCTGGCGCGGCCTCTGGGAAAAATCGGAAGATCGCGCCGGCGAGGTCGAGCCCGGCCTCCAGGACGAAATCCGCGGCGAACTCGATTTCCTCTCCACCGCCTGGCCGAAGAGCCTGCCGGCCGGCGTCATTCATGCCGATCTCTTCCCCGACAATGTCTTTTTCCTCGGCGATCAGCTCTCCGGCCTGATCGATTTCTATTTCGCCTGCAACGACCTGCTCTCCTATGACGTCTCGATTTGCCTGAATGCCTGGTGTTTCGAAAAGGACGGCGCCTACAACATCACCAAGGGCACGGCGATGCTCGAGGGTTATCAGAGTGTCCGGCCGTTGAGCGGCGAAGAGATCGCTGCCCTGCCGGTGCTGTCGCGCGGGTCGGCGCTACGTTTCTTCCTGACCCGGCTCTATGACTGGCTGACGACGCCTGAAGGCGCCATGGTCACCAAGAAGGACCCGCTCGAATATCTCCGCAAGCTGCGCTTCCACCGCCAGATCGGCTCGGCCGCCGAATACGGATTGAGCCTATGAAACACGTCGATATCTTCACCGACGGCGCATGCTCCGGCAATCCCGGCCCCGGCGGCTGGGGCGCCGTGCTGCGCTATGGCGACGTCGAAAAGGAGCTGTGCGGCGGCGAGGCCGACACCACCAACAACCGCATGGAACTGCTGGCGGCGATCTCCGCACTGCAGGCCCTGAAGAGCCCTTGCGAGGTCGATCTCTATACCGACAGCGCCTACGTCAAGGACGGTATCTCCAAGTGGATCTTCGGCTGGAAGAAAAACGGCTGGAAAACCGCCGACAAGAAGCCGGTGAAGAATGCCGAACTCTGGCAGGCGCTGGAGGCGGCCCGTGACCGCCACAAGGTGACGCTGCACTGGGTGAAAGGCCACGCCGGCCACCCGGAAAACGAACGCGCCGACGAACTTGCGCGCCGGGGCATGGAGCCGTTCAAGAAGGGCAAGGCGGTTTCGTTTTAGGGTGCCGTGCGCCGATAGCTGCCCCTCACCCTAACCCTCTCCCCTCAATGGCGGGGAGAGCGGACGTGCCATGTGAGAGGCATGCGGGGGGACGGAGAGGGCGCCGCATATCCCCTTCTCGGGGAGCAACCATGTTTAATTTTTGCTGTATTGTGGCGTCCATTCGGTCTTGCGAAAGAGGATTGTGT
>NZ_LODW01000021.1 GCF_002914525.1 Rhizobium hidalgonense | reverse complement strand
ATTGCTGCTGATCACTGCCGTTGAGCCGGCTCGCTATGCTCTCCCTACCCCTGGTTTGCAGCCAATCACTAAACTTTCGTTGATTGCTGGCCAGTCTCCAGACGACTCTCCTCTTGGAAGTCGAGGCCGATCCGAGCTTGCTCAGCTCTTCGTTGGCCAAGGCATCAATCATGAGGGCGTCGTCGGGATAAGGATGATGCTGTTTCAACTGCGACTCAGCGCCTAGATACTGCCGCAGCCGATCGAGACTCACGTTTATTTTTACTTCAACGTTAGTAGTAAATTCCCTAAAATCGTCCTTCAACGACCGTTGCTGCTCATCACTGCCAGTCAGGCGACTGCTTATGCTCCCCCGACCATTCTTTCGGAGCCAATTACTAAACCTCCGTTGATTGCTGGCCAGATTCAAGACGCCTTTCCTCTTGGAAGTCGAGTCCGGTCCGAGCTTGCTCAGCTCTTCATTGGCGAAGCCATCAATCATGCGGGTGTCGTCGGGATAAGGATCATGCTGTTTCAACTGCGACTCGGCGCCTAGATACTGTCGCAGCCGATCGAAACCCACGCTTATTTTTACTTCAACGTTAGTAGTAAATTCCCTAAAATCGTCCTTCAACGACCGTTGCTGCTCATCACTGCCAGTCAGGCGACTGCTTATGCTCCCCCGACCATTCTTTTGGAGCCAATCACTAAACCTCCGTTGATTTATCGCCATATTCTGGACAACTTTCCTCTTGGAAGTCGAGTCCGGTCCGAGCTTGCTCAGCTCTTCGTTGGCCAAGCCATCAATCATGAGGGCGTCGTCGGGATAAGGATGATGCTGTTTCAACTGCGACTCGGCGCCTAGATACTGCCGCAGCCGAT
>NZ_LODW01000020.1 GCF_002914525.1 Rhizobium hidalgonense | reverse complement strand
CCTGACAAAAGTGGCGGATGCCCGACATTTGCGAGAAATGTCGACGGTTGCGCTGGGGACAAGGGAATTAGCATGTAATTCAACCGCGCTCAGGATCGTCCTGTGTCGGATCGTATTGAGCCTGCGGGGTGGAAAGTGGCGTTGCGGTCCTCGCCGCAAGTGCCTCCGTCAACTGCGCACTGGTGCTTACCTTGACGGTCAGCTTGCGCGAGACATTGCGTGCAATTGCAGTGCCTTCTTTGCACCGGCCGCCATTGATTAGAACCGCCGCATCCGCGGATCAGGCATGGGACACGAACGGCACGATCTGTGGCGATCCAATCGCGGGGCATCTGCCTTGGCAACCGGATAAGTTCATCGCCGAGGGCGACGAGACAGCGATCGCCACTTCGCGCTTTTAAAAAAGTCCTATTGAAAGAAGCGACGAACTAGCCACCATCGCAGCGCTAACTTTGTGGATGGAATGCCACACGAAGTAACTACGTTCGTTCGTTTGCGCAGACGACGAGCAGCAGGAGACAACAAACGATCTGAAGGTAACAGCGTTGACTTGTTCGCGAGATCACGCAGTAAACTTGTCTGCCGCGACATGGATCTGACAGTTCTTCGGGCAGACGCGCGCGCAGGCGCCGCAACCAATGCAGCGGCCGGCCTCATCGACAACCATGATCATACGATTGAGCTCGCCATCGAAGTCTTCCTCCTCGTCGTCGCAGATGCCGAGGATTTCACCCGCTTCACCGACGCCATAGAGGTGCATGACTTCGCGAGAGCAGGCTTTGAAGCATCGGCCACAGCCGATGCAGGTTGTAGCATCGATGCAGGTCAGGTACTCCGGCACCCAGCTGGAGCCGTCGCGCGTGACGAAAGGGCCAGTCATCGTGAATTCTCCAATGCAGCGAGCTCTTCCTTCGCAGCGTTCAACTCGGCGAAGGCGTCGAACGTCTCTCCTGCAATGGTCTTGATTCTAGCCCAATTAATCGGAAGGTCCTCGGCAAGATCGTGCAACTCCATCTTCGCAGCGGCGGCGCGGGACTGCAGCTTGCGGACCTTCTTCAGCTGCTCCACAATGTCTGACATGATCTCT
>NZ_LODW01000019.1 GCF_002914525.1 Rhizobium hidalgonense | reverse complement strand
GCGCCCGTACAGGAATAGGTGTCAACGACCGACCTCATGAAGGGACTTTGCCGCTCCAGCTTCGCATCGCTTGCTGACTTGAATGGGCTATCCGAAGGACACGCCCGCAGACAATTCGAAGCATGGAGCCCAATTATGATGGCAGAACCTCATGAAATCCAGTCCGTCCTCGGCCTGGACGTTTCCTGCGATACCGTGACCCTGTTTGACAGCTGCACCAGCCGCTGCCTGACCATCGCCAACGAGGCCGACGCGTTGCGTGCCGCCTTGCAACCGTATCAAGGCACCGCCACGCTCGCCGTGTGCGAGGCCACCGGCGGCCATGAAGATAAACTACTCGGCGTGCTCATCGAGCTGGCCATCGCCGCCCATCGCGCCGATCCCGCCAAGGTCAAGGCCTATATCGCATCCTTCGGCAAGCGCGCCAAGAACGATCCGATCGACGCCCACTGGCTTTCCCGCTATGGCTGCGACCGCGCCGCCGTCCTGCCGCGCTGGCAGCCGGCCGCTCCGACCCAGCAGAAGCTTGAACTGCTCGTTGCCCGCCGTCTCGACCTCGTCGCCATGCGGGTGCAGGAGCAAAACCGACTGAAAGCCCCGCGCAGCCGCCTGATCGCCGACAATATCAGCGCTCATCTTTGCGAACTGCAGCGCCATATCGAAGCGCTCAACACAGAGATCGACACCCTGATTAGCGAAAGCCGCGATCTGACACTGCGGGCTACATCATTGCGGTCGGTGCCGGGCATCGGACCGGTCCTGGTCCCGCTGCTCTTGGCTGTCATGCCGGAACTCGGCACCCTCAATCGCCGCCAGGTCGCAAGCCTCGCCGGTGTGGCTCCGCATCCCAAGGACAGCGGCAAGGCCAGCTGGCATCGCAGCACCACTGGCGGGCGACGCCAGATCCGACCGGCGCTCTTCATCGCTGCTCTCGCCGCCTGCCGCGGCAATAGTCCACTTGCAACTGCCTATCAGGCGCTGCTCAAGGCCGCAAAACCAAAGCGTGTTGCGCTCACCGCCATCATGCGCAAGATCATAACCATCGCAAACGCCCGTGTCAGAGACGCCTTGCGGCAGCAAAATGAAATAATGATCGCACTCGAATAAACTGACTTGGTGAGGG
>NZ_LODW01000018.1 GCF_002914525.1 Rhizobium hidalgonense | reverse complement strand
CTTCCAGGTCGCCGATTACGGCCTGGTCGCCGATCTGTTCGAGGCGCTGCCGGAATTGCAAAAGGCGCTCTAAGCGAGGGGACTGAACGTGGCGCGCGCGGTGGGACGTCCAATCAAACGTGGGGCCGATCTTCTTCTGAACGACGAGGAAAAGCCGGCCTATATCAGGCTGCACGACATCGGCAGGGAAAGGCGTCCTCGGCCGCTGCAGGAGTTCCTCAACGACGTCGGCGGCCTGATGCTGTCGGCCGACGCCCCTGCCGTCGCCAGTTTCGTCGCCGGCAAGGTTCTGCAGAGGCTGCTCAAAACAGGCAAGGTGCGCCCGCTGGAGGGTGGGCCTCTTCCCGGTGCGCCGGAGGGGCTGGATGACGCCATCGGCCATCTTGCCAAATCGGGACGGAAATACGAGGCAATTGCCGGGCAATTCAGAAGCCTTGCCGACAGCCTGCTCTGGCGACGCGGCCGTTCGGGTCCGTTTGCAAGCCTGAATTTTGGCAACACCCATTCTCATGCTGTTGTGGTCGGTCCCGGGGGCATGGAGGAGCGCGCCGACCTCAGGGTCGGGGTGATCTATATGGACCGCTACACCCGGTTTCCCGATCATGTTCAGACGCAGCCCCGCGCCTTCCTTCTGTTTTCGCCGGCTGAAATCTGCCTTGGCGATTCCCAATGGTTTTCTGCCGCCACCGGCACAGTCTTTGCTAACGATGCAGGGCAATCCTTCGCGATTAGATGCACGGCAAAGCCGCTTCTCGCGGTTTGGTGCCAAGTTGAGCCGGAGACGTGATGGGGTGATCTTGGCAGCGATCGGCTAAGGCCGGTCAAGAGGCCAGTCTATTCGAGCATATAGCAGTCAGAATTCGATTTGAGGAAGGATATCGAAATGGACGTTCGCGCCGCCGTAGCCGTTCAGGCCGGCAAACCGCTGGAAGTGATGACCGTGCAGCTGGAAGGCCCGCGGGCCGGTGAAGTGCTGGTCGAGGTCAAGGCGACCGGCATCTGCCACACCGACGATTTCACCCTGTCGGGTGCCGATCCGGAAGGCCTGTTTCCGGCCATCCTCGGCCATGAAGGCGCCGGCATCGTCGTCGATGTCGGGCCGGGTGTCACCTCGGTGAAGAAGGGCGATCACGTCATCCCG
>NZ_LODW01000017.1 GCF_002914525.1 Rhizobium hidalgonense | reverse complement strand
AGGGCAGAGCGACTGTCTTGGAAGTCAAGCGTTTTGCCATGCTTTCTGGTCCCGGATGATTGCGTTGAGGATGGTGAGCAGCTTGCGCATAGCCGCCACGGTTGCGACGATCTTCGACTTGCCGGAAGCGACCAGGCGATCGCGGAAGGCTTTCAGAACCGGGTTATGGCGGCAGGCCACCAGCGTGGCCATGAACAGCACGGAGCGCACCGTTGTCCGACCGCCGCCGATGAAGCTCTTGCCTTTCCATTTGCCGGATTGGCGCGTCCAGGGCGCAAGACCGGCAAGTGAGGCGACCTGCCGCCGATCGAGGTTGCCGAGTTCCGGCATCTCGGCAAGCAGCGTGCGGGCGGTCACCCGCCCCACGCCCGGCACCGAAGTCAGAAGCGCCTCGCGCACCCGCCACAGAGGCGACTTGCGGATATGGTCGTCGACATCGGCATCGAGACTGTCGAGCTCGCGCCGGAGGGCGGCAAGCAAACGCTTGATGCTCTTCTGCGCCTCCTTGGCAAGCGCCATGCGGGTGCGCTGCTCTTCGGCCGCAATCATCGCCAGGATCTGCCGGCGGCGGGCAAGAAGGGCTGCCAGCGCCCGGTTCTCTTCGTCGCGCAACGGCCGGATCGCCGGCTTGGTCGCAACCACGAAGGCGGCGATCATTTCGGCGTCGATCGGATCGGTCTTGGCGCGCTTGCCGAGAGCCTTGGCATAGGCGCGCACCTGCGCCGGGTTGACGACGATCACCGAAAGACCGGCTTCTGAAAGGGCGGCTGCCGCAAGCATCTCATAGCCACCCGTCGCCTCCAGTGCGACGACATCCGCCTTCAGGCTCAGGAGCCTTGCGGCAAGCCCATCCAGGCCTTCATCATCATTGGCAACGGCAAAGCTTTCGCCTGACGGCAGCACATACACATCCAACCGGTCTTTCGAAACATCAATGCCAACCACAACATCCATCTGATCCCATCCTTGTGCAAGCGGGCTTCGCCTTCGCGAGCGGCCCAAGCGACTGTTCGGGTTCGATGGAACGACGGAGCCATCCCTTGCTCTGCCACGGGTTTTCAAACCCGAGGGGGTTGCGGGCTCAGCTCCATCACCGCAAGCGCTAGCTAGGCTGCCGGCGGATGGCGTCAAGTTACAAGGGG
>NZ_LODW01000016.1 GCF_002914525.1 Rhizobium hidalgonense | reverse complement strand
TCTTGGATGATGAAAATGTAGGATATTGATGCTTGCCGGGCGGGTGGCCGCCCGCCCGGCAGCTGGTTGTCGGATCGTCACCTTCTTAGCCGTTTGGGGCTGTGGAGAGCAGGATCGCAACCGGCTCTTCATCTGGCCCGTGTGGTTGCAGGAACCTTGGGGTTCGTATCCAAGACAGGGACGACGAAGTTGACAGATAATAGCATGATCTGTGCCGGAATCGATGTCGGCAAAAGCCATCTCGACATTGCCCTCCATCCCGGCAACGCAAGGCTGAGGGTCACTTACGACACCGCTGGCCTGACGGCGCTTGACGCCTTTCTTCGAGAGCATGACGTCAGCCGCATCGGCTTCGAAGCCTCTGGCGGCTATGAATGGCGGCTGCTGGCGCATCTGCGGGCCGGCGAGCGGCCGGCGGCGCGTCTGCAGCCGGCACAATTGCGTTTCTTCGCCAAGAGCCGGCTCAAGCGAGCCAAGAACGACCGGCTCGATGCCGCGCTGATTGCACTCTTCACGGCAAGTCTCGAGCAGTTGCCGGCGCTGCCGGACGCACGCTTCGACAAGTTGGCCGCCGAACTGACCTATCTGGAACAGATCGAGCAGCAGATCGCGCTGGTCAAGACCTTTGCCGAGACCGCCTTGTCGGAGGCGATCAAACGCCGTCACGCGCGCGAGGTCGCCCGCCTCGAAACCTGCCGCAAGGCCCATCTGCTGCGGCTCGAAAAGACGGTTCGCGACGATTGTGACCTGGCGCAACGGCTCGATCTGCTGATCTCAATCAAGGGGATCGGGTTGCGCAGCGCCCTGTGTCTGATCATTCGGCTGCCCGAACTCGGCCATGCCAGCCGCGCCGAGATCGCCGCCCTTGCCGGCGTCGCACCCTATGACGACGATAGCGGAAAACATCACGGCAGACGCCGCATCCAGGGCGGTCGCGAACGCCTGCGAAAGAGCCTGTTCATGTGCGCATTCACGGCAACCCGGCACAATCCGGATCTCGCCGCTTTCTACACGCGCTTGCGTCAGAGCGGAAAGGAACACCTGTGCGCCGTTATAGCCGTCGCCCGAAAACTCATCGTCCTCGCCAACACAATCCTCTTTCGCAAGACCGAATGGACGCCACAATACAGCAAAAATTAAACATGGTTGCTCCCCG
>NZ_LODW01000015.1 GCF_002914525.1 Rhizobium hidalgonense | reverse complement strand
ATTACTCGACGATCGAAGCAACGATACCGGCGCCGACGGTGCGGCCGCCTTCGCGGATGGCGAAGCGCAGCTTTTCTTCCATCGCGATCGGAACGATCAGCTCGACGGCAACCGTGACGTTGTCGCCCGGCATGACCATTTCCGTGCCTTCCGGCAGCGTTACGATGCCCGTGACGTCCGTCGTGCGGAAGTAGAACTGCGGACGGTAGTTGGTGAAGAACGGCGTATGACGGCCACCCTCTTCCTTCGTCAGGATGTAGGCTTCGGCCATGAACTTCTTGTGCGGCTTGACAGAGCCCGGCTTGCACAGGATCTGGCCACGCTCGACGCCGTCACGGTTCACACCGCGAACCAGTGCGCCGATGTTGTCGCCGGCCTGGCCCTGATCGAGCAGCTTGCGGAACATTTCAACGCCGGTCACCGTCGTCTTCGAGGTCGCGCGGATGCCGACGATCTCGACTTCTTCGCCAACCTTGACAATGCCACGCTCGACGCGGCCGGTCACAACCGTACCACGGCCCGAGATCGAGAACACGTCTTCGATCGGCATCAGGAACGGCTGGTCGATCGGGCGCTCAGGCGTCGGGATGTAGGCGTCGACCGCAGCCATCAGCTCGCGGATCGCGTCTTCGCCGATCTTCTTGTCGCTGTCTTCGAGAGCGGCCAGTGCCGAACCCTTGACGACCGGGATATCGTCGCCCGGGAAGTCGTAGGACGACAGCAGTTCGCGAACTTCGAGCTCGACCAGTTCGAGAAGCTCGGCGTCGTCAACCTGGTCGACCTTGTTCAGGAACACCACGATCGCCGGAACGCCGACCTGGCGGGCCAGCAGGATGTGTTCGCGCGTCTGCGGCATCGGGCCGTCAGCGGCCGAGCACACCAGGATCGCGCCGTCCATCTGGGCAGCACCGGTGATCATGTTCTTGACGTAGTCGGCGTGGCCGGGGCAGTCGACGTGCGCGTAGTGGCGGGCCGGCGTCTCATATTCGACGTGGGCCGTCGAAATGGTGATGCCACGGGCCTTTTCTTCCGGAGCAGCGTCGATCTGGTCGTACGCCTTGAACTCACCGAAGTACTTCGTGATCGCTGCCGTCAGAGACGTCTTGCCGTGGTCAACGTGGCCGATCGTGCCGATGTTGACGTGCGGCTTGTTGCGCTCAAACTTACTCTTTGCCATTT
>NZ_LODW01000014.1 GCF_002914525.1 Rhizobium hidalgonense | reverse complement strand
GTTCGCTCGTTGGCTCCGAGCAGCAAACAGAGATTCGATGGCTTCTCGGTTTTTAAACGATCCAGATTCGCTAGCCGGTGATATCGCGGATTACTGGGCAAACGGTGGGGACGATCGTAAGCGTCTTAACTCAGCACTGTCTCATTTCAGGAGGCTCTCGCCTGAGGGGCAAGAACTCCAAGCCGTTGGACCTGGGCCGCGCCTGATGGGGCGCCGAATTCATGTTCCCTATCCCGACGACGCCCTCATTATTGATGCCTTGGCCAACGAAGAGCGGAGTAAGCTCCGACCGGTCTCGACTTCCAAGAGGAATGTTGTCTGGAATATGGCCAGCAATCAACGGAGGTTTAGCGATTGGCTCCAAAGGGAGGGCAGGGAGAGCATCGCCAGTCGCCTGACTGGCAGTGATCAGCAGCAACAGTCGTTAAAGGACGATTACAGTAACTTTACCAACGCTGAAGGAAAAAAAATAAGCGTGAGTTTAGATCGGCTGCGGCAGTATCTAGGCGCCGAGTCCCAGTTGAAACAGCATAATCCTTATCCCGACGACGCCCTCATTATTGAGGCCTTGGCCAACGAAGAGCGGAGTAAGCTCCGACCGGCCGCGACTTCCCGGAAAAATGCCAGTAACCAACGAAAATTTAGCGCTTGGCTCAAAAGGGAGGGCAGGGAGAGCATAGTCAGCCGACTCACGGGTACTGATGAGCAGCAACGGTCGTTGCAGGAGGATTTTAGGGCCTTTACCAAGGAGGAAGGAAAAAAAGTGGTCGTGAGTTTCGATCGGCTGCGGCAGTATCTAGGCGCCGAGTCCCAGTTGAAACAGCATAATCCTTATCCCGACGACGCCCTCATGATTGATAGCTTCACCAAGGAAGAGCTGAGCAAGCTCGGATCGGACTCGACTTCCAAGCGGAAAAGCGTTTTGAATCTGGCCAGCAATAAACGGAGGTTTAGTGATTGGCTCCGAAAGAAGGGTCGGGGGAGCATAGCCAGTCGCCTGACTGGCAGTGATCAGCAGCAACAGTCGTTAAAGGACGATTTGAGGGCCTTTACCAAGGCTGAAGGAAAAAGAATAAACGTGAGTCTCGATCGGCTGCGGCAGTATCTAGGCGCTGAGTCGCAGTTGAAACAGCATAATCCTTATCCCGACGACGCCCTCATGATTGATAGCTTCGCCAACGAAGAGCTGAGCAAGCTCGGATCGGACTCGACTTCGCAGAGGATAGTCGTCTCGAAGCTGGTCAGCAATCAGCGAAAGTTTGGTGATTGGCTGCAAACCAGGGGTAGGGAGAGCATAGCGAGCCGGCTCAACGGCAGTGATCAGCAGCAAT
>NZ_LODW01000013.1 GCF_002914525.1 Rhizobium hidalgonense | reverse complement strand
GTAATTTGACCGGTGTCGCTGTCCACCGTAGTTGGCCGCGTTCGATTGGCCAAGAATGAGCAAGACAGCAGTTCGATCGGTTTGAGTGGGGCAGGTCACAGAGGTTTTCGATTCATCCCCGATGAGGCGTTCCTTGTCGTCGAAAGTATATCGGCTTGGGGCCGCCGGCTTCTCTCCAACAACCGTTTTCCTCAGCGCGGAAAGTTGTGGCCAAGGAAAGATCTCATGTCTCGCGCTCATGCCGCCCAGGAAGTATATGGCGATTAAGGCGCCCCCGCATACTGCCAGCGTGTTACGCATCTCGTTACCCTTTACTCATCACACAATGACATGGAGCCTATTGGACTAATCAAGGCCGGTCCAGTTATGCAATAGGGGTAATCCAAGCATCACTCGATATTGACGTCATTCATCGAAGACACATATCGAAAGACTATGAGTGCAGACGGAGTTTCGCATGTGCCGCCGGATCTACATCGATCAAGCGTTTGACGAGATGGCAAGAAATTTCGCTTTCGCTGAGCGAGGGGACGTCGATGACTTGGGTGATCGCCTCCCCCCGCGTAAAAACCGTGAGAAACCCTTGAGCTGGCATCATTGATCAAAATTGATCCAGCGCCGAACGGGTTCTGCAATTAGATTAGTAACTTAAGGCTAATTGAATAGCTTCAGAACCATGTCATTCTTCTGCATATCGCGTCCCCCGGTCGCGAAAACCCCTGATACAAAGTGCCCCGCAAACTCCGCGGGGCATTTTGCTTTTCTGATCACCGAAGCAAGAAATTCCGGGGCTGCAACCGCGCCTATCGCGGCAAACAGCCGCGGCCGGTCGCTCGGCAAATGGGCGCTGCATTCTCCCGGTGGGGCAATTGGATTGAGCGCGCCTCGTCTTTGCCCGGGGCCGAGGCCGAAGCGTGCGACGGTGCGAAAACCGGTTCAGGCAAGACTATCGCGAGGTTTCCAGGCGGCCGTCGCTGCGCAGAAGGTTCAGCCAGGCCTGCGACGCTTTCTCTCCGGCTGTGCCCCCGAAATGGCAATCGTCGTAGCGGTCGTCTCCATCGAGTAGCGCGTCGGAATTAACGCCCTCCCGGATACCGTGGCCGCTTTTTGACAGGGCCAGTTGGGCCCGTACTATCGCATTGTCCGGAATATGCTCCTTGAAGCCGCCATTGCTCGGTTCCAGGCATTTCGATGCGATCGAAATGTAAACGGGTGCTTCGACGCCGTGCTGACGCAATGTGTCGACCATCGACATGAAATGATCCCGATAGGCCTCCGCGGTGGTGCCGATAACGAGATCCGCCTCTCCTTGCACCCAGAGGACGCTGGTTATCCGATAACCGGAATCCTGAAGCTGTTTCAGCGTA
>NZ_LODW01000012.1 GCF_002914525.1 Rhizobium hidalgonense | reverse complement strand
GCGGTGCCCAGCCGGTGGCCGGAGACGTTGAGCACATCGTCGACGCGTCCGGTGATCCAGTAATAGCCGTCCGCATCGCGCCGGCAGCCGTCACCGGTGAAATATTTCCCCTTGTAGGTGGAGAAATAGGTCTGGATGAAGCGCTGATGATCGCCGTAGACGGTGCGCATCTGGCCGGGCCAGCTGTCGGTGATGCAGAGATTGCCGTCGGCCGCCCCTTCCAGCACCTTGCCCTCATTGTCGACCAGCTGCGGTTTGATGCCGAAGAACGGCACCGTCGCCGAACCGGGTTTCAGATCGATGGCGCCGGGCAGCGGCGTGATCATGTGGCCGCCGGTTTCCGTCTGCCACCAGGTATCGATAACCGGGCAGCGTTTGTCGCCGACGACATTGTAATACCATTCCCAGGCTTCCGGGTTGATCGGCTCGCCGACGGTGCCGAGCAGGCGCAGCGACGAGCGCGAGGAGCGGGTGACGAAGTTGTCGCCGGCCCCCATCAGCGAGCGGATCGCCGTCGGCGCGGTATAGAAGATATTGACCTTGTGCTTGTCGATGACTTCCCAGAAGCGGCCCTGATCGGGGAAATTCGGCACGCCCTCGAACATCAGCGTCGTCGCGCAGTTGGCGAGCGGCCCATAGACGATATAGGAATGGCCGGTGACCCAGCCGACATCGGCGGTGCACCAATAGACGTCGCCGTGATGGTAGTCGAAGACATATTCATGTGTCATCGCCGCATAGACGAGGTAACCGCCGGTCGTGTGCAGCACGCCCTTCGGCTTGCCGGTCGAGCCTGACGTATAAAGAATGAAGAGCGGATCTTCCGCCTTCATCTTCACCGGCGGGCATTCCGCCTTCACCGTGGCGATCTCCTGGTGGTGCCAGAGATCGCGGCCGGGCGCCCAGCCGGTCTTGCCGCCGGTGCGGCGCACCACCAGCACCTTATTCACCATCACGTGCTGGCGTGCGGCAATGTCGATTGCGGTATCGGTATTGTCCTTCAAAGGCACCGGCTTGCCGCCACGCAGACCTTCGTCGCAGGTAATGACGAAGGTGGATTCACAGTCGACAATACGCCCCGCCAAAGCTTCGGGCGAAAACCCGCCGAAGACGATCGAATGCACCGCGCCGATGCGGGCGCAGGCGAGCATCGCGTAAGCGGCCTCCGGGATCATCGGCATATAGATGGTGACGCGATCGCCCTTCTTGACGCCGTGCTTCTTCAACACGTTCGCCATCCGGCAGACATGCTCATAGAGCTCGTTATAGGTGACCTTCTTGTCGATATAGGGGTTGTCGCCTTCCCAAATGATCGCCACCTGGTCGCCGTTGGTCTTGAGATGGCGGTCGATGCAATTATAGGAGACGTTGGTCTCACCGTCCTCGAACCACTTGATCGAGACTTTGCCGGTGAAGGAGGTGTTCTTGACCTTGCTATAAGGCTTGAACCAGTCGATCCGCTTGCCGTGTTTGCCCCAGAACTTGTCCGGGTTCTCGACGCTCTCCTCGTACCATTTCAGGTACTTATCC
>NZ_LODW01000011.1 GCF_002914525.1 Rhizobium hidalgonense | reverse complement strand
ATTCGTCGGGAGCAATTTAGATGAGGCAATAACCCATTCTCAGGGAGCAGTTCAGGCGAGGCAATGCGCCGTCTCATCCTGATCGCCGCGCTATACCCTTGCATCGACGGTCGTCGGACGGAAGGGCGGCAGCCGGTCCAAGGAGGTAGCCCGGTGGGCGTCAAAGGGCATCGACATCAACAACGTGGCGGATCGCGCCCCCACGCAGGCCGAAGCAGACCTGGCGGGCGAAGGATTTCTGTCAAGGCTGACGCTTGACATGCGAGCCCGCTTGCAGTCCCCTCATGGTGGTCCTTTGTCGGACGCAAGGAATCGGCGGCGCGTCAGATCGGAAACGGTGTCCCTCCCGTCATCGGGAGCGCGATCGGGCTCGCAGTGCGGTCGGCGCTTTCCGGCAGAGAGTTCCACTACCGAACGCTGCTCCCGCGCAGTTCGAGTTCGATAGCGAACGAAATGGAAAGGCTCTTTCTTGTAGATGCGCCCTCGCTAAGTTCCGACTTGGGCATCTCCGCGGAGCACGCGACGGCGTAGCTCGAGCGTAGGCAGAACGGGGCTGCCGTTGAAGGCGCTGGCTGCAAGCGATGCCTGGATTGCGCGACGTTGAGCGCCGCGCAATCTGTCAAGGTTCCGAACCCGAACACTTAGCGCTTCAAATCCAGCGTCCTGTCCTCCCTGGGCAGTCAGGTTGGCAACGTTGGCGGCTTCGGTCATGGGCTGGGGAAGATCGTCACCGAGGTTACGTTGAGCGCCCCCCGGCGACCAGACCGTTCTCAGGCCCGGCATGGTGTTCCCGATCAAGCCTTCCGTCGACTACGACGGGAAGATCATAGCCCACAAGGAGAAAATCGTGATAAAGGCGGACGGGCCGGACCCATAAGTCCGCGGCATTAGGTAGCAAAGGCCACCAAAAGCAGCTTAGGCATCTGAATTACTACAGAAATTACCGGCGTTATGGAGCAAGTGCCATATGCGTCAGGCGGCGTGTTAGGAGTGGCAATGCGCCCACGTTGTCGCCTCTACCGACGCGGTTTTACCAGTGTTTCCGGGGTTATCAGATGCAGCCGCTCGTCTTCTTTCGCCAAACTCTCGACATCGCTTGAAAAACCACTTCTACTGAAAAACAGGTAGTGCTTGCCCGTCGCTCCTTCCCCGTAAGTCGTTTTCTCGGATCGCTCACGCAACAATCGGACGTGGCCAAGGTCGATCACGCGCGATCGCCATTTGCATTCGCCATAGAAAAATGCACCATCCAACAATCGTCCCGCGACATCGATGTCGAAATCGGCGTGACCCCAAATCTGGCCAACCTCCTGCGTCGGAACCGCAAGGACCTCCTGCAGATGAAGCCTTGCAAATTGAAGGGCGATCGGTTCGAACGCAATCCCCATATATTCGGAGAACCGAGGCTCCACGACGCGGTCGTAAACCTCCTCGCCAAACCCGCTGCTGATCGCGCTCAGGTTTGGTCGCACGAAACGATGCCAGAACGACATCAGGCTGTCTGCAACGCGATAGCGGCGGTTTCGGCCCTTTTCGTCGGCATCCAGCGATTTCGAATTATCGATCAAATCAAGTGCGAGCAGTTTTGCCAGGTACGGTCCAATACCGTCTGCTTTGACACCCAGTCGGTTTGCGATCTCCGACTTAGTGTTGCAACCGTCAGATACAGCCGCAACCACGCTTGAGTAAAAGGACGGCTCTCTGAGTTCGGTCTGCAGCAGCGTGTTCGGTTCGTCGATCAGCGTGCCGGTCTCCGTGAGCAAGAGTTTGACGACGTTGTTGCGGAGCGGTTCCTGGGCGTCGCAAAGCTGAAGATAGTAGGGAATGCCGCCCAAAATCGCATAGGTTCTGATGATGTCGTCGGCCGTGTACTCCCGGAAAAACTTGGCGACATCGACAAGGGGCAAGGCCTTCATGTCGAGCGACAGGGTTTTTCGCCCGTAAAGCGGGTTCCGCTCCGCCAACAGGTCTCCCATTTGAGAAATGGCAGAGCCGCAAAGGATCAGTTTCATCGCCCCATCTGCAAGCGCGCCGGAATCCCAGAATTTCTGCACGATCGATGGCAGTGCTGGCTCGTTATCAAGCAGATAGGGAAATTCGTCGATCGTGACGATCAATCCCGGATGCTCGCCGGCACGCTCGGCAACATAGTGCAGTACCCCCTCCCAGCTTGACAGGGCTTCGAGCTGTGGTTTTGATCCGATTGCCTTTCCGACATCGGATTTGAACTGCTCCAGGTTCAAAAGTGATGAGACGCGGGTCGCCTGAAAGTAGATTTCCGGGCGATTCTTGGCAGCCTCCCGAAGGAACCGCGATTTGCCGATCCGCCGTCGGCCAAATACGATGATGAGGGAAGGTCGTTGCGAGTCCAATTCGGTCCGCACCAGCTTGAGCTCACGTTCGCGCCCGAGAAACTGCATATGCCTGCCCTCTGGTAAATATAATTACCTTAATCATGATTACCTTAATCGTGATTACCTTAGTGACCCTCCCTTGTCAAGTTCTGCTCACCGCGACCTGACCATGGCTGTGACGATGCCCGGAAGTCTGGCTCATAGCTCAGCATCAGGCGCTCCGGTTCCTGAATGTCTACCCGCTCGGTCACGAAAGCTGCTACAGCCTGTCATCAAGGCCGCTCGCTTCTGCTTCAACTCGTACGCTACACTCATTCGAGGGTCCGTTTTTATTGGAAACCAGGGTAGTCGGGATGCCGTTTCAGGTCTGGTGGTTTTTACTACCTAATGCCGTAAGTCCGCGGGCTCCGAGAGAGAACTTTGTCGTCGACGCTTTATGTGACATCCCCGTCACATGACGACCGTACGCTGAGCGAGTGGTCGTGGGCCAGTCGGCATTGCGGGCACCCCCGGCAGACCCGGCTCAAGTCAGCTTTCAGTGTCAGCGAACAATCTCCCGCGGCCGTCGTTAGGCTCCGAAAGGAGCTTCTCATGTCCAAGATCACCGATGGCCTCAACGACCGACCGAAGGATGCCACCATCGCCCAGAGCGGCGCCGGCCTTCCAGACGATTCCAGCCAGCCCATCGAGGCGACCGACGAGGAAGTAGAACGCGTCCGAGCCAAGTTCGAGGACGACGCCCGAGCAAAGGTGAAGAAGGAAATCGACGAACAGGTCGAGAAGCCGCAGCGCGGATCGGCCTGAACAGATGCCCGGAGCATTCACCTCCATCAGTGTCATCGCCTTCGACCTTGACGGCAGCGACCAGCCCGCCAAGGCATGGGAAGTTATCGTCGGGGATGAAGCTGTTGCCGTGGAAAAGGCGAAGGAGCTCGCCAAAGACCACGCCGGAGCGCTCGTCGTGAAGCGCGAAGGACACCCCGCCGTGGGAGAGGAAGGCGATCCGGTCATCGTGTTTCAGACTGGAAGGATCGGCGACTTCGTCTAGGTCGGAGGGCGTCATTCAACGTAGGACGGCGACGCGCGTCGAAGTGGCCCGGAATTTCGCTGCACAGTATGCAAGCGCGGTGGCTTGGAAGAGAGAGGGTGATCCAGTTTTTGGCGAGGAAGGCGAACCAGAAATCATCTTCCAGTCCGGAAAGATCGGCGACTTTGCCTAGGCAGTCATCCGCAAGCGCAGGTGACGCCTCGATGGGCAATCTTCTGGAACCAAGAGCCGCCCCGTCGTGTTGCGTTGTCGAACCAGGAATTCCTTCATGCCGCACCTCGATACCCAGGATCTGCACATTGCTTTCGACGAGACCGGAGCCCGTCACGGCCACCCGGTTCTCCTCCTTCATGGCTGGCCCGACGACGCTTCGACTTGGAACGCTGTGTCGAGGGCACTGCACGATCGAAACTTACGCCTGATCGCGCCTTATCTTCGTGGCTTCGGGCCGACCGTGTTTCGCAACGATAAGGCGTTGCGCACCGCCAACGGCGCGGTGCTTGCGATGGACGCGATCGCCCTTATGGACGGTCTCGGTATCGAGCAATTTTCGGTTGTCGGTCATGACTGGGGATCGCACATCGCCGAGTGCCTGGCGATCGGATGGCCCGATCGGGTAGCGCGAGTTGCCCAGCTCTCCTCGACGCCGCGCATGGGCGGCCTGCAAACCCCGCCATTCCGGCAATCTCAGCTCTACTGGTATCAATGGTTCATGGCGACGAAGCGCGGCGCCGAGGCGATCGCAAAGGATCCGAAAGGATTCGCCCGCCTTCAGTGGGAGAACTGGGCGCCTGAAGGCTGGTTCGACGAGGCCACCTTTGAGGCCGTTGCGAAATCCTTCGAGAACCCAGACTGGCTGGCCGTCACCTTGCACAGTTATCGCGTTCGTTGGGAAGAAGCCGAGCCCGATCCGGACAGCATCTGGCTCGACAACATGGTCAAGGCGACCAAGTCCTTGTCGCTCCCGGCGATCTTTATCCATGGCATAGAGGATGGCGTTGCTCCGCTCGCGATGTCAGAGAGCGTCCGCGAGAAATTTACGGGACCGTTCCAGCGGATCCTCCTCCAGAACGTCGGCCATTTTCCGCAGCGGGAGGATCCAGAGGCGGTGTCGCGGGAGCTTGCGATTTTTCTCGAGGGTTAGTCTTTCAACCGTCCATGCACTGCCTGCTCCAAGGAGGATACTACTCACCCTCAACCAAACTATCCGCATCGTAGGTCGTCGCACAATCTCGTCGAAACGTTGCAGATCAAATACCAAATCAACCTGCCAGGTGAATGACCACGAGGTCACGTTCCTCTATTGCCTGTTACGCGAGGGAGAGACCGCTGCCGCGTCTTCAAAGCGCGGCAGCCGGCGGAGCCTTAATCAGAGACCTTTCGAGATCTGCAGGGGCTGCAGGACGATGTCTGCAAGGGCCGATTTTCCCACTTCGAACGCCTTCTGGTACTCGGCGTCTTCCACCATTTCCCTGAAGGCCGTCCGCCGCGGATACTGCACTAGCAGCACCGCGTCCCACCTTTCCACCGGCCCGGTTGTAAGGATTTCGAGGCCGTCGCCGCGAAATAGAATACTTGCGCCGAAACGCGCAAGGATGGGTTCTGCCATTCTCAGGTATTCCAGATGCCGTTCCCGGCCGCCCTCGGGAACGAACCGTAGAAGGTTCAGCATCACGACAGGGGCGTCGTCCTCTTCAGCCAGGAACTTGACAAAGACGTCGGGTGAAAACGCGACCATTAAGCTATCCTTTCATCACAGCGTCCTTTAGGACGCCTTCGGAAAGTCTAACCTCTCGCTCCGTCAGAAACTGTCAGGAACGAACGCCATTCCCGATCTTGCTCGCGCCAGCGCCGCATGAGCAGCGACCGTCGTTCCGGATACCGGTCGTCGAGGATCGACGCGGGCCGGACACGGTAGACGCGGAAATGACGAAAGGCCGACCTTCTTTCGCACCAGGCGGCAAGGACGCGCACGTGGTCGAAGTAGACGACTGTGATCGGCCAGACGGTTCGTTCCGAAATCGCGCCGTCACCATCTTCATAGGTGATCGCTACTTTGCGTAGACGACGTATCGCGTCTAGCAGCGTCGCGACATGGGCGGGGTCAGATCGCTCGGAGATGGATGCGGCCGACACGAGTGCAGGCGCTTGTGCATTGGTCGTCAGATACTGTCAACCACGGCTGGACAGGATCTTCGCAAGGCAAGTATGAGAAGGACGCCATAGAAGAAAAAGATGATCCCCTGGATCGCGAGCAGCGGTAGGGGAATTGCGAGAAACCTCGGCACGAAGACCGGAGCAAGGAGCATCCAGAGCAAATATTGCGGCCAGCCGATATCGCGAAGGCGGCTCGATACCATGTAAAGCAGACCTACAATCGTGATCGCCGTCATCGTGATCGCGGCAACAATGGATAGAGTTTCGAAAAAGGAGCGGCGGGCGACGAGCTTGGCAGTGTCGGCATCACTCGCCCCGGCGCCCACCGTCATCTGAACAGCCCCTCTAACGGCCATCGCACGTAGATTTTGCATATCCTCTGCCGTCGGTTTTCGGCCGGAGGCTGCAATCTGCTTCACCAACTCTTCCTGCCCTTTGAACATCAGCGGCATGTTCTTGCCGCTCACCTCTCCTCCGGCGGCGGTCCCTGTCCTGCCTGCCGGGCGCGGCGCCATCAGCTCTCGCGCCGCTTGATCTTGTTCGGCCATGATAAGGCGCTCGATCGGGTCTTTCGCAAAATCGAAGCAGAACATGAGCAGAAGCAGGGCGGCATAGGTGATACGTGTAAGCCGCGATTGGCCAAAAATGGTCATGAAGTCCAACTCCGCTTCATCTTTAAACGGGTGGACGATGCCCGCTACAGTTGAAAACTTCCCTAACTCATCATAGGCGATTTTACGAATAGCGGTGAAACAGTCGAATTTGACTTCGGCATTCGCGGGTTGGCACCTCGACCTGATTGGCCCGAGGCTTCATAAGCGAGTGCCGTCCTCTCCCCCGTCTGAACGAAGGCTTTCACTGGCATGCCGGCCACTGGCGTCAAATCGTCAAGACGGGCCCATTAAGCGACGGCAACGGAACTCTGAAATAACTGGGCCGGACTTCTAATCGACGGTCAAATCTGGTGCGATCTTACTCGTGGCCCTTTAACGTCGGCATAGTTCTTTGGCTGAAAGCGGAAACCACGTGACATCCTGTCCAATTGCTACTTTGTCAATTCCCAGGAGCGCTTAGCAGTCGCAAATGGCAGGAAGGCAGCCGACCAGCCGTCGAGCACGCCGCTGGCGCTCAGCCGTTAGACGCGCGCTGATGACATAACACAACCACCGGCTACCAGCATTGCAAAACTTATGTTCAAACGTCGCGAGGGATGTCCGGCGGTCGAGGATGGTTTGCAATAAATTCGCGTCGCTCTTCCCTGAACATCCGAACCACCTGATCGAAGGGAGCTTTGCGGTTTCGGTTCACTTCAACATAGTGCCGCTCACATCATCCCCGTCGACCTCAGGACGGCAACCGTTAAGTAATATTAAATTCCGGAACTTCGTGCTCGCCTCTTCGTTGTGCCCTCCATGTCCAAAACGATCAGAGCAGCAACTATCCAGCGCGAGACTTTTAAGCGCATCGGCCCGCGTTTGCAGGCGCTCCGAGCGTTTGCGCTGCCCACGGACGCGGAAGGCGTATTTGGTGCTCTGCTGACAAAGCTAGACGCCGCCGCGGCACGTAACGCGGAAGCAAGAGCGACGGAAGCGGCCCGCTTAGGGCCACATAGGTCGGAAGCAACGACATAAAAAGAGCATGACCCACTCGATTAGTTGTTTAGTCCCGGCATTTGATGGTGCATTATTTTCCTTAGCATGGAGGGAGGCACTATGGGCCAGGTTCTACACGGGAGCGCCACGACGACAGAGGCAATCCGTCGAGCAATACAAAATAGTGAAGAGAGCCTGAGGGCGCTTTCGAAGCGCTATGGGATCAATCAAAAGACGGTGGCCAAATGGAGGAAGCGGACATCGTTGGCCGACCTGCCGACAGGACCGAAAGAACCGCACTCGACGATACTTTCAATGGAGGAGGAAGCTGTTGTCGTCGCCTTCCGCAGGCACACGCTACTGCCTCTTGACGATTGCCTTTATGCGCTTCAGCCGACAATCCCGCATCTTACGCGCTCTTCCTTGCATCGATGCCTGCAACGTCACGGCATATCTCGTCTGCCCGACGTGGAAGGCGATAAGGAGCCCAAAAAGAAGTTCAAAAGCTACCCGATTGGCTACTTCCATATCGACATTGCTGAGGTCCAGACGGCGGAGGGCAAGCTCTATCTCTTTGTCGCAATTGACCGAACATCCAAGTTCGCCTTCGCTGAGCTCTATAGCAAAGCCGGTAAGATGAATGCCGCCCAGTTCTTGCGCAATCTGATCGCGGCAGTGCCTTACATCATCCATACCGTCCTGACCGATAATGGCATCCAGTTCACCAACCGGGCTGTTGACCGAAATGCCTTCCAGCACATCTTCGACTGGGTCTGCGACGATAACGTATTGAGCATCGTCTGACCAAGGTGAAGCACCCATGGACCAATGGGCAGGTCGAGCGGATGAACCGAACGATCAAGGAAGCTACGGTCAAGCGCTTCCACTACGACGATCACGCACAACTAAAAGAGCATCTCGCCGACTTCATCAACGCCTACAATTTTGGACGCAGGCTCAAGACATTAAAGGGCCTCACACCCTACGAGTTCATCTGCAAACGGTGGACTTCCGAGCCAGATCGATTCATCCTCGACCCTATCCATCAAATGCCGGGACTAAACAATTAGTCACTGCAGTGGAGGGCCGGGTCGTGTGTGAGCCCGCCATTTCCGATATTACCCTACAGTCGCTGTCCAAGGATCCAGACAGCAATCCTCTCGGTCTTATGCAAAACGCGTATTCGCCATCGACCCGAAATGCGGTGTCCGACGACCTGAACAAGGAAAGACTAGAGGCGTCGAAGACATACGGGTGATCGGGATCGACCTCACGAAGCGAGGTATCGACATCGAGGGTCGTCATCGTGGGCGCCACCAACCTCCCTGACGGTATCGATCATGCATTCTTGAGGCCAGGAAGATTCGACCGGCATATCGGCATCCCGCCCCCAGATTATGAGGGTAGAAAGGACAGCTTCGAGAATTGTTTTCTCGACGAGCGCCCGGCCATCGGGAAAACGGGACGCCTTGTGCGTTCGGACAACGAGCTTCCAGTTATCGATCATGGGCCTCACCCCTTCCCCATCGTTCGACGGCAACATCATCTGCTGGACTTCAGTTCCCATGACAAAGCCACGCTGCTCGAGCTTCGCAGCCAGTTCCTCGATAATGGGCGCGTTCTCCCGAATGATCGCGCATGCGCGCTCGTGCTGCTGAACAAGAATCCGGCTGACTTCGCTCGCGACGTCCGACAGTGACCGCCGCAGGCGATCTCGCTCGGCGCGCGTCGACGCGCGAAAATAGCGAAGCGTCTCGCCCATTCCGAACTGAGCCACCATGAGCGTGGCGACGTCGGAAGCAGCCGCGAGATCGGCTTCCTCGCTGCCCCCGCCGCCATCGGTCATTGTCTGCCCGAGGACATGCTCCGCCGCGATGCCCGCCAGATGCACGCAGATCTCGTCAAGGTAGAACTGCCGAGATCTGAGCACCGTCGTCCCCGTCTTGAAAACGGCGCTCCCAACCACTCCGATTTGATGTCGGATCTCGTTTGCAACGAAGACGGTCTCCAGGACGCTGTGCCCGGTGACCAGCCTGACGACGGCATGCCCCGCCTCGTGAACGCAGACTAAGCGACGCTCGTAACCGACCAATGGAATCGCGGGAGGAAGGCACGACATGACGCTTTCGGCATCCACCGGAGCGCCGGCCTTCCTTGCCTTCCGCCGAACTTCCTTCGCGATGCCAAAGAAATCAGCGCCGGTCATCCCGGTCGTCGCACCGGCGACAGCAGCCGCTTCGTCCTCCGACAAGTCGCCGAAAAACGTCCTGGCGATCGCAAGTGATGCGAAATCACCGGACATGTGCCGACTTCGCGAAGCAGCCCGACGCGCATTGTGCGATGTGGACGAGGTGCTCGAGTTGCTGGTGGAAGGAAAACTTGAGCACGTCTCTTTCAATCCTGACGAACTGTTCGAGGGCGTCCTCGTATCGGCAGATGAGCTCCGGGCCAAGACGAAGGTGTCTTATGATGGTTGGGTTCACTCGGACGAAGTCGCACTTCGGCTCGACATCAGTCACAACGATGCTGCCGACCTGATGCGGAAAGGAACGCTGTGCTCGGAGCACGTCAACTATCGGTTCGGCACGGTCATCCTGACAACAAAGAAAGCGGTCGATGAGTTCGACCGGCGCTATCTCTCTGTCTCCGCTATTGCCGAGGAGAAAGGCAAGGCAGCGGCGGAAGTGGTGCGCAAGTTTGGAAAAGCTGGTGTCCGTCCAGCGATTAGAAGCTCGTGCGGTCGATCGCTGTTCTTCTACCGGCACGAACTTGATCCTTGAGAGAAAACATAAGCGCCGAACCAACCCGCCCTCGCCGGCGGGTTTTTCTTTGCCTTGTTGTCGCTCAGATTCAAAAAGAGGGCCATCGATGTAAGTGCGAAAACGATGTTTTAGGTACGAAAGGCGCAAGCATAGTCAGCAAAATCAATGAGAGGCTCGGGGACCTTGTCAGCGTGCCGGATCAGGTGGTGGGTGGTCATAATTCCTTCTTGGCGCATAATGTCGAAATGTTCGGCATCGCCGAACAATAGAATTGCTTTCAGACCACTAATTCGAACAGATCGCCTGCAGTAAATCATTGTTTCATCGACCCCGGCATCGAGGCCGTCGAAAACCGCAAAAAGGGAATTCAATATGTCCAGACTTGCTAACAAGACCGCCCTCATCACCGGCGGCACCAGCGGCATCGGCTTTGAAACGGCCCGACAGTTCGTCGCCGAAGGCGCGCGGGTCGCCGTGACGGGCAGCAGCGCGGCCAGCGTAGAGAAAGCTCGCGAGGAGCTCGGCAACGACGTCATCGTCATCCAGTCCGATGCCGGCGACGTCGAGGGCCAGAAGGATGTCGTCCGCCTGGTGAAGGAAGCCTTTGGTCAGCTCGACATCCTGTTCGTGAATGCCGGCGTTGCTCAATTTGGTCCGGTCGAGAGCTGGTCAGAAGCCGATTTCGACAAGTCTTCTTCGACGAACGTGAAGGGACCTTACTTCCTCATCCAGGCTCTCCTGCCGACCTTTTCAAAGGGCGCCTCGATCGTGCTGAACACGTCGATCAACGCTCATATCGGCATGCCCAACTCCAGCGTATATTCGCTGACCAAGGGCGCTCTTCTGACACTGGCTAAGACGCTATCGGGCGAACTGGTCGGTCGCGGCATCCGCGTCAACGCCATCAGCCCCGGCCCGATCGCGACCCCTCTATACGGGAAGCTTGGCATGTCGGAAGCGGACATGAGGGCGATGGCAGAAGGCGTGCAGAAGCAGATCCCGGTCGGCCGTTTCGGCGACGCGTTGGAAGTAGCAAAGACGGTGGTCTTCTTCGCGTCGGACGAGGCGGCCTACATCGTCGGCAGCGAACTCGTCATCGACGGCGGCATGAGCAACCTTTAATCGACGTCCAACTTCACAGGAGCGAGAACATGCATATAGATCTCAAAGGAAAGACAGCCCTGGTGACAGGATCCACGGAGGGCATTGGCTACGCGATCGCCCGGCAGCTCGCGAGAGCGGGCGCGGACGTCGTCGTCAACGGCAGATCCGAAGAAAAGACCGCGAAGGCTGCCGAGCGGCTAAAGGGAGAGGGCGCCGAGGGCGAAGTCACCGCAGTTGCGGCTGACCTCGCTACTGCCGAAGGGTGCGCCGCGCTTGTAACGAAGCTGCCCCGCGTCGACATCCTCATCAACAACGCCGGGATATTCCAGCCGAGCGACTTCTTCGACACCACGGACGAGGTTTGGGACCGGCACTGGCAGGTGAACGTTATGTCGGCAGTTCGACTGTCCCGTGCGTATCTGCCAGGCATGCAGAAGGCCAACTGGGGTCGCGTCATCTTCATAGCGTCGGAATCCGGCTTCAACATCCCCGTTGAGATGATCCACTATGGCGTCAGCAAGACGGCCGACATCGCCGTCGCCCGGGGGCTTGCCAAACGCATGGCGGGCACTGGAGTGACCGTGAACTCGGTTCTTCCCGGCCCCACTCTCTCTGAAGGCGTCGAGGCGATGCTTGCCGATCAGCGTGAAAAAACCGGCAAGCCGATCGAGGAGGTCGCAGCCGACTTCGTCAAGCAGCATCGGAGCAGCTCCATCATCCAGCGCGCCGCCAGCGTCGAGGAGATAGCCAACATCGTGACCTATCTGGCGTCCCCGCTGGCGTCGGCCACGACGGGTGCGTCGATGCGCGTGGACGGCGGCCTGATCGATACGCTCTAGTCCCCACCCAGATTCCTCATTATGAGAGATCGATCGTTGCCGCCGCGAGCAACGGCAACTTCGACGCCGTCCAGCCGTTTTTGGACACGCGCGAACGATGGTCGTCGTCGCCCAAGGGACCGCTGGACGAACTCGTATCTCACATCACTCCAGCCGAAGTCCGACAACCGTCGTGAGGGCACTTGGGACGCTGGGCGACGGATCCGCACGTTGGCGATACTGCACGACGTCGCCGGCGAACGCCGCCGTGCTGTCGCTCAAGCCGTTCGGCGGACCATGCGCGCGAGCGCTATCAGTATGCAGGCTCCGATGAAGCCCGCGATGAGATATCCGATCCAGCCCCCGAGGACGATGCCGAACAGCGAAAGAAGGAAATTGGCGACGATAGCGCCGACAATACCGAGAATGATGTTCATCAGGACGCCCATGTTGGACTTCATGATCATTTCGGCGAGCCAGCCTGCGATGCCGCCAATAATAATAGCCGCGATCCAGCCGATGCCTGCGTTTTCCATATCATGTCCCCTTTGACAGTTTTGAATGTCTGACACCGACGAAACCGTCAGCCAGCCAGCAACAAAACACGCATGACGACGAATGGTTCCGCCGGAGCGATCAGTCTAAGGCCGGCCGTTCTTTTGCGGGTTCGTCAAGCGGCGCGGCGTCGTCGTCCGCGCGGTCGGGAATCGCGCTCATAGGCGGTGCGAAGGCTCCTCTTCCACGATCGCCTCGTAGACGTCCGCCTCTTCGCGCCGGCCAACCACTCCCTTCGCAGAGGGAAACGCGCGTGCGACGCAAACGATCGTGCGTGCGACCATCGAGGCAATGAAGCGCGATTGGGCAACAACTGTCCATCGGAATTGCTACCGCATAACCCCCGCGCGCGTAGCCGGTTCGAGCACAGGCTGACCGGCGCCCTTAAGCAGTGGATATTCGCTTCCCACTTCCGTTGTAAAAATCGACAATGGCCGCGCGGGCAAGAGGCCGTGGCGCTCAGAGCCTGCTTATTCGACAGTTGGACCGGCCTCCATCTAGAGCTCGGTCAAAGCCCCGGCCGTCTTTACCGCATGATCAAGAACGAATTGCAGCTTGGCGGCGTGGCCGAAACCCGGTTCATCCGGCTGGCCTGCTCGCACGGCGTTTGCGAAGCGCTGGAAATTGGTGATGACCGGTTCGACCTCGATCTCGCGCCAGATTGCCTTGTCGGCCTCGGCGCCTTCACAGGTCCTGAGTGTCGAACCCTCAGGCGTATGCACCACCTCGAGCGCGCCCTTATCTCCATGCAGGCGCAGGCGCAATTCGTTCAGATGGCCGGTCGCCCAGCGCGTGGCATGGATGACGCCAGCCGCACCGTTTTCGAGTTCGGCCATCATCAGGAAACTGTCATTCGCATCGAGCTCGTATTCCCCGATCCGATTCCCGGGGCTTTTATCGAAAACCTTGAGATGCGACGCCGCCGCCTTGACGTCACTTCCGGCGGCAAAGACCACGAAGTCGAGAATGTGGATACCGACATCGCCCAGCACGCCATTGGAGCCGTGCTTTGTCGACAGCCGCCAAAGCCATTGGGATTCCTTGGTCCAATCGCCCCAGGCCTTGGAGACCAGCCAGCTCTGCAGATACGAGGCTTCGAAATGGCGGATCGCGCCGAGGCGGCCGTCCAGCACCATCTTTCGCGCTGCCTGAAGCGGCGCCACGTTGCGATAGGTAAGGTTTACCATCGTGACCTTGCCGGATGCCGCCGCGGCGTCGGCCATCTCCTTGGCCTCGCGATAGTTGACCGCAAGCGGCTTCTCGCAGAGGACATGCTTGCCGGCGCTGAGTATCTTCATAGTCGTCGAATAGTGCGCGCGATCCGGCGTGACATTGGTCACGGCGTCAAACTCCCCCCACGCAAGGGCATCATCCAGCGATGTGAACGTGAGTGGGATGCCATGCCTGAGCGCGAAGGCCCGCAGCCGGACCTCGTCCGTATCGACGGCAGCAACAATTTTGACGCCGGCGATTTCCGAGAAATTCATGGCATGGGTATTTGCCCACCCTCCGGTTCCGAGAATGATCAAGCGCATTTCTGTCCTCATGGTCGTTTATCGAATTGTTGCCAGCCCAACGGAAAGATGAGCGACGGCGATCGGCGCAGCAATCTATCCGGCCGGCCGCTCGCCTCTGTCATGGGTCAGCTGTAACCGGCTTCACCGGCCTGGTGCAGTCTCGGGCCGCGTTCGACGATCGGCTCCAGTGCCTTTTCTACCGGCACATTTGGGGCGTCGGTAATGCTCGTCAACCGCCCCTCAGGGTTATAGGCCCACTTGACGCCGTTGATCAGCACCTTCTGGACATTGGCGTCGTGATAGGTCGGATAGGTCTCGTGGCCGGGGCGGAAATAGAAGATGTTGCCGGCGCCGCGCCGCCAGGTCAGGCCCGAGCGGAACACTTCGCCGCCCTGGAACCAGGAGATGAATACGGTTTCGAGCGGCTCCGGCACCGAGAACTGCTCACCGTACATTTCCTCATTCTCGAGTTCGAAATGCTCGCCGATGCCGGCGGCGATCGGATGGCGTGGATTGATCGTCCACAGCCGTTCGCGCTCGCCCGCCTCGCGCCATTTCAGCGCGCAGGGCGTTCCCATCAGCCGCTTGAAGATCTTCGAAAAATGGCCGGAATGCAGAACGAGCAGGCCCATGCCCTCCCAGACGCGCTTGGCGACGCGCTCGACGACGATATCGGAGACCGCGCCGTGGTCCTTGTGGCCCCACCAGGTCAAAACATCGGTTTCGGCCAGGCGCGCCTCGCTCAATCCGTGTTCCGGCTCCTGCAGCGTCGCCGTGGTCGCGGAGATGGCGGGATCGCTGTTCAAGGCATTGGCGATCGTCGCATGCATGCCTTCGGGATAGATGCCCCGAACGATCTCATTGGTATTTTCATGGATGTTTTCACCCCAAACGATGGTGCGAATGGTCACGTCGTTTACTCCTGGTCGTTATATGGATTGGGTCTTGTGAGGAATATCGGTCTTGGGAAGATCAGGCGGCCTGCAGCGTTGTCCGCTCCAGCGCCTGGCCGGACCGTTCGAAACGGTGGACATGGCCGGCCAGCGGCGCAAGGCCAAGCGTTTGGCCCGGCTCGTGACGGGAGACGCCCGCCTCCCGCACGATGAGCGGCTCATCCGTCCCAATATCCACATAGATGAAGCTATCGGAGCCGAGGATTTCCGAATGGACGACCGTACCGGTCCAAACCGGCGCTTCGGCCGTGATGCGAACATGCTCCGCCCGCACGCCGATCGTATGGCTGTCATAGGGCTGTGCCAGCCCGCCGGACAGGAAGTTCATTTTCGGCGAACCGATGAAGCCGGCAACGAAGACGGAATTCGGGCTTTCGTAAAGTTCCAGCGGCGTGCCGATCTGCTCGACGACGCCGTCTCTCAGCACGCAGATCCGATCCGCCAGCGTCATGGCCTCGACCTGATCGTGCGTCACATAGATCATCGTCGTGCCGTGCATGCTGCGGTGAAGCTTCGCGATCTCCAGCCTCGTCGCGACGCGAAGCGCCGCATCGAGGTTGGAGAGCGGCTCATCGAAGAGAAAGACCTTGGGATCGCGTACGATCGCCCGGCCGATCGCTACGCGCTGACGCTGCCCCCCGGAGAGCTGTCGCGGCAAGCGGTCCAAATAGGGTGAGAGTTGCAGCATGCCGGCGGCATGTTCAACGCGCCGGCGGGATTCCTCTCTGGTGCTCCCGGCAAGCTTCATGCCGAAAGCCATGTTGTCGAACACCGTCATATGCGGGTAGAGCGCGTAAGACTGGAACACCATGGCGATCCCTCTCTTGGAGGGCGCGTGCCGGTTTACCGTCTCGTTGTCGAACGACAGAATTCCTGACGTAATGTCCTCGAGGCCGGAGATAAGCCGCAGCAGCGTAGACTTGCCGCATCCCGAAGGCCCGACGAACACCATGAACTCGCCCCTGCGGATGTCCATCGTCACACCGTTGATCACCTCGAAGGCGCCGAAACTCTTGCGGATATTTTCCAGTCGGATTTCTGCCATGTTCTACTCCCTCAACCCTTCACGCCGCCGGCGGTCA
This sequence comes from Rhizobium hidalgonense, assembly GCF_002914525.1. GTDB lineage: Bacteria > Pseudomonadota > Alphaproteobacteria > Rhizobiales > Rhizobiaceae > Rhizobium > Rhizobium hidalgonense. The sequence continues at coordinate 228,163 of NZ_LODW01000011.1, read as the reverse complement.
GCCCGGAAATGATCCGGCGCTGGAATATCAAAACAAGCACGACAACCGGCACGGTGACGATCACCGAAGCCGCCATGATGTTGCCCCAGGGGATTTCGAATTCGCTGTTGCCCGACAGCAAGGCAATCGCGACCGGGACGGTTCGCTGCGTATCGGAGGATGTGAACGTCAGCGCGAAAAGGAACTCGTTCCAGGCGGTGATGAAGGCGAGCAGCCCGGTCGTCACCAGCGCCGGCCACATCAGCGGCATGAACACCTGGGTGACAATGACCCATGGCGAGGCGCCATCGACGATCGCCGCCTCCTCGATCTCGATCGGCAATTCCCGCATGAACGTGGTCAGCACCCAGACGGTGAACGGCAGCGTGAAGATCATGTAGGAGAAGATCAGCGCGAAGGGCGTGTTGAAGATGCCGATCCAGCGGATGAGTTCGAAGAGGCCTGCGAGCACGGCAATCTGCGGGAACATCGACACCGAAAGAATTGTCAGCATCAAGAGTGCCCGTCCGCGGAAGTGCACGCGGGCCAAAGCGAAGGAAGCGGTGATCGAAAGTAACAGCGATGCTGAAACCACGATGCAGGCGATCATCGCGGAATTTGCAAGACTGCGGACGAAACCGCCCTGCCCCATCACGGAAGTGTAGTTGCCGAAGGAGATCGAGGTCGGCCAATAGTCGACTTTGAAAAGCGCCGTACCGGTCTTCAGGCTGGTGAGGATCGCATAGTAGAACGGAAATACCGCAATGATCACGATGATCGTGACCAGCAGGTAGAAGAGCGTATTCTTGGTGATCGAAAGCAGCATCAGCTTTCCTCCCCGCCGAGCCTGACGCGGCCGAGCCAGATATAAAGGACGGTGACGGAAGCGATGATGAGGAAAAGCACTGTCGAGGCGGTAGCGCCGTAGGCGAACTTGTCGAAGTCGAACAGGTTTTCCCGCGCCATGACCGACATGGTCTTTGTCTGCGCATTGTTGGGCGTCAGAACATAGATCAGGTCGAAGATGCGCATCGCATCCAGCATCCGGAATATCACGGCAACCATGATGGCAGGCCGGATCAGCGGCACCGTCAGACGCCAGAACACCTTGATCGGATTGACGCCATCGATTCTGGCCGCTTCATAAATATCTCCCGGCACCATCTGAAGTCCGGCAAGGATTAGAAGCGCCATGAAGGGCGTCGTCTTCCAGACGTCGACGATCAGCACGGCGATCATCGCCGTTTCCGGATTGGCGGTCCAGGCGATCTTCTCGCTGATTAAGCCGAAGCCGAGCAGAACATCATTGAGAATGCCGAACTGATCGTTGAGCATCCAGGCCCACATCTTGGCCGAAACGATGGTCGGGATCGCCCAGGGAATGAGGATTGCGGCGCGAACGATGCCCCGCCCGACGAACTGTGCGTTCAGCACCAACGCAACGATCAAGCCGAGCACAGTCTCGATCGTCACCGAAAGGAGAGTGAATTTGGCCGTGTTCCAGACGGCAGTCCACCAGACCGGATCGGCGAGCAGGCCGCGATAGACGGTCTTTCCGCTCTTCAGCGTCACCCACGACAGATAATTGGCAAAGCCGACGAATTGCGCATTGCCAAGGTCGTTGAGCGACGCATTCGTAAAGCTGAAATAGATCGTTCTGAACAGCGGCCAGCCGGCGACGATTGCCAGGATCAACAGCGTCGGCGCCAGGAACACCCAGGCCGATCGGATGCGCTCGGATCGCAGCTCCGTAGAGGCCCTGAGACGGGAAACCCTTGGTTCAACTGCTTGTGGAACTGCGATTTCGGTCATGAAAGCCTACCCCTGTTTAAGCCCTCCGGAGAGTGGACCGACGACCTGACGGTCGCCGGTCCCGTTCCTCACCAGGCGTCGCCCTTGAGGGCCGTCAGGTCGGCTTCGAGGAGCTCGAGGTTCTCGGCAGCCGAGCCGCTGCCGGACAGCGTATTGTGCACTGCCGTCCAGAACTTCGACGAGACTTCGTTGTACTTCACCTTGGCTGTTGCCGAAGGACGCGGCACTGCGTCCTGGAAAATGGGTTTCCAGTTCGGCATGAAGGGCTGCGCGGCGGCGACATCCTTGTCATCATAAAGGTCGGTCAGTGTCGGGAGATTGGACAGCTCGATGGCTCGGGCCTTCTGCACGTCCTTCGACGCCAGGAATTTTACGAGCGCGATGGCTGCTTCCTGTTTTTCCGAATATTTCGACACCGCCAGGTTCCAGCCGCCCAGCGTGGAAGACGGCTTGTCGCCGGCGGCCGCAACCGGCAGCGTCATCACGTCGAACTTGCCCTTCACGGCGCTGTCGGCACCATTGCCGAGGGAATAGGCATAGGGCCAGTTGCGCATGAAGACGGCATTGCCGGTCTGCCAGACGCCGCGCGATTCCTCCTCCTGATAGGCGAGCACGCCGGGCGGCGAGATCGTGCCGATCCAACCCTTGGCGCGTTCGAGCGCTGCTGCCGCCTTCTCGTTGTTGATCGAGATCGTCCCGTCCGGCTCGACGATCTGCCCGCCCCCCGACGACTTCACCCATTCCAGTGCGTTGCAGGTCAGCCCTTCGTAGGAATTGCCCTGAAAGACGTAACCCCAAAGGTCCTTCTGGCCGGCCTGACGTTCCTTATCCTGAACCTCTTTGGCGGTTGCGGCCATCTCGTCCCAGGTCTTCGGCGGCTGCTTGCCATACTTCTCGAGCAGGTCCTTTCGGTAAAACAGCGCCGGAGCATCGGTAAACAACGGCAGCGCCACGAGCCGGCCATTGACGGTCTGCGAGGCGATGATCGACGGAAAGAACTGGCCGGCCACGTCCTTGGTGGCCTCCTTCAGATCAATGAACTGGTCCGCAAGCTGCGGCGCCCAGATGACATCGGTCTGATAGACGTCGATGTCCTTGTTTCCTGCAGCAAGCCACAAGCGATATTGCGAGAACTGCTCGCTGCTCGATGACGGCATGGTGACGAGCTTCACCTGATTGCCGGTCTCCTTCTCGAAAATTGCGAGCTGCTTGTTCAGGAATTCGACGTTCTTGCCCGTGGTGTTGGCGGCAAATGAAATCTCAGCGGCATCGATGGGGCCGGCAGCGATCGCAAAACTAAGCGCGGACAAGGCTAGAGCAAACTTTTTCATAATCTCCTCCCAGAAATTGAAATCGATTTGGCCAACGGAACATCGCAGAAGGTTTCAACGGCGTCAAGCTGCCATAAACAGCCTCTTTCGGTTGTTTTTTCGTAAAGACAACTCACTTTACAGCGTCAAGGCGGTATTTATCGACTTTCATAGGCAGGTGCCCGGCGCTAAAAATTGAAATCGCTTTCAATTTTGACCGAATTGGCACTTGTCCGTTGCGCATTGCCAACGCTTCGTCCATTGATTTGCCGGGACAAAGAAGACATCCGATGAAACTTCGCGAATTTGCAAAGCAGCTTGGGCTCTCTCCGACGACGGTCAGCCGTGCGCTCAGCGGCTATCCCGAGGTGAGTGAAGCCACGCGCGCCCGGGTCGCGAGCGAAGCAATGCGGCTTGGCTATCGCCCCGATATCAATGCCGTGCGGCTAAAGACCGGGCGAGCCGGAGCGATAGGCGTTATGATGGGGCGCTCGGGGGAAATCCATTTCGCTGAGTTCATGGCGGGGATGGCGCAGCGCCTTGAAACAGCCGACACGGATATTCTCATTACGCCTATTACCGCGCACAATGACGACGACGAGATACAGGCCTACCGACGCCTGGTCGAAAGCCGCCGAGTGGATGCAGTGATCATCCATTCGCCTCGCCCCAGGGACCCGCGGATCGAGATGCTGAACAGCTTGGGCCTGCCTTTCCTGGTCCACGGCCGCTCGGAGACGGAGCACGTTCACGCGTGGCTCGATATCGACAATGAAAATGCCGTGCGCAGAGTGACCGAACACCTGCTCGGTCTCGGCCACCGGCGCATTGGCATGATCAATGGCCTGCGGGGAAAGACCTATTCAATCCATCGCGAACAGGGTTTTCGGACAGCCCATCAGGAGCATGGGCTTGCCGCAGATCCGAACCTCATGGTCTGCGATAAGTTCTCCGACGAGAGCGGCTTTCGCCATGCCCGCTCCTTTCTGGAAAGTACCAATGCGCCGACCGCCATCGTTGCCGGTTCCACGATGACAGCGCTTGGTGTCTACCGCGCCGTCCGTTCGCTCGGAATGACGGTGGGCCAGGATGTTTCCGTCATCGCTCATGACGACGTCTTTCCCTATTTGACGGCCGAGAATATGGTCCCGTCGCTCTCGACCACGCGGTCCTCCATGCGTGCCGCGGGCACACGTTGCGCCGAGCTGACGCTACAGCTTATCACTGGGCGCGCCGCAGACGAGATCCATGAATTGTGGCCGGTCGAGCTGATCCTACGGGAAAGTACCGCGCCGCCGCGCAGGTGAGAGCAACCTGCCGATGCACGACTGCGATGCAGCTGAAGTCCATCAGCTGGCATCGCGCCGCACTCCACCATTCGCCCGCACCAGCGCCATCAGCATCGGGCCGATGGCAAACTCACCTTTCTCGGTCCTTCGGGTGAGATCGCGGAGGTAACCGCCGGGCGAATTGATGTGCCCGCCCCTTTCCAGAATGCAGGCAATCACGGTCGCGGCATTTTCCGGCCCCATGCCGGCGCAGGCTTCCTCATAGGCCGAAGGGCTGACTCCGAGCATCGAGCGGACGACGACAGCGGCCGACATCAGGTCGCGCCAGTTGCCGATCGTTCCTCCCGGCCCATAATCGAGAATTTGCGGGCAGGCCTGGAGAACGAGGCCGAGCGGGAAGGATTTCAGTGTATGTCCCGCCGCCGGTTCGGCCGCGCCGGGTCTCCTGCCGCTTATTGCGCCGGCAGACGCCGGATGTTTCAGCCTTTGTTCGTCCGGCGGCCCGGCGATCGGGTCGTTATCGGCCGCAGGCTTCGCGTCCTGCTTCGTTTCGAAGCTTGGTTCAAGTTCAGAAATGTAGTTTGGATTTGAATTCTGTTTGTGACGCTCAAAATGAGACTCATTGGCGTCTATTTTTTGTGATTTTACATGCCTTTCCAGCAGGTTGACGACTTCGTCGCGGAGCAGCCACATCTCGTCAAGCAGGGTGGCCAATTCCTCGGCCTCCGCCACGCGCGGAATCCTGCGCACGAGATCGCGAAACATCGACGACATCTGCTCCCAGTCGCCGGGCACAGCTTCATCGAGCGCCGCTGAGATCAGCTTCGAGATATCTCTCCTGCACAGGGTGAGACTTTCCCTGGTCGCGCGAATGAGCTCTCGGTCGGCAACCACCTCGGCGGCCAGACCTTCAATCTCGACTGCGCGCGCAAGCAGTGGCGCAACGCTGAAGCCGAAAGCCTCACCGATCTCCCCTGCCCTGTCGCGGCGCGCATAGCGCTTTCCGTTCGGGCTGTCCTTTCTCAGGATCAGGCCGGCCTCGACCAGCACGGCAAGATGCCGTCGCAGCGTCGCGGGCGTCATACCCCGGGCGCGGAGCGAAAGCTGCGCATTCGAGGGAAAGACGATCAGGCCCTTCTCCTCAGAAATCTCATCATCAGGATAGAAGGTCAGAAGCGCGTCGAGCACCGTCAGCGCCCGATCGGTCACGCCGAGCGCCGGCCGCGCCTCACAGATCGCCCGAAACAGTTTCCACTTGCTACGCTTCATTCCCGGCTCGATGGTCTCGGCCAATTGCTGGCTTGCCAGCATGCCAAGCGACATCGGCCGCCGCCCAAAGGGCGTCGTCACATATCCACTCTCCATTGCCTTCACCTTCGTTCAGGCAAAAGAAAACCATCCACCAATTTGGTGCCTAAGACGCTTGACTGTGATTCGAGGAAATGCGATTCTCGATGTGCTTAAGATCTGAGAAGGGCTTCCACGACGGCGTCGTTGGGGGCCTTTTTCTTTTGCGCGTTACGCTCCTCTGTCCTTGTTGAACTCCTGGAACAGACCCTTCAGCCTGTCCTGGACGAATTGATCGAATCCGGGTGCGCTCTTGCCGTCGAAGACGAAAGTGGCTCCCGATCCTGTCTTCTTGATCATCACAGGCACCCCGCTGACCGCGGATTTGACCACTGCCAGCCTCTGTGCCGCTGTCTTTTTCGTTGCCAGGACGAGTGCTCGGTGAAATCGCTCGTCACTCGGGATTTTGCGCGCGTCGTCCGCGGACAACTCCGCGACGATCTTCTCGATATCGGCGCTCTCAATCCGCTCGCCCAGTTCCAGCCATCTCCGGCGGCCGATATCCGGCGCTGGACCGATGGCATTGATAAGATCAAGCGGTACCTGCCGTATGACAATCAGCATCCTCGACAGCGCCGCCTTGTCGACGCCGAGAGCCGCCATGATCACATCGCGGCCAAAGCTGCGTTCTTCAAGACGCGATGCGAAAAGCGCACGTTCGATGTATGAAAGATTGGTTCTGGCGCTGTTTTCCTGTCCCTGGCTGACGACCAGCTGGCCGTCGGTGAGATCGCGGACGACCGCGCGCACCCTGATGCCGATTTCTCTTGTGGCCGCCAGGCGACGATGGCCGTAAGCCACCTGATAACGCCCTCTGGTTTCGGGATGCGGGCGAACCAGTATCGGAACCTGCTGCCCGTGCTCGCGGATCTGCTCGACAAGCTGAGCAAGTTCAACGGCGTCGATCGCCAATCGGTCACTGACGAAGGATGCGTCGATCAGGCCGGGATCGAGATCGACGATGGTCTGGCCGGCCGCGAGCTGCCGCTCCAGTTCGCTCGCCCGTTCCATTTTCTCGGTAATGTTGCCGAGCGTCTTGGTGATGCCCCCGACCGGTGCGGCACTGCGCTCCTGCGGCACGAACCCGGCGATCGGTCGATTGTCGCGCGGTGCGACAGCTTCGGTTCTTGCCGGGCTCGGAGCGGAAATCTCGATGAGGTTCTTACGCGCCATCTATCTATTTCCTTCCCCAGGTCGAACGAATATGGGCTTCGATCTCGCCGTTCACCAGGTTGAGGGAGTCTAGCGCGCGGTCATAGGTTCCACGGGTGAACTGTGACCGCTCGACCTCGTAGAGGGTCTGCTTGGTGACGCCGGCATCGGCGACCGCCGTCGATTTCACCATGGCATTGTGAAGCATTCGATTGCCGAAGATCGCCCGCATGAAACCGGTCATCTGGCTCTGCGGTCCATCGTTCGGCTCGAACCGCGTGACGAGATAGCGCATCCAGTCATAGCTGGTGCGTCCGCCGGCCTTCTCCACGACCGACATCAGCTCGCTTGTCATCGTCAGAAACTGTGACATCGACATGACGTCGAGCATCTGCGGATGGACTGTGATCAGGACCGAGGTCGCCGCGCAGAGCGCCGACATCGTCAGGAACCCTAGCTGCGGCGGGCAATCGACGACGACGACATCGTAAAGGCTCTCGATCTCCGTCAGCACCTCGCCAATGCGGGCGAAGAACATCGTCTCCGCCTTACCCGACGACATCGCCTTTGGCGTCTCGTGCTCGAACTCCATCAGCTCGAGGTTTCCAGGAATAAGGTGCAGATTGGGCGTGTAGGTGGCGCGCACGATATCGGCAATGGGACGAGGATCCTCATAGCGTATCGCGCCGTAGATCGTTTCGCCCTCTCCGACGTCGAATTCCGGTTGATGGCCGAACAGGGCGGACAAAGACGCTTGCGGATCAAGGTCCACGGCAAGAACGCGGTAGCCCCTCAGCGCCATGAACTGGGCCAGATGAGCTGCGGTGGTGGTCTTGCCCGAGCCGCCCTTGAAATTCATCACGGAAACGATCTGGAGCTTTTCCCCCGGCCTGCGGGCCGGCACATATTTCGGTGTTCCGTTCCGCTCATCGAGGACCCGGCGGATCCGATCCATATCCGTCGCGCTATAGAGCCGCCGTCCGTTCGCCAGCGGATCAGGCCCATGGCCATCGGCAGCCACCTGCCGGAGATAACCTTCGCCGATGCCGATGAAGGCCGCAGCCTCCGCCGGCGAAAATGTTCTGATCGTCTTTCGCGACAGCGGGGGGAAGATTTTTGCCTGATGCTGCTGAAGCTGATAAGACAACTCCTGCGCATCCGTTGCCAGAAGCGACGGCAGATGCTCTTGATCGTCCTGAAGCGCAAGACTCGGCTGCATGATCTTTTTCCCAAATAACTGCGCAATTTTTGACGAAAGCGCCTCAGTTGCGCAGTTACTATATGCCGCGATTCGTGGCCGAAATACAAATGCTTAACCAAAAGCCGGATTAAGGCATGTGGACAAAGCGCGCGAAACCGGAGTTTCGCGGGGTGGTTCGGGCCCTCCAGGGTACTCGCGGGCAAGGTCTACGCTCCCGTTATGCACATGAATTCCTTTGAATTTATGTGACGGGCTGTGAAGGATGGAAGGGCTCCGTCTGCCTATTGTCCGTCGTCTTTCGGGTAGTTGCCGCCGTGGATCACCAGGCGCCCGTCGGAAGCTTTGTCCGGTCGAATATCCTCATGCTTCCGTCTTGCCGCTCGCGTCGGTCAGGTGAGACGATACCCGGAAAGCGTGTGGCGACCGGCCGGTCGCCCGGCGTGGTAACCCCCGATTGCGATCAGCCGATTTCGTTCGTCAACGAGGCGACGGACCAGCCCGTGCGTTCGAACTGAAGCGACCGATCCCGATGAGGTCGGTCATGCCGCTCGACGCAAAGGTGGAAATCCGTGCACCATCTGGCGTCGCGCCATCGAAGGTTTCTTGAAGCTCGCTTAGATCGCGCCGACCTACGCCTCGGGACGCGGCGCTATCAATTTCAATGAGGGGAAATAGCTGCGATAGCGACCGACATCTCGCGTCAGGAGCGGCAATTGTTGCACGGCCGCGTGAGCGCCGATGAAGAAGTCGGGAAGCACGCCGGTGCGGGTCCCGCCAGCCTTGCGATATTGCGTGATGACCTTGCCGGCAAGAAACAACGCGGGCTTGGGTATGGGCCTGATGTCGAGGCCAGCCTCTTCCACAAACGCCTCCAGCGCTTCAATCCTTTCATATCGAACCGCAAGTTCGGCATAGATGACATCGTTGATTAGCAGCGGACCTTCAAGACTGGCCGTCTCGAGCTGAGCAACAGACCAACCCGACCAGTTCGGATCGTCGGTCACGAGGTCCAGGAGCACGTTGGTATCGACAAGTGTCACGTTTCGCCGCGCGTCAAAGCCATGATGGCATCCGTATCAAGGCCCTTGCCAGCATGGCCGCGCAGTTTCTCGAAGCGGCTGGCTGGCCGATTCCTGTCGGCGCGCGTAAGAACCACACTGCCGTCGGGAGCACGATGAAAATCCACCTTGCTGCCTGGAACGATGCCAAGCATGTCCCGCACGGCCCGGGGAATGGTCACCTGACCTTTCGCGGTAACAGTCGTGGCCATAGTGAGCGCCCTTTGTAATACTCCCTTGGCGGAAGGTATTACTTCTTTCGACAAATTTCAAGGTCGCCGCTAAGACGCCATCGACTGGTTGAGCCATTCGGAGAGCTTCTCGGTCGCCATCCGCGCACCGGCGCCAGGAAGCAGTGCGTCGTCGGTCAATTCGACACCGAAATACGAGGTGGACGGATCCGTTATCACAGGACGCTCGTCTTCGTTTGCGGCGAGATAGATCCGTGCGATTTCATCGACACCGAACTGTTCCGGACCGCCGATTTCGACGATACCGCCCAAAGGCGGTGCGACGGTCAATTCGGCCAGGAAGGCAGCGACGTCACCGGCTGCGACCGGCCTCATCGGGGCCGGAGGCAGCCGAAAGACGTCGCCTTGCGCTCCAATGTCGATCAATCCGCTGATGAACTCGTAAAACTGCGTGGAGCGGAGGATCGTATAGGGGCGACTTGACGCCCGGATAAGATTCTCCTGCACCATTTTCGCTCGAAAATAGTCGCTTTCCACGAGCAGGGGCGTGCCGACCACCGAGAGGGCGAGATAATGCCCCACGCCGGCGTCAGCGGCGGCCGAGAGCAAGTTCTTCGTCGACGTCTTGAAGAAGTCCAGTGCAGCGCTGTCGCCGAATGATGCAGCGTTGGTTACATCAACGACCATGTCGGTTCCCGCTATAGCCGCTTCGAGGCCCCTGCCTGAAACCGTATCGACGCCAAACGAGAAGGATGCGGCCGTGACCTCGTGGCCCGACCGGCGCAGGATTTCGCTAAGTCGCGTTCCGATGAGGCCGCTTGCTCCCACCACGGTAATTTTCATGTCGGCCTCCTCGCGATCGATTCGATCGACAATGACCGGAAGGCCAAAACCCTTCCATCATGCGTATGGCTCGTCGCCCTAGCCCTAGGTATAACTGAGTAGACCCAGGGTTTAGGATGACCCAGCGGGACGGGAGAGGTTCCCCGCTTGCTCCTTCGCGCCGAAGATCCGGACGCCAGCGCAACGCTACTCTCTGCGCAACGTATGGATTTCCATGTGTTGCGGCTGTGGTTTGACGGGATTACGGTTCGACCATGAGCTCGCCAGCCCCGACATCAAGAACGAGTGCTGAACCAAATGCCGATAATCCCCCGGCCTTGTCTGTCCGGCAGGAGCAGTGGATAATGAGCATCTGGTCGCACCGCCCCCGAGCCCTGTATCTTGGGCTCTTCATCGCCGCCTATGTGCTCGCCTGCGGCTTTGCTCAGCTGCTCGCGATCGTACCGGGAACGGGTATTTCCATCTGGCCCCCGGGCGGGCTCTTCATCGCAACGCTCATCCTCGCCCCCAGGCGCAGCTGGCCATGGTGGATATTGGGAGGCTGCCTGGCAGAGCTCCTCAGCAATGCCATCTGGTTTTACAGCCCGCTGCCTGCAGCCTTCCTGATCTATGTCGGCAACGCTCTTGAAGCGGTGGTCGCGGCATGGCTGGTCAATTGGACCTTGAGGCGGCCGGCGCAGCTGGAAACCTTGCAGGAGGTTCTCGCATTCGTTCTGCTGGGCGCCGGAATTGCGCCGGTCGTCAGCGCGACGGTGGGAAGCGCGACGCTCGCCTGGTTCGGCATCCAATCGCAATCCTTCGTGACGGCCTGGCCTCTCTGGTGGATCGGTGACGCAACCGGCGTCCTGATCGTCGCGCCGCTGGCGCTTACCGTCCTTCAGAACTGGCGCGGCAAGACCCGGCTCTCGGCTGCACAATGGCTGGAAGCCTGCGTCCTTGGGCTCATTTTTCTCGGTGTCGCGGCTTTGTCGCTCAGCGGCTACCTTCCCTTCGCCTATATCATCATGCCGCCCCTTCTTTGGGCCGCGGTCCGCTTCGAGTTCAAGGGCGCGGCCATATCGCTTGCTCTTCTCGCCCTGATCACTGCCATCTTCACGATCACAGGCGCCGGCCAGTTTATCGGCGATCCCGAGTCCCAGAAACACAAGCAGATCATGCTGCAGCTTTTTCTGGCCATCTCGGCGTTTTCCGCTCTCATTGTCGCCGCCATATCCAGGCAACACCAGCTGGCCGTGCTCACATTGCGACAAGGCGTGGAGACGTTGCGCGAGCGGGAGCAGGAACTCTCGCAGCTCGTCGACATGGTTCCAAGCCACGTCTGGCGTCTGACGCCTCAGGGCGAACCGACCTTCTTCAACAGACGAATGGTCGATTTCCTCGGTTTCGATGTCGCGGGTTCTGACAGGGCCGGCGTGAGCCGGCTGGAAGCGGTCGTCGCGGCCATCATTCACCCCGATGATGCAGCCGGCTTCCGGGATGCTCTCAACCATTGCCTCGCCACCGGGGAAAACTTCGCGATGCGGTATCGGCTGCGCCGCGCCGACGGCATCTATCACTGGATGTCGAGCCGCGCCGAGCCGATGCGGGATCAGACCGGCAGCATCGTCCAATGGTACGGCCTTTGCCACGACATCGACGATCAGGTCCGTGCCGAAGAGGCGGTGCGCCAAAGCGAGCGAGCGCTGCAGCAGATGATCGACGCGGTGCCGGTTCGCGTCTGGAGCGTCGAGCCGGCGAGCGGGTCGGTCTATTTCAATAAACGTTATCAGGACCATTTCCGCGCCGTCATCGCCGATTTCGACGCTCTCGGCAAACCGAGCATGGAAGAGCTGCTGCAGCGGCTGATTCATCCTGAAGATGCGCCCGACGTTCGGCGCACGCTACGGAATTGTTTCGAAAGCGACAGCGGCACCGCGATGCGGTTTCGCTGGCGCGAAATGGACGACGTCTACCGTTGGGCGGAATGCAGGGTGGAACCACGGCGCGACGACGATGGTGCGGTCGTACAATGGTACGGCGTGTCTCTCGACATCGACGAGGAGGTCCGAGCCCTGGAGGCATTGCGTGATCGCGAGCGCGAGCTCTCGCAGCTCGTGGACATGGTCCCAGTCCAGATCAGGCGCTTGACGCCGGACGGCGAGCCGGTCTTCTTCAACAAGCGCCTGATCGACTTTTTCGGTCTCGACGTGGGGGATATGGACAGGCCTGGCATGAGCCGCCTCTCGTCGGTCATTCACACCCTCGTTCACCCCGATGATTCAACGAGACTGCTGGAGACGGTTCACCATTCCCTTTCCAGCGGCGATCCCTTCTCGATAAAATACCGCATGCGCCGCGTCGATGGAGCCTATCGCTGGGTCGACGGCCGCGCCGAGCCGCTACGGGATCAAAACGGCGCGATCATCCAATGGTATGTGATATCGGTCGACATCGACGATGAGATGCGCGCGCAGGAAGCACTTCGCGACCGCGAGCGGGAGCTTTCGCAACTCGTAAACATGGTTCCGAGCCTGCTCTGGCGGCTTAATCCGGACGGTGCTCCGACCTTCTTCAATCAGCGTCTGACCGACTTCCTGGGTCTCGACATCGCTCATATGGAAAAGCCCGGCATGAGCAGGCTGGCGGCACTCATCGAAGCTGCCGTCCATCCCGACGATGCGGGCATTCTCGCCGAAGCCCTCAACCATTCCTTCTCCACGGGCGAACGCTTCTCCAAGCAGTATCGCCTGCGGCGCGCCGACGGCGTCTACCGCTGGGTCAAAGGCAGCGCCGAGCCGCTGCGGGATGAGAGCGGACAAATCCTTCAGTGGTACGGCCTCACCAATGACATCGACGATCAATTGCGCATCGAGGAGGAGCTGCGGGAGAGAGAACGTTCGCTCTGGCAGATCGTCGAGACGCTGCCGGCAATGATCGATTGCGCAGCGCCGGATGGAGAGCCGGTATACCGCAACCCCCAGCTCCGCGACTTCCTCGGATATAAGCTCGAAGAGCTTGACGGAACGGGAAAAACCCGGCTGGACGGCACGCTCGATGCCGGCGTTCATCCCGACGATGTGGCGGGGGTCAAAGAGAATTATGCTCACTCACTGGCTACCGGCGAACCCTATGCGCGACGGCACCGTCTGCGGCGGTTTGATGGCGAATATCGCTGGGTCGAAACACGCGCCGCGCCGATGCGCAATGCCGACGGCGTCATCGTCCAGTGGAACGTCATCTGCCTTGATATCGACGGTGAGGTTCGGGCGGAGGAAGATCTGCGTCAGGCGCGGGAGGGCCTTGCGCGGGCGAGCCAGGTTGCGAGCCTCGCCGAGCTTTCGGCCTCCATCGCCCATGAGGTGAACCAGCCGCTGGCGGCCGTCGTCGCCAACTCGCATGCCTGCCAGCGCTGGCTCCTGGCCGAGCCCCCGAACATGGAGCGGGCGCAGAGGACGGTCGAGCGCATCATCCGGGACGCCAACTCGGCCGCGGATGTCGTCAGCCGTATCCGCGCCCTGTTCAAACAATCCGCAGACAGGAGGGCTCATACGTCGCTTCCGGGCGTCGTCAGCGAAGCGCGCAACCTCATGGCCGAGGAAGCAGCGCGCCGCCGCGCCCGGATGGAGGTGGAGGTCGATGGCAACCTTCCGCTCATCGCCATCGATCGCGTCCAGATCCAGCAGGTTCTGATCAATCTCATCCGCAACGGCATCGAGGCAATGGACGCCGTCGCCGGTGACAGGGTGATCGGGGTGCGCGTACGCCATATGGGGAGTGCGGTTCAGACCGAAATCAGCGACGGCGGCCAGGGTATCGAATTTCCCGACAAGATGTTCGAGCCGTTCTTCACGACCAAGGAAAACGGCATGGGCATGGGCCTGGCGATCTGCCGCTCGATCGTCGAGCTGCACGGTGGACGATTATGGGCAGAGAAAAACAATCCGCACGGAGCGACGTTGATCTTCACATTGCCCATTGAAACAAAGGCGGCGTCATGACCGCGGACGACCATATTGTCTTCATCGTCGATGACGATGAACGCATCCGCGAAGCGCTCGGCGAGCTGCTGGATGCGCACGGCATGCGCGCCATCGCCTTCGAATCGGCCGGCGCCTATGTGAAAGCGGACAAGCCGGATGTGCCCGCCTGCCTCATCCTCGATATCGAACTGCCCGACATCAACGGCCTCGACCTGCAGAGGCAGATTGCCGACGGGGATCATCCGCCGATCGTTTTCATTACCGGACATGGCGACATCCCCTCCTCCGTGCGTGCGATCAAGAGCGGCGCCGTGGATTTCCTGACCAAACCGTTCAGTGACGCAGATTTGCTGGCGGCAATCCATGCGGCACTCGCCGAGGATCGGGAAAAGCGATCGGGACGCGCCGAGCTCGACATGCTCAAACGACATTATCTCGATCTGACGCCGCGCGAGCGCGAAGTGCTGCCGCTCGTGGTCAGCGGTCTTCTCAACAAGCAGGCGGCAGCCGAACTCGGGATCAGCGAAGTCACGCTGCAGATCCATAGAAGAAATGTGATGCAGAAAATGGCGGCGGCGTCGCTCGCCGATCTCGTGCGCATCGCGGAGAAACTGGAAATACCGATTACCCACTCGCGCCGGGTGGGGGGGAATTGAACATGAACGAGACAAGACATGTCGTTGCAATTGTCGATGACGATCCAAGACTGCTCGAATCGATGGGCGACCTTCTGGAATCGGCTGGTTATGTGGCCCGCGGCTTCCCGTCGGCGGGCTCACTGCTCGTCAGCGGGCTGTCGGACCTCGATGTGCTCATCACCGATATCGGAATGCCAGGCATTGACGGCTTCGAGCTTCGTGACCTGGTAAGAAAATCGCGTCCCGAATTGCCGGTGTTCCTGATCACGGGCCGCCACGAGATAGCCGATCAGGGCCGTGCTCAGGGAGGCGGCGGCTTCTTCCGCAAGCCCTTCGATGCCCAGGTCCTGCTGGCGGCCATCGCCAATGCTTTACACCAATCGAGAGATGGAGGGTAACATGAGAGTTGACCAGCCGTTGCTACGGAGATCGGCGCCGTTATCACTGCAGGGCAGATATGAAGATGGCCAGACGCTCGTCATTATCGTCGATGACGACCCAGCGGTTCGCGAGGCGCTGTCGGAGCTAATCCTGTCGGCGGGTTTTCAGTCGCTCAGTTTTGCCTCGACCCGCGAATTGCTTGATGCCGATATCCTGGAAAACCCCGGCTGTCTGATCCTCGATGTGCGCATGCCCGGAGCAAGCGGCCTCCACCTGCAGAGCCATCTGGCCGAAAACGGCATTTCCAAGCCGATCATCTTTCTGACCGGCCACGGTGACATCCCGATGACCGTCCAGGCGATGAAGGCCGGCGCCGTGGATTTTCTCACCAAGCCGGTGCGGGACCAGACGCTGCTTGACGCCATCACTGCGGCCATTGCGACGGATGCCGAACGACGGGCTGAAGCGGCAATCGCCAAACGCAATGTCAAACGCCTGGAGACGCTGACGCAGCGCGAGCGCGAAGTTCTTCACGAAGTGGCGCGCGGACGCCTCAACAAACAGATCGCCTTCGATCTCGGCATCAGCGAAGTGACGGTCAAACTGCATCGCAGCAACGTCATGCACAAGATGCAGGCGGCGTCGATCGGCGAACTGATCCGGGCCTGGGAGACGTTGCCGGCGCAAATGCGGCAGGCTGGCTCGCGTTAGTTTTCTGCCGAGCCCTTGCCAAAGACGAAGAATGCCGGCCTCGAACATCAATTGCCTGTCCATTTGATGCGCTCCGTATCCAATTTGCGTTGAAAAAGACGGCGCGGCGCCGCCAATGGGTTTCGCCGTGCCCCCCATGCGTTATCTCTAAATTAAACCCCGGGGATATGACCTCCGGCTTAATTCCATGAAGGAGATCCCGCCTGAACAATCGATCGCCAGCCGCGCCTTCCCCTGAAGCCAGCGCCTTCGACATCGAAGCAAGCTTCTTGTCGGCAATGGGGAACGCCAAACGACTTCACATTCTGCATCTGTTGACCGACGGAGAAGTGTCGGTGACCGTTCTGGCCGATGAGGTAGGATTAAGCCAATCTGCGACGTCCCAGCATCTGGCCATTCTTCGAGAACAGGGTCTCGTGCAGACGCGAAGGGCTGCCCAGACGATCTTTTATTCCCTTCAATCTGGCTCGGCCAGGACAATGCTCGATACGCTCGCCGACATCTTCAGATCGCACCGTCGCCCCCCAGCAGAACGCGTCCGAGCCGGGCACCCGACGAGATGACGAAGCCATGCTCTTGACGCTGGTGATTGGCCTCCTATCCTGCTGATGATCTTGCATGCAACATCCTCCGGACGCATCGATCCCTGATGGACCTTTGATGTACGTCTCCTAGACCGCGGTATGATTACGCCTCCGTTGTGAATGGAGATAATCAACCACATCAGCAATGAAACGGTAGAGGCGATCATGGACGTATATGAGGCAGTCACAAGCCGACGGTCGGTGCGCGGATTCAAAGACAGGCCTGTATCGAGGGAGATACTCGAGCGCGTGCTGTCGGCCGCGGCCTGGTCGCCGTCAGGATCGAACATCCAGCCGTGGAACACCTACGTGATGATCGGCGCGCCGCTGGCCGAACTCAAGACATCGGCCGTCGAGCGCGTCGCCCACGGCGACGCCTGGGACAAGCGGCAGTACGAGATGTATCCGCCGGCGCTGAAGTCCCCTTACGGAGAGCGCCGGTCCGCCTTCGGCAAGGAGCGCTACAGCGCGCTCGGCATTGCGCGCGAGGACTGGGAGGCGCGCCAGCGGGCAGCGATCGCCAACTGGAACTGCTTCGGCGCGCCCGCCGCCCTATTCTGCTACATCGATCGTGAGCTGGGCCCACCCCAATGGGCCGACGTCGGCATGTATCTGCAGACCGTTATGCTGCTGCTGCGCGCCGAAGGACTGCACAGCTGCCCGCAGATGGCGTGGTCACAGGTTCGCGAGACGGTCGCAGAGGCCGTGTCACCCCCGGACGGACTCATCCTCTTTTGCGGAATGTCGATCGGCTATGAGGATCCTGTGGTAAGCTTTGCCCGTACGGGCCGCGCCCCGCTCGCCGAGACGGTCACTTTCGTCGGCGATTAGCTGCTTGCGCTCCAAGGACGGGAGACCCCCTTCCATGCTTCCTGCGCATGATACGTCCTTTATCACGCGCGATACTGGAGAACGCCATGACCACGCATAAAGTAGGCTATCTCATTGGCAGCCTCGCAAAGGGCTCAATCAATCGCAAGCTCGCCAAAGCACTAGTGCGGTTCGCCCCGCCGGAACTTGAAATGTCGGAGGTACCCTTCAAGGACCTGCCCCTCTACAGCTACGACTATGACGCTGACTACCCTCCGGCCGGCAAGGCATTCAAGGCGGCGATCGCGGCCGTCGACGCCGTGCTGTTCGTCACGCCCGAATACAATCGATCCATCCCCGGCGGGCTGAAAAACGCAATCGACTGGGCGAGTCGCCCCTACGGCACCAACTCGTTCACACGCAAGCCGTCAGCGGTTATCGGCACATCGCCGGGCGCTATCGGCACGGCAGTCGCCCAGCAGAATTTGCGGAGCGTACTCAGTTTCTGCAATTCTCCCCAGATGAACGCCCCTGAAGCCTACATCCAGTTCACGCCGGGGCTGATCACCGATGACGGCGACGTCACGAACGAACCCACCGCAGAATTCCTTCGCAAGTTCATGCAGGACTTCCATGTTTTTATCGCCAGGGTTCGCTCGGTGTTGCCGAAAGACGCCTAGAGCAATTCCAGCAAAAGTGCGCAGCGGCTTTTGCGTCCGGAATTGCTGGATAACAAAGTGATAGAGCGTTCTCGTGACTCGAAGTAAACGGGAAATGCTCTAGACGGCACATAAAGGGAACCGGCCGCTCCCATGCGGCAGTGGTCAGCTCCCGGTTTTCGGGTCTCTAAGCGAAGGCGTAAGAACCATCCGGCCGCTTGGGCACGCGCCGCTGCCAGTGGATATAGCCTTCCTCCTCCATCGCCTTCTCGTCCATTTCGACGCCCCAACCGGGCCGATCCGGACGCAATTCCAGATAGCCGTCCTTCGGCAGATAGGGATCGACAACGTAGCGGGTTTCCCCTTCCCGCTTCTCGATATCGTTGCCGCCATAGACATAGGCCTGCCCCTTCGGCAGCCGGTATTCGAGGATGCGGAAATTCTGCGCCGCAGCCGAAAAATGAACGTTGACGGCCGTCGCAAGCGGGCCCATCGGATTGTGCGGGGCGATGCCGACGAAAAAGGCTTCGGCGAGCGTGGCAATACGGCGCATTTCGCTGATGCCGCCGACGACACAGATATCCGGCTGGATCAGATCGGCGCCCTTGACCTGCAGCAGCCGCAGGAACTCGTTTCTGTTATAGAGCGACTCCCCTGTTGCCAGCGTGCAGTTGAGGCCCTGTTTCAGGTCACCCCAGGCCTCGATATTCTCAGGGCGCAGCGGCTCCTCGAAAAACAGCGGGTCGTAGGGGGCAAGCGCGTTGCCGAGCTGGCGTGCAGCGACCGGCTCGAAGATCTTGGCGTGGGCGTCGAAAGCGATCTCGTATTCATCGTTGACCGTTTCGCGCAGCGAACGGAAATAATCCGCCGAGGCTTTGACCACATTGCCCCAGCGGTTGGAATGCATGTCGATCCGCCAGGGGCTGAGCTTGAAGGCGGAGAAACCCCATCCCTCCTTCAGGCGATCGAATTCGTCGCGGGCCGCCGGCGCATCGGGCGCGGTATAGACCCCGGCATAGACCTTGATGCGGTCGCGCACTTCGCCGCCGAGCAGCTTGTAAACCGGGACGTTCGCCGCCTTGGCCGCGAGATCCCACAGGCAATGGTCGAGCGCGGAGATCGCGGCAAGGCCAAGCGCGCCCGGCGGGAACCGGCTTTGCTGGATCAGCAGATTGACGAGATACTCGACGCGTGTCGGGTCCTGGCCTGATATAAATCCGTAGAGATAATCGAGCAGTGGCGGCAGCGCCTTGTCGGGGCCGTGATTGTAGCATTCGCCCCAGCCCGTCAACCCGTCATCGGTATCGAGCGCGACGATCACGCGCGGACGGTCCTTGTCGCGGGTCATGAAAACCCGCATGCGGTCGATCTTCATCATTCTGTCCTTCTAGCGATTGAAATAGCTGCGGCGGGCTACGCGCGTCTGCACGTAGACGTGCTCGTTGTCGGTTCCGGGATTATAGGCGCCGGCGGCTTGCGGCACGGAGACGTTGCCACTGCTGGGGAAGCGCGCGACGAAGGCCTCGTCGATATCGCAGCCGAGCCCGGGGCCGTCGGGAACGGCGATCAAGCCGTCGACCTGTTGCGGATGCGGCACGATCGTCTGGCGGCGGCCGTCCCAGTCGTCGTCGAGGCGCTCGAGAATGAGGCCGTTCGGGATCGCAGCCAGCAGATGCAAGGCCGCATATTCCGCCACCGGTCCGAGCGAACCCGAATGCGGCGCCATCTGGATATGATGGGCTTCAGCCATGGCGGCGATCTTCTTCATCTGGGTAATGCCGCCGGCCCGGCCGGTATCCGGCTGGATCACGTCGACCAGTTCCTTTTCGATCAACTCGCGTTCGCCGAAAATGTTTGCCGAGCGCTCGCCGGCCGCAAGCGGCACATAAGCTGCATCGCGGATCCGCCGGTAGCCCTCGATATTCTCCGGCGCGATCGGATCTTCCACCCACATCAGTTCATAGGGTTCGAGCGCCCGCACCAAGCGGCAGGCATCCGCAGGCGTCAGCCATGGCGGCCCATGCAGATCGATGGCAATATCCATGTCGTCGCCGACGGCATCGCGAAGTGCTGCGACCTTGCGAACGGGATCTGCAACCCCGCCGCACTTGATCGCCTTGATGCCGCGTTCCCTAAGGGCAAGCGCGCGCTCGGGCGTATTGGCATGCGAATAGATCGGGATCCGGTCGCGCACCTTGCCGCCGAGCAGCGTCCAGACGGGTACGCCCAGCGCCTTGCCCTTGATGTCCCAGAGCGCCATGTCGATGCCGGTCATCGCGCCGCCCCCGACAGTCCCGAGCATGCCGTGGCCCATCATGGCGATATGCATCTTCTGCCACAGTCGCTCGACATGAGCCGGATCTTCACCGATGAGCAGCGGCGCAAGATCATGGATCGCCGTCTCGATGACACGCGGCCAGCCCGAGCATTCGCCGATGCCGGTGATGCCCTCGTCGGTATCGATCTTGAGGAAGAGCCAGTTTCTGGTGCCTCCAAACTGCTTGGAGGTACCACGTTGGTCGGCGGCCCAGTTCGCCGGATCGGGCTGGCCGACCTGCATGAGAAATGTTCGAATTCCGGTGATTTTCATCTCTGAGAACTTCCATTCTTCAGATTGCCGAGCCCCAGATTGCCGGGCTTCAGACTATCTGGCGGGACGTAGCGGAAACGCCTGGAGTGATCACGGTCGCGTGGATCGGGCCGTGGAATCGCCGATATCAGCGCCTGCGTGTAGGCATGTTCGGGCGTGCGGCAGACCTGCTCGGCCTCGCCGATTTCGACGAGCTGGCCTTTGTACATGACGCCGACCCGGTCGCACATGTAGCGGATGACCCCGATGTCATGGCTGATGAAGATATAGGCGAGACCAAGCTCATCCTGCAGGCGCATCAGGAGGTCGAGCACCTGCGAGCGCACCGAGACGTCCAGCGCCGAGGTTGCCTCGTCGGCAACGACGACACGTGGGTTGAGGGTGATGGCACGGGCAATGCCGATGCGCTGGCGCTGGCCGCCGGAGAATGCGTGCGGGTAGCGCTCGCGCGCCCTCGGATCGAGGCCCACCTGCTCCATTAGGTGGCAGACCCGTTCCTCCAGCGCCCGCCCTTTTGCGACGCCGTTGACGAGGAGCGGCTCGCCGATGATCTGCGAGACGGTCATGCGTGGATTGAGGGAGCCGAAAGGATCCTGAAACACCATTCGCAATTCCCGCCGTGCGGCGGCCAGGGTCTGGCCTTTTGCCGTCGCCAGGTCGATGATGCCGCCGTCGGCGCGGCGATAGAGGATCTCGCCTGATGTGGGATCGATCAGCCGCATGATCGAGCGGCCCATCGTCGTCTTGCCGGATCCGCTCTCGCCGACAATGCCGAGCGTCTCGCCCGGCAGAAGCGAAATGGAAACATCGTCGAGTGCTTTGACTTCACCGAAATCCATCGAAACGTTGCGCAGTTCGAGGATCGGTGCTGCCGTCCTGTCGAGCGGCGCGCGCGCCAGCCGGATCTCGGCCTTCTGCTCCAGTTTCAGCACCGAGCCGATCAGCATGCGGGTATAATCGTCTTGCGGGGCATGAAAGATCTGCTCGACCGGTGCATATTCCTTGGCGACGCCGTTGTGCATTACCAGCACATCGTCGGCAATCTGCGCCACGACACCCATGTCGTGGGTGATGAACAGAACGGCCATGCCGTTGGCCTTCTGCAGCCGGGCAATCAGGTCGAGAATTTCGGCCTGCGTCGTCACGTCGAGAGCCGTGGTCGGCTCGTCGGCGATCAGCAGCTGCGGCTTGCAGGCAAGCGCCATGGCGATCATCGCGCGCTGCCGCATGCCGCCGGAATATTGGAAGGCATAGCGATCCAGCGCTTTTTCCGGAAAGGGGATCTCGACCTGCTTGAGCAGAGAGATGGCTTCCGCGCGTGCCTCCGCCTTGCTCATTCTCGTGTGAAGGCGAAGCGCCTCGACGATCTGGTTGCCGACCGTGTGGATCGGCGACAGCGACGACATCGGCTCCTGGAAGATCATGGCGATATCGCGGCCGCGGATCGCGCGGATCTGGCGTCCGCGCGGATTGAGGCCGGTCAGATTGGTCGAGCCGCGATTGGGATGGTTCAATGTGATCGAGCCGCCGGCAATGCGGCCGGGCGCATCGACAATCTGCAGGATCGAGCGCGCCGTCACCGATTTGCCGGATCCGCTTTCGCCGACGACGCAGAGCGTCTTGCCTGGTTCGATCGAAAAAGACAGATCGCTGACGGCGCGAAAGACGCCGGTGCGCAGAGGGAATTCGACAGTGAGGTTCTTCACCTCTAGCAATGGCCTGCCGGCAATGGGAACAGTGTCGGTCATGCCGGCCTCATTTGTTGTAGGGATCAGCCGCATCGCGCAGGCCGTCGCCGAGGAGGTTGAGCGCCATCACGGCGACGACGACGGCGCAGCCCGGCATGAAGAGCCAGGGCGCCGTAGCAATCGAGCGAATGTTCTGCGCCTCGCGCAGCAGAACGCCCCAGGAAATGGTTGGCGGCTGCAGCCCGAGCCCCAGGAAAGAAAGAGAGGTTTCGGCAAGGATCATCGCCGGCACGGCAAGCGTGATGGACGCGATGATATGGCTGGCGAAACTCGGCAGCATATGGCGAAAGATGATGCGTCCCTCGCGAACGCCGTCGAGCCTGGCGGCGGCCACGAATTCCTCAGTGCGCAGAGACAGGAAACGACCGCGAACAACGCGGGCGAGCTGCGCCCAACCAGTCAGCGACAGGATGATCGTGATCATCATATATTGCAGCGTCGCCGGCCAGTCCTGTGGCAGGGCTGCGGCCATTGCCAGCCAGATCGGGATCGTCGGCAGCGACAGCACGAAATCGATCAGCCGCTGCATGAAGAAATCGATGCGGCCGCCGTAATATCCCGAGATGCCGCCGATCACGATGCCGAGCATCAACGACAGGAAGACGCCGAGGAGACCGATCGACAGGGAAACCTGCGAGCCCTGCACCGTTCGGCTGAAGACGTCGCGCCCAAGCCTGTCGGCGCCGAAGAGAAGCAGCGGCGTCGTCTTGTCGGGCGAGGCGATCAAGTGAATGTTTGTGTTGAACAGGCCGAACACGGAATATTCATAGCCGCGCCCGAAGAACTGGATGTCTACACGCTTCGTCGTGTCTTCCTTGAAGATGGCGGCCAGCGTTTCCGGATCACGGGTGAGCTTCATCGGATAATAATGCGGGCCGAAGGAGAACCCATTCTGCGTGTCGATCAGATGCACTTTCTGTGGCGGGTGAAAGGTCGCCCGCGCATTTTGCAGATATGGGTCGTTGATGGCGAAGAAGCCGGGAACCAGGGCAACGATGTACATCAATAGGGTGACGACGAGCGCCACCATGGCCAGCCGGTGCCGGCGGAAAGCCCACCAGATCAGTTGCCATTGCGATGCGACGGCGGCGCGATCCGGCGGGATATTTGTAACGGCAATGTCAGCCATATGAGGCTCCTATTCCAACCGGATGCGGGGATCGACCAGCGCAAGCAGGATATCGCTGATCAAAGAACCTATCAGCGTCAGCGCGCAGATCAGCAGAACGAAGGCACCCGCCAGATACATATCCTGGGCCATCAGCGCCTGCAGCAACAGGGGTGCTGCTGTCGGCAGGTTCAGGACGATGGCGACGACGACCGAGCCGGAGATGAGGTTGGGCAGCAGCCATGCAATGGTCGAAATGAACGGATTGAGCGCGATCATCATGGGGTATTTCATCAGCAGCCGGAATTCCGACAGACCTTTTGCCCGCGCGGTGGTCACGTAAGGCTTCGGCAGTTCATCGAGCATGTTCGCGCGCATGACGCGGATGAGGCTTGCTGTGGACGAGACGGCAAGAATAATGACGGGAAGCCAGAGATGCGAGAAGAGATCGGCCATCTTGGCGAAGCTCCACGACGCATTCTCGTATTCCGGCGAAAACAGCCCGCCGACATCCTGTCCGAATTCGACCGCCGCGACATACATCAGCACCAGCGCCAGCAGAAAGGACGGGACGGCCAGGCCGAAGAAGGTGAAGGCGGTGAAGAAATAATCCCCGATCGAATATTTGCGCACGGCGGAATAGACGCCGATCGGCAGCGCGATCGCCCAGGTGGCGATCAGTGTCGACAGCGCCAGCACAAGCGTCAGCGCCATGCGCTCCCAGATCAGATCCGAGACCGGCTGCTGCCATTCAAAAGAGATGCCGAAATCACCGCGCGAGAGGATGCCCCATATCCATTTGAAATATTGGATGAGCATCGGATCGTCGAGGCCGAAACGCTCGCGCAATTGCGCCGCGGTGTTCTGATCGACGATCTCGTTGGAGGCTGCCAGCGTCGCGATATAGGTGGTGACATAGTCGCCCGGCGGCAGCTGGATCAGCACGAAAGCCAGGAAGCTGACGGCAAAAAGCGATGGAATCATCCACAGCAAGCGTTTGGCGATGAAGACCAGCATGGGCGCCTCTTGCATTGAACGCCGCCTTCCGTGCCTTGCCGGTGTCAGGGCCGGCAAGGCATCTCGGAGGGCGAACCGAAAGAAACCGCCGTACCGTCAGGCACGGCGCCGGAGATCCAAATTAGCTCGTGAAGGTGAACTGCTGCGGCAGCGCAGGCCCCGGGTTGGGCCAGGACCAGCTGTCCGGCTCTTTTTCGGGAACATTGCGCAGGTTGTTGCGGATGATGCCGAAGCCGCCGACGGCAAGGCAAAGCCCGACGGTCTCGAATTCCTCCGCGGCGATATCGAAGATCTGCTTCATGACCGCACCGCGCTTGTCGAGATCGGCGGTTGAACGGGCCTCGTCGAAAAGCTTCATGCGCTTCTTCTGGCTTTCCGGGGGTTCTTCGCCGCGTGCACCGTTGGAGGTGTACCACAGCGTCCACGGAATGGCGTAACGCGAACCCTGCGGATGGAAGGCGAAGAAATCGCGCGGATCGAGCATCGGATCGAGACCGCCAGGCCCCGGCCATACCTGCGCATCATGGGCATTGTCGTCGCCGCGGGTGTAATAAAGCGCCCGTTCGATGGTGTTGACCTTCATGTCGATGCCGATCTGGGCCCAATGCGTCTTGACCAGTTCGAGCGCGTCGACGAGGTCGGGATAGAGCGTCGGAATGACGTCGATCGAGAAGAAGACCTTCTGGCCGTCCGGTCGGACGCGAAACCCGTCGCCGCCTTTCTTGTAGCCGGCCTGATCGAGCATCGCGCCCGCTTTGTCGGCGTCATATTCGGTGAACTGGCGCGCATATTTCTCGTTGTACCAGGGATGGGTCGGACGCGGTCCGGCCTGATAGGGCTCGCTCTGCCCGAAATAGACGATATCGATGAGCTCCGGGCGATTGATGCCGATCGACAGCGCCTGCCGGAACGATTTATCCGCAAACATCTTGCGCATGGCAGGATCTTTGTGGGTGATATTGAAGTAGATCTGGCACTGCTGCGAGGCCGAAGGCACAAGCGTCAGCAAACGATAATCGCCCTTCTGCATGTTCTGGGACAGCGTCGGCTTGTTGGCAAGCACGCTGATATGGCGCTCCTGGATGTCGATCTTGCCCGAGATGACGTTCAGCATCAGCGATTCGACGTCCTGCGAGACGCCGAAGTTGATCTCATCGATATAGGGAAGCTGATTGCCCTCGGTATCGACCTGCCAGAAATAAGGATTTCGCGTCATCACGACACGCGTGGCGCCACCGACATAGGGCTCCTTGACCACCCAGGGATCGAGCGTCGGCTTGTCGACATTGCCCCATCGCGTCGGGATCTCGATGTCGCCGCAACGGCTGCGGAACAGCTCCGTCCAACTGGTGACGCCCGCCTTCTTCGCATCGGCTTCGATGTTGGGGTTGTATTTCGGCAGGAACTGGCTGCAGTAATGCTTCGGAAAGAGCGTCGGATGCTGACCGAGCGGAGTGGCGAGGTTTTCCAGATAAAGCGCGTTGGCCGCCGCAAAGGTGAACTTCACGGTATAATCGTCGATCTTTTCGACGGTGACCGGTTTGCCGGCAACAGCAAGCTGCGCGGGTGTCGCGCTGTAAAGCTCGGTGTTCTTGACGCAGTCTTCGATCGCGAAAACGACGTCGTCTGATGTAAAGGGATGACCGTCGGACCAGCGCACACCCTCGATGAGGTGGAAGGTGAATTGTGTTGCGTCCTCGCTGACTTCCCAGCGTTCGGCAAGATTGGGCTGCACGGCGGTAAAGTCGAGATTCCAGCGCACGAGGCTCTGATTGCCGACCATACGCAGAATGCCGTTATGGTCGGAGGAACCGCGAAGGCCGCGGCGCAGCGAGCCGCCATAGGTCCCGACTTTCTCGTATGGTGTCACGACCATCGGCTTCTTCGGCAGGCGCTCGGCGAGCGGCGGCAGTTTTCCATCTTTCACCAGCTGTGCAAGTGCGGGCGCTTCTCCGCCCGCGGCGAAAGCGCGGCCCGCGAGGGACAGCGCCGCTGCACCGGCCATGCCGCCAAGCACAGCGCGGCGGGTAACGCCGCGCGACAGTATTTCATTAGGCATCGAGTTCCTCCCTTTCTATGCCGGCGCAGTTTTGAACCGGCGGATGCGGCGGGCTCCCGACCTGCCGCTGCGCCCTCCTCGGCGCCCGGACCGAACCATAGACACGATCCCAGATGATTACAAGAGTTGACAGATAATTACAACTTCTGTAGCGATTCAGCATCGAAGTTTGAATTATCCGCCCTGGAAACACGGCGAGAGCGCACAGAAGGCGTCAATCTATTAGAATCTGTGCACCGTCATGGACATGTCGCTGGCAGGCAACAGCCTGACGTTAAGAGAAAAGGACGATAATGACATTCGCGGCCGACGCCGTTTCGAAGAGAGGCGCAACGCGTTTCAGCGACATCATCTACGAGAAGATCGTGGGGATGATCGCCGACGGCAATTTTCCGGTGAACGAGCGGCTGCCGTCGGAGACGAAGCTCGCCGCCGATTTCGGCGCTTCGAGACCCGTCGTGCGCGAAGCCCTCGAACGCTTGAGGGCCGATGGTCTGGTGGTGTCGCGCAAGGGCTCCGGCTCCTATGTCCGGCAAAGACCTGACTCGTCGATGCTGAAAATGGTGCCTGTGGGATCGCTCGCCGATGTCCAGCGGTTCTTCGAATTCCGCGCCGGCCTCGAAGCAGAAGCCGCAGAGCTTGCCGCACGAAACTGGCAGCCGGACGACCGGGAGCGGATAACGGCAGCGCTTCTTGCGATCGAGCAATGTCTGCGCAACGGAGAGCTCGGCGCCGAGGAGGATCAGGTTCTGCATGATGCCATCGCCATGGCGACCGGCAACCAGTTCCATACCATCGTACGCGAATGGTTCAGGCCGCATTTCGCGATCGGGCATTCCGTGACGCGAAGCTTGAGCCTGAAACGGACGCTGGAACAGATCCGCAGCGTCCAGGACGAGCACGCGGTGATCGTGGAGGCGATCTTCGCGCGGCGGGAAACCGAAGCGCACGATGCGATGAAGAAACACATACTGAATGCTCGCGCCCGCATGTTCCAGGGCGTTTGAGCGAGAATGGGAGGAAGAAGATGAAACGGATCGCTGTGACGGGGGCTGCCGGACGTGTCGGGACGCTGCTGCGCCCGCTCCTTCGCGCTGATGTCGAACACGTCAGCCTGATCGATCTGCAGGAGCCTGCCGGGCTTGGCGACAACGAGACTTTCATCCGGGCCGACCTGGCCAAGCTCGATGAGGCAACGACCGCGCTGAAGGATATCGACGGCGTCGTTCATCTTGCGGGTATCGCAAGCGGCACCGACATGAACGCCATTCTGCACGCAAATGTGCTTGGAACCTACAATCTCTACGAAGCGGCGCGGATCAACAAGGTCGAGCGGGTCGTCTACGCATCGAGCAACCATGCGACCGGCTTCTATCCCCGCGGCGAAATCATATCACCGCTCGATCCGATGCGTCCCGACAGTCCCTACGGACTTTCCAAATGCTGGGGCGAACTGGTGGCGGGGCTTTACTACGACACGTCGGGCATTCGCTCCCTTTCCATCCGCATCGGCAACGCCGGCACCTACCCCAACAGCGAACGATCGATTGCGATCTGGATCAGCGCGCGGGATCTGGCGCAACTGGTGCGGATCGGGCTGTCCCACCCGTCGATCGCCGCGACGGTCGTCTACGGCGTTTCCGATACCGACGAGAAATGGTGGGACAATGATCTGGCGACGAGGCTCGGCTACCGGCCGGAGGACCGGCCGCGCGATCACGCCCGCATCGAACAGGGATCCGAGGGGCCGGTCGCGCGGGCGTTCCAGGGTGGCGGGTTCTGCGAGATCAATCACGACGGCACCATCCGCATGCGTGACGCCGAAGGTTTGGCCGAGAGCCTGGAGGCGGCCGAATGACGGCGCCTAAAATCATCCGTCCGGACGTCCGTTCCGTGATCCAGCAACCGCTGACGGTCGGTGAATCACCTGTATGGGACGATCAGACCGGCACCCTATGGCTGGTCGATATTCTGGCGCCGGCGCTCGTGCGGCTTTCGGCCTCAGGGCAGATCGATCGCTTCAACATGCCGGCCGCGATCGGCTGTCTCGGGCTTTGCCGCGATCACAGGATCGCCGTCGGCCTGCAGACGGGCGTCCATCTCTTCGATCCCGTCTCCGGTGATATCGAATTTTTGTGCGATCCGGTCGGGCGCGATTTCAAGGGCCGCCTCAACGACGGCAAAGTTGGGCCTGACGGATATTTCTGGATCGGTTCGATCAGTGAAGCCAAGCCGCAGACCGCTGAGGCCGCACTTTACCGCGTGGGGGCAGATGGCAGCGCGCGGACTGTTGCAACAGGATTGACGAGCTCCAACGGCCTTGCCTGGTCGCCTGACGCCCGGCGGATGTATCACTCCGACAGCCGGCAATGTTTCCTGCAGGCGTTCGACTTTGATCCAGATACGGGTGATTTGGGCGAAGGACGCCGGCTTCGCAGCTTCACGGAAGAGGACGGGCGGCCGGACGGAGCGGCCATCGATCGTGACGGCTTCTACTGGAGCGCCGGCGTTTCTGCCGGTCGCCTCAACCGCATGTCGAGCGAAGGCGAAATCGTCGCGATCTACATTCTGCCGGTTCCAGCACCGACGATGCCGTGTTTCGGAGGGCCGGATCTCCGGACCCTCTTCGTCACCAGCCTGTCGACGGACCGCACCGGACGTTTCGAGGCGGGCACGGTCATCGCCTTCGACGTGGATGCGGAGGGCTTGGCGCCCTTCCGCTTCGGATGACGATCATTTTGATGGAAGCTAACGGGGAAGAAAAATGAGCATCGCGATCATGCGCAAGGCGCTCACGGGCGTGTCGGGCGTTCCCGTCACGGCCTATGACGGTAGAGGCGAAGTCGAACCGCGAACGACCGCGCAGGTTTATGCGCGGGTGGCGGCGGCGGGCATTCACAACATTGTCGCAGCCGGCAATACCGGGGAATTCTATGCGCTGACGCCGCAGGAAATCCGCATTGTCCATGAGGCGGCGGTTTCAGGCGTCGGTGGCCGGGCACCGGTGACAGCCGCAATCGGCCGGTCGCTGCGCGAGGCGATCGGCATGGCGAGGGATGCGGCGGCGATCGGCGCGTCCGCCGTCATGTCGCACCAGCCCGTGGATCCTTTCGCCGCACCTTCGGCCCAGATCGATTATTTCTGCAATCTCGCCGATGCTTCAACCCTGCCGCTCATCGCCTATGTCAGGGCCGAGGGTTTTACCGTCGCCGACATCGTCCGCCTCGCCAACCACGGCAATATTGCCGGCATCAAATTTGCCACGACCGATCTGATGCTGCTGTCACGCGCGATCCCGGCGGCCGATCCGGCCGGCGCCCTGTTCGTCTGCGGCCTGGCGGAAAGCTGGGCGCCGACCTTTACCGCGGCCGGCGCGCGCGGCTTCACCTCCGGCCTCGTCAATGTCGCGCCGCGTCTGTCGCTTGCCGTTCACGCTGCGCTCGAAAAGGGCGATTTTGCCGCGGCACGGGCGATCGTCGACAAGCTCGAACCATTCGAGCGGATGCGCACCAAATTCCGCAACGGCGCCAACGTCACCGTCGTCAAGGAGGCCGTCACCTATTCCGGCCTCGATGTCGGCCCGGTGCGCGTGCCGGGATTGCCGCTGCTCGACCAGCATGATCGCGAAGAACTTCATCGACTGCTTCGAGGCTGGGAGGCCGAGGGCAGCATTCAAACGGATTCGGACCGGCAGCAATCTGCCAAGGCGGCCGGCTGAGTTCGACACTATTTCCGCAAACAACAGGATTGGGAGGTCTCGAGATGCTGAAACAGCTACTGACAACGATCGCAATTACCGGCGCCCTAGTTACGACGCACCCTGCATGGGCGGCCTCGCCGCCCAATATGCTGGTGATCGGCACCAATCTCACCGGCATCCGGACGCTCGACCCGGCCCAGAACAATGCCCGCACGGTTTCGGAACTGATCTCGAACCTCTACGACAACCTCGTGCAGCTGTCGCCCGACGATCTTAAAACATTAAAACCGATGCTTGCCACCGCATGGAGCGTCTCGGACGACGGCAAGATCATCACGCTGACCTTGCGTGACGACGCCGTCTTCCAGAGCGGCAACAAGGTGACCGCCGAGGATGCGGCCTGGTCGATCCAGCGGATCATCAAGATGGGACAGGTCGGCTCCACCGACGTCGCGCTCTGGGGCTTCAAGCCTGACAATGTCGAAAAGCTGGTTCGGGCAAAAGACGAACATACGCTCGAGATCGAGCTGCCGCAGACGGTCAACACCGACCTGGTGCTCTATTCGCTGGCCGGCTCATCGGTCGGCATTGTCGACAAGAAGACGGTGCTGTCGCATGAGGCGAATGGCGATTTCGGCGGCGCCTGGCTTTCCGCCAATTCCGCCGGCAGCGGTCCGTTCAGCCTGGCCCAATGGCGCCCGAACGATGTCGCAATCTTCAATGCGCAGCCGAAATATTGGGGCGGCAAGCCAGCCATGGCCCGCGTCGTGGCCCGCCACATTCCTGAATCCGGCAATCTCAGGCTGCAGCTTGAAGCCGGTGATGTCGATGTCGGCCAGTATGTGGCAAGCGGCGATCTCGATGCGCTGTCCACCAATAAGGATATGGTGATCGACAATGTCCCGGGTCTCGGCTTCTACTATATCGCCCTCAACCAGAAAGACCCGGATCTGCAGAAGCCGAAGGTCCGAGAGGCCTTCCAGCACGCCTTCGACTGGAAGGCGATCTCCGGCAACATCATGCGCTATACCGGTTTTCCCTGGCAGTCGATGATCCCGCGCGGCATGATCGGCGCTCCCGACGAAACTGCCGTCCGCTACGATTACGATCCCGCCAAAGCCAAGCAGCTGCTGGCGGAGGCCGGATATCCCAACGGCTTGAAGAAAGTCCTCAACCCGTCGGGGGCTGCGACCCTGCCCTTCGCCGAAGCGCTGCAGGCGAGCGCGCGGGCCGCCGGCCTCGATCTCGATCTCGTGCCCGGCGAATTCACTCCCGCCTTCCGCGAGCGCAAGTTCGAAGTGCTGCTCGGCAATTCCGGCGCCCGCCTGCCCGATCCTTTCGCGGTCGCCACGCAATATGCCTTCAACCCCGACAATAGCGACGAGGCGCGCCTCGGCAGTTATTATCTCTGGCGTACGGGCATGAAGGTGGACGACCTCAACACCCTCATCGATCAATCGATGAAGGAGCGCGATACTGCCAAGCGCACCGACATCTTCAAGAAGATGGACGGGATCTATGCCGGCATGGCCGCCCCGCTCGTCATCTTCTTCCAGCGAACCGACCCCTATGTCATGCGCGCGAACGTGAAGGGCTATCACGGGCATACGACATGGTCGACGCGCTGGCATGACGTGACCAAGGAGTAGAGCGCGTGGCGAGCGCCGAGCTGACATCGAAGCAAGAGGCGAGCCGCCGCTCAACCGCGGGCGGGTTCGCCGAGGCGGCCCCGCACCCGGCACTGAGCCTGTTGCGGCGCCTCGCGGGACGCGTGGTGGCTGTCGTCACGACGCTGCTTGGCCTGCTGTTCCTGACCTTCTCGATGGGCCGTCTGCTACCTGCCGACCCGGTGCTTGCCATCACCGGGGCGGAGGTCAGCAAGGAAGTATACGATCGCGTCTATAACGAGCTGGGGCTCGGCCAACCGATCTGGATGCAGTTTCTCTCCTATGTCGGCAAGATCGCCACAGGCGACCTCGGCATATCGGCGACGACGGGCCAGCCGATCCTCACCGATCTGATGACGATCTTTCCCGCAACGATCGAGCTTGCGATCATCGCCATGATCATCGGCGCCATTATCGGCATTCCCTTAGGCGTCACGGCTGCCGTCAGGCGCGGAACAATCATCGATCACATCGCCCGGATCGTGGCGCTTGCCGGCCACTCCATCCCGATCTTCTGGACCGGGCTGATGGCGCTGTTCGTTTTCTACGCCAAGCTGAAGCTGGTCGGCGCATCGGGCCGGATCGACGTCTTTTACGAAGGCCTCGTCACGCCGATGACCGGCTTTCTGCTGATCGACGCAGCGATACAGCAGCAATGGGACGTATTCCACAACGCTCTCGGCCACATCATCCTGCCGGCGGCGATCCTCGGCTATTACTCCGTCGCCTATATCAGCCGCATGTCGCGCAGCTTCATGCTGGAACAGCTCAGCCAGGAATACATCATCACTGCGCGGGCAAAGGGGCTCGGCACCCGCAAGGTTGTCTGGCGGCACGCCTTCCGGAACATCCGGGTGCAGCTCCTGACGATCCTGGCGCTGACCTTCGGCGGGCTGCTCGAGGGCGCGGTGCTGATCGAGACGGTCTTCGGCTGGCCCGGGCTCGGCCAGTACCTCACCCGCGGGCTGCAGATGAACGACATGAACGTGGTGATGGGTTCGGTGCTGACGATCGGCGCCGTCTTCCTGACCATCAACATCCTGTCGGACTTCCTTTATCGCATTCTTGATCCGAGGACACGGTGACGCAATGACCATCTCCACCGATGACGCAGATAACGCCAATGCCGGCGGCTTTCGCAGATGGCTGCTGGCGCCGGAGCCGCAGGGCTGGTTTCAGTCGTCGACGCAGCAAATCCATCAGGGCTGGCTGAAATTCAGCCTGCACCCGCTTGGCCTGGCCGGCCTCTTCATCATCGTGCTCCTGATCGTGGTGGCGACGGCCGCCCCTCTGCTGACGAGCTACGATCCGGTCGTGCAGGATATGGCCGGGCGGCTTGCGCCCCCCTCGGCGGCCCATCTTCTCGGCACCGACAATTTCGGCCGCGACGTCTTTGCGCGGGTGATCTACGGCGCCCGCACGACGCTCTATATCATCATGCTCGTCACCATTATCGTCGCACCGCTCGGCCTGCTGATCGGCACGGTCTCGGGCTATTTCGGCGGCATCGTCGACGAAATCTTGATGCGCATCACCGATATCTTCCTCTCCTTCCCTGGGCTGGTGCTGGCGCTTGGTTTCGCCGCAGCCCTCGGCCCCGGCATCACCAATGCGATTATCGCCATTTCGCTGACGGCCTGGCCGCCGATCGCGCGGCTGGCGCGCGCCGAGACGCTCAGCCTGCGCAAGGCCGATTATATCGCCGCCGTGCGCCTGCAGGGCGCGACGTCGATCGCGATCATCACCCGCCACATCCTGCCGATGTGCATTCCCTCGGTGATCGTCCGCGTCACCCTCAACATGGCCGGCATCATCATCACTGCCGCCGGCCTTGGCTTTCTCGGCCTCGGCGCCCAGCCGCCCTGGCCGGAATGGGGCTCGATGGCCGCCAGCGGCCGCGAGTTCATGCTCGACAGCCCCTGGGTGATCGCAGCACCCGGCATCGCCATTGCGCTCGTCAGCCTCGCCTTCAACCTCGTCGGCGATGCGCTGCGCGACGTGCTCGACCCGAGAGGTTCGGAATGACAGAGCCCCTGATCGATGTCCGCAACCTCGAAATCGCCTATGGCGGCGGCCACATGCGCGCGGTGCGCGGCGTGAGTTTTGCGCTTGGACAGGAAAAACTCGGCATCGTCGGCGAGTCCGGATCGGGCAAGTCGACCGTCGGCCGCGCGATCATGAAGCTGCTGCCGCCGACCGCAAAGGTCAGCGCCGAACAGATGCGCTTTCGTGACGTCGACCTGCTCAAGGCAACTGAACGCACGATGATGACGATCAGGGGACGGCGGATCGGGCTGATCTTGCAAGACCCGAAATATTCGCTCAATCCGGTGATGAGGATCGGCGAACAAATCGCCGAGACCTATCGCTTCCATCATCCAAAGGTGAGCAAAGCAAAAACCTACAGCCAGGCGCTCGACATGCTCGAAGCCGTGCAGATCCGCGATCCCGAGCGCGTTGCCCGCCTTTATCCGCACGAAATATCGGGCGGAATGGGCCAACGCGTCATGATCGCCATGATGCTGATCGCCGAACCCGAAGTGCTGATCGCCGACGAGCCGACCTCGGCCCTCGACGTGACGGTCAGGCTCGAGATCCTGGCGCTGCTCGACGAACTCGTTTCCCGCCGCAATCTTGGCCTGATCTTCATCAGCCACGACCTCAATCTGATCCGCAATTTCTGCGATCGCGTCCTTATCATGTATGCCGGCCGCGTCGTGGAAGTGCTTGAGGCGCGCGATCTCGACAAGGCGAAACACCCTTATACGCAGGGGCTATTGGCATCCCTGCCGACGATCGACAATCCGCCTGCCCGGCTGCCGATCCTGAAGCGGGATCCCGCCTGGCTCGACGACCTTGCAGCGAAGGTGCTCCGATGATCCGGATCGATAACCTCACCATCCGTTTCGGACACGGCCAGCGGCCTGTCGTCAGAGATGTAAACCTCACCGTCGAGAAGGGGACTGCGTTCGGCCTGGTCGGCGAATCCGGCTGCGGCAAGTCCACCGTTCTCAGAGCCCTCTCCGGCCTCAACGCCAGTTATGACGGCAGCATCGAACTCCAGGGCGAGACGCTGGATCGGCAGCGCAGCCGGCCGTTCTACCGCCGGGTGCAGATGGTGTTCCAGGACCCCTATGGATCGCTCCATCCCCGCAAGACCATCCGCTCGCAGCTGAAGGAACCGCTGCGCAACCAAGGGCTGGATACGAATTCCGTCGACGTCAACGCGATCCTCAGATCGGTCGGCCTCGATCCGGCGTTGAGCTACCGATTTCCGCATCAGCTCTCCGGCGGGCAGCGCCAGCGCGTGGCGATCGCCCGCGCCCTGATGCTGAACCCGGACGTGCTGCTGCTCGACGAACCGACATCGGCGCTCGACGTATCCGTCCAGGCCGAGATCCTCAATCTGTTGCAGGATCTGCGCGCCGAGCGCGGCCTTACCTATCTGCTGGTCAGCCACGATCTCGCCGTCGTCTCCCACATGTGCAGCCGCGTCGCCATCATGGAAGCCGGCGAGATCGTCGAACAGGTCGATATCGAAGCATTGCGCAGAGGCGCGGTCGAACATTCCTATTCGCAACGGCTGCTGCGCGCGAGCCGAATGTACGGAAGGACGTAACCGTCGATCGATACGCCCTTGCTGCTGAGAGCAAAACCGCTGCGCACTTTTGCTGGAATTGCTCTACTCACCGCAAATGGGTGTCGATGGCGGAAATGATCTCTTCCCAGTCGTTGGGATGAATTTCGTGGCCACCGCCTTCGAGCCGAACAAGTTTCGCGCCCTTGACCGTTCGTGCCAGCCGTTCGCCGTGCTCAACCGGATAAATCGGATCCGCGGTTCCGTGTATGACGAGGAGGGGCGCGGCCAGACTAGCCAATTTTCCTTCCAGGGCCTGGCCGCCCCTCAGCATGAAATGATTGGTGGCGCTGACGAAGTTTTTCGCCCGTTTGACGTCCCGTTCGACAAAGGCGCGCGCCCGCCCTTCGTCATAGGGATGCGCCACCCCGGCGATCATCCGGGTGTCTTCGACAAGGAATTCGATCACCTGGGCATCGTCTGTCCAGTCGACGGTCTCGCCCGTCGCGGCGTGCGCCATATAGGCATCAGTGGTATGCGGCAGGGCGCTTGTATCAATACCCATCGGCGTGGTGGACATCAGCGTCAGCGTCTTGACGCGTTCGGGATGCGCGAGCGCCGCGATCTGGGCGATCGTGCCGCCCAGCGACATTCCAATCAGATTGGCCCTGTCGATGCCGTAGCCATCGAGTACCCTGATGGCGTCCTCAGCCATGTCGTCCATGGTGTAAGGCGGTTCCCCCGGCTCGTAAATCGTCGAACGGCCGGTGTCACGATTGTCATAGCGAATGACATAATATTTCTGATCGGCGAGCGTTTGGCAGAACTCGTCCGGCCACCACAGCATTGACGCCATGGCGCCCATGATCAGCAGGATCGGCTCATGCGCCGGGTTGCCAAATGCCTGCGTGGCGATCTCGACGTCGTCAAACTTATTAATGCGTTCACTCACTTGGGGCGTCCTTTACTTGAATTGGGCGAAGCGGCGAAGTTTCTCGCAAACATCACTCGACGTCCGCATGTTCCCCATGATGGGGCTAAGGCAAGGCTGCCGCATCGGGCATATTGCGTAGGACAGCGCGAAATACACCGGGGAGCATTGATGTCTATCGCCAGTGCTTCGAGTGCGCGGGACATGGGATGACTATGTCTCCATCTCTGCTAATCTCGAATTCCAGTGTATCGGAGGCCTTTGTGTCGACATCCCTCAGAAGGTCTCTGTTCTCAGGCCGTGCGGCAGAACTCGATGTGATGGAATCCGCGTTCCGGGAAGTCTCCGGCGGGCCGCAGCGCGCCATTCTTCTCGGAGCGGAAGCAGGCGGCGGCAAAAGCCGGCTGGTTGAAGAATTTTCCGGCCGATTGTCGGGCCGTGCCCTGATCCTGAAAGGCGGCTGCATCGAGCAGCGGGAAGCGGCACTGCCCTATGCGCCGGTCACCGCCGTGCTGCATGAACTGGTTCAGTTGCGCGGCGCGCCCTCGTCACGGTCGCTGGTCGGCGCCGAGGGTGCACGCGAGCTGGCGTGGCTTCTTCCCGAATTCGGCGAGACCTCTGAAAGGTTCGATGCCGGCATTCGCAAGAGCGCGGCTGTTCGAAGCGCTCAGAAAATTGTTCGAGGAACTCGCACGGGAGATGCCGCTCGTCGTGGTCGTCGAGGACATTCACTGGGCCGACCAGGCCACTTGCGATCTGCTTCGTTTCCTGACCGCGCGGCTGAAGAAAACTCGGCTGATGCTGATCGTCACCTACCGACCCGAAGAAACCAGCGGCAGCAACGCACTGCGGACGACCATTGCATACCTCTCGCTTTCCGAGGGTGCCGAGGTGTTGAAACTTCCCCGCCTGAAGCGCGCGGAGGTCGCCGCCCAACTCGAGGGGCTGCTCGCGCGCCCGCCGACACCCGCCTTCATCAACGAGGTCCATGCGCGATGCTGCGGGATCCCGCTTTTCACCGAAGCGCTTATCGATGCGAGCGGAACCTTGCGTACAGATTTTCCCGGCTCGCTCAACGACTACCTGCTGAAAGCGGTCAGGGAGATGCCGGCGCCGACGACCGAACTGTTGAAGGTGATGGCGCTTGGCGGCCCGCATATCACCCATGCGCTGCTTTGCAGCGTCGAGAACAAGTCCGACCTTGAATTGGCCGAGTTGCTGCGGCCCGCAATTTTGGCCGGGATCCTGGTGCCGGATGGTGATGGATATGCGTTCCGCCATGCGCTGATCCACGAGGCGGTGCGGGGTGACCTGATCGCCGGCGAAAGGATGGCCATCCACCGCGCCTATGCCGAGGTGCTCGAACGCGGCCCGGTCCCAAGCTACCGGGTTTGGCATTCCGTTGCGCTCGCCCGCCACTGGCACGGCGCCTGCCAGGCCGCATCTTGCCTGCGGTGGGCCTGGCAATCTGCCGCGGAAGCCGCTGCCACCTTCGCCTATGCCGACCAGATGGAAATGCTGAAGCTCGTACTGGCGGCCTGGCCCGAGGTCGACAACGCGGCTGATTTGACCGGCGCTGGTCACTGCAGGGTGTTGGAACTCGCCGCCGATGCCGCCTGCTGGGCGGCGGAAGCGGAACAGGGACTGGCTTTTGTCGAACGGGCACTCGCCGAAGTGGATGCCGAGCGCGACGGGGAACAGCTGGCCGCGCTTCTTCTGCAGCGCGCGGTGATGCGTCAGCACGCGCTTATCCCAGGTGAGATCGCCGATCTTGAGCGAGCGCTTGATCATGCGGTCGATCCCACGAGGCTGCGCGCGGACGGACTGGGGCAGTTTTCCCGTGCGCTGATTTTGCGGGGAGAATTCGGTCGCGCCAGGCGCTTAGGCGACGAGCTGAAGGAGCTGTCGGAAAAGCTCGATGACGAGGAGTATCGTATCGAGGCGCTGATCGTCGCGGCCTGTGTCGCCTCGGACAGCTCGCGCGTCGGTGCCCTCTGGAGCGTGGCTAAACGCGCGGAAAAGGCCTCCATCGGCCGAGTCGAGGTGCTGGCCGGCGCAGCCCTGCTTCAAGCCCTGCTCGAGAGAGGCGCCCACGCTGAGGTCATCGAAGTGGGACCGGCAATCTTTGCGCGGACCGTCGAGTTCGGCCAAGCCCGGTATATCGGAGCAATCGTCGGTTCGCCTTTGTGCCGCTCCTTGCTCCCTGTCGGCCGTGTTTCCGAAGCCATCGAGACATGCGAACGGATGGCGGCGTTGGATCCGCTGCCGCTGGGGCTGGTTCATGTTTTCGAATGCCAGGCGGAGATTGCCCTGGTCTTGGGCGATTCGGATCGTATTGCCGCAGCGGCAAGCTCCTTGCGCGCCCTGCCACCCGGGCCTCAGCTTGCCAACCGTATGGCCGCCAGTCTTCTGAGATTCGATATCGAAAGCCGCGCGCTGGCGGGCGACATGGATCTGTCTGCGATGCTGATAAGATCCGCCTCGACCCATTTCGACAAACACAGGGGTGTCTCCTGGCCGCTGCTGGCCTCGGCCATGCGTGTGGCCATCGATACGAACCAGAACGATGCCGCTCGGCAATTCGCCGACCTTGCCGTTCGGACGCCGTGCCGCAACGTCATTGAGGAAGCCGAGAGGTTGGGCATCTCGGCCGAGATGTCGCGCATCGCGGCTTCCGACCTCGATGCCTGGGAGGCGGTTGCTCAAAACTGGGCTGATTTGAGCCAGCCCTTTCGGCAGGCATATGCTCTCATGCAGGCCGGGAGCGCTGCGATGAATGCCGGCAAGCGTGCCCGCGGTGCGAGCCATTTCAGGCAAGGTGCGGACCTTGCCCATACGATAGGTGCCCCGCCTGCTGTGCAATCAGATCGAGACGCTGGCCGCAAAGGCCCGCATTGATCTGCGAGACGGGAAAGACGGCAGTACCCCGAAGGCGCCACTTGGTTTGACGGATCGGGAATTCGAGGTGCTTCGGCTTGTCGCCGCCGGACAAAGCAATCGCGAGATCGCCGATAATCTGTTCATCTCGTCGAAAACGGCGAGCGTTCATGTCTCCAACATTTTGAGCAAACTCGCCGTCCCCAGCCGCGGTGCTGCGGCTGCCATGGCGCACCGGCTCCGGATGGTTGATACTGCATAGGCATCGCATCCATTCTTTCGTGGCCTAGGGATTTTGCCTGATGTGCTTGCGCGGCCTTACGTCGAACATGGTGATATGGCGCCCCTGAGCGGCGCTCTGGATTTCATCATCGGAGGTCAAATTGCACATTTCTTCCACCAGCTTGGCCGATACCCAATGCACGATCGATTCCTATGAAGGCTGTGCCGATGACTATAGCCGCATCGTTGATCCGTTTCCCGCGCCGAGCCTGGAGGCAGGCTTGCGTCAGGTCGCCATCGCCGCCGGCAAGGGCGGCCGGGTCCTTGAGATTGGATCAGGCCCTGGTTGGGATGCAGATTTCTTAGAGGCACAGGGCGTTTTGGTAAGGCGAACCGATGCCACGCAGCGGTTTCTCGAGCTGCAGGCGGCGCGCGGCAAGGAAGGCGAGCTCCTTAATGTCATCACCGACAACCTCGGTGGCCCTTACGATGCGGTGATTGCTCTCTGCGTTCTCATCCACGTGCCTCGCGACCAGACCGGCCAGGTCCTCGAAAAGATCGCCGCGGCGCTGCGCCCAGGAGGCGTCTTCCTAGTGACGATGCGGGATGGAGACGGGGAGACGCGCGGCGCCTACCATATGACCTATTGGCGCCGCGACGACTTCGCGCTGTGCATCAAGGCGGCCGGCCTGGATCTTGAATGGGACACATACCGCATGAGCCGCAATAATGAAGCGTGGCACACCTTTTACGCCCGACGACCAGGCTGACGCGTGCGCTCCGCGATTGCCGAGGCCGCTAACAAGCGTCCCTTTCAAAAGATCAGCGCCCGCTATTTCCAGCTCGTGTAATCGGCGGCGGTGCAACCAAACGGCGCGCGATCCTGACCAAACCGCTTCTTCAGTTGTTCGCATCCCCACTCGTTCAACGGCCCTGGCATGAGATTGTTGATGTCCATGCCAGGCGATTGGAATTGCGTCGGGGAGCTCGTGACGTACCAAAGCCAGAACCCGACCACGCCGACAGCGATCAGAAGCAACGTACCGAAGAAAAGCTGCAGCCGCTTCCAGATCGATATCGTCCTTTTGGGTTCTTCAATCAACACCGGCGAACTCAGATCGCCGCCTTGCTGTTGCGCCAGGGGTGCGAGAGCCGTGGCTCGCTCGGCATCCGTCAGCTCGACCCGCTGCAGACGATCGTCCAGAAGCACCGGCAGGGCGGTATTGCCGTGCCTGACGGCCATTCCGATCGCCTTGCCGTTGGCTTCCCCGACGATCAGAGGCTCCTGTCCGCTCTTCATGCGGGTGTACGCCGATCGCCCGGTTTTGTCGCTGGCAATCTTGTCATTGTAGGTGATGGAAAGGACGCCGCGTTTGCGGTCGAATGCGCTAATCTCGACCGGGACTGGGATCAGCCTGGCGGGCTGGCGCAATTGCCCCTTGACCCGCCAAATGCGGATAGCGAAAAAAACCATACCCAGGCTCATGCCGCCGAGCAGGACCACTAACAGAGTGAGGGTGATGATCCTGTTCCAGAGCATGTCGAGGCCCAGGCTCATTGTCGCGAGTTCTGGATGATCGGCGGAAATCACAAGATCGGTTTCATAGTCGCCGGTATGAAAATCGACGAACATGACCTCGACCTCGGTGTCGTAGTTTCGTCCACCATAGCTATAGACAAGGCGTGCCTCGCAGTCGGTAAAGACTGCCTTGCGTGTCGTGCATTTCCCGTTTTGCACATCGCCGTCTTCGAGCACCAGAGGGTTCTGGCTGATCTGGAAATCGCGGAACACGCCTGGCGCTTCAGTGACGAATAGAAAGACAGCCATCGCCAGGATAATCGGCGTTGCCCAGAAGTAGGCGTTGGGCGTGGAGATGACGTTGCGCGCCAATGACAGTGGGCGGCTGGGGAGAGCAAGCGAAGACAACGGCGTCGGACCCCTCATTTGATAGCGCAGCGCGCCGGTAAAGCTTCAGACAGCGGCGAACGAGCAGAGCGCGCATCCAGACCGGCTTGCACAACCCCTTTGTGCAAGCCCGATCTACAACCTGTTGCAGGCGATCGGCAATCCCTTTCTACACGCATGGGCGGCAATCCGGCGTTGATTCTGTCGATAACGCGGACGCCACGAGATATGATGCCTCCGGACGCGGCATCGAGGCGATCAAAACCTCGGATCGTCAGGCGATCGGTGGTCGGATGCCGCATTGACCCTCGACGAAACTGTTGCCTCCTTGCCTTTAAAGTTGCGTCAGCGCTATGAAGGTTGATAGAGGAGCAGCGGCGGTATAGTTTCGCTTTCGCAAATCGACGAATGACACAAGGAATAGTTATCTCATGCCGACAGGTACGGTTAAATTCTTCAATGACGACAAGGGCTTCGGCTTTATCACCCCCGAGGATGGCGGACAGGACGTATTCGTGCACGTGTCTGCGCTGCAGCGCGGCGGGTCGCTCCGCGAAGGCGACAAGGTCAGCTTCGACGTCGGCCAGGATCGCAAGACCGGAAAATCGAAGGCTGAGAACGTCTCAACCCTCTGATCCAAAGTCGAAGATTACCCAACCCGCGTAAGCGGGTTGGGCTCGTCGTCACGCCATAGGCTGCCACGACGGTTATCTAGGTCTGTGCGTGTCGTTTTCGGGTACCGGGACGGCAGAGGTGATTCTCGCATCCACGTCAGACAGACGCGAGGCGCTATCTACGCCTCTGATAGAATGGTCTCGGGCGCCTTCTCGGCAATCATGATCACCGGCGAATTGGTGTTGCCCGAGACGATCGTCGGCATCACCGAGGCATCGACGACCCGCAGCTTCGCCAGCCTATGCACCCGCAATTGCGAATCAACCACCGCCATCGTGTCGTTGCCCTTCCTACAGGTGCCGACCGGATGGAAGATCGTTGTGGCGATATCATCGGCGCGACGAATCAGCTCCTCGTCGCCTTGGTATCGCCCACCCGACAGCATCGCACATCGACCTCGAAATAGCCTGAGCCCTCATTGTCGCCATCGTTGAAATCGTCGGTTTTTGGAATGCCGAGTTTCCTCGGCCGCATCGCGAAAGGCATCGAGGATCGGCCAGGAAAGCCGTTGTTTTCCCACCCGCCATTCGCCACCCGCCCCGTGCATCCGCGACTTGCCGCGGTAATTGTCCTCAGATTTCAGGAAATAGGGTAGCACATCGTCCCAGCCCCAACCGGCATTGCCCGTCTGCCGCCAGCCGTCGTAATTGGCGCCTGGCCGCGCATGTAGATCATGCCGTTGATCGATGAGCAGCCGCCCAGCACTTTTCCACGTGGATAGGGCAGCGACCGGCCGTTCAGCCCGGCTTCCGCCGCCGTCTTCATCATCCAGTCGGTGAAGGCCGCTCATTGCCGAATGTCCCTAACGGAGGACGCCGGCTTCTTCGGCCGCGACTTTGAATGCCAAAGCGGCCGCGGCTGAATCGGCTCGCCCTTCGGCGGCGTCGGTGCAGATCTTCTTTGCGACGGCGAAGGATGCCGCTTTCTCACGCGGCCAACAGGTCATCAGATATGCGAGCGCGTCCCTGCTATTGCGGATACTCTTAGGGTGGTCGACATCCCCGATGATGACCTCAACGGGCTGGTCCCAAAAATCGTGGCGCATCGACATCTCCTCGGCTCTTTCGGCTGAACGTCATCGGCGCGGGCTCGTTCCAATATGGGACCTTGGTCCTATATGAATCGGACGAACGATCTGTACGCGCCGCGTCCAGTGTGGCCCGGATCACGGCGGGCGCGTCAGCGATCTTTTTGGCGGGGCCATCGCCTATGATGCCGAAGGTCGGCTGCGAGACCCGAACGGAATTGCGGTCGAAGATTTCGGCCTGGCCGGCAAT
The DNA here is from genome assembly GCF_002914525.1 of Rhizobium hidalgonense. Taxonomy (GTDB): domain Bacteria; phylum Pseudomonadota; class Alphaproteobacteria; order Rhizobiales; family Rhizobiaceae; genus Rhizobium; species Rhizobium hidalgonense. The sequence continues at coordinate 184,885 of NZ_LODW01000011.1, read as the reverse complement.
CTTATGCTGCACGCCGGGATCTAGCGGCGCGACGGCGTCCTCATCGTCGGGGACGCGGCGCCGGATGCGCTCTGTACGGACTTGACCGCTTTCAAGACGTGTCTCGCCGTCGCAGTCGAGACGCTGCGATAGATGCGGCCCAAATTTTCCACGACGAGCCGGTGACTGGGAAAGCAATCGGCGTCCTGGACAATAAGGCGGTCTGCAAGTGTGCCGAATGGGTTCGACACGCTTTGATAAGTAGCGCCGTCAGACCAGGCCAGGCACGATGGACACCAGCCAGGTAACGATCGGGCCGATGATCGCAATCAGGGCGCTGTAGATCAGCAACTGTCGCAGCACCTGGTCTCACCTGTCATCCGGTGCACTGGCGACGACAAGGGCGCCATTGGTGGAAAACGGACTGGTATCGACGATCGTGGTCGAGATCGCGATCGCGGCGACCACCCCGACGGCGCTGATGTGCCCGTGCAACAGGAACGGCACGGCGAGAGGGATAATCGCGCCGAGCAGCGCGGTCGACGACGCAAAGGCCGAGACGATTGCACCCGTAAAGCAAAGCAGAAGCGCCACCAGCAGCGGCATGCCGAGACTGGATACGCCGTGCGCCACATAGTCGACCGTCCCGGCTTTATCCATCACGCCGACATAGGTGATGATCCCCGCGTCTACGAGATGTTCGAGGTTACGGCTGAGCTGGAGGGCTTGGCTGGGTCGCTTGCCGCACGACGGCTGGACGAGGCCTCCTGGGAAGCGATCACGGCCACCCATAGCCGCTGCGAGCAATCAGCCGGGGCCAGTGATGCCTATTATTGCGATAGTGAGGAGTTTCATGGAGGCTATCTACGCAGCCGGCCGAAGCGATTTCCTCGAGGAGCAATGCCCGTGATTGCATCGACGCCTGCGACCCTATCGCCGCCTCCAGCTGCGCGTGCGAAACCGCCTTTCAACATCCTTCTTGGAACATTGCGCCATCGTCGATGCGATTTTTGCTGGAGATGGAGATGAAGCCCGCCGTCTGCTCCGGTGAGATTTAGCGATCTGGTCGCAAGCATGGCAACCAGATGAACTTTGTTGAGCGACATGCCTCAAGGTTTTGAGGGCAAGAGCTTTTAACTGACCATTGACATTGGCAGCGTTAAGGCCGAAGCCGCACTCGGCCGCGCAATGCGCGGCCGTTTTGCGAGGATTCGAGAGATGAAGACCAAGGCGGCTGCAGCCAACGCCGGAAACCTGATCATGACAGGTGTCGTGCTGATGCTGCTCGGCGATCTGCTCTTTGCGCTGAACGATGCGATGGGCAAGTGGCTGGTCGCAAGCTTTGCCGTCGGCCAGGTGCTCGTGATCCGCTCGGTCGGCGCTTTCATCGTGCTCGGTCCGATGATCCTCAGGCAAGGGCCGATGGCCCTGTTCCGCGTCGAACAGAAAGGCCTCCAGTTCCTACGCGTTTTCATGGCAACCGGCGATGTCGCTCTGTTCTACGCGGCCGTCGCTTATCTGCCGCTCGCCGACGTCATGACCTTCTATATGGCCGGGCCGATCTACATCGCGGCGCTTTCGCATTTCTTTCTTGGAGAAAAGATCGGCTGGCGCCGCTGGCTCGCCGTTCTGGTCGGCTTCGCGGGCGTCGTCATCGCGCTGCGTCCGTCGACGGCTATGCTGTCGCTTCCGTCGCTCTTCGGCCTTGCCGGCAGCCTTGCCTTTGCGCTGTCGCTGGTGATGAGCCGCTATCTGCGTTCGACCAGCGACACAACGCTGGTGACATGGCAGACGGTCGCCGCTCTTGCCGCCGGCATCGGCTTAAGCATCGGCCATTGGCAGCCGGCAACGCTGATCAATTGGTCCGGCATGCTGTTGCTCGGCGTCGTCGCCACATGTGCGCATTTGCTGATCACCCGTTCGCTGAAGCTCGCACCAGCATCACTACTGGCGCCGCTGCAATATACGCTGCTGCTCTGGGCGATCGTGCTGGGCTACATCTTCTTCAACGATATTCCCGATATGCAGATCGTCGTCGGCGCCGCAATCATCGTCTTTGCCGGGCTCTTCATCTTCCATCGGAAGAACCTGAAAGAGACGGTTCCCTCCGAAGCGGTTCCGCCCGACGGCCATTGAAGGCTTGTAAGCAGCCTGCCTTGCGGGCGTTTGTCCGATGCGGACTGGACAAGCGTCAACACTTCAAGCCAGATTGTTTGTCGCCGTCACGGACGCCAGATCATTCCGAGCGTCGACAATGCGTCTCCAGATCAAGACACTTCGTGCCTTCGTCACATGTCTGGAACATCGAAATCATCGATTGACCTTCAACAAGGATAGGAAGGCGTCATGAGTTTCAACGACAGCGGCAGCGCGCCAACAACTGCTGGCCGCGGGCGGCCGCGAGTGGCTCTGCCTCTCCGCATCATGTTCCGGGCGGCAGAGGCAGCCTTCGGCTTAGCGTTGCTGTTGGCGACCATCTGGGCCTCCCTCGCACTATTCTACCGTCTGCCGGTTTCCCCTGCGATAAGAGGGGCAGCCGCAGGAAGCCTCGCACTGCTCGGCGTTGTCGCCGTAATTTCGATGATCTGGAGGCCCCGCCTCGTTGTCATCCTTCCTTTCGTCCTATGCTTTACAGGCATCGTCGTGTGGTGGAGTTCGATCGAGCCTCCTGCCGCTGCCAACTGGGCCGGAGACGTCGCCAGGCAGGTGACGGGAACGGTCGACAGGGATATTCTGACGCTGACCAACGTCAGAAATTTTACCTGGAAGAGCGACGGCAGTTTTGTGGAGAAATGGGAGCCGCGCGCCTACGACCTGAAGAAGCTCAAGAGCCTTGACCTGTTCATGTCCTATTGGGCAGGGCCCGAAATGGCGCACATGATCCTCAGCTTCGGCTTCGACGGCGATCAATACCTGGCATGGTCGATCGAGGTGCGGCGAACGGCTGGGGGTAAATTTTCTCCGCTCGGTGACCTCTTCAAAAGCAATCCCCTCGTCATCATCGCGGCCGACGAACGTGATGTCGTTCGTGTCCGGTCCAACATTCGTGGCGAAGACGTCCAGCTCTTTCGCATGCGCGCTCCGCCGGCCAATGCCGCACGGCTTCTCCTGCAATATGTCAGCGATGCAAACGCGCTCGCCGAACACCCGCGCTTCTACAACTCGCTCACCACCAACTGCACCACGACTGCCGCCAAAATGATGCGGGCCGTCGGCGCCACATTTCCGTTCGATTGGCGGCTGATCGTGAATGGCTACCTTCCCGAATTCGCCTATGACCGGAATGCGCTCGACACGAAGCTGCCGTTTGAGGAGTTGAAGGCGGCGGCGCATATTGCCCCACGGGCAAAAAGTGCCGACGCCTCCGTGGATTTCTCGAAAGCGATCCGCGAAGGTGTGCCCTCACCGCTCGATTGAACTCGAAAGTCGGAATCGATGGCGTGATGTCGCCCGAAAACCGCGCATGCTTTGGTATCATCTAATTCTCACCCGGCGGCGGCTCCCAGCCGAAGACGCTGCGGCCCCCGAACTCGGTGGATTGGCGAAATTCGCCGGCGATGATCTCCTTGAGGTCGGGACCGGTGACGTAGCGTTCCATCTGCCGGGATTGGTCATCCAGGCGCTTGAGCGCCTGCAACTCCTCCTCCCGTCCGAGCCTGCCCTTCTGCACCGCCGATTTCATCACGCCGATCGTCTCGTCATAGACCTTGAGCGGCACCGGGAAAGGATGGCGGTCCTTGCCGCCATGGGCGATCGAGAAGCGTGCCGGATCGGAAAAACGGCAGGGTGCGCCGTGGACAACTTCGGCCACCATGGCCAGCGCTTCCACCGTACGGGCGCCGACACCGGGAACCAGCAGCAGCTCTTCGAAATCCGCCGGCCCGCGGTCGGCCGCGGCGGCAAGATTTCCATGCAGGCGCCGCATGTTGACATCGCTCTCGCGCACGTCGTGGTGGGCCGGCATGATCAGATGCGGCAGCATCGGCTGTTCGGCGGGTTCTGGCGCCGGTTGCTCGACCCGCAGCAGCGCGGCCGCCTCGCGGATGATCCGGTCGGGGCCGAGCGTTGCCAGCAGGTCGAGCTGGCCACGCCGCGATCGCTCGGCCCGCCTGTCGGCCAGATTGACGATCGTCCCCTGGCTCCTGCCCTCGATTGCCGCATGCGGCGAGTCGACAAAACTCTCCAGCCCTTCCGACAGCCAGTGATAACGCCGCGCCTGCCGCCGGTCGCCGTTCATGCCCTGTTGCACGACCACCCAATGGCCATCATCGGCGACGATAAAGCCGTGCAGATAAAGATCGAACCCATCCTGGAGGGCAGCGCTGTCGACCTTGGCGATCAGACGGCTCGTCGTAGCCAGGCCTTCGCCGTCGAGACCGACACGTTCGCCGATCGAGACGAGCTCCTGCGGGGTCTTGCGTGAATGTGCGCCGCGTCCGCCGCAGACATGCAGACCGAGCTCGCCGGCCCGCGGTTTCAGCCCGCGCTTCAACGCGCCGAGAACGCTTGTTGTAATGCCGGAGGAATGCCAGTCCATGCCCATGACCGCGCCGAAGGACTGGAACCAGAAAGGGTGGGCGAGCCTGCGCAGGAATTCGTCGCGGCCGTAGTGGTGCACGATCGCTTCGGTGATCAGGGCGCCCAGCCGCGTCATCCGGTCGCCGAGCCAATGCGGAACGCGTCCTCCATGAAGGGGAAGATCGGCGCTGCCTGCTCGTTGTGACATTTCGTTTCCTTACGCTTTCCATCACCCGGCAAAGACAGCCCGGCCGCCTCTTCCAACACCGCACGGAACCCAAAAATATTCCAGGCGTTTGTTTTCGCAGTTAGAAGCCGAGGCAATCATGACCGCAATCGAGACCGTCTTCAATAACACGAGCCTGCCCCAGGCAAAATCGCAGCGGCCGGACGGCCGCGAAAAACAGAATAACAGCGCTTTGCGCCTTGACGGCAAAGCCGAGAAGGCGGCGTTCCTGATCAACGGCAACCGATATTTCGCCGAAGTTTCGCGAGCGCTGCGGCAGGCAAGGCGCACGATCTGGATCGTCGGCTGGGATTTCAATCCCGACATCCCGTTGGAACCGGAAAAATCCGGCGAGACTTTGGCAGACCTGTTGCATGGGCTCGCAGCGGCCAATCCCGAGCTCGAAATGCGCATTCTCATCTGGGCACTCGGGCCGGTCTATTCGGAAAAGTCGCTGCAGGTGCTACGCAAAAAGACCTTCCCGCGGAATGCCAGGATCGACCTGCGCTTCGATCTTCAAGGCGCCGTTCGCGGCAGCCACCACCAGAAACTCGTCTGCATCGACGACGCCGTCGCCTTCATCGGCGGCATCGACCTGACGTCGCGGCGATGGGACACAAAGCGCCATCGTGCCAGAGACAGGCTCCGGCGTGACCCTGAGGGTGTTTCCTACGATCCGCTGCATGACGTTCAGGCGATGGTCACGGGCGACGCCGCCCGACTGATCGGCGATATCGCCAGGCGGCGCTGGGAAACAGCCACCGGCGAAAAGCACCCGGCGCTCGCCGAGCGCCCACCCTTTACCTGGCCCGATGATCTCGCCGTTTCGCTGCGGGAAATCCCAGTCGGCTTCGTGCTGACGGAGCCATCGACAACCTTGCGCGCCGGCGTCAGCGACGGTATCGCCTCGACATTGGACATCATTTCCCGAGCACGGCGCCTGCTTTATATCGAGGCGCAATATCTCGCCTCCTTCCGCGTCGCCGATGCCATTGCCGCGCGCCTGCAGGAGGAAAATGGTCCCGAGGTCGTCATCATCTGCACCCGCAGCTCTCACGGCCTGATCGAGAAGATTATCATGGGCGGCAATCGCGACCGCGTCATCCGGCTTCTCAAACGGGCCGATCGCGCGAACCGGCTGCGCGTCTATTTTCCCGTCGTGCCCGGGCCAATAGTGCCCGGGCCAGTCGTGCCCGGCCCGACAGTGCCCGGACAGACCGTGCCGGCGACGGTCGACGAGGTCGAGGTGCTCATTCATTCCAAACTGATGATCGCCGACGATGAGCTGGTGCGCATCGGCTCCTCGAATCTCAACAATCGCTCAGAAGGGGTTGATTCAGAATGCGATATACTATTCCAGCCTGAAACAGACGAGCACCGCCGCGCGGTCGCGGAGCTGCGCAATCGCCTGCTGGCGGAATATCTAGGAACAGCCACCGAGAGCTTTGCAGCCGCTTACGCGCAAAGTGGCTCGGTGATCGAAGCGATCGACGCGCTGAATGTTGGTGCCCAGGGCCTGAGAGAATTCGCAGTCGAGCTTACCGGCAGCATCTCACCGGTGAGAGGCACCGGGCTCTTCGACCCGGCCCGGCCTTTCCTGCCCCTACGCCGACTGGGCCTCGGCGCGCTCGTCCGCCTCCTCGTCCGTCCCGCGTGACCTGCGGAAGACAATCTCACTAATAAGCAGAAGCGTCGTGCCGAGCGCCAACGGAATGAAGAAATAGGCGCAGCGAAACGCGATCAACGCGCCGATCGAGGCTACCTGCGGCACGACATAAGAGACGGTCGCCTCGAGCACGCCGAGCCCGCCTGGAACATGGGTTGCGAGAACTGCCGAATTGGCCAGCACGTATGCCGTCACCGACCTGAAGAAGGCGACGTCGCCGAGGGCCGAGAGCATCTGGTGCAGGCAGGCGGAAACGAGCATGAAATTGATCGTCCCGATCCCGACCTGCGCGACAGCAATCGAAAATCGCGGCAACTGAAACGACCAGCGCCAAAGCCGCAACTTGCTGCGGATGAAAAACGCCAGCCCGGCATAGACGACTGGGACTGTGAGCGCCAGCAGGCCGAAGATGCGCACACTGGCCGGATCAAGCCGCAGCAGGCGCCCGGCATCACCCGGATTGACGATCAGGGCAAGACCGCCGAGCGTGACCAGCCCGAGCCCGACTGTGACGCCGCAGAACAGGATGATCTTCGCCACGTCTTCGGTCGTCAGCCCCCAGCGCGAATAGAAGCGGTAGCGGAAGGCACCGCTGCTCAGTCCAGCAAAACCGATATTGTGGCCGAGCGACAGGCTTATGAACGAAGCCAATGCAATTTTCGGGTAAGGCAAGGATTTGCCGAGCGAACGGATCGCCAGCAGATCGAAACAGCCAAGGCACAGATAGGATGCCGTAGCAAAGAGAAGCGCTGTACAGAAGTTTGAAAGCGGTATGCTGCGAACCGATTGGACGATCTGATCGAGGCTGTACTGTTCGAAGATGCTATAGAGAAGAAAGACCGCAAAACACAGGGCGGCAACGAGCAGTCCATTCCAGATCATGCTTTTCAAGCTCATCGATTGTCCTCAGAAGTACGAGCGCGTTGGGCTGATATTCTGGAACGATCAAACGAGTTTTGTGTTCCCCAGGGAACGAGATCGATGTCCCCAGGGACGAATTTCAGCGGGCCCATGGCGGAAAAACCAATCAAACTCCTGACATATAACGTCCACAGCTGCATCGGCAGCGATCGTAAGCTCGATCCCGGGCGCATCGCTTCGGTCATCGCCGAGGCGCAAGCCGACATCATCGCTCTTCAGGAGGTCGACGTCCTCAGACGCAGGACCGGCGGCATCGACCAGGCTCATACGATTGCCTCGCTTCTCAAGATGCAGGCCCATTTCCATCCGGCGCTGTCGGTTGCCGAAGAGCAGTATGGCGATGCCATCATCACCGCCTTGCCGACGGGAGCCGTCAAGGCCGGACCGCTGCCATCCATCGGCGAACAGCGCGGCGCCCTTTCCGTCGAAATCCTGGTCGGCGACAGAAAATTGCTGGTCGTAAACACCCATCTCGGCCTCCGCGGCCGCGAGCGCATGGGGCAGATGACGACGCTATTGAACTCGGGCTGGCTGCGCGGGACGGCAGAAGAACCGCTTCCCACCATCCTCTGCGGCGACTTCAACGCCATTCCGTCGTCGGCGACGTACCGACTGGCCGCGCGATCGTTGAAGGACGCCCAGCTGGCAGGCAGTGCGCGGCCGAGAGCAACCTTTCCCGCCCGCTACCCGCTGATGCGCCTCGACCACATCTTTGTCACCAGCGATCTCATCGTCAAACAGGCGACGGTTCTGGAAAGCCGCTTGGCGCGGATCGCCTCGGACCACCTTCCTCTCGTCGCGGAAATCGGTTTTGCCTGATCGTCCGTATGCTTGGGTCACCGCTGCATGACGAGATCGGCCGCGCGCATCGTAGCCTGATCAGGCTTGCGATGCGCGGTCAGTGACGACTGTAGAGCGGCGGCACCACGTCTTCGTCCGCAAGCTCCGGGTAGAGCTGCCGCCTTACGCGGTCGAGTGCTTCAGCCTCCCTGCGGTTCCGTTCCAGGAGAACGGCGGTTACGTCCTTGTAGGGCGCTCCGTCCGACACGGCGACGCGGACGGTTCCGCCCTGCGAGAGAAAGTCGCAGAACGACCGTACCGAGCGAAGACGGGTGGTAATCTCGACGTAGCGGTCGTCATGTCCAGGCATGTTCGCCTCCGTTGCGGATATAAGATGTCACTAATATTTCGGCGAGAACATGGCGACCGCACGATTTCGATCGGTCGATCAAAATCAACGAATAAAGCGCCATCTCGTCCTGGGCTGCCATGCGTCCGGTATCAACTTCTGGCGAACTTCCGGTTCATTGCGGCAACGACCAAGGGCATCGCCGTCGTCGTCACAGCCCCCAGAGGGAGCTGCCTGATGGCCCTCGTGACTACGAATGTAGCCGCCATCGCGCCTGCCAGCTTGAGCCACGGCTGGGTGCCGAGCTGCGCATGAGCACTGGCATCTGCCCACCGGACGTTCTGTACTACGACGGTCGCCGCCTGCCGCTGGATCACGTGAAGGCGAGCACGAAGGTTTTCGAGTTCTTCTCTTAGATCTCGCAACCGGCTTTCCAAGGCATAATCATCGGACACCCGCAGGGCATCCTCACTGAGGCCTTCAGCAGGAACATGACCGCCGAGCGTCGCAAGATACGCCCGATAATCGGCCTCGCTCGCGAAGCCCTCACGCCTGATCAGATCAGGATTGGCGTTCGTCTCCTGGAAGGCAGCCGGTGCGCTACCGGCATCGTCGCGCATATCCCTATTTGTGCCGATGTCCCCGAGTTCGTCCTTGAACATGATGCATCTCCAGTTAATCCCTGGCGATAGAACGCTCGACGGCTCAGAAGGATGCATCATGCGCCGCCCGCGATTGCCCGTTCGTCACGACGCGCCGAAAACGCTGGAGACAAACGGAGCGCCTAGCATTTCCTTGAATTGCTCTAATCGTAAAGTTCGCCGTGTCCAATCTGTTCCTGCCTGGCAGATACGTCGCTGATGACAGGATCGTCGGCCGGATCGGGATCCTTCTTGTTGGCATCGCTTAGAAACTGCGCGGCTTTGAGGATCGCCGCGGTTATTTCTCCGGTTGCCCATCCGGCTTCATTGGCCGCAGCAATCAGGCTTTCCAAAGCCGCGCGCGCGGCATCGGTCGCCTCTTCAAAGCGCTGTACGGGAGCTTCGGTTTTCGGGGCTGGAAAGGTCATCGGCATTCCCTCCATGGATCTGCTGTTGGAGAGGAACGCAGCCCGCGGGAAATGGATGCACGACCACGCCGATTTAACACGTGGATGCCTAGTCCGCGCGCGGCATACGAAATTGGCTTTCGGCCTCAGATGACCGTCTGCAACAGAAAAGGGGAGCGCTCCAGCGGACGCTGGGCAAGGATCCTCAGCATCGCCGGGCCCTGTATGCCAGTGGTCGTCGTAGAGCGGCCGTCGTGATAAACCACCGTCATGACGCGGCTGAGGCTATCGTACCTGATCTGTGCGATCGTGCGCGTGTGAACCGGAAAGATGAATTCGTGGGGCTGAGATTTTCGCCCGGAGCGCTTCGAGCTCATCGTGGTGCCCCGGCAAAACAATAGCAGTGTTGGCCCGGCCGCCCCCGGCTCAGGACACGTGTAATAGTCGGCAACACATCCCTCATCGAGTATCTCCAATGCGCTCAAAAACAGACCAAGCGACCAAGCAGTCAGCCCGGCAACCGGCGACCTCTAGGTCAGAGGAGTTTGGCCTCAGCCTACCGACGCCGATCAAGCACATATTGCTTCCATGGTCGCGTGACATCGGCGTGACACGCAGATCACGGCTCGAAAACCTGCCCGGAACAGCTATTGCGAAGTGTCAGTCCCCGGGACAGCCGTCAATGCAATGTTCTAAGTATCCCGTGGGCTTGGGCGGCCTGCGGCCAGCATTCGACTGTGCTTGCGAGCGACCGAATGGCTTTGTCGGCGACGAAAACCGCATCCCCGAGCCGCTCGATCTCGCAATCGAGTTCGTATACTTCGACTTCATCAAGCCCTTCACTGTCCAGCAGCCGCCTGCAAGCCTCGATCAGGCGCTCCGTGCGCCCGACAATATCAAGAGCACGTCGTATGATGATGTCGAGCATGCAGTTGCCCCCGCTTGGATAATCAAGTGTCGGGCATAATCGCGACGCTGACAATCCCGAAATCTTGTCAGATGCGCTCGCGGATAGTCTCGTAAAGATCCCTCAGCTCGCGCAGCGCTGGTTGATGGCGACGGCGCGGCGGAGAGGCACGGCGTGCAGCGAAGGCGAGCGCACCCACGGCAGCCGTAACGATGAGGAGCGTCGAAACCGGATAGAGCTTCACCGCCGCTTCTGTCTGACGCATTGCCTTCCGGGCACCTCCCTTTACCGATCGAGCGCCATGGAGGATCTGATGCTGGAGCGCGTCGATTTGTTGTCGCAGCGTGTTCAACTCCTCCTGCAGACCGTGATCAGCCTGTCGGGGAACGCCGACGGAGGCCGTGTTCGTATCGATGACGGCTTTCGGCACCGGCTCGCCGATCTTGGCCCCTTTGGTGTCGAGGGTCATCGTCTCAGTGCTCTTGCGTCGCGGCATCATCAATTCTCCTTCCCAGAGCATCTATCCTTTGTTTTGCGCAATTCCCGACACAATACCCGCCGGGTTGTTTTCGCTGGAATCGCTGCAGCATGGGGCCGAAAGTGTGAGCGATTTTCGAACATCATCATGCCTGTTCTAGTCGTCGTCGAACGAGAAGACTGGCCGGTAGTGGCGCGCCGCGATCAGCAAGCTCCGGTCAGCTGGATGATGTAAATTTCCTCGACCTGACGTCCCCATTGATCGGTGAAGCTGTGCGGGAAGGACGAACCCACGGGTGATTTCGTCAACTTCGTGCGAGGCTGACCACTATACGTGATGCTGCCGGGAATGGGGGCCAATCCCCCCGACGAGTAGTAGCCCGCGCCAGTCGTACAGCCCGTCAGGACAAGGGCGAAGACCACCCCAACTCCCGTGCTCCGCTTCATTGAGACCTCCAACTACCTGCGCAATACTGACTTCATCGCCAATGTAACAGGGGACGGCAGACATTGTTCCAGAATTCGGCAGGAGGCGTGGGAACAAATTCCTCGGAACGTCATGGCGATCGACTTGAGTGGATCGGCAGGGCTCTCGGCCAGCCTGCAGTGACGTCGTCACACGGCGACATCAGGAATGGGCAAGCCCAGGATCGCGGCGTGTCCACAGAGCTTCTCCCAAGCCACCTCGCCGACCGGCACGCCCTCTTCCAATGCGAGACGGCGCTTTCGTGCCGCGCTATCACCCGGCATGCGGACCGGGCCGTTGTTCCAGGGCGCGGACGGGTTGCTGCGACATGCGGAGGCGAGAAAGTCGGACTGGGCCGTAAAAGCACCCAGCCCAGCGAAAAAGGCGGGGTCGATAACCTGCAGAAAAGCGCTTTGCGAAAACACACCAGCCGGCGCGTTCGCCCGCCCCTTGCCGGAAAGCCCCTGCCCCAGCAATTCGACGATCAGCCCGAGCCCAAAGCCCTTATGTCCCTTCAGCTGGCCGCCAAGGGGCATCATCGTCCCGCCACGTTCGGTCACCTCGCGCGGATCATCGGTCGGCTCGCCTGCGGCGGTGAAAGCCCAGGCCTCGGGGAATTTCTTGCCTGTTTTCGCCAGGTTTTGCGTCATCGTCGTGGTGGTGATCGAAGCCGAGACGTCGATCAGGATCGGATCCTCGGATGTCGGGAACCCTGCCGCCATCGGGTTCGGTGTCAGGAGCGGCTTCGTGCCGCCATAGGGCGCGACGCGGCTTGCCGCGGGATGCGACACCGACAGCTGCACGATCAGGCCCTGCTCGGTAACCTGCCGCATGAAGGCCGACAGAGCGCAGGTATGATGGCAGTTTCGGATTGCCGCGGTGACGACACCATGATCGCGTACCCGTTCGCAGGCCAGATCGATCGCCTTGGTCAGCAACCATGCGCCGGGCAAGGATCTGCCGTCCCAGACAAATGCTGCGCCGCGGTCATTGACCACCTCGTAGCTGCCCGCCTTCGCCAGCGAACCATCCTCCAACGCATCGACATACCAATTTAGCAGACTGACGCCATGCGTCTCGTGGCCGATCATGTCGCCTTCCACCAGGACGGCGGCTGTCGTTTCGGCCTTGTCGGGCTCCATCCCAGCGCGGGTCAAAATCTCTTCGGCGAATTGGGTCAGGGTAATGCGGTCAATCAAAGGCATGGGCATCCGTCCGTCAGGGCGTGGAAAGCGCGGGCCAAAGGAGGCCCGCGCTCTGGTCCGCAAGTTTACTTGAAGCGGATCTGCGACAGCTGCAGTTCGGAATTCGTTGCGATCGTCGGCTTAAAGTCGAGACGCGACGAAACCCGGGTGAAACCGACCATATGAAACATCGGGATATCGGCGATGATCTCGGTGTTCACCTTGGCGAACAGCTCCTTCCAGAGTTTCGCGCGCTCGTCGCCGGTGGCCGAGGTCGCCTTGGCGATCAGGGCGTCGACTGCGGGATCCCGGACCATCGAGTGCGAGCCGTCGCTCGCATATTTCACGAAGGCGGTGAAGACCGGATCGCCGGTCGCATTATCGTGCTGCGACTGGGTCAAAGTCGGACCGGAATCGGCGACGAAAGGTGCAACGAAATAGCCGTTCCACACGGAAACGTCGTACATGTCGAGCTTGACGTTCAAGCCGACATCCTGAAGCATTGCCATCATCGCTTCCATCGCTTCGGTGGCATTGGGATATTGCCCGTTGCGGCCGATGATGCGGATCTCCTGATCGACCGGAACGCCGTCAGCTTTCGCGGCTTTGACCAATTCCTTTGCTTTTTCGGGATCATAGGGCCATGCGGGGATATCGGCATTGTAGCCGATCGTTGTTGGCACGACGAGTTGTGTGGCGATCTTCGCCTGTTCAGGGAACAGGGTTCCGAGCATTGCCTGACGATCGATGGCGAGGTTCATCGCTTCGCGTATGCGTCGGTCGTTGAGCGGTGCCGCGCGAGTGTCGATGCGCAGCGATGTCGTCTCCGAATTCGGATAGGCGAAATCGGTTTCCTTGTTGGTGGCATCCTGTACCGATACGGCCGGAACGATATCGGCTTCGCCGGCATCGACCATGGCGGCCGCGACAGCGCTATCTGAGCGGAACAGATAGGTCGCCTGTTCCACCTGCGGCTTCTCCCCCCAATAGTCCGGATTGCGCTTCAGCACGATCGACTGGCCGATCTCCCATTTGTCGAACGTATAGGGGCCGGTGCCGATCGGCTTGCGGGTGAATTCGTCTGCTGGCGTCGCTTCGGCCGACTCCACAGCCATCACCGTCATCAGCAAGGGAAGAATCGGCTGGGCTGGTTTCGTGGTAATGCGGATCGTGTTGGCATCCGGCGTCTCGAAACTGAATTCCGTGCCGCCGAAATACTTGCCGCCGGTCTCACAGCTGAGCTTCTTGTTCTTGTTGCGCTCGATCGTGAACTGGACGTCCTTGGCGGTGAACGGCTTGCCATCGTGCCATTTGACATTCGGGCGCAGCTTGAACTCCCAGGTGTCATCGTCGATCTTCGACCATTCCGTCGCCAGGCGGGGTTTGAGGCCGCCATTGACGTAGTCGAACTCCACCAGCATCTCGTTGACGTTTTCAGAAATCACCCGGCCGACGTCCTGGCGCGCTGCCATGCAGGGCTCGACGACATCGACGGTTTCGGCAAGCACAACAGTGACGTTGCTCTTGGCATCCTCAGCAAGAGCCGAGCCCATACTCAGCCCGATCACGGTGGTTGAAAAGCAGGCTGCTGCCAAATGAAGCTTCATTTCGTTCTCCTCCCATGCGCCATCGGCGCTCCTTCCAGCAAATCTTGGTCTTGTCTTTGGGTGGCTCGGCCCTCGCTTCCTCCTGCCAGAGCCGATCTAATACATAAGCGCACTAATATACTAGTTGAGAAGTGCGATCAAGCGCGATGCCCGAGGCACGGACTTTCCAACCTGGCTGAACACTCAATTTTTAGTGGGGCGAAGCGGTCAGTCCGCGCATCTCGACCTCGTCACGAGCAAGGCTGGCGACGGCGTCCGCATCGGTCCTGCCTCGAAGCCGGCAAATGATCGTCGCGAAGTTTCGTCGCGACGATCCATTTGGCATTCCCCAGTCTCAGTTCCGCAGATCTTGGGGCAACAGGCCGGCGGGGAAATTTTGGTAGGCGACGGGGCGCAGAAACCTGCGGATCGACATGGTCCCGACGCTCGTCGCACCGAAATTGGTCGAGGCCGGATAGGGTCCGCCATGCACCATCGCATCGACGACCTCGACGCCGGTCGGGAAGCCATTGACCAGCACTCTGCCCGCCTTCCTTTCAAGGATCGGCAGCAGGTCGCGGGCAAGGCCAAGATCTGCGTCGTCCATATGGATCGTCATGGTCAGCTGTCCCTGGAAGCTCTCGGCAAGGGCGACCATCTCTTCAGGCGAGCCGACGCGCACGACGAGCCCGAGCGGACCGAACACCTCCTCGCTGAGCGAATGATCGGCAAGCCAGGCCAAACCCTTCGTCTCGAACAGGTTCGGGCCTGCAGCACGGTCAGCACTCTCTGTCGTCAGAACCGGCGAGACTGCGTTGCTTGCCCGCATGCGTTCGACACCTTCGTGATAGGCGCTAGCGATGCCTTTGGTCAGCATGGTCTGCGGCGCCACCTTTTCAAGAGCGGCCTTGGCAGCCCCAGTGAACTGGTCCGCCTCCGGTCCGTCGACGACGACGGCAATACCGGGATTGGTGCAGAACTGGCCAGCGCCAAGCGTCAGCGAGCCGGCCCAGCCTGAACCGATCGCCTCCGCCCGGGCAGCGGTCGCGGCCGGCAGCAGGAACATGGGATTGACGCTGCCGAGTTCCCCGAAGAAGGGGATCGGCTCAGGGCGCTGGGCGCAAAGGTCGAAGAGTGCACGACCACCGGCCAGCGATCCGGTAAAGCCGACGGCCTTGATGGCGGGATGCGTCACCAGAGCCGTGCCGACATCACGGCGCCCTCCCTGAATCAGACTGAAGACGCCGGCCGGCATTCCGGTGCGTTCGATGGCAGCCGCAACCGCCTCGGCAATGATTTCACCTGTGCCGGGGTGGGCTGAATGTCCCTTCACCACCACAGGGCAGCCGGCGGCAAGTGCTGCTGCCGTATCACCGCCGGCCGTCGAGAATGCCAGCGGAAAATTCGAGGCGCCGAAAACGGCGACCGGGCCGATCGGCCGCTGCACCAGACGGATCTCGGGCCGCGGCGCCGGTTGCCGATCGGGAAGCGCTGGATCGATACGAGCGTCGAGATGCGCGCCCTTGCGGATATGCTCGGCAAACAGCTTGAGCTGGCCGGTGGTGCGGGTGCGCTCGCCGTTGAGCCGACCTTCCGGAAGCCCGGTTTCCTGGGTTCCGATCAGGGTAACGGCCTCGCTGCGTCTGTCGATCTCCTCGGCAATTGTCTCGAGGAAGATCGCGCGCTCCTCACGTGTCTTTGCTGCATAGGCAGCGAATGCCGCTTCGGCAGCGCGGCAAGCACGGTCGACCAGTTCCGTTGTACCAACGGCAAAGTCGTGTGCCGGCCCGTGCGCAGGCTCGGAGCGAAATGTGGTCGTTCCTGCAATCCACTCGCCGGCGATGAGATGCCTGCCTGAAGGGGTCCAGCTCATTGTTATCCTCCTTGGCGGAGCCTTGCTCCGTCCTGATGATCAGATGTTCGAGATGCGCCGCTCTAGCGGCCGTTCACCTTCCGCCATTCGGCAAAAAGCGCCAAATTGCTTTCGTCGGTGGCCGGGTAGAGGCCAATGATCGTATGTCCTTGCTTGACGCGCTCCGTGACAAAATCCTCGTAAGCGGTCATCTCGACCGCTTCGTCGGCGATCTCGTCGGCGATTTCGGCCGGGATGACGATCACGCTGTCGTCGTCGCCAACCATGATATCGCCTGGGAAGACCGCCACATCGCCGCAGCCGATCGGCACGTTGATGTCGATCGCCTCATGCAGCGTGAGATTGGTCGGGCTGGAGGGACGATGGTGATAAGCGGGAATCTCGAGGCCGCCAATGGTCATGGCGTCGCGGAAGCCGCCGTCGCTGACGACGCCGGCCCCGCCGCGCACCATCAGACGGGTAATCAGGATGTCGCCGGCGGAGGCGGCGCGCGGATCCTTGCGGCTGTCCATGACCAGAACATGGCCTTCGGGGCAGGTCTCTATGGCCAGCCGCTGCGGATGTTTCGGGTTGCGAAAGACGTTCATGGCGTTGCGGTCCTCGCGTGCCGGCATGTAACGCAGCGTGAAGGCCGGGCCGACCATGTTGCGGCCCTTCGGCTGCACCGGCCGGACGTCCTGGACCGTCTGGTTTCTCAGACCGCGCTTGAACAGCGCCGAGCAGAGCGTCGCGACGGAGACACCCATCAGCTTTTCACGGGTTGCAGGGTTCATATTTCCTTCTCCTCGTTCCAATTCAGGCGCCGAAGCTGCGCGTTTCCACGGTCCAGTCACGGGCTTTGCCCGTCAGGCTGCAGCCAAGTCCCGGACGCGCGGGCACGATCATCCGGCCGTCTTTGATGTCAAGTTGCTCGTTGAACAGCGGCGCCAGCCAATCGAAATGCTCCACCCACGGCTCATGCGCATAGGCGGCCGCCAGGTGCAGATGGATCTCCATGGCGAAATGCGGCGCCAGGCGCATACGTTTGGCCTCCGCTTGCGTGCAGATGCGCAGAAATGGCGTAATGCCGCCGACCCGCGGCGCATCCGGCTGAATGAAGTCGACCGCATCGGCTCGGATCAGGGCCATGTGCTCGTCGGCGCTTGCCAGCATCTCGCCGGTGGCGATCGGCGTGGCGAGTTCGCGCGCCAGTGCGGCGTGACCCTCGGCGTCATAGGCATCGAGTGGCTCTTCGATCCATTCGAGATTGAGCGGCTCGACCAGCCGGCCGAAGCGCAACGCCGTCGTGCGGTCCCATTGCTGGTTCGCATCGACCATCAGCGGTACACGGCCATCGATATGGCTGGTCACCGCATCCAGCCGGCGAAGATCGACCATCGGATCCGGCTGCCCGACCTTGATCTTGATGCCGCCGATGCCGGCGGCAATAGAGTGATCGATGGCATCACGGATTTCCTCGACACTCGACGACAGGAAGCCGCCAGAAGTGTTGTAGCAGGCGACGCTGTCGCGATGGGCGCCAAGCAGTTTTGCCAGCGGCAGGCCGGCCCGTTTCGCCTTCATATCCCAGAGGCAGATGTCGATGGCGGCAATTGCCTGCGTCGCAATGCCGGAGCGGCCGACCGAGGCCCCGGCCCAGCAGAGCTTGTCCCATAGCCGCGCGGTATCGTTGGGGTCTTCGCCGACCAGGTTGTCGGCAATCTCGCAGGCATGAGCATAGAGAGCAGGCCCGCCTGCCCGCTTCGAGTAACTGAAGCCGAGGCCACTATGGCCAGCTTCGGAGACGATCTCGCAAAACAAAAACGCCACTTCCGTCAGCGGTTTCTGCCGGCCTGTCAAAACCTTGGCGTCGCTGATCGGCCGCGCCAATGGCAGATAGGCGAGCGACAGTGTGACAGACCGGATGGCGTCCAGCTTGGCCGGACCTGCCGCAAAGCCAGCCTTGGGCGGCTGTGCAGGGATCGTGCGTCGATTGGGATCAAGCATCGTGGTACCCTCAGTTGATAGCCGGCTCAGGCGTCTTGCCACCGAATTCCGTCGTCAGGAAGTCGAAATCGCAGCCCTTATCGGCCTGCTCGATATGGCTGGAGAACATGAAACCATAACCGCGCTCATAATGCCGCGTCGGCGCCACCCAGGCGGCACGCCGCGCCGCGATCTCCTCTTCGGAAACCAGCATATTGAGGCTGCGTGAGGGAATATCAAGCTCGACCATGTCCCCCGTTCTCAGCAATGCCAGTGGGCCGCCGATGTAGGATTCCGGTGCAACATGCAGAACGCAGGCGCCAAAGCTGGTTCCGGACATGCGGGCATCCGAGATGCGCACCATGTCGCGCAGGCCGAGCTTCAGCAGCGCCTTCGGCATCGGGATCATGCCCCATTCCGGCATGCCGGGCCCACCCTGGGGGCCGGCATTGCGGAGCACCAGCACGGTATCCGGTGTTAGCGGATAGTCGGGATCGTCGATGATCTTTTTCATCTCCGCATAGCTGTCGGCGACCAGCGCCGGGCCGCAATGGCGATGGAATTTCGGGTCGCAGGCGGCTGGTTTGATGACCGCGCCATCGGGACACAGGTTCCCCTTCAGCACGGCCAGCGAGCCTTCGTGATAAACCGGGTTCGACAATGGCCGGATAACGTCGTCATTGTAGATTTTCACCTGGTCGAGGCCGTCCACCAGCGGTTTTCCCGTGACGGTTATCGCGGTTGGATCAAGCTTTTCGCCAAGCTGCTTCATCAGCGCCCGCAAGCCACCGGCATAGAAGAAATCCTCCATCAGGTAGGTCGAACCGGAAGGTCGGATGTTGGCCAGAACCGGTGTCGTGCGGCCGATGCGATCGAGGTCATCGAGTTCCAGGGGGACGCCGGCGCGCCGCGCCATGGCGATCAGATGAATGATCGCATTGGTGGAACAGCCGGTCGCCATGGCGACCGTGACGGCATTTTGCACCGCCGCGGGTGTGATGATCTGGTCCGGCCTCAGGTCCTCCCACACCATATCGATGATCCGGCGGCCACAGGCCGCCGACATGCGCTGGTGGTTGGCGTCGGCTGCCGGAATCGAGGAGGCGCCCGGCAGCGTCAATCCCATGGCCTCGGCGATCGCCGTCATCGTCGACGCCGTGCCCATGGTCATGCAATGGCCGTAGCTGCGGGCAATCCCGCCTTCGATGCCCTGCCACTCCTCCTTGGTGATCGTGCCGGCACGCCTCTCGTCCCAATATTTGAAACCGTCGGTCCCGGAGCCGAGCGTCTTGCCGGCATAGTTGCCGCGAAGCATGGGCCCGG
Source organism: Rhizobium hidalgonense (assembly GCF_002914525.1). Lineage (GTDB taxonomy): Bacteria > Pseudomonadota > Alphaproteobacteria > Rhizobiales > Rhizobiaceae > Rhizobium > Rhizobium hidalgonense. The sequence continues at coordinate 165,617 of NZ_LODW01000011.1, read as the reverse complement.
CAGGCAAATAAACAAAGGGAATGCCCATGCTGACGGCGCCCATGACAAGACCCGGCGTCGTCTTGTCGCAACCACCCATCAGAACGGCGCCGTCGACAGGATGGCTGCGCAACAGTTCCTCGGTCTCCATCGCCAGCATGTTGCGATAGAGCATGGTGGTCGGCTTGACGAAATTTTCGGAAAGGGAAAGCGCCGGCAACTCCATGGGAAACCCGCCCGCCTGAAGAATGCCCCGCTTCACCCATTCGGCGCGCTCGCGGAAATGCATGTGGCACGGCTGGGCATCGGACCAGGTGTTGATGACGGCAATGATCGGCTTTCCCTGCCAATCCTCCGGCGCATAACCCATCTGCATGGTCCGCGACCGATGACCGAACGAGCGCTGATCATCCGGCAGCATCCATCGGGCCGACCGCAATTGCTCGTAAGTTTTTCCAGCGGTCACGGCTTTTCTCCCATATTTTGCGCGCTCCTCCGCGACGCCGTTCTAACTGATATTTTAGTTTTCCATATATATCAACGGCAACTTTGTATTCTTGTGCATTAGGCCACGCAAAGCTATGAGTGGTGTGAAAGGAATGCCCCACATGAATTCCCAGTTCGCCTCCACTTTCGGCCTGATCGCACCCGGTTTTCCAGCCGCCGCCGGCAGCACGGTCCAGCGGGTCTATGATGATCTCAGAAAACGCATCATCACCATTCAGCTGCCGCCGGACACCACGTTGTCACGCACTGAGCTTACCGAGACCTATGAAGTCAGCCAGACTCCCATTCGTGACGCGCTGCAACTCCTCAAACAGGAAGGCCTGGTTCGCATTTATCCGCAATCCCGCACTGTGGTGACCAGGATCGATGTCCTGCAAATTTACGAGGCGCATTTCCTTCGCGTCGCACTGGAATCGGAAGTCTGCCGCCGTCTCGCGACCGATCCGGATCTCGATCCGAGCGTCATCACCCGAGCCCGCTCGATCATCAAAATGCAGTCGGCCGTCGCTGACGACGTCGATCAGATTGCCATTTTTCAGGAGCTCGACGAGCTCTTTCACCAGACATTGTTCGCCGGCGCCAAGCGCAGCAGCCTGCATCAGCTGGTTCGTGAGCGGTCCGGTCATCTCGAGCGCATTCGTCGTCTGCATCTGCCCGAGAAGGGCAAGATCATGAGCATCCTCGATGGTCACCACGCCATCATCGACGCAATTGCCGCCCGCGACGAACAGGGTGCCGTCGATGCGATCCGTGAGCACCTCAGCCAGACCGTCGCAAAAGTCGAAGAACTCAGGAAGGAGTTCCCCGATTACTTCGTATAATCTGGCCGCGCCGCGGGTTTGCGCCAGACTCAATTGACCGGCGTCAGCAGCGGCCTGCCTGCGAAGAAGGCGGCAAGGTTGTCGACCGTCAATTGTGCCATCCTGTCGCGCGTTTCCTCGGTACCGCTGGCGTGATGGGGATAGAGCACGACGTTATCGAGGGCTGCCAGGCGCGGATCGGGATTGGGCTCGTTCAGGTAGACATCGATGCCGGCCGAAGCGATCCGCCCTTGCTGCAGGGCCGCGATCAAGGCCGGCTCATCGACCACGGTGCCGCGGGCAATGTTGATGAAGCTGCCAGCCGGTCCGAGCGCATTCAGCACTTCGGCCGAAATCAACCCTTCGGTCGAGGGCCCGCCCGGCGTCGCCACGATCAGGATATCGGCCCAGTCGGCCAGTTTTACCGGGTCGGCGAAATAGGCAAACTCGTTATCGGCCTTTTTCGTCCGCCCATAATAGCCGACCGTCAGCCCGACAGCCTCGCATCGCCTGGCAATCGCCATGCCTATGCGCCCGAGACCGACGATGCCGGCCCTTTTGCCCGCGGTCGACGTCGTCAGCGGCATCATGCCTTTCCGCCCCCAGTCACCGGAACGCACATAACGATCGCCTTCCGGCAGGCGACGGCGCGCCGCCAGCATCAGAAGCAGCGCCATATCGGCAACATCGTCGCAAAGCACCTCGGAGGTGTTGGTGAGCTTGATGCCGCGCCGCGTCATCGCCCCGACATCCATCTGATCGTAGCCGGCCGAGGAACACGCGGCCAGCTTCAGTGCCGGTAATTTCGTAAGCAGGGCTTCGTCGATCGTCACATGGCCATTGCAGACCAGGGCCGTGCAGATCGGGCCGGCTTTCTGAAGCAGCGCATCCCGTTCCTCGCCTTCTACAAGATCCAGCCGGTGCAGCATATAGGTCTCCTCCAGCATTGCCATCTGACGGGGCCGGAGCGGATAGGCGACGATGACATCGGGTTTCATGCGGAAACGAGTCCTTCCTGTTCATGACGTGCGGCGCGGCGCCTGGCCTGGATCTTCGGATCGGGATCGAGGCTGGCGGCAAGAAGCGCCCGGGTGTAGGGATGGGCGGGCGCGTCGAAGATCTGGGCGACCGACCCCTCCTCGACGATCTCGCCGGCCTTCATGACGATGACACGGTCGGCGAAATCGCGGACCACCGGCAGGTCGTGTGCGATGAAAAGGTAGGACAGACCGAATTCGCGGCGCAGGCCCTCGAGCAAGGCAATCACCTGCGCCTGGATCGACACGTCGAGCGCCGAAACCGCCTCGTCGCAGATGATCAGTTTCGGCTCCATCGCAAGCGCGCGGGCAATCGCGATGCGCTGGCGCTGGCCGCCGGAAAATTGATGCGGATACCGGTCTGCCATATCCGGCTTCAGGCCAACCTTGACCAGCAACTCGGCCACCCTCTCCTTCCACCTTGCTTTCGGCAGGATATCGGGGTGAATGAGCCAGGCCTCGGAAATCAACCGGAATACGCTCATTCGCGGGTTCAGTGACTGGGTCGGGTCCTGAAAGACCATCTGCAGATCGCGACGCAGCCCGAATATTTCCCTTGGACTCATCGCCAGCAGATCGTTGCCGCGGTAGAGGACCTGGCCCTCCTGCGGATCATCGAGGCGAACGATCGCCCGGGCAAGCGTCGACTTGCCGGAACCGCTCTCGCCGACAACGGCAACGGTTTCGCCTGGCATGATGACGAGGTCGACGCCCTTTAGCGCCTGGAATGCGCCAAAACTCTTCTTCAAGCCGGTGGCGCGCAGCAGCGGTTCGCCCTGCCGGTCACGCTCGTGCGCCATCGCGCCCTTGCCGGGTGCGGCGGCAATCAGCTTCTTCGTATAGGGGTGCTGCGGATTGCGATAGACTTCGGCCGCATTGCCCGTTTCGACAATGCAGCCGGAATTCATCACCACGACCCGGTCGGCGATTTCCGCAACGACGCCGAGATCGTGGGTGATCAGCAGCAGGCCCATTCCGGTTTCCTGCTGCAATTCCTGCAGAAGTTCGAGCACCTGCGCCTGCACCGTAACATCGAGCGCGGTGGTGGGTTCATCGGCAATCAGGATGTCGGGCTTGCACGCGATCGCCATGGCGATCATCAGGCGTTGCCGCTGCCCGCCGGAGAACTGGAACGGATATTTTCGCGTCGCCGCCTGCGGATCGGTTATGCCGACCCGCTGCAGGAGTTCCAGCGCCCTGGCACGGGCTTGCTCGGCAGACCGACCATGTGTGGTCATCATTTCGGTGATTTGCCAGCCGACCGTGTAGACCGGGTTGAGATGGGCCAGCGGGTCCTGAAAGATCATGGCGATCTTGGCGCCGTTGATCGAACGCCGCTCCTCGGACGTCATCTTTAGCATGTCGCGCCCTTTGAGCAGAATGGTGCCGCTGGTGATCTTGCCGGGTGGCATGTCGATCAGGTTCATGATCGCCGAGGCGGATACGGACTTTCCCGAACCGCTTTCCCCGAGGATTGCCAGCGTCTCGCCGCGATCGAGATGCCAGCTGACATCCTGCACCGCCTTGACGGTGCCACCGATCGTGTGGAACTCGACCGAGAGGTCACGCACTTCCAGAAGATGTTCAGCCATTTTTTCTGCCCCTCATTTCAAGGCGCCAGCGTTGCGTCGGATCGAGCGCAATGCGCAGCCAGTTCGACAGAAGGTTCAGCGACAGCGTCGTCAGGATGATCGCAAGGCCCGGCCAGAAGGACAGCCACCAGGCATTGGTGAGATAGGGTCGGCCTTGGGCAACCATGAGGCCCCAGGTGATTTCAGGCGCCTGAATGCCGATCCCAAGGAAGGACAGCGAGGATTCCGCCAGCATGACGAAGGCGAAATCAAGCGTCGCGATGGTCACCAGCGTCGGAAAGATCACCGGCAGGATGTGATGGAAGACAATGCGCCAATAGGATGCTCCCATGACCTTCGCAGCCTGCACGAACATTCGCTCGCGCACCTCAAGCACTTCGGCGCGGGTGGTGCGCAGATAGATGGGAATGCGGGTGATCGCCAGGACGATGACGATATTGGTGACCGAGGGTTCGAGCATATAGAGCACGATCACCGCCAGAAGCAGCGACGGAAAAGACATGATGACGTCGCCGAGGCGCATGATCCATTGAGCGGCGGAAGAGCGGCTGTAACCAGCCACCAGTCCCAGGCCCGTGCCGACGACAGAGGATGCAAGCACCGCCGCCGCGGCAACCAGGATGGTATTCTGTGCCGCCACGATGACGCGGGCAAGCAGCGGCCGGCCCAGCGCATCGGCTCCAAGGACGTAAAGCAACCCCCGGGTGATATCGAAGGGCGGCGCGTTTCGGCCCCGCAGGTTCTGCTTGGTGGCGATGCTCTCCAGCAGAAGCGGGCCAAACAGCGCACAGAGAAGAACGATCAGGAGGAAAAGAGCGGCAAAGAACGCCAGCTTGTCGGCCCACAGCATGGTCAGCCAACGCCCGATCGGGCCGCTCGGTTTTTTGTCGACGAGGATCTGCGTGTCGGTCATCGTCATCGCTCAATACCGGATACGCGGATCAAGCAGCGCATAAGCGATGTCGATCAGCAGGTTCATGATGAAGATCGCCAGCGCCGAGACCATGATGACGGCCAGCACCACGGCGAAATCGCGAAGCAGGATGGAATCGATCATCAGCTTGCCGATTCCAGGAAAACCAAACACCGTCTCGACGACAACGGCACCGTTCAGGATGGCGGCCGCCTGGTCGCCGATGACGGTGATCACCGGCAGCATGGCGTTGCGCAGCCCGTGAACGAAGATGATCGAGTTCGAACGGACGCCCTTGGCGCGAGCCGTCTTCACATAGGCGGACGACAGAACGCTAATCATCGAACCGCGCACCACCTGCAGGATCAGGCCGAAGGGACGGATGAACAGCACGCTGACCGGTAGCACCCAGTGCCAGAAAGTTCCCGTTCCCGATGTCGGCAGGACATGCAGTTTGACGGCGAAAATGACGATTGCCACGATGGCAAGCCAGAAATCCGGGGCCGCAGCGCCGATCAGCGAGAAGAAAGTGGCAAGACGGTCGAAGACGCCGCCGACGCGAAACGCCGCGAGCGAACCAATGACGATCGCAGCGACCGTGACCAGCGCCATGGTGATGACAGCGAGCCAGAAGGTCCAGACGAAGGCCTCGAGCACGACATCCATGGCGGGACGGGCTTGGCGCAGCGACTGGCCGAAGTTGCCCTGTGCGAGATCTAAGACATAACGGCCGAACTGGATAATCAACGGGTCGTTGAACCCGTTCATTTCACGGAACTGCTGGCGCATTTCCGTGGTCGCATCAATCGGCAGGTAGAGGTTGGTCGGATCGCCGGTCAGCCGGGACAGGAAGAAGACGATGACGATAAGCACCACCAGCGATACGCCGCTGGCGATCGCACGTTTGCCGATGAAACTCTTCATGCCACTCCTCCCGAGTGAAACCCATAGGGACCGTTAGCCTGGTCATCGCATCCTGCTCGTCACACACCTCCGACGGCAAACTGAAATATTAGTGCATCTAGAATTTTTGTGAACCCCCTTTCTGAAAATCGTCAGCTCTTGCCAACCGGGGGCTTTCGCCGCCACGCCATGCCGCCCGTCGCGATAATGGTCGCGCCGATGATGACCGCCGCTCCAATCCACATCTGCGCAGCCGGAACTTCGGCGAAAAATACGAAGGCCATCAGTGCAACGACCGGCAGCCGGAGAAAGTCGAGCGGTGCCAGAACGCTTGCCGCCGCCATACCGAAGGCGCGCGTAATCAGCGTCATGTTCAGTGCACCGAGTGCCCCCTGCATGGCAAGCAGCCCGAGCTGGCTCCAGCTCGGCATGGACCAAATCGGCAGCATGACGATCAGGCCAAGCGGCACCGTCGCTATCAGATTCCATGCAACCAGCCGGTCCGCACTATCCCTCAACGCCATCCGCCGCAGCATCAGCTGGCTCGCCGCCGTCAAAACCGCTCCTGCCAGCGCAAAAAGCAGCCATTGATCGAAACCGGACGCTCCGGGGCGAATGACGATCATGACGCCGATAAAGCCTGCGACGATGCCGGCGACGCTGGCGACGCCGACACGTTCCTTGAGCACAAGCCACGCACCGAGAACGAGAAACATCGGCATGGTGAAATTGATCGCCGTGGCATCGGCGAGTGGCGCATGCGCAAATGCGATGAACAAGGCAACCAGTGAGGCAAGCTTCAGACCCGCCCGTACGACATGCAGAACACGATAGGGTGAGGCTTTCAGGCTGACCCTGGACACGATCCACGGCGAGACGGCAAGAAGTCCGAAAAACGACCGGAAAAAGCCGATCATCAATGGATGCACGTCGCCGGCCAGCAAGCGCACGATGATCGCGTCGAGACTGTTCAAAAAGGCTGCGGCCACCATCATGCAGACGGCGAGGCCAGTGCGACCGGGCTGCATCACGCTTCTCCTGAATGAACCAATGCAGGCCACGCCATATCGGCCACTCGATACGGCTGCGCGCCGACCAGCGTTCTGCATCCGCTATCTGTCTATAACGTGGTCTTATCGCGATCCATTAGTCACCGTCCATACTAAAATACAAATATATTAGTTGAAGCTCGAAGCCAGGCGAATTGACGTGATGCACGTAGGGCGTTGAAAACCGCACAAAAATTCCGGCGATTGATTTCGCTGGTATACGGATTCGTGGGCTTGAAAGAATCGAAGGAATACACTTTATGTGGGATGATGAGCCGTAAAACTACCCATGATAGAGAAAATGCTGTCATCCATCCCCGTTGGAAGGTTGGCCACGTCTCTTTAATCCGACGGTTCCGAAAGAGCCTGATCTCCTCACCCCCAAATTAGCCGCCCAGCAACCGTGACTTTCCAGCCGCCTCTCACGCCTGAGAGCGGCAAGGATATGTCCGGGAATTTCGCAATCTCATAGCTACCTTCCATAAGGATATCTCCATGAAGCTTACGCGCAATCACCGCCTGATGATGGCAAGCACCGCCTTCCTGGCCCTGGCCGGCCCCTCCTTCGCGCTTGACGGCGCTGATATGATGAAGAAGCTCAATGCCGCCACCAGTGCCGGCGGCACGGTCATCACCTTCGAAAAGGCTGATGTCGATGGCGATACGGTCACGGCGACAGGCGTCCAGGTGGGATACGCGAACCTGCCCGGCGAAACTCTGAAGATCGGCGAGCTCACCTTCGAGGGGGTCGAGGAAACCGAAGGCGGCGGCTACCACGCTAAATCAGTCTCTTTCCCGGATATCGACATGAGCCAGGAAGAAGGACGGTTTTCCGCAAAGGACATCGAGATTGCTGGCCTGACGATTCCGGCCAATGCTACCGGCGACACGCTGAACGACATCCTCCTCTATGAGACCGTCAGCACCGGGCCGATCGCCGTCAACATCAAGGGCAAGGACGTGTTTGCCATCGAAGGCATCGAGTCGAACCTCGAGCGCCAGGATGGCGGATTTACCTATGACGCCAATGTCGCCGGCCTGAAAGCCGACCTGTCGCAGGTCGAGGATGCAAGCGCGAAGGAGGCAATCGAGAAACTCGGGCTGGCCACGCTCGACGGCGCGGTGACGATGAAGGGCAGCTGGGAAGTCGAAAGCGGCAAGATTGCCGTCGACGAATACGCTTTCGACTTCAAAAACATCGGCCGGCTGAATATCGCCGTCGACTTCTCCGGCTATACACTCGCCTTCGTCAAGTCGTTGCAGGAGGCGGTGAAGACGGCCGAGGCCAATCCGAACAAGGAAGAGGCCAACCAGGCCGCCGGCCTTGCGATGTTGGGGCTGATGCAGCAACTGACGTTCAACAGCGCCTCGATCCGTTTCGACGATGCCTCGATCACCAAGAAGGCGCTCGACTATGCCGGCGCGCAGCAGGGGGTCACGGGCGACCAACTGACGCAATCGCTGAAAGGTCTTGTGCCGATGATGATGGCGCAGCTCAACCTGCCGGAATTGCAGAACCAGGTGTCGGCTGCCGTCAACGCCTATCTCGACGGGCCGAAAAACCTGACGATCAGCGCCGCACCGGAAAAACCCGTTCCGTTTCCGATGATCATCGGCGCGGCCATGGGTGCGCCAAACACCATTCCTTCGGTGCTTGGCGTCAAGGTCACCGCGAACGATTAAGCTGGCCGCTCAGCCGGGGGCGGGTTCCGACCTGCCTCTGGCTCCCTCCGGGAAAGCCACGGATCGGCGATTCCTGCGATTGCCCTAAAGCTCGTCGCTGCGGCGCCTCACGGCGTGCTTGAGCGCGATCATATGCCTTCTCCGCTCCAGGACATAATCGGCATAACCGACGCAGAAGAACAGCAACGTGGGGCCGGCATAGATGACGATCAGAGCCAATGCGATAAGGATGAATGCAGTCGTCATGATCTTGTTTCCATCATATTGGTCGCGCCGCATTTAAAGCGGTGACAGCGGATGGCCTCATCTCAACATTCGCTGTCCTTATTTGTAGAAAATTCGCCGGCTGCGTATTCGTTCCTTCCCCGCTCGATTTCCGTTCGTACGACGGAAGCTGGTGGCTGCTTCGATATCGATCATCCACGAGGCCTCTCCTCCCGCATTGCCGCCGTCACGCGCTTGAGCAGCGGGACCGACAGCAGATCCTCCAGCAGAACCGAGAGCTTCGGCTTCCAGTTCGGATAGCTATGGCTGGTGCCTGGAATATTGGTCGGTCTTTTCTCGTCGGTGAGATCGGCAAGCCGCACGGCGGTCAGGAGCGATGGGGTCCGAGCAATGAAACGGTAGGCGCTGACGGTCAGATCTTGCAGCGTCTCTTGGCTTGCCCGCGCCGCCATAAGCTGGGGCGGCACGTCGAGGCCGGCGGCCTTGAATGCCGCTTTCAGGTGCCTCCGCTCGCGCTTGCGGTGTTTGAAATGTTCTTCGGTGAGATCGGGCGGTACGATACCGTGTTCACAGCGATCCTGAATGTCGGCGCCACGCCACCAGCCGGCAAGCGTCTGGTGGTCATGCGTCGAAATGCAGGCGAGCGCGAGGACGGGATAGGCATCGGCCGGCTGGAAGCCATTCTCGTCCTGTTCGTAGGAAAGGATCCGATAGGAGAGAATTCCGGCAGCCGCCAAATCCTCCTGCAGTCCTTTGGGAATCATTCCCAGGGATTCTCCGATGACCAGGCATCGATGTTCGGCCGAAGCCTCCGCAAGGATCTGCAGCAGCCGGTCCTCGGGATAACGGACATAGGCGCCGCTGTCCGGCCTGTCCCCTAATGGCACCAGGAAGAGGCGGCGAACCGCCGGGGCGTGGTCGATGCGAATGGCGCCCGCATAGCGCATGGCGGTACTCACCATGCGCCGGTAAGGCGACATCCCGCCTCCGGCAATTTTGGAAGGCAGGTATCCGGCAAGGTGCCAGTCCTGCCCCTCTATGGCGAATGGATCGGGAGGGCTGCCGATCGTGGCCTTGGAGACGTAGATGTCAGGCCCGCTCCACGTTGCCGAACCGTCGACCGCCTCTCCGACGGCAAGATCGAGATAAAGCCCTATCCTGAGGCAGGCCTTGCGCGCCCGATCCGCCGCCTGCATCAGCTGGCAATGGGCAAGCCATTGCAGCCACATATGGAAGCGAACGTCATCTGCGTGCTCGCGTTCGAATTCGCCGACAGCGGCACTGTCGAAGCGCCGGAACTCGGCTGGCCACCGTTGCCAACCGGCGCCCGCCCCGTGCTCGACCATGGAAGAGGAGAGGCATTCGAAGAGCGCATGTAGCCGCAGGCTGTCGCCTCCTTGCGCGACAAAGGCGTCGAAATCGGCCGGGTTATAGTCCTCGTCACCAGCGTGGCCTTGTCGCCACGCCGGCCAGAGATCGCGCAGGGCGGCGAGCTTGGTTCGCGCGACGCCGATGTAGTCGACGAGATCCGATTGGCGAAGGCGCTCCAATTCCCCTTCGAGTTCGGGACAGCCGGCAAAACCCGGCACCTCGTCGACCGCGATATAGAGCGGGTTGAGATGCTGGCGGCTTGAGGGTTCATAGGGGCTGCAACGGTTGGGATCGGCGAGGAACGGTGCGTGCAGCGGGTTGAGGCCGATGAAATCCGCCCCCAGCGATCCCGCCAGATCGGCCATATCAGCCAGATCCTTGAAGTCTCCTATGCCCCAGTTGCGTGCCGACCGGAGCTCGTAAAGCTGCAGGCTCACGCCCCAGACTTTTGTGCCGGAAAGGAAGTCCGGCAGAAATGATACCGGGATCTTCCGGCCGCCCGGCTTGCCTTGCCGCCCCTGCGAGCCAGTCAGCGGATCCGCCGTCGCCGTCAACTCGATATTGAGCGCCGAGAGTATTTTGCGCTTGGTCGCGACGGAAACCGCCACCTCCCGGTTCTCGGGGCTAGGCCTTGTCGGGCTGATGCCGTGGAGGCGGGCGAGCTTGTCGAGTTCAGCCGATTTCATCATTCGACCCTTTCCTCCGTCCGTCACGCCTCGCTGATGCTCCAGATCACCGTCCAGGGCGCCAGAGCCCCGCCATCGTTCCCACCGAGGCGGAATATGGTCTCGGCGCCCTGCTGCGAGGGGAGCGCCGCCGCCGCTTCGTTGCCAAGGTTGGCGCGCAAATGAAGACGTCGGCCCTCCGCAAGGGTCCAATCCACCGCGATCGTATTTCCCGCCGCGCGGTAGACCGCGCCTCCGGCGGCGGCCCCCTTCAGCAAAGGCACGATCCGCCGGTGCCGGAGGTCGAGAAGTGTCCTGTAATAGTCAAGCAAATCAGAGGAAGTGCGTTTCGACCAATCCAGTTTGGCCGCAGCAAAGGTCGATGGCGCTGTCGGGTCGAGGAGGTCGTCGGCGTCGAAACCCGGCAGACGAGAAAGCTCCTCGCGACGGCCTTTCCTGACCTTCTCGTTCAGATCTTCGTCGAAATCGCAGAAAAAGGGAAAAGGCTCTCTGGCGCCCCACTCCTCGCCCATGAACAGCATCGGTATCTGAGGCGCGAGCAGGTAGATTGATGTGACGGCCTTGCCGGCATCGGCCGGGCTCGACGCCAGAACCCGGTCACCCAGCGCCCGGTTGCCGATCTGATCATGGTTCTGGATGAAGGAGATGAAAGCGGTCGGCGGCAGGTGGCCGCTCGGCCTGCCACGGCTTGCCCCCCGATAAGGCATATGTTCACCCTGGAATACGAAACCTTCCGCCAGCGCCCGGCCGAGCTTGCCGGCGTCGCCGGCATAATCGGCATAATAGCCGAAGGTTTCACTGGTGGCGGTGATATGCAGCACATGGTGGAGGTCGTCGTTCCATTGGGCGGTGAATAGCTTCGCTTCGCCTTCTTCGTCACGCTTCAGCAGATCGCTGTCATTTTCCTCGTTTTCGACAATCAGATGAACAAACCGGTCGCCGGCCGCAGCCCTGACGCGGCGCGCAAGCTCGTGAAGCAGATGCTCGTCGCTATCGTCCTTGATCGCGTGAACGGCATCGAAGCGGAAGCCGTCTAGCCTGAATTCGGTGATCCAGTAGATGGCATTCTCAATGATGAATTCGCGGATCATCTGCGATCCGTCGCCGTCATAGTTGATGCCGTGGCCCCAGGGCGTCTTGTGGTGATCGGTAAAGAGCGGCGCATAGGAGGGGATATAATTTCCGTCGGGCCCGAAGTGGTTGTAGACCACATCGAGGAACACCGAGATGCCGCGCTGATGCGCTGCATCCACCAGCGCCATGAAATCCTCCGGCCTGCCATAGCTGCTGTCAGGAGCATAGGGCAGAACGCCGTCATAACCCCAGCTGTAACGGCCAGGGAATTCACTGACCGGCATGATCTGCAACGCCGTAATACCCAGCGTCTGCAGATGATCGAGCCGCTCGATCGCCGCCGTGAAACTGCCCTCCGATGTGAAGCAGCCGATATGCATCTCGTAGACGACCATCTCCTCCCAGGGCCGGCCGGTCCAGTCGCTCGTCTTCCAGCCATAGGAGGAAAGATCGACCACTTCGCTCGGACCATGCACATCCCGCGGCTGGAACCGCGAGGCGGGATCGGGAATTTCAAGGCTGTCCGGCAGGAGGAAGCGATAGCGCGTGCCGGGACGGGCAATAGGAACCATGCACCGATGCCAGCCACCGTCCCCCAGCTGCATCGGCTGCGGATCGGCACCTTCGATTTTCAACGACACGCTTTCATGCAGAGGAGCCCAGAGCCGAAACAAAATACCGTCTTCAGTGAATGCCGGGCCGAACGTCATATTGGTCAACGGAAAACCTTCGATGAAGTGAGGATGGATTTGGGTAACTTTTGCGGGCGCAAAAAGTTTCGTTCGCACGTGGAGCATGCGCAAGCGACCGCCGTCACCGGATAACATATTCACTGGCTCAGAAGAGGCCGCCTCAGTCGAACCAGGTCGATGGCTCGCGCATCCCGTGGACAATCACGACAATTTCAGCGCCATAAATCGTGGGCTCATAGATGGCGATGTAGCGCCCCTCGATGACCAAACGGGCAGCAGGGCTAATATCCGGTCGAGCAGGCCCCATTTCGGGATGGGTGGCAACCAGCTCGAACTTATCGAAAAGCTTTTGCAGGAGTCTGTCCGCTGCCGGTTCGTTGTGAACGGCGATCTTGCGCCAGATATCTCCCATCTGACGCTGCGCACGTGGAGATAACTTATATTTAGCCACGGGCTGCGCGTTCTGCTTTCAACTCTTGCAGGAAGCGCGCGGGATCAACCTCTTCGGGTTCGCCGCTGGCTTTACCCTCAGCATACTCCCGCTTGAGCATTTCCAGCTCAAGCGCGCGCATTTCCTCACGCTGCTCCAACAGCCGCAGGCTATCGCGCACGACCTCGCTGGCGCTGGCATAGCGTCCGCTTTCGACAAGCTCACGGACAAGCCCTTCATAGCGAGGGCCAATATTGTAGCTGGAGGGCATAGCGATACCTTTTCGTTGAGGCGATATTATCAGTTTTTGATAAAGCGACAACTACAACTGTCCGCCGACCCATGATTGCAAGACGTTTCAACCGTCACGCCGCCGCGACTTTGCCTGAGAGTGCCTTATCCATGGCCGCCTGAAGCTGCTCCTGGGTGAAAGGCTTCGTCATCCTGAGCATGCGGCCGAGGCCGTGGTCTTCGGAAAACTCGGCATAGCCAGAGGCAAGGATGATGGGCAGGCCTGGGAAGGCCGAACGAAGATGGCGCGCGAGCTCGGCGCCCGTCATGCCGGGCATGGCATGATCGGTGATGACGAGATCGCAATCCCGTCCGTCGGCCAGGAATTCCAAGGCCTGCGAGGCGGAAGAGGCCTCGCGCGGCAAGTGTCCGAGATCCTCCAGCATCGCCACGGTTCCCGTCCGGACAAGAGCATCGTCGTCGACGACGAGGATGGCGAGCGATCTCGACACCGGTTTCGGAGGCTCCGTCGCCGCGGCCTCGACGACGGGCTGCGTCCTGACGAAGGTCTCAGCGACGGGCAGCCACAGGGATACTGTCGTGCCCTTGCCCCTCGCGCTCGATATCTGGATCGAGCCGCCCGATTGCGCCGCCAGGCCATGAACCATCGAAAGGCCGAGGCCGGTGCCCTTGCCGACTCCTTTGGTGGTAAAAAACGGCTCGGCGGCACGTGAGACCGTTGCCTCGTCCATGCCTTCTCCATCGTCCGACACCGATATTCTGATGTAATTGCCGCCCACCAGACCGGCCGGGCGGGGCTCATCGGCGTGAGTGGCCGCAACCGTCACGGCGCCGCCGCTTTCCAGCGCGTCGCGGGCATTGACGAACAGGTTGAGCAGCGCCAGTTCCAGCTGGTTGCTATCCACCAGAAGCGGCGCCAGATCGGCCGGAATGCGCTTGCGGATTTCGATACGCGGCCCCACCGCCTTGGCGAGAAGATCCTCGACGTTTTCGAACAGTCGGAGGAAATCGACCGCCTGCGGCTTCAGCTCCTGGCGGCGGGCGAAGGCAAGCAGGCGCTGGGTCAGCGCCGTGCCGCGCTCGGCCGCCTGGATCGCATTGGTCAGCAGACGTTCGCTGCGTTCATCCACCGGGAGCCGCTTCTTCAAAAGGTTGAGACTGCCGAGCACGGCCATCAGAAGATTATTGAAATCGTGAGCCACGCCGCCAGTCAGATGGCCGATCGTGTCGAGCTTCTGCGCCTCGAACAGCTGCGCGAGCGCCTCTTCGCGCTCGCGCGTCCTTTGATCGATCCGCTGCTCGAGCTCCTCGTTGAGCTGACGCAACTGGGCGGCCGAGGCCTCGAGTTCGGCGGTTCGCTGGTGAACGCGAGCCTCCAGATCGGCGTTCAGGCGTTCGAGCTCCCGCGTCTTCCTGTAGAGATCGGCAAAGACCCTGACCTTGGCCCTCAGCACCTCTGGTACGATCGGCACGGAGACATAGTCGACGGCGCCGACCGCATAGCCGCGCAGCCGGTCGGGTTCGGCCAGCATCACCGCGGAAACGAAGATGATCGGCGTGTTCTGATAACGCGGGTGTTGCCGGATCATGCCGACGAGCTCGAAACCGTCCTGTTCCGGCATGCAGACATCGACGAGGATCACCGCGATTTCGGTGCGCAACAGATGCTCGAAAGCTTCGCGAGCGGACTGCGCCTTGATAAGGTTTTCCTCTAGCTCCTCGAGAATGACCTCATAGCTCAGGAGTTTCGCAGGCTGATCGTCGACGAGAAGGATGTTGACGGGGTTCATGGCCGGGTCCTCAGCGATGCAGCCACATGCGAAGCGCCGACAGAAGCTGTTCGGTATTGACCGGCTTCGCCAGGTAATCGGATGCGCCGGCTTCCAGGCATTTCTCGCGGTCACCCTTCATGGCCTTGGCCGTCAGCGCCAGGATCGGCAGCCGCCGGAACCTCGGCTCCGAACGGATGACCTGCATCGTCTCATAGCCGTCCATTCCGGGCATCATGATGTCCATCAGCACGATCGCCACGGAAGGTTCGTTGTTGATGACGTCGATGGCTTCGCTGCCGGTCGTCGCCGTCAGAACCCTCATTCCCCGGCGCTCCAGCACGCTGCTGAGCGCAAAGATGTTGCGGGCATCGTCGTCGACGAGCAGCACGGTCTCGCCGACGAGATCCTCGTCCGAACTGTGCAATTCCTGCAGCGTTGCCTGTTTTGCCGCCGGCAGGTCGGCGACGACCCGGTGCAGGAACAGAGCCGTCTCATCGAGCAGACGCTCCGGAGACTCGACGCCCTTGACGACGACGCTTCGGGCCATGCTGTGCAGCGTCGCATCTTCCTCGGGAGAAAGCTCCCGGCCGGTGAACACCACAACCGGTACTTCGCCGATGTCGGCGTCGTCGCGTATTCTCTCCAGGACTTCGAAGCCGGACATGTCAGGCAGCGAAAGGTCGAGCACCACGCAATCGGGCGGATCCTGCCTGAGGGCGGCCAGCGCTTCCGATCCGGAGCCAACGCTTGTGATGTCGATGTCGTCATGTCCGAGAAGCGCTGTGACGCTCAACCGCTCGGGCTCGTTGTCTTCGACGAGCAGCAGATGCTTGCGGCGCGGTTGCGCATAGGCCTTCAAGCGCGACAGCGCCTTGCCTAGGCCCTCAGGTGTCGTCGGCTTGCTCATGAACGCGAAGGCGCCGCGAGTCAGCCCGTGCTGGCGATCCTCGTCGAGGCTGATGATTTGCACCGGGATATGCCGCGTCTGCGGGTTCTGCTTGAGCTGGCTGAGCACCGTCCAGCCGAGCATATCGGGCAGGAAGATGTCGAGCGAGATCGCAGCCGGCCGGTAGTCCTGCGCGAGAACAAGCGCATCGCTGCCGCGCATCGCCACCAGTACCTTGAATCCGTTATCGCGGGCAAGATCGACAAGGACACGGGCGTAGTGCGCATCGTCCTCGACGATAAGCAGCACCGAGTCGCCGGCCGCGATCTGGTGGCGATCGTCTTCCACATGTTCGATGGTCTTTTCGGCCCGGCGGCTTGCCGCCGCCTCGGCGAATTCCACGACATTTGCCGAGGGAACGGGTTTCGGCGAAATCGCGCCGGCACCGACATAGGTGAGCGGCAGATAAAGGACGAAGGTGCTGCCGACCCCCGGCGTGCTGCGCAGCTGGATCTCACCGCCCAGGAGGTTTGCCAGTTCGCGGCTGATCGCAAGACCTAGGCCGGTGCCGCCATACTTGCGGCTCGTCGAGGCATCCGCCTGCTGAAACGCCTCGAAAATGATGCGTTGTTTCTCAGGCGGGATACCGATGCCGGTGTCGACGACTTCGAAGGCGAGCACCGAAGGCGCATGTTTCAGCGACGGATGATCCGGCGACCAGCCGCTCGTTGCCAAGGCGACGCGAAGCGTCACGCCGCCCTGCGCGGTGAATTTGAAGGCGTTCGACAGCAGGTTCTTGAGAATCTGCTGCAATCGTTTGGAATCCGTGATGATGCTCTTCGCGACATCGCCGATCTCGACCGCGAACGACAGGTTCCGGTTTTCGGCCTCGTGCCGGAAGGGCCGGGCCATCACCTCGAGCAGGTTGCTGACGAAGATCTCCTCGGCATCGACTGAAACCGTTCCGGATTCGATCTTCGACAGATCGAGGATATCGCTGATCAGGTTCAGGAGGTCGGTTCCCGCGCCATGGATCGTCTTGGCAAACTCGACCTGTTTGCCCGACAGGTTGCCGTCGGGATTTTCGCCGAGCTGCTGGCCGAGGATGAGGATCGAATTCAAAGGCGTACGCAACTCGTGCGACATGTTGGCGAGGAATTCAGATTTGTACTTCGATGTCAGCGCCAATTCGGTGGCCTTTTCCTCCAGGGCGCGCCGGGCCTGCTCGATCTCCTGGTTCTTCGCCTCGACCTCGACGTTGCGTTCTTCGAGCTGCTGCGCCTTCTGCCCGAGCTGCTCGTTGGTCTGCTGCAGCTCGCGCTGCTGCGTCTGCAGCTCGGCGGCGAGTTTCTGCGACTGCTTGAGCAGACCTTCGGTCTGCATGGTCGCTTCGATCGAATTGAGGACGATACCGATCGACGTCGTCAGCTGGTCGAGGAAGGACAGCTGCAGCTCGGTGAATTCGCCGGCGGAAGCAAGCTCGATCACCGCTTTCACCTGCCCCTCGAAATGCACCGGCAGCACGATCGCGCTTCGCGGCAGCGTCGTGAACACGCCCGAACTGATCGGAACGACATTGTCGGGAAGGTCGGTGATGAGGATGCGGCGGGCGTCGCTGGCGCACTGGCCGACAAGTCCCTGGCCGAAATCGAGCCGCAGCGGATGTGCCGCCTCGACCCCTTGCGCATAGACCGACAACAGCGACAGGAACGGCTGCTCCTCATCGGCGTCGACCTGGTAGATCACCCCCTGATGCGCGCCAACGAGCGGCGCCAGCTCAGAGAGCATCATCTTGCCGACCAGCGTCAGGTCGCGCTGGCCCTGCAGCATATTGGTGAAGCGGGCCAGGTTGGTCTTCAGCCAGTCCTGTTCGGTGTTGCGCTCGGTGGTCAGCCGCAGGTTGTCGATCATCGTGTTGATGTTGTCCTTGAGCTCGGCCACTTCGCCGCGCGCGTCGACCTGGATCGAGCGCGTCAGGTCGCCCTTGGTGACGGCGGTCGCCACCTCGGCGATGGCGCGCACCTGCGTCGTCAGGTTGGCGGCAAGCAGATTGACGTTACCGGTCAGGTCCTTCCAGGTGCCGGCGGTGCCGGGCACATTCGCCTGGCCGCCGAGGCGGCCCTCGACGCCGACCTCGCGCGCCACCGTCGTCACCTGATCAGCGAAGGTCGCCAGCGTGTTGGTCATGTTGTTGATGGTTTCGGCGAGCGCCGCCACCTCGCCCTTGGAGGCGACGGTAAGGTTCTGCTTGAGGTCGCCGTTCGCCACCGCCGTCACCACCTTGACGATGCCGCGGACCTGCTCGGTCAGGTTGGCGGCCATGACGTTGACAGTATCGGTCAGGTCCTTCCAGGTGCCGGCAACACCCGGCACCTGCGCCTGGCCGCCGAGCTTGCCTTCGGTGCCGACCTCGCGGGCAACGCGCGTCACTTCACCGGCGAAGGCGTTGAGCTGGTCCACCATGGTGTTGATGGTGTTCTTCAGTTCGAGGATTTCACCCTTCACGTCGACGGTGATCTTGCGCGACAGGTCGCCTCGCGCCACCGCCGTCGTCACCTCGGCAATGTTTCGAACCTGGGTCGTCAGGTTGGCGGCGAGCAGGTTGACGTTGTCGGTCAGGTCCTTCCAGGTGCCGGCGACGCCGGGAACCACGGCCTGGCCGCCGAGCCGGCCGTCGGTGCCGACTTCGCGGGCGACACGTGTCACTTCGCCGGCAAACGAGCGAAGCTGATCGACCATGGTATTCAAGGTATCCTTGAGCAGCAGGATTTCGCCGCGCACGTCGACAGTGATCTTGCGCGACAGGTCGCCATTGGCGATCGCGGTCGCCACCTCTGCGATGTTGCGCACCTGCGCCGTCAGATTGCCGGCCATGGAGTTGACGCTGTCGGTCAAATCCTTCCAGGTGCCGGCAACGCCGGAGACCTGCGCCTGACCGCCAAGCTTGCCTTCGGTGCCGACCTCGCGGGCAACACGCGTCACTTCACCGGCGAAGGCGTTGAGCTGGTCCACCATGGTATTGATGGTGTTTTTCAGCTCGAGAATTTCACCCTTCACGTCGACGGTGATCTTGCGCGACAGGTCGCCGCGCGCCACGGCGGTGGTGACTTCAGCGATGTTGCGAACCTGGCCGGTCAGGTTGGAGGCCATGGAATTGACGTTCTCGGTCAAGTCCTTCCAGGTGCCGGCGACACCCGGCACCTGCGCCTGGCCGCCGAGCTTGCCTTCGGTGCCGACCTCGCGGGCCACGCGCGTCACTTCCGAGGCGAAGCGGTTCAGCTGGTCCACCATGGTGTTCAGCGTTTCTTTGAGCTCAAGGATTTCGCCCGAGACCGACACAGTGATCTTCTTCGACAGGTCGCCATTGGCGATTGCCGTGGAGACTTCGGCGATGTTGCGCACCTGCGCCGTCAGGTTGCCGGCCATGGAATTGACGCTGTCCGTCAGGTCCTTCCAGGTGCCGGCAACGCCGAGCACATTCGCCTGGCCGCCGAGCCGGCCTTCGGTGCCGACTTCGCGCGCAACACGTGTCACCTCGCCGGCAAAGCCGTTCAGCTGATCGACCATCGTGTTGATGGTTTCCTTCAGCTCAAGGATTTCGCCCGACACGGTGACGGTGATCTTCTTCGACAGGTCTCCCTGGGCGACGGCGGTCGCGACCTCGGCGATGTTGCGCACTTGCCCCGTCAGGTTGGAGGCCATGGAATTGACGCTGTCGGTCAGATCCTTCCAGGTGCCGGCGACGCCGCGCACATTGGCCTGACCGCCGAGGCGGCCTTCCGTGCCGACTTCGCGGGCGACGCGGGTCACTTCCGAAGCAAAGGCGTTCAGCTGATCGACCATCGTATTGATGGTTTCCTTCAACTCCAGGATTTCGCCCTTCACGTCGACGGTGATCTTCTTCGACAGGTCGCCATTGGCAATGGCCGTGGAAACCTCGGCGATGTTGCGGACCTGCGCCGTCAGGTTGCCGCCCATCGAGTTGACGTTTTCGGTAAGATCCTTCCAGGTGCCGGCGACGCCGCGCACATTGGCCTGACCGCCGAGCCGGCCCTCTGTGCCGACTTCGCGGGCGACGCGGGTGACTTCCGAGGCAAAGGCGTTCAGCTGATCGACCATCGTATTGATGGTTTCCTTCAGCTCGAGGATTTCCCCCGACACCGTCACGGTGATCTTCTTCGACAGGTCGCCATTGGCGATGGCCGTGGAAACCTCGGCGATGTTGCGCACCTGCGCGGTGAGGTTGGAGGCCATCGAATTGACGTTGTCGGTGAGGTCCTTCCAGGTGCCGGCGACACCCGGCACCTGCGCCTGGCCGCCGAGCCGGCCCTCGGTGCCGACTTCACGCGCCACGCGCGTCACCTCGCCGGCAAAGCCGTTGAGCTGGTCGACCATGGTGTTGATGGTTTCCTTCAGTTCCAGGATTTCGCCCGAAACATCGACGGTGATCTTGCGCGACAGGTCGCCGCGCGCCACCGCCGTCGTCACCTGCGCAATGTTGCGAACCTGGGCCGTCAGATTGCCGCACATGGCGTTGACGCTGTCGGTCAGGTCCTTCCAGGTACCGGCGACGCCCGGCACCAACGCCTGGCCGCCGAGCTTGCCCTCAGTGCCGACTTCGCGGGCCACACGCGTCACTTCCGAGGCGAAGGAGCGCAGTTGGTCGACCATGGTGTTGATGGCTTCCTTGAGCTGCAGGATTTCGCCGCGCACGTCGACGGTGATCTTTTTGGAGAGGTCGCCATTTGCGACCGCGATCGTCACTTCAGCGATGTTGCGCACCTGCGCCGTCAGGTTCGACGCCATCGAGTTCACACTTTCGGTCAAGTCCTTCCAGACGCCGGTCACTTCAGGCACCTGCGCCTGCCCGCCGAGTTTTCCGTCCGTGCCGACCTCGCGGGCAACGCGCGTCACCTCGGAGGTGAAGACGCTCAGCTGCTTGATCATCGTATTGACGATATCGGCAGAGCGCAGGAACTCGCCTTTGAGCGCCCGGCCATCGACATCGAGCGGCACCGTCTGCAGGAGATCTCCCTTGGCGACCGCGGTGATCGTGCGAGTGACGGCTGTCGTCGGCCACAAGAGATCGTCGATCAGGCCGTTGATCGATCCTTCCATCTCAGACCAGGAACCATCCGACAGGCCGAAGCGTACCCGGGTGCTCGTCCGCCCATCCCGGCCGACGACCTGGCCGACATGCTCGAGCTGCTGGGCCATGCGTTGATTGCCGGCAATGATGTCGTTGAGGGCATCGGCGATCTTGCCGGTAACCCCGGTCAGATCCGACCGCATCCGCACGGAAAAATCGCCGCGCCTGACAGCAACAAGGACTTCCAAAAGCGCGCTGGCATCGTCGAATGCCATGGTTTTGTGGTCGTGGCCGTTGAGGCTTTCTGCCGCAACGCTATCGCGCGCGCGTTCACTGGTTTGGTTGCTCACGAAAATCCCCCTCTTCGACGATTGGTAATTTAGTGCTCGGCGCAGAAAATGGTATGGGGCGATCCCGCATACAGCTTATCATCATTTCTGATGCAAAATGAACTTGGTAGCTGCATAAATCCCAAGCGCCCGCGTGAAACCCTGTCGGAGCGATTTGCGGTTTTTCGAGCAGCCGGGAACAGTTGCGCGCCAGCCGTCGTTTCCGTCCTGACAATGGAGAGCGACATGTCGAACGTCTCAAGGACAGGCAACGAAGAGATCAACAACGCGACCAGCCCGACCACCTTCGGAAGGTCGGTCGAAAGCCAGGCGCAAATGCAGGATGCGGCTGCGGAAGCCTCGCCCGAAACGGGCGGCGAAATTCTCAACATCTACCGGCTGGAACCAATCGCGGCCCCTGACGACCCGAGATGGGACAATGCCCCCGGCCACGGCGTGGTCGTCGTGGCCGCCAGGACGCCGGGCGACGCCAGGATCGTGGCAGCGGCGCGCGAGCTCGACTTCATGGAAGTGGATGCAGCTCCCGCCGAGGACGTCACCACGGTCAATGCCAGCGCCTTCCGCGACGACAAGCTCTACACCGTCATCGAGATCGATAGGGATAGATATGATATAAAGCGCGGTATCCTCGACGGTACTGTCTCGGTCGACACAATCCGGCCTGTAGAGCCGGACTGAAATCCTGTTTTCACCTGGGAGTTCTCATGAATACCGCTAATCTGCAGCTCAAAGGCCTTCTCATGGCGATGGCCTCGATATGCGACGCGATCGTCGAAAAGGAACTGCTCACGCGCGAGGAAATCGCCGCCGCGCTCTCGAAAGCGCAAAAGGCAATCGAGCAGGATGACGATCACGAGCTCTCCGGGGCCAACAGGGCGGCGATCCTGTTTCCGATCCGTGTGCTGCAGCTTGCCGGCGAGGCTGGCAGGAAAGGCGAAGAGGCGACATTTTCAGACTACGCCAAGCTTGTGGGAAAGCTCGGCTGACCATGTTCGAGGGTTTTTCTCTCGATAACGTCGGCGTCGGGCCGGGTTCCCTTCGCGTCCGTCGCGGCGGATCGGGTCCAGCCCTTCTTCTGCTCCACGGCCATCCCAGGACGCATATGACCTGGGGAAAAGTGGCAGATCTGCTGTCGTCCGGTTACGCGGTCGTCTGCCCCGATCTTCCCGGTTTCGGCCGATCCTACCGGCCTGCCGATGCCTCCGACAGCAGCAATTCTTCTAAGCGCGCCAAGGCTGAAGCCCTCGTCGAGCTGATGCGGCGACTGGGGCACGAATACTTCGCCGTGGTCGGCCACGACCGCGGAAGCCTGACGGCCTTCCGCATGGCAATGGATCATCCCGACCGCGTACAAAGGCTCGTCATCGCCGACGGCATCCCCGTCATCGAGCATCTCGAACGCACCGACTGGAAATTTGCCAGGGACTGGTATCACTGGTTCTTCTTCGCGCAGCCGGAAAAGCCGGAACGCGCAATCTTGGCCGATCCGCGGGCGTGGTACGACAAGCTCTCGCCTGAACTGATGGGAAGGCAGGCCTATGACGAGCTGGTCGACCTCATCCACGATCCTGCTGTCATCCACGGCATGGTCGAGGATTACCGCGCCGGGCTAAGCGTCGATCACCTTCATGACCGCGAGGACCGCGATGCCGGCCGGAGACTTATCTGCCCGATGCTGTGCCTGTGGTCGCTGCGCGACGATATGGAACAGATCTACGGCGATCCTGTCGCCATCTGGCGAAACTGGGCGACGGACGTGCGCGGGTTCGGCATCGACAGCGGCCATCACGTGGCCGAGGAGAACCCGCAGGCCCTCTCGCAGGCGATCCGGGAGTTTCTCGAAAATGGATAGCACCTGAGCTTGGGGCTGGGTCGGCTCGGCAACAATATCCAGCGCTGTCAATTTTTACGATAAGTTGATAATTTTGGTCTTGTTTCTCGAAGTGTCCTATGGCTATACCGCGGCCGAACACATTCACGCACCGGGATCTCTACGTGACCAGCCTCAAATCGCTTCTGGCCGCCTGCGGCCTCTCCGCTCTGATCGGCACTGCCGCAACCCCATCATTGGCCGGTTCGACGACCTACCCGCTGACCCTCGAAAACTGCGGCGCTGAGGTGACCTTCAAAAAGGCGCCCGAGCGGGCGATCGGCCTTGGCCAGAATAGCGCGGAAATCCTGCTGCTGCTCGGCCTTCAGGACAAGATGGTCGGCACCGCCTTCTGGCCGAGCAAGGTGCTGCCGCAGCTCGCCGAAGCCAATGCCAAGGTGAAGCTTCTCACCGTCGAGATGCCGACCTTCGAATCGATGCTCGCCGAAAATCCCGACTTCGTGGCGGTGGCATTGCCGAGCCTGGTCGGTCCGAACAGCAAGATCGCCAAGCGCGAGGATTTCGACAAGGTCGGTGTTTCAACCTATCTCTCGCCCAGCACCTGCCTCAGCACCAAGGACGTCAAGGACCAGTATGGCAGCCGCGGCGAGTTGTGGAACATGGATCTCCTCTACAAGGAGATCGACGAACTTTCGCAGATCTTTAACGTCACCGACCGTGGCCAGGCGCTGATCGCCGACTTCAAGGCGCGTAAGGCGAAGCTTCGCGGGAGCGTTGCCAAGGACGGCCAGAACCTTTCCTACGTCTTCTGGTTCTCCAGCCCCAGCCCGTCGGCCGACGCCTATGTCGGCGGCAAGAACGGTGCTTCCGGCTTCATCGCCAACCTGCTCGGCGGCCACAACGCGATCGCAGCGGAAGCGGAATGGCCGACAATCGGTTGGGAAGGCATCATCGCCTCCAATCCCGATGTCATCGTCGTCGCCAGCCTCGACCGCAACCGCTGGGAACTCGATAAGCCGGAGGCCAAGATCAACTTCCTGAACACCGATCCGGCCGTCAACCAGATCCCGGCCGTCAAGAACAAGGCGCTCGTCGTGATGGATGGCCAGGCGATGAACCCGACCATTCGCACGATCTACGGCGCCGAGCAGGTTGCCGAGCAGTTGAAGGCCCTCGGTCTCCTGAAGTGACCGACGCAGGCCGTCTCTTCCGGCAACTGGGAGCGTTTGCCACACCGCTCCTGGCTTCCCTTTGCCTCATCGCTGTCGCCATCGGCGTCAGCGTCGGGATCGGCGATTTGCCGATCCCGCTTGCGACTACGTTTTCGGCCGTCACCAACCGGCTCGGCTGGACCGCCGTCGAACTGAACCGCATCCATGAGACCGTCATCTGGGATTATCGCCTGAGCCGTGCGCTGGTCGCCGCCTTCTGCGGCGCGGGACTGGCGCTGTCGGGCGCCATCATGCAGGCGCTGCTGCGCAACCCGCTTGCCGAACCCTATGTACTCGGCATCTCCGCCGGCGCGTCTACCGGCGCCGTCGCGATCGTCATCTTGGGCGTCGGCGCAGGCGCTGTATCCCTTTCGGCAGGCGCCTTTGCCGGCGCCTTCGCTGCCTTCTTCTTCGTGGCGCTGCTGTCGAACGGCACGCGCGGCGGTGCGGACCGCACCATCCTTGCCGGTGTGGCCGCATCACAGCTCTTCAACGCCTCGACCTCCTATATCGTCACGACCTCGGCCAATGCGCAGCAGGCCCGCGACGTCATGTTCTGGCTGCTCGGCAGCTTCAGCGGTGTGCGCTGGCCGGAATTCGCGCTGGTCTCGATCGTCGTCGGCTTCGGCCTCGCCGCCTGTCTGTTTTATGCCCGCGTGCTCGACGCCTTCGCCTTCGGCGACGAGGCGGCCTCCTCGCTCGGCGTCAACGTCGGCCGCGCACGCATGGTGCTCTTCGCGCTGACGGCAATGATGACGGCCACCATCGTCAGCATGGTCGGATCGATCGGCTTCGTCGGCCTCGTCGTGCCGCATGTCGCCCGCTTCGTTGTCGGGCCGCTGCATATCCGCCTGCTGCCGGCCTGCGCTATTTCAGGCGCGATCTTCATGGTGTTCGCCGACATTGCCGCGCGCGCCCTCATCCCAAACCAGATCCTGCCGATCGGCGTCGTCACGGCGCTCGTCGGCGTCCCCTTCTTCTCGATCATCCTCTACCGGTTCCAGCGCGCGTCATGAGCATCAAGGCCGACAACCTCACCTGGAAAATTGGCAGGAAGACCATTCTCGACGGTGTTTCCCTGGAGGCGCAGCCCGGCCGGATGCTCGGCCTGCTCGGCCCGAACGGCTCGGGCAAGACCTCGCTGCTGCGGCTTCTCGCCGGCCTGATGCGGCCACATTCCGGCCGCGTCACGCTCGACCGGAGCGATATCGGCGCGATCAGCCGCCGCTCGATCGCAAGGCGCATCGCCTTCGTCGAGCAGCATGGGACGACGAACGCCAATCTCAAGGTCGTCGACGTCGTCAAGCTCGGCCGCTTCCCGCACCGGTCGATGTTCTCGGGATGGACGAGGGCCGACGAAGAGGCGGTCGAAGCGGCGCTTGCGCGTGCCGGCATGGCGGAGAAGCGCGACGAGCGCTGGCAGAACCTGTCGGGCGGCGAAAAGCAGCGCACCCATATCGCCAGGGCGCTCGCCCAGTCGCCGCAGGAGCTGATCCTCGACGAGCCCACAAACCATCTCGACATCCAGCACCAGATCGGCCTGATGCGGCTTGTCTCCGGCCTCCCGATCACCAGCATCGTCGCCCTGCACGATCTCAACCATGCCGCCATGTTCTGCGATGAGCTTGTTATCATGCAGCAGGGCAGGATCGTCGCCTCGGGCGCGCCTGAGGATGTGCTAAGCGAGAACCTGTTGCGAGACGTTTTTTCCGTCGAGGCTCGCATCGAAGCTTCGCCTCATCACTCGCGACCGCACATTCACTATCTCAAGTGAGAGCGGCCGCTCTCACGTCACGATCTGCAGCGGCAAAGCGGTCGTCTTTTTCAGTGTCTTGAGCACGATGCTCGATTTGACCGACGCCAGATTGTCGGTGACCCGGATCATTCTTTCGAGAAACTGGCTGAGATGGTCGAGGTCGCGCGTCATGACCTTCATCAGAAAATCGGCATCCCCCGTCTGCGAATAACACTCCAGAATCTCCGGTGCGGTCTCGATGAAACGATGAAGCCGCTCGTTTCCGCCTTCTGTATGTGCGCGCAGGCTGACGAGCGTATGAGCCACCACAGCAAAACCCAGTTTTGCCGGATTGAGAATGGCCACGACGGTCTGAATGTACTGCTCATTGCGCAGTCTTTCCAAACGGCGTGCGCATTGGGTCGCGGAGAGATTGACCTTCTGCGACAACTCTCCTTGCGTCACCTCACTGTTTTGCTGGAGGGCGGCGAGCAATTTGATATCGAACTGGTCTAGCATGGCTCACCCGAAAGAAGGAGAATTTCTGCATAGTATATTCGAATGCGCAGAATGTCTGCATCAACTCGCCGAATTAGGCAGATAATCGCATATAATCGCCACGCCAGTTCAGTTAATCTCCAGCCATAGGGATAAAACGGAGGTGGACTTGTGTTTGAGAAACTAAATAACCGGCCAGCCGACAGCCTGCTTGCCCTCATCAAGGCTTTCCAGGCCGACGAGCGCACAGGAAAGATCGACCTCGGCGTCGGCGTTTATCGCGATGCCATGGGCCGAACGCCTGTGATGCGTGCCGTGAAGGCGGCGGAACAGTTTCTACTCGAAAGCCAGGACAGCAAGAAATATCTCGGCCCGGAAGGCGATCTGCAATTCGTACGGCTGCTGCAGCCGATTGTTTTCGGCAAATCACCGAAGTTCGATCACCGCCTTGTCGGCATTCAGACACCGGGTGGAAGCGGCGCGCTACGTCTCGGCGCCGAACTCATCCAGACGGCAAATCCATCGGCGAAGGTGCTGCTGGGGACACCGAGCTGGCCGAACCATGCGCCGATCTTCCGCTCGGCAGGCCTGGCCGTAAAGGAATATGCCTTCGTCGATCTGACGTTACAGCAAGTGAAATTCGAAAGCGTCATCGACGCTTTGTCTTCCGCGGGGGAAGGCGATGTCGTGCTGCTCCACGGTTGCTGCCATAATCCGACCGGCATCGATTTCACCATGGAGCAATGGCGAGAGATTGCCGAGCTCCTCGTTGCGCAGAAGTTGGTGCCGTTCATCGACCTTGCCTATCAGGGGCTTGGCGACGGCCTCGAACAGGACGCCGCGCCGACACGCATGATCCTCGACGCCGTCGACGAGGCGTTGATCGCCTATTCCTGCGACAAGAATTTCGGTCTCTATCGCGAGCGTGTCGGCGCGCTCTATGCCATGACCCGGAATGTCGACGATATCGGCAAGGCCGAAAGCAACATGGCAGCACTTGCCCGTGTGAACTGGTCCATGCCGCCCGATCATGGCGCCGCGATCGTCAGGACCATTCTCGAGAGTTCCGAAATGTCGGCAATGTGGCGCACCGAGCTCGAAGAGATGTGCCAGCGTGTCAATGGCAACCGCGCCTCGCTCGCCGCTGCAGCCCCCGATCTGGCCTTTATCAGACGGCAACGCGGTCTGTTCTCCAATCTCTCCATGTCCAAAGAAACGGCCGGGGCGCTCCGCGCCAAACACGGCATCTACATGGCCGATTCCGGACGTATGAACCTCGCGGGCATGCAGCCGGCCGATGCCGGCCCCATCGTCACCGCACTCCGCGCTGAAGGTTGTTTGAAATGAGCAAGAAAGAAACGACCGGCCAGGCGCTGACCCGTTCTCTCGTCGCCCATGGGGTCGATACGGTATTCGGCATCCCAGGCGCGCACATGTATGATTTCAACGACGCCCTCTACGGCGCCCGTGACAAGGTTCGGTTCATTCATACCCGCCACGAACAGGGCGCCGGATATATGGCCTATGGCTATGCCAAATCCACTGGCCTGATCGGCGCCTATACCGTCGTCCCCGGTCCTGGCGTCCTCAATTCCGGCGCAGCGCTCTGCACGGCTTACGGCGCCAACGCGCCGGTGCTTTGCATAACCGGCAACATCATGTCCCACCTTATCGGCCAAGGCAGAGGACAGTTGCACGAACTGCCGGATCAACTGGCGACGATGCGCGGCATTACCAAGACGGCGGAGCGGATCAATCATCCGTCCGAGGCCGGTCCCGTCATGGCCGAGGTCGTCGGCAAAATGCTGTCCGGCCGCCAGGGTCCGGGAGCGGTCGAAGCCCCATGGGATGTGTTTGGCCAATCCGGTCCCGAAGTCGATCTTCCCTTGGGCACGAGAGCGCCTCATCCGGCCGTCAACGCCGATCAGATCACTGCTGCAGCGGCGCTGATATCGGGTGCTGAGAATCCGATGATCATGGTCGGCGGCGGTGCGGTGGATGCCGGGGCCGATATCGCGACTCTTGCGAAACTGCTGCAGTCGCCCGTCACCTCCCATCGTTCCGGCAAGGGCATCGTACCCGACGATCATCCGAACTATCTGAACTTCGTCGCCGCCTATGAATACTGGAAGAAGACTGACGTTCTGATCGGCATCGGCAGCCGGCTCGAATTGCAGTTCATGCGCTGGAAGTGGCTCCCCAAGGATCTCAAGATCATCCGCATCGACATCGATCCGACCGAAATGGTCCGCCTCAAGCCTGGTGTCGGCATTGTCGCAGATGCCAAGGCCGGAACGCAGGCGCTGATCGATGCATTGGCAGGTTTCCGCCGCGAGGATCGCACGGGCGAATTCGCCGACCTCAACAAGGACGCCAGATCTCGTTTCTCGGAAGTGCAGCCGCAGCTTGCCTATCTCGATGCCATTCGCCAGGCTCTTCCAAGAGATGGCTTCTTGGTCGAGGAGGTCAGCCAGATGGGCTTTACCGCCCGTTTTGCCTTTCCGGTCTACGGCGCACGCCAATACGTGACATGCGGCTATCAGGACAATCTGGGTTTTGGCTTCAATACGGCCTTGGGCGCGAAGGTCGCTAATCCCGACAAAGCGGTTGTTTCCATTTCCGGCGATGGCGGTTTCATGTTCGGCGTTCAGGAACTGGCCACCGCCGTTCAGCACAAGATCAACGTCGTCGCCATTGTCTTCAACAATTCGGCCTATGGCAACGTTCTGCGCGACCAGAAGCAGGCGTATCAAGGCCGCTACCTTGGCTCGGACCTCACCAATCCAGACTTTGTGGCACTTGCCAAGAGCTTTGGTATTCGAGCATTCAAGGTGGCCAGCCCGGGTGAATTGAAAGACACGATCGAGAAAGCGCTTTCCCTCGAGGAGCCTGTTCTCATCGAGGTTCCCGTGGAAAAGGGATCCGAGACAAGCCCTTGGCCTTTTATCCATCCGGCTCCGCACGCCGAATGACCGCAAGGGCCTGTCGCCTTTACACGATCACTGCCCTTTGAGAAAAACCGTCGCCAGCGGCGGCAGTGTCAGCGACAGGGAGACGGGCCTGCCATGCGCGGGTATCGGTTCGCTCGACACTGCGCCGTTGACGAGGCCGGAGCCGCCATATTCGCGTGCATCCGTCGTGATGCGCTCGACCCACACGCCGTCCTGCGGCACGCCGATCCTGTAGCCGTAACGCGGCACCGGCGTGAAATTCGACACAACAAGGACCGTTGAAGTGCGGTCCTTGGCATAGCGCAGCATGCCGAGAACGGAATTGACGGCATCGTCGGCAGCCGCCCATTCGAAGCCATCGGGATGAAAATCGCCGAATTGCAATGCCGGCTCGTCCCCGTAGAGACCATTCAGATCTTTGACCAGCCGCTGAACGCCGACATGCTGCGGCCGGTCAAGCATATCCCAGCTTACCGAGGCATCATGGTTCCACTCGCCCGGCTGGGCGATTTCGCTCCCCATGAACAATAGCTTCTTGCCGGGATGTCCCCACATGAAAGCGAGATAGCTGCGAAGATTGGCAAATTTCTGCCATTCGTCGCCCGGCATCTTCGTCAGCAGTGAGCCTTTTCCGTAGACGACCTCGTCATGGGAAATTGGCAGCATGAAGCGCTCGGAATACGCATAGATCATGCCGAAGGTCATCGTGCCGTGGTGATAGCTCCGGTGGACCGGATCCTTCTCGATATAACTCAGGCTGTCGTGCATCCAGCCCATGTTCCATTTGATATCGAAGCCCAGCCCGCCCTCTTCCGGCGGCTTCGTGACGCCAGGCCAAGCCGTCGATTCCTCGGCAATCGTCATCGCATGCGGGCAACGCTCGTGAATGATGCTGTTCAGGTGCTTGAAGAACTCCACCGCCTCCAGGTTCTCGCGGCCGCCATATTGATTTGGTAGCCATTCGCCCTCATTGCGGCTGTAGTCGCGGTAGAGCATCGAGGCGACGGCATCGACCCGCAAGCCGTCGACGTGGTAACGCTCGAGCCACTCGAGCGCGCTGGCGATCAAAAAGCCTTTTACTTCGTTGCGGCCGAGATTGTAGATCAGCGTGTTCCAGTCACGGTGAAAGCCCTCACGCGGATCCTCGTGCTCGTAGAGCGCGCTGCCGTCGAAACGGGCCAAGCCCCAGACATCGGTCGGAAAATGCGCCGGCACCCAGTCGAGAATGACACCCAGCCCCGCGCCGTGGCAGCGGTCGACGAAATAGGCGAAATCCTCGGGCGTCCCATATCGGCCGGTCGGGGCGAACAGTCCGAGCGGCTGATAGCCCCAGGACCCGCCGAATGGATGCTCCATGATCGGCAAGAGCTCGATATGGGTAAATCCCATGTCCCTTGCATAGGGAACGAGCCGCTGGCTGAGCTCGACCCAGTCGAGATATCTGTTGCCGTCCTTCTGGTCGCGCAGCCAGGAGCCGGCATGGACCTCGTAGACGGACATCGCGCCCTCCAGTCTAGCCTGCCGGGACCGGCCCTTCATCCAGCCATCATCGCTCCATCGAAACGGCGTCGACGACGCGACGATGGATGCGGTGGACGGAGCGGCCTCGCTGGCTCTCGCCACCGGATCAGCCTTCTGCGGCAGGCAGGTTCCCTGTGCATCGACGATCTCGAATTTATATCTCTCGCCGGGAGCCAGCCGGGGAACGAACAGCTCCCAGACGCCCGCCGATTGTCTCAACCGCATCGGGTTTCGCCGGCCATCCCACGCATTGAAGTCACCGACGACCGAGACGCGGCGCGCATTCGGAGCCCAGACAGCGAAACGAACGCCGGCAACACCGTCGACCGACATCGCAACCGCGCCGAGCGTCCGGCTCAGGCTGTAATGGGTGCCCTCGGATATCAGGTGGAGATCGAGCTCTCCGAGCAGAAGCCCGAAGCTATAAGGGTCCTCGGTGACTTGCTCGCCATCCGGCCATGTGATCCGCAAGCGGTAGGATGTCCGCGAACCTGTTGCCGCCGCAAACAGGCCGGAGGGGTGAGCGATGCTGAAAGGGGCAATCACCCTGCCGCTCGCCGCTTCGATGAGATCGACGCCTTCGGCGCCCGGCAAATAAACGCGCACGATCGTCATGCCGCCGCTTTCATGCGGACCAAGGATCGAGAACGGATCGCCGTGACGGCCCTCGATCAAGGCCCAGAGCGCATCGTGCCCGATGCCTGCGAGAAGTTCCGAGCGCTCAACATTCATGCCTTGACCCCCGCCAAGCGCGATACGATTTCGGTAAGGCCGGCAAGCGGGATCGGCAGCCACTTTGGCCTGATGCGGGCTTCATAGGCGATTTCATAGGCGGCCTTTTCGAGAAGAAAGGCATCGAGCACCCTCCGTCGTTGTTCCGTCGGCATGGCGAGCACCTTCGATGCGGAGACCGCCTGCCAATAGGCATCGAGAAAAGCCGCCTCGGCATGGCGCCCGAAACGGGCGATGGCGCCACGGCGCACCTCGTTTTCGTGTTCGGTGACCGCGTCATTGTCGAGCTGGGCGGTGGCGACGAGATAGCTGAGCGACCTCAGAAGCCCGGCGACGTCACGCAGCGGAACCGTCTTCGCCCGGCGCTCGGCGAGATTTTTGGCGGGCTCGCCTTCGAAGTCGATGATGACGGCATCGCCCTCGCTGACCAGGATCTGGCCGAGATGGAAGTCACCATGCGTGCGCGTCATCAGCGTGCCGCGGACGCTCTCCGCAAGGCTGGCGCCAAGTTCGACGAGTTCAGAACGGCGCTCCAGAAGCGGGCGGGCGAGCAGATCGACCGCGGGATGGACGTTCTCCTCACGTTCCGCCAGCTTCGACATGGCATAAGCGACTTCGCCCGCAACCGCCTTCCTGATCGCCTCCACCTCATCGTCACCGGCAACGACAGGGCTGAAAGCCTCGTCCGCGTTTTCTCCGGAGAGGACGACATGCAATTCCCCGAGTCTCATGCCGACCATGGCGACGAAGCTGATCAACGGCCGAAAGACATCGTCGCCGGGCTCGACCGCAGGGTCGTTCAGCACGAGCTCGTCGGCGCCGCGACGAAGATTGTTCAACATCCAGTTCCAGGCGTCGCCCTGGTTGCGGATCGCGCCCTGGACAATGACCAAGGTGGAGCGGCGCCCGCTGGAATCGGTGTGTGCGACCTCGCCGAGCAGCGGAGCGGTGTGATCGTAACCCGCGCAGGTCAGAAACCGTGTCATCTCGACCTCCGGATGGACACCCGGGAAAATGTGCCGGATCAGCTTGATCATGGCGACGTCACCGACGATCAGCGAACTGTTGGACTGTTCGGCCGAGAGCCAATGAACCGGCATCTGGTCGGTCACATTCAGACGGTCGAGCCGCTCGGTGCCGAGAAACTCAAGGGTGCCGGTGCGTCCGGTGATGCGCGAGCGGTCGGCCAGCCCGCGAAGGATGCCGCGCGCCATCGGCTCGACTGCAAACCCGTCCGTCAGGAAACCGACCCGCCTGCCCTGCCGAACCCGCCCGAGCGCAAGCTGCTGGGTCAAGGCGGAGGGTTGCGCATCATCCCAGGCAACCGCCAGCGGTAACTGATAGGATTCGTTGTGATCCGGGAGCTCCACCTCCAGTTCGCCGAGAACGATCCCATCGGCATAGGGGATCGGCGTCGCCGAGATAAGCCGGGCCGCCCGAAGCGGCTGGTCCTTTGCGCCGAACCACCGCCGCCTGGCGAGATAAGCGGGCAGAATTTCGGCGCTGAGCACGCGTCCGAGCCTCGGCTCGTCGACGAGGTCGAGCAGGCCGCGGCGAAGGACCATCGTCACGAGATCGGGCAACTGTTCGGGCGGCGCGGTGCGCCATGCCGGCGGGTCGGCATCGGCCTCAAGCTGAAACCAGAAGAAGCCGTAGGGCGGCAACGTCAGGAGATAGGTCAGTTGTCCGATCGGTGGAAAGGGCGACATGCCGGTCAGTTCGATCGGCACGCGCCCCTCGAAGGCCGAGAGGTCGAGTTCGACCGCTTGAGGCAGCCGCGAGAGGTTTGTGACGCACATCAGGGTCTCGCCGTCATATTCCCTGAGATAGGCGAGGATCTTACGGTTCTCGGGCGAGAGGAAACGCAGCGAACCGCGCCCGAAGGCCGGATGCCTGCCGCGCAACGCCAGCATCTTTCGCGTCCAGTTGAGCAGCGAATGCGCGTCCGTGCTCTGCGCCTCGACGTTGACGGCCTCGAAACCGTAGAGCGGGTCGGCGACCGGCGGCAGGACGAGGCGCGCCGGGTCTACTCGGGAGAAGCCGCCATT
The DNA here is from genome assembly GCF_002914525.1 of Rhizobium hidalgonense. GTDB lineage: Bacteria > Pseudomonadota > Alphaproteobacteria > Rhizobiales > Rhizobiaceae > Rhizobium > Rhizobium hidalgonense. The sequence continues at coordinate 131,800 of NZ_LODW01000011.1, read as the reverse complement.
GCGGTCCGGCGACCATTGCATCGGCGTCCTGACCCCATCCCGGTCGCCGAGATAGATATTGTCGCCCATGCCGATCTCGTCGCCGTAATAGATGACAGGCGTTCCCGGCATAGAAAGCAGCAGCGCGTTCATCAACTCGATGCGCCGGCGGTCCCGCTCCATCAGCGGCGCCAAGCGCCGCCTGATGCCGAGATTGATGCGGGCGCGTTTGTCGGATGCATAGGTTTCCCAGAGATAGTCGCGCTCGGCGTCGGTCACCATTTCGAGTGTCAGTTCGTCGTGATTGCGAAGGAAGATCGCCCATTGGCAATTCTCCGGGATCTCCGGCGTCTGCCGCAGAATATCGGTGATCGGAAACCGGTCCTCCTTGGCGATCGCCATATACATGCGTGGCATCAGCGGGAAGTGGAAGGCCATGTGGCACTCGTCACCCTCGCCAAAATATTCGCGCGTGTCCTCGGGCCACTGATTCGCCTCGGCCAACAACATCACGCCGGGATGGGTGGCATCGAGGGCTGCGCGGATTCGTTTGAGAATCGCATGGGTCTCCGGCAGGTTTTCGTTGATCGTGCCCTCGCGCTCGACGAGGTAGGGGATTGCGTCGAGCCGGAAACCGTCGATGCCGGTTTCCAGCCAGAATCGCATCACCTTCAGCAGTTCCTCCATGACCAGGGGACTGTCAAAGTTGAGGTCAGGCTGGTGGGAGTAAAAGCGGTGCCAGTAATAAGCGCCGGCCACCGCATCCCATGTCCAGTTGGACTTTTCCGTATCGATGAAAATGATGCGCGTTTCCGGGAATTTCTGATCGCTATCAGACCAGACGTAGAAGTCGCGTTCCGGCGATCCCGCAGGCGCCTGACGGGCGCGCTGGAACCAGGGATGCTGATCGGAGGTGTGGTTGATGACGAGCTCGATGATGACGCGGATATTGCGCTCATGGGCGGCGTCGACGAAAGCGCGGAAGTCCTCCACCGTCCCGTAGTCGGGGCTGACACTGCCGTAATCGGCGATGTCGTAACCGTCGTCGCGGCGCGGCGATGGAAAGAAAGGCAGGAGCCAGATAGCATTGACGCCAAGTGCTGCGATATGGTCGAGCTTGGCGTGCAGGCCGGCAAAATCGCCGACGCCATCTCCATTGGCGTCGTAGAACGACTTGATATGCAGCTGATAGATGATTGCATCCTTGTACCAGAGGGGCTGCTCAGCGCCATCGGGGTTCATCGTGTCCATTCATGCCTCCGCTGCTCGTACGCGCCAGATCGCAAAGGGCAGGATCGCAGGGTTCAGGCTGACGCTCTGCCGTTTGCCGGTCCATTTGAAGCGATGTCCGCCGACCAGATCCTCGGCATCCAGCGCGCCGTCATCGCCGAGCGACCAGTGCCAGAGCGGCAGCTCGACCTCGCTTTGCTGGAAATTGTGGGGATCAAGGCTGATGGCGATCAGCAGGACATTGTCGCGGGCCCTGCTTGCCTTTTCGAAGAACAGAATATTGTCATTCCAGGCGGTCAGCAGCGTCAGCCCGAGATGCGAATGCAAGGCGGTATTTTCGTTCCGGATACGGTTGAGCATCCTGATTTCGGCGACGATATTGCCCGGCCGGTCGTAGTCCCAGGCGCGAATCTCGTATTTCTCGCTGTCGGCGTATTCCTTGCGTTTGGCATCGGGACGCCCTTCGCAAAGTTCGAAACCATTATAGACGCCCCATAATCCCGAAAGCGTGGCGGCCAGTGCTGCGCGGATCAGGAACGCCGGGCGCGGTGCGTTCTGCAGAAAGTCCGGATTGATGTCATGGGTGTTGACGAAGAAATGCGGACGGAAGAATTCCTTCGGCGCTGTCTGCGTCAGCTCCCGCATATATTGCTCGAGCTCCCATTTGGCGTTGCGCCAGGTGAAATAGGTGTAGGATTGGGAGAAACCGATCTTTGCCAGCCGGTACATGACCTTCGGCTTGGTGAAGGCTTCCGACAGGAAGACGACATCGGGATGCCGCGCCCTGATATCGCCAATCAGCCACTCCCAGAAGGGAAAAGGCTTGGTGTGCGGATTATCGACGCGAAACAGCTTGACGCCCTGGTCCACCCAAAGCTGGACGATATCTCTCAGCTCCACCCAGAGCGAGGGCAGCGCGTCTTTCGTGTAGAAATCGACGTTGACGATATCCTCATATTTCTTCGGCGGGTTTTCGGCATATTTGATCGTGCCGTCGGGACGCCAGTCGAACCAGCCGGGATGCTCCTTCAGCCAGGGATGATCGGGCGAGGCCTGGATCGCGAGATCGAGAGCGATCTCCAGCCCATGCCGGCCCGCCTCATCGACCAGCCGGCCGAAATCCTCGAAATCCCCGAGTTCGGGATGAATGGCATCGTGGCCGCCATCCTCGGAGCCGATGGCATAAGGGCTACCCGGATCGCCGGGTGCTGCCTTCAGGCTGTTGTTGCGGCCCTTCCGGTTGGTCGAGCCGATTGGGTGAATGGGCGGAAAGTAGAGCACGTCGAAGCCCATGTCGCGGATATCGGCCAATCGTGGAATGACGTCGTCGAAGGTGCCGTGCCGGTTGGGATCGCCGCTCTGCGAGCGCGGAAAAATCTGGTACCAGCTGGCAAAGGCTGCCGCCTTGCGCTCTGCATCGACGGCGCTTGCCGCCGAACGCAGTCGAAACGGCCGCCTGTCGGCTTTGTTCATCAGCTCGGATGTTTTGGGATCGAGCAGGATCGCCGTGCGCTCGGCATCCGAAGCGTTTTCGAGACTGTTGATCAGAGCCTGCAAATCGGCGCCGAGCGCCGCCGACGCTTCTGCCTTGGCGGCGCGAACGAGGGTCAATCCCTCCTGAAGCTCCAGCTTCAGGTCCAACCTGGCGTCGTGCTTCTTGGTCAGCTCGTATCGGAAGATCGCAAACGGATTCTTCCATGCCTCGACTGCAAACTCGTAGCGCCCGATGCGCTCCAGCAGGAATTCGGCGCGCCAGCGATCGTTTTCGACCGGGTGCATTTCCGTCTCGTTCCAGTCCGTCATGGCATCGAGCGGCCGCCAGAGCAGGACGGCGGCGATCGGGTCGTGGCCGTCGGCGAAAATGTCTGCCTCGACGGTGACGATGTCGCCGACCACCCGTTTGACCGGAAAACGCCCGTCATCGACCCGCGGCATGATGTTTTCGATAGCAAGCCGCGGCGATGCCGTCGCCTGCGCGATCTCCATAGCGGGCCTAGAGGTGATCGGCACCGGCGCCTTGCCTTCGATAATCAGCGTTTCCCCTGCCCGCAGACGCAGAGCCGCGCCATCGGCTGCAGAGGGAAGAAAACCGGAGGCTGCTTCGCGAAGTGCGGTCACCGGCGCAGGCGCACTTCGCCGAAGGTCCCTGTTCAGCAGGATGAACCGCACATTGTCAGCGCTGCGCAGATCTTCCCCCTCGGATTGCAGAAGGGCCGAGACCGGTCCATTGGCGTTGCGGATCAGGCGCAGCGATGGGGCTGGCACATGGCCGTTCTTGCCGATCTCGGTATTGGCAAGGCGAATTTCGGAGGAGATGTCGAAAGACAGGTCATGGCGCAGCCGGCGCAAACCCGATCCATCGCCATGGGTCGGATCGAGCGGCGTGGCTGCGCCATATTCGAAACCCATCGGAACCAGCAGGCCGCCGCCGAGCGAAGCGGCAAGGCGCAAGGCTCTCACGGCGCGCCGTTCGAGGATCTCGCGGCTCTCGGTTCCATGCGCGATGCGCCGGGCGAAGGGCGGCTCCGGAAACGCGACCTGCCATCCGAGCGGCTGTTGCACGCGATGCTCGTCAATGAACCATCTCTCGTCGAAATCCCACCAGGCCATCGACGAAAAACAGCCGTTGAAACCTGCCCCCCTGATCCCGCCCCTCACCGCAAAATCGGTGCCGGGCGTCCAGGCCAGGAATTGCGCCTCGGTCTTTTCGCGCACTGCCGAAATCAGCGATTTGAATAGGGCCGGTGCGGCGCGATCAATCCCGAGCATCCGGTAACCGGAGAGACCGAGGCCGCTCAGCCGCCTCAGCCGTTCGGTCCATTCCGCCAATAGCTGCGATTGCCGTTCCGCCGCCATCGCCGTCATCGGCTCCGCCGGGTCCAGTGGAGAACGCCTCGGATCGACAGGGCGAAAGGCTGCGTGAGGATCCCGCGCCCTGCCGTCGACCACCACGTCCATCATTAAGGCAACGCCGCTTTTGCGGCCAGCCTCCGCCAGGCGCGCCACCCCATCCTCGACCGCGCTTCCGAGTTGCTGTTCAGGATCGAGACGATCGAAATCCTGGGAGATAAAGATGCTGCCTTCCCCGCCGCGATCGAAAAGAGGCGCCGTCAGCACATGATCGAAACCGATATCCGCGGCATGGTCGAAAATCTCGCGCCATGCATCGATGCCCTGAAGAAGGAGCGGATTGACATAATAAATCCGGGGCGGGGTGCTCAACACACCCCCGTTCGCAGAAAATGACATCGGCCGCCGCCTCGAGTTGCTTTTCAGACAAACTTCCTTCGGCGGTTGTTGTTCCACCGGCACAGCCAATTCGCAGCTGTACGAAATCATCAGTCGCATCGGCGCCAGATCGAGGGGGGCTTTCGCCCGAGCATCAAAGCCCTGCCGCGAGACGAAGAGACCTTGAGAATCCCAGCCGCATCCGAGTAGTCTTGCGTCGTAAGCGAAGGTGAGTCAGTTCGCTGTTAAGAGCCCGTCCATGCTTCGATCGATCCTCGTCACTGCAGGCCTGTTGGCTTGCGCCCTGTGCCTCACCTCCTGGAGCATCGAGACCGATCGCTCCACAGAGTACAAACACGGCCTGCTTGAAATCCGTGAGGAGGCGAGACACTTCATCGAGCGGGAGAACGCCAAAGGGCAACAGCAGTGGAAGGTGCTTGAACCCAACGCCAAGGTGCTGGTTCCTCCATGCGCGGTCCCGCTCCGGACCCAGTGGACGCCGAAGAGCCTCGGCCGCTCGAAACCGAGCGTGACGGTGATATGCGCAGCCGCCGTGCCGAACGCCGTGATGAGCGATTGGGATGTCGCCGTGCCGGTGCAGCAGAAATCGAATTGAGCGCCAGGTCGACACGCAACATTGACAAATTGTGTAATTTACGTATTTTACACATATAATCGGAGAAGGGATAATGGCCCAGATATTGAGAGTGCCGGCGACCACGTTCGCTCGCGGCTTCGCACGATATCAGGACGAGGCGCTGATTGAAAAGATTATTGAAGTCACAAGCCATGGGCGGGTCATCGGCGGCTATCTTTCTGCAAGCGAGCTTGAACACTATAAGAACCTGAAGCGTAGGGAGCGTGAAGTTCTCATCGTCGGAGAGTTGGACGAGGACACGATTTCGGACATTGAAAACGCTCAATACGGCGTTGCCCCGAAGTGAAGTTTCCCGAACCCGCACCGGGCTTGGTGATCAGATATTCGTTTCTTTGGAAAGAGGACTACGATAAAGGAAAATACGAAGCATCCAAGGACAGGCCTTGTGCGATCGTTCTTGCAACGAAGGTAAAAGACACAACGGCTATTCAGGTCGTTGTCGTACCCATCACGCACTCGCAGCCCGACCAGGCCGATGGCTCGGCATCGCTTGAGATACCTGCTGCAATCGCAAAATCACTTGGCCTAGATGGCGGGCGACATTGGCTGCGACTGACTCAACTGAACCGCTTTATCTGGCCTGGTTATGATCTGCGCCCACGACTGGATGACCCCAGCCGCGTGGATTACGGATTCATCCCTGAGCCGTTCTTCAATCAGATCAAAGCTGCGATCATTGCGGAAAACAACCGGAGGAGGCTCTCCTTCACGCCGCGGGACGAGCAGCCATGAAGCGCTTATGGTGCTTCATCACCCGAACAATTCAAACATCTCGACGAGATCATTCCGATTGCAATAGAGGCAACCAAACGTGGATGTATCGGTAGAATTGTGCACCTATCCCGAACTTGACGATCGGATCGTGATCGTTCGGGCGGGGGACGAAGTCGATGCCATGTTTGTCAGGACGGAGAGATTCAACGTCCTGATCGATACGCTTGGAACGCCTGAGCTATGCCGGACGGCGTTGGACCTGCTTGACGAAAAGGCGCCTCGCCCGCTGATCGTTATCAATTCGCATATGGATTGGGATCACTTCTGGGGAAATGGTGCCGTTGCCGGCCGCGCACCGATTATCGCGCATGACGCGGCACTCGACCGTTTGCGCGACCCCTCCGCGCGGCAGGTTTTGCAGGATAAAGCCAGCCAAGAATCGCGGTTTCACAATGTCGAACTCATCGGCCCCGATCTCATCTTCTCCGGCTCAATGGTTCTCAACGGCGGCGATCTGACGCTCGAACTCATCCATACGCCCGGGCACACCCCCGACCATATCGCCATTTGGATTCCCGAACTTCGCATCTGCCTGGCCGTCGATGCGGTGGAATATCCTATCCCCGAAGTCTGGAGCAAAAGCGCCGAAGACCTTCGCCTGATCCGTTCATCGCTGGAGCGGATCCGTGATCTCAATGCGAGGCTGGTCATCCCCGCGCATGGACAGACATCTTCGCCTTCGACGGTGAAGGCGAACCTTGCTTATTTCCAATCCCTGGCCGAACGTGTCGACGGGCTGAGCGAAAGCCAGCTGGCGGATGGGCAGCTCAGCCGTTCAAGCGGCTTCCGGCTTGAAGACTTCATCGCCATCCCCCATGGGATGCCTGCGGAGACCGTGACGTTCTATCGGAACTGCCATGAGACCAACCTTGGCGCCACGGTTCAGGCCCATATTGAAAAACGGAAATCCGCATAAAGGAACGATAGGCTGGAGGAGATGAGGTGAAACCTTTGGACGGCGGACGGACCAAGCAGATCTGGCGCGATGGCAATACCGTCATCAGACCATCAGGCGCATGGACGCCGACGGTGCATCGGTTTTTGCGCCATCTCAGGAGCCGTGGCTTTCTGGCGGCGCCGGAGCCCATCGGCATCTCAGGGGGAAAACCAGGAGATCGTCGGCTACGTCGCCGGGCGCGCCTGCGAAAACTTGGGCGACCGATCTATCGGATCGGAGCGTATGCTGCTGTCCGCAGCCAGGCTTCTGCGGCATTTTCATTCGGCATCTCAAGGGTTTCTGGCTACGGATGACGCGATCCAGACATGGATGCTGCCGCCGCAGGAACCGCGCGAAATCGTCTGCCATGGCGATTACGCGCCTTACAACGTCACCACGGCAGAGTGTGAGGCTGTCGGGATCATCGATTTCGACACCGCGCATCCCGCACCGCGACTGTGGGATCTGGCCTATGCGGTTTACCGCTGGGCGCCCTTGTCCGGTGCCTCCCATCCCGGCGTGATTTCAGGCCTCGACGAACAGCTGCGGCGAGCGGAACTCTTCTGCACGGCCTATGAGACAACGGCAGAAGAACGGCAACAGCTCCCGGAGATGATCTGCAGGCGGCTCCAAGCGCTTGTCAATTTCATGCAGGCAAGGGCCTCGGCCGGAGACGAGACCTTCGTGGAGGACGTGGCTGCAGGAGATGCTCAGCTGTATCTCAGCGATATCGGCTATGTGCAGAAGCATCGAGACCGACTTTTGAAAGCGCTGCTACAGCTAGAGCCACTTCCTGCGGCGGAAAAAGCCGAATAGGCCGAGACACAGGACGGCGATGACGCCGAGCACGACGAAATAGCCGTACTGGGTTTTCAGTTCCGGCATGTCGCTGAAATTCATCCCGTAAATGCCGGCGATCGCCGTGGGAACGGCGAGGATCGCCGCCCAGGCAGCGAGCTTGCGCGCAATCGCGGTCTGCTCCGTCTGGCCGATCATCACGCTGGCCTCGAAGGCAAAGGCCAGAACCTCGCGCAGAGCATCGATATCTTCCTGAACCCGGCGCACGTGATCGGTCACATCGCGAAACAGCGATTGCAGCGTCGGATCCATGCCGGGGAGATCGATATGCTCATATCGCCGGCAGACGTCGACGAGCGGTACCACGGCATTGCGCAGCCGCAGAAGCTTGCGGCGTAAGAGGTAAAGCCGCTCGATGTCGCCCTTGGCCAGCTGTTCGCGCAACACAAGGTCTTCGAGCTTTTCGACCTCCTCCTGCACGACCTCGATGACCGGCATGTAATTGTCGACGATGAAATCGAGGATGGAATAGAGAATGTAGTTCTCGCCGTGGGCCAGCGCTGCCGGCGTCGCCTCGCATCGCTGCCGTACCGCCAGATAAGAGGACGAATCCCCGTGGCGAACCGAGACGACGTAACCGCGGCCGACGAACAAATGCGTTTCGCCAAAGATGATTTCGTCATCCTTCATATGGGCGGTGCGGGCGACGATGAACATTGCGTCCCCATAAATCTCCAGCTTCGGGCGCTGGTGGGGCTGCGCCGCGTCCTCGATCGCCAAAGCGTGGAGATTGAACTCGGCCTGGACCTGATGCAGTAGCACCTCGTCCGGCTCGTGCAGGCCGATCCAGACGACAGCGTTTTCCTGCCCGCGCCATTCACCGGCTTCCTCTATCTTGATGTCGCGGATGCGTTGCCCATGCTGGTAAACGGCGGCAGCCACAACACCCGGCCGTTGTTCGTGCCGCGGTGACGGCGAACCGCTGGCTTGCCGCGCGGAAACACTGTCCAGATCCCTCAACCGTTCCAAACTGTCATCCTCCCGTCCGCGCACATGCAGCACGTCCGGCCAACGCCGATCACGCGCTGCGTCAATCATAATGCCATTTCGTAAAACATTCATCTGCCTCAGCGCGCGGGCTGGGTGGGAGATATCTATTTGGCCCCATCATTGCAGAATGAGCGGCCGACATCACGTATCCGTGGAAATATCGTCCCAGTCCTGGTCCATGTAGCCGATCAGCCAGTTGAGGGCGTAGTGCCATTCGTAGACCACGCCCTTGTCCAACCTGGCGGGCGGCTCCTCGCCTTTCAGTCTTGCGTTCACCGCCGCCCAGTCATAGCGGTAGATCAGGTCGGCGGCGTCGAGCAGCTCTTTCTGCGGGCGCAGCCTGGCACGGCGTATCAGACCATCCGTTCCCAATTCGCGAAGTGTTTTCGCGATGAACGGTACATCGCAAATATGGTCGGGACGTTCGAGCTCAGGCGAAATCCCGAGCGCCCACAACATCACGTGCACGCCCTCGTAACGCCAGGCAAAGTTTGCCCGGTCCTGGTCAGAGGGATTGGGATCGTCCATGAACGCCTGCTCTTTCGGAGTGAAAAAACTTGCTGCGTCGAACTGCCGGATGAGAGCCTGCCCCATTTCGTGGTCGCCGGTCTCTCCTTTCACGGCAACGATCGCAAGCGCGATCGTGCGCTCCACGACTTGCTTGGTATTTCGGCGGGTACTCTCGTTCTCGGGCTCGACGGTCGGCAGGTGATCAATCGTCGGCACGCCTTCCGATTGAAGCTGGGCGATAGACCGGGCTTTGCGCGCCCCTGCCTCATCGGCGGGTTGCGAGACGGCTGTCTGTACCGGAAGGATCAGTGCAAGAAGGACAGAAAATAGGCGCTTCACCGTGTATGGCTCCTCTCATCTCTTTGACGGATCGATAAACATTTCCAACGCTATCGGGATGTGTTTTGGGCAAAAGCGACGTCGGTTTCCGCAAGGGTGGTAAACGGCATTTTACAGATTGAGCAAATCGTTAAATTTTTTCCGATACAAAAGTCCCTGGCCAAGCCGGTATGAGGCCGGACCGTTCGATCGAGGACTTACAATGCGTCGTCCAAACATTAAATCGAGTTTGCTGTTGATTTTCAGCGGTATAGCCCTTCTTTTCGGTCTCGTCGCCTATCTCGCGGTCGATGGTCTTCGAAACACGAACGGCTCCACCGAAGAAATCGCAACCCATTGGCTGCCGAGCGTCCAGGCTTCGCAATCGATCAATCTCGCCATGACGAATTTGCGCCTCGCCTACCGTGACCACATCATTGCGCAGTCCGAGGCTGAAAAGAAAACACGCGAAGAGGCCATCAAAGCCGCCGAGGATACGGTTGGTAAATCGGTGGAAGCCTACCTTCCGCTGGCGTCATCGGACCACGAGCGCGACCTGATCAAGACGATCAAGGAGAGCGTTGGAGGCTACATCGCCAGCAGTTCGCAGCTGCTCGCCCTTTCCCGCGCCAACAAGACGGAAGAAGCCGGCAAATATCTGGGCGGTGAGATGCGCTCCTATTCGGACAAGCTCAAGGAAGCCACGGCCGCCCTGGTCGAATTGGACGTCAGCGGCAGTAACAAAGCTGCCGCCCTCAGCAAGGAAACCTTCGACTCCATAGAATTCTATCTGCTCGCCGCAATCAGTGTGGCCGGGTTGCTCGTTCTCGGCGCCGTCGCCTTCGTGCTGACCGGCATTGCCAATCCGATTACCGGCATCACCGCCGCGATGCGCCGGCTGGCCGACGGCGACACCGAGGCGGAGATTCCGTTTGCCCACCGCGCTGACGAAATCGGATCGATGACTGGAGCCGTCGAGATCTTCCGTCAAGCCGCGATCACGAATAAGCGGATGGCACTCGACGCCGAAGAAAACCGCAACAGGGCAGAGGCCGATCGTGTTGCAGCTCAGAAGCAAGCGGAAGCCGACGCCTCGGAGCGGTTGCGCATTGCCACTTCGGGTCTCGCCGCCGGACTGAAGCGGCTGGCCGCAGGCGACCTCGCCTTTCAGATCAACGAGACCTTCGCGCCCGACTTCGAGGCGCTGCGCCACGACTTCAACCAGTCCGTCACCCAGCTTGGCGCGACGCTCCGAGCGATCTCCGACAGCATCGGGACGATCGACGAAGGCACGCGGGAAATCTCCTCCGGTGCGAGCGATTTGTCGAAGCGCACGGAGCAGCAGGCGGCCTCGCTCGAAGAGACGGCAGCCGCGTTGGAAGAGATCACCGCAAACGTTGCGAACTCCAGCAAGCGGACTGAGGAGACGCGCACGGTGGCCACCGAGGCAAATCGCAGCGCCGGCATCTCCGCGGAAGTCGTTTCCCACGCCGAAGAAGCGATGGAGCGCATCGAGACCTCTTCTCAGCAGATTTCCAACATCATCAGCGTCATTGACGAAATCGCGTTCCAGACCAATCTTCTCGCGCTCAATGCGGGCGTGGAAGCCGCACGTGCAGGCGAGGCCGGCAAGGGCTTTGCCGTCGTCGCCCAGGAAGTCCGCGAACTCGCCCAGCGCTCGGCAAGTGCCGCCAAGGAAATCAAGGGCCTGATCCAGAACTCTTCGAAGGAAGTTGAAAGCGGCGTCAAGTTGGTGCGCGACACCGGCCAAGCCCTGAAGACCATCGGCGGCTTCATCACACAGATCAATCACCATATGGACTCGATCGCCACCTCTGCGAAAGAGCAGTCCGTCGGACTGAGCGAAGTCAATGTTGCGGTCAACCGGATGGACCAGACCACGCAACAGAATGCGACCATGGTGCAACAGTCGACGGCGGCATCCAATTCACTCGCGCAGCAAGCCCAGACACTTCGCGAACTTATCGCCCAGTTCAGGCTCGACGATGCGGCGTCCAACCAGTCGTCAGCCCTTCGCTCGACAGTGAGAACGATGGCGCAGCCTTCAGCCCACACCGCCATCCATGCGATTGCCGCACGCCGCTAGGACGGGTGCGGATGGCCGATCCCCTGCCCTGACCGCTTGGACAGACCAGAGATGAAGGCGCCCGGCAATGCCGGGCGCTTTCGTTTCATCATGCCGCGAAGGCCGGATTACGCCGGGCGCCCATTCTCAACACGAAATAGATCGCCCCGCCGATTCCGACGCCGAAGAACCAGCCATAAGTGCCCCACCAATCCGGCAGGATGCTGGTGAAGGTCGGCAGGATCGAGGAGAACAGCGCGCCGACCGCAAACGCGATAAAGGCGTTGCCGTGCCAGCCGTTCTGGAAGCGGAACTCGCCATTCTCGTGATAAAGGGCCTCGACGTTCAGCTGGCTCTTCCGGATGAGATAGTAGTCCACCATCATGATGCCGAAGATCGGACCCATCGTCGACCCGATGAAGTTGACGAAATGCGCCGCACCCGTTTCCCAGGGAGCAAACGGATAAAGCACCAGCGCGATCAGCGCGGCGATATATCCGCCGCGTTTGAAGTTGATCTGGCGCGGGAAGACATTGGCGAAATCGAAGGCGGGCGAGACGAAGTTCGCCACGACGTTGATGCCGAGCGTGGCGATGGCGAATGTCAGCGCGGCAAGCAGCGCCAGGAACCAGCTGTCGAATTTCGCCGATATCATTTCCGGATGCAGCAGGACCTCTCCATAGACGGTGAAGGCCGCCGTGGTCGTGACACCTGCGACAAGGCAGAACGCCAAAAGGTTGATCGGCAGGCCCCAAAGATTGCCCTGCGCAACGCCTTTTCGCTCGTCGCGTAACGCGAGAAGTCGCAGAAGTTCAGGTAAAGCGCCGCGAAATAAGTGATCCAGGTGGCGGCCACCGCGGCAAGCGCGGCGATCGAACCGGGCTCGCCCGGCACGCCGGCATCCTTGGTCTTTTCGATCAGCACGTCGCGCGGGATTTCGGAACCGAATGAGAAGGTGCCCGACTTGACGACCAGATAGACGGCCAGGATCAGCATCATGATCCAGACGGCAGGGCCGGCCCAATCCTGGAACTTGCGGACAGTTTCCATGCCCCGCTGGATGATCAGCAGTTGCAGCGCCCAGACGATGACGTAGCAGATGAGTTCGAGGGTCGAATGGCCGAGTATGTGGCTGTTCTGGTGGAAGGCGAGCAGGCTCTCGTTGCGGATCAGCAGGGCAACGATCGCGCCGGATGCGGCGGCGGTCTGTGCGCCGTACCAGAAGCAGGCGACCACCGCCCTCACGAGTGCTGGAACATTGGCCCCGAACGTGCCGAACGAGGCGCGCGCCAGAACCGGAAATGGTACGCCGGTGCGCACGCCGGCATTGCCGACCATGCTCATTAGAAGGAAGATGACGAGAGAGCCGATGCCGATGGCGATAACGAAGTTGACGAAACTGCCGCAGAGCAGAAACAGGCTTGCGGCGAGATAATAGCCCCACAGGCTATGGACGTCCGATGTCCAGACGTTGAAAATGCTGAATGCACCCCACTTGCGCTCCTCCGCGGGTGCAAGGTCCTCGTTATATAACGAGGGAGACGGATTTCGTATGCTCATGAATGCCCTCCCATATCCCCTGAGGCCGACTCGGCCACGGACGGAAGTCTGCTCTTCATTTATGCATCTGACAATTTAATAGTCACATTGTACACAATGTTGATGGCGGCGATGTAAAAAGGCTCCGAGCTATTGCGAACGAACGACACGTCCGGCCAAGCGAAACGGGCTTGCGACTGCGGCGCCGGCGGCATCGAAGACGAAGGCGCCGACATCGCCGGGGGTCGATCGCCGGCCGCTCTCGAAGGAGGCAAGCTGGGCGCCGAACTTGGCGAGTGATGCGTAGCGGTCGTGGCCCAATCCGTCGGAGGTCTTGATCGACGTGATGTCGATGACCCGAAGCCGTGCCTTCAAGGCGGTCTCCTCGATGACGGGATCGTCGATATCGAGCCGTCCGACGCGCGGCCGCTCCCCGGCGATGAAGCTCGAGGCCACGAGCGCCTGGTCGTCCTTGGAAACCAGAAGGGAGATCGGGATAGGCATTGGACCAATGTCATTTAACTGGGACCGGAAGACATCGACATCGATGTCTGGGGCGGCCAGCACCACCGCCAGCTTGCCGATGACGGCGTCGCGATGCTGCAGCTTGAGCTCTCGCACCGTTTCCATCACCAGGAACCCGCCCATGCTGTGTCCGAACAGAATGATGCGTTTCACCTTGGCCGATGCCGAGAGCGACGTGACGAGAGAAACAAGTTCGCTTCGCGAGGAAAGCGCGGCATCGCGGTCGGCAACATATCCGGCGACGGACGCCGCCGAAGGCCAGGAAAACAGGATCGGAGCGCCGGGGATTTTCGCGTCCGCGGCGATCTGGGCGGTGCGGTAAAGCGCCTCCTGGTAACTGTAGTTGTAGCCGTGGACGAAGATGCCGATGGTGCCGTCGGGTTGCACGGAGGCGAGCGCCTGCTGCACGAAAGCATCCCTAGGCAGTTGCTTGCGCTCGACGACGGCAAACTGCCGTTGCGGATCCGGCTTCGCCTTGGGATAGGTGATCGCGGTATCCTTCCTGCCGGGAGGAACCGAAAACGCGTACTGCTCATAGGTCAGTTTCTCGGCCCATGCATTGCTGAACCCACCCCGCACGCTATCGGGGGCTCTGTTGGTCGCGACGAGCACGCTCACCTTATCCGGAGCCGTTTCCGAACGAGCCGGCTCGCTCAGATGAACAGGCGTCAAGACTTCAGGCGATGGCCTCGTGGCGCAGCCCGCAAGCATCGCCAAACCAATGGTCACAATGATCGCCAGTGCTGTCTTCGGCAGGCCTCGGAGAGGTCGTTCGATCATCGATCCGTTTCCCTCAAGGCCAGACGCTCTCCGGCGTGCGCTTCTGTCCACGTCATCATTCGCCATGCCGTTCCCGCGCCGGTGTGAGACGGCATCACCTGCGCCATCCCACCCATTCGTCGCGGCCTGTGTTGCAGCGGCCGCCGCGGTGGCCGTGGGCGATGGCCGTCGGAGACTGCATCACGCCTCTGCCGTGGCTTCGCCCCGCGCACCCTCATCCCTTGGGATCCTGAACCACGCCACGTAGAGCGCCGGCAGGAACAGCAGAGTGAGCGCCGTCCCGATAACGATGCCGCCCATCATGGCGTAGGCCATCGGCCCCCAGAAGATCTCGCGCGAGATCGGGATCAGCGCGAGGGTTGCTGCCGCCGCCGTCAGCATGATCGGCCGCATGCGGTGCTCAGTTGCTTCTATGACCGCCTGCCATGGCGCCATTCCCTCGCTGCGCAGATGCTCGATCTGCACGACCAGGATGACGGAGTTGCGGATCAGGATGCCGATCAGCGCCAGAATGCCGAGGATGGCAACGAAGCCCATGGGCGCATTGCTCAGCAAGAGCGCCGCGACCACGCCGATCAGGGCCGTCGGCGCGACCGCGAAGACCAGGAAGAGGCGGCTGAAGCTCTGCAACTGGATCATCAGGATCGTCGCCATCGTAAACAGCATCAGCGGAGCTACCGCCGCAATTGGCCCTTGCGCCTCGGCGCTGGATTCGACCGCACCGCCGACTTCCACCTTGTATCCGACGGGAAGGTTCTTCTGGAATTCCTCGACCTTGGGCTTTAGCTGATCGACGATCGTGGCCGGCTGCGTCGAGCCGATGACGGCCGCCTTGAGCGTGATGGTGGGCTGCCGGTCACGACGCCAAATCGTCGGCTGCTCGAGTTCGTAGCGGAAATTCGCCACGGCCGAGAGAGGCACAACCTTGCCGTTGGAAGTGGAGAGCTGCAGGTTCTCAAGTGTCTGGACGGAATCGCGCTCGGAGGCCTTGGCCCGCCCGATGACATTGACCAGATAGATGTCGTCGCGGATCTGTGTCGCTGTCGAGCCTTCAACAATGCCGTTGAGGGCGGTTGCGATGTCCTCGGAGGAGACGCCGAGCTGACGCGCCTTGTCCTGCAGTACATCGACCTTCACGACGCGAGATGGCTCATTCCAGTCCAACACCATGTTCGACAGCAGTGGATGCGAACCGACAACGCCTGCAAATTGCTGGGAAATGTCGCGCACCTTTTGAATGTCGGGGCCGCTGATCCGATACTGGACCGGCTTACCCACCGGCGGGCCGATGTCGAGAAGCTTCACGAAGGCGTCGGTGCCGGGGAAGGTCTTCGTCAGATAGTCCTGCAGCTCCGCCCGCACCTTGTCGCGTACGTCGAGGCCCTTGGTGACGATGATGGTCTGTCCGAAGGTGACATCGGGTGTCTGCACGTCGAAGGACAGGATGAAGCGCGGCGCGCCCTGGCCGACATAGGTCGTCCAGTGGTCGATATCCTTGTTATTGGCCAGCATCTCCTTTTCGAATTTGGCCATCTGCCTGTTGGTCTCGGCGATCGAACTGTTGTGGGGCAGGTTCCAATCGATCACGAGTTCTGTTCTGTCGGAATTCGGGAAGAACTGCTGCTGCACCAGCCCCATGCCGCCAACCGAAAGTGCGAAGACCCCGACCGTCAGGACGATGGTGATCCAGCGCCAGCGCATCGCCAGCTTCAAAAGCCACGAGAAGACGGCGGCGAATCGGCCCTTCTTCTCGTGATGCGATTTCATCGTCTTCGGCAGGATGGTGACCCCGAGAAGCGGCGTGAACAGCACGGCGACGATCCAGGACACCACAAGCGAAACCGCGATGACCACGAAAAGCGTGAAGGTGAATTCGCCGGCCGCACTGCTGTTGAGACCGACCGGGATGAAGCCCGCGACGGTCACCAGCGTCCCCGTCAACATCGGAAAAGCCGTCGAGGTATAGACGTAGGTAGCGGCCTTCCTCAGATCGTCGCCCGCCTCCAGGCGAGCCACCATCATTTCGACGGCGATCATGGCATCGTCGACGAGCAGTCCGAGCGCAATGATGAGTGCGCCGAGCGAGATGCGCTGAAGCGAAATGCCGGAGTATTCCATCACCACGAAGGTGATGGCGAGCACGAGAGGAATGGAAATCGCCACCACCATGCCGGCGCGAGCACCGAGGCTAATGAAACTGATGACAAGCACGATGACGATTGCTTCGAAGAGCGCGCGGGTAAAGCCCGAAACCGCTTCGTCTACAACGGCCGGCTGATCGGAAACGCGGTGGACGTCCACGCCGATCGGAAGATCGGCAACGACCTGTTTCATCCGCGCGTCGAGTCCTTCGCCGAACTCCAGCAGGTTGGCGCCCTGCTTCATGCCGATGGCAAGCCCGATTGCGGGTTCACCGTTGAAGCGGAACAGCGCCGAGGGCGGATCGACGTAACCGCGCTTGATCGTGGCGACGTCGGTCAGCGGGAAGAAGCGGTCGTTGATGCGAAGGTTGATCGACCGCAGGCTTTCCTCGGAGGTGAACTGCCCGCTCACCCGCAAGGCAATCCGCTCCGGACCGGCATCGACGAAGCCGGACTGGGTGACAGCATTCTGGGCCTGCAGGGTCTGGATGACCGACTGCTGGTCGATGCCGAGTGCTGCGATCTGGCGCGTGGAGAATTCGAGATAGATCGCCTCGTCCTGAGCGCCGATCACATCGACCTTGCCGACATTCGGCACCGTCAGAACTTCGGAGCGGGCATTTTCCACGAGATCGCGAAGCTGGCGCTGGGTCAGCCCGTCGCTGGTGAAGGCGTAGATGTTGCCGAACACGTCGCCGAAGCGGTCGTTGAAGAAGGGACCGACGACCCCGCTCGGGAAATCGCCCTTGATGTCAGCGATCATGTTGCGGATGCGCAGCCAGGTCGGCGCGACGTCCCTTGCCTTGGTCGTCGGCAGCAGTTCGACGAAGACGGTCGTCTGGCCGGCGACGGTCTGGCTCTTGGTGTAGTCGAGCGATTCCAGTTCCTGGAGCTTCTTCTCGATCCTGTCGGTCACCTGCCGCGTCACCTCCTCTGCGGAAGCACCGGGCCACTGGGCGGTGATGACCATCGTCTTGATGGTAAAGTTCGGGTCTTCCTCGCGGCCGAGGTTCAGATAGGAGAAAGTGCCTGCAAGAATGAAGACGATCATGAAGTACCAGACGAGGGAACGGTGCTCGAGCGCCCAGTCGGAAAGATTGAAAGACTTCACTGGCTGATCTCCTGGTCGATCCTGATGGCCTGGCCATCTTCAAGTTTATGCACGCCTGCCACGACCACCCGCTCTCCTGGAGCGAGCCCCTCGGTGACGCGGACGGTGCCGCCGTCGACGACGTCGCCGTCGATCTTCACGCGGCGCAGTGCCACCTTCTTGGCCGGCACGTCGACAATCCAGACGCTGGCGCCGTTCGTGCCGGCAAGGATCGCGGACGAAGGCAGCACGATCTCGGGATCGGCGGCGATGGCTGCGGAGGCTGTGATGACTGCGCCGAGCCTGAAGGCTGCAGGCGGATCGGCGAGCGCGATCTTGGTTCTGCTGGTGCGGGTGGCGGCTTCCGCCTCCGGTGCGATCTCGCGCACGACGCCCGTCGTGCGGATGGAAGGTTCTAGCTGCAGCGTCACCTCGAATGGCGCGCCGACCTTCAGTTTCTGGGCCGCGGCCTGAGGCACGTCGACCACCGCGTCGCGCTTGTCCGGCCGCGCTATCGTGACAACCGTCTGGCCGGCCGAGACGACTTGGCCGACCTCGGCCGAGCTTGCAGTCACGACACCATCGAATTCCGCCTGAAGCTGCGCGTAGCCGAGTTGCTCCCTCGCCTTGTCGAGATTGGCCTGCGCCTTGGCGACGGTGGCCGCGGCCGTCCTTTTCGCTTGCTCGGCTTCTTCGAGCGAGGCTTCGGTGCCTGAGCGCGATTCCACCAGCGCGCGCTGGCGCTGTTCCGTCGTCACCGCGTTTCGAAGCTGGGCATCGCTATTCTCGACGTCGGACTGGGCGCTACGCACGGCAAGTTCCAGCGCCAGCGGATCAATGGCCGCCACGACGTCACCCTTCTTGACGACATCACCGACATTGACGTTGCGGGCAATCATCCGTCCGAGGATCCGGAAGCCGAGATCGGTCTCGATCGTCGGCTGGATCGTGCCGGTCAGGCCGAGGCTCGTCGCGGGCGTCTGCCTGACTGTGATCGAAAGCACCGGGCGGGGGGCTTCACCAGTGCTTTCCTCCTGCTTGGTGCAGGAGGCGATCAGGGCCGTACCCATCATCAGTGCGATTATCTTGGGACGAATACTCACTTTGATGCTTCCTTGATATAAGACACGATTTCACCGGGCCTGAGGAATTTGGTGCCGTCGGTCACCACGACGTCCCCTGCCGAGACGCCCGACTTGACGATGAAGCTGCCGGTCTCGTAGCTGGCTACGTCGATCGCTGTCGCCGCAACCGCAGAGGATGCGGGATCGACGATCCAGACGGCCGGCTTGCCGCCCTTGGAGGTCATTGCCGACCAGGGCAGCTGGATGACGTCCTGCGGGACGTAATTGAATTTTCCGACGACCGGTGCGCCGAGAGGAATGGGCGCGTCGCTCGATAACGCCACTTTGACCCTGATAGTGCCGGTGGAAGAATCGATCGTCGGCGAAATCTCGCGCACCTTCGCCGTGATCTTCTGCGAGGGGTCCGACAGAAGGGCCACGGTGCCGTCGCCGTCGATCGGGCGCAGGAAGGCGCTCTCGACCACTTCGAAGACGGCATCCCGGTCACCGTCATGGGCAAGGGTGAAGACGACCTGGGCTGCCTGCGCCACCTGCCCGACCTCGGCATTGCGGGCGGTGATCACCCCGTCGGCATCCGCCTTCAGCTCGGTATAGGACAGGGTGTCCTGCGCGGTTTCAAAGAGCGCCTGCGCCGACTTCGTCGATGCCTGCGCCGTCAGAAGCGCCTCCTGCGCCTGGTCGAGCGCGGCACGCGTCGTCACCTGGGTTTGAAACAGGCTCTGCTGTCGGTCGAATGCGAGCTGCGCCTGGGTTTGCTGCGCCTCAGCGGACTGAAGATTGGCCGCCGCCACATCCAGGTCGGCTTTCTGCTCTTCCGGATCGATGCGCGCCAGGACCTGCCCCGCTTTCACGGACTGCCCGACCTCCACCAGCCGCTCGACAATCTTGCCGCTGACACGGAAGGACAAATCGGTCTGGATCCGAGCCCGGACTTCTCCGGTGAGCGCGCCGCCCTCAGCCAGCGGCTCAGATTTAGCCACGACAACGCCGACCTGCCGCGGGGTCGGCTCAGTCGGCCCGCTCGGATCGCTGCATGATCCGAGACCGACGGCGCATACGATCGCGGTGGCGATCAGAATGGTTCTCATAGTTGACCTCTTGCTCTCAACGGCAGCTGCTATATAATTGACTGACGTATTAGTCAATGAAACTTTGCGTCGCAGGCGGGCGCGTACAACAAAGGGAGGCAGGAAATGGCAGATCAAAAGAAGGTCACACGTGCGGAACAGAAGGCGCTACGGCCCATCCAAATTCTGGATGCCGCCTTCGAGGAGTTCGTCAAATGCGGCTTTGCCGGAACACGTATCGAAGATATTGCCGACAGGGTCGGTGTCACCAAAGGCACGGTCTATGTCTACTTCGAAACGAAGGAACAACTTTTCGAAGCGATGATCAACCACTTCTCCGTACCGTTCCAGGAGTTGCTGGGGATCGTTGGCGCTTTTAGCGGCAAGGCCGCCGACAGGCTGATGGCCATTTTGAGCCTGCTCTACGAGCAAATCGCCGAGGATCGCACAACCCGCGAGCTGGTTCGGCTCGTCATTGCGGAAGGACAGCGCTTCCCCGAGCTGATCGACCGCCACCACGATGAGTTCATCGCGCCGATCATCGCCAAGATCGACGCCCTTCTCCTGGAGGGAATGGCGTCGGGGGAGTTTCGCGAAATCCCGGTGGAATTCTCCGAGATCGTGGTCGCGCCCATTCTGACGACGACGGTTCTGCGGCTGATATTCGACGACCGCCGGGTGCCTACCCCCAACAAGGAGGCCTTCCTGCGGACCTATTTCGATCTGCTGTTCAACGGCCTGCTCGCCAAGCCTCACTGATCGCCAATGGCTCTGAGCGCCCGCGTTCATCGCTCGTTTGCGGTAGCGCGGTGGCCGGTTTTCGCCGAACGCGAAAAAATTGGTTACGGTGCAAGTAGCTTTTCTGAAGTCTTTATGTGAAAACATCGAGTTAGCTGTGCCTTCGAACGCACGACCTCAATTCGCGACGGAATAAAGTGGAACGCAAAGTCAATCTCAAGGATGTCGCGCGCGACGCTGATGTATCGCTGAGCACGGCCTCGCACGCGCTGAACGGGACCGCGCCGCTAACGGTCGAAGTGCGCGAAAGGGTGCTGGATTCGGCCAAACGACTGGGTTATCTCGACCGCCGCAGGAAGAAGGCGACGATCGCGGCGCTACGTGTCCTGCTTCTCGCCATTCCGGGCGATGCGGCGCCGGAGAGCGACCTCAACCTAGTGAGCTGGACGATCCTCAACGGCCTCAGGAAGGAGTGCGAGCGTCGCGGCATCCGGATCGTGCCTTTCGTCAGCACCGGCCGGCGCATCGACGGCGCCGAGGTCAGACAGATCGCGCTCTCCGAGCGCGCAGACGGCATCGTGGTCCTCAACGATGATCAGCCGGAACTGATCCGAAGCCTCTCCTCCCCTGATGTGCCTGTTGTCATCGTCAACGGTGAAGATCCGGCCATGCTGGTCGATACGGTGACGCCGGAAAACCGCTTCGGGGCTCGGCTTGGCATCGAGCACCTGCTGGCGCTCGGACATCGCCGCATCCTGCACCTGACCTGGAAGGGCCGCACGACGATCCAACGCAGATATGACGGCTTTTCCGACGCCTATTTCGCCGCGCAGCTTCCCGTGCCCCAAGACATGATCGTGGAAGCCGAAGGATATGAGCCTCGTCACGGCGAGGCCGCCATCAACGCCTTGCTCGATCGCGATCCGACGATGAAAGGCGCTACCGCAGTCTTCTGCGCCGCCGACAATCTGGCGCTCGGCTGCTTGAAGGCATTGGCCGATCGCGACATAAGCGTGCCCGAAGCAATCTCGGTGCTGGGCTTTGACGATATCGTCCCCGGCGAATTCAGCCGTCCGCCGCTTTCAACGGTCAGCGTTCCCACCGACAAGCTCGGCGCTGCCGCCTTGGCGCTGATCGAACAGAGGCTGATTGCCAATGACCCGCAGCGGCCGGCCCATCGCCTGGAACTTGGATGCCACCTCGTCCTGCGCGGCAGCATCGCGCCGCCGCGCTAAAAACCCGTCGGACGCCGGCAGAATCCCGAAAAGCTCTAACGCAAGCGCTCCGCACGCAGGCGCGTATCTCGCGGACTTTCACCGAAGGTGCTGCGATAGATGATCGAGAATCTACCCGCATGAGCGAACCCCCATATCATGCAGATTTCGCGGACAGATCGCTGGTTTGTTGGATCCCGCAGTTGCTCACGCGCCGCTTGCAGCCGGATCGTGCGGAGGTAACCCGCCGGCGACGTTCCCCTGAAGGCCTTGAATCCCGTCTGCAGCGCGCGAAGTGAAACGCCGACATCGTCGGCAATCATCGTCATGGTGAGAGGCTCTGCGATATTGGCATGCATATAGTCGATGGCACGCCGGACATGCCAGGGAGCAACCAACGACACTTTCTTCTTTTCCAAGTGACCGGACAGGCGGTGATGGCCAAATCGGATTACAAGATGAGCAAGCGTTTCACTCATCGTTGCCATGGCGAGAGGGGAAGACAAAAGCGGACCACCGTCGCGCATGCCCTGCACGATCGTCTGCACCAGGTTGCCGATAAGCTGGCCCGATTGTGTCGCGAGATCCAGGATGGGTTCAAAGTCGAGCGATTCGGAAAGTGGCGCTTCCACCAGGGAGACGAGCATTCTCCTCACGACTTGCCAGTCCAGGAAGAGAGCGTCCGAGCGATGCGGGCCTAGGACGACGCGATCACCAGCCTCATGATTGTTGGCCATAAGAAGATGACCTGCTCCGCTTTCGACCATCCTTTTTCCAATGGATAAACGAAACGATCCCATGTGCGGCAGGTAAAACGCGAGGTGTTGCGGAGTTTCGTCGAGCGTACGGATTGTCCAGGAGGTCCGGTAAACCGAATGGATTACCGTGAATGCCTCGGTCCTACGCAAGTCCGCTGCCCAGGCGAAGGTCCGGTCATTCGTCAACGGCTGTGCCCCGAAAGCGCCGTATCCTTTCGAAAAGGCATGAACCATCGATTCGAAGGTGCTGCCTTCATGTGTCGGCACAAACCTATAACCCTCGGGCTCAAGAACTCGGGCTGTATTTTCGTGTCCCAATGAGATCATGCAACTCGATTCTTTTCCCTAGGCACCCCAGACGTCATCCCGACTGGCCTGACCAATCTCGATGAGGTAAGCAGGAGCGCCGACACCATGGATGAATTTACTTGCCTCTGATGGAAATAAAGCGTCCCCTCCTTTATCTTCACACCTACAGTGTAAATCAAAACGATCAGAAAATGAAGTACGTTGCTTTAAACCATGTCGACGCACATTTTTTGCGAGACGTACAACCGGCGCGGGTCGCCTCCCGCAACGAACGGGACCTCTTGCGGTTGATCTGGAAGTCTCCCGGGATCGAGCGTTCCGACCTGACCGAGCCGCTCGATCTCACCCAGCAATCCTTGCACCGGATCGTCGCCCGGCTTCATGAGCGGGGAATGATCGTCTTTTCGCATTCGGAGGGCCGGCGGCCGGGTCCGCCCAGCCCAAAGTTGACCCTTCGAAGGAACTGGTGTCTGACACTTGGCATTTCCGTGAACGTCGGCTCGATCGGCCTTTGTCTCATGGGCTTCGGCGAGCCTTTGGAAAATATGGAAATCCCGCAGGCAGGCGACTCGCTGTCGATGGAACTGGAACGGATTGAAGCCGCGGTCGAGGACATTCTGGCCCGCCAAGGCGCCAAACGGCGCGACGTCCTCGGCGTCGGCCTGGCGGTCGCGGGCCACCGCATGCTGGACACGGCCTTCAACTGTCCTCTGCCACTTGCGCATTGGTCACTGATCGACTTGGCGCCTTTGCTTGGAGAGCGGCTTGGCCTGCCGATCTGGGCAGACAATGTTGCCAGGACCGCAGCTTTGGCGGAAGCGATTTTCGGGGTTGGCCGCGACGTCGCGGACTTCGCCTATATTGCCCATCTTCACGGCTACGGCGGCGGCCTGGTTTCGGGAGGCATGCCGTTTCGTGGCAGTTTCGGCAACGCCGGTGAATTTTCCGTTCTCTTCGCGCGTCAGGACTATGACGATCGCCCCGCACTTGGCCAATTGCTCGAATATCTTCGCAGCAAGGGACGCTCGGACCTGGCCCTCAAGGATCTGAAGAATGAGGAGCTGGTAAATTGGGACGGCGTTGGCGAATGGGTCGACCGCGTCTTGCCGGCCCACAATCGCGCCATCAATGCGATCTGCGCAATTTTCGACCCCGCCCTCATCGTCCTTGGCGGCGAGCTTCCGCATTCACTTGCGAGAATGCTTATCGAACGGACCGAATTCAACAATCTGCCTCGGCACGGCGTACTGCGCGACGTTCCCCGCCTTGCCGTGGCTGAGATCATCGATGCGCCGGGTGCAATCGGCGCGGCCTTGATCCCGCTGTTCGAAACCGTATTGTGATATCTGTACCGGCAGCACCGCTCCTGATTATGCGGAATTCTGAGGCATTGCTTAAAACGAATTCGGAACGGCCCAGGCGATCAGGCCTTTGCCGATTCTGTCCAAAAGCGGTGGGTGCCGTAGCCTCCCTTCCATCTGAATTCTGCCCATTCTTCCTGCTTCAGAACTACATTGCCACTCGAGGCGGGCGGTTGGCGCTGACATTGCGTTGCGCCGATTCCATGCCGGGGCAGCCTTGCTGGGCGCTGCGGCCTGAGGGGCGCCGTTGTCGCCGCATTCTGGCAACCTGCACTCAGGTATTCTGCGCATTGGATAATCGTATAGTCTGCCCGAGGACTGAGAATTGGGTAAAGTCCCCGGAAGCCATGCGCGAGACAAAAGCCTGAAGAGCGCCGCGCCGACCAGCTTCGATGCGGCGCGCTTCGGCCGGCGCTATGAGACGGGGTATGCGATTTCACGCCTGGGAGGAGAACTTCTCCACGCCTCGTTTACTTCATGCCCGTTCCAGCAATGCCGGTGGTGATGTATTTCTGCAGGAACAGGAAGACAACGGTGACGGGCAGCAGGCTGAGGAAGGTCATCGCCAGGATATAGTGCCATTGCACCGAGAATTCTCCCTGGAATGCGTTGAGGCCGACCTGCAGCGTGAAATTCTCGCGGCTGTTGAGGACGATGAGCGGCCAAAGAAAGTCGTTCCAGCGCCAGAGCACTGAAAAGATCGCCAGCACTGCGAGAGCAGGCGCTGTCAGGGGCAGGATGATCCGCCAGAAGATGCAGAATTCGCTTGCCGCGTCGACCCGCGCCGCCTCGATCAGCTCATCGGGGATCGTCAACATATATTGCCGAAGCAGGAAGACGGCGGTCGGAGAGGCAATCGTCGGCAGGATGACGCCCCAGAGATTGTCGGCAAGCCCTACCCCGACGATGACGAGGTAGGCCGGGACCATGACGACGGCAAGCGGGATCATCAGGGTCGAAATGATGATGACGAAAACCGTCGTGTCGCCGCGAAATTTATATTTCGACAGCGCAAATGCCGCCATGGCGTTGACAACAAGCGTCAGAAGCGTCGCAACGACGGTGACGAACACCGAATTTTTCAGGAAGGTCAGGAAGTTGAAGCGCGTCAGCGGATCGGTGTAATTCTCCGTGGCGACAGTTAGGTGCTGCACCGGCGTGATCCCCTTCACGTCGACGCTGACCGGCTGTCCCGGGTTTGCGGGATCGACCATCTGCGCCTTGAGGCCGACGCGCCTGATCATCGCCATTTCGCGTGGCTGGCCGTCAATGGTGACCTGCCAGAGGCTGAGCGGTTTGTCGAAGCCGGGCACGCTCTGCTCCACGGCGGCGCGGGGAAGCAGCGTCGGCGGAAAGCGGGTGATTTCGGCCGCCGGCTTCAGCGAGGAAAGGCCTGCCCAGGCGACCGGAACAAGCACCGCCAGCGTTCCGCCGATCAGCCAGACCCATGACAAAATATCGGTGATGTCGATGCGTCCGGCACGGCGCGTGCGCGTCATGAAGCGGATCGGGTTCATAGAGCTGTTCATTCAGGACTCCATTCGCTTGCCGAGGCGCAGTTGTATGAGGGTGAGTACCAGGAGCACCAGTCCCATGAGAACTGAGGCGGCCGAGGCCAACCCGAAGAGGCGCAGATCGCTGCTGAATGCCATCTGGTAGATATATTGGACGATGAAGCTGTTGGCTGTGCCGGGGCCACCGCCGTTCGTCAGAACCCAAGCCTCGTCAAAGATCTGCACGGACTTGATCATCAACAGGATGAATACGACGAGCAGGTTCGGCGCAAGAAGAGGCAGCGTTATTCTAAAGAGGGTGCGGCGCGGCGAAGCTGCGTCGATCGAGGCGGCCTCATAGAGCTCCTTCGGGATCGCCTGGAGGCCGGCGAGCAGGATGAGCGTGTAAAAACCCATATGGAACCAGACCGACACTACGACGACGAAGAAGCGCGACCAGCCGACATCGAGCAGGAAAATCTCCGGCGGCACGCCGATCATCTGAAAGAACGCGTTCAGCAGCCCGTTGCGATCGAGGAACCATTTCCAGATCAGGCCGATGACGACGGGCGACAGCAGGACGGGATAGAAGAACATCGCACGAAAGAAGCCGCGCGCAAAGATCGCCCGGTTGAGGATAAGCGCCGTGATCAACGCCACCAGCAACGTGGCGGTGACGTTCAACGCCACGAACCACAGCGTGTTCCACACCGCCGTCCAGAACAACGATTCCTGGCAGGTTCCGGGCTGCAGGTAGTTGCCGCAGGACAGCAGGGCGCGGAAGTTGTCGAAACCGACGAAGGGCCGCTCCGAGACGAAAAGATTGGTGCCGCCGGTGAAGGCGTAACCGACTGCAATCGCAATCGGCAGGAATGTGAAGATGGCGAACAAAACGAGGTTCGGCGCCAGGAATAGCCAGGGCATGCGCTTGCGGCCGAGGACGCGCTCCACCGCATTCATCGGAGCCTCGACCACCCTCATCGCCGTTTCGCCTGTCTGGGAGAGCATTACACCAGCAGCAGCCATGGTCAGCGCCTCCCCCGTCCTGATCGACGGGCAAAAGCAAGTTCGCTTTCGGGATCGAACAGATGAACACGCGCCGGATCGGCATCGATCACGAGCCGATCGCCCTGATGAGGCGCAAAGTGGCCGGCCTCATGGATGATGATCTGCTCGCCCTGCCCCTCGAGATTGCCGTAGACGTAGGTCTCGGTGCCCAGGCCCTCGTGATACTGGACGACGAACGGCAGGCCCTGACCGCTGGAGCGCGAAAAATGCGCGGGCCTTATGCCGGCGAGAACCTCCTGCCCCACCGCAATGCCGGCGAGATCGACATCGCTGACGATCCTGCCGCCGTTGGCGACATCGATGGCGATGCCGCTTTCCGTGATGGCGGCGACCTTGCCCTTGATGATGTTCATGCGTGGCGAGCCGAGGAAGCCGGCGACGAAGAGATTGAGCGGGTGGTCGAAGAGTTCGAGCGGCGCGCCGACCTGCTCGACCCGTCCGGCGCGCAGCACGACGATCTTGTCGGCCATCGTCATCGCCTCGACCTGGTCGTGGGTGACATAGATCATCGTCGTCTTGATCTCGCGGTGGAGCTTGGTGATCTCGGCGCGGGTCTGGACGCGAAGCGCCGCATCGAGATTGGAAAGCGGCTCATCGAACAGGAAAATATCAGGTTCGCGCACGATCGCCCGGCCGATTGCCACCCGCTGGCGCTGGCCGCCCGAAAGCTGCTTCGGACGCCGGTCGAGATAGGGTTCGATCGCCAGCATCCTGGCGGCCTCAGCAATGCGGGCCTCGATCTCGGCGCGCTTGAACTTCAGGTTTTCCAGGCCGAAGGCGAGGTTCTTGCGCACGCTCATATGCGGATAAAGCGCATAAGACTGGAAGACCATGGCGATCTTGCGCTCGGCCGGCGAGAGCGCACTGACATCGCGCCCGCCGATCGCGATCTTACCCTCCGTCACCTCCTCGAGGCCGGCGATAACGCGTAGCAGGGTCGACTTGCCGCATCCGGACGGACCGACGAAGACAACGAATTCGCCGTCCTTGATATCGAGTTCGACGTCATGCAGGACCTTGACCGTGCCGTACGCCTTGTTGACGGTGGAAAGTTTCAGTTCTGCCATGCCTCACTCCCATCAGATGCCGCCGTTTCGAAGACGACGTCGTTTTCGTTCCAGCCTTGCGGCAACGGTGCCGGCCTCGTGATCCGCACCTCGTTCATCAAGATCCCGTCGACATCGGCTGCATAAACGGCCGGCATTCCACCGGGATAATCCTGCAGGCCGATCACCCGGCCGTCCGCGCCGCGGGTCCAGGCATTGGCGCGCCCGCCGCCATCGGCCCTCGGAACGAGATCGGCATTGGTCGGGCGAAGATCATAGGTCCGCCCGGTGCCGAGTTCTCCGGGCTGCTGGCAGACGGCAATACGGGCCAGCGACACGTTCCGGATGCCTGACGGCGCGGCAGCAATGACGGTAATCGCCCCTTCCATACGGCCGGTCACATCTTCGACAATGAGGTTTTCGACAGCGCCTGCGGGGCGTTCGGCGATGCGGTCGACAACATTGACGGTCAGCGCCTCCCCCGAACCCCAGAAGCCATCGGGCGTTTCGCGGCAATCAACCGAAATTCTGGAAAACCTCACATTCGATATCCGGCCGCCATCGCGGGAAAATATGCCGAGCGCCCGATTGGAAGACGAGACACTGCAATCTTCGAACAGGACATTGGTGATGTCGCCATGCGTTTCCGTGCCGATCTTCAGCGCACAGCTCAAGCTCTGAACGGAGCAGCGGCGCACGAGAATGTTCTCGCACCGGCCGATGGCGACGCCTTCAGGACCGATGCTCGTCTTCAGGCATATGCCGTCGTCGGCCGTCGATATAGTGCAGTCCTCGATGAAGGCGCCGCGGCAGGCGTCGAGCACGATGCCGTCCGTATTGGGAAGGCGGCGGTCGTTTTCGATCGTGACGTTGCGGACAGCGACATTGGTGCAGTCGACGAAATGCAGAGTCCACATCGGCGAACCGCTGATGGTGAGGGAACCGATCTCGACCTCGTCGCAGTGTTCGAAGACGACGACACGGGGACGGAATTCGGCCGGGATGAAGGTTCCGACCGTCTCGTCGTCTCCTGTGATGAAGCTTTCGCAGCTGGCTTCGATGCGCCCTTCCCCCGTCAGGCTGATCCGCCGCGCACCACTGGCGACGATCATGCCGCGGTCCGACTTCTCGGCGATCACCGAAACCGTCGTGCGTGCGTAAGCCGCATAATCGGGAACCGGACGCAGGATCGCGCCGGCGGCCAGATGCAGGTCGACACCGGAGCGCAACCGCAGCCCCCGGCAGATGTGGATACCCGCCATGAGCTCCAGGCGTCCGCCGCCGGAAGCTGAAAGACTGTCGATTGCCGCCTGCAGGCGATCAGTATTGTCGCTGTCGGGCGCCTCGATCGCGAAGAGGGAGGGAGCGCTCATTGGCGACGGCCACTCTCGATCAGGACTTCGGTCAGAAGCAGCATGGTCAACGCCTGGCCGTAAGGTGTCGGCAGGTTCGGGATGCGCCGGTAGAAATCGAGATCATGGCCCATCGGCGTGCCGTCCGAGACGCCGTGGACGACGCCTTCGTCGTCGATTCGCGCCATCACGGCCCTGAGCGCACGCTCCGCGTGATCCCTGTCGCTCTCGTCCAGAATGCCGGCATCTATGGCGCGCAACATGCCATAGGCGATGCCCGCCGTTGCCGAGGTTTCGAGCGGCGAGGACGGATCGTCCAGAAGCGTCGTGAACATGCCATCCGGCCGCTGATATGCCTTCAGCGAGCGCACCTGGCTGGCGAGAACGTTGGAGAGGAAACGCTGGTCCTTCTCGCTAAGCGTCGGCACGAGGTCGAAGAGCTCGGGGATCGCGACCGTAATCCAGGCATTGCCACGCGCCCAGAAGGCATTGGCGAAATTGTGCCGGCCGTTGAAGGTCCAGCCGTGATACCAGAGGCCGCTGACCGGATCGGCGAGATAGCGGGTGTGTAGCATGAACTGATAGACGGCCTCGTCGATCCAGTCCTTGCGCTCGCAGAGCACGCCGGCTTGGGCAAGGAAGAGGCAGGCCATGAACAGGGTGTCGTCCCACAATTCGCCGTCGTTGAGTCGCTCCTTGACGACGTGCTGGAAGCCACCCTCTTCGGTCTTCGGCAATTCGTTGATGAGCCATTGGGCCCAGTCCTCGACGAGAGCGCGAAAATCCGGACGGTCGACATGCTGGACGAGGATTGCCAGCGGCAGCATCGGTGCCGTGCTGTTGATCTGACGCGGCGGAAGGCCGCGTTCGATCTGGCCGCTATACCAGGCAACGAGCTCCTGCAGCGCCTTCTGGTCATTGGTGGAAATTGCGCGCCTGAGAAATCCGTAAAGGCCGACGCCGACTTCCCAGTCCCATTCGTCGAACTGGATACCGGAAGCGGCATTATCCGTCACCAGACCTTCCTTGATGCCCCTGAGCCGGCTGAAAGCCGTCGCCACGCGATCGATCGTCGTCAGGAGGGCGGCGTTATCGACGGATGTTGTGTTCATGCTGGAGACCTATGTTTCAGGAGTAGAACGGTCCGTCAGTGCCGGCACCGGCGGCCGCACTGTCGTGGGTGAGAAACGGCTGCGGCTGGTCATGCGTGAACGGCCGGGGCTTGCCGGCGATCGAAAGACCGTCGGCATAAGAAAGCAAGATCGCCGGGCCGCCCGGTGGTGTCAGGGAAAGGCGCCGAAGCGCGCCGTCGAAGGAAACCGTCGTCTGGTACAAGCGCTCGATGAAGGCCTTGAAGGCCTCGCCATTGCCGCATCCGACAATGGCCGCCCAGCCACTGAGCGATCCGTAGGAGCGCGCCTCGCGGCCGGCCGTCGGCCCGTCGGTTACCAGTTCCAGGCCGTTCGACGCCCAGAGGGCGGAAAATCCACGGCCCGACCGCGCGATCAGCCAATTGCCCTCGACGATCAGATCGTCCAGACCGTCGCGGCCGATATAGGCGTGCGTCCATGCATGCCGCGCGCCGCCCGTATCCTCGATCAACAGAGCGACGTCGCGATGCTGGGCAACGCGCGGCAGGATGCCGTTGCCGGCCCAATAGGACGGCCTTTGATTGCCCCAGGGATCGTCTTCGCCGGGATGATTGATCCAGAGCCTTGCCATCGGATGGCCGGAGAGCCTGATGTCGAGGACATGCTGCTGATGGCCCTTTTGACCGGTCTTGTGATCGACAACCGTCGAAAGCTGCGCCGCCTCGTTCTTGAACAGCACGAGTCTGCCACTCTCGAGCCCCTGGCTGTAACGCGCCTCGACGCTTCGTCCTCGCGGAAGCGCTGCAAGCTCGGCGAGATCGGCCGGCGGCTCGTAACTGCCGGCGCAGAACATGGTCAATGCCGCGACGCCGTTGTTCAGCCAGCCCGTTCCAAAGGCGACCTGGGCGAAGGGCGCCAGCTCGGTCAGCGGCCCGGCGCGCAGTTCCTTGTCATAAGCGCGCCCCTGCGAGCCGGCCGGAACGCCCGCGAGCGTATGAAGGGCGATCATCCGGAAGATCAGATCGATCTGGCCGCGGGCGCGATTGGCGATCCCGCTTTCGGCCCAGCGCTCCAGCGCAAGCAGGCCGATGAAATCGATCGGGTAATAGGCGGCCGAGTTCCACTCCGCCAGGCCGTGGGCTTCGACGCTGTCGAACCAGCGCCCGAGGCGCTCGACGGCGAGTTCGGCCTGCTGCCGTCCCGTCCGCCCTGAGGCGGAAAAGACCTCGTCGGGCAGGAAAAGCCCGGCCAGCAGCTGGCTCGTATGAAAGCAGAGCACATGGTTCTCGCTCCAGAACCACATGGCATCATTGCCCGGCTCGTCGACCCAGTAGCGGTAGGATAAAACGGAACGGCGGATGCGTTCGACCGTGGCCGTGGGCATCCGGTCGCCATAGTCGCCGAGCAGCCAGAGCAGCGGCACCATGATGAAATCCGAGCAATCCTCACGCGCATCGATCGAGGCGAGCGTCGCATCGACGATGGGCTCGAAGCTCTCCCGATCGTCGTAGCCGGTTTCCATCATGGCGATAAGGCGGCCGGCGCGGTTGGCGCCGAAGCGGGCGCTGTATTCCAGCGCCTGCCGTTTGCGGGCGGAAAGCGCCGTCTCGGTCGGCGATGGCGAAAGGCTGCTCATGAAGGCGGCATCGATGACGCGGGTGACCGAGCCAGGGCCGGAGCCGATCGTCATGTTGATGCCATGATAACCATCCGCAATACCGCAGACATCATCGGCCGTCAGCCGGCTCTGGCCGGCGTGCAGGGTCAGTTTCGCATGGGCGAGAACGGGCCGCTCATGGCCATGGCCGACGACCTTGAGCTCCACGGGCAGGTCGCGCTCGGGCGCCGTGTCGAAGATGATTTCCAGCGGCTGATTGACGAACACGTCATGGGCCGGGCGCATGCCGCGCGAAAGGGCCTCGAGCTCACGGATTTCATCCTGATCCAGCGATACCGGGAGCAGCACAGAGAGTGGCTCAGTGTCCAGCATTTCGAGCTCGAAAAACCAGGTCGTGTCGCGCTCGGCAAGGTCTTCGGTATGGACGAGAATCTCGTTGTCGCCGGCGTCGAGCGACAGCGTTATCTCAGTTGCGCTTTCGACGTTGCGCTTGAAGGGCTCGAAGCGCACCGCCTCCTGCCCGTTGACCCAAATGCGAACGCCGCCGCAGGTCTTGAGCGCAAGCTTGAGCTGGCGCGGAGCGTCCACCCTGAACGTGCCCTTCAACCATCGCCTGACATGCGTCGGCGCATGCCAGAAGCTGGTGAACTCGACGCGGCGGTTCGAGCCGGGGAGATAGAGGCTTGTCGTCGGCCAGGACGTATCGGGCAGAAGCGGCCGCCCCACCATGGTCGACCAGAAGGCCTTGCGGCAGGGCAGATCGCCGACGTCGACGAAACCGTTGATGAAACGATAGTCCACGCGATCTTCGGCAGGGGCCGGCGTGCCGGGAAAATAGCTGGCGATGAGGCCGGAAACGGCCCATGCCGTTACCGTCTGCCCCTCAGCCACGCTGTATGCTGGCGCCATGTCGCCCGGCCGCTTGATGTTTTCCGTTTTCACAGATCGCCTCCTCCGCAATCTAATGAAAATATTTTCATTAGGTCATTTGTGCGCGTGACTTTTGAGAATTGCTCAAATACATCGCCATTCGCCCAGAAAATAGCTTGACGGAACGAATGTCAAGTATATGAAATTCGCCTATCGATGGCTGATGCCGCGATTGATGAAAATGTTTTCATGGGAGGATGAGAATGAAAACGTATCTTTCAGGGGCTTTCGCACTGGCGCTGGCCACGGTTTCTTTCGCATGGTCGAGCGTCGCCATGGCGGAAACCCAGACGATCACCTTTCTCTTCACCGACGACGATCAGGCCTACGTCGAGCGGATGGAAGCGCTGAGCAAGGAATTCGAGACGGCGCATCCCGACATCAAGGTAAATTTCGTCTCGTCGGGCTATGATGCCGTCGCCAAGCAGTTGCCGGTGCAGCTTGCCATCGGCGAAGGCCCTGACGTTGCCAAGATCACCGACTGGCAGCTGGCGCCCTACTACCTCGACATGCGGCCGCTGATGAAGGATCCGGACGGGTTCGCCAAGTTGCACGGCGACAGCCTGAACACGCTTCGCTTCCCCGGTGTCAACGATCAGAACTCTATCAACGGCTATGTCGCCTCGCAGACCTTCAACCTGCCGTTCGTCAACAAGACGCTCTTCGACCAGGCCAAGGAGCCGCTTCCGAAGCCGACCGCCACGCTGAAGGAGATCGTCGAAGCCTCCGCCCGCGTCGCCAAGGCGACCGGCGCCCAGATCCCGTTCACGATGGACCGCTCGGGCCACCGCTTCTCTGGAGCGGCCTTCTCCTACGGTTCGAATTACGTCAAGGACGGCAAGTTCTCATTCCCCGACGATGCCGCCAAGCACTACATCACCGATCTCTACAACTGGACGAAGGACGGCTCCTTCCCCAAGGAAATGTGGGGTGCTGCCGGCGGAACCCAGTACAAGAACATGGGTGACGAGTTCGTCAACGGCAATGTCGTGACCTATATTGCCGGCAACTGGATGGTCAATCCGTTCCAGCAGAAGATCGGCGACGGCTTCGATTGGACGGCAATCAGCGCGCCCTGCGGCGATGCCGGTTGCTACGCGATGCCGGGCGGTACGGCGATCGTCGGCTTCAAGCGCACCAAGTATCCGCAGGCCGTCGCCTCGTTCATCGAGTTCCTCGGCTCTGAAAAGGTCCAGCGTGAAATCGCCGAAAACTACGTCATCCTGACCGGCGCCAACATCAAGGATCCGCAGTACAAGCTGACCAGCAAGAATGCCAAGGACGCCATGGCCGTCTTCCTCGCAGCCCGCGACAGCGCGCCGCAGGCCGCCCGCGACCTGGAACGCCTCAAGGGATCTGGGGCCATGTATCAGCTGATCGTGCAAAGGATGAGCCAGCTGATCGTCGGCGAGCTTTCCCTCGAAGACGCCTTCAAGGCGATGAGCGCAGACGTCGATAAGATCAACGTGGCGCTCGCCGCCAACAAATAGCCGGCCGCGCCTGTCCCCCACAGATTGCGCGCTGCATCAGCCACGACCTTGCAAGGGGCCGTGGCTGATCGTTTTTTTCCCCTCACATATTCCAGTCTCGATCAGCTCGATTGGTTTCGAATTATCGATGGACTGAACCACGCTAGGTCTTTCCGAAGGAAGCCAGCGCGGTGTCGACCGTGACCGCCGATCGCGCCGGCACAGGCGCACCGGCCGAACCAGGCAGCAATCCACCGGAAACCTTTCAGGCCTGCTGCCGCCAGATCGACGGCAAGGTCATAGCCGCGGTCCGGGTATTGGTGTGCGACGAAACGGGCGGAAATCGTCCCGAAAAACCGAAGCTGGACTATGTCGCATCCCAGGTTTGCGGCGGCGCAGATGGCGCGCGAGACGGTATCGAAGCTTTCAAAATTCGACGACGCGCCTCGACCTATCGCGCATGTGCAGAGTGCCGTCAAAGTCGACAAGGCGCTGCTGTCCGAGGTAACCAGGCTCTCCTCCGACGTCCTCAACTTCTCCGCGGTTGCTCGTCACCTTTTCGGCGCGACAAAAGCCTATGCCGAGATCGTGGCAAGCAGGCTGTCGGAACTTCGTGAGGAACGCGTCGAGCAAAGGCAACGAACCGGAGCATTCATCGACAGACGCGTTCAAGGCCGTCCGTTCGGTCTATGCGGCGGAGCGGCGTCTCGACGAACTGGCCGAACGCGTCAGCCTCGCCGGCGACCTGCTCAGAACCACCGTGCAGGTCCAGCTCGAAGATCAGAACGCCTCACTCTTGACCTCGATGGAGGAGCGGGCGCGTCTCCAGGTGCAAGAGACGCCGCCGCCTTCCGAGGCAGCGGCGTTCGTTAGCACCGGTTGGACATCAGGACGCGATTGCGTAATGGCGATGTTCCGATGCCCGGCCGCTGCTCGTCTTGAACCGCCGCAGCAGCTCGGCAAGGATTTCCGTTTCCTGTGTCAGGCTCTGCGCCGCCGCCGTGGTTTCTTCGACCATTGCGGCGTTCTGCTGTGTCACCTTGTCCATCTGGTCGCCGGCAGCCGACACCTCGCGCAGGCTTGTCGCCTGCTCGCGGGCGGCCACGGCGATCTCCGTCACGGTCGCATTCATCGCCGTGACCTGTTCGACGATCTGTTCGAGGGAGAGGCCGGATTCGCCTACCAGCTGGACACCTGTCTTGACCTGTGTCGAGGAGGTCGAGATCAGTTGCTTGATCTCCCTCGCCGCATTGGCCGAGCGCTGGGCGAGCTCGCGGACTTCCTGGGCCACGACCGCAAAGCCCTTGCCGGCTTCGCCGGCGCGCGCCGCTTCAACGCCGGCGTTCAGCGCCAGAAGGTTGGTCTGGAAGGCGATCTCGTCGATAACGCTGATGATGTTGCCGATCTTCGACGAGGAATTTTGGATTTCCGTCATAGCGGCAATGGCACGGGCAACGATCTCGCCACCCTTTTCGGCATTGGTGCGGGCCGTCGCCACGACAGACTGGGCGCGGCTTGCACCCTCGGCCGTTCCATTGACGCCGCGCGTCACATCTCCGAGCGCTGCGACGGTTTCCTCCAGCGAAGCTGCCTGCTGCTCGGTTCGGCGGGCAAGATCGTTGGAGGCCGTGGAGATTTCCGAAAGGCCCGACCGGATGGTGGCGACCGCGCGAATGACGGAGGCGACGGCCCCTTCAAGGCTTGCGACCGAATTGTTGAAATGATCGCGGATCCTGACGTAGCGATGATCGACTTCGCCGACGCGGACGGTGAGATCGCCCTTCGAGAGTGCGTCCAGCCCGACGGAAATCTGACGGAATGCATGCTCCATCACCTGCGCGTCGGAGAGACGATCGGCCTCTTGGCGCAGCCGTTCTTCTTCGGCGGCGAGGCGGGCGCGTTCGGCATTGGCTTCGGCAATCAGCTTGGCGCGTCCGGTCTCCTGGAAGACCTTCAGCGAACGTGCCATGGCGCCCAGCTCGTGGCGGTGTTCGACGCCGGTGATCACGATCTTGTCCTCGCCGCGGGCAAGCTGCTCCATCGACTGCGCCATCTTGCGCACTGCCGAGGAAATCAGGCGACCGACGAAATAGGAGAGCACGAGGCCAATGACGATCAGCAGGCCGCTGATAACAAGCGTCATGCTGGTCGCGGAGGCAACCGTTGCTTCGACCGAACCGTCCAGGGTCTTCTGCGCGCCAGTGACGCCGGCCTGCAGATCCTTGAACTCGCCTGCAATTTTCGGTGCCAGCACGTTAAGCTGTGTCTTGCGGATATTGCCGCTCGCCTGCAAGACGTCCTTCATGTCGCCGAGACGGCCGGTATAGTTCTGCATGAGCTGACCGGCGCCCATCAGGCGCTTTTTCTGCAGCTCGTCTTTTGCGGCCTTGGCGGCGGCATCATTGAGCGACACTGCTTCGGCGAGTGCTGCCTGGGCCGTATCGTAGGCCGCAAAATCGTCGGAATGCACGAAGCGTTCAGAGAAGTAGAGGCTGCGGTTCAAGGCTTCGAGCGTTGCAGCCGTCATATGCAGCAGCGGCACATCGTTCTGGCGCCAGGCGCTGCGCATGACGTCGTTGAGTGCAATGCTGGTCCATGGCCCGAATTCGGTGACCTTGGAGATCAGCGCATCACGCCTGGCCTGCAGCGAGACGATCTGTTCGAACGCCTTGCCGTATCCGGCAATATCCTGGCGAATCGTCGCAAGGCCGGATTGCAGGTCCTTGTTGCCGGCAAAACGCGGGTCATCCGCCTCGAAGGCCTTCACGCCGGCGCGGAAGCTGTCGACCACGGCCTGCGTCGGTGTCGAGCGGAAGGCTTCCGCCGACATCTGGATCTCGTGCAGCTGATCGCTGTAATCGGAGATAGCGAGACTTTGACCGGCCGTGGCGCGATAGGAGGCGAAAATCGCGGCAAGCGTATTCATGCCCGAGATCGCGCTGACGGTGAGCAGGCTCATCAACAGGATCAACGGCACGAAGCCGGAGGTGATCTGCGCGCGAATGCCGAATTTATTCCAGAAATGCAACATCATAGGCCTCTTATGCTCACTGGCTCTTCGGCAGGTATTGGGCAATGTTTTCAGGTGTGACGAGTTCGAAGGGGACGTTATTTTCGCGCGGCACCTTCTCCTTGTTGACGAGCTTGACGGCAGCGTCGATTGCGGCCGCTCCCTGGCCGACGGCGCTCTGGAGAATGGTCACGTCGAGATCGCCGGCCACCATCGCGGCGAGTGCATCGTCGGTCGCATCGACGCCGGCGACGACGACGTCCTTCATCGGGATATTGGCTTTCTTCATGGCGCGGATCGCCCCGAGCGCCATTTCGTCATTGTTGGCGATGACTGCGTCGAACTTGACGCCGGCCGCGATCCATTCCTTCACCTGCTGGTCGGCATAATCGCTGGACCAATAGGCCGCCTGCCGTTCGACGATCTCGAGCCCCTTGCACTCAGGCGTGGCGATGACGTCTGATATGTCCTGGGTACGGGTCCGGGCGGCCGCGTGGAAGGTTTCCCCCATCAGCACGACGACGCGGCCCTTGCCTTTGAGGAGCGCGCAGACCTGCTTCGTCTCCAGTGTTCCGGAATCCTTCTCATTGGAGGCAACCACAACCTGATTGTCGGGCAGATCGAGCAAGTTGGAAGGAACGTTGTTGATGTAAACAAGGGGAATGCCCGCATCCGCCGCCATCTTGGTCATCTGCGGGCCGAGATCGCCGTCGGAGACTGCAAGGATAATGGCGTCGACCTTGTCGGCGATGAGCTTCTGGACCTGCTTCTTCTGAAGCTCATTATCACCCTTGGCGTTCTCGGTGACGAGCTTGAGGCCCGAAATCGTCTGCCCGTGCGAGATGACGCCGTTCAACAGCGCCGTCCTGAATTTGTCCAGATCGGACATCGAAACCCCGATCGTCTGGGCGTTGGCGGCAGAGATCGATATCGCCAGGGCGATGGATGCAAGCGTGGCCGTTTTCATGAATTCCCCTGCGCAATTCGGATATGAACGCGTTATTCCAAAACTTGGTTAAATTTTGCTTTTCGGTCGGAAACAAAAATTAAGCGCGAGGATATGATCTCGCAGCAGCGCGAGCGCCTCGTCGAAGACCGCGGCCGGACTTGAAGAATATCACATTCGACTTGATTAAACAGGTTTACGTCTTTGTTTGATATGGATTAACGACCACCGAAGCCCGAGCTGACGGTGATGCCCCTGTAGATCACCCGCTGCAGCACGATGGCCAGGATGACGCCGGGCACCATGGAGATCGTCGCACCCGCCATGATGTAATTCCAGGCGGTGCCCTGCTGTGTCTGGAACAAGGTGAGTCCGAGCGGCAGCGTGGCCTTTTCGACGCCGCTGGTGGCAATCAGCGGCCATAGGAAGCTTTTCCACTGGGCGATGAAGGTGAAGAGCGACAGCAGGCCGATGGCCGGCATGGCGAGCGGAACGATCACCGTCACCAGGATGCGCAGTCGCGAAGCCCCGTCCATCATTGCCGCTTCGTCAAGATCCTTGGGAATGCCAAGGATGAACTGCCGCAGCAGGAAAGTGCCGAAGGAAGAGAAGGCGACCGGCAGGATCATGCCGTGGTAGGTGTTGATCCAGCCGAACTTGCTGACGACGAGGAAGAGCGGAATGACCAGCATCACCTGCGGGATCATCAGCGTGCTGAGATAGGTGACCAGCAGCCCTTCCCGGCCGGGAAACCGCAGCCGGGCGAAGGCGTAGGCGGAAAGGCACGATACCAAAATCACGATTGCCGTGACGCCGCAGGCGACGATGATGGAATTCAGCAGGAAGGTTCCGAACGGCAGTGAAATGAAAGCGTCGACGAATGTTCCCCATTGATATTCTTCGGGCAAGATGCGGACCGGAACGGCCATCACCTCGGCATTGGAGCGCACGGCGTTCGAGACCATCCAGAAAAAGGGAAAGAGGAAGAGCAGCGCGATCAGCGAAAGTCCCGCAAAACTGATGAAGGTGCCGACGCGCCGCAGGAGGCGGTGCCGATCCGCAGAGACGGAATGCGGATGCCGGGAGATCGGGTCAATCGTCATAATGCACCCATTTGCGCTGCATGTGGAACTGCAGGATGGTGAGCGCCATGATCATGACGAACATCACCCAGGCGAGAGCCGAGGCATAGCCCATCTGGAAATTGGTGAAGCCTTTCTGGTAGATGGCGAAGCCGAGCGTCGCGGTCGCCGAGCCCGGGCCGCCACGCGTCATCGCAAAGATCTCGTCGAAGACCTGCAGCGAGGTGATCGCCGTCATTACGGTGGCAAAGAAAATGGTCGGCGAGATCAGCGGCAACCGGATACGCCAGAAGCGCTGCCACACATTGGCGCCGTCGATCGTCGCCGCCTCGAGATAGTGCTTCGGCACCAGGTCGAGCGCTGCGTTGAACATCACCACGTTATAGCCGACATTCGCCCAGAGCGTGACAAGCACGACCGCCTGCATGGCCCAGGTCGAGCTCAGCAGGAAATTCGGCAGCCCCAGGCCGAGAGAACGAATGACGCTGTCGGCCAGCCCATCCGGCGTGAAGATCAACAGCCATACTACCGAAGCGGCGATCGTCGGGGTGAAGGTCGGCAGGAAGAAGATCACCCGGAAGATCGCCTTGCCGCGCTTCAGGCTCGATATCCAGACCGCCAGCACCAATGAGATGATGATATTCGCAGCCAGATATTCGACCGCGAAGAACAGCGTGTTGCCCAAAATGGTATAGAAGGCCGGATCGACGGTGAAGAGTTTGATATAATTCTGAAAGCCGACGAAGGATGGCGTCGAGATCAGCTGCCAGTTGGTGAAGCTCAGAGCCAGCGACGCCAGGATCGGCAGCGCCATGAAGATCATGAAACCGAGGAAGCTTGGCAGCAAGAACAGCATCGCCGTCTGCGTCTCAGGCTTAAAAAAGCGCCGTAGCTGTCTGGGCTGCAACGGAATTTCGGCGACGGCGCTTTGCGTCATCTCTTCCTCCATGCGCAGCAGGTCGTGCCGCGACGAGAACTGGCCCATACCCTTTAAATCGATCTTTGGGGGTATGGGCGGCGGCGCTCTATTGTTGCGCGAGGCTCTGGATCGACTCCATCGTCTGCTTGGCGTCCGCGCTACCGGCGAAGGCCGGTGGGAAATACTGGTTGAAGAGGTTTTCCACCGCCGCCCAGTTGTTGGTGATCACATAAGGCACGGAATGCGCCAGGGAATAATCGATGGCCGCGCCACCATTGGCGATGTCCTTGGCCGCCACTTGATACCAGGACGATTGCGCCGCCGTGCGCGCCGGCAAGGCGCGCCCTCCTTCGGCAAGATAGGCCAGCGCTTCGGGGCTTGTCAGCACCTGAATGGCCTTCCAGGCCGCATCCTTGTTCTTGCTTGACGTGGAAATACCGAAACCGGAACCTGCGGTGACGGCCGAAAGGTCGCCTTCGTCGCGCGGCAGAGTAGTGAGGCCGATCTTGAACTTGGCCTGGTCCTTCATGCCGATAATCGACCAGGGACCGTCGATATACATGGCGATATTGCCGGAATTGAACCGGCCCTGGACGACATCGCCGGGGTCCGCGCCACCCGACGGAACCAGCGGCGCGATCTTATCCTTGGCGGCAAAACCGATCAGCCTGTCGGCGGCGGCAACGGCGCCCGCACTCGTCAAGTCAAGCTCGCCGGCGTCATTGACATATTTATCGCCCCAAGCCGCAGCCAGGACCGAATAATTGGTCGGAGTGATGCCGAAGCCATACTTGCCGTCCTTGGTCAGCTTCTTGGCGGCATCAGTGAACTCGGAAAGCGTCCAGCCCGGCTTCGGCAGCGGAACGCCGGCGGCTTCGAGGGCGTCCTGGTTATAATAGATGAGCCACGGACCGACGTCGTAGGGCAGACCGTAAAGCTGCTTGTCGACGGACATGCCGCCGATGATCGAAGGGGTGAAAGCGCTGACATCGAACTTGTCGGCCGCGATCCGGTCATTCAAAGGCTCGAGCAGCGAATAGAAATTCGGCATGCGCAACGATTGCATGGACACGATGTCGGCGAGCTGTCCCGATGCTGCCAGCACCGGAAGCCTCGTCCAGTAGTCGACCCAGCCCGTCGTCGTCAGCGTCACGTTGATGTCGGGGTACTTGGTGGTCACCATATCGGCCAGATGCTGCCAGCTCTTGGTGTCGGCTTCGGAGCCGGTCCACATCTGCCAGGTCAGATTGACCTGCTCGGCCGAGGCGGCCGTGGTAACGAGACTGCCGCCGATCGCGGCTAGAAAAAGCGCCTTCTTCAGAACCTTCATGGGTTTCTCCTCCCTCCATGAATGCAATGCATACGCAAGTGGGGTCGAGTTCACGCCTTGAGGACGATCTCGATCACCGGCACGGTAACGTCCGGGCGCCGGACCGGCAGTTCGAGCATGATCAGGCCTTCCGGCACCATCACGCCGATATTGGAATCCACATCTCTGGTGGGGCTGAGCCAGCGCACCTCGCTGGCGTCATGCAGGAACTGCGCATAGGCAATCCTGTCGGCGAGGCCGTCGATATGGATATGGCGGTAGGGCCAGTTATAGACATGCAGATAGAGACGGTTGCCGCGCTGGGTGTAGCGGCAGCCGGCCGGGACCGGAAAATCGGACGGGCCGGCCCCGTAGATGGAGCGTGCGTTGACGGCCATCCAGTTCTGGTAAACCGCAAGCGCATCGATGGCGCGCGCATCGAACGTGCCGCGGCCGGTCGGGCCGACATTCATCAGGAGGTTGCCGCCGAGCGCAACGGCATCGATCAGCAACTGGATGATCTGCTCCGGGCTCTTCCAGCTATCCTCGTCGCGGTGATAGCCCCAGGAGCCGCTGAAGGTATGGCAAGCTTCCCAGAGCACCCCCTGGGTGGCGATAGCAGGCGCCACACGCGGCGTATATTGCTCCGGCGTCGTCACGTCGGGCAGCTTGCCAGGCGGCAGATCGAGGCGATTGTTGACGATGATTTCGGGCTGCAGCTCGCGCACCAGCTCAAGCAGCCGCTCGCTCTCCCAGTCGGCACGTCCCTTGCCGGGCAGGCGGCGATATTCGCGGCCGGGATAGCTGAAATCGAACCAGATGATGTCAATGCGGCCGAAGCCGGTCAAAAGCTCGCGCACCTGTTCGCGCATATAGGCGGCGTAATTGGCGATGTTGCGGCGGCCATTCAGCGCCTCGGCTTCCGGATGATTACGCAGGGGATGGTGAACGTCGATCGGAAAGTCCGGGTGGTGCCAGTCGAGCAGCGAATAATAGAAGCCGATCTTCAGCCCTTCGGCACGAAACGCCTCAACCAGCGGCGTCAGCAGATCCTTGCCGCAGGGCGTGTTCGGCGCCTTGTAATCGGTCACCTTGCTGTCCCAGAGGCAGAAGCCCTCGTGATGTTTGGTGGTTACCACGACATATTTCATGCCGGCGAGACGCGCCCGGCGCGCCCACTCCTTGGGATCGTAGAGATCGGGATCGAAATTGTCGAAATAACGCTGGTAGTGGTCGTCCGTCAGCTCTTCGCGGTTCTTCAACCACTCATGCCGTGCTCCGAGAGCATAAAGTCCCCAATGGATGAACATGCCGAGGCGATCATGGCTGAACCAGGCGTGCTTACCCGCCCCTCCCGATGCCGGATTTTCCAGCGGGCGTTCCGAACTCGTCACAGGTATTTCCTCCCTGTTTCCCGGCTCCACGTCATGTCGAACCGGTTCGGTAAGCGAACATCGTCCTCGACCCGCCCACTGTCAAGCCGAAATTCGCAAATCGCAAAACTGCCGACTAGGCAGTTCCAAATGGCTAGCAATGCAGGACATGTTGCAAAAACGGATAAAGTCTGACAGAAGAAAGATCTAGAACCGGTTCGATAGACATGACGACGATACGAGATGTCGCGCGCCTGGCGGGGGTTTCGATCTCGACCGTCTCGCTCGCGCTCAACAGCCCAAAGCGGGTCGGCGCCGAGACGCTCGACCGCATCCGGCAAGCAATACAATCGACCGGCTACCGCATTGATCCGGTGGCCCAGACGCTGGCGCGAGGGCGCAGCTCGCTGATCGGCTTCGTGTCGGCAAACCTGGGCAACATGTTCTTCGGCGACATCCGCCGCGAGATCGAGCATCAAGCGCTCGACCATGGATATTTCGTGCTGATCGCCGACTCCTCCGGCAGGGCCGATCTCGAACGGGCGCTGCTGGAGCGGCTGCAGGCGCAGAAAATCGCCGGCATCGCTTTGGCGGCAAACGGGCGCGGCGAGGAATACGCAACCTTCCTGCGCGACTTCAAGACGCCGATCGTGATGTTCGACCAGAAGGTGGAGGGTGCCGAGCGTGATTTCGTCGGCTCCGACAACCCGCTGACGACGACCATCCTGACCGAGCACCTGCTGCAGCTCGGCCACCGGCGCATCGCCTTCATCTCCGGCCCGAGCGGCCTCCACACAGCCGACGAGCGCCTGAAGGGCTTCATGGACACGATGGCGGGAGCCAGCGTCGACGTCGACCCCTCGCTGGTGGTCGAGGGCGGCTATACCAGGACCGGCGGCCATGCGCAGGCGATGCGGCTGCTCACCCGCCGCGACCGCCCGACTGCGATCATCGGCGCCAACAATATGACCGGGCTGGCAACCCTGCAGGTGATGCAGGAGATGGGTTTCCGCTGTCCCGACGACGTCTCGCTGGCAATGGTTGACGACGTGCCCTGGAGCAACGTCATCACGCCACGCATCACTATGGTCGTGCAGGATGCACAGAAGCTCGGCGAATTGGCGGCACAGCGTCTGCTGGCCAGGATCGCAAGCCCGGAAGCCGCCGCCGAGCCGCCGCAGGATTTCATCCTGACGCCGAGATTCGTGCGCGGGGAGTCAACCAGGCGGCTGTAAGGGCGCTACCGATCCTCACGCGTATGCCAAATCCGCAATACATAGATTGTCGACTGCTGGATTTCATATCGCATCTCATAACGGCCAACGAGAATGCGGCGGACCTCCTGAGGATCGAACTCCTCGAGCCGCTCGCCGAGACGTGGCTGCTCAATTAGCCGAGCAGGGGCTGCCGTCAGCGTCTGCACGGTTCGGACCGCAGCCCCCCGGTCGACCGGGGAGAGAAAGTCGTATAATCGGGCAATGTCCGAGATCGCTTTGTTCGTCCACTTGACGTCCATCACCGGGGCAACGAAATCGGCTCATCACTGTCAAGGCTATCGGCCCAGGCTTGAACAGACTGGTGATCGACAACGTTGCCGCTCTCCACGTCGGCCAACGCCTCAAGGGTCAAACGCCGGCGCTCCTCTTCCTGGTCGATCCATGCAGACAGGGCTTGCTTGACGATCCAGCCGCGCGAACGCTCAAGCCTCGACGCGAGCTGATCGACTTTCTGTGCAAGCGGCAGTGGAACATGAGCCGTGAGAACTTTGGTCTCCATCGAAGAACTCCTCAACACCAATCAATCCTAATCATAGCGATTATTTTTGA
Source organism: Rhizobium hidalgonense (assembly GCF_002914525.1). GTDB lineage: Bacteria > Pseudomonadota > Alphaproteobacteria > Rhizobiales > Rhizobiaceae > Rhizobium > Rhizobium hidalgonense. The sequence continues at coordinate 87,093 of NZ_LODW01000011.1, read as the reverse complement.
TTACATCCAGCACCTATACGTCATGAAGCCCGACTGAGACCTTCCAGAAAGGTGACACAGCTTCGAGAGTTGTGAAACTCAATGTCGGATTTTCATCGGCGAAGCAGCCAAAGCAAAAGCGTGCCCCTTCATCCATTGAAAGACTGCAGGATTTATCATACATGTGTGATGAATTGTAAATTTCAGGATGCCGCTGGTTCGAACGGCGTCCGAATCGAAGCCGATGCGGGGGGCGAGGCGTGGCTATGCAGGGGAAGGATCGCAGCAGAGGTTCGGGGTCGCTGGTCTCACAGGTCGGCGAAAGCCTGCGCCAAGCGATCCTCAGTGGCCAGTACGCCGCCGGTGACAAGCTTCCCAGCGAGCATGAGCTGACCGAGACGCACAGCGTCAGCCGAACGGTGGTACGCGAAGCCGTCGCCGCGCTCCGCTCCGACGGGCTGGTCGAAGTTCGCCAAGGAGCAGGCATCTTCGTGATCAGCCCCGACCCGGCGCTGTCGGGCCGCAAGGTCGACAAGGCCCGCGTGGCCTCAGATCTGGAAGTGCTGGAGATCCGCACACCCGTCGAAATCGAGGCGGCAGGGCTTGCCGCGCTCCGCCGTTCGCCGGCGCAGGAGGAGGCGATCTTCGAATGTCACCGAAAAATCCTCCAGTGTATCGAGACCGATCAGTCCATCCGTGAGGCGGATCTCGAACTCCATGTCGCGATCGCCGAGGCGACGAACAATCCGCTGTTCAAGCACTTCCTGGAATCCCAGGGCGCCGCGATCATCCCACAGTCGAGGGTTGTACCGGAAACGAGGACGGCCGAACAGACCGCCTACCGCAAGCTCATTCACCGGGAACATGAAGCGATCATCGTGGCGATCTCCGACAGGGACGATCAGGCCGCACGCAATGCCATGCGCGAGCATCTCGTCGGCAGCCAGGCGAGATATCGCAATCTGCTCAAGGATCTGCGAAGCTTTACCAGCTGAAGGCCGGCGCAAAACGCTGCAGCTTTTCCGACATCACCAATCCAACCGCCATTCCGGCGCTGCGCGCAAATCTGCTGGCCGATTGCACAGCCGCGTTTATTGCAAACCCATGCGCACCCCGCATCGGCTGGATGTTGGACTGGTCGTTGTCCGGTCTGCGCTGAAAGCTAGTTGAAAGCTTCGACGTCTTAGGAAAGGGCTGCATCGTGGAGGAGACACGGTCAAGGTGACGAGACGACGATGCAGGTAAACCACCAGGAGGAGATATCCATGCGTTCTTCACGCAGCCTTTTTCACACCGTCGCTTTTTCCGCGCTTCTCGCCGCAGCCTCATTTACGTCAGGCGCTGCCCATGCAGCCGACAAGATCACCATCATGGTCGGCGGCTATGAGAAGCAGATCTATCTGCCCGCCAAGCTCGCCGAATCCCTCGGCTACTTCAAAGATGAGGGCCTCGACGTCGAACTCCTGAACGAAGCTGCCGGTGTCGACGCTGAAAACCAGCTGCTGGCTGGCGCCGTCCAGGGCGTGGTCGGCTTCTATGACCACTGTGTGGACCTGCAGGCCAAGGGCAAATTCGTCGAATCCATCGTCCAGTTCAGCCAGGCGCCGGGCGAGGTCGAGATGGTCTCGAGCAAACATCCCGAGATCAAGTCGCCGGCCGATTTCAAGGGCAAGACCCTCGGTGTCACCGGTCTCGGCTCGTCCACGAACTTCCTGACCCTCTTCATGGCGTCGAAGGCCGGACTGAAGCCCGGCGACGTCGTCACCGTTCCGGTCGGCGCCGGCGGCACCTTCATCGCCGCCATGCAGCAAGATCAGATCCAGGCCGGCATGACGACCGAGCCGACGATCTCGCGCCTGATCAAGACAGGCGAAGCCAGCGTGCTCGTCGACATGCGCACGGTCGAGTCGACCCGTCAGGCGCTCGGCGGCACCTATCCGGCCGCTTCGCTTTATATGGAAGCCTCCTGGGTCGACGCTCACAAGGAAGAGGCGCAGAAGCTCGCCAATGCCTTCGTCAAGACGCTGAAGTACATCAACACGCATTCTGCCGCCGAGATCGCGGACAAGATGCCAAAGGATTTCTACGTCGGCGACAAGGACGGCTACGTCAAGGCTCTCGACGCCGGCAAGGGCATGTTCACGCCCGACGGCGTCATGCCGGAAGACGGCCCCAAGACCGTGCTTGCTGTGCTCTCGGAGTTCTCCAAGAACGTTAAGGGCAAGCAGATCGATCTTTCAAAGACTTACACGACGGAATTCGTCAAGAACGTCAAGTAACCCATGCGCCGCTTCCGACTGCAATCGGAAGCGGCCTTCGATTGGTCCACGGGCATTGCGTGCACGCGCCCTAAGGCACGCCTCAGGTATCATCATGCAACAGGATAGTAAGCAGATCCCGGCGATCGAGCTGATCAATGTCAGCCGGCGTTTCGTCTCGCCGACCGGCAAATCCCTGACTGCGCTGCGCGATTTCAACATGACGGTCGCGCGCGGCGAGTTTGTCGCCGTCGTCGGCCCGACCGGCTGCGGCAAGTCGACGACCCTCAACCTGGTCACCGGCCTCGCACGCCCGAGCGCCGGCGAAGTGCGGCTGATGGGCGGCCCGATCACCGGCATCGACCCGCGTGTCGGCTTCGCATTCCAGACCGACGCACTCTTTCCCTGGAAGAACGTAATAGATAATGTCATGGCCGGCCCGCTGTTTCGCGGCAAGTCCCGTGCCGAGGCGGAAAAGAGCGCCCGCGATTGGCTGGCCCGTGTCGGCCTGTCGAAGTTCCTCCATCATTATCCCCATCAGCTTTCCGGCGGCATGCGCAAACGTGTCTCGCTGGCGCAGACCTTCATCAACGAACCTGAAATCCTGCTGATGGACGAGCCCTTCTCGGCGCTCGACGTGCAGACCCGCACGGTCATGCACGAAGAACTCCTGAAGCTCTGGGCGGAGCGCAAGGCCTCGGTGGTGTTCGTCACCCACGATCTCGAAGAGGCCGTAGCCCTTGCCGACAAGGTCTATGTACTCACCGCCGGCCCGGCCACGGTCAAGTCGGTCTACCCGATCGATCTTCCCCGTCCGCGCGTGGTGTCGGAGATCCGCTACGAGCAGAGCTTCATCGACTATTGTAAGACGATCTGGGAGGACCTGCGCGAGGAGGTTGAGACCAGCTACCGCCGCGCAAGCGAAGCGGCTTGAGAGGAGGATATCATGGCAAACACCACATTCGAGGCCGGTTCGGCCACGCTGTTTCGTCCGGGCACATCTGATGCCGAAATCGAAGCCTCCGCGCTGAAGGCGGTACGCCGGCGCAACACGCTCGTGCGCTTCTGGCAGATTGCCATCCTGGTCTTCGTCATCGGCATGTGGGAACTCTCCTCCAACATGCAGTGGATCGATCCGTTCTTCTACTCGAGCCCGAGCGGCGTGCTTGAGCGTCTTTACGAATGGGCGACCGAGGGCACCACCGAAGGGTCGCTCTGGTATAATCTGTGGGTGACGATGGAGGAGGCGCTGATCGGCTTCTTCGCAGGCTCGATTACCGGCGTCTTCGTCGGCATCGGCCTCGGCCGCAACCGCTTCCTGTCGGACATTTTCTCCGTCTACATCAAGGCGATCAACTCGATCCCGCGCGTGGTTCTTGCTCCGATCTTCATCATGATCATGGGTCTCGGCCTGCCGTCCAAGGTGGCTCTCGCCTTCATCATGGTGTTCTTCGTCGTCTTCGCCAACGCCTTCCAAGGCGTGCGCGAAGCCGACCGCAACATGATCGCCAATGCCCGCATCCTCGGTGCCTCGGACTGGCAGGTGACGCGCACGGTGGTCATTCCCTCGGCCATGAGCTGGATCTTCGCCAGCCTGCACGTCTCCTTCGGCTTTGCAATCATCGGCGCCATCGTCGGCGAATTCGTCGGAGCCCGCTTCGGCATCGGCCAGTTGATCTCAATCGCGAAGGGCACGTTCGACGCGGCCGGCATGTTCGCGGCCATCCTCCTCGTCATGGTCGTCACGCTTGTTGCCGAATACATCATGACACTGGTCGAGAACCGCCTGGCGAAATGGCGCCCGCAGCAGCACCTCGATACGCAATAATCCGCCTCCTCCCAAGGCAGATCGAAGCGAAGGCCGGGCGCAACGCCCGGCCTTCTTTTTATTGACCGTGTCATCCGGCGCTTGCCCTCATTCGGCTGCCGCCACCTTCTTGCCTGCGGGGCGAAGGGACCATGCCGCACCGTCTCCGTTCCCCTCCTCTCGCCCCATTTACGGGGGTCCGCAAGACGGGTCGAGACCAGTGGCTCGACCCCGGCAAGGGCTAGGGGTGAGGGCAAGCCATCCCCGCGAACCGGCGGACAGAATGAATAAGCCCAAGCATGACCGTTCAAGCAAGCGGAAGCCGCACGGTCACGACGAGACCGCCACCCTCGGCATCGCTCAGCGAAACCAAACCTCCGGCCCCTTCGACGACCTCGCGGACAATCGCAAGCCCGAGACCGCTCCCTTCGCTTTCGGTTCCCATGATCCGGTAGAACCGTTCGAAAACCTGTTCGCGCTCCCCTTCGGGAATACCCGGCCCATTATCCTCGACGGTGACGACGGCGTGGCCGTTCTCCTGCGCGACGGCGACGGTCACCCGTCCATTGGCTTTGCTATAGCGGATCGCATTGTCGATGAGGTTGACCAGCATTTCGCGCAGCATCGTCCCGTCGCCCTCGACGACAATCGACCGATCCGCTTCCAAACCAACGTCGATGTTGCGCTTGAGCGCCTCTTCGGCATAGGCCTCCAGTATCTCACGGGCCGCCTTGCTGAGATCGGTCGCATCGCTACGCGGGCGCCGGCTGCCTGGTTCGGCCCGCGACAAGGTCAGCAACTGGCTGGCGAGACGCGAAATCTGCCGCGTGCTGGTGCGAAGGGCGACAAGCGCCTCGTCGCGGCGGGCGGCATCGCCTTCACGGGCCGCCACGCTCGCCTGTGTCGAAATCAGCGCGAGCGGGGTTCTGAGTTGATGGGCAGCATTCGACACAAACCGCCGCTGTGCGGCCATCTGGTTCTGGACGCGCTCCATATAGTCGTTCAGGGCATGGACGAGCGGACGCAGTTCGCTCTGCACCATCTCGGGTGGTAGCGGATCAAGACGATTGCGCCCGCGCCGGCGCACGGCGTCCCGCAGCCTCAGTGCTGGCGCGAGGCCGCGCTGAAGCCCGAGGATCGTCACCAGGCTTGCGAGGAAGACGAGTACGAACTGCTTCGAGAAATCCGAAAGCCACAGTTGCCGTCGCATCGCATACTGGCTGTTATGGGTTACAGCGACGGTCACCGAAATCGTGCCGTCATCGGGAAGGCCGACGACAGGATGATCGAGCATGATGACGCGCACGTCGGCGCCATGGAAGGCGCGATCTTCGCCTGCCCGCTGGACGGTCGGCCGCGGCAGGTCGGGAAAGCCGCTCACCAGGCTGCCCCAGGCAGTGATGACCTGGTAGGATACACGGTCGCCAAAGCCCGTATCGAACATCTCGAGCGCAGCCGGCGGCACGTCGAGCTGAACATTGCCGCCCTCGTCGACGCGGACAGCCTCGGCGATGACGCGGGCGGAGGCCAGAAGCGTTCGATCCGTCACCAGCTTTGCCGTCGCGTCGGCCGACCAGAAGCTGTCGTAAAGATTGAAGGCGATCGCCCCGAAGAGCGTCAGCAGCACCCAGCAGAGCAGTTGCACCCTCAGGCTCTGGCTGAGCCGCGCGATCGTTCCGCTAGCCTTTGTCACGACGCTATTCGACATGTCTGAGGAGATAACCAAGCCCGCGCAGCGTCGCGATCTGAACCGAACTGCTCTCGAGCTTCTTGCGGAGCCTGTGGACGTAGATTTCGATGGCGCTCGGATCGGCCTCGTCGTCGAAACCGAAGACGCTTTCGGACAGGGCGGCTTTGGAAACCGTGTTGCCAAGCTTCATCATTAGCTGTTCGAGAACGGCATATTCCCGCGGCGTCAGCTGCAGCGGTTCGCCTGCGACGAAAAACTGCCGCGTGCCACCGGAGAAACGCAGGTTGCCAACGGTGATCTCGGAGGATGCCCGATCCTGGCCGCGCCGCACCACCGCGCGGATTCTCGCCTCGAGTTCGGCGATTTCGAAGGGCTTGGCGAGATAGTCGTCGGCGCCGCTGTCGAGCCCCGCCACGCGGCCATCCAGGCTCGCATTGGCGGTCAGGATGATCACCGGCAGCTTGCTGCCGGACTGCCTCAGCCGCTTCAAAAGCGTCAACCCGTCAAGCTTGGGCAGCGAGAGGTCGAGGATCATCGCCGAATATTCCGCCACCTTGAGCAGATGCTCGGCGTCCTCGCCGTCATAGGCAATGTCGATAGCGTATTGCGCCTGTCGCTGGGCTTTGCCCAGCCAGCCTGCCAGATCCTTGTTGTCCTCCACCACAAGCAGTCTCATCCGTCCCCCTTAGCACGTGCAGAGGGTTTGGCGGAAGCATGCCTATGGCGTTGTCTCTCGTCTGCGCTGCCGGCACGAGGCCGTCCTCGGCGCCCTATTGGCGCGAATTGTCCGTTATTTGTCCGGCGCGTGCATTTTCCTCTGTCTTCATGTCGTCGAATATGGCTTCATGATCAACCGCCATGGAGCAGAAAATGTCCGGCCATGAAACCATTCTCCTCGTCATAGACGCCCAGGAATCCTTTCGGCAGCGCGATTATTGGGATGAGGGCCTCGCCTCCGCCTATATCGGCCGCCAGCAGGCACTGATCGACGGCGCCGAGGCCAGCGGGATGCCCGTCATCCAGATCTTTCATGTCGATGGAAGCGGCCCGTTTGCGGAGGCCTCCGGCTTCGTCAGGACGCTCGCCCCGCTCAGGATCGCTCCCGAAGCAATCTTCAGGAAGAGCCGCCACAGCGCGCTCGTCGGTTCCGGGCTCGACGTATGGCTGACCGAGAATGGGGTTCGCCGCATCCTCGTCTCCGGCATCCGCACCGAACAGTGCTGCGAGACCACGACCCGCCACGCCTCGGATCTCGGCTATCAGGTCGACTATGTCGGTGAAGCAACCCTGACCTTCCCGATGACCGACGCGGCGGGGCGCACCTGGAGCGCCGGAGAAATCCGGGGCCGCACGGAACTGGTCCTGTCTGGCCGCTTCGCCCGGATCACGACCGTCGAACAGGCGCTGGCGGGCCGCGGAGAGCAACTCGCAGCATGATGGACGCAGCGCAGCCCTTCGATATTCGCGTCTACGTCGTCGTGCCGCCGCGCGTGCTGCTGCTCGACGTTGCCGGCCCGATCGAAGTGCTGCGCAAGGCGAACCTCGAACAGCGCGCGGTGCGCTTCAGCGTTACCTATATCGGTCCATCGGCAACAGTCGGCAGTTCGATCGGCCTTGCCGTGACTGGTGTCGCCGCCTTGCCCGAGCGATTGCCCGATCAGGCGCTTGTCGTCATCGCCGGCAGCGCCGACGCGCCGATGGAGAATAACCGTCCGTGGGACGAAGAGGAGCGCGCCGACCAGGCTGCGATCGTGGCTTGGCTAAAGCGGGCTATTCGTCCAGGGGTTCGGCTGGCATCGATCTGCTCGGGCGCCTTGCTCGCCGCCGAGGCCGGCATGCTCGACGGCCGCGAATGCACCACCCATCACGGTTGCATGGAGGATCTGGCGCGGCTTGCGCCCACCGCGCGCATCCGGGACAACCGGCTTTATGTCGAGGATGGAGAGCGCCTGACGAGCGCCGGTATCACTGCCGGCATCGACCTCATGCTCCATATCGTCGCCGAAGCGGCCGGACATGCCTGCGCGCTTGCGGTGGCGCGATATCTCGTCGTCTATCTCAGGCGCGGCGGCTCGGATCCGCAGCTTTCGCCCTGGCTGGAAGGCCGCAACCATATCCACCCGGCCATTCATCGCGCCCAGGATGCAGTCGCCGCCGATCCCTCCCGCGACTGGTCGGTCGCCTCGCTCGCGCGCCTCAGCGGCGCCAGCCCGCGAAATCTCTCGCGGCTGTTCAACGAACATACCGGCATGAGCGCAACGGACTTCGTCAACCGCATGCGCGTGGCGCTCGCCCGCGAAATGCTCGCCGGCTCGAGGCTGGATATGGAGGCGGTGGCAATGCGCGCCGGCTTCGGCTCGGCCCGGCAGTTGCGCCGCGCCTGGAACCGACTGCATGACAGCCCACCGAGCGCGGCACGGCCCAAACTGGCCCTGGGCTCATAGAATAGGAGGAAAGGCGGTGCGCCCGACCTCGTCTTCGACAGCGACGGCCACGGCGCCAGGCACTTCCGTCCCCCAGATTTCGAGCTGCGTCAACGCCGGAAAGGGCGAGGCATCCCCGGCCTTTACAAGGCCGTGCAGTTGCACCCATTGGATGATGCAGGGCTCTATCGCAAAGCTCTGCGCAGCACCCGATTTCACCAGCGGGAATGGAAAGCTCCTGCCATCCGAGAAGGTGACGCTTGCCTTTTCCCACCAGGAATCATGCGGGAAATCCGCCCGGAGATAAAAGACGATCTCATCGATCCGGACCGGTCGGCCGAATTCCACCGTCAGCGCGGCTTGAGGATCGCGGTTGATGCCCCAGCTCGTATAGGGCCAGAAACCGTGATTGTCGTTGGCCTTTTCACCGTCGATGGCGTTGCGCGCCGCGAAAGCCGCCTCGCCGCGGGTTTCCACATTGGCCCGCGCATGCGGAAAGAGCGTGCAGTTGGCATGATCGTCCCAAGGGTTCAGAGCGAGATTGCGCCTTTGAGCGATCTCCCCGGGCCGAGCACCTCTTGCTGAAAGCCGGTGGATATCGCCCTTGAAGGCGTACGGGGAATAGGACTTTCGCTTGTCGCCGAAGGGCACGGCAAGCGAATAGGCGCCTTCCCTCATGTAGACCAGGGCGGGATGGACCGCGTTGTCCAGCGCGAGGAAGACGTGCCCCGCCTCGGAAGCCTCGACGATGACGCAGTCGCCCTCGCTATAGCTCTGTCGATAGACCAGAAACGTCTCGTCCTGCCCTGTCGAATTCGCCAGCAAGAACCCATCGGCATCCACGATCTTCAGCGTCAATTCCATGCTCGCTCTCCTCAGACGATCCGCAACGTCAGGCGCTTGCCGACAAGCGGCACGCGCAGACGAAAGAGTTTTTCGGGCCAGGCCGATCTCAGCCTGGTGTCATCGACCTCGATCTCATCGATCTCGATCGGGCCGGCGCCGTCGATGACAATGCTGCCGAGATCGGCAAGATCGATTTTCTCCGAGGTGACGGTCGGCGCGACGCAGGTCATCAGCGACAAAACCGCCGGCTTATCTCCGTCATGAGCGTCGACAATCTCGACGTGGCGGCCGCGCAGCAGGGTAACGGTACGCCGATAGCGGTGCACCTCCGCTTCCGGGGGATAGGCGCCTGATATGTCGAGCGATATGCGCGCACTCTCCGCGCCGAATTCGACCTCGACGTCGCGCGCGCCGAAGGCTTCGCCGGCCGACTGCATCACGCCTGAAAATGTCGGCAGGTTGTGATAGGCCGACTGCATCGTCCATATTTCGTAACGCCGTGGCGAGAAGGTCTTGGCGGTATAGGTCTCGACGCCGACATCGATCAGCAGCGGACGGCCGTTCTTATAAAGCGTCACGCTGCCGACATCGTTGTGATTGTGGCCCTCGCCATTGTTGCCACCCTTGACCGCGAGGGAAAACTGGCCGTCACGGGCGAGGAACAGGCCGATACCGGGATAGAAGATATCGCGCAGGGGGGCCGGATGCGGTTCGGCTGCCGTCAGCGTTCCCACCAGCAATTCCTGCACGCGGTACCAGAGGTTCCATTCTCCGGGCAGATGCGGGTTGTCGGCCGTTGCCCTGTCGGCTGCGGCGAAATCCGCCAGCATCTCAGAACCGACCGCCTTTCCGAACAGATATTCCCGGGCGCTGCAGGGCTCGACCACGGCGGAGGAATCCGCAAAGTTGAAATAATAACAGCCAGCCACATGCATGTTGGCGATATATTCGGCCATGTTGCGGACCTTCGGCTGCAGCCAGATCTTGTCGAACAGCCCGGGTGCTGCGCTATTGAGAACGGTCAGCGCGCCGTGAAGGCAGAGTGCGGCGTGGCGGTAATAGAGCACGCCCTCCTCACAGGCGCCGTCCTCGGCATAATCCTTCAGGAAGGCATCGAGGCTGTCGAGCGCCTTTTCGACGACGGCGCGGCGCGTCGATTGGTCGGTCTTCAGCGAGAAGGCGGTCAGCAAGACGTTCTGACTGATCCAGGCCGTCCAGTTGTTCATCCGCTCGTCACCGCTGCCCATCCACCAGAAATGCCGGCCGAGATAGGGCGTCAGGATGCGGGCCTCGATCTCGCGTTTTACACGCGCCGTAATCTCCGGGCTGATGCCGTCGAGCTCGTCGCCGAGCAGGGCGACGATCGTCGCCAGAAGGGCCGCTGTTTCCGCGGCGAAGAGATCGACAACCGGCTGCGATGTGTCGGGAAGCGGCAGGCGCGGGCCGCCGCGCCCATAGGCATTATGCGCAGGAAGCTGCCAGCCGCTCTCCTCGGCGATCAGGACGATGCCGTCGACAATTCCAGGCAGGAATCGCCCACCGGCTTCAACCAGTTCTCCTAGCACCAGATCGTTAAGCATCCGCCGGCGCGTGAAATATAGCGCCTCGAACCGCGAGCGGTTGCCGGTCTCCGTGTAGTCCCGGTAATCGGAGGCCGTGATGAGGGGCCAAGCACCCGCTATTGTGGCTTCGGCATCGCGCACGACCACATCCCGCACCGCATGCGGCACCGCATTCCATCTCTCGCGATCGGAGTAGGCAGATCCCGGCATGAAATCGCTGAGGACGTCCGGCAGCTCCCCTGAAATCTCGCTGAACATGTCCCTCCCCGCATTGCAAAATGCCTCTCCGGCGCATCGGTCTGATGCTCACCTATCATATGTTTTTGGCGCCTGCCATGAAATTTGTATGATCTATTCAGAACTTGTTTGACCAATAACGGAGATGTGCTATGTCGTTGCCAGGAGGAAGAACAGGCGGCGCCCATCCGCCCAAACGGCCCTGGATTTAAGTGAGAGAATCCCGAAAGCCGCCAGCCGCAGAAATGCCCGTCCAGGAGGAAGCATCGGTGTCCATATCGAATTCGGTCATCGCCAGGGATGGCGCTCCGGCAATTTCCCGCCGGAAGGTCGCCGTCGTTTCCAAGCGCCAGCGCAAGTTGCGTAATGCGCTCGTCGCCTATTCCTTCATCGCGCCGAACTTTCTCGGTTTCGCCGTCTTCACGCTCGGCCCGATCCTCTTTGCCTTCGCGCTTGCCTTCATGCATTGGGACGGCTCGAATGCGATTACATTCGCAGGTCTCGACAATTTCTGGCGGCTCTTCGACGACAAAGCCTTCATCGCCGCTTTCTGGAACACGGTCACCTATACCGTCGCCTCGGTGCCCGCGACGCTGCTCTGCGCGCTCGGCCTCGCCGTTCTCCTCAACCAGAAGATCATGGGGCGGAATTTCTTCCGCACTGCGATGTTCTTTCCCTATGTCGCCTCGCTGGTCGCCGTCGCGGTCGTCTGGAACATGATCTTCAATCCCGAGATGGGACCGGTGAACATGGTCCTCTACACGCTCGGTCTCGACCCCAAAAACATGCCGGGATGGGCAGCCGATCGCCACTGGGCGATGGTGACGGTGATCCTCTTCGGCATCTGGAAGAACATGGGCTATTACATGGTCATCTATCTGGCCGGCCTGCAGGGCATCAATGCGGAACTCTATGAGGCCGCCGATCTCGACGGCGCCAATTCCTGGCAGAAATTCATCCATGTCACCGTCCCGCAGCTCGGGCCGACGACTTTCTTCGTCACCGTCATGCTGACGATCCAGTCTTTCAAGGTGTTCGACCAGATCTTCATGATCACCCAGGGCGGTCCCGGCACCTCGACGCTCGTCCTCGTCTACCACATCTACAACGAGGCCTTCATTTCCTGGGATCTCGGCTATTCCAGCATGATTTCACTGGTGCTGTTCTTCCTCGTGCTCGCGGTCACGGTCTTCCAGTTCCGCCGCCAGAGGGAGGACGAGGCATGAGGATCGCCGGACGCAAGGTGACCATTGGGACGATCGCGATCTATGCCATCGTCATCGCCGTCACGCTGATCATGCTGATGCCCTTCGCCTGGACGCTTTCGGCATCCCTGAAGCTCAGCCGCGACGTCTTCGCCTTCCCGATCGAGTGGATACCGTCTGAGCCGCAATGGCAGAACTACGTGGATATCTGGACGAAGATCCCGCTCGCCCTCTTCATCTACAATACGTCGAAACTGACGATCATCGTCACGCTGCTGCAGCTACTCACCTCCAGCTTTGCTGCCTACGCCTTCGCCAAGCTGAACTTCCCCTACAAAAACACGCTGTTCCTCGGCTATATCGCCACTATCGCCATGCCCTGGCAGGTCTATATGGTGCCGCAGTTCCTGCTGATGCGCGAATTCGGTCTCAACAACACGCATCTGGCGTTGATCTGCCTCCAAGCCTTCACCGCCTTCGGCGTCTTCCTGATGCGGCAGTTCTACATGTCGATCCCGACCGAGCTTTGCGAGGCGGCCCGCATCGACGGCATGAACGAGTACCAGATCTGGGCGCGCATCATGCTGCCGCTGTCGAAGCCCGCGCTCTCGACGCTGACGATCTTCACCTTCGTCACCACGTGGAACGATTTTCTCGGGCCGATGATCTATCTGACCAAGACCGAACTGAAGACCGTGCAGATCGGTCTGCGCATGTTCATTTCGCAATATTCGGCCGAGTACGGGCTGATCATGGCGGCTTCCGTCGTCGCGCTCATTCCGGTCCTCATCGTCTTCCTTGTTCTCCAGCGCTTCTTCGTCGAGGGCATCGCCTCGACCGGATTGAAGGGTTAAGCCATGAACGCCGTTTCATCCGTCGCCCCGCAGCCGATTACCGACGAGGAAGTGAACGCCGCGCTCGATATCGCCGTCGAGCAGATCAGACGCAACCTTCCAGAATTCACCCACGCCGCGCAGAACCATTCGAGCGTCAAGAATTTCTATCCTCCGGTCGCGAACGATCAGTGGACCGCGGGCTTCTGGCCAGGCGAGCTCTGGCTCGCATTCGAACACACAGGCGACGCGCCTTTTCGGGATGCCGCACAGATCCAGGTCCAATCGTTCCTGCATCGGATCGTCAATCGCATCGAGACCGATCATCACGATATGGGCTTTCTCTATTCGCCTTCCTGCATCGCCGCCTGGAAACTCGTCGGCGACGAGGATGGCCGCCGAGCCGCGATCCTGGCGGCCGACCAGCTGATCGAGCGCTTCCAGCCGATCGGCCAGTTCATCCAGGCCTGGGGCCACAAGGGCAAGGCGCAAGAATATCGCTATATCATCGACTGCCTCTTGAACCTGCCGCTGCTCTACTGGGCAAGCCGCGAGACCGGCGATCCGAAATACCGCGAGATCGCGCTCACGCACGCCCGCACCACGCTCGCCAACTCGGTGCGGCCGGATGATTCCACCTATCACACCTTCTACATGGATCCGGTCACCGGAGCGCCGGTGCGCGGCGCGACCAAACAGGGCTACCGGGACGACAGCGCCTGGGCGCGCGGGCAGGCCTGGGCAATCTCAGGCATGGCGATCTCCTACCGCTACGAGCGGATCGAGGAATATCGCCAGTCCTTCGATCGACTGCTCGCCTTCTATCTCAACCGGCTGCCGGCAGACATGGTGCCCTATTGGGATCTGGTCTTTTCCGACGGCGACGGCGAGCCGCGCGACAGCTCGTCGGCCTCGATCACCGCCTGCGGCCTGCTTGAAATGGCCGAACTCGTCGAATCCGAACAAGCCGAGCGCTATCGCACGCTGGCACGCCGCATGATCAAGAGCCTGGCCGACCACTACGCGGTCAAGGACCCGGCCATCTCCAACGGCCTGGTGCTGCACGCCACCTATTCGAAGAAATCGCCCTTCAACACCTGCCGCGGCGAGGGCGTCGATGAATGCGTCTCCTGGGGAGACTATTATTACATGGAAGCTTTGACGCGCCTTTCGCGTCGCTGGTCTTCCTATTGGTGACCTCAGGAGAACCCGATGGCCAGCATTTCGCTTAAAGAGCTGAACAAATCCTACGGCGCGCTCACCGTCGTCCACGATATCGATCTGGAGATCGCCGATAAGGAATTCATCATTCTGGTCGGCCCCTCCGGCTGCGGTAAATCGACGACGCTCAGGATGATCGCCGGCCTCGAGGAGATCTCCGGCGGCGAACTCAAGATCGGCGGCGACGTCATGAACGACGTCCCCTCCAAGGATCGGGATATCGCCATGGTGTTCCAGAACTATGCGCTCTACCCGCATATGACCGTCTACAAGAACATGGCCTTCGGCCTGCAACTCAGAAAGGTGTCGCGCGACTTCATCGATGCCCAGGTGCAGGATGCCGCCAAGATTCTCGACATCACCCATCTCTTGAACCGCAAGCCGAAGGCGCTTTCGGGCGGCCAGCGCCAGCGCGTCGCACTCGGCCGCGCCATGGTGCGAAATCCGGCCGTCTTCCTCCTCGACGAACCGCTTTCCAATCTCGACGCCAAGCTGCGCGGCACGATGCGCTCCGAAATCACCAAGCTGCACAAGCGCCTCAACGCCACCTTCATCTACGTCACCCACGACCAGGTGGAAGCCATGACCATGGCCGACCGCATCGTCGTCATGAAGGACGGCCACATCCAGCAGGTCGACACGCCGCAGAACCTCTACGATCGTCCCGTCAACATGTTCGTCGCCGGCTTCATCGGCGCACCGCAGATGAACATGCTGCCATCGACCATTCAGCGCCGCGGCGACGGTTATGTCGCCGTCTTCGATGGAAGGGAGCTGCCGCTGCCCGATCATTTCGACAAGAGCAGGATCGCGCCCTACGAGGGCCGCGAGCTGGTGCTCGGCATTCGCCCGGAGAATTTCCACGAACTGCCGCCGGCCGACATCCCGCCCGAGAACCTGGCGCCGCTCCAGGCGGTGGTGGAACTTGCCGAACCAATGGGCTCGGAAGTGCACCTGAACATGGTGGCCGGTGGGCGCAATCTCATCGCCCGCGTGTCGCCACGCTTCCGGCCTGCGATCGGCGAGGAGGCGACGCTCACCGCCGACATGAGCAATGCGCAGCTGTTCGACAAGGAAACGGAACGCTCGATTCTCTACTGAGCGCCTGGGGAGACGTCATGCAGTGGTTGCGGGATATGTGGACGAGGGAGGGGCCGGGCATTCCAAAGGATGCGCCGAAGAGGACCGGCCTTGCACTGTTCGCCGAAATCCTCGCCCGCGAATGGTGGGAGATGGTCAAGCTCAACATACTGTTCATCCTCGCCTCGCTGCCCGTCGTAACGCTGCCGGCGGCGTTCATCGCCATGGCCGGCGTCTCGGTGGCATTGGTGGAAGATCGCAACACCTATCTCCTGCGCGATTTCATGGACGCATTTCTGCGGCACTTCTGGCGCGCCACGGCCTGGGGCCTGGCGCTGGCGGGTGCGCTCGCCATTTGCATCCAGGCGATCCTTACCTATGCCGCCGGCGCGCGGGAGAATTTGATGTTCGCCGCACCACTGGCGATCGCCCTTGTCGGGACCGCTTTCGTCGCCGTGCTCGCCTGCCATCTCGTCGTCCTGATGGCGATGCGCGATCTGCCGGCTTTGCGGCTGCTGCGCCTCGCCGCCCTCGCCTCGGTGGCCCGTCCGTTCCCGGCCCTTGCAGCGCTTGGCTTCAACGCCGGGCTGTGGCTGGCGCATATTCTCTTCTATCCGGTTTCGGTGTTCATGCCGGCAACCTTCATTTTTTCACTCGGAATGTTCGCCGTCGCATTCGGCGTCCATCGGGCAGCGGTGTTGGTTCTGGACCTGCCGGAGGCAATGCAGCCGCACCGACGCTTCATAAAATAACTGATTCAGAGATGATCCAGGGAAGGAGAACAGGTATGTATTTGGATAAATTCGGGAGGACGGTGAAACTTGCAATGGCAGGTTTCACCTTGGCGGCGATGACGGCGGGGGCAGCGCTTGCCCAGGACGCCGTGACGCTCAAATGGGCTTTGTGGGACTGGGACAAAACAGCCTATTACAAGCCGCTGATCGAGGCCTATCAGGCCAAGCATCCGAACGTGAAGTTCGAGCCGATGGACCTCGGCTCGCAAGACTATCAGCAGATGATCTCGACGCAGCTGACCGGCGGCTCCAAGGATATAGACATCGTCACCGTCAAGGACGTGCCGGGCTACACCAACCTGGTGCGCGCCGGCAATATCGCCGATCTCAGCGGCTTCGTAAAAGATCAGAAGATCGATCCGGTCCCCTATGGCGGCCTGATCGAAGAACTGACCATCGACGGCAAGATCTATTCGATACCGTTCCGCTCCGACTTCTGGGTGGTCTATTACAACAAGGACATTTTCGATAAGGCCGGCGTGCCCTATCCGACGAATGACATGACTTGGGCGCAGTTCGACGCAACCGCCGAGAAGCTGGCCGGCGGCATGGGCACGAACAAGACCTATGGCGCGCTTCTGCATACCTGGCGCTCCACCGTCCAGCTTCCCGGCATCCTTGACGGAAAACACACGCTCGTCGATGGCGATTACGCCTTCCTGAAACCCTGGTACGAGCGGGCGTTGACCCTGCAGAAGGACGGCGCCATTCCCTCCTATGCCTTCCTGAAGACGTCGAACACGCATTATTCGGCGCTCTTCTTCAACGGCACGATCGGCATGCTGCCGATGGGCACCTGGTTCGTCGGCACCCAGATCGCCAAGGTCAAATCGGGTGAATCGAAAAGCAAGAACTGGGGCATCGTGAAGTTTCCGCATCCGGACGGCGTTGCAGCCGGCACGACGGCTGCACAGATTTCGGGCCTCGCGGTCAACGCCAATTCCGAACACAAGGATGCAGCCCTCGACTTCATCAAGTTCGTCACCGGTCCGGAGGGCGCTGCGGTCATCGCATCGACTGGCACCTTCCCGGCGCTCAAGACCGCCGATGTCAGCGCCAAGATCGCGGCAACACCCGGCTTCCCTGAGGACGCGGCCAGCAAGGAGGCGCTGATACCGTCGAAAGCCTATCTGGAAATGGCGGTCAATCCGAACGCCGCCAAGATCGAGGTCGTGCTCAATCGCGTGCATGACGCGATGATGACCGACAATACCTCCATCGACGACGGATTGAAGGAAATGACCGAAGGCGTGAAGGCCATCAAGTAAGGCTTACGCGATATCGACGGCCGCGGGTCAGGCCCGCGGCCGACACTGTTTTTAAGTATTGAGCTCACGATGATTTATGATCCCGCCAGGGCCAACCCGCTTTTCGGCAATCCCCTGAAGACACGCGACGACCTCGCCAAGGCTGTCATCGACCTCTTCGAGCCGCTCCTGCCGTATTTTTCCGAGGGCGGCGCCCGCGTGCGGCTCGGTGCCACCGGCGCGATCTTCGATCGGGCGGCGGCGGACCTGGAGGGATTTGCGCGACCGCTGTGGGGCATTGTTCCGCTTGCCGCCGGCGGCGGCCATTTCCCGCATTGGGATCTCTACCGGCGGGGGCTCGCAAATGGCACCAATCCCGCTCATCCCGAATATTGGGGCGATCTCGCCGACCGCAACCAGCGGCTCGTCGAGCTTGCCGCCGTCGGCTTCGCACTGACGCTGGCGCCCGAGCACATCTGGGAACCTTTGAGCGACAGCGACAAGAAGACGGTGGCCGCCTATCTTGTCACGGCGCGAGACCTCGAATTCATCGACAACAACTGGAAATTCTTCCGCGTCCTGATCGATCTCGGGCTGGAGCGCGTCGGCGTGGCGTTCGACCACGGGAAAAACCTCGCCTATCTCGACGAATTGGAAGCCTTCGATCTCGGCGGAGGCTGGTATCGGGACGGGCCGGTGCGGCGGGTCGATCATTACATTCCCTTCGCCATGCATTTCTACGGCCTGATCCATACCGTGCTGGCGCGCGGCGACGAGGCGCGCAAGGACCGCTTCCGCGAGCGCGCCCGGACCTTCGCTAGGGATATCCGCCATTGGTTCGGCTCCGATGGCGCCGCCCTTGCCTTCGGCCGCAGCCAGACCTACCGCTTTGCGGCCGGCGGCTTCTGGGGCGCGCTTGCCTTTGCCGGCGTCGAAGCGCTGCCCTGGGCTGAGATCAAGGGTTATTACATGCGGCATCTCCGTTGGTGGTCGGTGATGCCGATTGCCGACCGTGATGGCGTTCTCTCGACCGGCTACGGTTATCCCAACCTGCTGATGAGCGAGAGTTACAACTCTCCGGGTTCGCCCTATTGGGCACTGAAATTCTTCCTGCCGCTGGCGCTTCCGGAGGGTCATCCCTTCTGGACCGCCGCAGAAGCGCCGCAGCCGGATTTCCCGGAGCCGGTGGCGCTGAAGCCGGCAGGCATGGTCGCCATGCACACGCCGGGAAACGTCGTCGTGCTCTCCTCCGGCCAGCAGCACGACAAGATGCGCGGCGCCAACGAGAAATATTCGAAATTCGTCTATTCCACCCGCTACGCCTTCAACATCGAGGCCGACGACCGGAATTTTGCCGCCGCAAGCCTCGACGGCATGCTCGGCCTCTCCGACGACGGCGTGCACTTCCGCATGCGCGAAAGCCTCGAAGAGGCGCTGATATCAGGCGACCAACTCTATTCGCGCTGGCGCCCATGGAACGACGTCACCATCGAGACCTGGCTGCTTCCCGCAAACCCCTGGCACATCCGCATCCACCGCATCGCCACGCCGCGCGCGCTGAGTGCCATCGAGGGCGGTTTTGCGATCGAGCGCGCCGATTTCAACGCCGACCGATCCGAACAGGGCGAAGGCCGGGCCGTCTGGTACGGCCAGACCGACGTCAGCGCGATCATCGACTTGTCGCCCAATCCGAGAACCGGCCATGCGACGAGCCCAATCCCGAACACCAACCTGATTCACGCCAAGACCCTGCTGCCGCAACTGCGCGGCGAAATCGGCCCGGGGAACACGGTGCTCGTCACCGCGGCGATGGCTCTGCCGAACCGCGAGAACTGGGCCGAGGCACTCGATAACCCACCAGCCTGTCCTGGCCTGGAGGAGCTGCAGCAGCGCTTTCGTGAGAAAGGCGTTCGGGTGCCGGCATTTGCCCTCCAGCTGTAGCTCGGCGCTGGAGGAGTGATTGAGGCGCAGACCACCGCAGCAACCGGGTCGGGAGGTGATTATCGTGTGGTCAGCGCGGAACGGTATGCTTCAGCAATACGCTGCGCCAACTGGGCCATGTGATCGTCAGGTATTTGCAAGACCCCGTGTTCCGCCATCAGTGCATGATATTGCTGCTCCTCAAGAGGCACACCTGGAGGCAAGGGAACGACATGAAAATGTAGGTGGCTATTGGCTAGCTGACTGCCGAGCGCAAGCACATAGATTCGTTCAGCGTCGAACACGCTTGTGAGGGCGCGAGACAAAATATGCACCTTCTCCTGTAGCCGCAGATATTCATCAGTCGACATGTCTCGCGCCAGATCCTCACGGTGCTCCCGAGGGCAGACGAGGCAATAGCCGGGTAGAGTGGGATATTTGCTCAGGAAAATGAGTGTCTCATCGTCTTCAAAAACGCGATGGTGAAAGAAAGCGGGGTCGTTCTTGACCAAGCCGCAGATAAAGCATGGCCTTGTGCCAATGTCGCGCACATAGGCCTTGAGATCAAATGGTTGGCGCTCAATCATTCCTGAACCTCTGCCATTTCATGCACAGCGCGCGTATGCGATTATAAATCAGCGCGTCAACCGAAATCGAGAAGTGAATTCGCCCCCAGAGGGCATTCGCGAAATGCGCAACCAAAAACCCATAATAGCTTCGGGTTACTTAATAATTATATTTATTTCCTCCAACAACAGATCGGAATAGCACCCTTAACGCAATATTGACGACTGAAATCCAGCCAAACATGATGGTATACTCCGCCTTCATTTCGAGGACATATGAGGAAGATTCAATGCCGACCATTATGATCTGTCACGATGTCAAAGACACGAAACACTGGCTCGCCTCACCTGTTCGCAAACAGGTATTGGAACCCGTTGGCGTCACGAATATTCGCACCTTTACCCTCAAACGTCTAACCGCGTTGGTTTGGTCATGGACGTGGCAGACATGGATAAGTTGATGGCCTTCATGCAGACCAAGGCCGCGGCTGATGCCATGGCGAGTGACGGCGTCTTGCCCGAGACCCTCAGGTTCCTGGTTCAATCGTAACACGCATCTCCAACGAAACTTGGCAATGCAACGCGGGAGAATGACATGACGACCCTATTCGTGAGGCACGAGGTCTCCGACTACGCCACGTGGCGCAAGATATATGATGCGTTTCATCAGGTGCAAAAGGCCAATGGGGTTACGGCGGAAGCCGTCTACCGTGCCACCGACAATCCGAACGACATTACTGTTACGCACGAATTTGCCACCCTGGAGGCGGCTCAAACCTTCAGCAAGTTGGAAGATCTGAAGGCGGCCATGCTTAAGGGAGGCGTGCTCGGCACTCCGACCGTTTGGTTTGCCAATAAAACGTGAAATAGACCATGACTACGACTGCCGGGCGGTGGAGGCTGGTTTGCAGCCGCTCTCGGCGCATGAGATGACGGCGGCAGTGCGCTCTCTGCCGAGCGCTGTTATTGCCCGCTCCTCAAATCGCGCAGGAGATCCAGGCCACGCTGGTATCTTTCCGTGTTCTTGCCGGCTTGTTCGGCCTGCCGGAGATTGTCTTCGAGATCGGCCTGTTTGACCGGCAGCGCCAGCGGGTTAGAAGCCGCACGTCGGACGAATTCATCGTCCGCCTCGTCCGGCCACCGTGTCAAAGCATCCACCGCGGAAATGATCGCCAGCGGAAAGCCTTCCTCCCTCAGCCTGTCGAGAGTCCAGCCGTTTCCCTTCTCGGCGACGTCATGAAGATAGGCGACCGTTCGTGTCTCGTCGCCGGAAACGAGAAGTGCTACCCGCTGACAGTGCTCGAAGAACGGCCGGCCGGTCTTGTCGGCCTGCCCTTCATGCGCCTCGAGAGCGATTTGGATGGCGTGGTCGAGATGCTGCATCGGATTACGGCCCCTCGGTCTTCCTGATCTTGCGCTGGGACGGTTTTTCGCCCGTCGTCATCTCGATATCGGGCACGGAAGCCATGACGACCCGGCCAAGCTTTGGTGGCCTCGGATCGAGATCGCCGCTCTCCCCGGCGCCTTGAAGCAATGCCGCATCATCCCGATCGTCTTCATCGAGCAGGTCCTGCAGCGTCTCATGCTCGTCCTCGCCGGCCAGTTCGTCGCAGGCCTGCAGCCAATGGCGCTGATCCGCACCATCCGGGCGGCCCTCAGCCTCCCAGATCTCGTAGGCACGGCGGCGTATCTGTTCGTGCTTGTCTATGGCCATGATCTCCTCCAAGCACATTTAAATGAGCCATTCAGGGAGAGTTGATGGTTGGAAGAAAATCTTCCACCCATTTACGCTGATCCTTTGAAAGCGTCTCCACCCGTTCCTTCCAGAACCGTTCGGCCTCAGGCGGATCCTCTTCCCATTGGCGGACAGTGGTGATGTTGTCGTCTATTTTGGACCGGCGGCGCCCACCGAGCCTGAGATATTCCTTCGCAAGCTTCAGGCTCGGAGTTTCGGTGTCGCTGTCGCCGCCGATGACCGCGCTTACGTTGTTACGGGCATTTTCCAATGTCCTGCGACGATCCTTCTCGGCCTGCTGCGTGTCGGCGGAGCGCGCGTCGTCGGTACCGCTTTCCGGAGGTTCAACGGATCTGGATGTCATAGCGGTCCTCCTTCCATTGATGCAAAGGATGTTGCAATCCAATAACCCTCGCGGGTAGCGAGAGTTCCCGCTTGTGGCAATGATTTGAGCGGAGGAGTGGGTGAGGGTCGAGCCGGAGCCATCCCGGCCATCAATGAACGGCCATGCTCACCATGCGATAGGGGTGCACGGCCTCGAACTGCGAGATCATTGCCGCTGCCTGCAGCAGCACGCGCTCGGCATTTTCAGGATCGTCACGGGCGAGTTCGTCGGCGTTGACACGGATCGCTTCGGCCATGTTGTTGGAAATTTCTGCAAACTGCATATTGCCCTCGAAAAGGGCTTCCCGCGCCGTGTCCTCCAGCGTACGGGCGATGTCGACAAAGATTTCCTCGCGCTCCTCGATGCTGAGGTCTTTGATCATATGGGTCATCTCTTCCATATCACTCACTCCAAAACACGTGGGCCAAAACACGTGGGGCCAAAACACGTGGGGCCAAAAGACGTCGGGCCAGAGCTGGGAATGCAGCTTGAATTCGCCTTTCGTTAAGCGTCGTCTTGTTTCGAACGCGGGAGCCGATCTTCTGTTCCCTCAAGGGCGAGACGGCGCCTCGGCAGCCGCGCGCCCCATATCGTCCGTCAGACATTTCATATCGCCATTTCGACCGGCTCGGCCGCGCGTTGGCTCAGGCAGGAATTCGAACTCCCTTGCGCGATCCCTCGCGGGTCCGGCGGATGCCACAGAATTGACAAGGGTCTGATCTTTGGCCCATTCCTGGAGAATGATTCCACGCCTCCAGCCGAACGCCGCTATCCCCTTCCCCCCGCGGATTTCTTCCTGCGGCTG
This sequence comes from Rhizobium hidalgonense, assembly GCF_002914525.1. Lineage (GTDB taxonomy): Bacteria > Pseudomonadota > Alphaproteobacteria > Rhizobiales > Rhizobiaceae > Rhizobium > Rhizobium hidalgonense. The sequence continues at coordinate 64,500 of NZ_LODW01000011.1, read as the reverse complement.
ATCGAGGCGGGTTTCGACGGTGACATCGAGACTGGCGCGGCAAGCCGGACCGTGTTTTCGACCGACAATTCCATCTACCAGGTCGAGCCGGCCGGCGTCGTTTTTCCGCGTGGCATCGAAGACCTACAGATGGTGGCAGCCGTACTGTCGGAACCGGCCTTTCGGGGAATCAGCATTGCGCCGCGGGGCGGCGGCACCGGCACCAACGGCCAATCCCTGACATCGGGCGTGGTGGTGGACTGTTCGCGGCATATGACGTCCATTCTCGAAATCGACCCCGTCCGGAGGGTCGCGCGCGTCCAGGCGGGCGTCGTCAAGGATCAGCTGAACCGGGCGCTGAAGCCCTACGGTCTGTTTTTCGCCCCCGAACTCTCGACCTCCAACCGCGCTACCATCGGCGGCATGATCTCTACCGACGCCTGCGGCCAGGGTTCCTGCCTTTACGGCAAGACCAGCAACCACGTCCTCGGATTGCGCATCGTGATTCTGGACGGGTCCGACTTCTGGTCGCGCCCGCTCGACGCTGAGGCGTTCGAGGAGATCGCCGCACGAGAGAGCCGCATTGGCGAAATCCACAGAACGGTCGAACGCATCGTCCGGGAAAACCACGAGCGGATCGCCGAAATCTTCCCGAAGCTCAACCGCTACATGACTGGTTACGACCTCGCCCATATCAGGCGCGCCGACGGACGCTTCGACCTCAACGCCGTTCTCTGCGGCTCGGAGGGAACGCTGGCGATGATCGCCGAAGCCGAACTCAACCTTCTGCCGATCCCCGCCCATGCGGCGCTGATCAACATTCGCTACGGCGACTTCAACACCGCCCTGGAGGACGCCCGCAACCTCGTGGCGCTGAACGTCGCCTCGGTGGAAACGGTCGATGAGAAAGTTCTCGGCCTCGCCAGAGGCGATATCGTCTGGACCGGCATTGCTCGCTTCTTTCCGGACGATGCGAGTGGAGCGACCAACGGCATCAATATCGCCGAAGTGCTCGCCGATAATGAAGAGGAGCTCGAACGCAAGCTCGCGGACGTGACCGCCGCCCTCGATATGGGCGCGAATGCGCGCCATGCCGGTTATACGATCGCCCGGGGTCATGCCGATGTCGAAGCGATCTGGTCGATGCGCAAGCGGGCGGTCGGCCTGCTCGGAAATGTGGAAGGGCCGGTCAGGCCGGTTGCTTTCGTCGAGGATACGGCCGTGCCGCCGGAAAACCTGGCGGCCTATATAAGCGAATTCCGCGCGCTTCTCGACGGCGCGGGGCTTTCCTACGGCATGTTCGGCCATGTCGATGCCGGCGTCCTGCATGTGCGGCCGGCGCTCGACCTCACTCTCGACGACCACATCAGGCTGGTTCGGGAGGTCAGTGACGCCGTCGTGGCGCTCACCCGCAAATATGGCGGCGTGCTCTGGGGAGAGCACGGCAAGGGCGTGCGTTCGGAATATGTGCCGGAGTTTTTCGGCGATCTTTATCCCAGCCTGCAGGAGATCAAGCGGGCCTTCGATCCGGAGAACCGGCTCAATCCGGGCAAGATCGCAACCCCTGCCGCGGAAGTGCTGACGAAGATCGACGATGTTCCGTTGCGCGGGGCGACCGACCGCATCATCGGCAACGAGATCCGCTCCGCCTTCGACAATGCCGCCTATTGCAACGGCAACGGCGCCTGTTTCGACTTCGACGAAACGAGCCCGATGTGTCCGTCCTTCAAGGCGACACGCGACCGGCGTTTTTCGCCCAAGGGCCGCGCCGCGCTGATGCGGGAATGGCTGAGGTTGCTTGCCGAGAAAGGCATCGATCCCCGCGACGAGGCGACACGCCTGCGGCGGAGCATTCCGCTCGCAAGCCTCGCGCGGCGCGCCTTCAACTCGCTGAACCCGGCAAATCGGGACGATTTTTCCCACGAGGTGCATGCGGCGATGGACACGTGCCTGGCCTGCAAGGCCTGCGCGGGGCAGTGTCCGGTGAAGGTCAGCGTGCCGGCCTTCCGCTCGAAATTCCTCGAACTCTACTACGTACGCTACCTCCGCCCGCTGAAGGATCCGCTGGTCGCGGCGATCGAAACCACCCTGCCGCTGGTCCGGCGCATCCGGCCTGCCTATAATCTCGTCGTGGGCACGCGCGCTGGCAGGACGATGATGGGTATCGCCGGACTGACCTCCCTGCCGCATCTGCCGCGGATATCGCTCGCGAAGGAAGCCGCCCGCCTCGGCGTGCCGCTTGCGACCGCTCAAACGATCGAAGCTTTGTCGCCGCCAGAACGGCAGCGCAGCGTCGTCTTCGTCGCCGACGCCTTCACCGCCTATTTCGATCCGGACGTTGCGCTCGCCGCCATTGAGCTCGCCAGGAAAATCGGGCTCACGCCCTTCCTTGCAGCCTCCCATACCAATGGCAAAGCCCTGCATGTTCATGGTTATCTCGGACGTTTCGAGGCAGCGGCCAAGCGGACAGCGCGCTATCTCGAGCGACTGGATAAGACCGGCGTGACGCTCGTCGGGCTCGATCCGTCGATGACGCTCGCTTTTCGCAGTGAATATAAGGGGATATCGAAGGCGACTGTCCTGCTCCCTCAGGAATGGCTGGCCGCCAACCTCGACCGGCTCGCCGCCTCGTCTTCAACTGCCGAAGGCAAAAGCTTCCGCTTGATGGCCCATTGCACCGAACGCACCAATGCGCCGGCCTCCGTCGCACAATGGCAAAAAGTGTTTGAGAGCCTCGGCATCGATCTTCAGACGGCGCAAACCGGCTGCTGCGGGATGGCCGGCACTTTCGGTCACGAGACCCGCAACCGGCCGATTTCCGAGCGCCTCTATGCGATGAGCTGGAAACCTGAACTCGATGCGGCCAGCGACGGCGATGTCCTCATGGCAACAGGATATTCCTGTCGCTCCCAGGTAAAGGAAATCGACGGCAAGCGCATTCCACATCCGTTTCAGGTCATCGATCGGATCATTGTTGAAAAGCCGGCCGTCCCGCAATAGGGGCGTTTCCGCACCTCGCAGAGTACGGAGTTGCTCAGCGCGAAGCGCTCACGACAACTCGATGACGATGATCTCAGCCGAGTGCCGTCAGGCTGATTTTCCCCGAAGTACGGTCATCTGCTCGTGCTGCACCTCATTGTCATCATTCAGCACCGCGCGCCAAAGCCTGTTGCCGAGCCGAAGCGACACCCGCTTGGTACCCTCGTGTTCAGCAGTGCCGATTTCCACGCTGCTGACGAGGGAGCCATGCCGCATGTGACGGCGCAGGTCGGCCAGCGACAACCCGAACCGTTTCGCCAGTTCGGCTGAGTCGAGGATAAAGTCCCCATTCGGATCGCGTTCGATCAACACCGGCTCATTCTCCCTCTGCTTGACAATCCACCACCACCGCTCAAGCAGCGGCCGAGATCGGGGCGCTGTCGTTCGGCAGCAGCCGCGCCACGGCGCTCAGAAGATCGGTCTGCGAGATGAGGCCGAGGATCCGGTAGTCATCATCGACAATGATGACGGCATGCGTGCGCCCGTCCGTCAGAACAGGCAGCAGCGACAGAGCCGCATCCGAAGGCCTTGCCACTGCCGGTTTTGAAATTGCGCCTGCGATCGTATCGATGCTGGTCGACAATTCCCGCAAGCCGATGCTGCCGATGAGGCGGCCTTCCGGATCCTTGACCGGCAGCGTCCGGATATTGTGCTTCAACAGCAGCTGCCGTGCAGCCTCCGGTTCTGCGGCCTCGCTAACGGCAATCACGTCGCGCGACATGATATCGGCGCAGTTGATCTTGCCGTTCGAGCGGATGGCCGCCTGCAGCTCGACCTGCTGCAGCAGCCGGCCGAGATCGGCGCGATCGATATCGAAGGTTTCGTCGAGCGCTGCAAGGGCGGCATCGACATCCTCCTCGCGGAAACCCACCCGCACCGCGGACGGCAGGTCGATCGTGCGATGGGTGTTCTCGGCCGCTTTCGGAACCACGTGCGGATAGTTCCGCCTGGAAAGCTTGTGGAACAGCAGGCCGAGGCCGACGAGAATGCAGGAGTTCAAGGCAACCGGCACGAAGGGAAAAAGGAAGCCCCAGCCGGCGACGACAGGACCGCCGAGGACGGCGGTCAGTGCTGCGGCGCCTCCCGGCGGATGAAGACAGCGCGTGAAAGACATCGCGCCGATGGCAAGCGACACGCCGACACCGGTCGCGATGATCGGGTCGCGGATGAAATAGGCGGCAATGATACCCATTAGCGCGGAAATCGTATTGCCGCCGATGATCGACCACGGCTGCGCAAGCGGGCTGGCCGGCACCGCGAAAAGAAGCACCGCAGAGGCGCCCATCGGCGCGACGATCAAGGGAAGATGCGGTCCCTGCCCGAAAAGATAACCGCTGATGACGCCGGTGAGGCCGATGGCCACCAAGGCGCCGAGACACGCGATCAACCGCTCCCGCAAGGTCGCGCCGGCCAGAATCGGTGAAAACAGACGGAAGCGGCGGAAGCGGCTCGGCCCCACCTTCGGGGAAACAGGATACTGCATGACAAGACCAATTTTGAACGAGGATTATCTGGCGGACTGGGGGAAGAGCTGCGGACTAGTTTGCGGCAAGCCTGATATCTCTGCCTCTTGTCGCGCTGAGGACCTCGTGGAAGGCGTTGAATGCGCTGGGGCGATCGTTCTTGCGGTAGACCAGCAGCGTTTCGACAGGTCCCAGTTGATGGGTCTGGACGGATGCCGGCCAGGGCATGAGGTCGAGCACGGATCTCGGCATGACGCCGGCGGTATTGCCGGTCGCGACACTCGCCAGAATCGCATGATAAGAGCCATGCTCGCTCGTCGGCAAAGCGCTCGATGCGCGCGCCCAGTTTTCGGCGATCCTTCGATAGGTGCAGCCGGGTTCCAACGCGGCGATCGACCCGACACGAAGGTCGGCAGCGGATTTGATCGCGGGATGCCCAGCCGGCAACACGATCAACAGGTCTTCGACAAAGACCGGCTCCATCTCCAGCACCTTGAGCTCGGCCTCGAACCCCGCGTCTTCCCCGCGCATCGTTTTCGGCGGACGGGCAATCAGCGCACAATCCAGTGTATCGCTCACGACGGCGCGGGCGAGATCGCGGGATGCGCCCATCGTCAGATGAAGGGCCACATCAGGCCACATCCGGTTGAATTGCGTCAGTGCCGCCGGCAGCCTGCTGGCGGCCGTACTTTCCATCGTGCCGACGCGCAACGTTCCCGATGGGGCCAGCGGCCGCACGGCCTGGCGCGCTTCGAGCGCAAGCGCCGTCAGCCGGTTGGCGTAGGCAAGGAACGTCTCGCCCTCCCGGGTCAATGTCATCTTCTTGCCGTCACGGCTGAAGAGGGAAACGCCGAGATCCTCCTCCAGCTGCTGGACGCGCGTCGTCACATTCGACGGCACCCGTCCGACCGCCTTGGCAGCTTTGGTAACGCTGCGGTCACTGGCAACAGCGAGGAATATTTCGATCGACGAAAGGTCCAATAAAAGATCTCGTTTCCGGAATTATGGCGAAAGATAATTCTCTATATAAAAATCATCGCTGCAGCTCAAGCCGGTTTCAGCATCGAAATTGCATGTCATTGCATCCAGGCGATACGTTGCATGTTCTGGCGATCCTGCAGGACGCGAAGCGCCTGCATCAGTTCAGGCGCCATCTTGCGGATCTCGAACAGATGGGCGCTCGCCAGCCGGTCGAGCACACCCTCAGCCTTGTGCGTCAGACGAATGAACTGCTTGCCGGGCTCTGCTGCCGCCGGGCCTACCTCGATATAAGCCTTGTCGATGAGCTCTTGAACGAGGCCATCCGCCGCCTTCCTGTCCATAAGCAGGCGCTCGGCCAACGTCCGCGCGCTCATCTTCTTGCCGGCCGGCTGCCCCTTTATCGCAAGCAGCGCCTGATGCTGTGGCGGCGTAAGGCCGAGCCTGTGTGCCTCCTTGGCGCTGAATTGCCGGAACCGGCGAATGCGATAGCGCAAGTTGGCCAATGCTTCGTAATCTCCGTCATGAAGATGCTCCTGCTGCTTCATCGCCATGTCGCCTCCAGCTTTTGCCGTGTTTTACGTCCGTATCGCGATGTGTTTCGGTTTGCTTGACCGAACCGAGCGGTTGCCGAAAAAAGGATCGCGACGCCGCGGAAATAGCCAGGCAGGCCGCGGCATCGTCTCCATCGCATGGCATTTCAAGCGTTTGAGCCTGGCACGGGGTTTGCATCAACAATTCCATCTGCAGATCGATCGGCGCCGACCCATGTTGCATCTTGTCTTGACCTGTCTTCTTCTCAGTATCGCTTCCGGCCTGAGCATGCGGCGCTTTCTTCTCCCCTATTTCCCGGGCGGCGACCTCGCCGAAAAGTCTGCGCCCGTGACGGTCGTCGCAAGCGCCGTCTTTCTGGCAGCGCTCGCCTTCACCGTCTCCGATCAGGAGCTCTGGGCGAAATCCGCCATCCTGCTGCTCGGCCTGTTGCTGGCGGCGATGTTCGACGATGGCAGACCCAAGCTGACGATCGCTCTGTCCGCCATCAGCCTTGCGGCCTATCTTGGCCTGCGCTCGATCACCTGAGCCAAATCGAACACAAGCTATTTGGCGGTATCGAAGCCCCTGTCGAGATGCTGCATCCAAAGACGAAAATCATTGGTGAGCAAGGCCACATCATACAGCCACTCCGCTCGCAAAAGCTCCCAGCGGCCAGCTTCTCCACTATCAAGCAGGGTTCGAACCCTTTGCCTGAATTTTTCGAACGCCTCATCAGCGGGATAAGGCGAGGGCCGGTCCAATGCGGGATGCAATCGGCTTTCCATGAAGCTCACTCCTCAACGACCGATATCGATTTAATATATCGTAGTACGATATATTTTCAAGAGATGTTGCCGAGCTCCTTTAGGGAGGCCGACACAACGACCCCTCATCCGCTCGGAAGCCCAGACGCTAACGACGCAGCCTAGGAATTTTCCACGCGACGCGGGAAACCAATCTCCATTGAAGACTGCAATTTCATTGTTATTCTCTATTGAGGAACACACCGATGAGCGATGGTCATGGCGAGCAAACAGGCGGCAAAGTGGTCCGAATGATATGCCTGACATCCGGTCTTGCCGATCGATGACACCTTATTCTGGCTTGAGACCGTATACCGGCGGCAATCCCCGGACGGCTTCTGGCAATACCGCTTGTTCCGGCCCGAATCCGAACGCCGACAGGCTCTGGTCTCCACGCCCGTCTATCCCGACGCTTGAACCTCGCAGCAATTCAAGGATTCCGCTCAATCAATTCCATCGATCCGGCGCTCCCCTGCCGAAACCTTCGCCCGCCTGCGCATTTCTGCCAGGTTGCGATCAGCCCCGGCCACGACAGATCGCACGATAGAATTCACTGGTGATGCCGGCCCAAACGCAACAATCGACCAAATCCCCGCCGCCTTCGGCAAATAAAGCCTGACCCGTCCTCTAAAGTCATGGCCGCGCGGCGCAACACGCAGTCCGGGATCAGCAAGGATCCCGATTGCGAAGCCTATCCCGCCTACCCGCAAAGCAAGCGTGTGCTGATCAGCCTTGAGAGGACCTGCCATGAAGACCTATAAGATCGCCCTTCTGCCCGGTGACGGCATTGGCCGCGATGTCACGGAGGCAGCCAAGTCCGTGCTCGAAAAGGCGGCTGCTCGAAACGGATTTTCGCTTGCGACAACAAGCTATCCCTGGTCGTGCGACTACTTTCTGGAGAACGGCAGCATGATGCCCGGCAATGGCATCGAAACGCTGCGTTCCTTCGACGCCATTCTGCTCGGCGCCGTCGGGTGGCCTCGCAAAGTGCCCGATTCCGTGTCGCTGCACGGACTTCTGCTGCCGATCCGCAAAGCTTTCGTGCAATATGCCAATATCCGCCCGCACCGGTTGCTGCCGGGTGTGCAGGGACCGTTGCGCTCGGAGAATTTCGACATCCTCTGCATTCGTGAAAATACCGAAGGCGAATATTCCGGCGCCGGCGGCCGCGTCCACCAGGGCACCGACAGCGAGGTGGCTGTGGAGACCTCGATCTTTACCCGCAAGGGGGTCGAACGCATCCTGCGTTTCGGTTTCGAACAAGCACGGGCGCGACGCGGCAAGCTTGCCTCGGTGACAAAGTCCAATGCGCAGAAATACTCGATGGTTTTCTGGGACGAGATCACGGAGAGGCTTTCGGCAGAATATCCTGATGTCGAGGTGACCAGCTACCATATCGACGCCATGGCCGCCCGGATGGTCATGGCGCCGGAGAGCCTCGATGTCGTCGTCGCCTCCAACCTGTTCGGCGACATCCTGACCGATCTCGGCGCCGCCATCCAGGGCGGGCTCGGCTTTGCGGCCTCCGCCAACATCAATCCCGATCGCTCGGCGCCGTCGATGTTCGAGCCCGTCCACGGCTCGGCGCCGGATATCGCCCACCTCGGCGTCGCCAACCCGATCGCCGCTATCTGGTCGGGCGCAATGATGCTGGCGCACCTGGGAGAAACGGCTGCCGCCGGCAAGGTGATGACCGCAATCGAGGCGACGACGGCACGCGGCATCGGCTCAATTCCCGGCAGGGATAAGACAGACGCCATCACGGCATCGGTGCTTTCGGCGCTCGATTAAAGCGTGATGGCGACAAGCCGGAGCCCGTTCGGGCACCGAACTAAATCCGAACCCCTGGCCGTTCAATGGTCGTCGTGTTCGTGATGGGATGGAAGGTCGAGGCCGAACGTATCGACGAGATCAGCCACCTGCTCCGGGCTGAGGAAACGCGGGTTTAGGTTGCGCAGCAGCAGATAGAGTTTTGCCGTTTCCTCCAGCTCCTCGGTGGCAAAGACCGCCGCCTCCAGGCTGTCGCCGGCAACGACAGGTCCATGGTTGGCCAGAAGCACCGACGAATACTTGCCTGCCAGCCCGCGGATGGCGTCGGCCACCGCCGGATCGCCGGGCCGGTAATACGGCACCAAGGCGGTTTCGCCGGCGCGCATGAGATAATAGGGCGTCATCGGCGGCAGGGCGGCGCGCGGATCGATCTCCGGCAGCATGGTCAGCGCCACCGCGTGGGTAGAATGAAGATGGACGATGGCGCGGGCGCCGCCGCGTGTGTCGTAGAGGGCGGTATGTAGCGGAATTTCCTTGGTCGGCTTGTCGCCGGACAAAAGCCGGCCTTCGGCATCGAGCCTGGAGATCCGTGCCGGATCGAGAAAACCAAGCGAGGCGTTGGTCGGCGTCACCAGCCAGCCGCCGTCGTCAAGCCGCAACGATATGTTGCCCGACGAACCGGGCGTCAGCCCGCGCTCGAACAGCGAGCGGCCGTATCGGCAGATTTCTTCACGCTGGCGCGCGTCGGACATGACATTTCCTCCAAAATTACGCGGTTGCGCCGTCGATCAGTTCGAAACCGAGATCGACGGCCTGGGGCGGCGCGTTGGCGACGACCAACTGCGCGGCGATTTGTCCGGTTGCCACGCGCGGCGTTCGGATGGTCGATAAGGGCTGCGGCATTGCCCGGCCGATATCGAGGCCGTTATAACCGAAAATGGCGAGCTTCGAGGGGATAGAGATCCCCTCAGCCAGACAGTGAAAATAGCCGCCCAGCGCCATATCGTCGTTGGAGAAATAGACCGCATCGAGATCCGGCGTCTGGGCAAGCAGTCGCTCCAGTCCTAGCCTGCCGTTTTCCACGGACGAAGCGCCGGCGAGAATTTCGCGGGCGACGAGGGGCGCGCCATGGGCTTGGAGCGTTTCGCAAAAGCTTGAAAACCGTTTGCCTGCGCGAGTATCGCGGCTGAGGTCGTGACCGACATAGCCGATCCGGCGATACCCCCGTTTGAGCAGGAAGGCGGCGCTCTCCCGCCCGGCCGCGCGGTTGGAGAACCCGACCGCGATATCGAGTGCATCTCCGTCCAGATCGAGCAGTTCCACGACCCGGCATCCGCTGGCGCGCAGCATCTTCACGGTCCCGTCGGTATGTTCGTATCCGGCCAGCATGACCGCCGCCGGCCGCCAGGCGAGCATCGCGGCGGCGAGCGCTTCCTCCTTGCCCGGATCATAGTCGGTGACGGAGAACACCGCCTGATACCGGTTTTCCTCCAGAACGGCGCTGGCGCCGCGCAGCACATCGGGAAAGACGATGTTGGACAGCGATGGAATGACGAAGGCAACGAGACGCGATCCGGTGGAGGCCAGCGTCCCCGCGATCCGGTTCGGCACATAGCCCAGCCGCTCGACGGCGGCCATTACCCGCTCCCGCGTCTTGCCGGAAAACGAGCCGTGATTGCGCAGCACGCGCGACACCGTGCTCTCACCGACGCCGGCCGCTTCCGCGACCTCGGCAAGGGTTACTGTCACCTGCTGTTTCAATTCCATAGTCACGTTTGAGATCCAGAATTCCAGGGTGCGTACCTGTATGTGCGCCGCTCCGCTGTCACTATTTTCACTGCTGCCATTAAGAAGCAATGACTTTTTGGCAGCGCTACCAATCCGCTGTTGGCAGCGCCGCCAAAATATATTAGTAAAATGGCAGCGCTGCCAAATAGTGCCGCGTCGCGCGCCGCCGGGTCGCGAAGCGGCACGGCACCTTACTTCAAGAGTGGAGCCCATCCTCATGTCACCATTTGCTGAAAACCCGGGCGCTGTCGTCGCGGCCGTCATAGGTCTTGGTTCAATGGGGCTCGGAATGGCCCGGTCGATGAAGCGCGCAGGGCTCGATGTCGTTGGATATGACATAACGCCGGCGGCGGTGGACCGCTTCATCGCCGACGGCGGACGGGGTGCTGCAACCCCGGCCGACGCCGCCAAGGACGCCGACATCGTCGTCTCCGTCGTCGTCAACGGCGCGCAGACCGAGGCCGTGTTGTTCGGGCCTGAAGGTGTTGCGAGCACGATGAAACCTGGCGCAGTCTTCATCTCGTCCGCAACCATGGACCCCGCCGTCGCTCGGGATCTGGCGCAGAGGGTGGATGCTCACGGCCTGCATTATCTCGACGCGCCGATTTCGGGCGGCGCGGCCAAGGCGGCGCTGGGCGAATTGACGATCATGGCGTCCGGCTCCACCCAGGCCTTCGACAGGGCGCGCCCGGGTCTCGACGCCATGGCCGGCAAAGTTTACGAACTCGGTGACGCTGCCGGAACGGGCGCGGCCTTCAAAATGATCAACCAGCTTCTCGCCGGCGTGCACATCGCGGCAGCCTGCGAGGCGATCACCTTTGCCGCCAAGCAGGGCCTCGATCTCGACAAGGTCTTTGAGGTGATCACCGCTTCGGCCGGCAATTCGTGGATGTTCGAAAACCGCGTGCCGCATGTGCTGGCCGGAGATTATACGCCACTCAGCAGCATCGAGATTTTCGTCAAGGATCTCGGCATCGTCCAGGACATGGCCCGCTCCGAGCGCTATCCTGTGCCCCTGGCAGCAGCGGCGCTGCAAATGTATCTGGCCGCCGCCGGCGCCGGCATGGGCCGGGACGACGATTCCTCGCTCGCGCGACTCTATGCAAAGCTTTCCGGCGCTGAATTACCCGGTTCAGCCAAAGAACCGCACAGCCTGTAAAAGGAATTGCTAGACATGCCGGTTTTCGCCGCCAACCTGACGATGATGTTCAATGAATGGGCATTCCTCGACCGTTTCGACGCCGCAGCCGATGCCGGCTTTGCCGCCGTCGAATACCTCTTTCCCTATGAAGCCACGCCGGAGGCAATCGCCGAACGGCTTGCCCGCAACAATCTGCAGCAGGCCTTGTTCAACCTGCCGCCGGGCGACTGGGCGGCAGGCGAGCGCGGCATCGCGGCTCTTCCCGGGCGGTTCGATGCGCTGAAGACTTATGTCGAGAAGGCACTGGACTATGCGGCGGCGACGGGCGTCAGGCGATTGCACCTGATGGCAGGCATCGCCGACCGTCACGACGAAGACGCCTCCTCCCATTATCGGCGCTCCGTCACCTATACGGCCCAGCGGCTTGCGGAAAAGGGAATCGACCTCCTGCTCGAGCCGATCAACGGGAGGAACATGCCGGGATATTTCCTCAACGATTTCGGCGCGGCCGAGCGGTTGATCGCCGAATGCGGTCTGCCGAACCTGAAGCTGCAGTTCGACATCTATCACCGTCAGATCATCCATGGCGACGTCGTCATGGCGTTGCGGCGCCTGCTGCCGATCACCGGCCATATCCAGATCGCCAGCGTGCCGTCACGCAACGAGCCGGATGGGGAGGAACTGAATTATCCCTATCTGTTCGGCGAAATCGACTGCCTGGGTTACGACGGTTTCATCGGCTGCGAATATGTGCCTCGCGGCAAGACGCTGGACGGCCTTGGCTGGTTCAAACCATTTGCACGGAGCTAGGCGATGGCTATTTTGCTCGGATCAATCGCTGACGACTATACGGGCGCGTCGGACCTCGCCAATACGCTGACGAAGAATGGTCTGCGCACGGTGCAGACGGTCGGCATCCCTGATCCGTCGCTGGCACTACCGGACGTCGACGCCGTGGTCGTCTCCCTGAAGATCCGTTCCGTCCCGGCGCCGGACGCCGTGGCCGCCGCCACCAGCGCCGAGCAATGGTTGCGCCAGCGCGGCGCGAGCCACGTATTTTATAAGATCTGCTCGACCTTCGATTCCACCGATGGCGGCAATATCGGACCGGTCACCGAGGCATTGCGCGATGCCGCGGGCGGCGGCATCGTGCTGGTCACACCCGCATTTCCGGAAACGGGACGGACGGTCTATCTCGGCCATCTCTTCGTCGGCGGACAGCCGTTGAACGAAAGCCCGCTCAAGGACCACCCTCTCAATCCGATGCACGACGCCAATCTCGTGCGGGTTCTCGCCCGGCAATCGCATGGCGCCGTCGGGCTTATCGATCTCAATGCCATCGCGGCCGGACCGGGCGCCGTCAAGGCAAGGCTCGAGGCCCTGCGGACGGCAGGCGTCACTGCTGCTATCGCCGATGCGATTTTCGAGAGACATCTGGAAACGCTCGGCGAGATCGCCCTCGCAACGCCGGTCTCCACAGGGGCGTCCGGCCTCGGCCTCGGCCTTGCCCGCGCCTTCGTCCGCTCCGGCCGGGTATCGTCCGGCGGTTCAACGTCGGCGGATGTTATCCGACCGGTGGGCGGGCTTTCAGCGATCGTGGCCGGCAGTTGCTCCAAAGCGACGCTGCACCAGCTCGACGTCGCCGAACGGTCAATGCCCGTCCTGCGGCTCGACCCGGAAAAACTGCTTGCCGGTGCGGATGAGATCGCCGCGGCGATTTCCTGGGCAGGAGACCGCATCGCCGCCGGTCCGGTCGTGGTCGCCGCGAGCGCCGCACCCGAAACCGTGTCCCGGCTGCAATCCCTTTACGGCCGGGAAGCCTCCGGCCACGCAATCGAGACCGCGACGTCGATTATTTCAGCCGAACTGGTGGCAAGAGGTGTGCGGCGCCTCGTGGTCGCAGGCGGAGAAACTTCGGGGGCGGCGGTCGACAAGCTTTCCATTCCGGCATTTCTGATCGGCCCGGAGATTGCGCCCGGCGTGCCGGTGCTGCGCACGGTCGGCAACGCCCAGGGCGACATGCTTCTGGCGTTGAAGTCAGGAAACTTCGGAGGCGAGGATTTCTTTGCGGCAGCGCTGGCGATGATGCACTGACCGATCTTCCGCTGGGCAGAAGTGCCGGCGACCACCGCCGATCTCCCTGTCAGCATGGCGCTTGAACGCGCCGCCTTTAACCTCGTCATCCCCGCCTCGGCAATAGCGTCTCTGCCATGCGCTGCCGCGTACCGCCCCGAAACCGCAGACGTGATCGTCAGGCGCGCGGGGCTTGCGCCGAACAAAAGATGAACAATACGGACCGGCGCGCGGGTGAAGCAAACCTCAGAATATCGCGAAACGGTCAGATTCAGTATTTTGTGCCGCCATATGACGCCTTTCAGGAGAATCCGGCGCGGTGCAGGTGACACACTACAATCACTGAAGGGCTCGGATCCCGGCAATGCGAGGCCTTCCATAGAAGAGCGGGACAACGATCTCGCCTGCGGGAACAGAATATTCTTCTTCGAGAAACCGTGCTCCACCGGAGCCGAACACTGGGGAATTCACGTGAGCAAGAGCCTTCCGGAATTCAAATACATGACATTCGATGTCGTCGGCACGCTCATCGACTTCGAGAGCGGCCTCAAAACCTGCCTCGCCGAGATCGCCGCCGAGGCGGGAGTGACCGTCGACGGCGAGCAGGCGCTCAGCCTCTATCGCGCAGCCCGCTACGCCGAGGATGCCGATCTCTTTCCCGACGACCTCGTGCGCGTCTACCTCACGATCGCGCCGAAGCTCGGCCTGCCCGCCGATCAAAAATATGGCGAACGGCTGCGGGACTCGGCGAAGAACTGGAAGGGCTTTACAGACAGCGCCGCAGCGCTGGCCAGACTTGCGAAGGATTATCGCCTTGTTGCGATGACCAATGCCCGCCGCTGGGCATTCGATTTGTTCGAGAAAGAACTCGGCAATCCCTTTTATGCCGCCTTCACGGCCGACGATACGGGCACCGAAAAACCCGATCCCGCATTCTTCGAGAAGGTCTTCGCCTACATTGCCGCGGAAGGCCATTCGAAGGACGACATCCTGCATGTCGCCCAGAGCCAGTACCACGATATCGGGATTTCCAGGCAACTGGGGCTCGCCAATTGCTGGATCGAGCGGCGCCATGCCCAGAAGGGCTACGGCGGCACGATCGAGCCGGTAGAGTTCACCCAACCCGATTACCATTTCACGTCCATGGCAGGCCTTACGGATGCCGTGGCTGCTGCACGCGCCTGACTTTAAAACCGGATCGGGCCTGCCCGAAACGGGCAGCCTGCCACAGAAGAAAAGGGGAATGAGATGAACAGCAAGATTACCAACTGGACCAACTCCGACGACGCCATGATCGAAACCGCCATCCGCCGTGGCGCGACCCGTCGCGAGCTGCTGCATATGATGCTGGCGGGCGGCGTGGCCATTTCCGCCGGCGGGCTCGTGCTCGGCCGCGCCGGCAAGGCCCTGGCAGCGACGCCCGTCTCCGGCGGCACGCTCAAGGCCGCCGGCTGGTCGTCCTCCACAGCTGATACACTCGACCCGGCCAAGGCGTCGCTTTCCACCGACTATGTCCGGTGCTGCTCCTTCTATAACCGCCTCACCTTCCTCGACAAATCAGGCACGCCGCAGATGGAGCTTGCCGAAGCGATCGAATCCAAGGATGCAAAGACCTGGACGGTCAAGCTGAAGAAAGGCGTCACCTTCCACGACGGCAAGCCGCTGACCGCCGACGACGTAGTCTTCTCGCTGAAGCGCCATCTCGACCCGTCCGTCGGTTCGAAGGTCGCCAAGATCGCCGCCCAGATGACCGGCTTCAAGGCCGTCGACAAGCAGACCGTCGAGATAACGCTTGCCGATCCCAATGCCGACCTGCCCACCATCCTGTCGATGCACCACTTCATGATCGTCTCGGACGGCACCACCGATTTCACCAAGGCCAACGGCACCGGCGCATTCGTCAAGGAAGTGTTCGAGCCGGGCGTTCGTTCGGTCGGAATCAAGAACAAGAACTATTGGAAATCCGGCCCGAACGTCGATTCCTTCGAATATTTCGCAATCAGCGACGACAATGCCCGCGTCAACGCGCTGCTGTCGGGCGACATCCATCTTGCGGCCTCGATCAATCCGCGCTCCATGCGCCTCGTCGAGGCCCAGGGGGACGGCTTCTTCCTGTCGAAGACCACCTCGGGCAACTACACCAACCTCAACATGCGGCTGGACATGGATCCCGGCAGCAAGCGCGACTTCGTCGAGGGCATGAAGTACCTCGTCAACCGCGAGCAGATCGTCAAGTCGGTCCTGCGCGGCCTCGGTGAAATCGGCAATGACCAGCCGGTTTCCCCCGCCAACGTCTACCGCAATGCCGACCTGAAGCCGCGGGCCTTCGATCCCGACAAGGCGAAGTTCCATTTCGACAAGGCGGGCGTCCTCGGTCAGTCCATACCGGTGATCGCCTCCGAGGCGGCGAACTCCTCGATCGACATGGCGATGATCATCCAGGCTTCAGGCGCCGAGATCGGGCTGAAGCTCGATGTCCAGCGCGTTCCCTCCGACGGCTACTGGGACAATTACTGGCTCAAGGCGCCGATCCACTTCGGCAATATCAATCCTCGTCCGACACCGGACATCCTGTTCTCGCTGCTCTACTCCTCTCAGGCTCCCTGGAACGAGAGCCAATACAAGTCGGAGAAATTCGACAAGATGCTGATCGAAGCGCGAGGCTCGCTCGACCAGGAGAAGCGCAGGGCGATCTACGACGAGATGCAGGCGATGATTGCCAACGAAGCCGGCACCATCATCCCGGCCTATCTCTCGAACGTCGATGCCACCGCCGCCAAGCTCAAGGGTCTGGAGCCCAATCCGCTGGGCGGTCAGATGGGATACGCCTTTGCCGAATACGTCTGGCTCGAAGCCTGATAAATTGAAGGGAGCCGGGGCTGCAGCCAAGCCCCGGTTCTTCCGGAATTCAACTCGAAACACCAAAAGGGAGCCGCGCGTTGAACAACCAGGTCTTATCCCTTGTGCTGAGCAGATTGCTCATCGCCCTGATCACCCTGGTGATCGTCTCCTTCGCCGTGTTTTTCGCGACAACGCTCTTGCCGGGAGACACAGCGACGATCCTGCTTGGCCAGGCGGCCACGCCGGAAGCCGTCGAAGGTCTTCGCAAGGCCATGCATCTCGACGAGCCGGCGCTCTTTCGTTTCCTGCGCTGGTCGGTCGGACTGCTGCAGGGCGACCTCGGCACGTCCTACGCCAACGATATGCCGATCGCCGATCTTATTGCCGGCCGTTTCGTCAATACGTTGAAACTCGCCGGCGTCACCGCGCTTTTCTCCGTGCCGATTGCACTGACGCTTGGGATCACCGCAGCGATGCTGCGTGGCACCCCTTACGACCGGATCGTCACCGTGATCACCATCGGCGTCATCTCCGTGCCGGAGTTCATGGTCGCGACCTCCGCCGCGCTCATCTTTGCCGTCTATCTGAAATGGCTGCCGGCACTTTCTCTCGCCAATGAGGTCCACAGTCTGACCGATCTGTTGCGCGTCTATGCCATGCCGGTGATCACGCTGACCTTCGTCGTCTCGGCCCAGATGATCCGCATGACCCGCGCGGCGGTTATCGAGACGCTCAACACGCCCTATGTCGAGATGGCATTGCTCAAGGGCGCCTCCCGGCCGCGCATCGTCTTTCGCCATGCCCTGCCGAATGCGCTCGGCCCGATCGTCAATGCCGTTGCGCTTTCGCTTTCCTATCTGCTCGGAGGCGTCATCATCGTCGAGACCATTTTCAACTATCCCGGTATCGCCAAGCTGATGCTGGATGCCGTCGCCACCCGCGACCTGCCGCTGATCCAGAGCTGCGCGATGATCTTCTGCCTTGGCTATCTGCTCTTGATCACCATCGCCGATATCATCGCCATCCTTTCCAATCCGAGGCTCCGATGACCATGACCAGTTCCGAAACCACCTCCGGCCGGTTATCCGGACCCCGGTTTGGCTATCGCTTCAATATCGTCGGCGCGATCGGCCTTGCCGTCATACTCTCCTGGGCGCTCATCGCGATCATCGCGCCGCTGATCATCCCCTACCCTGTCGGCGAGATCGTCGATGTCGACTATTTCGGCCCGATGAGCCGGGCACTCTGGCTCGGTTCCGATTATCTCGGCCGCGACATGCTCTCGCGGATTTTGATGGGTGCACGCTACACAGTCGGCATCTCTCTGGCGGCCGTGACGATTGCCTGCTTCAGCGGCGTCGTGCTCGGTATGATCGCAGCCGTCGCCGGCGGCTGGCTGGACACGATCCTCAGCCGCTTCCTCGACGCCCTCAATTCGATCCCGAGCAAGCTGTTCGGCCTGGTGGTTGTCGCTGCCGTCGGTTCCTCGGTCCCGGTCCTGGTCCTGACGCTGTCGGTGATCTACATACCCGGCGCCTACCGCTTCGCCCGGGCGCTCGCCGTCAACATCAATGCGATGGATTTCATCACGGTCGCGCGCATCCGCGGCGAAAGCACCCTCTATCTCATTCGCTCGGAGATCCTGCCCAACATTGTCGGGCCGGTGCTTGCGGACCTCGGAATCCGCTTCGTCTTCATCGTTCTGCTCCTTTCCGGCCTTTCCTTCCTGGGCCTTGGCGTTCAGCCGCCCTATGCCGACTGGGGTGCGCTGGTGCGCGAGAATATCGGCGGGCTGCCGTTCGGTGCGCCGGCGGTGATGTTTCCCTCACTTGCGATTGCCAGCCTGACGATCAGCGTCAACCTGCTGATAGACAACCTGCCGCAGAAGATTCGCGACCGGAGCGTGTCATGAGCAATTTCATTGAAATCCGCGACCTGAAGATCGAAGCCTCCACCGATTCCGGCCGGCGTGTCGAGATCATCAAGGGTGTCAGCCTCGACGTTGCCGAGGGCGAGATCGTCGCGC
This sequence comes from Rhizobium hidalgonense, assembly GCF_002914525.1. Classification (GTDB taxonomy): domain Bacteria; phylum Pseudomonadota; class Alphaproteobacteria; order Rhizobiales; family Rhizobiaceae; genus Rhizobium; species Rhizobium hidalgonense. Next base: position 46,065 of record NZ_LODW01000011.1, on the reverse strand, counting down.
TGATCGGCGAGAGCGGTTCGGGCAAGACAACCATCGCCCTGACCCTGATGGGCCATACACGTGCGGGCTGCCGCATCACCGGCGGCAGCGTTTCAGTTGGCGGCAAGGACATGGTCACGCTCAGCGAGAAGCAGCGCGCCAAGGTGCGCGGCACCGAAGTCGCCTATGTCCCGCAATCGGCCGCCGCCGCCTTCAACCCGGCCACAACGATCATGGAACAGGTGATCGAGGTCACCCGCATTCATCAGCTGATGTCGCCGGACGATGCACGCGCCCGGGCAGTCGAGCTCTTCCGGGCGCTGTCGCTGCCGGAACCCGAGACGATCGGCAGCCGTTACCCGCACCAGGTTTCCGGCGGCCAGTTGCAGCGCTTAGCGGCAGCCATGGCGCTGATCGGCGACCCGACCCTGGTCATCTTCGACGAGCCGACGACGGCGCTCGACGTGACGACCCAGATCGAAGTGCTGCGCGCTTTCAAGTCCGTCATGAAGAAAGGCGGCATCGCTGGCGTCTATGTCTCGCACGACCTTGCCGTCGTCGCGCAGATCGCCGACCGCATCGTCGTGTTGAAAGGCGGGGAAACCCAGGAAACCGGCACCACCAATGAAATCCTCAACAACGCCAAGCATCCCTACACCAGAGAGCTACTGGCAGCCTTCGAGCCGAAAGCGCGTGGCATAGCATGCGCTGCCGAGCGCGCGACGGCGCCGCTTCTGACAATCGAAGATCTCGTTGCGGGCTATGGACAGCGCCAGGCCGATGGCCTTCCCCTCGTGCGCGCGGTCGAAAACGTCAGCCTGAAGGTGGAAAAAGGCCGAAATCTTGGCATCATCGGCGAATCTGGATGCGGCAAGTCAACGCTCGCCCGCACCATCGCAGGGATCCTGCCAGCCGCAATCGGCAAGATCGTCTTCGACGGCAAGGAGCTGCGCCGCAGCGCTCACGAGCGGTCGCGCGACCAGTTGCGCGAGATGCAAATCGTCTTTCAATATGCCGATACCGCCCTCAACCCGGCAAAATCGGTGGAGGAGATCCTCGCCAGGCCCCTGGTGTTTTACCACCGCATGGATCGACAGTCGCGAAACGCCCGGATCGATCAACTGCTTGACATGGTGCGCCTGCCCCGCAGCCTGCGCCATCGCCGGCCGGGAGAGCTCTCGGGCGGGCAGAAGCAGCGCGTCAATTTCGCCCGGGCGCTCGCCGCCGATCCGAAGCTGATCCTCTGCGACGAGATCACCTCGGCGCTCGATACGGTGGTTGCCGCCGCGGTCATCGACCTGCTCAAGGAATTGCAGCGCGAACTCGGCCTCTCCTACATCTTCATCAGCCACGACCTCTCGGTGGTGGAGGCGATCTGCGACGAGATCGTCGTGATGTATGGCGGCCGGAAGGTCGAGGAAATCACCCCCTCGACGGTGAAGGCGCCGACGCACCCCTATTCGCAGCTGCTCTTCTCCTCGGTACCGACGCTTGATCCGGCCTGGCTCGACGGTCTCCAGCAGGATCCTGAGCTTGTGCGGGCCTATTGCCGGCAATGAGGCTCCGGTGTGGCGATCATTTTGTCCGGCAACGTTCCACCTTCGCGATCCGGCCATCTAAAGCAATTTTAGGAAAAATGCGAAGCGCTTCTCCCAGCCGGAACGCAAAGCGCTTTTGCCGGGAATTTCGTAAAAACATAAGATTAGAGCGGTTTTCCGCTTTCTGTGAGCTGAACCGCTCTAGAGTCTGAAACGGAGACCCTGACATGCCTGCACCGCTCGATCGCGTCGACACCACGCCGGAACCACCCGCTGCCGCCGATGCGGTGGTGATCGGCGGCGGCATCGTTGGCGTTTTCGCGGCCTATTATCTGGCTCGGCGCGGATTGAAGGTTGCCCTTGTCGAGAAAGGCCTTATCGGCGCGGAACAATCGAGCCGCAACTGGGGCTGGTGCCGCCAGCAGAACCGCGACGCGCGTGAACTGCCGATGTCGACGAGGAGCCTCGATTTGTGGGAGCGCTTCGCCGCCGAGACCGGGCAGGATACCGGTTTTCGCCGCTGCGGCCTCTTCTATCTCAGCAATAGCGACGAGGAACTGGCCGGCTGGGCACGCTGGCGGGACTTCGCGCGTTCGGTCGGCGTCACGACGCATATGTTGAGCAGCACGGAGGCCACCGAACGCGGTCGCGCCACCGGCGCCTCGTGGAAAGGCGGGGTGTTTTCGCCGACCGACGGTACCGCCGATCCGGCGCGGGCCGCACCCGCCGTCGCGCGGGCGATCCTCAAGCTTGGCGGCACGGTACATCAATCCTGTGCGGCCCGCGGCATCGACATCGAAGGCGGCAGGCTCGCCGGCGTCGTCACCGAGCACGGTACGATCCGGACAAAAATCGCGATCCTCGCCGGCGGCGCCTGGGCATCCTCCTTCTGCCGCCAGCTCGGCATCCGATTTCCGCAGGCGTCGATCCGCTCATCGATCCTTTCCGTTTCCCCCGGAGCAAGCGGCCTGCCGGACGCGCTCCACACCTCTGCGGTCTCTGTTACGCGTCGCAGCGATGGCGGCTACACGCTGGCGATCAGCGGCCGCGGCCGCGTCGATCCGACCGCGCAGCAGATCCGCTTCGCCGCGCAGTTTCTGCCGATGTTCGCCCGGCGCTGGCGCAGTCTCGCGCCCGGTGGATTGGAGGGATTTCGTTCCGGTCACGAGTCTCTTGCACGCTGGCGGCTCGACAGGCCAACGCCGATGGAGCGCATGCGCATCCTCGATCCCACGATCAATCAGGCCACCATCCGCCTCACGCATTCGCGAGCGATCGAGCTTCTACCCGCCTTGAAGAAAACCGCCATCAGCGCGGCCTGGGCGGGCTATATCGACAGCACGCCCGACGGCGTGCCAGGGATCGGCGAGATCGCGACCCTCCCTGGTTTCATCCTGGCGGCGGGCTTCAGCGGCCATGGTTTCGGCATCGGCCCGGGCGCCGGTCATCTGATTGCCGATATCGTCACGGGCGATGAGATGATCGTCGATCCCCGGCCCTATCATCCAGACCGCTTCGGAAAATCCGCCTGGGGCAAGGTGGCCGATTTTTAAATACGGCTCGGATCAGATTTGGAGCGGTTCAGCTTTCCACGGAAGCGCAGAACCGCTCAATTGTTTTACGCAATTCCCCGCAAAAGTACTTAGGCATAACACTTGTCAGGAGGCCACGGCCATCCGCAGGGTGCTGGCAGGCGAAGTCCTGCGGCCGTCGGCAGTTTGAAAGTGGGAAATTCTTTCGTTCAAGACTTCCACCTGCTGCCGAAGCCTATGAATTTCCGCGGTGTTTTCCTCCACCATGGCGGCATTGTGCTGGGTGATGTGCTCGACGTCGCGAACGGCGTTGTTGACCTCGTCGATGCCCTTGTACTGCGTTGTCGTGGCCGACGAGATGACCTGCACCAGCCCATTGATCGAGGTGAAGTGCTCCATGATCGCCGAAAGAGCCTCACCGGTCTCCTCGACGAGCTTGACGCCCGTGCCGACTTGCGATGCGCTGCTGGAGATCAGCTCCTTGATCTCGCGGGCAGCCTTGGCGCAACGCTGGGCAAGCTCGCGAACCTCTTGTGCGACAACGGCAAAACCTCTGCCGGCCTCACCCGCACGGGCGGCTTCCACACCCGCATTCAGCGCGAGAAGATTGGTCTGGAAGGCGATCTCGTCGATCACGCCGATGATGCTGCTGACCTTTTCGGAAGACCGGTTGATGGCGCCCATGGCGTCGACAGCCTTGGCGACGACGGCTGCGGAATGCTCGGCCTGGCGGTGTGCCTCGGCGACCGAACGCGACGTCTGGTTCGCATTTTCGGCCGTCGTCCGCACGCTAGCCGTGAGTTCGCCGAGCACGCGCGAACTGTCTTCCAGGGCTGCGGCTTGCTGCTCCGTTCGGCGGGCAAGGTCGTCGGCCGCGCCCGAAAGATTGGTGCTGCCCTCGGCGATCTCGTAGGTCGTGTTGCGAACCTCGGCGAGCGTCAGCCGCAACGCGTCGATGGCGTGATTGTAGGTCCGGGCCATGGCGACATAATCTGCGGCCAGATCCTCGCTCATCTCTGCAGCAAGGTTGCCATTGGCCAGCTTGCCGAGCATGTCGGACAAGGCGTTCAAAGCCTCACTCTGCTCCGTTTCGATCCGCGCCTGCTCGGCCGCGCGGCGGGCCTGCTCCCGTTCGTCCCGCGCCCTGTTTGCTTCGGCAAGCTCTTCCAGCCTGGTCTTCTCCAGCGCCTGGTCGCGGAAGACGGTCACCGATCGGATCATGTCGCCGATCTCGTCGCCGCGCTTGCCGTCGCCGATCGAAATGTTGAGATCGCCGTCGGCCAGTCTCATCATCGTCTGGGTGATCCGCTTCAGCGGTCCGCGCAGAGCTTCGATCAGCATGAGACCGCCGATCATCGCGAGCACCGTGCCGGCAATCATTGCCGCAAGCGACATTGTCGCCGAGCGCTGGCTGATTTCCTTGCCGCTCTCCTGCGCCGTACTGACGAACTGTTCGAGCGTGTGACTCGCGTCGGCCACCAGCGCGGTCGCCGCCTCCTTGTTCGCGCGCCACCGGTCGGCGATCGATATCAGAAGCGAGCTATCCTTCTCGATCGAGGCGAGGGACGGCTCGATCTTCTTTGCAAGATCCTGCAGGGCGGCATTTTTTCCGCTCAAGGGCACGAGCTGGGCGGCGCTTTCGCGCAGCCCCTTGAGATCGGCGAGAACGGCATCCCGCGCCTCGGCGTCGACCCGCCTGTTCAGTTCGCTTAAGTGCAGGCGGAGATCGTCGATCGATTTGAACGCGGTATTGACGATCGCCACCATCGAGCGAAGCGTTGATATGCTTGCATCCATGCCGACAAAACGCTCGATCGCAGTATCCGCATTCCCCGACGCAAGCTTTCCAAACTTCTCCTCGAAGTCCTGCAGATCCTGGTCGACAAGAGCATAACTCTCGAGCGTAAGATTAGCGCTGTCTTTGGCCATCGCGGCAAGCTTGTCCAATACCGGCTTCAGTGCAGCAATCTGGCTTTGCGCCTTGTCGGAGGCGAGTGCAGCGCTCCCGCCGACCTCCTTGACGAGTGGCGGCAGCAGGCTGCCGAGAGCGCCGGCGATATCGGCGGGGGCAGTTGCCTGCGCGGTCGCCTTGCGCAACTTTGCAATGCGCTGTGCGAGATTCTTGTAAACAGAGGCATCGAGGAGCAGTGCCCGGACGAAGGCCTCTTTGCCGTTCGCCTGATCCTGGAGAACGTCGAGCTGCTTGCGGGCGGTCTGGCTTTCCTTGAACAGCTGGGTCACGGCACCGTCGATCGCCGTTTCGGTATTGGTGTGCTCCTGCGACACAGCCCAAAGCGCATCGGCGCCGCTCTGCATCTTGGCCCCGAGTTCGCGCACCACGGCGATCTGCTGCTTTTGGGCGGGATCGACCAGCATGGCGTCGAGCGTCGCAGCACCCTTTTCCTGGTCGGAGATGCCGGCAACCAGCCGATTGCGCGTGGCGGGCGCCGGAAGATCGGTAAAGGCCGCCAGCGAGGACCGCAGTTGCTGGAAACTGGAAAGGGCATCGATCGTCTGCCGCGTCAGCGTCATCTGGCCCTTGAGGGTTCCGGCAGTGAAATAGCCGAAAAGGCCGATGCCGGCGATAAGGACGATCAGAGGCACCAAGAAAAAAAGGACCTTTGTCACAATCCGCATGCGCTGCAACAGTCGATCAATCAGTGACATGAAATGTTGGCCCCCGCCCAGGAAATTCGGCTCTTTCTCCGGCTCCACCAAACTGACCATTGTCGCAATTGGCGGCGGCCGCTTCCGAGGCCATCACGATAGGCATAACTCTTAAAAAAATGGTCAATGGTGTCGAGTTGTCGGGCGCATAGAAAACGGCGAAGAGCGCCGTCTACATTCTTCAAGCCGCAGGGCCACTGCCTGTCGGACCGACATTTTGCCTTCACCGCCGCCGGTCGGTAATAATTGATGTCGATTGCGAATGCACGACTGTTCAACTGCCACCGATCGCCAAAGGCCAGGGGATCGTTGACCCCCTCAGTTCCTCACCGGCATTATTGGCGATTGCGGCGCGCAATGCTGCTGCCACAGGTGTGCCAGCGACGGCGAGATCGCGTACCGTGCTCATGTGATTGCCGTCTGGGGCGTGAGACGCACGCACTTCAAGCCCTTGGGCGGCAAGAACGTCCCTGAATGCATTTGCCTGGATTTTGAACGGATCAGTTTCCTGTTCGCCAGTCATGATAGCGACACGCGTTGCAGGATCGTGCTCGTGACGCATGGGCGTAAACCGTCGCACCTCCTCGTCGCTCAAGGCGATCTCGTCACGCAGGAAGGAGGTCTGCAGGGGCTTGAGGTCGTAGAGTCCGCCGAGCAGGAAAGCGGCAACTACGCCCGAAGGCACCCGCGAGACATGGAAGAGAAAGGTTGCAAGATGTGCACCGGCGGAGTGACCGCTGACGGAGAATTGGTTCGGTGTGGCGCCAAAACGATCGGCATGGGCCAGCAGGAAAGCCTTGGCTTTCAGGACTTGACCAACCAGAACATCCATTCTCGCGCCGGGCATCAACGAATAGTCGACGATGGCTGCGACCGCGCCAGCGCCTGTGATGGTCTCAGCGACGCAGGAATAGTCTTCCTTGGAAAACATCCGCCAATAGCCACCATGGATGAACATGTGGATCGGCATGTCGCAGCGCGCTTCATTAGGCAGGAAGATATCGAGCGTCTCGCCTGGCCCGGTCCCATAAGCGATGTTGGCTTCCATGGTCACAGTGCGCCGCGTTGCTAGGCTGCGGGCACGGATATCGGCGACGATCTCGTCGAAATCTGAGACATGGTCACGAATACGGAACGGGTCGGCGGCCACAAGCTCCTCCTCAGAGGCTAGTTGCAATGTACTTGGCTTCCATGAACTCTGCGATACCGTGATGCTGCCCTCCTTCACGTCCGAGGCCGCTCTGCTTTACACCGCCAAAGGGGGCAGCGGGATCGGAGACCAATCCGCGATTGAGCGCGATCATGCCCGCCTCGACCTTCGAGGCAACGCGCATGCCACGGCTGATGTCGCGGGTATAGATGTAGGCGGCAAGGCCGTACTCCGTATCATTGGCCGCAGCTATGACCTCTTCCTCGCTCTCGAAACGATAGAGCGGCGCGACGGGACCGAAAATCTCTTCGCCCCTCATGTCTGAGGCCGGGGAGACATCGACGAGCACCGTCGGCGGATAGAAAAAGCCCGGTCCTGGCAATTTTCGTCCGCCGCAGAGCGCGCGCGCGCCCCTGGAAAGGGCGTCCGTAACCAGGCGGTCAATCTTCTCCACTGCCTTGCGCGTGATCATCGGACCGCACTGCGTATCCGGATCTACACCCGGACCGATCCCGAGGGCGGCCATGCGTCGGGCGAATTTTTCCGCGAAGGTATCGTGGATACCGGACTGGACATAGATCCGGTTCGCAGCGGTGCACGCCTCACCCGCATTTCGCATTTTCGCGACCATCAGCCCCTCGATCGCACCATCAACGTCCGCGTCGTCAAAAATGATGAATGGCGCGTTGCCGCCGAGCTCCATAGAGCAGGAGATGACATTCTTTGCCGCTTCCGCCAGAAGCGTGCGGCCGACACCCGTCGAGCCTGTGAAGGAGAGTTTTCGCACACGCGGGTCAGCCAGCATCGCGGCGATGACGGGGCCAGGCGTTGACGTTGTCATCACGTTCACCACGCCCGGCGGCACGCCAGCCTCCTCGTAGAGAGCCGAAAGCGCATAGGCCGTCAACGGCGTCTCACTCGCCGGTTTGAGGACGACGGTGCAGCCTGCGGCAAGGGCGGGCGCGATTTTGCGGGTGGCCATTGCGGCGGGGAAATTCCAGGGTGTGACGAGTACGCAGATGCCGATAGGCTGGTAATCGACGACGATCCGGTTCCCACCGGCCGGAGCGATGCCGAACTCACCAGAGATCCGCACCGCCTCCTCGGCGTTCCACCGGAAGAACTCCGCCGCATAGGCCACCTCGCCGCGCGCGTCGCGCAACGCCTTTCCGTTCTCGAGCGAAATGAGTCTCGCAATCGTTTCGGAACGCTCCACCATAAGTTCGAAGCAGCGGCGCAGGATCTCGGAGCGCTTTCTCGGCGGAGTCTCGCGCCAGCTTTCCGCGGCGCCTGCGGCAGCCTCCACGGCCGCTGCCGCATCCGCAAGCGTCGCATCCGGCACGGCGGCAATGACCGCCTCGGTCGACGGATCGATCACCTGGATCCGACCTTCGCCTGCTGCGGGCCGCCAGGCGCCGCCAATATAGAGGCCGTGGGAAAACGAGCTGAGCCCGAAGGTATCATCGTCTGGGTGGAGAGAATGCTGATTGACGTTCATGATGATTTCCCAGGTTAGAGAGCAGAAGCGGCCGGGTCGCCGTCATAGGCGGCCCGAACCAGGCCGCGCATGGCGGCCGAATCGAGGGGGCGTGGGTTGTTCTTGATCAGCCGGCTGATGCCGAGGGCCTCCCCGGCCGCCCAATCGATCCGGTCTTCGGGAAGGCCGAGCCTGGCGAGCGTTGGCGCAATGCCGATCGCGGCAAACAGGCGGCTCACCTCGGCGATTGCGGCATCCGCAAGTATCTCGTCGTTCTCTACTCCCTCGGGATCGAGACCGAGCGCCCGACCGACGGCGGCGATTTCCGCGGCTGCGACGCGGCGATTAAATGTCATCACATAGGGAAGCATGGTCGCCACCCCGAGCCCATGCGGCGTATGCGTCAGGGCGCCGACCGGATATTGCACCGCATGGGCTGCGGCGGTGCCCGCGGTTCCGAAGGCGCAGCCGGCTGCGAGCGCGCCCATCATCACATCAGCGCGCGCATCGACATCCGAACCGTCGGTGAAAGCCTTTTCCAAGCTCCGGCTGAGGAGCCGGATAGCATACAGCGCGAACTGATCGGTGAGGTCGCTCTTGCCGATAAAGACATGCTGCTGCGCAAGCTCCGGATCGCCGGGGCGGCGTTTCGCCGTGAACGCCTCGATGGCATGCGTCAACGCATCTGCACCGGCAACCGCCGTGAGCCCAGGCGGGCAGGACAAGGTGAGTTCGGGGTCACAGATCGCCGCTGCGGCGATGAGATACGGGCTGGAAATTCCAACCTTCAGGATACGGTCGGGATCAGAAACAACCGCAACCGGCGTTACCTCGGAACCGGTGCCTGCCGTGGTCGGCACAGCGATGACCGGCAGAACCGGTGCAGGCACCTTGAACTCACCATAATAATCAGCGAGCGCGCCGCCATGAGCGAGCAGGAGCGAGGCGCATTTCGCCATGTCGAGGCAACTGCCACCGCCAATCCCGATCACCATATCTGGCTCGAAGCCACGCGCGGCGTCTACGCAAATGGCGACAGTATCGCGTGGCACGTCCGGCAGCGTCTGGTCATGCACTACGACGCCAATGCCGGCTGCTTTGACGGCAGCGATCATTTCCGCGAAGACGGGCGTTGCGGCAAAACGCGCGTCCGTGCAGACGAGAGCGCGCCGGCCGGTCCTGCTCGCGACGCTCGCTAGCGCATGGCGCTGGCCGATACCAAACAGGATTTCCCGCGGCAGCCTCAAGGCGGCAAACAGGCTCATGATCTTTGTCCCTCGAAGACCAGAATGCGGGAGGGGGAAAGCGCGTTGAGGTCTTCCCAAAGGCTCTGGTTGATCTCAAAACCATTGCGGCTGGCGGCCGCACGCCGCTGACGGGCACGATCCCCGGGGACGAGCACCGGTTCTCCGGCCACCTTGGATGGCGAGGCACGCACCGCAGCGAGATAAGCTGACAGCCGCGTCGGAAGGCCGGGCGCTAGGCTAGGCTCGATCAAGATGAAGACGTCGCCCTTGTTGCATGGCGACTGGCTGTCGAGCGTGCCGTGCACCTCCGTTGCGAGCGCAGAGCCTGCAAGAGCCGCCACCAGCAGCTCGATGGCAATGCCGAGGCCATACCCCTTCGCATCGCCGAAGGGTGCAATCGCGCCGGCCTTGGCACGCTTCGGATCTGTCGTCGGCTTGCCGGCCGCATCAAGCGCCCATCCATCGGGAATGGGCCTGCCGGTCGCCGCGTGATGATGGATCCTGCCCATCGGCACGATGCTGGTGGCAAGGTCGAGCACGAGAGGGTCCTCGGCGGTCGGAACGCCAATGGCGATGGGATTGGTGCCAAGCATAGCCTGTGTACCGCCAAAAGGATGAACCAACGCCTCGCTCGATGAGAGCGCGATGCCGACCAAACCCATCGCAGCGATGGCCTCGACATAATGCGCGAGCATGCCGAGATGGTTCGCATTGCGCACGGCGACCAGGCCGATGCCAAGATCAGGAATGTGAGGCGCCAACCGCTCGATCGCGGCCATGGCGACGATGGGGCCAAGCCCCGCCGATCCCTCGACCTCCAGCACCGCATCCGCCCGCCAGCGCTGCGTTCCCTTCGTCTGTGGGTCGATGAGACCGCGCTCCATCCTTTCGACGAGGCGCGGAAGCCGGCACAGGCCATGGGAGGGGTGCCCCTTCATCTCGGCCGTTACCAGGACGCGAGCCTGCAGCGCCGCATGGTCACGCGTCGCGCCATGCTCTTCCAGCAGGCGGGTGGCAAGCGCAAGGGCTGCCGCTTCGGAAAGTCGCATGGTTTTTCCTCCCTATATTAAATCGTATAGGATATAGGATTGTCTTGAACGCAGCATCGTGCTAGCGATTGAACCTGTCAAGAGGCAAGGCATCAGATGATTTCGACGCGACTTAGAGAACCTTCAACGGGAACGGCCCAGATCCAGCGTGCCAATAGCCTGGCCGTCGACGTCTACGAGGCAATCTTCAACCAGCTCATGTCGTTGAAGATTGCGCCGGGGGAGCGCATCACGGTCGACAACCTGGTCAGGGAGTTCAACGTCTCCCATACCCCGATCCGCGAAGCTCTCGGCCGGCTTGAGGGCGAAGGCCTCGTCGTCAAGCAGCATCTCGTCGGCTTCCGTGCAGCGCACCAGATTACGCGTCGTCGCTTCGATGAACTCTATGAACTTCGTCTGCTGCTGGAACCTGCCGGTGCTGCGAAGGCGGCACAGGCGATGACCGACGAAAAGCTGGCCATGCTCACGGAAGCCGCAGGTGTGATGACACGTAGCGACGATAGGGACGAGCGGGCGAACTATTCGGCCTTCGCCCGCATGGACGCTATTTTCCACGACCGCATCATGGAGTTTGCTGGTAACGAGTTGATCCGAGAGACGCTGGCATTCCAGCACACACATTTCCACATCTTCCGCCTAATGTTTCATCGCCGCGTCACGGAGGAGGCACTCGGCGAGCATCAGACGCTACTCGACGCCTTCGTGGCGCGCGACTCCCGCGCTGCTAGCAACGCAATGCGCATCCACATCGAACATTCGCGCGACCGGCTGTTGCCGGCGTTCGACGACATCTGATTCAACCCGCAGGCAAGACAGTGCCTGCCCGATCTGACAACGAGGAGGAGAATCCATGGCAGGCAAGAAAATCCTGATGCTCACCGGCGATTTCACCGAGGAGTACGAAATCTTCGTATTTCAGCAGGCGATGGAGGCGGTCGGGCACACGGTGCACGTCGTATGCCCGGACAAGAGGGCGGGCGACATCCTCAGGACGTCGCTGCACGACTTCGAGGGAGATCAGACCTACACCGAAAAACTCGGACACAACGTCACCATAAACAAGACCTTTTCTGAAGCGGAGGACCAGCTCGATCAGTATCATGCCGTCTACTGCGCTGGCGGACGCGGACCTGAATATATCCGCACTGACAAACGGGTGCAGGCAATGGTGCGTCACTTCCATGAGCAGCGGAAGCCGATTTTCACCATCTGCCACGGGGTTCAGATCCTGATCGCAGTCGATGGTGTCGTCCGCGGAAGGAAGGTGGGTGCGCTTGGGGCCTGCGAACCCGAGGTGACGCTGGCGGGCGGAACCTACATCGACCTCTCGCCGACAGAAGCCTATGTCGACGGGACGATGGTCTCGGCCAAGGGTTGGACAGCGCTCGCCGCCTTCATGCGCGAATGCCTGAAGGTGCTGGGAACGGAGATCCGCCACACCTGAGACGACGGCGCCCAGAAACAATGCCCGGCATTGAAGTCGGCCGGGCATTTGATTACGCTGGCCTGCAATCAGACTCCGCCGCGGTTCCAGCCGCGGCCACGGTCGCCGAACATTTCATAGCCCCTGTCGGTGATCGCCAGCGTATCCTCCAGCTTGATGAAACCGCGCTTCGGGTGAAGCATCGTCGTCTCGACCGAGATCACACTGCCGGCTTGCAGCGGCTTGTCGGCATCAATGCCCTCATAGGCGACGGGGTGGTTCGTCATGAGGAACGGCGCTTCGTGGCTGATGAGGCCCATGCCATGGCAGAAGAAGTCGGTGAAGGGCGCCGACGGCGAGGCCTTGAGCTCAGCTTCCGCCGCCACGATCATTTCACGGCCCGCAACCCCTGCCCTGACCTTGGCGAAGGCCGCTTGCTGGATGCATTCTACTTCGGCCAGAAGATCCTCCAGTTCCGCATCCGGCTCGCCGAGCACACCCATGCGGCAGAGGTCGCCGATATATCCGTGATAGTTGCCGCCGGAATCGATCGACAGAATCTCGCCCTCGGCCCAGGCCTGCGGCGAGCCAGCGCGATTGTGGCTGGCGCCGAGCGTCAGCAGGCAATATTCGAAGTGCAGCTCTCGGTTCGTTTCCTCCCGTCGCAGTTGCTCGATGATCTCCAGCTTAGTCGAGCCGGCGCGGGCCGCGGCGATCGTCGCCAGCATCGAGTCGGTGATCAGTTCGGAGGCGCGTCTGAGCTTTGCCAGTTCATCCGGCGTCTTGACGGCCCTCAGCCGCTCCAACACATGTGTGGCATCGGCAAACCGCGCGCCATCCAGCCGAGAGGCAAGGACATCACGGGCATCGGACGGTAGGAAGGCCGGCTCGATGCCGATGCGCCCACCGGCCTTGCCGATTTTCTTCAGGTGCTCGGCGGCCAGTCCGGCTGCATCCTGCGTGCCCCATGTCGCCGTATGCACGGCGGGCGTCCAGAATGGATTGTTCTGGTGCTCTGCACCCTCCATGCGGTTCCCCACATAGGCCGAGTGATCAGGTGCGCCTTTCTCATAAATCACCATCGGCAGGTACCGGCTATGCCCGATCGCATCCATGGCGGCGAAGAAGATGAACTTGTATCCGCCCAGCAGATATTGCGTGTTGTGTTTGGAAGTGGCGATCAGGACGTCGATACCGGCGTCCTCCATGAGGCGGTCGAGCTTGGACGTATCGAACGGCGCCACGGCGGCCTGCATTGTCTGCCCTGCATTGTCGTTCATTGTCTTTCCTCCCACAAAATGGATGCCTGCCTCAAATGCCCTGCGGCAGCAGGCGGAAGTCCGGCAAATCGCGAAGCGCAAGCTCCGGCCCCGCCGGTGAGTAGACGACGAACAGGAGCATCGGCCCGTCGCCAGTGTTCTTCGTCGAATGAAAGCGACTTTCAGGAACATAGATCGTGCAGCCGCTGGCGACCTTTCGCGTCATCGGATTGCCGTTCTCGTCCTCGACCATCTGCTCGCCCTCGCCGGAAATCACAAAGATGATTTCCTCAGCGCCCGGATGGTTGTGGCGCGAATGGCCCTCGCCACTTGGCAGTTCGACGACCCCGCCGGAAAAGCGCCTGGCGCCATTGACCTCGGGCGCCACGGTGAGCGACAGCTTGCCCCAGTCGAAACCGAAGACGCTTACATCCTGCGGATAGATAAAGTATTTGTCCTTTACCATGAATCGGCCCTTCCATGACCTTCCTCAGACGACCGCACCGATCGCGAGCGCCTTGAAATCTTCCGTCTGCTTGCGGATTGCCGCCTCTGCCGGCAGTCGCTCCATCGAGCTTGCACCGTAAAAGCCGTGGCAGCCAGCACAGCGCTCGAGGACATAACGCGCATCCTCCGGCATGGAGATGGGGCCGCCGTGACAGAGCACGATGACGTCGTCGCGCACGGACCGCGCCGCCTTGGCGATCGCAGCGATCTCATCGATGCAGTCATCGAGCGACTTGCCGGATGTGGCGCCGATCGTGCCGCCTGTCGTCACCCCCATATGCGCAACGACAATGTCGGCGCCTGCGACGGTCATGGCGATAGCCTCGCTCTCGTTGAAGACATAGGGCGTCGTCAGCAGGTCGAGCCCATGCGCGGTGGCTATCATCTCGACCTCCAGATCGTAGCTCATACCCGTCTCCTCGAAACTCTGCCGCATCCGGCCGTCGAAGAGGCCGATCGTGGGGAAATTCTGTACACCTGAAAAGCCCATTGCCTTGAGGTCGGCGAGGAAGCGCGGCATCAGCACGAAGGGGTCCGTGCCGTTGACGCCGGCGAGAACCGGCGTCTTTTTTACGACCGGCAACACTTCGAGCGCCATGTCCTTCACAATCTCGTTGGCATTGCCATAGGCCAACAGCCCGGCCGCCGAACCGCGCCCCGCCATGCGGTAGCGCCCGGAATTGTAGATAATGATGAGGTCGATGCCGCCTGCCTCCTCGGCCTTGGCGGAGATGCCGGTGCCGGCGCCGCCGCCGACGATCGGCACGCCGGCTGCGGTCATGCCGTGAAATTTTTCGAGGATGGTCTTGCGCGGTATGGCTGGCATCGATTTGTCTCTCAGGGGTTGGCGATGTCGCGATAAGCCGCGACGGCGGCCTCGGCGAAGTGCGGGTCGTTGATATGGAGCGGCAGGCGAATAATACGTCGCGATGCCGTCGGCTTCACCGTCGCCTCGAGCGCGGCAAAAAGCGCGGCGTCGGCTTGCGGATCGAAGAACGGACCGCCTTCGATGTCGAGGGCTGAAACACCCTTCTCGGGAATGAGGAAGCGCACGGGGCCGTTACAGAGATTGAGCTTGTCGCCGATCCAGCGGCCAATCTGTGCGCATTCGCCCGAGGTCGTGCGCATCAAGGTGACGTTCGGGTTGTGGCGGTAAAACAGCCGGCCAGCATAGCGTTCCGGGACGGTCTCCGGAGCCCAGAAGTTCACCATGTCGAGGGCGCCGACCGAACCGACATAGGGCAAGCCCGCGCGGGCAATCGCATCGAAACGGTTTGAGGTGGCCGGCAAGACGCCTCCGAAGAGCAGGTCGCAGACCTCGGTCGTCGTGATGTCAAGCACGCCAGAGATCAGACCGCTGTCGGCAAGCTTCTCCATCGCACGGCCGCCCGTTCCGGTCGCGTGGAAGACCAAGCAGTCATAGTCTGCCCGCAGGCGCTCAACCATGGCCGATACGGCAGATGTGGTCACGCCGAACATGGTAAGCCCGAGCGCCGGTTTGGATGCAGTCACCTCAGCCGGCCGGCGTGACATGGCGGTGATCGCCTGGGCGGCGTTGTGAAGGATGACCCGGCTGAGCCGGTTCAGGCCCGCCATGTCCGTGACCGACGGCATCATCACGATGTCGGAAACATCGACATAGGGAGCAACATCGCCGGAGGCGAGCGTCGAAACCATGATCTTTGGCAGGCCGAGCCGCAATTGGCGCATGCCTGCAGTGATGATCGAGGTGCCCCCGCCTCCGCCGATACCGATGATGCCGGCGATGTCCTGGCGCTCCACGAGGAAGCGCGCGAAGGCAACGCCCATCGCTTCGACCGCCCTTCCGCGGTCCTCACAGGCAAGGACGGCTCCAGCACCGTCGGGATGGCAAGCGGCAACCTTGTCAGCCGCCACATCGACGGCGGTCCGAGGCTCACGGATGCCGACGTCCACGCGCGTAACCGCCCCGCCCGCCGCCTCGACGCAGGCGGCGAGATAGGCAAGCTCCTCGCCCTTCGTGTCAGCAGTGCCGACCACGTAGATCTGCTTCATTTCCCCTCCGAGACCGGTTGGGCTCCTCCAGGCATATCCCACGTCGGGGGCAGCGATGTGCCCTTGCAAATTCGTGAGACGCGCGTATCATAAAGATATGGATGTCTCACGTCAACAGAACGAAACAGCGAGGACCGAGCGAGGGCCGCGTGCTCGCACGCGAAAACTAATGCTCGAAACAGCTACGCGGCTCATGCAGTCCGGCATCACTCCGTCCGTAAGCGAAGTGGCCGAGGCCGCCGAAGTCTCGCGCGCGACGGCCTATCGTTACTTTCCGAGCCAGGCCGCGCTCGTGCATGCCGTGGTCGATGAGGCTCTGGGACCGATACTCGGCTGGTCGTCCGACAGTCCTGATGCTCGTACCCGCGTTGCCGACCTATTGGCGACCGCGATGCCGCGCATCGACGAGTTCGAGGCCACCTTCAAGGCTGCGTTGAAACTCTCACTGGACCAATGGGCGCAGCGCCAGGCGGGAACGCTCGGCAACGAACCGCTGTTCAAGCGCGGCCACCGGGTCGACCTTCTGAAATGCGTGACGGCCCCTCTGCAGGGCACCGTGCCGCCCGAATCCCGGGAACGCCTTGCGCAGGCGCTTTCGCTTGTTTTCGGCGTCGAGGTGCTGATCGTGTTGAAGGATATCTGGGGCCTGACCTCCGAAAGCGCGCAGTCTGTTGCCGAGTGGGCCGCCAAGGCCCTCGTTGATAGCGCGTTACGGCAGGCGGAGAGCAAAGCATGACATGTTGGTCGCCAACTGGTTCGACCAGATGGAGCGATGTTGTTAGTATTGTGGTCGTTGTGACGATGAAATATGTGAGAGCGCGTGACAAGACTAAAGCAGCGAATCCGCAGTTACAGGCAGATATCTGGAAGTCTGGAAGATTTGCAGTTGATGAAGCTCTGCAAGTGTCGCCCTTGACGATAATGGCATTTGGTACTACCAGATCAGGAAACAATATTCAGGCTTGAGATCTGAAACGCGCCACGGGTCTGGGAGGACCTCGGCACGAAAACCACCCAAGAGGATCAAGAAGCCAGATCGGGAGGCCCGCGACGGCGCGGGAAGCGTGCATAAATGGGAGGAAACGTTATGCGCAAAACTATGACCGGTCTCGTTGCCGGTGTCGGATTGATGTGGGCCTGCGGAACGTCCGCACAGGCCCAGGAACTGACGATTTTCTGGGCAGAGTGGGACCCGGCAAATTACCTTCAGGAACTTGCAAACGAATACGAGGCTGAAACCGGCGTCAAGGTCACTGTCGAGACCACCCCATGGGCCGACTTTCAGACCAAGGCCTTCACCGAATTCAATGCAAAGGGCTCAGCCTATGACCTGGTCGTCGGCGACAGCCAGTGGATCGGGGCGGCGTCGGAAGCAGGACATTACGTCGATCTGACCGATTTTTTCACCAAGCACAATCTGACGCAGGTGATGGCTCCGGCAACTGTGAAATACTACTCCGAGTATCCGGCCAACTCGAAGAAGTACTGGTCAATTCCTGCAGAGGGTGACGCCGTCGGCTGGTCCTATCGCAAGGACTGGTTCGAAGATCCCAAGGAGATGGAGGCGTTCAAGGCGAAATACGGTTACGATCTCGCCCCGCCGAAGACCTGGGCCCAGATGCGCGACATCGCCGAGTTCTTCCACCGTCCAGATCAGAAGCGCTATGGCATCGCCATCTACACCGATAATTCTTACGACGGGCTCGTCATGGGTGTCGAGAACGCGATCTTCTCGTTTGGAGGCGAACTCGGCGATTACCAGAACTACAAGGTTGACGGTATCATCAACTCGGAGAAGAACGTCAAAGCGCTCGAGTTGTATCGCGAGCTCTACGGTTTTACGCCTCCAGGCTGGGCCAAGTCCTTCTTCGTCGAGAACAACCAGGCGATTACCGAAAACCTGGCCGCGATGAGCATGAATTATTTCGCCTTCTTCCCTGCTCTGGTGAACGAGGCGTCCAACCCGAACGCCAAGGTTACCGGCTTCTTCGCCAATCCGGCAGGCCCCAATGGCGAGCAGTTCGCAGCACTCGGCGGGCAAGGCATATCGGTCATCTCCTACTCAAAAAACCAGGAAGAGGCGATGAAATTCCTCGAATGGTTCATCAAGGACGAGACCCAGAAGCGCTGGGCCGAACTCGGCGGCTACACAGCAAGCGCCAAGGTGCTTGAATCTCCCGAATTTCAGAATGCGACACCGTATAACAAGGCCTTCTACGAGACCATGTTCAAGGTCAAGGACTTCTGGGCAACGCCTGAATATGCCGAATTGCTAATCCAGATGAACCAGCGCGTTTACCCCTTCGTCACCGCCGGCCAAGGCACGGCGAAGCAAGTGCTGGATTCTCTGGCAGCGGACTGGAACGCGACGTTCGAAAAGTACAAACGCAACAAATAGCAAGCGCCAGTGGAGGGGCCTCGCCGCCCCTCCAACATCATTCTGCATCTCCGCGCCGAAGTGCGCGGTTCGAGAGGGCGCGGCGCCCGGCATCAACTTCGCGCATCGTGATGCCTTCCGGCATCCAGCGCCGAACTCTCGAAGGAGGAGAGGATTGGCCACCGTAGTCATGACATCGCTGGACACGAAAACGCGCGCCGCATCCCGCGGCATGAGCGACATCCGGATTCGTAATCTCTTCATCATCCCGACGATCCTGTTTCTGATCGTCTTCAACATCTTTCCGCTGATCTATTCGCTCGGCTATTCCTTCACCGACTTCCGCGCCTCGTCGAACGCACCAGCCAACTTCGTCGGCCTGCAGAACTACCGCGAGTTGCTGAACGACCCGTTCATCTGGTCGAATTTCGCCATCACCGCAAAATATGTGATCGTCTCTGTTACGGGGCAGGTGATCGTTGGCTTCGGCACGGCGATGCTCCTTAACCGCGATATCCCGCTGAAGGGTCTTCTGACGACATTGCTGCTGCTGCCGATGATGCTATCGATGGCAGTGGTCGGTCTTTTCTGGAAGCTGCTCTACGATCCGTCCTTCGGCATCATCAACTACACACTCGGCCTCGGCTCCTTCGAGTGGCTGTCGAATCCGAATGTCGCGCTTTATGCGGTCGCCATCACTGACATCTGGATGTGGTCGCCCTTCGTGATGCTGCTGTCGCTCGCCGGCCTTTCGGCCGTGCCAAAGCATCTCTACGAGGCAGCGGCGATCGACCGGGCAGGACCGTTCTATACCTTCTTCCGCATCACGCTGCCTCTTGTGGCGCCGATCCTGATGATCGCAGTCATCTTCCGTACGATGGAAGCCTTCAAGACTTTCGACCTCGCCTACATCCTGACCAGCCAGCCGACGACCGAGGTGATCTCCATCCGGCTCTACAAAATGGCCTTCCAGGAGTGGCAGACGGGGCGCTCCTGCGCACTCGCCTACATCGTTCTCATCATGGTTCTCGCCATCACCAATATCTACGTCAAGTACCTCAACAAAGTGAAGGAGCGCTGAGATGGCCGCCGTCCAAACCCGCTCCGAACGCGCGCTGAACCGGGTCGCAATCGCCGCCGTACTTGTCATTACGCTGATTTTCCTGGCGCCGATCTACTGGATCACCTCGACAGCCTTCAAGCCGCGCAACCTCGCCACAACCATTCCGCCGACAGTGCTCTTCGAGCCGGAGCTATCGCCTTTCGTGAAGCTCTTCACCAAGCGCTCGCAGCTGCGTGGCGTGCCGACCCCCGAAGAATATGGCGCCGCCCCCTGGTGGGAGCGGATGGTGTTCGACGGTGGTGAGAAGATCGTCCGCTCCGGCCGCGGCGAGGTGCAGCCATCCGGCTATCCGAACCGCTTCATGAACTCGCTGATCGTCGCCATCACCTCAACGGTCCTGGCAGTCGGCATGGGAACCTTCACCGCCTATGGTTTCTCGCGCTTCCGAGTAAAAGGGGAGGCTGACCTTCTCTTCTTCATCTTGTCGACGCGCATGCTGCCGCCCGTCGTCGTGGCGATCCCGATGTTCCTGATGTACCGCACCGTTGGCCTCAACGACACGCATTGGGGCCTCATCATCCTCTACACGGCCTTCAACCTTTCCTTCTCCGTCTGGCTGATGAAGGGCTTCATCGACGAGATCCCGAAGGAATACGAGGAGGCCGCGCTCGTCGACGGCTACACGCGGATGGAGGCGTTTTTCAAGATCGTCATCCCGGAAGCGGCGACGGGGATCGCCGCGACCGCGGTCTTCTGCTTCATCACGGCCTGGAACGAATATGCATTTGCGCTGATCATGACGAACCGGCGGGCGCAAACCGCTCCACCCTTCATTCCGAGCCAGGTCGGCTCCGGCCTGCCGGATTGGACGGTCATTGCGGCCGGTACGTTCCTGTTCCTGCTACCGGTCGCGATCTTCACCTTCCTGCTCAGGAACCATCTCCTGCGCGGCATGAGCTTCGGAGCGATCCGCAAATGACCTTGCGCGCCCTTAACCAGAAATATCTCGAACCCGGTTCGCAGTATCTGATGATCTTGGGGATCGTCGCGCTCTGCCAGCCCTGGAACCTGTTTCTGCACCGCTACGGCATGACGATGACGCTCGTCGGACTGATCGCCTTCATGGTGACGACCAAAATCCCCCGGGACGCACGTCCAGACGAAGGCAGCCAGTCATGACGCAGATCGAGCTTCGCGCTATCCAGAAATATTTCGGTGCCGTCCAGGTCATCAAAGACCTTAATCTCGCCATTGCCGATAACGAGTTCATCGTGCTGCTCGGACAATCGGGCTGCGGCAAGACGACGACATTGCGCGCCGTCGCGGGCCTGGAGACGATCGACGAAGGCGACATTCTGATCGACGGGCAGCCGGTCAAGCATATCAAAGCATCCGGCAGGGACATCGCCATGGTGTTCCAATCCTTCTCGCTCTATCCGCACATGACGGTTTACGAGAACATCGCCTTCCCGCTCCGGGCCACCCGGATGAGCCGCGCCGATGTCGATAAGGCGGTCCGGGAAATCGCCGCGGTTCTGCGCATCACCGAGTTGCTGTCCCGCAAGCCTTCGGCGCTGTCAGGCGGCGATATGCAACGTGTCGCGATCGGCCGTGCGCTGGTGCGACGGCCAAAGGCCATGCTGATGGACGAGCCGATCGGTGCGCTGGACGCGAAGCTGCGCGAGGAGATGCGGGCGGAAATCAAGCGTCTGCACATCAAGCAGGGTTCAACCACGATCTACGTAACGCATGATCAGGTGGAGGCCATGTCGCTCGCCGACCGCATCGTCATCATGCACGAGGGTATCCTGCAGCAAGTCGGCACGCCGGAAGAGGTTTACGCGCAACCCGCCAACACGTTCGTCGCCCAGTTCGTCGGAAGCCCGGTCATGAACATGGCGCCGGCAAGCGTCAGCGAAACGGGCAGCCATACCAGCGTGCAGGTCGGCGACGGGACGACGGGCTTCGAGTTCCCCGCCGTGCTGGCTAACCGCCTCTCCGACGCAAGGGCCGAGAACGGCAAGCTGACACTCGGGGTGCGGCCTGAGGGCGTGATCGTTTCACGGGAGGCACGTGAGGGCTTCGTGCCGGTCGAGGCGCATATTATCGAGCCACTCGGCTCCCACGACATCGTGGACCTGAAGGTCGGCCAGCAGATGATCAGGGCGCGGACCAAGAGCGGTTTCGTGCCTGGTCCCGGCGAAGCCGTCTGGGCACGCATCGACCCCGCCCAGGCACATTTCTTCAACACGGCGACCGGCTCGTCGCTGGGGATCAGACTCTGATGGCGCATATCGAACTCAAGGGCATCACCAAGACCTTCGGCAGCCACACGGCGCTGAAAAACTTGAACATCGACATTGCTGACGGCGAGTTCTTCGTGCTGCTCGGGCAGACCGGCGCCGGCAAGACGACGACGCTGCGCCTGATCGCCGGTCTCGAGAAGCCGACCGCAGGCCAGATCTTCATCGACGGGCACGATGTCGCCGACTGGGGTGCCGCCGAGCGCGACGTGGCCCTGGTGCTCCAGCAATACTCGCTTTACCCGCGCTATACGGTGCGGGAGAACCTGGAATTTCCATTAAAATCCCGTATCCGCCGCATTGAGCCAGAGGAAATCAAGGAACGCGTCGCTCGGGTTGCGAAGACCCTGCGCATCGAGCATCTGCTCGACCGCAAGACTGACCGGCTGTCGGGGGGCGAGATGCAGCGCGTATCGATCGGCCGTGCCATCGTGCGCAAGCCGCGCGTGTTCCTGATGGACGAGCCGCTATCGGCGCTCGACGCGAAGCTTCGCGAAGCACTCCGCACGGAGTTGAAGAACCTGCAGATGAACCTCGGCGCCACCTTCCTCTTCGTCACCCACGACCAGATCGAGGCCATGTCGATGGGCGACAAGATCGGCGTCCTGAACAACGGTCAGCTGGTGCAGACCGGAACACCGCAGGAGATCTACCGGAATCCGGTCAACACCTTCGTCGCGCGCGCCGTCGGTTCACCGCCGATGAACCTGATCACCGGCACGCTCGCCGGCGGCGAGGCAGTGGCCAGCGAGGGCTATCGGCTGCCGTTCGGCAACGGCCACGCAAGCGCGACGGACGGTCGTCCGCTCACCTTCGGCATCCGCCCGGAGGACATTTTTCTCGACAGCGGCGCGCCAGGGGAAGCACGGGTGCACGACGTGGAAAACCATGGCGTCGAAAAGATCGTGACGTTGCGCACCGGCGAGAAGTTCATCCACGCGACCGTGCCGACACAGACGGTGCTGCGGATCGAGGATGAGGTTCGCTTTTCGTGGAATCCGGAAAGGGTCGTGCTGTTTGACGCCGGAAGCGGCGTCAGCCTGCGGCACGCGGGCTGACCTGATCGGTCCGAAGGATGCCAGCGGTCTCGGCGGCACGGCAGGGGCAGCGAGCGTTTCGAGTTGTCGCGACGAGGCGCTATGCGGGAAAGCGCCGGCGGTAATGTTCTACCACTTCGGGATTGCGCAAATTAACGGGCAAGTCGCCCTTGATGACGCGCAGGGCTTCGCTCGCCGCACCTGTTCCCATGCGCATCATGCTCTCTTCCGTCAGACCGGCGAGATGCGGCGTGACGATGACGTTGTCAAAGCCGAAATAGGGATGGTCGAGCGGCAGCGGCTGCGTTGCGAAGACGTCGAGCGCTGCTCCGCCGATGCGGCCATCGCGCAGCGCCTCGATCAACGCCGCATCATCGATCACGGGGCCGCGCGAGACGTTGACCAGAATGGCCGCGGGCTTCATGCGCCCGATGCGACCGGCATTGAGCAAGCCGGTCGTCTCCGGCGTCAACGGGCAGCAGAGCACCACGATGTCGGCCGTCGCAACAAGCTCATCTATCGTCAGGAAACGCACGCCGTCCGGCACGCTTTCCGGCGACCGGCTGGTGGCGACCACCTCCAGGCCGAAACCGAATTTCGCGATCTGGAAGATCGCCTTGCCGACATTGCCCATGCCGACGATGCCCATGGTGCGGCCGGCGAGGTCGACGGCCGCGTCCGATTGGGCGCGGCCCGCCACCCAGCCGTTCTGACGCAGTTCGCGGTCCATCAGGCGGAAGCGCCGAAGCAGGGCCAGTGTCACGAGGAAGACGTGCTCGGCGACAGTCGAGGCATTGGCGCCCGGGACGTTGGCGACAAGCACGCCGGCGCGGGTCGCCGCCTCCATTGGCACCATGTCGAGGCCTGCACCATGGCGGATCGCCGCGCGAAGCGCCGGCGCATCCTCGAAGAAGGCCGGCGGGATCGGCGCCCGCACTACGACGATACCGGCGCCGCGCCCTTCTCGCAGCAAGGTTTCGGGTTCGGGCGCCGAAGCCACCCGCAGATCACCCGCCCCCTCAAGCATGGCCTTGGCCGCGGGGTGCAGGGGATGTGTGGAAAAGATGAAGCTCATCGACCTCCCCGCCGGTTGCGCCTATCCAGCCGCTGTCGCTGGCCCGCCGATAAGCCCCTTCCAATAGCTTTCCGCACCTTGAAGATGCGCGCTCATCAGCGCCTGGGCGAGATTGCCGTCTCGGGCAAGCAGCGCCTCGTAGATGCGAATATGCTCCTCGTGCGAGCGCCGGCTTCGGGCGGAATCGGCAAAATAAATCGGCAGCCGGTGCTCGCCCATGACGTAATAGACGCTGCACACCCGATAAAAGACGCTGTTCTTGGTGGCTCGGACGATCTCCAGATGGAAATCGCGGTCCTCGCGCGCCAGCCCCTCGCCCCCGGCAAGCTTCGCCTCGGACGCGGCGAGTATATCGCGCAAGCGCCTGTAATTCTCCTCCGTCGCCCGATTGCAGGCAAGTTCCGCGGCCTTGATCTCATGGATCTTGCGAAGCTCCACGGTCTCGTAGATCAGGATGGGATCAAGCGGAACGCCGGCGCGGGCAAAAAGCGCCATTGCCTCCACGCTCGCCTCCGTGGTCGTCAGATAGATGCCCGACTTGGCTCGGCGCTCGACGATGCGCATTGCCTCCAGGATCGCCAGTGCCTCGCGAATCTGTCCCCGGCTGACGGTGAAATGCTCCGCAAGCTCGCGCTCCGATGGCGTGCGACCGTTGTCGCTCGAGTTCGAGAAAAGATAGGCCGCGAGATCGGAGAGGAGGGAATTTTCTTTCATCGTCACTGTCTTTGCGCGTGAGTCTCCAGGACCCGCTGATTGATCGTGAAGCCCAGGCCAGGTCTGTCCGGGATCTCTATCATACCGTCCTTTACGGACACAGTGTCCTCGACGAGATCATGGATCATCGGATTTGCGCCAAGGGAATATTCAATGATAAAACTTGCCGGAGAGGCCGCGCACAAGTGCAGACCAGAAAAGAAGCAGGGCGCCCCGGCCCAAAGATGCGGTGCGAAACGCAGGTTGAAGGCGCTTGCGAGCGAACTGATGCGCATCGCTTCCGTAATGCCACCGCAGAAGGCCGGATCGGGCTGGAATATGTCGGCGGCCCGGAGCATGGCAAGATCTCGGAAGGCAAAACGCGTCGCCTCGCTCTCGCCGGCAGCGATCGGCACGTTCCCAGCCGCGCGAACCTCCGCCATGCCGGGCTTGTCATCGGCGATCACCGGCTCCTCGAACCAGGCGAGATCGCAGTCCGCAACCATCTGGATGAAGCGCTTCGCTTCGGCAACAGTATAGGTGCCGTGCGCATCGACCATCAAGTCGACGTCGGGGCCGACCGCTTTGCGAGCCGCACGCACGCGCGCTGCCGAGACATGCGGCGCACGATCCATCGCGCCAACGCGCATCTTGACTGACTTGAAACCGCCGGCCGCAATATAGGACCGGAGCTGCTCGCCGATCCTCTCCGCGCTCTCCCAACCACCCGAGGCATAGGCGGGCAACCTGTCGGCCTTGCGGCCACCCAGCAGCTTCCAGACCGGGACGCCGAGCGACTTGCCGAGAATGTCCCAGAGTGCGATATCAACCGCGCTAATTGCCGCGACGGAAAGGCCGCGCCGCGCCATCTCCGGCATCGCGTGACCCGAAGTCGCCGCCGTCTCGTGGCGTACGCCGTTATAGAGCATCTCCCATATGCTGGAGATGTCGGCAGGATCGCGGCCGATGAGTTTCGGCCCTACCTCGTGATTGATCATGTGCACCAGCGTGCCATAGCTGCCCGCACTGCCCGCGGCATTCTTGCCCTCTCCCCAACCCACGATGCCATCGCTCGTTTCGATCCGCAGGATCGCACTATCGAAGGTCGTCAGCCGGCCGAAGTCGCTGCGGTGCTGGCGGCTCGCCTCGATGGGAATCTTAACCCACCATGCCTCTACGGTCTTGATACGCATGTCTCGGATCCCCGTTCCTCCCGGCCGCCCGCATATGTCTACCCGTTCATTGCTTGATCAGTGGCAGGATCGTCTCGGCGGTGATCCGCATCTGATCGTCGTAGAATTTCTCGGTGAGCAGGCTCGAGCCGTGATCCTGGATAAATTTCAGCTGTTCCGGGGGGATGTCGACGGGGTTGCGCTCGACCATGTCGGGATATTTGGTGGCAGGCGTCCGGTCAACCGGAGCGACGAATTCGTTGGTGACGGCACCGTCGTAACCGATCTCCTTCAGCGTGCCGATGATCTTCGGCCAGTCGAGGTGGCCGAGGCCGGCGGCGAAACGATTGTTATCGGCGACGTGGAAGTCGAACAGGCGCTTTCCGGCGAGCCGGATCGCCTCATACATGTCTTCTTCTTCGATGTTCAGGTGGAAGGCATCCAGGCAGACCCCGCATTCGGGGCTGACGGCATCGGCGAGCGCCAGCGCTTGCGCGGCACGGTTGAAGAAATAGGTCTCGAAACGGTTGAGCGGCTCGACGGCAATGCGCACGCCCCTCTTTTGGGCATGGGCAAAACACTCCCTCGTGGCATCCACCACCCATGCCCACTCCTCCTCCTCTGTTCCATCCGGCACCACCTTGCCGACGGTCGCCGGCACAAGCGTGAGGATCTCGCCCTCGAGCTCGCTGACCATGGTGATAACGCTCTTGACATAGTCGACCGACTTGGCGCGCTGCCCTTCATCCCGGGCAGCAAGATTTCGCTCGCCGAGCGTCAGCGTAACAGCGCCCCAACAGCGGATGCCGTGCTCCTTCAGCAGGGCACGCGTGTCCTTTACGTCGTATTGTGTCGGCTCGCCGGAAATCTCGATGCTCTCGTAGCCGTATTTCTTGATACGCCTCAGCGTCACAGCGAGCGGTTCAGCCCGCATCCAGTTGTGCGTCGAAAGATGCATGGGGTCCTCCTAGACGGTTGCGTCATTTGGCGTCAAAACGCCACCCTATCTCTGGCAATCTGGTTTGGCCAATTGTTATTATCTGAAAGGTCTAACGCAAATTCCCAGCCTCCGCAAGGCGGCCTCATAACCCTGGAATTCCCTTGCTATGACCAGATTTTTCGCCGAATTTTGCAGGTTAATTCGAAATCTGACCTTCCGCGTGGCCGCGCGGCGGCTTGACTAGTTTCGCATTTTTGGTATGACCAGATTTGGGAACGCCGCTGATGTCGCCGACGTAGTGGCCGCAAGCCGAGGGGAGAGAAATGAAGATCGGCATGTGCATGTTCCTCTGGACGACAAGCGTCGACCGCAGTCACGAGGCACTGTTACGCGATATTAAGGCGACGGGGTTCGATGGCGTCGAAATCCCCGTCTTTTCGGGCACACTGGACGACTACCGGCGGCTGGGAACCTTGCTGGACCGGCTCGGCCTGGAACGAACCGCCGTCTCCGCCATTGGCGACTCCGAGATGAACCTGATCGCTCCCGACGCCGCAACCCGCAGGCGTGGCATCGACTACGTGAAATGGGCAATCGACTGCAGCGATGCCCTGGGCGCAACGATGCTGAGCGGGCCGCTACATTCGACGCTCGGAAAATTTTCTGGCAGTGGGCCGACCGCGGCTGAACTCAAGCGTTCAATTTCCTCGCAACGTGCGATCGGCGATCATGCAGCAAAACATGGCGTGACCATCGGACTTGAGGCGCTCAACCGCTTCGAATGTTATCTGTTCAACACGATGGACGACCTTGCGAGCCATATCGACTCAATAGGACATCCGAATATCCGCGCCATGTACGACACCTTCCACAGCAATATCGAAGAAGCCGATCCGATCGGCGCCTTCACGCGAAACAGTGAACGCATCGTGCATGTCCATATTTCGGAGAACGACCGCGGCGTACCAGGGCGTGGCAACATTCCATGGGCGGAAACATTCGGGGCGCTGCGCGCAAGCGGTTACGATGGATGGTTGACAATCGAGGCGTTCGGTCGCGCCCTCAAGGATCTTGCCGCCGCGACAAAGGTCTGGCGCGACTTCTCCGAGACACCTGAATCGGTCTATCGCGAAGGCTACCGCCTTATCCGCGACGGATGGCGCGCAGCGGCATGACCATCAACTGGCCCACCTCGTCCAAATCCCGCAGACTGCCCGCAGGGGAGAGCGCAGACGGGGCCAAGCTGTCAGGTGAATACCGACGGCCATACCGCATAGGAAAGACCGCCCTTTGCTCAGACCAGGGCAACCTCGTTGTGCCGGCCTGCTGCTGGCCAACGCTTTCGCACATCAAGCCGCATATGTGCCGACGAGGGCCCATTTGGAGGCCTTTTGTCCCGTCACTCAGCCGATCGCCATCAGGCTTGCATTGCCGCCGGCTGCTGCGGTGTTGATCGACGTCGACACCTCCTCCAGCAGCCAGTTCAGGCAATAGGCCTCGGGATCGCTCGCCAATTCCTCGCTCGATGCCGCCTGCACCAGTAGAAGCGGACCGGGCAGAGCCGCGATCCTTTTATTGACCGCCTGAACCCTGTCGCGATCTCCCTCGACGAGTGCGCCGGAGAACGGCCCGTCCTTTTCCCAATCCGACGTCCAGGAGACCCGGCTGGCGACGGCCGCCGGCAGATCCGCCAAGGTCGATTTCGGAAGGGAGCCGGCGTCCACGACGATGTGGTTGCCCGTGGACAACGCTGCTGCGATCTGGCGATAGAGCCCGGTTTCGGTCTGCGGCACGACAAGAATGCGGCCGCGGGGATGGAGCGCGTAAAGATTGCGTTCGCCGACCGGACCGGTGAGCTCGCGCTCAAGCCCAAGCGCCGAGCGGCTCGCATATCCGCGCGCCGCTTCCCCTTCGGCCGGCAAGCCCTTCTTGTCGAGCCAGACGATATAATCGCGAAGGGCGAGGTCGGTATGAATGGAATCCTGCTGCGGCGGCACCGGAGCCCGCTGTACCAGCCGGCCGATATAGAGCGGACCGCCGGCCTTCGGACCGGTGCCCGACAGGCCGCGGCCACCGAAAGGCTGCACGCCGACGACAGCACCGATGATGTTGCGGTTGACGTAGAGGTTGCCGGCCTTGATGCGGCTCGTCACATGCGCGATTGTTTCGTCAAGCCGGGTGTGAAGCCCGAATGTGAGGCCGTAGCCCGATGCGTTGATATCGTCGATCAGCCGGTCGAGGCCGTTTCGCTTGAAGCGGACGACATGCAGGACCGGCCCGAAGATTTCCCGCGTCAGATCCGACAGGGACTTGATCTCGATGATCGTCGGCGGAACGAACGTCCCCGCCCCGGCACTTTCGGGCAATGGCAGCTGATCCACCTTGCGGCCGAGGCCGCGCATCTGCTCGATATGCTGGTCGATCTCGGCCTTTGCGCCATCGTTGATGACGGGGCCGACATCGATGCTCAGCCGGTCGGTGCGGCCGATGGTCAGCTCGCGGAAGGCGCCCTTCAGCATGTTGAGGGTCCGGTCGGCCACATCGTCCTGCAGGCAGAGAACACGGAGCGCCGAGCAGCGCTGGCCGGCGCTGTCGAAAGCCGAGGCAATGACGTCGGCCACCACCTGTTCGGCCAAGGCCGAGGAGTCGACGATCATCCCGTTCTGCCCGCCGGTTTCGGCAATCAGCGGGATCGGCTTTCCGGTCGAAGACAGCCGCTCGGCCAACTGCGCCTGGATCATGCGGGCAACTTCGGTCGAGCCGGTAAACATGACGCCTGCCGTTTCGGCAGCGCCAACCATGCCGGCACCGAGGCGGCCGCTGCCGGGCACGAACTGCAGGGCGCCCACAGGCACGCCCGCCTCGTGGAGGATCTTGACACTCTCCGAGGCGATGATCGGCGTAACACCGGCAGGCTTGGCAAGCACGGGATTGCCGGCCACCAGAGCGGCGGCAACCTGCCCGGTGAAAATCGCCAGCGGAAAATTCCACGGGCTGATGCAGACGATGGGACCGAGGGGCGCATGAGACGGCCCGAGGGTCTTGCGCGCCTGTTCGGCGTAATAACGCAGGAAGTCGATCGCCTCACGCACTTCGCCGACGGCATTGGCCGCAGATTTGCCGGCCTCGCGCATGATGATGCCCATCAGCGTCTTGATGCGGGCCTGCATGATGTCGGCGGCACGCTCCAGGCACGCCGCACGCTCGCCCGGTGGTACGGCCGCCCATTGCGGCGCATGCTCGGCAGCCATCGCAACGATCCGGGCGGCGTCTTCGACCCTCAGCTCGGTGACCGTGCCGACGACGTCGCGGTGATCGGCGGGATTGAGGACGTCACGCGTCACCCCGTCCGTCGAGCCATCGGCGAGAATCGGCAGCGCATGCCATGGACTTACGGCAGAGGCGGCGAGCACCTGCGCCAGATCGGAAAGGGTCGCCTCGTTCGACAGATCGAGGCCGTCCGAATTGGCGCGCGCACTGCCGTAAAGCGCCTTCGGCGCGGCGATCTGCGCGTGCGGGGCGCCGACGACCGGCATGGCAGCGACGGTCTCAGCGGGATCGGCGATCAGCGCCTCGACCGAGACGTTCGGATCGGAGATACGGTGCACGAAGGAGGAATTGGCGCCGTTTTCCAGGAGACGCCGGACCAGATAGGCGAGCAGCGTCTCATGTGTTCCCACCGGCGCATAGATGCGGCAGGGCCGATCGAGCTTTTCCTTGCCGACGACCTCATCATAGAGCGGTTCGCCCATGCCGTGCAGGCACTGGAACTCGTATTTGCCGACGGTGAAATCGGGACCGGCGAGATGATAGATCGCAGCCAGCGTCTGGGCATTGTGGCTGGCAAACTGCGGGAAGACGGCATCGGGGGCGGCAAGCAGCTTGCGGGCGCAGGCGATATAGGCGACGTCGGTATAGATCTTGCGGGTATAGACCGGATAGTCGTCGAGACCGTCGAGCTGGGCGCGCTTAATTTCCGCATCCCAATAAGCGCCCTTGACCAGACGCAGCATGACCCGGCGCCCTGAACGACGCGCAAGATCGATGACATAATCAAGCACGAAGGGGCAGCGCTTGCCATAGGCCTGGACGACGAAGCCCAGCCCGTTCCATCCGGCGAGATCGGGGGCAAAGCAGAGCTCTTCGAGCAGATCGAGCGAAAGCTCCAGCCGGTCGGCCTCTTCGGCGTCGATGTTGAGACCGATGTCATAGGACTTGGCGAGAATGGCGAGCGCCTTGACCTTCGGCAGCAGCTCGCCCATCACCCGGCCGGCCTGCGCCCTCGCGTAGCGAGGATGCAGGGCCGAAAGCTTGATCGAAATGCCAGGTCCGTCATAGATGCCGCGCCCATCCGACGCCTTGCCGATGGCGTGGATCGCCTTTTCGTAATCCTTGAAATAACGTTCAGCGTCGGCGGCCGTTGTCGCGGCCTCGCCCAGCATGTCGTAGGAATAGCGGAAACCGCGCGCTTCGAGCGGCCGGGCGCGCTTCAGCGCCTCCTCGATCGTTTCGCCGGTGACGAACTGCTCGCCCATCATGCGCATCGCCATATCGACGCCGCGACGGATGACCGGCTCGCCGGCGCGCGCGATCAGCCGCGTCAGCGCCGCCGACAGGCTGCGGTCGTTGACCGTCGAAGTCAACTTACCGGTGACGACGAGGCCCCAGGTGGCGGCGTTGACGAACATGGATTTACCGCCGCCGATATGAGAGGTCCAGTTGCCCTCGGAGATCTTATCGCGGATCAGCGCATCACGGGTGTCCGTATCGGGAATGCGCAGCAGCGCTTCGGCAAGGCACATCAGCGCGACACCTTCCTGGCTGGAAAGCGAATATTCCTGCACCAGCCCTTCGACGCCGGTGCCCTTGTGCTTGGCTCTCAACGCTTCGATCAGCGTCCGGGCGGTGCTGCGAATGTCATAGCGCTTCGCCTCGGAGACGCGCGCGGCCGCAACCAGCGGCGGCAAGCATTCGGTTTCCGGGCGGCGATAAGCGGCCGTGATCGCCTGGCGAAGTTCGGATTGCGGCCGGATCGGCGGGGCAAAGGCGGCAAACGGCGCACTGCCGGCGGGATCATTGGAGGATGCGGGGTCGATCGCTGCGTTCAACATGGGAGTCCCTGATCAATGAATGTTTCGTCTAACGGATAAATGGAACACTGGGCTCGTCGTCCCAGAGCGCATCGTCCATAAAAGCGGGGCCGGAATATTCCGTCTCGCGAAGCGGGCGCGCATCCGGCTTGTCGCGCTTGAGGGTGAATGCCGCGGCAACCGCTCTTATCGCCACCGGCCTGTAGTGAACCAGCAAATCGGGTTTCAGATCGTCACCCGCTTGTTTCTCGTACATCTGTGATCCCCCTTTTGGTGCGGCGCCGCTGCCGATCCCGACAATGCGCGAGGCGCTTACGCCTTCCTCCCATTGCCGACGCATAATCTACCACAGCCGCAAATCGCGATCTCACTTGATTTTGCCAGTTTTCAAGCTGTATGAACTTATAAACAGACCACGGAAAGTTCAAATGACCACAGAACCTGACGTCTTTAGTGAATTGGACCAATTCGACAGAAAGATCCTCGCGGCGCTCGCCGAGGACGGCAGGCTGTCGATCACCGATCTGGCGGCACGGGTCGGCCTCTCGAAGACGCCCTGCCAGTTGCGCTTCAAACGGCTGATCAACGATGGCTATATCGAAGGCTTCAAGGCGGTCCTCAATCCAGCGAAAATGCAGCTCGACCACATCGCTTTCGTCGAGGTGAAGCTCTCCGACACCCGTGAGGCGGCGCTGAAAAGCTTCAACGACGCCATCAAGAAGATCAGGGAAGTCGAGGAATGCCACATGATCGCCGGCAGGTTCGACTACCTCCTGAAGATCCGCACCCGCGACATCGGCCGCTACCGCCGCGTTCTCGGCGAGCGCATCTCGACGCTGCCCCACGTTGCCAACACCTCGACCAACGTCGCGATGGAGACGATCAAGGAAGGCTGGGACAAGTTCGGTTCAAGCCTTTCGTGATCATTGACCCTGCGGCTACATTGCCGCATTGAGCTTTCGGCTCGGCAGCATTATCAACGTTTTCACGCCGGATGGCGGGGGAACCATGCAAAGTCGTTTGGACATGACCGGAAAATGGCTGGTGCGCATTCTGTGCGCCATCGCACTCGTGTCTGTCGGATTTGCGCACCAGGCCCCGGCGATCGCGGCCGACCCCGTTAACCTTGCCGAATATGTGCTTCCGGACGGGACGCTACCCACGCTATGCGTCACGGTCACCGACGACGAAGGCAACACGGGCACCGATCACAAGCTGCACAATCATGGCTGCGAAGCCTGCCGGATCAGCGCTTCCGTCCTCCTGCCGCCGCCTGCAGACATCGCCGGGAAAGCCGTCGCATTTTCCGTTCGGGTGGATCTTCCGATCCGCATCGAAGCCTTCCGTCGGCAAATTTACCCGCCCAACACCGGTCCCAGAGCCCCTCCTTCCGATCCGATCCTGACCTGAACCCGCGCATAAGCCCCGCTGAGGCGCGCCCTTTGTATTCGGCCGCGCCTTTGCCAGCGGCCACGGATCCGGAATTTCATCATGTCGACAATCACCTCCGCCGCTCCGGCGGAAAACGCCGCATCCGGCGTCTCGCTTTATCGCGCCATATGGCGCTGGCACTTCTTCGCCGGACTTCTCGTCGTCCCCTTCCTGCTGAACCTCGCAATCACCGGCTCGCTCTATCTCTTCAAGAACGAGATCAACGAAAGCGTCTTCGCCTATCGCTATGACGTCGTCGCTTCAGGTCAACCGCTGGCGCCGGAAAAGCTGACGGAGATCGCGACGGCCGCCGTCCCTGGCTCAGCTGTCACCTCCTACAAGGACCCGGCAACGCCTGAGCGCTCGGCCATCGTCACGGTGTCAGGCAATGGCGGTTCCACGCTCGTCTTCATCGATCCCTATAGCGGCAAGATTCTCGATACGGTCGGCTCGACCGAAGAGTTCAACTACGTCGTCAAGCGTATCCATAGTCTTGCTTTGTTTGGGGGCTTTCCAAACAAGCTGATCGAGATTGCCGGCGGATTCGCCATGGTGCTTGTCGTGACCGGCATCTATCTCTGGTGGCCGCGCCGCCAGACGGGCGGCGTCGTTACCGTCCGCGGCACGCCGGCCCGACGTGTCTTCTGGCGTGACCTGCATGCCGTTACCGGTGCCTTCGCTGGCATTCTGATCTTCTTCCTGGCGATCACCGGCATGCCGTGGTCGGGCTACTGGGGTTCGAACGTGCAGGCCTGGCTCGGAAGCCATGGCCTGGGCTATCCCACGCAACTCTGGGACGATGTACCGAAATCTGAGAAGGTTACCCAGGACATCCTGCCTGTGGTCGGCTGGAGCGTCGAACAGGCTCCAGTCCCGCTCTCCGACCTTCCCGCCGCCCGATCGAACAAGCCGATCGGCCTGAACAGGGCCGTCGAAATCGCAAAGGCTGCCGGTCTGACGCCCGGTTTCGACCTTGCCATGCCTTCCGGTGAAGCCGGGGTCTATTCGGCGGCGATCTATCCCGATGATCTCGCCAAGGAGCGGACCATCCACATCGACCAATATTCCGGCAAGCCGCTCGTCGACATCTCCTACGGCCAGTATCCGATTTTCGGAAAAGCTATCGAGTGGGGCATCAACGTCCACCAGGGGCGCGAATTCGGTCGCGCCAATCAATTCCTGATGCTCGCCACCTGCCTGGCGATCGTTCTTTCCTGCGTGACCGGCGTCGTCATGTGGTGGAAGCGGCGGCCGTCCGGACGTGTGGGGGTTCCGCCGATGCCGCCGCGGCGATCGGTTTATATCGGCCTATGGACCATCGCGGCCGTCTACGCCTTGGCGTTTCCGCTGACCGGTCTCGCCATCCTGCTGATGATCGCGGTCGACCAGGCCATTATTCGCACGATCCCGCCGCTTCGGCGTGTCTTCGCTTGAGAATGTGCCGATGAAGACGATCGCACCCGCCCCTTGGCGAAACTTTGACAAACACCCACTCCGACTGGCAACTTCAAAGGAAACACGTGAGATGACCATGTCAAAACTCCCCCGCATCGCATCCATTGCACTGATCGTGACGGCCGCGGCCACCGGCCATGCCTTGGCTCACGCCCACCTGAAAACTTCGAGCCCAGCCGAGAAGGCCTCCGTCGTCTCTCCCGGCGAACTCGACCTGACTTTCACCGAAGAACTTGATCTCAAGTTCAGCGGCGTAAAGGTCACAGACCCGGGCAAGAAGGACATCAAGCTTGGCGAAGCCGGGCTGAAGGACGATGGCAAGGTCCTGACGGTCCCCGTTTCCACAACGCTGGCACCAGGCGACTACACCGTCGACTGGCATGTGCTTTCGACCGATGGTCACAAGACCAACGGCAGCTATACCTTCACCGTCAAGCCGTGATCACGCCCGAGACAGCCTATATCGCTTGCCGCTTTTTCCTGGACATCGCTGCCCTGTATCTATGGGGCAGTTCCGCATATCTGTGGCTGCTCGTTCCCGCATCCCTTTCCGGGAATATCTGGGCACGGCAATATCGGCTTCGAGCCCTTGCAATCGGCTGCATTCTCTCCGCCACGGTCCTTGCCCTCCCCTTCAGGTCCGCGATCCTCAATGGAGACTGGGCGTATGCATCTGATTTCAATGCAATGCTGGATATTATTTCCGGCACGACGATCGGCACTGCCTGGATCTGGCAGGCGGCGGGAGCCGCCTTTGTTTTTCTCACATACGTCGCGGCCCCCATGCGATTGCGGGCCGCTACCATGACGATCGCCGCGGGATTCCTGTTGGCCGGTCTTGCCGCGAGCGGCCATGCCGCCATGAACACCGGCTGGCTTCGCGCCCTGCATCGGGGCAACGATATCATCCACGTGCTGGCGGGAGGCGCCTGGTTTGGGGCGCTGATCGCGGTCGCGTTGATTTTGCCGCTGCTGTCCGATCGCCAGGCCGGTCGTAACGCGACGACGGCGCTCATCCGTTTCTCCACGGCGGGCCACGTCGCGGTCAGTGTGGTGTTGATCTCCGGCATCGCCAACATGTTCCTGATCATCGGCGGTTTCCCGCTCGACTGGTCCGTTGACTATCAGCTTCTGCTTTCCCTGAAGATCCTCCTCGTCCTGTCGATGATCGGACTGGCGATCTTCAACAGGTATGTGCTCGTGCCAAAGCTCTCCCGGCCTCACGGATCTGTGGCAGCACTCAGGATCGGAACCACTGTCGAAATCGTCCTGGCGCTTGCGATCATCGGCCTGGTGGCATGGTTCGGCACGTTGGAGCCGGTTGCCATGTAAGCCACTCCTGTGGTTCGACGAGGATATTCGAGAAGCTTCTTTGCACGGGGCTTGGGAACGCCCGCGCCGCCGGCTGTCGGCCCCTATTGCGGCCATCCGTGTGAAGCGACAGCAAGCATGCGACCACGGTGGCAATCGCCTCAAAAGATTGTCAACGCCGGTATCGGAAGGCTTCCAGGAAGGTAGAGAAGGCAGGCGATGGATGGCGCCGGCTGGGGTAGTAGAGATGATACCCCTGAAATGTTGGCGCCCAATCTGCGAGTACTTCCTGCAACCGGCCGCTGTCGACATATGGTCGGACGAGGTCCCTCGGCACATAGGCCAGCCCGACACCATCAAGAGCGGCATGGATCGCTGATCCTATGTTGCTCAGGGTGAGTTGCCCCTCGACACGGACGCTGGATTCGCGACCGTCCTTCTCGAACTCCCAGGCATAGAGCCCGCCTGACGTTGGAAGCCGCAGGTTGACGCAATTGTGGTCCGTCAGGTCGTGCGGGGTCAAAGGCGCGGTGCGACCCGCAAAATATTCCGGTGATCCGACCACGGCATAGGAGACGTCGGGGCCGATGCGAGCGGCCACCATGTCGCGTGCAATCGCTTCGCCAAGCCGTACCCCGGCGTCGAACTGGCGTTCGACGATATTGGTGAACCCGTTGTCGACGATGAGTTCCACGGCGATATCCGGGTAATCACGCAGAAAGGCCGGCAGCCTCGAACGAAAGACCAGTTCGACGGCGTCGTCGGGGCACACGATCCGGATTTCGCCCGAGGGCTTGTCACGCAGCGCACTGACGGCGCTGATGCCGGCGGCGATGCTTTCGAAATGGGGTTGAATGCTTTCCACGAGACGCTCTTCGGCCACCGTGGGCGACACATCACGCGTGGTGCGGGACAGAAGCCGGATCAAGCCGTGGGGCAATCTCGCCCTGTTTTACGCGGATTACCGCTGGGACAGACTGATCCGGCTCGTCACTTTGATAACAATTTTGCCCCGCTACTGGTGCGGGGCCAATACCCGGTGCACATCGAACGCGTCTGACGACCGGCTTCTCCGCGTGCCACCGACCGGCGAGTCTTGCTTTCGAACGGCTCCCGCTGTCTGATGCCGCGAACCAACGGACCGCTGCAGGCAGACGAATATTCGGCGGTCAAATCCGGGAATGAGGATCAGGATGGATCACGCCAGCAGCCCGCAGGCATCGGTGAGCGAAGAGAGGGAAGCGCGCAGGCTGCGATATCTTTCCTGGGAACGCATCGCATCGGATCTTCATCATCCCGCGCACCTCTCTCGCAAGGCGGACCTTCGGCGGTCATGCGGCGCTGCGCTGGCCGAAACGTCCTACATCGCCGAGAATGCCGCAATCTTCACCGAAAGCCTGACGATGGGAGAGCGGTCGTGGATCGCGGGGCACGCGCTGGTGCGCGGCGATGTCATCCTCGGTGCCGATTGCTCCATCAACCCCTACGCCTGCGTTTCCGGCAAGGTCACTTGCGGCAATGGCGTGCGCATTGCTTCGCACGCATCGATCGTCGGCTTCAATCACGGCTTCGACGACCCAGATATTCCCATACACCGGCAGGGCGTGGTCAGCATCGGCATCACGATCGGTGACGATGTGTGGATCGGTGCCAATTGCGTGATCCTCGATGGCGCGACGATAGGAAATGGCGCCGTGATCGCCGCCGGGGCGGTCGTCACCGGGGATATTCCCGCTATGGCGATTGCCGGCGGCGTTCCGGCAAAGGTGCTGCGAAGCCGGGGCTCGTCGGCGAAGAAATCCGGCATGGGCGACACCGAAGATCAATTGCTCAAGCTCGGGCATAGGGCACAAGAACAATGGCCGGATATTCTTGCGCGGTGGAAAACCCCCGGAAATTATGAATCGCTGGAAGCGGACGGCACCAGGAGGCCGGCGATCCGGCATCTGTGCGACGCGATCGAAATTGCCGCCGGCTTCGGCCACCTGCCGCCAGGCATCGACCGGTCGGAGACCATCGAGCGTCTCCAAAATCTCCAGGAACCGGAGACCGGCCTTTTCCCGGACGCGCATGCACGAATGCCGGACAAGCCCCTGAGGGATGATCCGAAGGCGCTCTACAACGTCCTTTCGGTTGGATATGCGCTTGAGCTGCTCGGTTCCAGCCCGCGCCAACCTGTCCGGGCCGCCCTGCTCGATGCTCGGGATCTCGACCTATGGCTCAGCGCCCTGCCTTGGCAAAGCAGGGCCTGGCATGCCGGCAGCGTGGTCGATGCCATCGGAACCGCTATGTACTTCAATGCGAAGTATTTTGGCATTCGGCATCCGCGGCAGGCGCTTTTCGAGTGGCTGAGACGGCACGCCGACAGCGTCTCCGGCCTCTGGGGCGAACCGACCGCTCGGGAAGGATGGCTGCAGCCGGTGAACGGCTTTTATCGCCTGACGCGCGGCACCTACGCTCAGTTCGGCGTTGCGCTTCCCCACCCGCATGCCTCGCTCGAAACGGTTCACTTGAACTATCGCAATCACAAGGGCTTCGCTGCCGAGAAATACAATGCCTGCAACCTTCTCGATACGATCCACCCTCTGCTGCTGATTGCCCGCCAGACCGACTACCGGCGGGGCGATGGAGAGACGATTGCGCGCAATCTTATCTCAAGGGCGCAGGACAGATGGCGGGACGGCGAGGGATTTCCTTTCGCCGATGGTAGCGGACCCAGCCTGCAGGGGACGGAAATGTGGCTTTCGGTCATTCACCTGGCGGCCGATTTCCTCGGCCTGGCAGATCGCTTCGCCTTCATTCCCAAAGGCGTGCACCGGACGGCAACGCCCGGGTTGGGTTTGTAATTTCGGTTTCTGCGATCACCCCTGCAGGGATGCCGTCAGCCAGGCGGCAGCAAGGTCGCGGGCATTGCTCCGCTTGGCTTTGACCGGCACGATCACGTTGTAATGCCCTTCCGCGGCAAGTTCGCTTTCCCCAGCGCGCACCAGGGTTCCGTCCTCGAGAAAGGTGTCGACCAGCATGCGCCATCCGAGCGCTATCCCCTGCCCGGCGCGTGCGGCGGCAATGGTCTCGGTATAATGGCTGAACCGCAGCGACGGCTTGACCTCGATATTGGCGCCGGTGAACGATACCCATTGCGACCAGTTGTACCAGGAACGGTCGACAACATCCGTTTCGATGAATTCGTCCGACGAGCCGAGCGGACCACCTCCCCGACGCCTGAGATAATCCGGAGAGCAGACGGGGGAAATGACGTCGCCGCGCGAGGCAATGACCGTCCCGTCGCTGAACGGAGGCAGGCCGTAGCGGACCGCCACATCGACCTCTGCGCCATCGAGAGCAATCGGACTGTCCTGCGATATCACCCGCACCAGAATGCCGGGATTGGCCCGGCGGAATTCGGCGAGCCGCGGCAGCAGCCAGAAGGAAGAGAATGCAACGGTTGCCCCGATCGTCACCACGTCCTGGCTGCGTGACTGGATCGCCTCCACGCTCTCGGCAATATCGGCGAAACTCTTTGCCAGCGTCGCGCCGAGGCTGATGCAGGCCGCCGTCGGATCGATTGCCCGGTGCTTGCGCACAAAGAGGGGCTGGCCGAGTTCCTCCTCCAGCGAGGCAATCTGCCGGCTGACCGCCGCCTGGGTGACACCGAGCTCCGTCGCCGCCAGGGTGAAGCTTTTCCTGCGCAGCACCGCCTCCAAGGTCACCAGTGCGGTCAGCGACGGAAGCCGTCTTCGAAATTGCATCTTGGATGCCTTTTCACATGCGAAAATCTTATGCGAGCGTGATTTTTTATGCCGTTGAAAGCCCGTCTTTGCAAGCGCAATCTAGGGAAACTCACATAAGAGGTTCTCATGCTAAACAGGCTTCCATCTTCCATCTCAGCCCTTCTCGAAGCCCGTGCCGATGGTCACTCGCTGCCGGCCGGCCTCTACACCAGAGAAGACGTGTTCGAAGCAGACATCGACGTCTTCTTCCACAATCACTGGATCTGTGTCGGCCTTGACTGTGATGTTGCCGAACCCGGCGACGCCACGGTGATCGATATCGGCAAGACGAGCCTGATCCTCCTGCGTGATGACGACGGCGAAATCCGCGTGCTGCACAATGTCTGCCGCCATCGCGGCTCCCGCCTTCTCAATCCCGGCAAGACGATCGTTTCGAAGCTCGTCTGTCCCTACCACACCTGGACCTATGAGCTGACGGGCGAACTCAGCTATGCCCCCCATATGGGCAAGGATTTCGACAAGGACTGTCGCGGCCTGAAACCGGTCACCTTCAAATCGATCGGCGGACTGATCTACGTCTGCCTCTCCGACAATCCGCCCGAGGACATTGCCGGCCTCGAACAGGCCATGGTCGAGCGTCTCGCGCCCTATGACATCCGCAATGCCAAGATCGCTCACCAGACCGACGTCATCGAGGACGGCAACTGGAAGCTGACCATGGAGAACAATCGCGAATGCTACCATTGCTCCGCCAACCACCCGGAACTCTGCGTCTCCTTCGTCGATCTCGACTTCGGCTTCGATCCCGAAACGCTGATCCCGGAAGACCGCGAGCAGGCAGAGGAGCACTTCCGCCTTTACGAGGAGCGCACGCAGGCGTGGGAGGCTGACGGTTTCCCCTCGGCTGCCATCGAGCAGCTCGCCGGCTGCGCCACAAACTTCCGCACCCAGCGGCTGATCATAGCAGGCGCCGGCGAATCCCAGACCCACGACGCCACCGCTGCATCCTCCAAGCTCCTCGGGCAGATGACCCGCAAGGATCTCGGCGACACGCATCTCTGGGGTCATAACAGCTGGAACCACTTCATGGGCGACCATGCGGTCGTGGCAACCGTCATCCCGCTCTCGGCAGGCAAGACGCTGGTCAGGACCAAGTGGCTGGTGCACAAGGACGCCGTCGAAGGGGTCGATTACGACCTCGACAAGCTGACGGATGTCTGGATCGCAACAACGGACCAGGACGCCGACCTCGTCGCCCGTTCCCATGCCGGCGCTCTCGATCCCGCCTATCAGCCGGGCCCCTATTCCCGCTTCTCCGAGACGAACCTCGACAAGTTCGCCACCTGGTACATCGACCGGATGCGCGCTCATGGGTATTGATCTCACATCCATGCGTCTAGGTCAGAGCGCGCGGCAGGTCTGGGATCCGGAGACCGACGAGACCCTCGTCTGTCTCGACGTCCATCAGGAGACGCATGACGTGAAAAGCTTCACGTTCGCGTCGCCCGAAGGCAAGCATTTCCATTTCGATGCCGGCCAATACTTTCTGTTCGACTTCCCGACGGGTTCGGATGGCGAGGCGCGATGCTACAGCATCTCGTCGTCGCCCCACCGAAGCAACGCCTTTACGGTGACGGTCAAGCGCGTGCCCGGCGGCA
This sequence comes from Rhizobium hidalgonense, assembly GCF_002914525.1. Classification (GTDB taxonomy): domain Bacteria; phylum Pseudomonadota; class Alphaproteobacteria; order Rhizobiales; family Rhizobiaceae; genus Rhizobium; species Rhizobium hidalgonense. The sequence goes on along the minus strand of NZ_LODW01000011.1, from coordinate 4,867 downwards.
GGATATCGAACTGGCTCCACGACCACATGGCTCCGGGCATGACCGCCAAGGGTCAGGGACCGCTTGGTCATTTCATCCGGCCCAAGGGCGAGAAGATCAAGCTTCTGCTGCTCTCCGGAGGTTCGGGCATCACGCCCGTCATGTCGATCACGCATGATCTGGCAGACCGCTACGAAGCGTCGGACATCGTCTTCCTGCATGCGGCGAGAACGCCGGCCGATCTGATCTTTCGCCATGACCTTTCGGGGCTCGCAGCGAGGATGAAGGGACTGCGCCTCCAGTTTCTTCCCGAGACGGTCGCCGGCGAATTATCATGGCCGGGGCTGACCGGCCGGATCTCGCCGGAATTCCTCAAGCTTGCCGTTCCCGACATCGCCGAACGCGTCGTCATGTGCTGCGGTCCCGCGCCGTTCTTGGCGGCGGCGCGTTCGATCACGGCTGCTCTCGGCGTCCCCGCAGAAAGCTATATCGAAGAGAGCTTCGACGCCGCGGTCATCGACGAGCCAGGCCTCGACGTCGAAGCACAGCCGGTGACGAGGATTTTCCAGGTCGAATTCTCGAAACAGAACAAGACCTTGGAAGTCCCGTCAGCCCAGACGGTGCTTTCAGCGGCAAAGAAGGGCAGCGTCCGCCTGCCTTCCTCGTGCTCTAACGGGGTCTGCGGGACCTGCAAGTCGAAGCTTGTCTCCGGCTCGGTGGAGATGAACCATAATGGTGGTATCCGGCAACGTGAGATCGACGCCGGCTTTTTCCTGCCTTGCTGCTCGAAGCCGCTCAGCGATCTCGTCATCGAACGCTGAGCGACACCTCAGCGGCGTCATCGAGGAGAACATGGTGCTCAACCTCGAAAGCCTGATCGCCGAGGCCGGCTCGGAGAGCATCAAACTGAAAACCCAGGCCCTGATCACCGACAAGGGCGCGGAGCGGCTGGACAGCTTCCCGTGGGAAGAGATCTGAAGCGTGCTCAGTGTGCTCTTGAAGCCGCCGCGCGATGCTGCGACGGGGTCTGCCCGAAGGTCCGCTTGAAGGTTCGCGTGAACTGCGAGGCATTTTCGAAGCCGACATCAAGCGCGATCTCGATCAGCGGCGCTTTTGACTGGACCAGGATCGATTTTGCCCGCTCCATGCGGACCCGATTATAGGCCTTGGCGGGAGACATTCCCGTCTTGTCGATGAATATTCTCTCCAGCTGCCGCCGTGACAGGCCAACCATGGCAGCAAGCTTCTGGATCGATATGCTGCCGTCGACGAACTGTTCCATCGTAATCATCGCCGCCTTTACGCGGGCGTCGTCATAGTCGTCATACAGCGGACGGCGGGGCTGTATGTCCGCCGGCGCCCGGGCCTTCTCGATCTGAAGCACCTCAAGCGCATTTCGCTCTGCATCCCGGCTGATATATTTCCTGACCAGCAACGCCGCCATGTCGGCCGCGCTGCTGCCGCCGGCGCAGGATCCGCGCTGGCGATCGAGATTGAAAAGCCGATCGGAACGGACGCCGAGGTCAGGAAACCGCTCGCGAAACTCCTTGTAATGCAGCCAGCTCACGCAGGACTCGTGCCGCTTCATCAGGTCCGCCGCCGCAAGAATGAACGAGCCGGTGCAGACGCCGATCAGCGGCACCTTCTTGGCATCCGCCTGCTTGAGAAAGGTGATGGTCTGCTGGTCGACAGGGTTTTCCACCGTCAGAAGCCCCCCGACGACGACGATGTAGTCGAATTTCAACGGATCGACGAAATCGGAGGTCGGAGCAACCTGGACGCCGCAGCTCGAAGTGATCAGATGCCGCGTGCTGCCGATCACCTGCCAGTCGGCAAGCACCCGTCCGGACCGATCCTGCTCATCACTGGCAAGGCGCAGCGTGTCGACAAAGAGTGCGAAGGCCGACAGCGTAAACGACCGCGACAGCACGAACCCTACCTTGAGCCGGGCACCGGATTTCGCGACGCCGTCTCCCTGCCGATGCTGCTCCGGTCGCATAGTCATCTCCTCGCCGCCTCTTCAAACTCGGAAAAACGCGCTCATCGAATTTGAAAACCGTGTGATGGCGGATCACGGTCGTCAAAAAAAATGGTGTTGTGGCCGATGACGCGCGCCCAGGCTCCGATGTTTGGAAGGCTCCCGCCATAGAGTCCAATCCTTGCCTCGGCCTCGACCCGGCCTTCGAAAATGGTTCCGATCAGGCTTTCATGACGGTATCTCGACCTGACGTCGAGCCGCCCCTTCCATTCTGTTCCCAAAATCGAGCGGCACTCTGCGTTATGCGGTCAACCACCATAGTCAGTATCACGACAGCGATCGCTCCATTGATCGGAGTGGCGATGTCGAGTGTCCTGATCGCGCCGTGGGGATCGCCCCTCCGAGCCGTCGAGCCGCCGATACCGGCGACAATGATGCCGAAGGCCATCATCAGGCTCCGTTTTGTGCCTGGCATGATGCTCGGCAGCGGAAAGAGGAGGCGGATCTTGATGAACATCTTTGCTGGCACCATCCCGAGCGCCTCTTCAAGTTCGGTGAACTCCTTTGTCCAGCGAGATCAGGCGGCTTGCCACGGCACTGCGACGATCGTGGTCGCGATCGGCGGCGTGGTCTACCCATAGCCGAGCAGGGCAATCGCCGGCAGCAGGCAGTGTAGGGCGGAAACGCCTGATCAGATCGAGACCGGTTCCAAGAAGCGATCGAAGGTGGTGGAAGCCGGCGATGGCGACCGCAGTTAGCACCAAAGTGCCCATCGTCCTCGGCCAAGCCCCACGAAAACACAGCGCCATTGCGACGCCGCTGGGCAGGGCTAATATTGACCGGCCGCTATATCGGGGCACCGGCGATCGCGAAGGCTCCGATTGCGAATGGCGGCGGCATCGGGGGGCGCCCGTTAGGCGCTCCCCGAAGAACTACGCGCCGAGAACGCCACTTTTCTTGGCGGTCCAGGTTGCGATGTAGTCCATCAGGCCGGGCGAGAGGCAATCATAGGGCTCGAGGCCCGACGCCTTCAGCTGTGCTCTGACCGCGTCCATTTTCGACGGATCGAAGCCGCTTTCGATGATCGACGATACGAAGGCCGCAAAGGTCGGCTTTGCCCAGCCGGTTTCCTGGAAGCGTTCCGGATGGACGAAGGACAATCCCTGGAACGGATGTTCGCGCTCGACCGGCCCATACATATGCACGCCGCATTCCTTGCAGGCATGTCGCTGGATCAGGGCAGCAGGATCGACGACAGCGAGCTTGTCGCCGTTTTCGAGCACTTCGACGCTTTCGGTCGGCGCCACCGCTACAACCGAGAAGGCGGCACCCTCCGGCTTCCAGCACTTGGTGCAGCCGCAGGCGTGGTTGTGGGCGATGTCGCCCTTGATCCTGACCTTGACAGGGTTGCTCGTGCATTTGCACACCAGCGTCCCGCCGGCAAAAGCAGCGTCAGTCGCTCGAAAGCCTGAATCCACTGCCGGGTGAATGGCTATGCTCATTGATGTTCTCCTTCCCTCCCTGGCCGTTTGCGTTATGCCCGGCCAAGCTCTGCAATCAATTCCCCAACCTCTGCGCGTGCCAGCGCAGATGGTCCTCCATGAATGTCGAAATGAAGGAGTAGGAATGGCCGTAGCCTTCCTGCATGCGGAGACGTAGATTTATGCCCGCCGCTTCGCAGGCCTGCCTGAGTTCATCGGGACGCAAGCCGTCCTCCAGGAAGTTGTCGGCCGTCCCCTGATCGACGAGGAGTTCGGGGAACCGATGCCCGTCTTCGATCAGCGAGCAGGAATCATAGGCCCGCCAGGTCGCCTCGTCGGCGCCGAGATATTTCCGCAAGGCCGGTTTCGACCAGCCGGAGACCGAGGGATGGCTGATCGGCGCAAAGGCCGAGCAGCTTCGGAAGCGGTCCGGATTCTTGAGCGCGATGGTGATCGCACCATGGCCGCCCATCGAGTGGCCGAACATCCCCTGGCGGCCAATGTCGACGGGAAATTCCGCGGCAAGCAGCCGCGGCAACTCCTCGGTGATGTAGCTGTACATGCGGTAATTCGCCGAAAACGGCGGCTGGGTGGCGTCAACATAAAAGCCGGCGCCCTTGCCGAACTGCCAATTGTCGGATTCGTCCGGAACATGGTCGCCACGGGGGCTGGTATCCGGGCAGACGATGATCAGTCCGAGCTCGGCGGCAAGCCGCCGATACTCGCCCTTATCCATGACATTGGCATGGGTGCAGGTCAGGCCGGACAGGTACCAGAGAACCGGGCAATTGCCCTTAGCCGCCTGCGGCGGCACGAAGACAGCAAAGGTCATGTCGCAGTCGCAGGCCTCGGAGCGACTGACGTAGACCCCTTGAGTGCCGCCATGAGACTTCTCGGTCGAGATGGTTTTCATGCTTAGTAGACCACCACGCCGCGGATGCTTTCGCCCTTGTGCATCATGTCGAAGCCCTTGTTGATGTCGTCGAGCGGCATGGTGTGGGTGATCATAGGGTCGATCTGGATCTTGCCCTGCATGTACCAGTCGACGATGTCAGGCACGTCGGTGCGGCCGCGCGCGCCGCCGAAGGCAGTGCCCATCCAGTTGCGGCCGGTGACCAGCTGGAACGGACGGGTGGAGATCTCCTGGCCGGCGCCGGCAACGCCGATGATGATCGACTTGCCCCAGCCGCGGTGGGATGCTTCCAGCGCCTGGCGCATCACCTTGGTGTTGCCGGTGCAGTCGAAGGTGTAGTCGGCGCCGCCGATCAGATCGCCATTGCGCTTGGTCAGGTTGACGAGATGGGGCACGATGTCGTCACCGACCTCCTTCGGATTGACGAAATGCGTCATGCCGAACTTTTCGCCCCATTCCTTGCGGTCCGGGTTGATATCGACGCCGATGATCATGTCGGCGCCGGCGAGCCGCAGC
>NZ_LODW01000010.1 GCF_002914525.1 Rhizobium hidalgonense | reverse complement strand
GGTGTCGAGCTTGCCAATGTGAAGATGTCGATGAACCCGTTCGACGAGATCTCGGTGGAAGAGGCGCTGCGGCTGAAGGAAGCCGGCAAGGCCGAGGAAGTGGTGGTGGTGTCGATCGGTCCTGCCAAGGCCGAGGAGACGCTGAGGACGGCGCTGGCCATGGGCGCCGACCGGGCGATCCTGGTTGAGACCGACGATGCGGTCGAGCCGCTGGCCGTCGCCAAGATCCTCAAGGGTGTGGCCGATGCCGAACAGCCGGGTCTTGTCATCGTCGGCAAGCAGGCGATCGACGACGATTCGAACCAGACCGGCCAGATGCTGGCAGCACTGTTGGGCAGGCCCCAAGCGACCTTCGCCTCGAAGATCGAAATCGGTGACGGCAAGGCTCAGGTCACCCGCGAGGTCGATGGCGGCCTGCAGACGATCGAGATCAAGCTGCCGGCGGTGGTCACATCCGACCTTCGCCTGAACGAACCGCGTTATGCCTCGCTGCCGAACATCATGAAGGCGAAGAAGAAGCCGCTCGACAAGAAGAGCCCGGCTGACTTCGGCGTCTCCACGACGCCGCGGCTGAAGGTGCTGAAGACCGAGGAGCCGAGTGGCCGCAAGGCCGGCGTCAAGGTCAAGTCGGTCACTGAGCTTGTCGACAAGCTGAAGAACGAAGCCGGCGTGCTTTAAGGCTGGGAAAGAGAGAACAACATCATGACCATTCTTCTTCTGGCCGATCACGACAATTCGAGCCTTTCCGACCAGACCGCCAAGGCGCTGACGGCGGCTTCCCAGATCGGCTCCGACGTGCACATTCTCGTTGCCGGCAAGGGCGCCAAGCCTGCGGCCGATGCGGCGGCCAAACTCTCCGGCGTCTCGAAGGTACTGCTGGCCGAAAGCGACGCACTCGCCAACAATCTGGCCGAACCGCTGGCCGATCTGATCGCCTCGCTTGCTGCCGGTTACGACACGATCATCTCTGCCGCCACCTCGGTCGGCAAGAACGTGCTGCCGCGCGTCGCCGCCCTGCTCGATGTCGCCCAGGTCTCGGAGATCATCGAAGTCGTCTCCGCCGATACGTTCAGGCGGCCGATCTATGCCGGCAATGCCATCCAGACGGTGCAGGCAAGCGATGCCAAGAAGGTCATCACCGTGCGCACCGCCTCGTTTGCTTCGGCATCTGAAGGCGGCTCGGCCAGCGTCGAGGCGATCCCGGCGGTCTCCAATCCGGGTCTGTCGACTTTCGTCAAGGACGCGCTGTCGGCTTCCGACCGTCCGGAACTGACCTCGGCGAAGATCATTCTCTCCGGCGGAAGGGCACTCGGTTCGGCGGAGAAGTTCAAGGAAGTCATCCTGCCGCTGGCCGACAAGCTCGGGGCTGCCGTCGGCGCATCCAGAGCCGCCGTCGATGCCGGTTATGCGCCGAACGATTGGCAGGTCGGCCAGACCGGCAAGGTTGTGGCGCCCGATCTCTATATCGCCGCCGGCATCTCCGGGGCCATCCAGCATCTGGCCGGCATGAAGGACAGCAAGGTGATCGTCGCGATCAACAAGGACGAGGAGGCGCCGATCTTCCAGGTCGCCGATTACGGCCTGGTCGCCGATCTGTTCGAGGCGCTGCCGGAATTGCAAAAGGCGCT
>NZ_LODW01000009.1 GCF_002914525.1 Rhizobium hidalgonense | reverse complement strand
GACAATCGTGAGAGCATCGGGATCGACGATGACGATCCTGCCATCCGCAAGGATGAAGAAGCGGTAGCCTTCATACTGCGGAACGATCTTCACAATGCGCGTCGGCAGCCGTTCCAGCCGGACCTTCTTCGGGATCGCCGTACCGACAGAGACGGTGAAGTCGACCTCCTTCACAGGCGCAACATGAACCTCCTTCACTACCGTTCGAATCTCGGTCTGCTGCTCGACCGAGATGTTGACGCTGGTCTTGGTGTTCGTTGTGGTGTTGTTGACGGTGGTTTCAGAAGAGCTCTTGTTTGTTGTCGTGGCGTTTTGGTCTGTCGACTGCTTCGACGCATCGCCGCTTTCCGAAGTGCTCTTCGTGCCTGTGGTGGCCGAGCCGCTGCTATCCGTGGTGCCGGACTTGCCGGCGGGCTTCTGTTCTGTCGTGGTGCCACCGCCGCCGTCTTTCGATGCAGGCTTGGTTTCTGTCGAAGTCTTGCCGGATGCACTTCCGCTCGTCGCGCCATCGGTCGAAGGCTGCTCGGCACTCTTTTTCACGTCGGAGCCCTGACCGGATTTCTGCTGCGATGACTGGCCCTTGCCTGGGCAGGCTCCGGAAGCGTCGGGGGTGCAGTCGGTGCCGGTCTTGGCAGAGCCCGACTGGGCGCCAGCCTCCGTGCTAGGCTGGGCCTGTCCGCTGCTCTTTGTGTCCTGCTGGGCCGCCACCGGCAATGTTGCAAGTGGGGATACGCTCAGTGACAGTGCTGCCACGAGCACGGCGAGATGGTTGCCTTTCATGATCGATCTCCGAGGTTTGTGCATACGACGACCCGCATTCGATGCGGTGCAGGCATGCCGTCATTTTTTGGAAGGAGGCGGCTGGAGCCGCCCGTCGGTCACTGGATGACCTGGATGACCTTCCGCGAGGAAGGTTCGACGATCACACGCTGATCGTTGACGATCGCATATGCATATTTCGGATCATCGGGAATTGGCGTCACGACGACGGTCTCCGGCAGGGGCTGGCCGACGACGACCTTCTCCTTCACCACGACGCGTTCGGTCGGGGTCGGAGCCTGCTGAACATAGGTCACAACCTGCTGAGGCGGCGGATCAATGACGCTACCTGCCACGCCGCCAACAATGCCGCCGACAGCCGCACCGACCGGGCCGCCGACGATCGCGCCCGTTGCAGCCCCACCAACGGCGCCTGTCACCGTCGATGACTGTGCAAAGGCGGATGTCGATGCCAACAGGACACCGACGGCAATACCTACAACTTTGATATTCATTTGTTTTCCTCTTTAGATGCGGTTGGTTCCGCTGCAGAGCCAAACCGTCGAATAGAGGAACTGTTCCAAAGCTAAGACTTGATGCCGGGGCTCAGCCCGACCTTGGTCCTAACCGCATTTGGATATATTACCGCGTGGGGAAGCGGCTCAGCATCCGATCCTGGACGTTCTCGCGGCCAACGATCATCGCTGCAAGCGAGATGGCTTTCTCGCGGTCTGCGGCGTTTGTTATGTAGCCTTCGAGCAGGACCACCGGGCCGAGCATCCTGATCTCGATGGCACTGCTGTCGATATCCTGATCAGCGGAAAGCGCCGCTTCGATCGTCGCGATGGTCGAGGCCGAACTATGGCCTTGGGAGCAGCACTCTTCATGGTTGGTGTTGTCGGA
>NZ_LODW01000008.1 GCF_002914525.1 Rhizobium hidalgonense | reverse complement strand
CGACCATCGGAAGGAGTATCGGCGATGACGCGCCGCTGGTCTTCCGGGGCGCGCCCCGGAAGACCAGCGCCGCAGCTCCTGGGGAAGATTCAAACGGCACTATTGGGGAGTATGCTCCGGTACTGACAGGCCAGGTCGTGGCCGATCATGTCCTGTGCCAGGGCCGGCGGCAACGGATCGTGGACCGGTCCCATTTTGTCGGCGTGACCGGTGCCGAGGGATCCGTGCGTACAGCTCCCTTGGAAATGCCTCCGGCCACCTTGCTGCGGCCACTCGCGGAATACGAGGCGGTTGTTGGAGGAGGATGGTGATGGCGAACGTGGATCACGACCTACTCATCGCAACACTCGATCGACTGAAACTTGACGGCGATCCGCGATCAGCTCGACACTCTGCTTGACGAGGCGGCCCCGCTCGAAGATGAACTTGCGCGAAGCTCTGACATTCCTGGTATCGCGAGAGATCGCCCGGCGCGATGAGCGGCGCATCTCCATGTCGAGTAAAGTCGCACAGTTCCCGTTCGTGTGCGAACTCGACGGCTTTGAGTTCGAGGCGCAGCCGTCGCTTGATCATGGGCAAATCAGGGAACTGGCGACCTGTCGCTGGATCGCTCACGGCGATACGGTGCTATTCCTTGGGCCTCCTGGTACCGGTAAAACCCACCTTGCTGTCAGCCTTGGCCGCGAGGCGATCCGCCAGAACTACAACGTGCAGTTCGTCACAGCCGCGACGCTGGTGGCGATGTTGGCCAAGGCCCACATCGACGGCTCGCTCGACAAGCAGTTGGCGATCCTGGCTCGTCCGAAATTGCTGATCATTGACGAGCTCGGCTATCTTCCCTTCGAGGCGAATGCAGCGCACCTGTTCTTCCAACTGGTGTCCCGGCGCGCTTTTCGCGAAGCCGATAGCTGTCTCCTCGGATGGTGATCACCGTCGCTTGAAACAAGCGAAACGACCAATCAATGGAGGGGGTCAATTCCTCGCTTCGCTTGACACCTGGCGGGCATGTCGCCTTGATTTCTCATCGACGAAACCACGGTCGGACGCGAACTGAAAGCTCCCGGCTTTGCCAAGCTGTCGCCAGAAGGTCTAGCCTATTCCAATCGGACTGCTTTCGTGTAGAAGGGCCCGGGTAAAATAGAACTGCAACGAAGCACGTTTACAGAGCCATAGTTCTTGTTGGCCTTGTTTCTGTCATAAAACTCGCAACTTATGACGAGTGTTGCAAACACAAATGCAATAGTACAGCGCCAGGCCAAGTATGCCAGACTTGATCACTCGTCGACCTCGTCGTTGTCGCCCATTGGAAGCGGCACATCAAGGACCGCAATTACGTCAAAGCTGTCGCCAGCCTTCCGTCTCTTTGTATGCCCGACCAGATTTCGAAGAGGCAACTTGGCGCTTGGATACAATGTGAGGTGAAAGGTGTATCAAACGGACCAAGCATTCCGTTCAGTGAAAAGGCGTTCTTTGACGAGTACGTCGTTTTCAATTCACTATCCTGAACAATTCTTGGCTCTCTCTGAGCCTCTGAGCTACCTAGCTTTCCGCGTATAAAAAATCCTTTATTGTTTTGCGTTCCGAAGAGCCACGCAACCTTTCCAAAGGTGAAAAGGCACCAGATTCTAAATAGGTTTCACTAAGAGCCCGATTCAAAAGTTCATTCGTATATCCAATACCTTGCGATGCGCCTTATGAGCATTCTGAT
>NZ_LODW01000007.1 GCF_002914525.1 Rhizobium hidalgonense | reverse complement strand
GTAAGCGGGGCAAATCCGGTGGCAATGCCAGCACAATGAGCAGGGACAAGCCTTCAGGCGCGTGCCGCAACCATGGAAGGGAGTGGCGGAACACGATGATCGTCGTCGCCGATGCCCAACCGGTCGCCAAGGTAGTGCCAGAACGACAGGCCAAGCTTCTGGCAGGTCTTCATCAGACCGAGCATGCTGTCACGCGCCTGCCGGCCGTTGCGACTGACCGTGCCGCCGGAAATCTTTCGCTTGATGACAAAGCCGCGCAGATCTCTTTCCGAGGCGTTCGTATGCAGCGGCGTCTCAGGCCGCTCCAGAACCCGCAGCAGCTCGGCCTTGCGGCGCTTCAACCGAGACAAGAGTTTGTCGAGGTCGCCATAGCCGGTGCGGATGGAGAATATCCGATCGAACCGGACCTGAAGGCCTTGGGCCGCTCGCCTACTAGGTCTTCGCTGGTAGTCTTTCAGAAGTTTGTAAAAAAGCCAGATCAGCTCGCGCAGCGTCTCGACATGCTTCACTTGGCCGGGTGTTGCCGGCATCAGCTTGTGCAGCAAACGTTCGGCGTGAACCCAACACAGCGCATGGGTGCCGACACGGAATTGTCCGGCATCGTCGGAGACAATCACCGCATTGCCGACCAGGCCATGATGGCGGATGGAGCCCCAGATGCCGGCCTCGGCAAACGGGCGAAGAGCGTCACTGTCAAAGATATCGACGCCATGTTCGGCCAGGTACGCGAGAAACGGAACCTGATTGGCAAACCGCCGCGGTTCACATGTATTCAAATGCGCCAGAAGGGCGGGGTCGACCTGACGATCTTCCAGAAAGGTGAAGGCGGCATCGTTGAGAACATAGTCCTGATAGTTGCCGCGCAGCAGGGCCAGAAAGTTCAGCCGCGACTTCGACGGCGCCGTGCGGAAGGCGGTGAAATGCTCGCCTCCGATCTGTGTCGTATGGAAATTGCGGTTGGCATGACGGGCGCCAGTGTCGTCAACCGTGACAAAGGGAGCCGAGACCAGGCCCGCATGCAGCACGGCAGCATCCTCGGCATGAAAGCCATCCAGCCACTCTGTCAAAAACCGGATGACCTGGCGTTTGGAAATCTCGACGCCGACATCGTTCAGCAAGGTCGTCAATCGCTGCGTCGTCACCTGCCCATGGCTATGAAGCATCAGGCAGAAGCGACGCAGACTGGCGCCGTAGCCGCCCTTTATCCCCGCAGGCAGCGGCGCGACGATCGTGCGTCCATCCGGAGTCACCCAGCATTCGCGGCGATAGCGCACCACTTCGGCCCGCACGACCAGATCCCGCACCACGCAATCCTTGTAGCCCTTGAAGCGCGATCCGGGTGGTGCGTTGGCAGGCAGCACCTCTTCGCGCGTGACGCTGCCCTTGTCGCCTTTCGGCCCGCGACGCCGCGCAGGCTTTCGGCTGCCGGCAACCGTTTTGTCACTCGTTGCCTGTTCCATGCCCGATGGCCTGAAGGGTGGGCGCGGCGGCAGGTTTTTGAGCCGCGCAATCTCGTCGCGCAGAAGCTGGTTGTCGACCTTCAGCCGCGTGTTCTCTACCCTGAGCAGGTCGTTTTCTTCACGAAGCTTTCGGTTGTCAGCCTCAAGCTTCTCGATCCGGATTTCTGCCCGATCAGCCCGCTCCACCAGACCAGTCACCAACTCCCGCAGCGCCTTCAGCGACAGCGTGTCGGCATGCTCGACCATGGGGAGGCGGCGCTTCGTCATAAAGGAAGTGAATCATGATTCACAAAAAACAGGAATCCCTTCTGCCACCAGATCTGCTCCAGTTAC
>NZ_LODW01000006.1 GCF_002914525.1 Rhizobium hidalgonense | reverse complement strand
CAACACCGTGCGCCTTGTCCACCAAATTTAAACCGGACAGCAGTGGGTCAAGCCCTGGGATGACGGAGGGTGGGGTTGGCTAGGTTGCCAAACGCACCGCGGGCGCAGCTTGTGAGGCGCCGCGTCTGCCGAAGCGTCATCGCTGCCGCCGAGCCGATGCCTCCCGGCGCTACCTCTGCTGCGCGCTGGCGGGCTTATGCGCCGCGGCACCACCTCTCCTCCGCGCCGGCGTTATGCATCCCGGCACCACCTCTCCTCCGTCATCCCAGGGCTTGACCCTGGGATCCATGCGGCTGGCACCGCGGGAAGAGCGCTGGCATCTTCTCGTAGGGAAGGAATTGAAGCCGCGTGCTTGGCTGTGGATCCCAGGGTCAAGCCCTGGGACGACGGAGTGTGGGGTTGGCGTTCTCGCCACACGCACCGCCCGCAGCAGCGGTTCAGCCCGCCGGCTGCGACGCCGCCGCCTTCAGCCCGAGACCGAGAACCAGCGGCACGGCGAGCGCATAGACCGCGACGACCGAGAGCCAGATGGCGCCCGGCCACTCCCGCCGGACGAGGAAATAGACGCTGGAGAAGCCGAGCGGCGCGATGATCGAGGCGAGGCTGACGACTGAGGCCAGCACGCCCTGGAACTGGCCTTGGCTGTTTTCATCGACCTGCCGGCTGGCGAGCGACTGCAGCGCCGGCACGCCGATGCCGCCGAGCGTGAAGACCGGCATGATCGCGAAGATCATCCAGCTCCGCTCGGCAAAGGCCATGACGGTGAGCGCGATCGAGACGCCGGCGACACCGGTCAGGATCGCCCCGCGTTCGCCGAGCAGTCTGACGGCGGGTCCGGGCAGGAAGGCCTGGGCCAGCGCCTGACAGAGACCGAAGGCGCCGAGCGAAAGGCCGATCGACAGCCCGTTCCAGTGGAAGGCGTCGCTGCCCCAGAGCGCCCAGCAGGTGCCGTAGGCCTCGCCGGTGGCGCTGAAGATGAAGAAGAGGATGATCACAGGCAGCAGGCTTTTGACCTCGAGCACCGCGCGCAGCGGCTGGAGCGGATTGAGCGCCGCGAGATCGATCTTCTCGCGGCTGCCGGGGCGCGATTCCGGCAGGATGGACAAGGCAAGCAGCAGGTTGGCGCCATTGAGCACGGCCGCCGCGATGAAGGGCAGCCGCAGCCAGTAATCGCCGAGCACGCCGCCGGCGACCGGCCCGATGATGAAGCCGAGGCCGAACATGGCATTGAAGAGGCCGAAGCGGCGGGCGCGCGTCTCCTCTGGCGAGATGTCGGTGATATAGGCTGTCGCCACCGACATGTTGGCGCTGGTCAGCCCGGCGATCGCACGGCCGAGAAACAGCATCAGGAGATTGGGCGCGAAGGCGAGGAAGAGATAGTTGACGGCGGCGCCGGCGAGCGAAATCAGCAGCACCGGCCGGCGGCCGAGCCGGTCGCTGAGCGCCCCGAGCACCGGCGCAAAGATGAACTGCATGATGGCGTAAAGAGCGGTCAGCGCGCCGATAAAAGGGGCGACGTTTTCGGCATGGGTGACATCGCACAGCAGCGACGGCAGGATCGGGAAAATCAGCCCGATGCCGACGGCATCGAGGATGATGGCGGTGAAGATGACGATAAGGGATCTGGTCATGGTGCGTTCCGGGTCGACGCAAGCCGGCAGGATCGTCAGCGCTTCCCTGATTTCGTTGAATCACGGAATTGCGTCGGGACGCCGAGGGCTCACGATGAGGCCTGACGCTATGTCAGGCGTTTTGGTTTCTGGGAGTGCTGGCCGAACCGTGCTTGAAATGCATGGATGGCCTGTGCTCGACCGCCTGGACGACCATTCGTCCACCTGTTTACTCCGCCACTGAGCGGATCAAGGGAAGCAGTCGCTTTTCGCGACGGGCAAGTCATACGCCGGATGGTTGAGTGCGGCAAGTCTGTTTTTGTGCGGGGATGGTTACGGCTGTGACCCTTTGTGACACCGCGCTCGCGGTTCGCTTCATCGCCCTGGCGAGGGCTTTTGGTCCCCGGCACTACCTCTCCTCCTCCATCCCGGGCACCACTTCTCCTCCGTCATCCCAGGGCTTGACCCACTGGTGTCCGGTTTAATTCGTCACCATTGGAGGCTCATCTGGTG
>NZ_LODW01000005.1 GCF_002914525.1 Rhizobium hidalgonense | reverse complement strand
TGTCAATGCCGCGTAATTTTCCCCAGAAGTGCCGAAGTAAAATTCCCCACTTATGCCGACGTGGATGCCAGGGAGAATTGAGGATTTTTCGGCGGCCGCCCGCGCGGCTTTTGAGGTGGGGCGAATGCCGGTGGTGCGATGAGGGCTTTGGAGCGAACATGCTCCGGCATCAGTTCGGCATGCTGGCGCAATCGGTAACTCGATCCTTCGATCTGAACGACGACGGCATGATGCAACAGTCTGTCGAGCAGCGCCGTTGCGACAACTGGATCGCCGAAGACATCGCCCCATTCAGCGAAGCCGCGGTTTGATGTCAGGATCATCGCACCTCGCTCATATCGGGCGTTCACGAGTTGGAAGAATAGATTGCCGCCGCCCTGGACGACGGGCAGGTAGCCGATCTCATCGACGATCAGCAGGCTTGGCCTGCAGAAGAAGCGAATGCGCTCCTGAAGCCGACCCTCCCGTTCGGAACGGGCCAGCGAACCGATGAGGTCGGCAAGGTTCGTGAAGTAGACGCTCTTTCCAGCTTTGACGGCTTCGACGCCGAGCGCCGTGGCAAGATGACTCTTACCGGTTCCAGGTGGGCCGAGGAAATGCACGGCCTCGTGTCGATCGACGAAGCCAAGCTGGGCCAGGGTGAAGATGCGATCTCGGTCGAGGGAAGGTTGGAAGGTGAAGTCGAAACCGGCAAGGGTTTTGATCGTCGCTAACCTGCCCATTCTTAAAGCGGTCTTGATGCGGCTGTTCTCGCGCAGGGTCAGTTCCTCGGACAGCAGGATATCGATAGCCTCGAGGGCAGATAGCTCACCGTGCTCGAGGCGGCGCACGACATGGTCGAGTGCTTCCAGTGCGCGCGGCATCTTCAGACCGACGAGATCATGGCGAATACGGTCGATCATGGATGGAATGGCATCGAGGGTCGCGCTCATGGGCGGCTCTCCCGTGCCAGGACTTTGCCGACGGCGTCATAGAAGGCGAGCGACCGCTGCAGCACGGTGTCGCCGGCAGGCTTGACGACAAGGGATTCGTCTCGTGTCCTTGGCCTATGTTGCGGCGTCATCGATCGTCGATGATCGGGATGGACTCGGCGCTGTTTGCGGCCCTCCAGCACAGGATGAGTGGCGATCAGTGTGCCGTTCTCGAAGATGCGGACTTCGTCGGCGAGAGAGTGGACCTCAACCATGCGACTGCGTGTGGCATCCGGAACGCTGTAGGTATTGCCGCCGACGCTGACCATGCCTTCCCGCGATACGCGGCGCTCCAGCTTCAGAACGGATTTGAACGGTGCCAGAGGTAGCGGCCGCAGATACGGCCGCTCCTCGGCGAAGGCCTCGTTGACGACACGCTGGGTCGTCGCGTGCTTCCTTGGATTGGCGACGGTGTCGAGCCAGTGCCGGAGCTGGGCGTTCATGTCGTCGAGATTGCGGAACGAACGAGCGAGGAAGAAGTCTTCGCGGATATACCGAAACGGCCGCTCGACCTTGCCTTTTGTCTTGGCTCGGTAGGCCTTGCACGCCTTAGGATGAAATCCATAATGGCGGGCCAGGTCGATGAGAGCACGGTTGTAGATGATGCCCTCCGTCTGACCTTCGCCGATAACGGCAGTCTTCATCCGGTCGTAGAGCACCTCCCGCGGCGCACCACCAATCGCCTCGAAAGCGGCGATGTGGCAACGTAGGACGGTCGGCAGATTCTGATGCATGACGAAGCGTGCCCAGATGAGGCGGCTGTGACCCAACACCATCGAGAACAACCAAACGATCCTTGCGTCATTGGCTCGTCAGTGAAAACGACGTGGAACTGGGCGAAATCGACTTGGGCCTGTTCGCCTGGCGGCGTCTCGAAGCGAACCTCGAAACCTGGATTTGCCGGAGGTCGCACGTCACGAAGAAAATACGTGACGGCGGTGTAACCGCCGGCATAACCTCGATCCCGGAGTTCTCGGAGCAACCGACTACCAGTGAGGCCGGGATAGGTCTTCACCCGCTCCCGCAGGTATGAAGCAAACGGATCGATAACCGTCGCGCGAGGCTTTCTCGGTCCATAAGCGGGACCTCAAGGCCCCGCTCTATGTATTTGCGCACCGTCTTGCGATCGATGCCGGTTTCTCTGGAAATAGCTGACACTGTCAGGCCCTGCTGATGCAGATCCAAGATCATGATCGTCTCCCTCAGCTTGATCACCAATATCCCCCTTCCGACCATCGGAAGGAGTATCGGCGATGACGCGCCGCTGGTCTTCCGGGGCGCGCCCCGGAAGACCAGCG
>NZ_LODW01000004.1 GCF_002914525.1 Rhizobium hidalgonense | reverse complement strand
GATCCCAGCTTCCCCTGCAGTAAAGCACAGATTTGAGAGACAATTCCTGTGCTCGTCACAGGAATCCAGTGCGCCCAAGTCCTGGGCGCGGGAGACTCTCCCCTTAAGGTATTGCTTCATTCACCGCGCAGACGCGCGGTGGCTGGATTCCTGTGACGAGCACAGGAATGAGGGAGCAGAAGTGAGCGCTCCCGGCAAAACGCCACTTCCAACCCTACGCCCGGCCATCCGGCAAGGTCAAAATCACCGGACCATTCCGCGTCGCGACCACCGTATGTTCATATTGCACGGTCGGTGCCTGCGGATCGGCATAGAGCGTCCACGCGTCGTCGCCGCCTTCGGCCCATGTCGCACCGAGCGACAGGAAGGGCTCGACCGTGAAGACGAGGCCGTCCGTCATGACACGTTTTTCCGAAGGGTCCGGCCAGGTCGAAAGCTCGGCCGGCTCCTCGTGCAGCGAGCGGCCGACGCCGTGGCTCGCCAGATTGGCGACGAGCGTATAGCGGTTCTTCTGCGCAAAGGCGCCGACGGCGGTGCCGATCTTTGCCAGCGGCTCACCTGATTTCACCTGGTTGAGCCCGACCCAGAGCGCCCGTTTGCCGTCGCGGCAGAGCTTGTCGATCTTCGGCTTGACCGGCGGCATCGCAAAGGAGGCGCCGGTATCGGCGAAAAAGCCGTCCTTCTCCGCCGAAACGTCGATATTGATGAGATCGCCGGCGCGGATGACACGGGGACCGGGAATGCCGTGGGCGATTTCCTCGTTGATGCTGATGCAGGTCGCACCCGGAAACTGGTAGCAGAACTCCGGCGCCGAGCGCGCGCCTGAATCCTCTAGCACCTTGCGGCCGATCCGATCGAGTTCCAGCGTCGTCATGCCGGGCTCCATCGCCGCCGCCATCACCTGGATGGCGTTGGCGCAGATGCGGCCGATTTCCTTGAGCTTTGCCAGTTCGTCGTCATTTGCGATAACCATTCGTCTCTTCCGGCCTTGCACCGGCCGCCGCGGCCGCCTCAAGCCGTGGCTTTCGCCCCTTCGCCCTTTTCAGTCAATGCCTTTCTGACGATCGGCGCCACTTTCGTGCCGTACAGTTCGATGCCGCGCATGATCTGGTCATGCGGCATCAGGCCGATCGCCATTTGCAGCAGGAAGCGGTCGTTTTTGAAAAGCGCGTGCTGTGCGATGATCTTTTCGGCCACCACCTCGGGATCGCCAACGAAGAGCGCACCGTTCGGTCCGCGCGACATGTCGAAATGGGCCCGGCTGGTCGGTCCCCAGCCGCGCTCGCGGCCGATGCGGTTCATTACTTCGGCCTGCGGCCCGTAAAACTGCTCGGCGGCAGCCGCCGTCGTTTCGGCAATGAAGCCGTGGACATTGATGCTGGTCTTCAGCTTCGCCTGGTCCTGCCCTGCCCGGCGCGCTGCCTCGCGGTAGAGATCGAACAGCGGCGCGAATCGACGCGGCTCGCCCCCGATGATCGCCAGCGCCACCGGCAGGCCGAGCGCACCGGCGCGCGCCACCGACTGCGGCGTGCCGCCGACGGCAACCCACAAAGGCAGCGGATCCTGCAGCGGCCTGGGATAGACGCCGCGCCCGTTGATCGGTGCACGCATCTCACCTTTCCACTCCACGACTTCACCATCGCGCAGCGCCAGCAGCAGATCGAGCTTCTCCTCGAAAAGCTGGTCGTAATCTTCGAGATTGTAGCCGAACAGCGGGAAGGACTCGATGAACGAGCCACGCCCCGCCATGATTTCGGCCCGGCCGTTGGAAATCAGGTCGAGCGTCGAAAACTGCTGGAAAACGCGCACCGGATCGTCGGAGGACAGCACGGTAACGGCGCTGGTCAGCCGGATGTTTTTCGTCTTGACGGCCGCCGCCGCCAGCGCGACGGCCGGCGCCGACGCCGCATAGTCCGGCCGATGATGTTCGCCGAGCCCGAAGACGTCGAGTCCCACCTGATCGGCAAGCTCGATCTCCTCGATCAGATGCTTCAGCCGCTCGGCCCCTTCCGCTCCCTTGCTACGGGAAGGGTTGGGATTGACATCGGCGAATGTGTAAAGGCCCAATTCCATCGTCGGCATCCTGTTGAACTCAGCCCGGAGATAAGGATGGCGGGGATGGAGCGCAAATACAAATTCTGGAACGGAACGTTCGAGAATTTCGATAGGCGTCCGTATGTGTTTGAGTGGCCGATGCTCGTGTCAGTTGGCTGATCGAACGCGTGTTACAGAGTCTTTGCGCCGTAGACACGGCGCTGCTGGATTCCTGTGACAAGCACAGGAATTGTCTCTCAAATCTGTGCTTTACTGCAGGGGAAGCTGGGAT
>NZ_LODW01000003.1 GCF_002914525.1 Rhizobium hidalgonense | reverse complement strand
TGTTGATTTCCACTGAGAGCTGACCCGGCGCAGCCAGATATTTCCATTGAGAATTGACCCATGTTTCAACCGTCCCTCGCATGTTTCAGCGGGGGCTCTGGAGTGATCGACATGGCGTTACTGAGCGTGATCCGACGCTGGTATTTTCGAGAGCATCTATCGATCCGGGAGATTTGCCGCAGAAGCGGTTTGTCCCGGAATACCATCCGCAAATATCTGCGCCTGAACGGCGTGGAGCCGAAGTTCAATGTGCCGGAGCGGCCGAGCAAACTTGATCCATTTGCGGATCGGTTGTCGGCCTGGCTGAAGACGGAATCTAAAAAGAGCCGCAAGCAGAAGCGCACTATGAAGCAGTTGCATGCCGACCTTGTGAGCCTCGGCTACGAGGGCTCCTATAATCGCGTGGCGGCATTTGCTCGGGAATGGCGAGAGGATCGACAGAGGGAGTTGCAGACGACCGGCCGCGGCACGTTTGTCCCCCTGGCATTCGAGCCCGGTGAAGCGTTCCAGTTCGACTGGTCGGAAGACTGGGCGATCATCGGCAATGAGCGCACCAAGTTGCAGGTGGCCCATACGAAGCTGAGTTACAGCCGCGCGTTCATCGTCCGGGCCTATCTCCTGCAGACGCATGAGATGCTGTTTGACGCCCACAATCATGCATTCCGCGTGTTTGGCGGCATTCCCGGTCGCGGCATCTACGACAACATGCGCACGGCGATCGACAAGGTCGGCCGTGGTAAGGAGCGGGACGTCAACGTGCGTTTCATGGCGATGGCCAGCCATTATGTGTTCGAGCCCGAGTTCTGCAATCCGGCATCCGGTTGGGAAAAGGGACAGGTCGAGAAGAACGTGCAGGACGCGCGTCATCGGTTCTTTCAACCCGTTCCGCGTTTTGCATCACTCGAAGCCCTGAACGACTGGCTTGAGCTTCGATGCAGGGAGTTCTGGGCAAAGACCCCACACGGCCAGATGCGCGGCACCATCGCCGATATCTGGGCTGAGGAGGCTCTGGCATTGATGCCCGTTTCCCGGCCTTTCGATGGATTTGTAGAATATACGAAGCGGGTCACGCCGACCTGCCTCGTGCATCTGGAGCGCAATCGCTACAGCGTCCCGGCATCCTTTGCCAATCGACCGGTGAGCCTGCGGGTCTATCCGGATCGTGTCGTCGTTGCAGCGGAGGGTCAGATCATCTGCGAGCATCGCCGGGTCATCGACCGCTCCCACGACCGGCCGGGACAGACCATCTACGACTGGCGGCATTATCTGGCGGTCGTG
The DNA here is from genome assembly GCF_002914525.1 of Rhizobium hidalgonense. GTDB lineage: Bacteria > Pseudomonadota > Alphaproteobacteria > Rhizobiales > Rhizobiaceae > Rhizobium > Rhizobium hidalgonense. Next base: position 1,217 of record NZ_LODW01000003.1, on the reverse strand, counting down.
CAGCGCAAACCGGGTGCCCTTCGCAATGGTGCACCGTTCGCCGAGCTTCCCGATGCGTTCCGGACCTTGCAGCAATACCTGCTCAAGAAGCCCGGCGGCGACCGCGAGATGGTCGATATCCTCGCGCTTGTCCTTCAGCACGACGAGCAAGCTGTCCTGTCTTCCGTCGAGATGGCACTGAGATCCGGCGTTCCAACCAAGACGCATGTGCTGAACCTGCTGCATCGCCTCGTCGACGGCAAATCCTTCACGCCACCCACCATCGACGCACCTCAGGCCCTGACGCTCATCAACGAGCCCAAGGCCAATGTCGAACGATACGATGCCCTGAGAAAGACGGAGGCTCGCCATGCGTCATAATCCAGCAAGCGGCGCTATCGTCATCATGCTGCGGCAACTGAAGATGCACGGCATGGCACAGGCCGTCGGCGAGTTGACCGAACAGGGATCGCCGGCGTTCGAGGCTGCCATTCCGATCCTGTCGCAGCTTCTCAAGGCGGAGACGGCGGAACGAGAGGTGCGCTCGACCGCCTATCAGCTCAAGACCGCACGCTTTCCCGCCTACCGCGATCTGAACGGCTACGACTTCACCAGCAGCGAGATCAACGAGGCGCTTGTGCGCCAACTGCATCGCTGCGAGTTCCTAGACGAGGCCAACAACATCGTTCTCGTGGGCGGCCCTGGCACGGGTAAGACCCACATAGCAACAGCCATCGGCGTCCAGGCTATCCAGCATCATCACAAGCGTGTCCGGTTCTTCTCGACTGTCGAACTGGTCAACACCTTGGAGCAGGAGAAAGCACAGGGACGCGCAGGCCAGATCGCCAATCGCCTTGTCCATTCCGACCTCGTCATCCTCGACGAGCTTGGCTACCTGCCCTTCAGTGCTTCAGGCGGGGCATTGCTCTTCCATCTGCTCAGCAAACTCTACGAACGCACCAGCGTCATCATCACCACCAACCTGAGCTTCAGCGAATGGGCCAGCGTCTTCGGCGATGCCAAGATGACCACCGCGCTGCTCGATCGCCTCACGCATCACTGCCACATTCTTGAGACCGGAAACGACAGCTTCCGCTTCAAGAATAGTTCGGCGCATGAACCCAAAACGACAAAGGAGAAACGAAGGAACTTGACCACCACGATCGACAAGAACGATACCTAAAAGGCGGGTCAATTCTCGGTGGAAACGCCGGGTCAGCTCTCAGTGGAAATCAACA
>NZ_LODW01000002.1 GCF_002914525.1 Rhizobium hidalgonense | reverse complement strand
CGGATGCAATCCGCTGATGTCGCGGCCGTCGATCCGGATATCACCCGAGGTGATCGTCTCCAGCCCGGCAATGGTGTTGAGCAGGGTCGACTTGCCGCAGCCGGATGGGCCGACCAGCACCAGGAAGCCGCCCTTTTCGAGTTCGAGGTCGATGCCCTTGAGGATATCGACGGCGCCGAAGCGCTTTCTGAGACCGGAGATTTCCAGGAAGGCCATGACTTACCCTTTGACTGCGCCCGCCATCAGGCCACGCACGAAGTAGCGGCCGGCGAGGATATAGACGATGAGCGTCGGAACGGCCGCGATCATCGCCGCCGCCATGTTGACATTGTATTCGACCACCCCGGTCGAGGTGTTGACGACATTGTTCAGCGCCACCGTCATCGGCATGGAGTCACCGGTGCCGGCATAGGCGGAGGCAAACAGGAAGTCGTTCCAGATGTTGGTGAACTGGTAGATGACGGTGACGACGATGATCGGCAGCGAGTTCGGCAGCATGATGCGGCGGAAGATCTGGAAGAAGCTCGCGCCGTCGACCTGGGCGGCGCGCACCAGTTCGGTCGGAAAGGCCTCGTAGAAGTTGCGGAAGAACAGCGTGGTGAAGCCGAGGCCGTAGACGACATGGACGAAGACCAGATTGACCGTCGGATTGCCGAAGCCGAAGTTAAAGCCGGTGGCGTTCTGCAAGGTCACGCCGAAGCGGCCGAGCGAGCCGAGGATCGTCGCCATCGGCAACAGCACCGACTGGAACGGGATGAAGCAGGCAAACAGCATCAGCCCGAACACCAGTGTGTGGCCGGGAAAGCGCCATTTGGTCAGGATATAACCGTTGAGCGCTCCCATGATGGTGGAGATCGCAACCGCCGGCACCACCATCTTGATCGAGTTCCAGAAGTAACCCTTGATGCCGGCGCAGGTCAGCCCGACGCAGGTCTCGCCCCAGGCCTTCACCCAGGGATCGAGCGTCGGCGCCTGCGGCAGCGCCAGCATGTTGCCGCCCTGGATCTCGTCCATCGTCTTGAACGAGGTCGTCAGCATGACGAAGAGCGGCATCAGGTAGAGGATGGCGAAGATGACCAGCAGGCCGTAGATGACCAGGCGGCCAATCCAGCGGGCGCTGTTGCCGCGCTCGACACCTTCAGCTGCCGATGCCGATGAGGACGTGCCGATCGGAGAGGTGAGACTGCTCATCGGGCCTTCTCCTTCAGTTCGGAATAGAGATAGGGCACGATGATTGCCGAGATGGTCATCAGCATGATGATGGCGCTGGCCGAGCCGACGGCCATCTCGTTGCGCTTGAAGGTGTATTCATACATGAAGTTGGACGGCAGCCAGGCCGAGCCGCCCGGCCCGCCCGATGTCAGCGCCACCACCAGGTCGTAGGACTTGATCGCCATATGGGCGAGCACGATGAAGGCCGACAGGAAGATCGGCCGCAGCAGCGGAATGACGATGCGCCGGTAAAGCTGCAAGGGCGAAGCGCCGTCGATCTGTGCCGCCTTCATGATCTCGCCGTCGATGCCGCGCAGTCCCGCGAGGAACATCGCCATGACGAAGCCGGAGGCCTGCCAGACACCGGCGATGACGACGGTGTAGATGACGAAGTCCTTGTTCTTGATCCAGTCGAAGTGGAAGCTCGTCCAGCCGAAGTGGTGCAGCGTCTGCTCGAGCCCGAGGCCGGGATCGAGGAACCACTTCCAGGCAACGCCGGTGACGATGAAGGAGAGCGCCATCGGATAGAGGAAGATCGGCCGCAGCAAGCCCTCGCCGCGGATCTTCTGGTCGAGCAGGATGGCGAGGAACAGGCCGAGGGCCAAGCAGATACCGACATAGAGGAAGCCGAAGATCGCCATGTTGGTGATCGAGGTATACCAGGAGGATGGCGGATCGCTCTCGAAGGTCCAGCGCCACAGCCGCTGATAGGCGCGCGCGCCGGTCAGCGCATAGGAGGGAAAGGTCTTGGAATTGGTAAAGGAGAGATAGGCCGTCCAGACGATGAAGCCGTAGACGAAGACCAGCGTGATGACGAAGCTCGGCGCCAGCACGATCTTCGGCAGCGCATCCTGCAGCCGGCCCCTGATCGAGACGCTCGTCGCTTGTCGCGGCGTCAGAACCGGATCGGTGGTGGCAACTGTGCTCATGGATATCATCTCCTCCCCTGCATCATCGGCCCCGCATGAATGGTCGCAGGGCCTGAAGCTTCCCCGCGAAGTGCGCGGGGAAGCGTGTTCATCGACCGTGATCTCAGCGGGCGTCGTCGATCGCCTGGACGAGCTGGGTGACGGCTTCGTCGGAGCTCTTGATCTGGCCGTGGACGAACTTCGAGACGACGTCCTTATAGGCGTTGGCGATTGCCGGAGGCGCGCCATAACCCTGGGCCAGCGAGCCGAACAGCGTGCCGCCTTCGTTGGCCGCCTTCAGATCGGCAATGCCCTTCTTGCCGCAGGCGTCGAAGTCGGTATCGGGAACATCGGTGCGGGCGGGAACCGAACCCTTGACGACGTTGAAGGCCGACTGGAAGCTCTTCGACAGCGT
>NZ_LODW01000001.1 GCF_002914525.1 Rhizobium hidalgonense | reverse complement strand
TGGACACCAAATCATGGATGAAGATGCTCCTAAACTGCAGGTGCGGCTTGTTGGTCGCGACGGCCGCCGTCGATATGACCCTGCCTCGCGAGATCAGCTTGTCGCAGCGTGTTTAGAGCCCGGCGTTTCGGTCTCTCGACTGGCGCGGGAACACGGCGTGAATGCTAATCTCGTACGCAAGTGGATGAAGAAGGCAATGGAGGAGCGTCCTTTGCCTTCGATCTCGGCATTCGTTCCGGTTCAGATTGCTCCAGATATCCCTCCGACTTCTGGCGGCGATTTACTAACGACGAGCGTGCCGTTGGGCAAGCCGTGTCAGGCGTCCAAGGTGAGTGCGCTCCTGCCGAACGGGATCAGCCTGACCGTTGAGTATGACGATGAGAATGGGCTGGCCGCAATCATAGGAGCGTTGGGTCATGTTCAGACTGGGCGCTGATCTCAAGGTCTACCTGCATCGGGAGCCGATCGACTTCCGGGCCGGCATCAACAGCCTTGCGGTCCTGGTCCAGGAGACGATGGCGCTGGACCCGTTTGCCCCTGCGGTGTTTGCCTTCTGCAATCGCCGGCGTGACCGGGTGAAGCTGCTGTTCTTCGATCGGTCGGGCTTTGTCATGGTCCTGAAGAAGTTGGCGGAGGACAGGTTCCGATGGCCGCGCCGAGAGGTGGCGGTGGTTACACTGACGATCGAGCAGCTCCACTGGATTCTCGACGGGATTGATATCGACGCGATGGTGCGCCATCCGGTGCGGCAATATCAGATCGCCGGTTGAAGGCGGCGAATTGAGCTGTTGACGCAACGGGACGGTTCAGATTCAAAACTGGGATGACCCGAACCGGCGAACCGAGCGTTGCAGAACTGATGGCGCAGTTGGCGGCAAATGCCGCCGAAATCGCTGCGCTCAAAGCCGAGAAGGAAGCGCTGTCACGGCGGGTCGTCAAGCTGGAAGAAGAACTGGCACTCGCAAAGCTGCATCGTTTTGCACCCCGCAGCGAAAAGCACATCGATCGCATCTTCAACGAGGCCGAAGAGGCTGCAGACGAGGATGACCGTGACGACGGCCTCGTCATCGATCTTCCGGATACAGGTCTGCCGGCGGTCGATAGCGCGGCGCGAAAGAAGCGTGGCCGCAGACCCTTGCCGGAAGACCTGCCGCGCGAGCGCATCGAATACGATCTACCCGACGATCAAAAGACTTGCCCTTGCTGCGACAGTCAAATGCATCGCATGGGCGAGGCCGTTACCGAGCAGCTCCATATCGAGGTCAAGGCAAAGGTTCTGCAGAATGTGCGGTTCAAATACGCCTGCCGCCATTGCGACCGCACCGGCATCAACACGCCTGTCGTAATCGCACCGATGCCGCCGCAACCATTGCCAGGCAGCATTGCCACCGCTTCCACGCTGGCCTTCGCACTCGTCCACAAATACGTCGACGGCACGCCGCTCTACCGCGTGGCGCAAACGTTAGAACGGGCCGGCGTGCCGATCAGCCGGGGGGCTCTCGCGCACTGGGTGATCGGTTCGAGCGAGAAGCATCTGCATCGCATCTACGATGCGCTGAGATTGCGGCTTCAGTCGCAGCCTCTCATTCATGGCGATGAGACGACAGTTCAGGTGCTGAAGGAAAAGGATAAGGAAGCCACCAGCACGTCTTACATGTGGGCGTATCGAAGCAGCGAGGACAGTGACGAGCCAATCGTGCTTCTCGATTATCAACCGGGCCGCGGCCAGATCCACCCGCAGACCTTTCTCGGGGACTACCGCGGCATATTGGTGAGCGACGGCTACACCGCCTGGCGCACATTACATGGCGCAACCCATGTCGGATGCATGGCCCATTCACGGCGACGCTTCGTCGAGGCTCTCAAAACCAGGAAGAATGGAGGCGGACCGCCGGAACAGGCTCTTCGGTTCTTCGAGCAGATCTACCGGATCGAAAAGCAAGCGCGGGACAGAAGGCCCGATGCCGGTGAAACGCAGGCCGATTGCATTCGCCGTTTCCGGCAACAGCACAGCTTGCCTGTCCTGACCGCACTCAAGTCATGGCTCGACACTATCGCACCGAAGGTCGTGCCGGATACCAAACTCGGCGATGCCGTGTCCTACACTCTGAACCAATGGGATTATCTGACGCGCTACATTAGCGACGGCAGGATGCCGATCGATAACAACATCCTGGAACGCGACATCAGAGTTTTTGCGACTGGAAGAAAATCGTGGCTGTTCAGCGATACCGCCGACGGAGCCAAGGCCAGCGCCGTGATCTACAGTCTGATGCTGACTTGCCGCGCCTGTGGCGTCGATCCACTCACCTGGCTGCGCCACGCGCTCACGGAGTTACCTCAGCGCGACGAAACGGCAGACATTGGAGACCTGCTGCCGTTCAACTTCTCCAAAACCTCCGCCGCCTGATAGAGTCGAATATCGCTACGCAGGAGCGGCCGCGTCAGCGATGCCGCCTATGTCAATGCGCATAGAAAATCGCGCTTACGATACTACAATGAGGAAAGACCTCATGGTGCGATCGGCAACAAGGTGCCGATCTCGTTGGTGAATTCGG